>JASGJX010000011.1:0-44680 GCA_049840655.1 Chryseolinea sp.
GTGTATGTGTGGTGCGTGTAAGGTTGATGGGGAGCGCCAACGTAATTGCGACGAGCGCCTGATACCGGCGTGAGGTGCGAAAAACTGTGATCGGGGTTCCAGGTCGGCCCCTTTTCATCCGGGGATGGAAAAACATCAGACGCCCGCGAAGGCGTCCATCGCGTCGACATAGATCGGATGCTTTTGCAGCAAGTGGCTGAAATTGGTGGCCCGGCGCGGTCGTAGCCGTAAAACGAACCGTCGGGGTGATTGGGCGTTAATCTCCGTTGAAATCGGCTGGCGGCACGACGCCGTAGTCGTCTTCGTTCAGGCCACCTCGCGCGCAATGTCTCGCGGGTTTGTGCCAGCTTCCGCTCCCGGAGATGTGGAGGCGGACGCCGTAGCTGAGTCAACCTCGGGGGCAACGGTACGGAGTTTCATCGGACGATCATTTGACGTTGAGCGAGGCTGCCGCCGCAACCGCGCGCAGGTTGGCCACTGGGCCGACGATACCGCGGGGACCGCACCTGGGGCGTCTTAGGCTTGCCCAAGTGCGGGTATTTGAGACCGGCGAGGACGTTGTAGGGCAGCAGCTCGTAGCGGAGCAGGTTGGGTAGACGGGAGAGCCGTTCACCGATGGCGCGGATCCGGTAACCGTGGTTGGATCCCAGGGATGATCGGCGTCCGGGCGATCACGGGCGTGTTGGTCTCCGCCAACCGCGCCACGTTCTCCAGAATCACATGGTTGGAGACGCCGGTCCAATGTCGGTGCCGGTTGGAATCCATCACCTTGAGGTCAAACGGCAGGAGAGGTCGGTCGCCTCCAAAATTGGGCGCAGCCGTTCCCAGCTGACGAGGAGGTTCGATTCGATGGCGGTGTGGATGCCCTGTGCCGACGAGCGGAGAATCGCGGTGATCAATACGGGGCTGCAGGGTGGGCCTTCGCCGCCAGACACCGTGACTCCGCCGCCGGAATTTCGGTAATAATCGAAGTCCTGCAGCACTTCCGCCATCACCGCGGCGGTGGTCATGATACGGCCCGACATCGCCGACGCCCGGTGTGGCAGACGCGTGCGCAGTCGGAACAACTGGTCCAGCGAGCCCGCTCAAAGGTGTGCCGACCGTTCTCGGCCGAGTGCGCACCGGTTGGACAGGCGCGGCGTCGACACCGATGCAGCAGGAGGCGTCGTGAGCAGGACTGGCGTGCAACTGATAGTATGGGATTGTGGCACCAGGCGCACGACATGTTGCAGCCCTGAAAAAATTGTCATGCGGATACCTGGACCGTCGTGCAACGAAAATCGCTGCCGGTGGGTCAGGTAGCCGGAAATGCATGGTAGTGCATGAAGAGGTGGCTCGCTCGGCCGCGAGGCCGGGCTGGCGCGGAGATGGAGGACTGTACCGCCACCACCAGCGAAAAGATTTTCCCGTGCGGTGATCTTTGTCTTATCCCCTATTGATGTCATGGAGCGTAAACATTGGCGCAATCTGGTGGCCGCTGGGGAGGTGTATGGCCTCACAGGTAGGATTCTTTTGGAATCGCCTCTCGCGAATGCACACCCACGACCGAGAGATGTTTGGATCGAGTCGGGCCACACAGGGCTCCATCGAATCAACGGCGAAGATAAAAAATTACGGCCGGGTGATTTGGTCTTTGTTCGAGCGGACGACGTGCACAGAGTTGCGTCCGGTCGATGCTGCCGGCTTTGGGCTGGTGAATCTTGCCTTCTCGGCGACCGTCTGGCGCGACCTGCTGCGGCGGTTCCCTGAACTGGTGCCGATCCATCGCCCGTCCACGTCTCTTCCATGCGGCTGCCCTTTCCGGGCTGCAGATACGAAACCTGCAGGAAGAACTGCGTCGCCTGGTGGCTGCCGGCAATCGGCGGCTGCCGCTCGAGCGACTCCTGCTGGGGCTGTATTCGCTGGCGCTGGCGGAAGAGGATCGGCGGCCCATGCCAGCGCTGCCCGCCTGGCTGGAGGATCTATCTGCATGCCAGCCGACCGGAGGTCTTTGCCAAGGGCGCGCCGGCGTGGCACGGCAATCCGGACGCAGTGCCGGGCATGTGGCGCGCAGCTTCCGAAAATGGCTCGGCGTGGGCCCGACAGGAGCACGTCAATCAGCTGCGCATGGCGCATGCCGCGCGTGAACTCATGCTCGGCAGCAGCCCCATCATCGAGGTCGCGCTCGATTGTGGGTTCAACAATCTGGCGCACTTCTATGCGCTGTTCCGCAAGACCCACGGCATGACACCGCGCCGCTATCGGATGGGCTGCCAGCGGCAGGTCATCTGAGGAGCGCGGCCGACCGGGCCGATGGCACTCAGCGGGCGTCGACCCAGGCCGCGAGCTTGGCGGGGATCGGAACGCGTTCGCGCTTCACCAGCGAGGTGCAGACGTGCTCGGTCTTGGCGCGGGCGGCGAGCTTGTCCGGCGAGCCGAGTCGAATGACTTCGTAGCGCACGGCGAACGAGTTTTCGGACAAGCGTTCGGGCAGGCAGGCCGCGCGGACCTATGACCGTGCGCAGCGGGCGCAGGTACTCGGCTTGCTCTCCGCGAATCGGGACGACGATTTCCTGGGCGCCGAGCAGATCGGCGATCGCGAGGTTCGCATCGGCCAGCGCGGCTTCGTACGCCTCGTGGCACAGGGAAACGTGCGGGCAAAGTAGACGACGCCGGCTGCGTCGGTGTCGGCCAGCCGAATGGTGCGAGCGTAAGTGTAAGGCATGCGGCGCGAAGGCTCACGGCTGTGGTGGTGGGGCACAAGAATCGGCTGCGGCCCCGCCATCTTGCGACGACGGGAATAGTTCGTGAGTTTGGCCTGTTCGTGTTTCTTTGCCTCTCCCTCATGACGAAGAACGAAATCGCCGACGTCCTGAGCCGAATCGGGACGCTGCTCGAGTTGAAGGGCGAGAATCCGTTCAAGGTCCGCGCCTACCAGAACGGCGCGCGCGCGCTCGAGGCGCTCGAGGAGGCGGAGCTGGCGCAGCTGATCGCCGGAGGACGCTCGACGAGCGTGAAGGGCATCGGCGAGGCGCTCGCGCAGAAGATCGCCGAGCTGCACACGACCGGGCAGCTCGAATTCTTCGAGAAGCTGAAGGCTTCGGTCGAGCCGGGCCTGGTCGAGATGCTGCGAGATCCCCGGGCGTCGGTCCGAAGAAGATCCAGGCGCTGCACGACAAACTCGGCATCGACACCATCGAGGCGCTCAACGCAGGCGTGCCACGACGGGCCAGGTGGCGGCGCTCGATGGTTTTGGCGAGAAGACGCAGGAGAAAATCCTCGACGGGCATCAGGAACCGCGAGGCCTACGGCAAACGCCACCTGTGGTGGGACGCTGGGAGGTCGCGGAGCCGATCGTCGCAGGGCTTGCGGAAGCTGCCGCAGGTGGAGCGGGCGGAGGCGGCGGGCAGCCTGCGGCGCGGACTGGAGACGGTCGGCGACCTCGATTTTCATCGTCGCCGGCGACGCGAGGTCGCGCCGGTGGTCGATTGGTTTGTCGCGCTGCCGGACGTGAAGGAGGTGACGGCGAAGGGCGAGACGAAGGCGAGCGTGCGTTTCGAGAGCGGCCTCCAGGCCGATCTGCGCATCGTGCCGGCGGAGCAGTTCGTGTTCGCGCTGCACCATTTCACCGGTTCGAAGGACCACAACGTCCAGATGCGCCAGCGCGCGCTCGCCGCGCGGCCTAGCCTTCAGCGAATGGGGACTCGTGCCGGTGCGGAAGGCGAGGGCACGGTGAAGGAAGGCCGGGAAGGGACCCGTACGCGTCGCCGAGATACCGGAACAGCTGTTTCGCCGCGCTCGGACTGCACTTCATCCTGCCGGAGCTGCGCGAGGGCCTGCGGCGAAATCGAGACCGCGGAGAAGCGGCGATCTGCCGCGGCTGATCGAATTGGCCGATCTGCGCGGCGCTTTTCCACAACCACACGACGGCGTCCGACGGGCGCATAACACGCTCGAGGAAATGACCGCCGCGGCGCGAGGCGCTCGGCTGGGAATACCTCGGCATCGCGGACCATTCGAAGTCGAGCTTCCAGGCGCAACGGACTCGACGAGGAACGGCTGCTGCGCACAGGTTGCAGAGATCCGGACGCTGAACGTCCGCGAAGATTTTCAAGACGCACATGTCTTCGCCGGTACCGAGGTGCGACATCCTGACCGATGGCCCGCTCGATTTCGACGGACGACCTGCTCGCGCAGCTCGATTACGTCGTGGCGTCGGTGCACAACGTGTTCACCTCAGGACGAGGACGACGATGACCGCGCGCATCATCCGCGCGGTCGAGCATCCGTGCATGACGATGCTCGGCCACCTCACCGGCCGGCTGCTGCTCCGGCGCGAAGCCTACCGGGTGGACGTCGTCCAAGGTCATCGACGCCGCGATCGCGCAACGGCGTCGATCATCGAGCTGAACGCGAACCCGTTGCGGCTCGACATGGACTGGCGGCATTGGCGGAAGGCCGCCGAACGCGGCCTGCTCTGCGCGATCAATCCGGATGCGCACGAGACCGCCGGCCTCGCCGATGTGCGCGCCGGCATGAATGCCGCGCGCAAGGCCGGGCTCACGCGCGAGCACATCCTGAACACGCGTCCGCTGGCGGAGGTGCAGGCTTATTTTGAAAGCGTCGATTGGCAGCCGTGAGGTCGTGACGTGCGCTTCATCCTGGTTCGGCTGGCGTTGGCGGCCGGATTTAGGCACGTCTAACGCTCTATGGCTCCATCCCAACGTCAGCCCGCCATCGCGTTCATCTTCAGTGACGATGGTGCTCTCGGTGTTTGAGCTTCGGCCTGCTGATTCCGGGTGGTGCCGAGGACGCTGGTGAAGAAATTGCAGAGACAGTAGATGCATCAGCAGCTGAGCAGCGTGGCATGAGGCCCAATGTGTACTACTTCAAACGGAGTACTGGGAATCTGTCATTTGTATAGGTATATATCGGTTAATGGACTTCTTAATACGCAGAGTCCAGCTAAATGATAGAATCAAAAGAATTAGCACAATACGTTCGGGTGCACGTTTTATTCGTTCCTGATAACATTTCATCCGAAGATTTTGATTTTCAATCAATTAGACAGCCAAACGAGGGTCGGCCTGAAGGTGCAAAGGTAATTTATTTCAGAACATTTTCTGAATGGCGCGGCGTGCTTACAGCCATTTAATTGTCAGGAATTTTGTTTTCATGCGGTATTGATGAAATCAGATAACGTTTTCATCTTGTCGCCCCATCATTAACTGACTTACTGTACTTACCGATTTACTTATGAGGCGAGGGGTTTCCTTGTTGCCGTCAACACGTTGATAATAGTATCATGCTTGCGATTGCAGAGCACGGATACGCTGATGCAGCATTATGCGAACGAAGTTTCAGAAGCGGGTCTCAAGGAGAATGTGACCATACTGGCGTCGGATTTCATGGAAGGAAGAGAAACCGGAAAGCGAGGACAACGAATGGCCGCCTCATTCATAAGAGCGCATTTCAATGATAATAAGTTGCTGCCACCTGTAGCGGGTGACTATCTCCAGCCTCTTGAACTGTATCGGGTAGGTGCCGGCGAGACTTATGTGCAGGCAGGTAAATCGAGATTCGAGAATTATCAGAACATCGCCTACTTCGGGATGGAAGATAGCGGCGGGGAGGTGACCACTTCAATTGTATTTGTGGGATATGGAGAGGATGGAGTTTATCAGCAAGTTGATGTACGTGATAAGGCGGTGCTTCTGCTGTCCAGGAGCAGCTGGGTAGCGGGAAGCAAGGAAGTAACGCTTGCCCGCGAGCGTGGAGCAAAGGCTGTCTTCGTTTGTAATACTCAAACTGAACAAGAGTTTGCGCGCGTGCTTGCGCAAGGTAAACGCTTCGTGGAGCGGGGTCGGTTAACACTCGAGAAGCCAAACGCCTCTGAGCATGTGCGTCCGGGTGTTTTTGTCGTATCACCACATGCGGCAGGGGAATTTATGGGATCGTCGCTCAATAGTCTTAAGAATGCCGCTGAAAAGAAGTTGCTGAGGAAGATCAAGCCAGCGACCATAACATATAAGACTTCAATTGAAATCAGTCCGGTGCCAACTGAGAACGTTCTTGGTTTAGTGGAAGGGAGTGATAAGAAGAACGAGATATTGCTGGTCACTGCGCACTATGATCATGTGGGAATTAAGCAAGATGGAACAGGTGACGTAATTCACAACGGGGCGGACGATGATGGTTCAGGAACAGTCGCTGTGATGGAGCTTGCCAGAGTTTTTTGCAAAGGCGCGTCGTGAGGGACATGGTCCGAGGCGAAGTATCTTATTTATGCTGGTGACCGGCGAAGAGAGCGGGCTACTTGGCTCAGAATTCTATGCCCAGCATCCTGTGTTCTCGCTTGAATCTACCGTGGCCGATCTCAATATCGATATGATCGGAAGGCGCGATCCGAAACATGAGTCAGGTAATCCATACCTGTATGTTATCGGGGCAGACAAGTTGTCTTCCGAACTGAACGCCATTAGCGAGCGCATGAATGCGACGTACACCAAGGTTGATTTCGATTATACCTATAATGATCCATCGCACCCTGATCGTTTGTACTATCGTTCCGATCACTGGAACTTTGCAAAGCGAAATGTGCCGATCATATTCTACTTCGATGGTATTCATGAAGACTATCACAAGGTAACAGATGAAGTCAGCAAGATTGACTTTTCCCTTCTGAGACTGCGGGCGCAATGTGTATTCTATACTGCCTGGGAACTGTCGAACATGGAAAAAAGAATAGTGAACGATAAGACTTCTAACTAGGGTTGACCTGAAGAACACATAACAAACAAAGAGGCTGTCATGTGACAGCCTCTTTGTTTATCAATGAGTCGATCTCGCGATCACTGCTTTGTGATCGGATAACTATTATACAAAATCTGCAGAGTTGGGTTTTGCTTTCAGATCGCTGACGAAGCGACGGAATTGCTCTTCCTTATCCTTTTCGCATACGATGATGACGTTACCAAATTCACCGACCAGGTATCCGTTCAGACCCTGAACAACGATAAGTTTGTCACCAGAACCACGGATGATGGAGTTACGTGTTTCGTACATCTGAGCGTTAGCACGTATCGCGTTGTTGTTCTCGTCCTTGTCGGAGATCTCATGGATAGAAGCCCAAGAGCCCAGGTCGGACCAGGTAAAGGTTCCCAGACAAACGAATACATTCTGTGCCTTCTCCATAATTCCATAGTCAATGGAAATGCTCTTGCATTGAGGATATGCACTATGAATTACATCGCGTTCTTCCGGCGTGTTCAGTTTAGACTTTATATCATCAAACACTTCCGACATTTCAGGAAGATATTTGTGGAAGGCGTCGAGAATAGCCTGCACACCCCATATAAAGATCCCCGAGTTCCAAACGAAGTCACCACTTTCGATGAACTTCTTGGCAAGTGACAGCTCAGGTTTTTCGGTAAACGTTTTTACCTTTTTAATGAATGGCTTTTCAGGAAGGTATTGGATGTAGCCGTATCCGGTTTCGGGTCGTGTGGGGGGTATCCCGACCGTTATAAGTTTGTCCTGACCCTTTGCATGTTCACTGCTCTTCTGTATGATATCGTGAAACTCTTCCTCCTTCATGATAAGGTGGTCGGAAGGTGTTACTACGACCACGGCGTCAGGATTTTTCAATGCAATCTTGTAGCTGGCGTAAGCAATACAGGCCGCTGTATTCTTGCGCATAGGTTCAGCAAGGATCTGCTCAGGTTTGAGCATTGGCAGCTGTTGCCGTACGAGGTGCTCGTGTTCTTCGTGCGTGACAACGTAAATGTTCTCTATAGGACACAGGGGCAGAAACCGATCGCAGGTAGACTGCAGAAGCGTCTTGCCGGTACCTAATACGTCGAGAAACTGCTTGGGCTTGGAATTGCGACTGTAAGGCCAAAAGCGTACACCTACGCCACCAGCCATTAAAACAACGAATAAGTTTTTGTTCATCTAGTTATCAGACAAGAAAGTTTGGTAAAAAACGGAAGTCACAGAATCTTTTGAAAGTGTTTTCTGCTTTTTATACTATCCCCTCCCGAAGAAGATCGTGAATATGAATGAATCCTACGACAATGTCACCATCCACGACCACAAGTTGTGTGATGTCGTTCTTTTGCATCATCTGCAGGGCTTTGACAGCATACTCGTCCTTTTGAATGGCTTTCGGTGCTATCGTCATAATGTCGCCTGCCTTAATATGTGTGATGTCTACGCTGTGTTGCAACATCCTCCGAAGGTCACCATCGGTAATGATTCCGAGCAGGACTAGTCTGGTCGTCGACTACAGCGGCACAGCCCGAACGTTTCGATGAGATCTCTACAATGACATCACGTCAGCGTTGATGTAGCGTGTACCATTGGTGCTCTCATTCTGCTTGTAAATGTCAGATACTTTTAGGTATAGTTGCTTTCCGAGCGATCCACCGGGATGATATTCTGCGAAGTCATGACTGGAGAAATTTCGGAGTTCAAGGAGACAAACAGCCAGAGCGTCACCCATCGCTAGGTGCGCAGTTGTGCTTGTTGTTGGTGCCAGGTTATGTGGACATGCTTCTGATGCAATCGTTGCATTTAATACAAAATCGGCTTGTTGTGCGAGATATGAATTTGTATTGCTCACCATTGCAACAAGCTTGACGCCTCTCCGTTTCAGTAGCGGAACAAGAACTTTGATCTCTGGTGTGTTTCCACTCTTCGAAAGGCAGATAACAATATCTTCCGTTTGTATCATGCCCAGATCACCATGAATGGCATCAGCAGCGTGCATGAATAAAGCAGGTGTTCCAGTTGAATTAAATGTGGCGACAATTTTATTGGCTATAATGGCGCTTTTGCCAACGCCGGTTATGACAACACGCCCTTTTGCAGAATAAATTTCCTTGACGCAGTTTTCGAAAGCGTCGTCAATGTAATGAGTTAGATTTTCTATTGCCTGGGCTTCATTTATTAGAACATCGCGTGCAATGTTTTTGATATTTTTTACTAAATTCAATTCCTTTTCGAAGATTAGCTTTGTTAGCTCGAACAAAGATACAATTTTAGGTTTATTAAGATTGAAAATGATGTTGGTTGAAGAGAAAGATGCGCTTAAAGAAAGACTGAAAGCAGATATTTGGTTACTCGCAGTTCAGGGGCAATCAGGAAACTATTATCCGTAATTTACTCGACGGTAAAAATACATTTGTAATCATGCCTACGGGCGCGGGGAAGTCATTGTGTTATCAGCTTCCTGCGATGGTGAAAGAGGGACTCGCGATTGTGATCTCTCCGCTCATCGCACTCATGAAGAATCAGGTCGATCAGATGAACGCGTACGGTGTCAACGCACGCTTCCTGAATTCGACATTGAGCAAAGGTGAAATCACCCGCCTGAAGAAGGACTGCATGAATGGCCTGGTGAAATTGCTTTATGTTGCTCCTGAGTCGCTCAACAAAGAAGAAACAATCGAGTTTCTGAAAAAGGTGAACGTGGCCTTTGTGGCGATCGATGAAGCGCACTGTATTTCTGAATGGGGTCACGACTTCCGTCCTGAATACAGGAAGATCAAGACCATGATTCAGAATCTGGGCGACATGCCGGTAATTGCGCTCACAGCAACAGCAACACCCAAGGTTCAGCTTGACATTCAGAAGAACCTGCAGATGGAAGAGGCAGATGTATTCATCTCTTCTTTCAATCGAAAGAACCTTTTCTATGAAGTTCGTCCGAAGAAGGAAACCAAGAAGCAACTCATCAAGTTTCTTAAAGACAATAAGGGCAAGTCAGGTGTTATCTATTGCCTCAGTCGAAAGAAGGTTGAGGAGATCGCTCAGCTGATCAATGTGAATGGTTTTCGCGCTGCGCCTTATCACGCGGGTTTGGATCCGGATGTGCGGATGAAAAATCAGGATGATTTCCTCAATGAGGAAGTCGATATCATTGTGGCAACTATTGCATTCGGAATGGGTATCGACAAGCCAGATGTTCGTTTCGTCGTTCACTACGATGTTCCGAAATCACTGGAGGGATATTACCAGGAAACTGGTCGCGGTGGACGCGACGGTCTGGAAGGACATTGCCTTATGTTCTATAGTCACAACGACTTGAACAAGCTTGAGAAGTTCAACAAAGACAAACCAGTTCAGGAACGTGAGAATGCTCGCGTACTCCTTCAGGAAATGGAATACTATGCTGAGTCGCCCGTTTGCAGACGAAGACAGTTGCTTCATTACTTCGGAGAGGAGTACAAGCAGGAGAACTGCGGCATGTGCGACAACTGCGTGCATCCACGTGAACGATTCGACGGAACAGATGCTGTGGGGTTAGTAATCGATACAGTCAAGAAGACTAATGAACGATTCGGACTGAATCACCTCGTTCATGTTATCCGTGGTGTTGAAGATGAGTATGTGAAGAGCTATGGACACTTCGATCTTGATGTGTACGGCAAGGGTTCTGATGAAGATGCGGACTACTGGAAGTCAGTGATACGCCAGGCATTAATCTATCAATACCTGGAGAAGGACATCGACAACATTGGTGTGTTGAAGATCACGAAGAAGGGTCTTGCATTCCTGAAGAACCCGCAAACTATAGAACTTGCACGCGATCATGACTTCACTACTGCGGTAGACGAAGAAGAAGAGTCAGCAGAAAAACCTGTTAACAACAAATCATACGACACGAAGTTGTTTGAGATGTTGAAGACACTTCGTAAGAAAATTGCCAAGGAGAAAAATCTGCCGCCGTTTGTGATCTTCCAGGATCCATCGCTGGAAGAAATGGCTACAACCTATCCGACCACCAACGATGAACTTGCACAGGTTAACGGTGTGGGTACTGGCAAAGTGAACAAGTTCGGCAAGGAGTTCCTCGCTGTGATCAGGAAGTACGTTGACGAAAACGACATCGAAACTGCCAATGAAGTGGTGATCAAGTCGTCCGTTAATAAGTCGAAGACGAAGATCCTCATCATTCAGCAAATCGATCGCAAGGTTGATCTGGAGGAGATCGCTGAGAAGGCACGACTTTCTTTTGAGGAACTGCTGACTGAGATAGAGAACATCTGTTATTCAGGCACGAAGCTTAACCTGAACTATTACATCGATCAGGTAATCGATGCGCATAAACAGGATGACATTCATGACTACTTTATGAATGCCGAGACCGATAACCTCGAGCAGGCTTTGGGCGACGGCACTATGTCAGACTACTCTGAAGAAGAGGTGCGCATGATGCGAATTAAGTTTATGTCAGAATACGCTAACTGATAAAGCTTTCATTTGGCGCTGCCAAGGCGCTTTTTAGAACGTGAATGAGCCTTCTCCATTCACGTTTTTTTATGCCTGTATGTAAGGCTTGCTTTCATGGTTTGCCCAAAATGGCGGATCGGCCATGCCAGCGTGTTTCTATTTATGTTAATTCACGTTATATTTGGCGTTGAACCGAAAAACTATCCATGAACATCCTGGTAATCGGCAATGGAGGAAGGGAACATGCGCTCGCATGGAAGATGAGACAGAGTCCACTCTGCCAAAAGATCTATGTGGCGCCTGGAAATGCCGGGACTGCGTCTGTTGCTGAAAACGTTGCGATTGGCGTTGAGGATTTTGCACGACTCGGACAGTTCTGTCTTGATAAGGCGATTGATCTCGTGGTAGTAGGCCCAGAGGGTCCGTTACGTAAACGGGATCAGGGACTTTTTTGAAAGCGATGCTGCTCTGAGCAAGATCCTCATGGTTGGGCCGGGCAGGATCGGAGCACAGTTGGAGGGGAGCAAGGACTATTCAAAGCAGTTCATGCTCCGTAACAACATACCCACAGCCAAGGCCCGTACGTTCGCAGCTGAAGAGTTGGTTCAGGCCCTCGATTATATATCGGAGTGCAAGCCTCCGATCGTGCTTAAGGCCGATGGCCTGGCAGCAGGGAAGGGCGTAATCATCAGCCTTAGCCAGGGTGAGGCGAAGGCCGTAATTAAAGAGATGCTGGTAAACAAGCGTTTCGGCGCGGCCAGTTCCAAAGTCCTTATTGAAGAATTTTTGAATGGTATCGAGCTGTCTGTATTTGTGCTTACGGACGGCAAGGATTATGTGCTGTTACCGGAGGCGAAAGATTACAAGCGCATCGGTGATGGCGATACAGGTCCGAATACCGGAGGAATGGGCGCTGTCTCGCCTGTGATTTTTGCTGACGACGTATTCATGTCGAAGATCGAGGAGCGGATTGTTAAGCCAACTATTGACGGTCTGGTTCGCGAAAAGATTGACTACAAGGGATTCATTTTCGTTGGCATCATGAATGTTGGAGGAAATCCATTTGTTATTGAATATAATGCCCGAATGGGCGATCCTGAGACACAGGCTGTGATGCCTCGCATCAAGAGTGACTTTGTTGAGTTGCTTGTCGCTTGTGGAGAAGGAAAACTTGGCGGAAAACAACTTGATGTCCATGACGATTTTGCGGTCACTGTTGCTCTTGTATCCGGCGGTTATCCCGGTGAATATGAGACAGGCAAGGTGATACGCGGTCTGGATCATGAAGAAGGTTCAATAGTATTCCACGCTGGAACGACGACGCATCAGGATGACGTAGTGACTCACGGAGGTCGCGTGCTTGCTGTTTCGGGTAAGGGAAATTCATTGGAGCAAGCTCGCGCACGCGCATATAAAACCGCCTCGGGTATCAACTGGGAAGGGCTGTACTATCGAAAAGATATCGGCCAGGACTTGATGAATTATAAAGGCTAAGGCGATGGGTTGTTCATGTGGCTCGGGTAAGAATGGATCGGTGGCAGGGTGCCGCAACAATGGTGCATGCAATACAGGTGGATGCAACAAGATGAATGTCTTCGATTGGTTATCCAATATGGAGATGCCGCGGGAAGACAGATTCAACATC
Source organism: Chryseolinea sp. (assembly GCA_049840655.1). GTDB lineage: Bacteria > Bacteroidota > Bacteroidia > Cytophagales > Cyclobacteriaceae > Chryseolinea. Next base: position 12,860 of record JASGJX010000011.1, read on the forward strand.
GCCGAAGTTCGATTCAAAAACGGGCGCAAAGAATTTTTTAGCAATCCAGATAAGCTTACCCTTACAACAGGAGATGCTGTTGTGGTTGAGGTTCCGAGTGGCCATCACATCGGCTATGTGTCTCTTCAGGGTGAGTTGGTTCGCCTGCAAATGCAAAAGAAGAAGATCTCGATTGACGGAGACATTAAAAAGATCTATCGGATAGCTCATCAGAAAGACCTCGATAAGTTTGAGGAAGTGAAGAAGCGGGAGATGCCAACGCTGTATCGAACGCGCGAAATCATTCGCGATCTGAAGCTTGAAATGAAGTTATCGGACATAGAATATCAGGCCGATAACGCGAAAGCTACCTTCTTTTATTCAGCGGATGATCGGGTTGACTTTCGCGAACTGATCAAGCTGCTTGCCGGAGAATTCAGGATACGAGTTGAGATGAGGCAGATCAGCCTCAGGCAAGAAGCGGGTCGCCTTGGAGGCATTGGAGTTTGCGGCCGTGAGCTTTGCTGCTCAACCTGGCTTACAGATTTTAAAAACGTAGCAACCAGTGCGGCACGTTATCAGAACTTATCACTCAACCCTAGCAAGCTTTCGGGTCAATGTGGTCGTCTTAAGTGCTGCCTCAATTATGAACTCGAGACTTACATGGAAGCTCTTGAGCACATTCCCAAGATCGAGGGCCCGTTGTTAACCGACAAGGGAGAAGCAACACTTCAGAAGACAGACATTTTCAGAAAGATCATGTGGTTTGGCTTTGTAGCTGAGAACACATGGTATCCGTTAAATATTGAACGAGTCAATCAGATCCTGGCAATGAATCGCGAAGGTCGCAAGCCTGCAAGCCTGGATCTTGATGTGATAGCAGAGAAGATTCCAGTGGAGACACTCAACAGTGATCTCGCGCGCATGGATCAGAAATTTAAGGGAAAGGCTAAGAAGCGAAAGAAGAAAAAGGGTGGGGAAGGGCAAGCCAATGCTTCGGCTCCTCAACAGCCAAAGAGTAATGCCGGGCAACAACAACCACGACCAGAGCAGGGTCAGCCGCGCAAGGAAAGGCCTGCACGCCCTGAAGGTCGCAGCGAAAATCAGCCACGGGAAAACCAACAACGGGAGAATCAGCAGCGGGGACAACGCCGCGAGGGAGGAAACGAGCAACGGAATCAGGGTGGTCAGCAGAGAGGACAAGGCGGCCAACCCAAGGCTCAGGAAGGGCAGCAGGGAAATCAGCCTTCCGGTAATCAAGCGCCATCAGGTCAGCCGGGCAATCAAAACCGAGGTAACAGAAACCAGGGCAGGAATAATCCTGGCAACAAAGGCAATCAGCAACAGAATCGAGGCGGTGGCCCCCGCCCGGATAAAGGAAATTCTGAACGTGGCAATCAGCCCCGGCCTAATAATGAGCGACGCAATCCCGATAGAGACAATTCATCAAGGGGAAATACTGACGACGGAAATAAAGACAAGGGAGAATCCCACAATTCAAAACCTGAGAATCAACAATGAGAATAACTTCTGCATTGTGCCTGTTAGGCGTAGTGTTATGGGCGTGCAGCGATAGTCGCGTATACGAGCAGGTAATAGACTTCGATAAACAAGAGTGGATTATAACTGACAAGCCGTCGTTCGAATTTGAAATTGACGATACGAACAGTAAGTACAATGTTTTCGGCGATCTCCGAAATGCGGTTTCTTATCCCTACGCCAGGTTTTATTTTACTTATTACTTGCAGGACTCTTCCGGTGTCGAGATCCAGAAGAAGCTTTTGGGTGAATACCTCTTTGATGCAAAGACGGGCAAGCCCTCGGGCAAAAGCGGGATAGGCGATTTATATGATCATCGCTTCCTGTTGCTGCAAAACTTTCAGTTCCCGAAGAAAGGCAAGTACAAGATTGTCCTTGAGCAGTTTATGCGGATGGACACCCTGCCAGGTATAGTTGCCGTTGGTATTCGTGTTGAAAAAGCAGTAGCTGGAAAGCCACCGGAGACATACTGAGCTATTGGCGACTCCTGCTGTTTTCAGGGTATAATGACAATCCATCAGCGGTTGGTTCTTGCTTTCATTTTCTTTCTATTTTAGACGACGAATGTTCACAGCAGGTGTTATAAACACCATCATACTTTCTCCGTGTCTGAAGTAATCAAACCTTGTTCATGAAAAAACTCTTTGCTCTGCTGATCACGATCAGCTTCTCACTGGCTGGCTATACGCAGGTCCGGCTTCCGAAACTTGTTAGTGATGGCATGGTCTTGCAGCGCAACAAACCGATCGTGGTTTGGGGATGGGCAAGTGCCGGAGAAAAAGTCACCGTTCAGTTTCATGGAAAGCAGGGAAAGGCAACGACTGATAAATCCGGTCACTGGCGTGTTGAACTTACTCCTGAAGCAGCAGGAGGTCCATACCAAATGATTATCAAAGGCAAGAACACTCTTACAGTGAATGACATTCTTGTTGGTGAAGTTTGGGTTTGCTCCGGACAGTCTAACATGGAATGGCCACTGCGGGCAGCCCGAAACGCAGAGGAAGAGATTGCATCGGCGAAGTATCCACAGATCAGACAATTCCTTGTGCAAAAGGAAGTATCAGCGAAACCGGAAGAGGATGTTAAAGGTGGATCCTGGAAATCGTGCACGCCGGAAACAGCAGGAGAATTCACTGCTGTAGGTTACTTCTTTGCTCGTACCGTTTATGAACAAATTAATGTGCCTATCGGGCTCATTAACACTTCATGGGGTGGCACTCATTCGGAAACATGGACAAGTCGTGAGGCATTTATGTCCAATCCGGAATTCAAAGATATGATCTCCGGAATGCCTCAACTTGATTTCGAGCAATTGGCTAAGCAAAAGCAGGCTGAACAACTTGCCAAATTCAAAGCCATGAATATAGTTCTTCCTGCATCAGGCGTTGACCAATGGAAAGATGCAGCATTCGATGCAAGTAGTTGGAATGAGATGGAATTGCCATCACTGTGGGAGAGCCACGCTCTTCCTGATTTCGATGGAGTAGTATGGTTCCGAAAGACAGTGACGCTTACAGATGCAGACATAGCCGGCAACGCGACATTAGAGTTAGGCCCCATTGATGACTCAGATGAAACTTACGTTAACGGAGAGCGTGTCGGGTCGACCGTCGGAAAATACAATGAGAACAGAGTGTATAAAATTTCGCCTGGTGTATTGAAAGCGGGGGATAATGTAATCGCTGTTCGTGTTGACGATACCGGAGGAGGCGGCGGACTATACGGAAAACCCGATCAACTCAAGCTGACCACAAGTGCAGGTGCACACAGTCTTGTTGGTAAGTGGCGCTTCTCCATTGAAAAGGCGAGCATTAGCGCAGCCGTTGGGCCGAACAGTTATCCAACGCTGCTTTTTAATGCCATGCTTAATCCACTGTTACCTGCGCGGATAGCCGGAGTACTCTGGTATCAGGGAGAATCAAACGCAGGTCGTGCCTATCAGTACCGCACCGCATTTCCGCTTATGATTAACGACTGGCGTGCCCATTGGAAAGAAGGAGATTTCCCATTTTATTTTGTTCAGCTGGCGAGCTTCAATGCGAGCAACGGCACAAGCGAAAAGGGAAGTACGTGGGCAGAGTTGAGAGAAGCACAGACGATGACGTTAAGCTTACCACATACAGGTATGGCTGTCACCACGGATATCGGAGAGGCGAATGATATACATCCACGAAACAAACAGGACGTAGGAAAGAGACTTGCTGCAATTGCGCTTAAGAATGATTACGGCAAAGATGTTGTTTGTTCTGGTCCCTCATATAAATCAATGAGTGTTGAAGGGAACAAGGTGAAGATTTTATTGAGCAACACCGGGTCCGGCCTCATGGTGAAGGACAAGTATGGTTATCTCAAAGGATTTGAAGTTGCCGGAAGCGATCATAAGTTTTACTATGCGAAGGCAAGTCTCGTCGGAAATGATGTTGTGGTAGAAAGTGATCAGGTACAAACGCCTGGGGCAGTAAGATTCGCGTGGGCTGATAATCCTGAGGACGCCAATCTGTTTAACAAAGACGGATTTCCCGCCGTGCCATTCAGAACTGATAACTGGGAAGGAGTAACCAGGAACGCGAAATTCAATTTTTAAGATTGTGTGAATTTGAAACTCGCTGAATATCTCAGGAGTTTGAAGCCACATCAACCCAGCATCATGATTGAAAGCAAAGCCTATTTCGTGAAAAGAATCGCTTGTGTTTGCGCCCTTGTTGCCGCAAGTTTACTGTGTAACTCAATTAGTAGTTCCGCACAGCGCGGACCAATTGATAAGAAAGCCACAGCCGAGACCGTAAATTTGTATCGGTCACTATGGAACCTATCTGAGAACCACACGCTATTTGGCCACCAGCATGCTACCGAGTATGGGCATGGATGGAGTGGCGATGCTGATCGATCCGATGTAAAGTCAGTTACAGGATCTCATCCTGCAGTAATTGGAGTAGATATCATGGGGTTTTCAGGTCGCCCTGAAAATGAAATTGCTGCCGCTAAGGCACGACTCAAGCAGAATGTTATCGCTACCTATGAACGTGGAGGTGTTACTACTGTCGCGTGGCATTTTTTCAATCCGATTTCGAAAGGTGGTTTCTATTGGGTAGACACTTTGTCGAAACCAGCCGTACCTGCGATCATTCCAGGAGGTGTAGCGCACGAGCAATATAAAGAGATACTGAAGGGTGTGGCTGCGTGGGCCAACGATCTTCGGGCGAAGGATGGCAAACTGGTGCCTGTGATCTTCCGGCCATATCATGAGTTCGATGGCAACTGGTTCTGGTGGGGCCAGTCGCATTGCACCCGCGAGGAGTTTATTGCTCTCTGGAAGTTCACCATTACTTATTTGAAAGACAGTCTGAACGTGCACAATTTCCTGTACGCATTTTCTCCTGACAACAGGTTTACAACAGAAGCTGAGTACCTCGACCGATATCCAGGCGACGAATACGTCGATCTTCTGGGGATGGACAACTATGGGGATATGGGTCGCGATCGCTATGCGCCCGACAAGGCATCTGCCAAGTTGAAGATCTTATCAGAGTATGCATTTAAGAAAGGCAAGCTCGCCGCCTTTACAGAGACCGGTCTCGAGTCAATACCAAATACAACCTGGTGGACGGAGACATTGTTGAAAGTAATGAAGTCGGACCATCTCCGCCTTTGTTATGTTTTGGTTTGGAGGAATGATCAGAACAGTCCGACTCACTATTATGCACCTTTTCCGGGTCAGGTTAGTGCACCCGACTTTATGAAGTTCTACAATGATCCTTATACACTATTTGAAAAGGACTTAAAGAACATCTATGGAAAACGTTAGGAGATAGACGTGATAAGTGCTCGTTGAGAACACTTCACGACGTGACTGAACTAACTGCAACGCGTCATCTTCCCATCTACTTACTCTCTTTCTTCTGGTTCGCAAGGAATTCAACCATGTTCCTGATTTCGCGTTTCGACATGAGCGTGCCCATCGGCGGCATTGCTGAAGCCATGTTTTCACGTTTGTCAATCCGGGACAGATTCACCTCGACAGGTTCGGCATCAGACGTCTTGATGATCAATTCATCCTTCTTTTCTTCCATCAATATACCCGTGATTACCTGACCATCTTTCAACGTGACCTTCACCGATCCATAACCAGGAGAAAGACGCGCACTGGGTTCAACCATAGCCTGTAGAATTTGCTCTCTTGTGAGTTGATTGCCGATGTTTGAGAGATCAGGGCCCACAGTTCCGCCTTCACCTCCGATAGAATGGCATCTTACGCATTGTCCGGTTGAGCTGCTTCTAAAGTACCACCATGCACTTCTTGCATCGCCACCATAAAGGGCATCGAGGAAGCCGTCTGTTTTGTTACTGTTGGAGCGCAACGGACTAAGTTTCGTGAGCAGTTTTTCTGAATGTGTAGAATCGACCGCCTCAATCAAATCTAACGTTATGGCTGGGGCAATCTTTTTGGCAGCGAGCTGATCGATCAGCTTGTCAAGTACAGCTTCCGTTCTGTCGGCCGGCATCTCGCCCAACACCCGAAGTAATTCCTGTTGTTCCTGAACAGATCCGTTCCTGAACACGGGATCAACAATTGACGGAAGTTTTTCTTTGCTGATATCAAGATCGCTAAGAAGTCCGACGGCGGTTGTGCGAACGGATGCATCATGATCGGCCATGCCTTTGTGAATGGCATCTTCGATCTTATCGTATTTCAGCGTTGACAGAGCGACGAGCATTGCTGAGCGAACGTCGGCCGAGTGGCTTGACGCGAGGAGTTTGGCAAATGTGTCGTTGAAGTCCTGGATGCCAAGATTGGCAATCATCTTTGCGCTGGCAATAACCACTTCGGGTTCATTGCTCTTCATAAAGTCGCCGGCGAGGCTGCGCACTTTTGCTGTCACTACAGCGGGATCACGAGTAACCTTTCCGCGCAGTCTTCCATCGACGCGATCGAGCGTAGAGGGATTGGGCCATACGCCAAGCGTTGCCAGTGCCTCTGCGCGTAGCTCTGGCGTTACGTCAGAGCGCTTAGCAAAATTGACGAGGATGTCCATTTCCTTTTCCGAACCCACTCTGAGGCAAGCGTTAATGGCTCTGCGCAACAGTGGCTCACTCTTAAACCGCGGATCTCGTAATACCCGAGCCAGATCAGGCAGTGCCTTCTCGATTGATAAATCATCATTAATTGCACGGGCTGCTTCAGTGACCACGTACTCGTCAGGATCCTGAAGAAACAACGATACTTTGTCGCTGTGAAGTCTCCGAAGTACCAACACTGCGGCTATGCGCAGCTGCTTTTTTGGACTCTTCGCCAGAAGGGCAATTTGATCCTCTTTGCCAATGCGTGCCAATGCAACTACAGCGGCATGGCGGATATAGTTATCAACGTCGTTGTTTTTATCAATCAGTTGAATGAGCGGCTTTATCGCGTCTTCATAACGAAGTCTTCCCAGTGCTTGTGCAGCGAAGAATGCAGTCCTTGGGTTTTCACTTTCAAGAAGCGGGATCAGGTCCGCAGCAGCAGCATCAAAGCGTACGTCGCCAATCGTCTTTGCAGCCTGTGCGGCAATTTCAAGATCGCTGTCGTGCAAAAGCTCCTGAAGTATTCTTCCATTGATCTTGTCCTTGCGGGTTAATTGTCCAACTCCCCAGATACCGTGAACCCTGGCGAGTTGGTTATCACGTTGTGCTATGGCTTTTTTGAACGCATCCATACCCTGACCATCGCGCGCCACGAGTTCAAACTGAGCCTTTTGTCTGATACGCATGTCTCCGTACGACAGCATTTTCAAGAGCTCTTCAATACTTTGACCTGAGTAGTCAAGTTTCATGAGGCGCTCTGTTTCAACCCGCTCGTTTTTGAGGTCGTTCTTATCAGAATCAACATCAAGTTTCCAGATGCGTCCAAAGTTTTTCGTTCCCCAACCGTTGATCCAGTCGGCAACATATAGGGCGCCATCCGGGCCAAAGCGGATACCCGTGGGAAGGATTCCGCTAGCCACGTCAATATCATCAACCAATGAGAAGGATGCTCCGTTAGGTTTCAGGCTAAATGCCCAGATGTGTGAACGACTTGGGCTTCCTACGAATTCGACGAGAAAGAACTTGTTTTTCCATGCTGTGCCCAGTGCCGTGCCGGGATTGTAAACCATTCCGGTGGGACCGTTGTGGAAGTTTACGATTGGCGGTATAATGTATGCAGCCTGTCCGTCCCAACGTGGTTTGTAAAGACCTTCATCCATCCAAACCTTGTATTCATTATTACGTGGATCGATGTACTTACCGTATTGCCAGTTCGATCTCCAACCCTGATCTGATCCGTCGACGAGATAAACAAGTCGCTCGCTTTCACCGGGATGGTCGCCGTCGTTGTCGGAGCTGATAATGTTTCCGTATTCATCGAAGACGAATTCATGTGTATTCCTGATGCCCGACGCAAAAACTTCAAAGTCACTTCCATCAGGATTTGATCTGACGAGGATGCCCTCGTTAGGGTAAGAATGTACCTTACCATCTGGTGCAGTGATATTCGCTCCTATGTCGCCGATTTGCCAGTAGATTTTGCCGTCTGGCCCTTCCGTTGCGCCGGACATTCCGTGGCCGCTGAATCCGATATGCACGGCGTAGCCATGGCTGATAGACTTTTTGTCGTCAATTACACCGTCACCATTCGTATCACGCAGACGCCACATGTCTGGGCCGATAGTATAAAAGATGTCTTTGTCGCGAACCAGAATTCCTCCTCCCACATCGGTAACTTCGTCATGGAAATCATTTAGAATTTGTGTCGCTACATCTGCGTAGCCATCGCCATTGGTGTCTTCGATTTTCCAGATCTCATCTTTTTCAACTGCAAGGTCGCGCCAGTCGTGACTTCCGTCGTTGTTGAGATCGGCCAGCCACTCGTTCTCCTTGCTCTTCGATGGCGCAAAGGTGGCATGAAGAAAAGCGCGTCTTTCCTCAACAGACTGCAGGCTGATAGATGGGATCATCCAATCGCGGTGGCCGCGAATATCGAACTCTGAATTTTTTTGACGGTTGGTGCGCGCGATGTAGACCTTTCCATCGTCGTCGATTGACATCGCAACGGGATCCGGAGCCAGCGAATCGGAGGCCCATAGCGTGAGTGTCAGTCCTGCTGCAAGTTTTGCTGGCGTACTTTTCCTGATCTCGGCGGCAACATTAGCTACCTGGCCAGTATCATGCTTGGTTAATGGCTGCTCATGAGGCTTCTCCTCCTTGCAGGCGAACACGGAAATCAACAATAAACAAACGACCAGTAGAGAACGCATTGAAATCATAATGGAGGCAAGCGCGATTAATAGTGAACGAAGAACGCAAAAACTCCCGGCTTTCTAAAGCAAGGAAATTATCAAAGGCTAATGGGTATTATTTCGTTTTTCGGAATCGGTATGGATTCCGGCTTGCTCGCGAAATGAACAGGTGGGTGCTGTGTAGCTCGCACGAGCAGCTACTCGCCGTCCTTAACAGCTTCCGGAAGACCTAATGGAAGCACATAGTTTGGCTTGAACTGGATAATGATTACTCCGTTTCGTCCTTTAAGTCCATATCGGGAAAGGGCGTCTTCGCCTGTAAGCATCTCGATTGACTGAACCCAACGGGTGTCGACAGCTGATTCAACAGCGGGCATATCATTGGTTTCGGGGTCCACGATGACCGTTTTGTCATCGGTCCGCAATACCAGGAGAAATTCGGGAGGAGCCGACGGAGGCGGAGTGATCAGAACATCAGATACCGCAATATTGTTGTCCTGAGCGCAAGCCAGTTGCGCAACGCAAGCAAAAAAACCTGCCAGGAGAATACCCTTAAATCTCATGATTGAAGCCATTGGTGGGTAAGGTACAATTTTGCGCTCGCCCGAATGGCTTCGATATCGATTTTTTTTTCGACGAAGCGTCGAATATGGCGATAAAGCGAAGGGGCTGACGTGTTACCGCCAGCCCCTTCCTGTTTAAATGCTGTGATTCCAGGTTATATGCCCGATTTCAGCGCGGGTCGCTGAACTCCAGGTTTGGTGATCTCCTGAAGCTGCGAAAGGACAGTGTCCCGGTTCTGGCTGCCCCTGATATATTCCGATCTGATTTTTTCTACGCTTTCAAGGTTGGTGCTATCAAATGACAAGGGTTTTGGAATGATGTACATGCCGCCCCCATCAAGGAAACGGGATGCAAATTCATGTATGTGCTTGAGTGTCACGTACTGCTGCACGTCCTGATTCACCAATACAAATACTTTGTTTTTGACGATGCGCTGCCTGATTTTCTGCAGGAAGTTCATGTCGCTCTGGTGGTATCGCACAAACCCCTTTATGCGGCTGCTGATACCTGATATCACCAGCATCCTATGCGCATAAAATCCAGAATTGACCTGAAATGAAAGCTCTTCGCCATCGATCTTCAATCGAATCCGATCCAATAGCAGCTCACAATACACATTCATAGGAAATTGGGTTTGCGTGTGTAATAACGAATTGTGAAGGTCGATTCAAATTGACAAAAATTGAACCGAAACATATTAGCTTCTTAATGTGACCCAACGTCGTCATTGTAATATAACAAATACGATAGGTAAAATCAACCCTTCAAACGGTGGCGAAGTGACTGTGAGCGAGTTGTAATTCTTTGTACAAACACGCGATTTGCCTGGAAAGGGTAGGAGTTGACTTTACTGCCTCTCTTGTACGTGGGAATGAGATGCCACACATCGGACCCCAAAGCTACACTTAACGTTCCACATCGAGTACGAGTTGGACCTTTTCCAGGGTGGTTCTCCGGTCTACGTCCACTGCGAAGAACTTTAAGCGATAGTAATACTTGCTTGGGTCGTCGTATGCGTCGCGCCGTTCTACAATTGCGCAGTTTCTGTATTCAATTGTAAAGGACTGATCGACTTTTCCTGTCACCGGGTGCGGCGTCAGATTTCTCACCGTGTCCGCCCGGCAACCCTGAAATTCAAGACCCAGCCTCCGGAAAAAAGCAGGAGCCAATAACGAGTCCGCTACAAAGACCATTTGCTCATTCGGAAAGAATTCCAGGGTATTAACAGTCTTACTGCCGGGTGAGCCGAGGATTCTCATCGTATAGCCGTTCCGTTTGATCACACTCTCCGCTGTTCCCAACGAATCGACAATTTGTTTTCTGTCCTTTACGCCGAGGATGCGCTTGATATTGTCAAAGCCGGTTCCTGCATATACAGGACGCGCACACTTTTTACAAGGCTTCAGATTGTCGACGTTCGTTGTCTTGCGGTATTTGGCACCACTACAGAGTTGTAACAGCGCGCAATTGGATCTGTCATGATACGTACCATCATTCATGATACACACGTAATGGGTCGATTTTGCGTTCTGACCAGAGGCTGCAGTCGCCACGAGAAAGGCAAACAAAAAACTGAAACGGATTGTCGATGAAAAGAATTTCATGGCCCTCAAAATACGAAGTTTGCCTGCTATGGCAATTGTAATTTCAATTTGGATCAGCCGACGGCAATCTGAAGAAGTTCTTCCTCCTGAAAGTGTCTGTTGGCAACAGCCATCAGGTCATCCGCTGATATGGCATCAATGCGGTGAATGAGACGCTGATAATAGTCATTGGGAAGACCGAAGATTGTTATGTTCTTCACCTTGTCTGCGTGAGCAAAAGAGGTTGTGATCTCAAGCTGGAGGCTACCAATAAAATGATTGCGAGAAACTTCCAACTCTGTGGCGTCGATAGGTTCTTCGCGGAGGCGTTTCATTTCTTTCTTGATCTCGCCAAATGCCAGCTCAACGTTTTCCAGATTTACGTCGGCGCCAATTACAAAGTGGTTACCATGCAGGGCCATAGATAACGACGACGATATGCCGTAGGTCAATCCCTTTTCCTCTCTGATGTTTTTCATCAGCCGCGATCCAAAGTATCCGCCAAGAATATGATTGAGCAAGATAGCGACAGCGTAGTCCGGGTGTAAACGACCAAAGAAAGGTTTACCCATTCTGATCGACGCCTGTACGCTTCCTTCTTTCGAAATGACCTCACTCGTTTTCTTGAGAACAGGAATATTCGTTTCTGCAGGCGCTATGGTCTGATGCTTCAGGAAGCCAAACGAGTTTACAATAAGCTGCTTGTGTTCTTCGCTTACTTTTCCGGATACAATGAGTGTTGCCTCTTTGAAAAATTCATTGAAGTGCTCAAGCAGAGATTGTTGAGCCAGGCGCTGAACATCAGCTTCGTCCAGTTCTTTTCCGTATGGGTGAGACGTTCCATAAAGCGTGCGGCGGAACAATACCGATGATTGAAAACTCGTCTTTTCTTTATTTACCCGAAGGTTTTGAAGGTAGATCGTCTTCAGCTGCGATAATTCCTTTTCGGGAAAAATTGAATTCAGAAGCAATTCAATCAGCAGCTCGAGTGAGCTTTCCAGATTCCGTGTCAGGCTATATAGTGCCACAGAGACAAAGTCAGCACCTGGGTTAACTTCAAGGTGAGCGCCCAGTTGATCAAATGCCTGCGCGATTTGAAAACTTGTTTTCGACTTTGTTCCCTTGGAGAGCAGTTGAGAAGTAAAATATCCAGCTCCGAATACCCGTTCGTTCCAGCGACCGGCCTGAAACAGCAACTCGATCTTGCAAACATTCTGCGATCCACCCAATACAAAAAGGGCTTGTGCGCCACCGGCGACGGTAGTCCTTATTGGGCTAATAAGATCGAAAGATGAACTCTTTTCAAATGCGGGAGCCTGGGTTCTGTCGAGCATGAGCGATTATTGTTCGGTCACTGTCTCAACAGGCTCTGCATTGCTCCAGGGTGCCTGGAAGAGCAGGGTAAAACGAAGGGTTTCTGCCAAAGGACTTTCCCTGCGATTAACGGGCACAATGTATGCGACGTCAATTCCAAATGATTTCTTCCTGAAGCCAAGTCCAACGGTCATATACTTTCTGTTGCCTTTGTTTTGAGCTTCATTAAAATAACCTATGCGGGCTGCGAAGGTCTGGTTATACCAGTATTCTATACCGGCAGAAGTCATGATCTCCTGCATTTCTTCTTCGAAGCCATTCGGCGCATCCGTGAACGAGCCAAACATTCCGCTCAGCAAAGAACGGTTGTCATCTTTGCCATATACGATTGAGCCATCAGTGGCGCGTATAGGTGGCGTTGGGACCATCAGTTTGCTGAAGTCGAGTATGAAAGTGAATGAATTAACAGGATCGAGTTCAATGTTATAGGCACCACCGATTCGAAGAGTAGTGGGAATAAAATCTTTGTTTTGATTATCTGTGTAGGAAAGTTTTGCTCCTATGTTCGTAATGGCTCCGCCCAGTGACAAAGTTGAAGTTCTTACGCGTTCAAATGTCTTCGTATAGTAGACGCCGATATCAACGGCTACGCTATGGCCTGGCTTCGCGTCGATACCTGCGAAAGCACCTGTGAGATTTGAATAGATGTAACGTCCGGCAATACCTACACCGAATTCATTGGAGAGTTTGCGGGAATAGGTGGCATCAAAAGCAAATTCTCTCGGATGGAAGTCGCCGAGCGAAACATTGTTCAGATCTTTGAAGCTGATATCCCCGAGATCAAAATATTTGATTGACGTAGCAACTGCCTGCTCCTTCGTGAATTTGTAAAAGCCGGTCAGATAAGAAATAGACATATCGTTGACGATCTTACCAAGCCACGGAGTGTATGATAAGGAACCGCCATACTTCTTGTCGATGAAAGCTAGTTTTCCTGCGTTCCAGAAAGATGCGTTGGCGTCGGGACTGGTAGCAACTCCGGCATCGCCAAGTGCTGCGTGTCGGGCATCAGGTGTAATGGACAAAAAAGGAACGGCAGTAGTAATCGCGTTTTGGGCACCTAATAATTCATCAGGATTTGCAACGACACCTTGAGAGAAACCTGAATGAACCTTTATTAGACCTATTGCCAACAAAGCCAATGCGCGGTACGACATCAATGTTAATTTCAAAGGCTCAAAGATAATTAATTAACCACAATTAGTTTTGTAACGCGCTCACTTTTAGAGCCATTCGTTACTGAACGAACGGCAAGCCGCGCCAAGTATACTCCTCCGGGGAGTTTTTTGCCAAACTCGGCAAAAGCGTCGATATCCAGCAGATCCACCTGGTAAGCGCTTTGCGGAATATCAAACTCGTATGTTTTAAGAATCTGTCCGGTTGGCATATAAAGTACCAGCATGGCCTGCAGGTCGTCGCCCGACCGATTATGTGTAAAATAGACACTAGTCTCGTTCGGGAAAGGATTTGGATAATTTGAGAAATCCTCGATCATAAGTGCTTCGCCGTCAGTCACGATGAAATCCACCGTGGCTTCAGCGGGATTGTTAAATACGTCCCAGGCCTGGACGGTAATCGAATGGCGCCCCGGAACGAGGCCTTCCATTGGGAATTGAACCCACCCTTTTGTAAAGTCGTCGGTTGCCGCCACGTAGTAAGCGGACAAGGAGAAGGAAGTTGTTCCGTCAAGAATCGCGGATAGTGAGTTTCCTGTCCCGTTATCGGAAATATTGATTCCGCTCGCATCCTGGAGTTTTACGACCAGCATGGTGTTTGGAATGACCACGCCCCCGTTGATGAACGTTGTGTCGCCCATAAATGCCTGAACAAGGGGAGGAGTGGTGTCCTTTGGAGGTGCCGGATCGCTTCCGCCCACGACGAGCCTGGCCGACCCACCTGCGTCACGGGAGTTGTATGCACTCGAGGCATACAGCCCTATTTTGCCAGGGCCATATTCATAGTCAATGTTTTTTGGCACTATAAAACTGAACTGAAATGTCCCGTCTTTGACGGTCGCCTTTCCCCGAAATAAAGCGTTTTCGCGCTCTGTGAATTTGTATGGCGGGTCATTCTTGCCAATGGTCACATTGTCCGTGACCTTATCAAACACAGTCACTTCAAGAATGCCATTGAAGTCGCTCAATCCGGAATTCAGGTCATCGCGAACCTCGCCTGTGATAGTCACATTTGATAGAGCCTTTAAAGTATCGGTACCTGATGCCGTTTTAATGGAGGTTAAGATCACGCGTTCCATGGGTAGGGCAAGCGTCGAGGAGGGATCGCCGATCAATGAGAAGTTTCTGTTCGCTACGCCACTTACACTATTGTTCTTCGTTTCACGAAACACCTGACCAATGGATCGATAAGTTCCATTATCACGGGTGAAGAGGGAAGTATAAAACTGTTGATTGAGGAGGAAATTGGTCGGCGAGTTGACGGGCCTGGCAGAAGTCAGGATCCCAATAGCGCCCCCGTTGGGCCTGAGAACGACCCGTTCCGCACTTGAGATCAAGGTTGGATCATCTTGTCTCCCGAACTCGCACGTCGCCGTCACCATGAATGGATATGACTTGTTGTTCAGCATATCAATGTCGGTCTCGGTGAAGACTTTCTCATCGGCCAATAGCTTTTCGCTCCCATGGCCGGTGTAGTTGATGATCAATGATCCGCTTTTGAAATGATTTCGGATTTCCTCATTCACTTCCGGGATTACCTCACTGTTTGACGTTACCGTTTTGCTATAAGTGCCAAGGAATATTTTTCGCGTATCAAATGCCGGGTATACCGATTCGATATTATCGGCCATTGTGTTTGCCTGCGATTGATGGCTCGACGTGTAGCCATCAGAGTTGCTTCCATCGTCAGCAACAAATACAATCTCTTTTCTCCAGTATCCATAAGTTTTGGAGAGCGCATCGTAAGCAATAAGTTTATCAACAACCTGTTGTGCTTCAGCAACGGTCTTGACCGGCAATCGGCCAACGCCGATATCCAGTGTGTGATGCTGAACCGGACTTTCTCCCCAATTGCCTTCATTGGGTTCCATGAAAGCAAAGAAGTCATCAGAAGAATAAGTCTCCAATGGTGAAAGAGAATTTCTTGATTCGTATGTGGGAACGAAGTTGGTGTTGTTGGGCATGCGATCTTTATAATCGTAAGAACCCCTTCCGAAGAGTATCAACGCTTTGAGCTTCGATGGATCTTTTTGGTATATATGTCTTACAAAGTCACGAATCGCCGACACGTCCTGACGTCCTGAAGAAAACTCGTTATAGATCTGCTCCGGCGTAACGACGTGGACGCTTGCTCCATTGTGACTGGTGCGGTGGCTTGCCAGACGTTGAGCTTCAGACGTAAAGGTCGGATGCGTAACAAGAATGATATCTGCGGACGACAATCCATGAAGGTTCTGATTGGACACCTCTCCAATCATTTCGGGAGAAGCGATGTCATTTCCGAAGACTACAAACTCTCGTATGAGTGAGGCATCTGCTGAAAAAGTGAGCACCTCTCCATTTAGTGAAGTTGCCTGACTTTTTGGGTTTGAATAGTCGGTGATGTCCCACACAACGGGAGAGCTGCTTGCTTTTCCAATATGATACGTCGCGACGGGCGCCGTCAGACTTTTCGCTGATCTGAAAATAGTTTGTTTGCCATACAGCGCCAGCGCTCGTTCAAATGAAACAAGCATAAGATCCAGGAACCCTATATTCTTTCCGCTGGAGGACTTTACATATTCATACCGCATGTCCTGAGCGATAGCGGCAGAAGCACCAACGGTACCTGATTGAAAAGTAATTGTATCCCGCTTGTGCCGACCCTTAATACCATATTGGGTATTGTTGATTACCGGCACAATCTGTTCGGCTACCTGAACGCGGTTGTATTGCAATTTGAAACTTGAACCGTTAAAAGACTGCGCCATGACGTCGGAGATCCATGTCATCGGTGTGTTGTTAAGAATTCCTTCGACGTCGAAGCGATAAGAATATGTCGTGTTAACATCGTACCGTTCTCCAAACCACTCTCTTCCTGATTTCAGATCATTGTACTCGTCCGATTCGTGGTAAACGTAGTCGTTAAAGGATTCAACTATAACGGATGCGCCAGACGCCCCGGTTGCGGGACCAACGCGCTTACCCGCATCCGGCCCTACTGTAATGAAATAGTAATTCTGCTTGCTGTACAGGTTGCTCTCGTAGTAGAATGTATTCTTGCCTGTCTTGAATTGCACAATGTCTGGCCCTTCCGCGAAAAACAGGATATAATCGTTCTTGTCGAAAGAACCATCTTCAGCGCCGGATACCTGGATAGCAATTTCGTTGAGATCGTTTGGACGCGGCTGATTGTTCGCCTGGGGAAGCATACCTCCTCCGTTGCCAAAAATTTTGATTCGTGCAGGATCTACTCCGGATCCGAAGCCCATTTTCTGGAACTGGTCGCCTGAAATACGGTAGACACCCCGTTGGCCCACTGCGACTTTGAACCAATGTCCAGACTGCAGTACACTTTGGGCATGGGTTGTAATTGTCATCCATGTCAGGATAAGCACCAGCGGTACGCTTGATCTTCTAAAGGGTGACACAAGACGGTTCAATCGTCAAAAAATTCAACACCTACTTCCTGGAAAACATTCTCGATCCTAACGACAGCCCGATGTACAAAAGTATAATGAGGGGTATGGCTGCCTGTTTCAGGATTACTACCAAAATACCTGCAAGTAAAAGGAAACTATATCTTAATTTATTATCGGCCCAGCCAAAGCTTTTGAATTTCAAGGCAAAAAGCTCGAATCTGGAGACGAGAAGAAGGGAAAATGTCAAGGTAATAGCGACGACAACGGCTGTGGGTGTATTGGCAAGGCCGCCAGGCACGGTTAACGCCAGAGCATGCGGTAAACCTATGATAAATAAGGTATTGGCCGGGGTAGGTACGCCGCGAAACGAATCCGATTGAGTTGCGTCGTTGTTGAATACGGCCAGCCGGAGGGCAGAACAGACGGCCATAAGGAATGCAACATAAGCAACAGAATCACTGGCTCCCGTTTGCTGGATCATCCAGAACATAAAGAATGCAGGCAATACACCAAAAGTGACCATATCGGCAAGAGAATCAAGGTCCTTACCAATCGGTGATGACACCCTGAGAAGACGCGCTGCAAACCCATCGAAGAAGTCGAAGATACAGGCAGCCCAAACATAATATTCAACCAGGTGAGGTTCGTTTCTGGATAATGCAAGTAAGCCCAGGCAACCGCACACCAGGTTCAGGCATGTCAGCGCGTTAGGAAGATGTCTCAGCAGGTTCAAAACGGCAGTATTAGTCTAAAAAATTAAACGCTGAAGGTAGGTAGACGTCACACGTGAACAAAAGGGTTGGTCTTTTTTTCAAAACCAATTGAAGTTTTCGGTCCGTGCCCCGGATAGACTGTAGTGTCGTCGGGAAGTGTGTATAGCTTTTTTCGGATGCTCTCTTCCAGCGTTTGGAAATTGCCCCCGGGAAGGTCCGTGCGTCCTATACTATTGTAAAACAGTACGTCTCCAGAAATCAAAACTTTGTTTTCTGCGCTATAGAATGCAATGTGCCCGGGCGCATGCCCTGGAACAAACAGTATTGATAACCTTGAATTGCCAAATGTGATTTCGCCGCCTTCTTCAAGATATCCATCGACGGTAGCTGGCTGGTATTGATTGAAGCCATAGTTGGGCGCATATGAACTTACCGAACGAAGCACGGGTTCGTCCATCTTGTGAATAAATAAGCCTGCCCCGTATGTCTGTTTGACAAACTCGTTCCCCAGGACGTGATCGATATGACAATGTGTGTTCACCAGCTGTGTTACGCGCAAGTCGTTGTTGCTGATAAATGCTTTGAGCTCTTGCTGTTCATCAGGTTCATAACATCCGGGATCCACAATTATACACGAACCCGATTCGTCGTATAACACATAAGTATTTTCCTGGAACGGGTTAAAAGTCATCGAAGCAATCTGTAGCATCACAATATTTCTTGGCGGTCAAAGTTAGTAGTTTCCACATAAGAGATTTCTTCATCAGAATTTTCATGTTAAGGGGTCGTATTGCTGGTGCGGAATCTGTTAATTCACGAGCACATATACTTCAGTCAGGACTTGAGCGCCAGGGGAGATTTTGATTACATAATAGTAGGTCTGGGCCTGGCAGGAGCAGCAGTAGCGTTGAAACTTCACCAGCTTGGCAGGAAGATCCTGGTTATCGATTGGCCGGCGGGAAACACATCGTCGCGAATTGCAGCCGGAATATTCAATCCGGTCACTGGCAGAAAGATGACAAAGACCTGGCTTGCCGATCAATTGTTCCCTGCCCTTAACCGCCATTATTCAGAAGCTGAATTGTTAACCGACAGCCGGTTCTTTTATCCGATGCCGATCTACCGTCCCTTTCTGAGTGTTGAAGAACAGAATGAATGGATGGGCAAGAGCTCCGATCCGTCGTATACTCCTTTCATTCGGGGAGTTATGCGGGAACCATGCCTGCCCGGGGTCAATGATCCGGTCGGTGGATTGTTGCTGGATCAGTGCGGGTTCCTGGATACGAACGCTTACGTGGAAGGTGTCCGCGCCCTGATGGCCCGGGATCAAACTTATCTGGAAAAGGTGATCGATGACACCACACTCACACCCCAGGAGTCATCAGTGCTGTGCGGGGGACACGAAGCGGGTGTCGCGATTGTTTGTACCGGGGTGCACGATACGTCGTGGTTCCGCTGGCTTCCAATACGACCGTCGAAGGGTGAAACTCTTCAAATCAAAACATCTGTCGAGCGGCATTGGATCGTAAATAGAGGTGCCTATCTTGTTCCGCATGGTGCCGCCTGGCGGGCAGGAGCCACCTATAGCTACAGCGATACCAGTTCAGGGACCACCGAAGAATCTCTCCACGAACTTACGGCCGCTGTCAAAGAACTGATACATTTGCCTTTTACGGTCACCGGTCAGCAGTGGGGTTTCAGGCCAACCACACCAGACCGACGCCCACTTGTAGGTCGCCATCCCGAGCTCCACCGATTGTGGACGCTAAATGGGCTGGGAACGAAAGGTGTGAGCCTGGCGCCGTACTTTTCGAATGAGCTCATTTTGGCTATAGAAAATGGAAAGCCGCTAAACAAACTCGTGGATATTGAACGTTATAAATCACTATATTGGACTTCCCTGACATGACTATGAACTTGCGAAGAGGATACTTTTTGTTGCTGTGGTGTTTATTATTGGGGCTTGCGGAGGCACAGGGACAGCAATCACGGGAGGTTTTCGGAAAGAACCGTATCCAATATCGGCAGTTTGACTGGCTATACCTGAGTGGTGAAAATTTTGACGTTTACTACTACGATGCCAGACGGCAGGTAGCGCAGGAAGCGCTTGAATATCTCGAAAGCGAATTCGATCGCATCACAGACCTGATCGGTTATCCCCCTTACTTCAAGACAAAAGTTTTTCTGTACAATTCCCTCAGTGATCTGCGGCAGAGTAACGTAGGACTGAATCATAATGTTTTCAATGTTGGTGGTGAGACGGAATTTATAAAGCCGTACGTCGAAGTGGCTCACATGGGCACTGCCCAGGAATTTAAGGATGAGCTGCTGTTTCAGATTTCAGACCTGATGGTAAATGAAATGATGTTCGGAGGAAATCTGAAGGACATGTTTCAAAGCTCTATCCTCATGAACCTCCCGGATTGGTTTATTGATGGAGCCTCATTGTATGTGGCCAAAGGATGGAGTATAGAAATGGATGACTACATCCGTCAGTTGATGGTGACACGTAAATCACGACGGGCAACCAAGCTGGGTGGAAAAGATGCAGGACTTGTCGGGCAGTCCATGTGGAATTACATCGCCGAGAAGTATGGCAAAAGCAGCGTGGCGAACATCCTCAACTATACGCGAGTAACACGAAACGAAGAAAAGAGTATCTATATCACACTTGGTATAAGCTTCCGTCAATTAATGGCGGAATGGAAGAAGTTTTATACTGACATGGAGTTGGCCGTCGATAAGTCGTATGTTGAGGCGCAGGACTCCCTTTCATTTACCCATCTTCACAACAAGACTACAGAATTTACAACAGTAAAGATCAGTCCCGACGGGAGAAACATCGCTTATGCAGAGAACGATCGCGGCCGTTACATTGTAAAGGTAAGGTCCCTGGAGAATGGTCGTGAGAAAACTATCATCTCCGGCGGAAGTAAAGTAATCAAGCAACGGGTTGACTACCGCTTGCCATTAATTGCATGGGCAGACGCAAATACGTTGGGTGTTATCGGTGTGAAGAACGGGCAGTATGTATTCTGGCTTTACGACTTCACAACGAAGTCAAAGGTGCCGCGCGAACTGGAGCGCTTCAGCAACGTTCGCAGTTTTGATTTCTCAAGCAACGGTCGCCTGGTAATACTCAGCGCTGACTTTGAAGGTAAGAGCGATCTTTTCCTGATGAGTTCAAAACGCAACCGTGCACCACGAAGATTGACCAACGACCTCTATGATGATGTCGATCCGGTGTTTATTCCAAATACGAATCGCATTTTGTTCAGCTCGAACAGAACCACTGACACCTTGCGTACAACGGCAAAGCCACAGTTTGAGCAGCTTACAAATGTTTACAATCTTTTTGTTTTCGATCTCGATAGCACAAAGTTCCTGCTGAACCGGGTCACCAACACGCTCAGCAATGATCAGGCACCAAAAGCGCTCGACGAGAATAATTTCTATTATCTGAGCGATCAGCGGGGTATTGTAAACCTGTTCAAATACAACCGCACCACGGGTATCTATTCACAGGTCACGAACTACGCGTCCAGCATCAAAGACTACGACATCAATTTTGCAAACAACACCATGGCAATGGTGCTGACGCAAAATTTGAAAGAGAACATTTTTGTAGACCGTACCTTTAACTTCCAACGGCAGGTATTTACACCAGCCACCCGTCGTAAGGATTTGCAGCAGGCACGAGTGATAAGAGATCGCCGGAAGGTGCAGGCTGAAGAGAACAAGTCCATGAGCATTAAGGATCTTCTCAATGCACGCCTTCGTCAGGGTCAGGTTTCTGATTCAACGGATGCGGTTCAACAAGACACGACGCGCGCAGGAGTTACAGTTCCTGCCA
Organism: Chryseolinea sp.; assembly: GCA_049840655.1. Lineage (GTDB taxonomy): Bacteria > Bacteroidota > Bacteroidia > Cytophagales > Cyclobacteriaceae > Chryseolinea. The sequence goes on from JASGJX010000011.1 coordinate 34,294, forward strand.
ACGACTCAACGCGTCAGATTGCGCCGATCGATTCGATCACCATGCATCACACCGACACCACAAAGGGCATTGTGAAAACGGATACGACAAAAGCTCCGCTGGGTCCAGGGAAAAAGTCAGAAGTTAATACTGACAACTATGTATTTGAGGATGATGCGGTCAAACAAAATCAGGTCACCGAATCGTTCCTGAGCAAGTACAAGAAGGCACGCGAGAAGAGCAGAATTACAGGTCCGTTTGGGTATGAGTCAAAGTTCAGTTCCAATAACCTGGTTACATCACTGGTAGTCGATCCGTTGCGCGGATTGGGAATATCGATAGAGACACAGATGAATGACATGCTTGGAGAACTACCGGTTCTTTCGGTGGTTTGATGACGAGTGTCGACTTACGCAATGGAGATTTTTATGGAGAGTTCCAGTACCTGAAGTCGTTGATAGATTTTAGTGCACGGGTTGACCGCAAGGGAATTCGTTGGGAGACAGAGCCGCCTGAAGCCGGAGGACAGTCAAATCTATATCACTATTCATTGAATAGGATTGAGGTGAGTGCGTCGTTGCCGATTTCGGATCGCATTCGTTTTACATTAAAACCGTTTGGTGCGCTGGCACGTTCTGTGCCGTTAGGTGTATCAGATTATCCTCAGACTCCTCCGTCTGGAAATCCAACAAATAACTAGTATGGTGGTTTCAAGTCAGAAGTTGTATATGACAATTCAGTGTCTACTGGCCTTAATCTGATCGAGGGAACGCGTGCGAAAGTAAGCTTCCAGCATCACAGGGATTGCAGAATGCCGATCTTAGTTTCAGCCAGGCGTCGATCGATATCCGACATTATCAGAAGATCTATAAAGAAATCGTGTTCGCAGTGCGAGGCTTTGGAGGCACCTTCTTCGGCAATTCGCCCTAAACCTATTTGCTGGGCGGTATGGACAACTGGTTCTTTAATAAGAAGAGAACCAATGGTAAGTCGAGCACAGGCGAGCCCAATCCCGTTGGGATACCCTGGCGAGTCTGCAGGATCTGCTGTTCGTGGAATTCGCTACATCGCTTCGCGGATTCGATTATGCTACATTGTTTGGTAACAGTGTGCTGATGGGTAATGCGGAGTTCAGAGTGCCGCTTATTCGTGCCTTGTCAAGCGGACCGATATCTTCAAACTTCTTTCGGAACATGCAGTTCATTGCGTTCTATGACATAGGCACCAGCTGGTCTGGCAAGGCGCCATTCAATTCGCAGAATAGCGTAAGCTACGAAGAGGTTGTTGGAGGTCCGTTTAAGGCGCAGATAAAGAACTATCTCAATCCCGTGGCTATACAGTTATGGTCTCGGCATGCGCACGGTAATGCTTGGCTATTATATCAAAGCTGATCTTGCGTGGCCTGTAGAGAACTACGAAGTGCTTAAGCCTCGCTTATTTGTAACGTTGGGATTTGATTTCTAGACTTAAATGATCCTTACAAGCGTAGAATGATTTATCCTATCTCGGGTGTACGATTACGCCAAGTATTAGCATAATCAATTCAGACAAAACTAAATCATGATCAAATCAATGACGGGATTCGGTCAGCACTCCCTCGACGATGGGAGTGTGCAGATCTCGGCTGAAGTTAAAAGTCTTAACTCCAAGTTTCTGGACCTCAACCTTCGCTTCCCGAAGATATTTTCCGACAAAGAAATTGAAGTGAGAAACCTGATCAGTGAGCAACTCGAACGAGGAAAGGTTTCATTGGTGATTGATTACCAGGAGTACGGCGATGTGGAGGTTCGCCAGACTTACAATCAGAATCTTTTTGTGAGTTACTATAACGAGCTCAAGAGAGCTTGCCGATCGGGTCGTCGCTCCATATGACAACCTGTTTGAGATTGCCCTGAATTCACCTGAGGTAATACAGAGCAAGTCTCGTGAGAACAGTAGCGATGAGGCCTGGAAGAAGGTTCGAGGTTGTTTAGTAGAAGCATTGAATAAATGCGAACAGTTTCGTCGTGATGAGGGGAAAGTTCTGGGCGATATGCTCAGGGATTGCATCGAGGTTATTGCAACACAATTGAAGCATGTAGGAGAGCTCGATCCGAAACGTGTAGAGCGGATTCGCGAACGACTGAAAGGCAATGTTGTTTCATTTCTTGGAGAAGAGGGATATGACCTGAATCGCCTGGAGCAGGAGATCATTTTCTACATTGAGAAACTTGATATCAACGAAGAGCGTGTGAGGTTAAAGACCCATCTCGACTATTTCAATACTGTATTGAATGAAAAGCAGAGCAATGGAAAGAAGCTTGGCTTTATTTCTCAGGAGATTGGGCGTGAGATCAACACGATCGGGTCTAAGGCAAGCGACGCAGCGATTCAAAAACACGTTGTGGTGATGAAGGAGGAGTTGGAGAAAATCAAAGAGCAACTCAATAATGTGGTGGGTAAAAAGTCTCCGAAGGCCATGCACATCAGCAAAACCTGGAGAAGTGTTGTCATCTGGTCAATCATTTCAGCTGCGTTCATTGGCCCTGGATCTGTAACCACTGCAGTGGCACGCAGGTGCGCTTTACAATGCTGCGATCTGATGTGGGCAGTGACGTTTTCCATTGCAGCATGCATCGCGTTGCAGGAAGTAGCCGCCCGCCTCACGATTGCCAGTAGCCTTAACGTTGGTCAGGCGCTTGTCAGACTTTTTGGTAATCGAAAGCGGGCGTTATCTTCAATGGTTTCTTGGAGTCGGCGTGATCGGAGGCTGTGCTGCTTACGAGGCGGGAAACATTGTGGGCGCTGTAGCAGGACTTCAATTGATGACAGGATTGGGCGCTTTCATTGCTACGGTCATCGTCACAGCAGCGTGTTTTCTTGTGTTGTGGAATAACAATCCCTCCTGGATCTTCAACCTCATGGCATTCCTTGTCGCGCTGATGGGAATTGCTTTTTGTGCACTTGCTGCCACCCAGCGATTTCCATTGGGATACGCAATTCAAGCGTCACGTTATTCCTGTAGTTCCCGCGGGTTCGCATCTCACGATACTCGCCCTGGTTGGAACAACGGTCGTTCCTTACAATATTTTTCTCGGCTCCGGCATCAGTGAAGGGCAGACTGTTCCGATCATGCGTGTTGGCCTTGTGATCTCGATACTGATGGGAGGATTTATTACAGCGGCAATTCTGGTTGCTGGTACTACCATTACAGACTTCTCATCCTTTGAAAGCCTTTATTCAGAACTCCAGATCGAAAGTCGGCACATTTGGCGCCGTGGCGCTGGCGTTGGGACTGTTCGGAGCAGGCTTCGCCTCTGCTATCACGTCGCCTTACGCCGCCGCAATTATTACGCGCACGGTATTTGAAGCACGCACGGAAAGAATACCACGACTCATTTGGATAGGCGTGTTGCTTACAGGGTTTGTGATTGGAGTAAGCGGATTAAAACCAATTCCCGTGATCGTAGTTGTGCAGGCAGTAAATGGGTTCATTCTTCCATTCATGGTGATCTTCCTGCTGCTGGTGATTAACGATCCGGACATCACACCACGTGCTTACATGCACGGTTGGCTTTACAACGTCATTCTTCTGATTACGCTGTGGGGTTTTTGCATGATCAGCCTGGATAACATCGATAAATCTCTCATCGACGCCATGCACATGACGCGCGGGATGCATTTGATTGCCTCTGCTGCACTTTCGACAGTAGTCACTGCGGCTACAGCAGTATCCGTTGTGAAGAGATTGAGAAAGCCTTAGATCAGCTTCGCTATCATGTTGATATAGCGTTCCGGAACCTCTCCTTTAACAGCAGTTTGATAATCGCTATAGCTGCACGGCACGATGCTGTTGCGCGCGTAGCGGTCGCGACCATGCGGGTAAGGAACCTCCAGCCACCATTTTTCACTTGCCTTACTCTTGTAGAACGTAAGGATCGCAGGATCGGATGGCATCGAAACAGAGTACTTCATGAAGTCATTGCTCTTGAAGTTCTGTTCATTCTTCCGGTGATAATAACCTTCGATGAAATACCAGATCATCGTTGCCACAACGGCTGCGGTAGAGCGATGGACATTATCAAATGCCGGGTTGTATTCGTAAAAGCCGGCAGAGCTAAGTTTTTCATTTAGTCCTGCGTACCAGCAAATCTGACAGGCCTCTTCACCAGTCAGTCCAAAAGGTTGTGCATTTCCATTGCCAGGTGCATCTGAGGCACGCACTGATGTCATATCAAATGAAAGCATGTCCGCATTTCTGATGGTTGGTTCCATCTCCTGCAGGTTGGTGCGCATTTGACCAATCCGAAAGGCTTCGAAGTTGAGTTTCTCGAGTACGTTCACTGACGCCGGATCAATGAGGTAGCTCTGATACGCGAGATGTGTATAGCTGAACAGATAATTGGGCTCGTGCATCAGGATCTTGTGGATGTGTTGCTGACTTTCTGCTTGCTCCTTCTTTTCATCGAGGTCAAGCAAAGCATCAACATTCAGGAGGCTCACCAGCTTCTCCATGGTTTCATACGAGGCATACTGACCGTAATCCAAATCCTGCGTTCCTCCAATTATAATCGGCAATACGTTGAATTCCATCAGCATGCGACACACTTCACTGATGCGCACGTATGTTTCGTTGAGATCATGTCCAACGTTGAGGTTGCCCAGATCGACGATACGATAAGATCCAACTCCACGCTTAAGATGATATAGTTTTTTACGAACCTCATCGGGTGCATCATTAGCTCCTTTGTTCTTTAACGTTCCCCGGTCTTCACGCACGCCAAATATGGCAATGTGAGCGCCACGGTAATCGGGCATCTTCTCTCCGAAAATGTGGATGTTCTTGTAAAAACTAGAGGGAGATGTGATGTCCGTGTAAATTGATTCGTCGACGGGTGAGAACAGAATGGTCAGATCCATGTTGCGATTTTCCTTGCGTGAAGATATAACAATCATCTAACCCCCAAAAAGTGCCGCTTGGCCATGGAAAGCCCTAAGCTGGCTGAAAGGCACGATCTACCACAACGAATTGCGGTATATTAGATTGATAATGAGTTGATTCATTTTGGTAGATAAACTTTCGCTTAAATATAAGCCTGACCTTAAAATTATCGGGGTTGCGCTTTTGTACTACCTCTCTGCCAAGCTGGGTTATTTTTTTGCCTTCGACAAGACGATGGCTATGCCTGCCTGGCCACCCGCGGGAATCGGGTTTGCTCTGCTCATATTGCTGGGCAGAGCAGCCTGGCCCGGAATTACCATCGGAGCGCTCCTTGCTAACGTATTGATGTATTGGAATACGCCGAACGTATCTGCATCGGTGATCATTTCAAGCAGCACGATGATTGCTATTGGCAATACACTCGAACCATTGCTCGGTTGTCAACTACTCAAGCGCTGGATTAAAGACCCCTACATCTTCAATACGCCAAGGAATGCATTCAGATTTTTGTTCATCACATTGATCATGAGTGCTGTCGGTGCTCTTATAGGCACCTTGTCGATGTATGTGAACAATCCCAAAGGCGCCACCGTTTTTCTTCGCATCGGTTATTCATGGTGGGTGGGTACTGTTGTTGGCATCCTGCTATTCACGCCTTTCATCTTAACCATCGTACGCCGCACCTACTTCAAATTCTCGCCGGATAAGACTCTCGAACTTGGAATGTTCCTGCTTAATGTCATTGGTATTCTGCTATTGCTTCGCGTAGAATATTTGCGCACCACACTCATACACGCGATGCCATTCCTGATGCTTCCATTGCTTTTGTGGCTGGCCTTTCGTTTTGATTTGATGATCGCTTTAGCAGGCGTATTGCTTGTCTCACTGATTTCGATCCACCTGACAAAGTCAGGTATTGGTCCCTTCGTGTTGGCAAACTCGTACAGTTCCATGTTGCTATTGCAGATCTACGTCGGCGTGATGAGCATATCCACAATGATTCTATCCGCAACGGTACGGGAAGTGGGAGAGGTACAACGCAAACTCGAACTGTTCAATGAAAATCTGGAAGGGATGGTGCTGGACCGAACCCGTGCCTTAAACGACGAGATCTCTACAAGAAAGGAAGCTGAAAGCAAGTTGCTGCAAACCAACGTTGAGTTGAGCAAGCGAAATACTGAGCTTGACAATTTTGTGTACAGCGTTTCACACGACCTGCGTGCTCCTATAGCATCTGTACTGGGACTTATTAACCTGGCAAAGAAAGACAAGAACAAAGCCATGAAGGATGTGTATCTTGATATGATCCACAAGAGCGCTATCCGACAGGATGATTTCATCAAGGAGATCCTTGATCAGTCGCGAAATTCGCGGCTTGATGTTAAGTGTGATGAGATCGCTTTCGAACAACTGATTGATGAAACTTTTGCACACCTCAGTCACGCAACAAATCCTGAACAACCTGTTCAAAAGGATGTCACGATTGTTCAGTCTGTGCCATTTCATTCTGATCACTGGCGCATTAAAGTCATTCTCAATAATTTAATTTCCAATGCAATCCGTTATAGAAACGGAAAGGATCCTTTGATTAAAGTAAACGTTAATGTTGATTCGTCTCAGGCCACGATGACGATCGAAGACAACGGTAAGGGTATTAGCAGTGAGCACCTTCCCAATGTCTGTAAGATGTTTTATCGCGGAACAGACGACGGTGCCGGCTCCGGCCTGGGATTATATATAGTGAAGGAGGCAGTCGATAAACTTCGCGGCTCCGTGGAGATAGCATCGGAAGAAGGTAAGGGAACGCTGGTAACCTTGTGCATCCCCGCGCTAAGTCAATCCCTGGCTCTGATAACCCAGCCCCGCGAAGAATAGTAGTGAACACTATTGAACAGCGCAATATGCAATTGCGTACACTCCGTTCTACTCTGCCGTTTGATTTCGACTGATTATCAACATTCCTGAAGTGGCATAACCATTGAATGCAGTTTTGCAAATCGTTTTTCAATGTTTGCTCACTACTTTCGGCTGGCACTTCGCAACCTGTTTCGTTTCAAAGGAGCATTTGTCATTAATGTATTCGGACTTACCGTCGGACTGGCATCGGCAATCCTTGTCTTCTTGTGGATTCGTGATGAGCAAATAACGGATACTTTTAACGAGCATGACGAAAGACTTTATCAGGTCATGCTACGAAGCGCGGAGAATGGCAGCATTCGTGTAGGCACCGAGTTGCCACCCGTCGTCGCGGAGGCACTGGTGAAAGAACAACCTGATGTAGAGTTGGCAGTTACAGAAGCCATTTTACCTGTGAAAAGTCTCCTCTCTTTCAGAGATCACTCGTTAAAGGCGAACGGAGCATATGTCGAGCCAGGCTATTTTGAAATCTTCTCGCTCGGCCTTGATGAATCAACGGACACGACCCTGTTGACGCATGAAAACAACATCATTCTTTCAACGGCACTCGCCACTGCGCTGTTGGGCTCTTCGAATGATGTAGCCGGAGAAACAGTCACGCTGGATGGAAAGGAAGAATTTAAAGTGGCGGGTGTCTTCGACTTCCCTGCGAATTCATCGCGACGCTTTGACTTTGCACTGCCGTTCCGACACATGTTTGTACAGCAAAGCAATTTCAGGAACAACTGGAATAATAGCTGGCCCTCCGTCTACGTGCGACTGAGGACCGGAGCTGACAGAGATGAGTTCAACGGGAAGATTGCCAATTTCTATGCACAACACTCCGGTCAGACGCATCAGCAATTATTTCTGGAGCGGTTCTCTGAACGTTACCTGCACGGCAACTATGATAATGGGTTGCGTTCAGGTGGACGTATACAATATGTCAAACTGTTCTCAGTAATAGCACTCGCCATCATCGTAATTGCGTGCGTAAACTTTGCAAACCTCGCTACGGCGAGAGCCACTGAACGCCTGAAAGAAGTAGGTGTAAAGAAGACCTTTGGTGTAACCAGAACATCGCTTGCCATTCAATACCTGCTCGAATCGTTGGTGATCTCCACTGCGGCCCTGATCCTTGCACTCATTGTTGTCGGTTTGATTGTGCCTTCATTCAATGTGCTTACCGGTAAACAGCTGGCATTGAATTTTGAGAGCGGATTTGTGTACGGATGCATCGGGATAACGGCTGCCACGGCTATGTTATCAGGCTTGTATCCGGCATTCTACCTGTCAGCGTTCAATCCAACCGTTATATTCCGGGGTAATATCAAAACATCCAATAGATCACTTGCCGTACGAAAGGGGCTGATGATTTTACAATTCTCGCTCTCCATTATTTTTATCGTTTCCGTGATGGTCGTTTATAGCCAGATGAGACTGATTCAAAATGAGAACATGGGGTATAATCGTGATGGTGTTGTCTACTTCGAAATGGATGCAGAGATCAAGTCTCATCAGCAGGCGTTTCTCGAGGCCCTTCGCAAAGTCGATGGAGTTCAGGATGCATCTTCGATCTGGTGGGGATTCCTCGGACAGCGAAACAGCACTTCTGATGTTTCCTGGCAGGGCAAGGATCCGTCAGTGGAAACAGCGATGCAATACCGACGGGTAGACGACAGGTTGCTCGAGGTGTTGGATATCAGGCTGGATGCAGGACGCTCTTTTTCGAAGGATATCCCTTCAACTCAACGGGGAGTGATATTTAATCAGGCCGCAGTTGATGCGATGGGGATGACTAATCCCATGGGCAAAAAGATAAAGCTCTGGGGAGAGGAGCGCGAAATCATAGGGGTCACCAGCAACTTCCATTTTGAAACCTTGTACTCAGACGTTGGACCGCTGTTCTTCATTTACAATCCTGAACGCACCAATACCGTGATGATACGGATTGATGGTTCGGGTGTAGACCATTCCATCCACAACATCGAAAGGTTTTATACATCAATGATGGGAAACACTGCACTGGATCTCAGGTTTCTAGATGATGACTTTCAGGCTCAATATGCCGCTGAGAAACGCGTAGAAGCACTCGCCAAATACTTCACGCTCATTGCTGTTCTGCTTTCGTGCCTGGGTGTATTGGGTCTTGCCTCGTATACTGCCGAACGTCGAACTAAGGAAATGGGGATCAGAAAAATGCTCGGATCCAGTGAGCTTGGTATCGTGTACCTCATGACCCGCGACTTTGCAAAGCCGGTTTTTGCTGCGATTGTTGTCTCGATACCCACTGCCTACCCGCTGGTAAGCAATTGGCTAAATGAATTTAAAATGCGCGTAGACCTCTCGTGGTGGTACTTTGCAATTGGCGCAGCGCTCGCAGTAATCCTTTGCTGGATCACTGTTAGTACACAGGCGATCAAAGTTGCGCGAATGAATCCAGCGCGAGGGTTGCGTTCAGAATAGCAGGTGATCAGGCAACGGTCAGGGCCTTCTTGTCCTGGCGTGATGGCGTTAACTTCGCGTTAGGGGCGAGGATAATTCCAATGCCATCCTGTTTGGACCATGCAGCAAGTTTTTCAAGCGACACTTTTCCAACCATGTACTGCGTGCCATTAGCTGCGTAGCCCGACTGGAATTCTTCGAAGTCGCTGATCGCGATTTTGTTTGCCTCGCTAAAGCTTACAAACGCCTCCACCGTGATCTTATTCGAGAACTGCAGATCATGAAGCTGATGCAGTTTCTTATACTCATAACGATAGTCGTATGTTAAGGCAGAAATGTCAGAGAGCACTGCTGATCCTGTAGGGTAGCTTCCCGCGCCCTTACCAACAAACAATTGCTGTTCCGCGAATGCACTTTGTACCTGCACAGCGTTGTATTCATTACGAACAGCATACAATGGATGAATGGTCTCGATGAACTGAGGCGCAACAAAACCATAAACACGATTCTCCAGCTTGAAAGCGCGCGCAATTAACTTAATACCGTAGCCATTCTCCCGAGCGAATTTCAGATCGAGATCCGAGATCCTGTCTATGCCGATGTTAATAACATCTTCCGGTTTGACAAACACACCAAACGTGTGAGCTATTGCAACCACCAATTTGAATTTGGGATCAAAGCCTTTCACATCCAGGCTTGGGTCAGACTCTGCGAAGCCAAGCTCCTGAGCTTTCTTAAGTGCCTCGGCGTAGCTGCTGCGCTCATCGAAAACCTTGGTAAGAATATAATTTGTGGAACCGTTGAAGATACCTTCAATACCCGTGAGTAAGTCGTTGTCGTAGTATTCTTCCAGGTTGCGAATGATAGGTATGCTTCCGCATACTGATCCTTCATACAATACTGGCTTGCCATATTGCTGCTGAAGACGATAGATCTCTTCCAGATGTTCAGCAAGCATCTTTTTGTTTGCCGTGACAACAGCCTTTCCGTTTTCCAAAGCACTCTTCACAATAGCGAATGCCGCGTCCGCGTCATCGATAAGTTCGACTACAACGTCAATGTCCGGATCGTTGAGAATGTCACTGGCTTCAAAGGTGAAAAGATAGGTGCTGTTCGGATTCTATGGTGTTTTTCCCTATTAACCTT
>JASGJX010000012.1:0-36314 GCA_049840655.1 Chryseolinea sp.
TCTGAGCTTTGTGATACGCGGTATCTTGTTTATCGCGGTGGGTATCGGATTCTTTGCTGTTAATTACTATTTGATCAAACAAAGGAGGGCGCGCTCATGTGAATCCTCATCGTCATTCTTTTTGTCGCGATGTGTATTGGCCAACTCGCAGTTCCAGCAAGAATGATCTGGGACAGGGAGCGCGTGGTAACGGAAGGAACACCCTCAAATTTCGCACACAACCTATTGATCCTTCAGATCCATTCCGTGGCAAATACATTACCCTTAATTTCATTGCTGACTACGGTTACGACACAGCACAATGGTCATCGGGTGAAAATGTCGATGTTGTTTTTGGAACAGACTCTGCCGGCTTTGCTGTGGCGCGTGAGCTAACACGGTCTGAACCAGAGGGTCCTTACCTGAAAACTACGATCTACTATGTTGAAAGCGACTCGATCGTACATTTCAATCTTCCATTTGACCGGTTCTACATGGAAGAATCAAAAGCGTTACCGGCAGAACAATACTACAACGAATCGACACGTGACTCTTCATCTGTTTGCTATGGAGAAGTAAGAATTGGACGCGGCAATGCGGTCATCACGGACGTATTTATTAATGACCGATCCATCGTCGAGCTTGTAAAAGAAGCGAACCAGAACCAACAATAAACCGCTTCTAACAAGCAAATGATATCAAACTATCTCTTTGAAGACAGATGCTGGTACATTGCCCGGACAGATCTATCCGTTGAAATTTTGTTGGTCCCATAGCCCGGATAAGAGCTGAGATTTACAGACCTGACTGTTTCATCGACAGATTTACCTTTCCTAATGCATTGGATCACTTGTGCGAGCATATCTGCGAGGTAATCGCGTTGAAGGGTTAAGGTCGCGGACGATGTTATCTCACCGTGCCCTGGCACTATCGTTTTGACGCTCCAGCTGAATAGTGTATCCAGTACTTTCACCCATCGATCATAGTCAGCGTCAGGATCAGCTACATTGTTGCCCCACGGATTGCCATTCACAAAAAGGTCCCCTGTGATCAGAATGCTTTCGTGTGGCAGATATGCGACTGCATCGCCCTGGGTATGCGCGGGTCCCATCCTGACAAACTCAATGCGGTGAATTCCGTCGTCGAAAATAAGTGTGCTATCAAATGTCAGGGATGGAAGAACCTGCGTAAAGCCATCCAATGGTTGTCCGCTATAATTTTCGCTCCACTCCTTCTTTCCCAGTGTTTTCATTTCATTAGCTGCGGCAGTGGTAGAAACGATTGTCGCACCTGCATCGACAAATACGCCATTGCCAAAGCTGTGGTCGTGATGGTAATGGGTGTTCAGCACGAATCGCACGGGCTTATCGGTCGTCTTTCGTATTTCCTGAAGAATTTCCTTTGCTGCCCAGGGGTAATTCGCATCGATCACTACAACGTAGTCTTTGAATACGACCCAAACACAATTTGCCGAACGGTGCTTGAGTTCATCACCGAAATAGTAAAATACTCCCGGCGCGAGTTCACGTGCGGTCTGATTCTGACCACGGGATGAGTGCCAGGCAGATAGAACAAACAAACTCGCAATGATCCATTTCATTAATCACCTAAACTACAAATGTCAGCGTCGCCTGCAAAACTACTTAGGGTGATCGGCTCAATGCAATGACTGCTGACGCCTGGCTTTACGCAATTTTGAATCGCTGTTTTGTAACCGCGCCATTCGACGGCATCAGATTGTATGTCCGAGATAAAATCCTCATGCCATTCAATATGATAGGCACGGGTAAAAAAAAGAAGGGGCCCAAACTGGCCCCCGCTTCCTTTATTAATCATTAACCAATACGTTCCTACATTTTCATAACTGTGAACTCCACTCTTCTGTTCACCGCACGCCCCGCATCAGTGTCATTCGTTTCGATCGGTTTGCCCTCACCATAACCATGCGCTCCCAGGCGGCCACTTTCGATGCCCTGGCTTACGATGTAGTCCACCACCGACTGAGATCGTCCTTGAGAAAGATTGATGTTGTAGTCATCCGTTCCTTTGTTATCGGTGTGACCAGCGATCTCGATTTCAATATTTGGATTCACTTTGAGGAATTCAACCACTTTATTCAACTCAGGATAAGATTCCTTCTTTAACGTAGTCTTGTCGAAGTCGAAGTAAATGTTTTTCAAACGTACTGTGGTACCGATCTCAACAGGTGCCAGAAACAGATCGCGCGAAAATGGCGACAGCTCGTTATCGGCTACTTCGATACTGTCCGTGCTATTTAAATATCCCTCGGCAGACGCTGTAATGACGTACCAGCCTTTCTTAGAGATCTCCTTACCAAATCGACCCCCGTCGGCAGTCAACTTAAATTGCGCCGATTTGTCCTCCTTCAGAACGACCGACAATTTCGCTGTAATCAGCTGCTCGGTCTTCTTATCATAGACGTTTCCAACAAGCATGAGTTGTTTGGGAACAGGCTTCAGCAGGATCTCTACATTAAGCGTGGTATCATTGTTTAGTTCCGGTACCGTGAATGATTGTTCGTAGGATACATAGCCTGGAGTAGCAGCCGTTACTTTATACGACTTGACCTCGGGCAAACGAGTCTCGAACTTTCCCGCGGTGGTAACTTTCATTTTCTGTGGATCCTTTTCAAGGATCTTAACCTGAACATCGGCTTGCAAAGGCTGCATGGAGCGTTCGTCCATAACCAAACCAATCAGATTAATCTTAATTGTCTTTGGCACGAGCGCATAGAGGTCCAGTTGGCCACCGTCCATAGCCTTGTTGGCACGACTGGTGAAAATGTTACCTGCCTTATCAATCGTGAAGTAATAATCAAGAGCTGATGTGTTTATGGGCTTGCCCATGTTGATCGGCTCTGACCACTTGTTCCAGCTGTCATCTAAGCGTGTTGTACGATAAATATCAACAGTGCCCTGTCTGCCTGGAGCATTTCGTGCACTGGCAAAGTATAATGTGTTTTGATCGGGACCAATGAACGGACCAACATCATCCGTGCTGGTACTAAGAGGAAGTTTTGCAGGTTTCGAATAAGAACCATCCGGTTGTTGATGGCTGATGTAAAGATCGCTGTTGGGACTATTCGGTTGTTCTCCAAAGTACATCACAATGTGCTTCAGATCTGATGATATAGAAGCACCATAGAATCTGCCTTTGTTCATGTCTTTGAAATCCTTCACGTCAAGCTCCTTCAAAGAACCACCGGTTACTATAGAGAATCCCTTCTCTCCTTTTGTTCGTCCGCCCTTGATGAAGAGACTTCCGTCTGGCAATACCGTAAACATCTGGTTTGATCGGTGAATATTATAAGGACTACCCAGATGTTCTGCCTGCGACCATGCGCCCGCCTCGTCACGCTTCGACATCCAGATGTCTTGCGTGTCCTCTTTGCCCATCGAGTTCTCGGGATGATTTTGGACAAAGAAGTAAAGTGTATTTCCGTCGGGAGAAATTACCGGCGCGGCTTCATGCCTGAATGTGTTCACCGTCTTATCCATTTTGACAAGCTCGTATCGTGGTGAAATCTGTTGGGCAACACCAAGAGTAGTGAGCAGACAAATCAGGACAACTGTAGAGAAAAATTTCATACACAGGGTTTTGGCAGAGTAAAAATAGCCCTGATAAGTTGAATCCTGATCCGCCTTACCTATGAAGCGACGGTACGGCGGACAGGAAGCATTACGCCCCGATCTTCTGATTTAGAAAATGCGAGTGCAAAAAAAGGCCGCAATAGTCCCTTGTGGCTTTATCCCGATATGGTTCTGAGTCTCAAAACAACGCGTTGTTAAACGCCCAAATCTGCACCGTCGGCGATAAGAAGTAACAACTCCTTTACCTCCTCTGCCTTGGCGTGTTCACCCATTTTATCGAACGACATGATCAGATTACGAAAAACGCGGCGTACGATTTCAAGATTTGAGCAAGGCTCAAAGAATGAAGGCTGATGAGTAAGATGCAGCTCATTGATATAGTTCTCAATATCCTGCCGCGAAAAAATCAAACCCTTGTTGAACACATTGATATAGAACTGAGAATGCTTGACATCCTTGTAAGTAAGAACAAAAAGGTTAGGCAAATTCACACCCGCTACCGGAAGCTTGAGTTTTTGCGCAACAAGCATATAAATTATACACAGCGTTATTGGGTTGCCGCGCTTCGTCTCGAGAACGACGTTGATCATGGAGTTACCAGGCGAGTGAAAGTTCTTCGTGTTAGCACCGAACTTCAGCTTATTGAAAAGTACACTGTTGATCACCTTAATCTGATCAAATGGATACAGATCCGGTTTAAACTCGAGCCATGTTTCGTAATAGATCTGCTCCAGATCCTGCCTGAGCTTAAGCAACTCGATGTCTGGATACTGATATGTTGCAACAAGCCACATACCTGTAAGCAGATCCTGATCCTCACTCACATACCATTGTTGAATTCGCTCTTTTAACAATTCATACTGAAGCGTATGAATAATCTCCTCGATGCGTCGTTGCACCGTTGGATTAAAATTACTTTCCCATTCTTCTTCAAGGAACGGAATGATCGTAGTACCCAGTGACAGAATCTTCTGCTCCACATGGGTAACGATCTGCGCGTCTTCGTCATCCAAAAGGGATACAAGCGCTTTAAGTTCTGTGTCCTTCATCTCCATATCAGGCAACTTCAGTAAAATATTTGAAACGACGAACTTTCGCGGCGTTGAATTTCAGGTTTGAATAACGCCGACATTAAATTTCTCCACTACACCATGGTTGGCGGCCTCAATTCCCATTGCAATAACACCGCGCGTTTCAGCAGGATCTATAATTCCATCAACCCACAGTCGCGATGCCGCGTAATATGGTGAGAGCTGATCATTGTAGCGATCAGTGATCTCATTAAGGAGTTTGTCCTCCTCTTCTTTTGAAATTTGTTTGCCCTGCGTTTTTAGAGCACTAACCCTAATCTGCAACAAAGTTTTCGCAGCAGCCGCCCCGCTCATTACAGCAATTTGCGCAGTGGGCCATGCATAGATCAAACGCGGATCGTAGGCTTTCCCACACATGGCATAGTTTCCTGCACCATACGAATTGCCTACAATAATCGTAAACTTTGGCACGGTAGAGTTGGCCATCGCGTTCACCATCTTCGCTCCATCCTTAATGATCCCCCCATGCTCGGCCTTGCTGCCCACCATAAATCCACTAACATCCTGGAGGAAAACAAGCGGTATCTTTCGTTGGTTACAATTCATGATAAAACGGGCCGCCTTATCTGCAGCATCCGAATAGATCACACCACCCATTTGCATTTCTCCCTTCTTTGTCTTCACCACCTTACGCTGATTAGCGACGATTCCCACCGACCAACCTTCAATGCGCGCTGTGCCGCAGATCAACGTCTTACCATAAGTTGATTTGTATTCCTGGAATTCGGAGCCATCGACCAATCCATCGATAATCTCCTGCATGTCATATGGCTTCGCGCGATCGGCAGGAAGCGCTGCGTACACATCCTTAATTTTCTTAACAGGAATCTTAGCTTCAATCCTATTAAATCCAGCAAACGAGGGTTGGCCAAACTTGGCAAACAAACCACGGATGTAGTCGAGACAGGCCGCATCGTTCGGGAATTTGTTATCTGTAACGCCAGATATTTCGCAGTGCGTTGTTGCCCCTCCTAAAGTTTCGTTGTCGATCTCTTCACCGATGGCCGCCTTCACCAGGTACGACCCCGCGAGAAATATAGATCCTGTCTTATCGACGATCATAGCTTCGTCTGACATGATGGGCAGATAGGCACCACCTGCAACACAGCTGCCCATGATGGCCGCGATCTGAATAATTCCCATCGCAGACATTTTTGCATTGTTCCTGAACTGCCGTCCGAAATGTTCTTTGTCAGGAAAGATCTCATCCTGCATAGGAAGAAACACGCCAGCACTGTCGACGAGATAAACAATCGGAAGCCTGTTCTCCATGGCAATCTCCTGTGCGCGAAGATTTTTCTTTGCTGTAATGGGAAACCAGGCTCCGGCCTTTACGGTGGCATCATTGGCCACCACAACGCATTGCCTACCCGCAATGAAACCAACTACAACGACAACGCCTCCCGAGGGACAACCTCCCTGTTCGGCGTACATGCCGTCGCCTGCGAACAATGCTATCTCTATCGACGGTGATTTTTTATCCAGCAGATGCGCAATGCGTTCTCTCGCTGTTAGTTTCCCTTTCTGATGCTGCTCGTCAATTTTCTTCGGGCCACCGCCCTCCATTACCTTAGATGCTTTGGTGTGCAGGGTTTTGAGAAGTAGCTTGACCTGATCTTCGCTACCGGCAGATTTGGAATTCGACATACCTCCGAACTTTATTGAAGTTAAAGATTGGAATTATGATGCATTGCTGCAAACGAATGCGGCAATGAGAATGACTGACAACTACCTGCCGGAATGCTCACGGCAGTTTAAAAATTCAAATTACGGGCTACTGGCTTTTTTTCTTTTCTTCCGCTTCCTTCTTCAGGTCGCGGTCGATCTTCTTCTTGCTCTTACCCAGGGGGGCCAGGAAGTGCTTGGGATTCTTATTGAAATGCTGCGCGAGGGAGTCAACGGAATACAATAACTTATTCAGGTTCACATAAAGAGAATCTTCAGTGAGCAGCTTGCTCGCCGTATTATCACCGCTGCTTAGCTGGGACAACGTCTGGTTTATACGCGCCAGACTCTGCTGAGCTTTTGACAACGTGTTATTAAGCTGCATCAGTTTCAGCGAATCTGATAACGTCTTGAAGTTGGCTAAGGTAGGTTTCAATTCAGTGAGCGTACCATTAAGGTTTCCGGCAACCGATTTAAAGGTTATTCCCAGCTCATCGATATTCGAGTTGGCCGTGGTGAGGGTTCGGTTCAATAGGGCCGGCGTTGTTTGAAGTCGAAGGAAGATCGTATCCATTCGTTTTGTATTTGCCGCCAGCGATTCCAATACGGTGTTGAGATTCTTCAAAACCATCTGCATATTATTGGCAACAGGCTCGGCAAAGTCAAGCATGCCTTTGGCCATGTCGGTGTGTATCGTGTCTTTCGATTCAAGTTCACGACCCGGGTAAACCTTGAGCGTAATAAAACGTCCACCGAGGAGCTCGCCGTCAAGCACGGCGACGGTAGAATCCGTAATCTTTATATTAGATGCGATGTCAAGTTCAACAATAACCCGGTTCTTAGACTGCTGAATCGTAATATCGCTGACGCGGCCGACAGCCAGTCCATTTAAGAATACCTGGTTTGACTCAGTAAGTTTGTTGATGTCCTCGTAAACGGCGTAGTACTTGTTGGACGTAGAGAAAAAGTCTATCCCCTTAAGAAAATTGAAACCGAAATAGAGCAACGTGATCGCTACGACCATGAAAAGGCCGACCTTAAATTCCTTCGATAATTTCATCTAGTCGTTTTCTTTGCGGTCATAGCTCCTGATGTGCCTCAATTTATGGATTCTACGTCACTTTTATAATCCTTGAACGCCCGGTAGATGCCGGAAGCGATAAGTTCTTGTCCCTCGTCGCCCGCCAGAAACTTTTCCTCGGGGCTATTGGTAAGGAATCCGGTTTCGATCAAAACGCTCGGCATGGTCGTGCGCCACAATACAACGAAGCCCGCCTGCTTCACCCCTCTGCTCTGTCGTCCCACACGATCCTTGAATTGCGATTCAACTTTTGAAGCGAACTTCAGACTGCTTTCCTGGTACGTACTCTGTGTGAGCGTAAAGAGTATGTACGATTCAGGACTGTTATCGAAACCCTCGTAGCGTTCCTGATAATTTTCGTCCATAAGAATTACTGAATTCTCCCGCTGGGCGATGGCCAGGTTCCCCTCGTCCTTATGAAGACCCATCACAAAAGTCTCTGTTCCAAAAGCCTTTGTGTTCGGGTTGGCATTCGCGTGAATACAGATAAAAAGGTCCGCCTTATTTTTGTTCGCGATGGCGGCACGTTCATCCAAAGCGATGTAAGTATCGTCCTTGCGTGTATAGATCACCTTCACGCCAGGAACATTCTTTTCAATATAACTCCCGACCTTCAGCGCGATCTTCAGGGCAAGGTCCTTTTCTTTAAGGACTTTACCATGGGTGCCATTATCATGTCCCCCATGCCCGGCGTCAATAACTATAACGTCGACTTTTGAATCAGCCGAAGGCACACTGCCCGTAGACTTATTTAGCCTGTAATCGATGACTCTGAAGCTACTGGAAGAGTTTAGCAAGGTTATTGCTACCAGCAGCGCTGTTAATCCTATATTCCTCACGGCCCTTACGATGTTCAGAGTATTTGCAATACCTTTATGCAAAATTGTGAATTTTTCACTAAAAGGTAAAGGACCGGCCGACAACTTCCTCCCTGTGCAGCGCGCTGTTATCTTCATTTTTTTCGTTGTTTGTGCACATAGTACGTTGGCGCAACTGGAACCAAGGGTTAAAACACCGCCCGGGCTATTGCCTGTTAAAGCAGACACCGTCAAGACTCCCTCCGCCCCCCGCGACTCCGTTCTAATAGCCTCCGATACACTTAAAAAGCCCCATGATTCCGTTAGCGTTCAACGCCGGGGTGACATCGAGACAACGATCAATTATTCAGCCAAAGATTCAATCCGTGCCAGCATAGACGGCAAGCTGGTTTGGCTCTATGGCGATGCCAAAATCGTTTACGGCGAGATCGAACTCGAAGCCGAAGAAATCATGATCGACTACGCCAATAGTACGCTTTCCGCCCACGGTATTCGCGATTCTCTCGGTCAACGTGTAGGATACCCGGTCTTTAAGAATGGCAGCGAATTATACGAAACCAAGGACATCATCTACAATTTTAAGACTAAGAGGGCCCGAATAACCGAAGTGGTAACGACCCAGGGGGACTCTTATCTGCATGGAGATATTGTTTACAAGAACGAAAAGGGAGAACTGTTAAGTATTCGAAACAGCTATACCACCTGTAACCTGGAACATCCGCACTACGAGATCAAAGCCACTAAAACCAAAGCAATCCCTAACGACAAGATTGTAGCAGGACCGTTTTATGTGCAGTTCAACGACATCCCGCTTCCATTAGGATTCCTCTTCGGGATGTTTCCCTCACCTCAACGA
Organism: Chryseolinea sp.; assembly: GCA_049840655.1. Lineage (GTDB taxonomy): Bacteria > Bacteroidota > Bacteroidia > Cytophagales > Cyclobacteriaceae > Chryseolinea. Next base: position 9,102 of record JASGJX010000012.1, read on the forward strand.
AGTGCGTCTGGCATTATTGTACCTCAGTACGGTGAAGAACGCCGGCGTGGTTTCAACCTTCGTAATGGTGGATACTTCTTCGACATAAGTGAATACTGGAAACTCGCTCTTACCGGCGACGTGTACTCCAAGGGTGGTCACGCTCTATATGTGAACTCCAACTACATGAAGCGCTACAAGTATACCGGCACGGTAAACTTCGGTTACTCCAAGAACCCCGATGGCGACGATAAGATTGAAACCAAAAACTTCACAGAGGATTTTCGCATTACCTGGACACATTCACCTCAATCCAAAGGAACAGGAAGGTTCTCTGCGTCGGTCAATGCGGCAACGTCTACTTACAATCAAAACAACTACCTGGGTTATGGTACGCAGGGTGGCACGTACAACAATCCTAACCTTAACAACATTACGGCCAAGCTGAGTTCAAACATTTCATACAGCAAACGTTTTGGAACCAGCCCTTTCTCGATGGGTGTAAACGTGAGCCACAACCAGGATCTGCAAACAAAGGTTGTTGATTTGTTGTTGCCGAACATCAGCCTTAACATGACCAACATCTATCCTTTCCAGCGAAAGGATGGAAGAACAGGACCACTCGATAACCTATCCGTCTCATACTCGATGGCGGCGATGAACAGAGTGACCAATAATCTTGGGCGTATCCCACCCACAGCAACGAAAGATAGCATTGCTGCTTTCAACATGAGTAACTTCTCGAAGTTCTTTGCTGATGGTCGCAAGGGAATGCGACATCAGATTCCTACTTCGTTTTCATTTAAAGTGCTGAGATTCCTTACTATTTCTCCCTCCTTTAACTACGAAGAAAAATGGTATGGCGAGCAGATCACATGGGATTATGCAAGTGAAACCGACTCGACTGTTGTCAAGAAAAGTATTGACAAAGGTTTCCATCGTGTTGCAAACTATTCAGTCAGCGCAGGTCTTACGACGCGGATTTATGGTATGTATACAATGAAGAACAAGATGAGTAGCATTAAGGCTATCCGGCATGTCGTCAACCCTTCAATATCATTTGGATATACACCAGACTACCGAGGTAATACAGACTACTTCACTGCACTGGAAAAAAAATACACTACTGACCCTGCCAACAATCAGACCATCTACTACGACCGTTATCAGGGTTCAGTTTATGGCGGCTCCACGCTGGGTCGAAGTGGTGCCATTGGATTTGGTATCGGAAACAACCTTGAGATGAAGGTGCAGAAACCTGCTGACTCTGTTGCTCGCAAAGTCATGATCCTGAACAACCTTTCGATCAACAGCAGCTATAACATAATGGCAGATTCGTTCAAGCTTGCGCCTTTTTCAATTTCCGCGAACACGAACATCCTGAACAACCTGATCAACCTAAACGTCAGTACGTCGATCGACCCTTATAGTATTTTTACCGACGGAGAAGGAGTCCAAACGCGAACAAAAAATTATGCATGGAAAAGTGGCCAGGGTCTCGGACGAATTACAACTGCCACGATGGCGCTCAGCACCAACCTTAACCCCAAAGCGCGAAGCAAGGATACCAGCAGCCGGGAAAAGATCAGCAAGTCCGATCTGCCTGAACAGGAGAAACAATTCTTACTTGCAAATCCTGATGCTTATGTTGATTTCGAGATCCCATGGAGCATGAACATCTCGTACAACTTGTCGTATAGCAATCCTTTAAACTCCTCACCACAGGTCACTCAAACGATCAACATGCAGGGTGACGTGTCGTTGTCGGCGGCCTGGAAAGTAACCTATAGCACCGGATTCCATTTCGAATCGAAAGAGTTTACGCAAACAAACTTCGGTATAGCGCGCGACCTTCACTGCTGGACGCTACGCCTTAACTGGACTCCCTTCGGACGATTCCAGCAGTACAATTTTACCATCGCGGTTAAGTCTTCGATCCTCTCCGATCTGAAGCTCGAACGACGTAAGCCGTTCTTCGATAACCTGTAGTTTGTCGCAACTAACCCGAAGGTTTTCGCTTTCTGGGCGGACTCCGACGATAATACCAGCCAATTGCGAACGCAGCCATCTTGTGCTCATAACGCGGTCGCTATCCGCACCCATGCATATTACACTGAAGTAAAAAGTCTGGAAAAGTGCGGGGAAAGTCTGGGCGGAGTATGGAAAAGTCCGATGGAACTCCGGGACAAGTGCGGTGACAGTGTGGAAAAGTCCGAAGAGAGTGCGGCAAAAGAGCGTTGTTAGTGCGGCAAAAGTGCGGACCGACAGCGTCACAAGAGCGTTGGGACAGCGTAGAAAGTCGCATCACTGATAAGTCCCTGGTGAGTCTTTGGTGAGTCGAGCACTGATCATAACACAGCAGCTATGCGCAACCACCGCAACGGTTTACCTCATGTTGAAAGTCTGGGAAAGTCTGGGCAGACTTGGTAAAAAGCTGGTAAAGAGTTTGGGAACACCTGGTAAAAAGTTGGTAAGGGGTTAGGGAAGACTTGGTAAAATACTGGGGACGACCTGGTGAAGAGTAGCCAAAGTGTTGCTCAGCCTGGCAGTAGGTAAACAGCTGCGGCCTTGTTGCTTTCTTGTTGCTCTCTACATGGTAACAAGGTTGTTCTTAACTTCGGCATGGAAGCATGTAGGTCCTTCGTTGAATCAGTCACCTTTACGCCACCCGACACGTCAGCGCAATCGTAGACAAATTCTGATCAGGACCTGAGCCAACCTTCAACCTCTTCCATCGTAGGATTAGCCACCTCAAGCTTCATCTTCTTCCGCAGACCGCACACATCATTGAAAAGCTTGGAAGCCTTCATCGCGCGAAGCTGCTCGATTGAATTAATGCCCATCTTTTGAAGCACTGGTATGAGCTCTGCGCGAACACCGATTGCTTCGAAGTTTGCGTCAGATGCCTGCGACTGAGGCGTCTCAGGTTTCATTTGAGGGAAGAACAACACATCCTGGATCGACGGTGAGTTCGTCATGATCATCGATAATCTGTCGATACCGATGCCCAGGCCTGCCGTTGGAGGCATTCCATATTCGAGAGCGCGAAGGAAGTCTTCATCCAATGTCATTGCCTCCTCGTCGCCGCGTTTGCCAAGCTCCAATTGTTCTTCAAAGCGCTCGCGCTGATCAACAGGGTCATTCAATTCGCTGAATGAATTCGCAATCTCCTTGCTGTTGCAGATCGCCTCGAATCGTTCAACAAGTCCTGGCTTGGAGCGATGCTTCTTTGCCAGCGGTGACATCTCGATCGGATAATCCGTGATGAACGTAGGCTGAATAAGCAGAGGCTCACACTTCTCACCAAATATCTGATCGATGAGTTTGCCCTTGCCCATCGTATCATCCATCGGCACGCCCAACTTGCGGCAGGCATCGCGCAGCTGCACTTCATCCATCTCGGAAATATCAACGCCTGTAAAATGCTGAATAGCTTCGAACATCGTGTAGCGCTTCCACGGCCTCTTGAAATCAATCACCTTGTCTCCTACCTGGACTTCAGTTTTACCGTGGAGATCGATGGCTACCTTTTCGATCATCTCCTCCACCAGTTCCATCATCCAGTAGTAATCTTTATAGGCAACATACAATTCGATCTGCGTGAATTCCGGATTGTGGAATCTCGACATACCTTCATTCCTGAAGTCTTTCGAGAACTCATAAACTCCATTGAAGCCGCCAACAATAAGGCGCTTCAGATATAACTCATTCGCTATACGCATGTACAGCGTCATATCAAGTGTATTGTGGTGCGTTTTAAATGGTCGTGCTGCGGCACCGCCGTACAATGGTTGCAAAATGGGAGTCTCAACTTCCAGATATGCCTTTCCATTAAGGTATTGCCGCATTGAATTGACCAGTTGCGTTCGCTTGATGAATGTCTCGCGAACGTGAGGATTTACAATAAGGTCGACATATCGCATGCGATAACGTTGCTCCGGATCGGTGAAGTCGTCGTGGCGGATCAACTCACCTGTCGCCTCGTCCTTAGTTGTCTTTACTACCGGTATAGGTCTCAACGCCTTCGACAGTACCGTGAGGGCTGTCACGTGAATCGATATTTCTCCGGTCTGCGTGGTGAAGCCATAACCTTTCACTCCTATGATATCACCGATGTCCAGCAGTTTCTTGAACACCGTGTTGTACATAGTTTTGTCTTCTTCAGGACACAAGTCGTCGCGACGGATGTACAACTGAATACGGCCGGTCTCGTCCTGCAGCTCGACGAAGGAGGCATTGCCCATCACGCGACGGCTCATGATTCTACCGGCAATCGAGATCTGCCGGTAATCACTCTTCTGCCGCTCGTAGTTGGTCAGTATCTCGGCTGCCGAAGCATTCACTTCATACAACTCGGCCGGATACGGGTTGATGCCGAGTTTGCGGAACTCTTCAAGGCTTTTACGTCGAAAGATTTCCTGCTCGCTTAACTGCTGCATGCTTTTAAAAATTTGGGCAAAAATAAGGGAATTCAAATACACCCCGTCGGCAGGCGACAATTTCCTATGACTATTGTGACGTCAATGGGCCCCGGACCGTTGTCTATGGAGACTATAACCCGGAATTTGCTGGCAAAATGCAATCGGGCTAGGCCACTCCGGCCTTTCTCCGACGCTTCAGCTCCTTTCGAATGAGCACCAGCTCTCTGCTGCTCTGACCGGCAACAGAGGTATTCTCCGCGGCCCTGCGGAGCAAGTAAGGCATCACCGATCTAACTGGTCCATAAGGCATGTATTTGGCAACGTTGTAGCCCCGATCGGCCAGTACAAACGAAATGTTATCACTCATTCCATACAACTGCGCAAACCAGATTCTCTTATAGCCGGGATCAAGCTTTGCCTCCAGCATCAGCTGCGTCAGATACTGATTGCTATACTCATTGTGAGAACCGCACATTAACGCGATCACGTCATGGTGACGGACACAGTATTCCATCCCGGCATTAAAGGCTGCATCTGTTGACTGCTTGTCCGGGTGAATCGGGCTGGGATATCCCTTTGATTCCGCGCGAGCCCTTTCCTTTTCCATATACGCACCACGGACGAATCTTTGCCCCAAGGTGATACTTGCCGACGGCGGCCGTGTGCGCCTTTTTAAGGTTATCCACTCCGTCGGCACGGTATAGTTGGTAAGTATTGAAAACGATGGCCCTCGTTTTATTGAAACGTTCCATCATATCGTAAACTAATTGATCGATCGGGTCCTGGATCCAGGTTTCCTCCGCATCCACCAAAACAGGAATGCTCAGGTCATGCGCTTTGCTACAAATGGCAAGGACTCGTCCTTTCGTCCGTTCAAAGGCAGCAACTTCATCTGTGGATAGCCCTTCTTTGCTGTTCAGCTTTTCAAAGATGGTTGTTGACCCCAGCCCCGTCGCTTTAAAGACCGAAAAAGGGATGTTTCTGGAAGAAGCAGCCTTTTCTATGGTCCGGATAATCTCGTCCCTGACGCGATCAAAATCAGCCTCAGAGTCCTCCCCCTCAACTGAATAGTCAAGGATCGTATTTACTCCGTATTTGCCCAGGTGGGCAACAGCCTTGTCGGTGCGGTCGAATGCTCTCTCCGCCACAGAACAGGTCGAATACAGTGCTTCGAATCAGGGGTTCCACCGGAATGCGCAACGATAGCGCCAACTTCACGGCTCCTGTTGCCATAGCTGAGACCCACGGGTGATTAACTACGGAAAAAATGAAGTTGGCTTTTCTAATCGCCGCGTTGGACTTGTACCGGAACGCAATCTCCGTGTCCTCAAAACTACCTGCCGCTTCTTTTGTCATGACTATTAACGGCCGCAAATATAAAGGTCATAGCCATATCCTTTGGTGCTCAAAATTTGCTTTTCCGTCGTTTTAATTACTTTCGGCCAAATTCGTCCGATGACCACACCAGACAACGTCCAGTTCGCAAACAACCCTGCCGAGGCACTACGGTCCCTGTTCACTTTGAAAAAATACAGTCAGGTGGTGGTGCTTACCGACGAGAACACCCGGCACATTGCTACCCGCTTGTTTGCGGCTGCGCATTCCCGGAACAGCGATTATCGAAGTCATAAGCGGTGAGGAGCAAAAGACGCTGCAAACTTGTATCACCATCTGGCAGGAGCTTACAGATAAACTTGTCGACAGGCATGGATGCCTGGTTGTATTGGGCGGCGGCGTGCTGGGTGACATGGGTGGCTTTTGTGCCGGCCACCTACAAACGTGGGATAGATTTCGTGCTTGTTCCTACAACCCTTCTCTCCCAATGCGATGCCAGCATAGGAGGAAAACTAGGCGTCGATTTCAATCATTTCAAGAATCACATCGGAGTATTTTGCCAGCCAACGCTCACGCTACTGCACAGTGGTTTTCTTAAGACGCTTCCGGGAAATGAATTGCGATCCGGGTTCGCTGAGATTATCAAGCATACATTGATAAGTGATCGGGCGATGTGGAAACAACTTTCTTCCACCAGACTTGATTCTCAGCCGTGGGATGTACTCGTAAAGCACTCAGTAGAATTCAAAGCTAAGGTTACGACCGAAGATCCTAATGAAAAAGGATTGCGTAAGATCCTGAACGCTGGCCATACCATAGGACACGCACTTGAAACGCACTTGTTAAATCGCGGCACACAAGTTACGCATGGTGAAGCGGTGGCCGCTGGATTGATTGCCGAAGCGCAGATTGCAAACGTACGAGGATTGCTTAAGGCCGAAGAACTTCAGGAGATTACCGGATATATCTCTTCGGTTTATCCGAAAATCAAAATTGATGAGGAGGCGGAAGCAGCGGTTTGCAGTTGATACTACAGGACAAGAAGAACAAGGGTAATAAAATTCTTTGTGTCCTGCTCAACGGCATAGGACACGCCATGTGGGATTATGAGATCAATGTTGAAGAAGTAAAAAATGCATTGACATTCTATCAAACGTCTGATAATGATCCAGGTATTAAACGTAAAACACCTGATCTTCTTCAACCACCGCGCGCTCGACCTTAAAAACGTCTTTGAAGTTCACGGCTTTTTGAACAACGAACTCTCTGCGTCTAACTTTACGGCTACCGGTTAACAACCATGCAGCCAACAGCGCACTTGAAGCAATCCCTACTGTAAGAACTAGTTTTCCTCCTGTACTCATATATTCAATAACCCAGCAAATGGTTCAAATGTTGCATCATATTAATAAAAATCTCAACAAACTGTAATTTGCGCCCCTTAATCACCGGCATTTGAATTCTATCATCCGACTCAAACGAACGTCTGTTATTCAGGGGACGGCATCGTTGCTACCTGCATCAAAGAGCATAGCAACCGCGCCTTAATCATAAATGCACTCGCAGGTAACGTTGCTACTCTTCACAATCTTTCAGATGCGAATGATACGCAGTTTATGTTGCGTCTCGTATGCTCGTCTGATAAGACAATCGATGTTGAAGACGCCGGCACCACGATGCGTTTCCTGACAGCCTTTTTCGCTGTATCCGGCAAGAACAAAGTCCTTACCGGAACCGAACGAATGATGGAGCGGCCCATAGCGCTGCTCGTTGACGCCTGCGCGAACTTGGGGCAACGATTAACTATCTCGGCAGGGAAGGATATCCTCCTCATGAAACGCTTGGCTTTCATGGTCAGCGCGTGTCAACGATACGGATACGCGGTGACGTAAGCAGCCAATATATATCTGCACTCATGATGATCGGTCCTTTGTTACCTCAAGGTCTGACCCTTGAGTTCACGGGCCGAATTGGAAGCCGTCCTTACATTGAAATGACCGCTGCGATCATGAAGCATTTTGGCGTCGCAATGCTCCATGTCGGAAACACGGTTTTCATCCCTCACCAGTCCTATCATCCCACTGGATTTACGGTAGAATCTGACTGGTCGGCTGCGAGTTATTGGTTTTCATTTGCTTCGCTGGCTGAAACGGCGGCGATTTCGCTTCCCCGAATTTCCCTGCGATTCCCTCCAGGGAGACAGCGCTGTCGTGAATATCATGAAGTCGTTGGGGGTAACCGCTTCCATGAAAAATGATCTCCTGCTCCTTACCAAGAACAGCATCTGCAGGACGTTGTATGGGACTTCACGCATTGTCCGGACCTGGCACAAACCATCGCGGTGGTGTGCGCCGCACGAGGCGTGAAGGGGCATTTCAAAGGACTGGAGAGCCTTCGCATCAAGGAAACGGATCAGCATCGCCGCGCTGCAGAACGAACTGCAGAAAGATCAATGCCGATCTTGTTGAGGAAAACAGCGAGAGCTGGACACTCATTCTTCGTCAACGCAACTCTCCGTCATCTGCAAGATTTGAAACCTATAAGGATCACCGGATGGCTATGGCTTTCGCGCCGCTGGTCACGCTTATGGATGTAGATATTGAAAATCCGTCAGTTGTTAGGAAATCCTATCCGAATTTCTGGAATGACATAGCCTCGTTTGGTGTGCCGGTCTCAGTGAAGGTTAATGAGATATTGTAATCGTCCGGGTTATCGAGCGTTCGAGGCAAGCAGCGTCCAACAGAGCCGGTATTGCAATCCCATTATATTTCCAGACAACCCCAGCTTCACAGACTACCACCAATACCTTCATACGAGACGCGTTGGGCTGGTTAGAATCCGGAGTTAACTGGCCATTGATAGCGGATACTGAATTAAAAAAAGTTGGAGAACTAAGTACAGAAAGAGAAGAGGCATAAAAAAAACGTACACAGCACACAAAGAAAAGACCCTCTCTGTAAAAACTTTGTGGCGTGTACGTTTACTCTTTATCCGCGGCAGTAGCGGATTGGCCCACCTGCTGCGGGCAATGCTTTAAAAATCGCACAGGGTGCATAGAGAAAAGACCCTCTCTGTAAAAACTCTATGACCCCGTACGAAACTCTTTATGCAACCGCTACATCCTGATGCAGCTGGTTGGGTATTCTGATGGAAAATGTTGTGCCTTGACCTACAACAGAGTTCACTGATATTGATCCATTCAATCGTTGAATTGTATCCCTCACAATGAACAGGCCCAGGCCAGTGCCGTTTGCCTGATCAGTTGCTCTGAAGAACAAGTCAAAGATTTTATTCTGGAATTCTTCTTCGATCCCAATGCCATTGTCGGCAATACTGATCTCGCAAAATTCGGGAGTGATGCGTGTGACAATTTTGATGAAAGGATTCTGCTTTTGCAAATCCTGATACTTGATCGCGTTAGAAAAAATGTTGGTAATAATCGTTTTTACACGAAGCGAATCAGAATACCAGGGCGTGCTATCATCGAGATTGACAAACACCTGAATATTTGTCTTTGCTCCCATGTTGATCAGGGCATCCTGTACATGTTGCAACATCTCTTTGAAATCGATACGTTCGCGTTGAAGTGCCAGCTTCTCATTGCGGAAGAAATTATTCATTTCTTCAATATAAGCATCGAGTCCCAGAAGGCTTTTCTTGATCAATCGAATGTACTGAGCCTTATCCTCATCACGCGCCTGCTCTGCGATCTGGACCAGGCCAAGTGCAGATGTCAGCGGTGCTTTCAGATCATGTGTCGTTTTGTAGATCACCTGATCCAAATGTTCATTAGATCTTTTAAGATCGCGTTCTCTTAGCTTCTTCTCTGTTATATCGTGCAGTTTGAGCACTACACCCTGCACGCTGTCGGAATCAAGGAGGTTAGCAACATGTACATCGAAATACCTCTTTCGTCCGCCGATATAAACCGAAATCTCATCTGAACATGAAGAGGTCACCTGCCTCAGCAAATCGCGCCAGGGCGCGACCTTTTCCTGTTCAATGTATTCGAATATACTTTTTCCTACTACAGCCGGCGGATCAAATCCAAACACCGTGCTGACCGATGACGAAATATACCGAATGTTAAAATCGCTGTCCGTGACGATTATAATATCCTCCGAATTCTCTACCAGTTCCTTAAACATCTCCTTCACAAAATCTCACTCTCTAATGCTGCCGGTTGGAGGGGTGGACGTCCCGGAGACATATGTAATCTATGTACTAGATCAGGATGGCCATCGAGCTAAGCTGAGTCGAAACTTTCAGATTCGAGCTGCTCACGGTTGCCTGATTCAATTCAAATTTCAATTTACCATCAACTACTTTGAAGTTGATGCAGCTTCCCTTCTCGCCCAGACCATTACCATCAGTGATAGTAAGGACGGATTTGCCGGTTGTGCTTGACTTGATGTTCTCAAATTCCTTGTTCTTTGCTTTACCAACGTAAACCACCTGGCAACTATTGGCTTCATCAGCAGAAGAAAGTTTTTTGATCACATATTTCTTGGTTCCCTTAGGCTTGCCATCGTACCATGCTTTCAAAGTGTTGAAGACGTTCTCGTCGCCAATCACTCCGACAACGAATTCGCCACCGTCTCCTTCGTTAGGCCATTGTACATATTTGATAAAGTTGTAAAGCATAGCTGCATGGATCTCATGTGTAGGGCGATCTTGCGCCAAACCATTAATTGCGATTCCAAGGGCAAATGCAAATAGTAAACATGTGCGTTTCATAGGTCAGAATTTATTGGGCTTTTTGTATCGATTATTTATCTGTTTGTTCATTTCCTAATTTGACTTCCGGTAACCGGCATTCGTCGTTTGCTATTTCGATCTGACGGTTACGGGCTGAAGTTTCATTTTCTTCCCATTGTTTTTATTGTCAGATCCGCGACCGGAGAACGTATAGGTAGTCGTACCGTTGTCCTTCGTGTCATTACCTTTAGCAAAACGGCTGCCAGTCCAGCTTCCTACAAATCGTCTGACTATTTCAATCATCATGTTCATAGTAATTACAGTTTGCAGATACAAAAATAGGCCCCCCCACAACCGTGGAAGAGCCTATTAGGATCGCAAACTTAGCGATGTAAGATTTTAAGTCAGGATCTACTTCAAATACCTGAAATCGTGGCCCGATTTGAGCTGTAAGAGGAATTCGTATATCAAATTGATAACATTCTCGACGTCATCTTTGTGTACCATCTCAACAGTTGTATGCATATATTTTAATGGAAGACTGATGAGAGCAGATGCGACGCCCTCCGCAGAATAAGCAAAAGAATCTGTGTCTGTTCCAGTCGATCTGGAAACTGCCTGACGCTGAAACGGGATTTTCCTTTTTTGGGCCGTATCCAGTACCATTTTGAGAACGTTTGTTTGAACTGCGGGCCCATAACAAAGCACCGGACCAGCTCCTGCTTTCAGGTTTCCACTCTCCTTCTTGTTGTACATAGGCGACTGCGTATCGTGAGTTACGTCCGTACAAATAGCGACATCGGGCTTTATTCTGCGCGATATCATTTCCGCTCCTCTCAAACCAATTTCTTCCTGAACAGCGTTAACGATGTAAAGTCCAAAAGGAAGTTTCTTCTTGTTTTCAGATAAACGCCTGGCAACTTCCGCAATCATATATCCTCCCATTCGGTTATCGAGCGCGCGTCCGACAAGCCATCGCTTGTTCATTTCCATCAGTTCGTCTTCAAACGTAATTACGCATCCAACATGCACTGCCCATCGCTTCCACTTCCTTCTTCGATTCAGCACCGATGTCAATGAAGATGTTCTTGAGCGAAGGGCGCTTCCTCACGCGCGGCATCACGTACGTGAATGGCAGGCCATCCGAATACTCCCTTCACAATTCCATTTTCCGGTATATATGTTTACGCGCTTCGAGGGTGCAATCTGATGATCCGATCCACCGTTCCTTCGAACGTAGATGTAGCCGTCTTCTGTGATATAGTTTACAAACCAGGAAATTTCGTCAGCATGAGCTTCGATCACCACTTTGTATGGAGCTTTCGGATTCACCACACCGACCACTGTGCCATAAGTATCTACAATATGAGAATTGATATAGGGCTTAATATAATCAAGCCATATCTGCTGACCTGATGACTCAAAGCCAGTAGGCGATGAGTTGTTCAAATACTTAAAAAGGAATTCCCTGCTTTTTTTGTCCATGATAGAATTTATTTATGAGCGTGTGTGATTGACTTATTAATTCCCCCGCTGCAATTGTCTCTGCTGTTAGCTGCACCAGCATTGCCTTTGTTACAAAGGAATATTGCCGTGTTTTTTCTTTGGCTGTTTTGCCACCTTGTTTTCCAGCATAGCAAATCCCCTGATCAGCTTCTCGCGAGTCTCATCCGGATAAATGACTTCATCGATATAGCCACGATGCGCTGCACGATAAGGATTGGCGAATTTGCGCGTATAACTATCGACCATCTCGGCAAGCTTGGCTTCTGGATCGGGCGCTTCAGCTATTTCCTTCTTGAATATGATTTCAGCAGCTCCCTTCGCTCCCATGACTGCGATTTCCGCTGTCGGCCATGCATAGTTAAGATCCGCTCCGATGTGTTTCGAGTTCATCACATCGTAAGCGCCGCCATAGGCCTTTCGTGTAATGACGGTAATTCGAGGAACAGTCGCTTCAGAGAACGCATATAGCAGTTTCGCTCCGTTGGTGATAATGGCATTCCATTCCTGGTCAGTGCCTGGTAAAAATCCAGGAACATCTTCTAGTACCAACAACGGAATATTGAAGCAGTCGCAGAACCTAACGAAGCGTGCACCCTTCACACTTGAATGAATATCAAGAACTCCAGCAAGCGACGCTGGTTGGTTTCCGACTATACCAATGCTGCGCCCCGCGATCCGGGCGAATCCAACAACGATATTTTCAGCAAAGTTCTGATGCACTTCCATGAAACTCTCGGCATCAACTACCAACTGAATCACTTCGCGCATATCGTACGGCTGGTTAGGGTTCGCTGGAATAATGTCATTAAGCAAAAGCCTCTTTTCATTACCCTGCGTATAGGGAAGCCGTGGAACATCATCTTCGCAGTTTTGCGGAAGGTAGCTCAACAGCTGTTTAATCTTCATGATGCACTCCGCTTCATTCGGACAGGCAAAGTGCGTTACTCCACTTTTCGTACTGTGTGTGATCGCTCCTCCGAGTTCCTCCGCCGTTACCGTTTCATGCGTTACAGTCTTCACTACGTTTGGCCCGGTGACAAACATGAACGAAGTGTTCTCCACCATAAATATAAAATCAGTAATCGCAGGAGAATAGACCGCACCTCCGGCACACGGCCCCATGATAGCTGACAGCTGCGGTATTACGCCCGACGCCAACGTGTTGCGATAGAAAATGTCCGCATAGCCCCCCAGTGATACAACACCCTCTTGAATACGCGCTCCACCAGAATCATTGAGACCAATAATTGGCGCACCATTTTGCATCGCCAGGTCCATCACCTTTACAATCTTCTCAGCATGAGTCTCCGAAAGGGAGCCTCCGAAAACCGTGAAGTCCTGAGAAAATACATATACCAGTCGGCCGTTGATCTTTCCGTATCCTGTCACGACGCCGTCTCCAAGGTAATATTCTTTGTCAAGGCCGAAGTCTTTGCTGCGATGCATGACGAATTTACCCAGCTCTTCAAAAGTACCTTCATCAAGAAGCAATTCAAGTCGCTCCCGGGCGGTGAGCTTACCTTTGGCGTGTTGCTGACTTACCCTTTTTTCCCCTCCTCCCAGCAATGACTCTTCGTTCTTACGTTCAAGCTCATCAAAGCGTGCCTGCAGTTGCTGGTCTTTGGTAGTTCGTCTGGCCATTCGTGACGTGTGGTTTAAACGTTAAATATAGCCGGTTTTGGCGTTTCCCAGCACGAGCGAAACGGTTGCTCCGCACTCTAAAATTCGTATCTTCACGCGCCCTTTACCCAGCCCACCTTGGAAACGAAGATCGCGATTATCGACATGGGTACGAATACGTTCCACCTTCTCATTGCAGAGGCGGACAGTCGTGGCTATCACATTACGTATAGAGAAAGGCTGGCGGTCAAAATTGGGAAAGACGGTATTAACGACGGCGTAATCACCGACCAGGGATTGCATCGCGCGTTGCTCGCGATGCAGAGCTTTAAGAACACGATCGACCAGCAGCAAGTCGGGAGGGTTTATGCGTTCGGTACAAGCGCCCTTCGCAATGCTGCGAATGGCGAAGACGTGGTGAACCGGATCAAGGAAATCACAGGCATCGAAGCAACGATCATCAGCGGAGACCTCGAAGCGGAATATATCTGCATGGGCGCGAGGGCGGCCATGGATATTTCTGAGAAGTCACTCATCATGGATATCGGCGGTGGCAGCGTCGAGTTTATTATCAGCGATAACGATAAGATCTACTGGAAGAAAAGTCTGGAGATCGGTGCCCAGCGCCTGCTGGAGCAATTCCAGAAAAATGACCCGATCACTCCGGACGAAGTGGCGGCCCTTGACGAGCACTTTGACGCAACGCTCAAGCCTCTTTTCGAGGCATTGACAAAATTCAACCCTCATATACTTATCGGTTCCTCAGGAACCTTCGATACCCTCAGTGATATTTTCTGCATCACTCACGATATACACAAAGCACCGGAGGAAATAGAGACACCGTTGTCGCTCGATGGCTTCTATGAGATCTATGACGACTTGCTTCACAAGAATCGCGAAGAGAGAATGCAAATCCCAGGAATGATAGAAATGCGAGTGGACATGATTGTGGTTGCCTGCTGCCTGATCCGTTACGTGTTATCGAAACATACATTTAACCGGATCCGCGTGTCGACATATGCACTAAAGGAAGGAGTGCTTGCGACCTTAATTCGCGAAACCAGCCCCAGAGGAAAGGTCAGCGTTTAGCACTCACCTGCGATAGTGCAGCATTATTCTGCTTAAAGTATCGTATTTGCCAATGCAGTAAGATTCTTGGAAATCTTGATTTGCCGCTTCTCCAGTTCTGCATTGTTCACATCGAAGCGCAACGTGTTGTTATCCGTAACAACGAAGCTTAAGCCTGCACCTTTACGAAAGAGACCCTCGCGCTCACAAATGATCATCACGGGCCGTCCCTCCGTTGCCTTTAACACCTCGTCGAGCGAGCTGCTTTTGTTGTCGGCGAGATAAATCACACTGGCCTTTTGCAGCACTGATATATCATCGGATTGAGTCACCTTCAAGGTATGACCGTTGACACTCTTTCCGTTTTGTTTCAGAAGCTCGTCGTAGGCTTTTGATCGACCATAGCTGGCAATTTCAAGTTCACCCTGGAGCTGAGGGAATTCGGAGTACTTGGCAATGTTCACAACAAACAATGCATACACCTGGTAGTTGGTCGTTTGTGCGGAGCTTCGGGAAGCGTTCGCGACGAACACAGTAATCAGTAATATTATGACGAGGGGGCGCATGATCTTACTTTTTGAAATCGAGCTGGTAGGATAACTTCACAACATATTCACGACTGCGGCCAGGGATTGGAGCATAACCCCCGTTGTAAGCTTCCGGTATGCCCGGACGTTGATTGGCAATGTCGTAGGCACCTGCCCCAACACTTAAACCTGGGAGCAAATTGGTGTAATGAAGAAACGCATTCACCAGGAAATAAGGCTGCATCTCTCCGATAACCGGCTCTCCATTTTCATCAATGCTCATGTAAGCAAATCTTCTGCTTGCATAAATCAATGAAGGGTTAAAGCTAAGCTGTTTCAGCAGCTGAAAGTTCGTGTTCAGTGTGATCTTGTTCTTTGCAAAGCCTACATACTGACTCTGCCCAGGCACCTCGTAGGTAGTCACTGTATTTTTTCCAGCTGTGCTGTACGAGTAGGTAAGCGTTCCATACCACCACTTTCCGCGCACATTGTAAATAGCCTCAAATCCTTTGCTGCCGCTTCGTGCATAATTTTCATACCACTCGCTGAACGAATCTCCCTCTCCTTCCGATCCATAAATGAGTACGTCTCTGGTGGTGATCACAAACGCGTTAACTGCAAACAGCATTTGAGGGGTGAATTGATAACCGACCTCGAATTCAAACACGTCTGATTTCTCCGGCTTAACACTACCATTGAGTGCTATATTAATATTTTGTATGGACGGCGCGCGGAATGCCTGGCTGTACAGCAGTTTGAAATGAAGATTTTCAATCTTTTTCGTCACGGCAATGCGCGGCACAAAAGCAGCCCCGTAGCGATTGTTCTTTTCATATCTAAACCCGACGGTTGCATTGGCAAGGCGGTGTTTAAAGAGGCCTTCACCATAAAAGGCGAAGTTGCTCAGGGTCATAGTTCGCTCACCGTTAAACTGGTCGCCGTTCAGCAAGTCTGTGCCTCTGTCCTGGAAATAGATTGCTCCGGCGGTTATACTTGCCTTCCTGGATATTGCATAGCGGGTCTCCACCTGGCTCAAGAAACGTGTAGCTCGCACGTTGAACTGTTTTTCACCGGTCTCCCGATCTCCATAGCTCCAAGGCACCTGATTATAGTACTTAACCTGGGGAACGATGATGAGTTTCTTATTCACCTGCCAGTCATAGTGCAGGTCAGCATAGATTCCTTTATTAGACACTGTTGTAACAGGATCTGATGTCTCATAACGATCATACATTCCCCGGAATGATAGTCCTTTGTATTGAACACCTGCATTGATTGTAGTAGGGTCAGAGCTTGTCACTTTAGACAAATCCTGAACCTCTCCATTCTGAAAAAGGTCCTGATACTTACCGTCGCTCACAATACCATTTCCCTTGAACGCTGAAAAATCCCATGAGAGATCCTGCCCTTTTTGTCCAACCATCACGCCAGCATTGGTGCGGCCTGTGGCCTGCGCGTGGAATCCTCCGGTTGCGTACACTGCGACACCGTTGAGGCTTTCAGCAGCTTGTGTGACAATATTGATTACACCATATTCTGCAGATCCGCCATAAGTAGCGGAACCCGGACCGCGTATAATTTCTATTCTCGCGATGGCATCGATCGGAAAACGATTCCCCAGGGCAACAGTCTGATACAACAATTCATTCATAGGATGCCCATCCAGCATCACGAGTACTTTGCCCTCATTCGCCCAACTTCCTCTCAAGCCGATACCGGTTACGAATTGCAAGTCCTGCAGAATGTCGAAGCCTGGAACCAACCGAAGTATATCACCCAGATCACGCGCTCCGCTGTTCCGGATTTCCTCGTTGGATATCACGCTTACAATACCAGGTGTCTCGCGTGTAGTGAGACCGTTCTTCGACGATACGGCTACACGCTGATTGAGTATCTTTTGAAGATCACTCTCAGCCGTGAAGGCGTTGAGATTCATTAGTGAATCCAGGTCTTGCGCTCCTGCACGTATAGTCAGGGTAACGCAGGCAATGACCAGGATGGCACGGGCAGAAAAAGTCATTATTGGGATATTTGTAGATCCGTCAATTGTGAAACCAGCAGGCTCAACGTGTTGTATAAAAAAGTCATTCCCGCCGCAAAAAAAGAGGTGCGGCTTTCATATCGAAATTAATAGAAATAGAGGTGCGCCAATTTCTTTCTGGCGACCCTAATGGCAAATAGCCAGTTAATTCGGCCTCGCTCAATCGTCCCAAAGTTTACCCATAACCAGCGTTACGTTGATGAGCGCCTATAACTCCTATATTTGCCACATGACAGAGCCCGTTTATTCCTACGAATCACTGCATCAATTTGCTCACGCTATCTTCGTCCGCATTGGATGCAGCGAGGAGTCGGCGGCACTGGCCACCGAAGTACTTCTACGTGCAGATTTGCGTGGTATTGATTCACATGGAATCGCCCGATTATCGGGGTACGTCCGACTGTGGGAGAAAGGTCGGGTCAATTGCGCTCCGAAAATCACGACAGTTCATGAGACTCCCAGCACGGCCGTAATAGATGGGGATAAAGGTTTGGGATTGGTCGTGGCGCCTAAGGCAATGGAAGTGGCAATTGAAAAAGCGCGACAGGTTGGAACGGGATGGGTAAGCGTGAAGAACTCAAACCATTTTGGGATCGCCGGATACCACGCCATGATGGCACTGCCCCATGATATGATTGGCATCGCTATGACTAATGCCAGCCCACTCGTTGCGCCAACATTCTCCATTGAACGATTACTGGGCACCAATCCAATTGCTGTGGCCATTCCGGCGAACGAGCAACCTCCTTTTGTTGCCGACTTTGCCACAACAACTGCCGCCAACGGAAAACTTGAAATCCTGCAACGAAAGAACCAGCAGGCTCCGATCGGTTGGGTTCAAACCAGAGAAGGGCAACCAACTACTAACCCCAATGAAACGAGACAAGGCGGCGCGCTTATTCCGCTTGGAAGTGATCGCGAACACGGCAGCCACAAAGGTTTCTGTCTCGGCGCCTGGGTGGATATCTTTTCCGCAGTGTTGTCCGGCGCAAACTATGGCCCCTGGGTCCCACCATTTGTTGCCTTTCTGGAACCTCCTACAGACCCTGTCGGCGAAGGTCTTGGTCATTTCTTCGGTGCTATGCGCGTGGATGCGTTTAGACCAGCCGTTGAATTCAAAAGACACATGGATAATTGGATCCGGCGTTTTCGTGCCGCGGGTACGGTGGATGGACATGACAACGTAATCATTCCCGGGGACCCCGAGCGGGTAATGCACGCTGAACGTTTAGACTCCGGAATTCCTGTAAATCAAAAGGTTGTAGAAGACCTGATAGAGCTGGGGAAACGATTAGAAATTCCTTTTGGTAGTTGATTCGCTGCGGGGCTGACATCACTGTACAACAGCTCGACAGCTTCCACTAACATGTAATTATTCCGCTAAAGACTGGCAGATGCTTCGATTAGAACCCAGCTGTGATCCCGGCTCGAAGCACGAGAGGAGAATCGTATGGTGAATTTGCGCCGTAGCTGAAATTGTACAGGGCCAATAAATAAAGTCCGGCATGGCGTCCGACCGGTTGGAAAAGGCCACCCCCGGCCATGAAACTACTGAAGCCTCTTCGTTCAGTATCCGACACGGAATAAGGGTATTCATAATTGAGATACTCGTACTCGGCATGAAGAAACAATGGACCAATAACATTAAAGCGCACAAATGGACTCACCCCATAATCGTTAGTTGTGATCTCTGGCGTATACGTCTTGTATTGAGAAAAACGGTAAGTGAATTGGACACCCGTCGCAAGACGTGGGGTGACTACCACACCGACCAATGGTGAAACCGACACAAAATTATAGTAACTCGAAAAGCTTGCCCCCAGCCCTCCACCTGTAAACAATCTATCTCGGAACTTGGGTTTCTCAGGCATTTCCTCTTCTCCCCATTGCGCGAACGCAGCTGATGCGCATGCGCATAGCATAGAAACCAATAAGAACTTTTTCATGGTGGTGTTATTCCGTTTCCTCTACGATGAAAATATCTTCCGACTCTTTCTTCATCAGGTACTTTTCACGGGCAAATTTCTCCAGCGACGCACGGTCACCGAACAATTCGTCGTGATCCTTCTTCACTTCTTCTATCTTCTCCACGTAGTACTCTTGCTCGTCTTCCAGCCGATCTAGCTTTGAGCTGAGTTCAAAGCGTGTGAAGACGTTATTCGAATCAAGCGCAATCATCCAAACGACAAACAGAAACGCCGTCAAAAAATAAAAGTTCTTAAACAGATTGGGGATTCTCTTAAGCATATATTAAAAAGTACCACAAGATAATCAAAATTATTCGATTGCCTGAACCTGTGCTAACCTGCTACCACACCGCCCGACCTATACCCTCCCTTGTAAAGCAAAGACAAGGCACCGATTGCCACTCTGTAATAGACCCACTTTGTTAACCCAAGGTTGAAATGCGTCTGTTCATGGAACGAAAAAAAGCCATCGCTTATGCGGCGATGGCTTCCTTTTATTTCGAAACTGTCGTTTGACAATTACATCTTCTTGCCAGGGAAATAAGCAATCTCACCAAGTTGCTCTTCAATGCGGATCAACTGGTTGTACTTCGCCATTCTATCAGAACGTGATGCAGAACCGGTCTTGATCTGACCTGTATTGAGTGCAACAGCGAGGTCGGCAATCGTGCTATCTTCAGTTTCACCTGAACGGTGTGACATTACGCTCTTATAGCCATTGCGTTTCGCCAGATTTACGGCGTCAATGGTTTCGGTAAGAGAACCGATCTGATTTACCTTGATTAGGATAGCGTTCGCGATACCATCATCGATACCTTTCTGAAGGCGCTTTACGTTAGTCACAAACAGATCATCACCAACAAGCTGAACTTTGTCACCAATGCTATCCGTGAGCGCTTTCCAGCCTGCCCAGTCATCTTCCGCCATACCGTCCTCAAGGGAGATAATAGGATATTTCTTCGCCCAGTTTGTCCAATATTCAGCCATTTCAGCTGGCTTCAACTTCTTGCCAGACGACTTCTTGAAGTGGTAAACTTTAGCCTTAGGATCATAAAACTCTGATGCAGCAGGATCAAGAGCAATGAACATGTCTGATCCAGGTTTGAATCCGGCTTTCTCTATTGCCTTCAATACAACCTCAATAGCTTCTTCGTTCGATGAAAGATTAGGGGCAAAACCACCTTCGTCACCGACGTTAGTTGAGAGCCCTTTATCGTGCAATACCTTCTTCAAGGTATGGAACACTTCAGCACCCATACGAAGCGCTTCTGAGAATGAAGCAGCGCCTACTGGCATTACCATGAATTCCTGAAAGTCGATCGCATTGTCAGCATGGCTACCGCCGTTGAGGATGTTCATCATGGGTACTGGCAATGTATTGGCGCTCACACCACCGATGTAGCGATACAAAGGCATACCTGCTTCCATCGCTCCTGCTTTTGCAATGGCGAGGGATGTTCCGAGGATAGCATTCGCTCCCAACTTAGCTTTGTTTGGAGTGCCGTCCAGATCAATCATGATCTTGTCCAGGAGATTCTGTTCAAACACATCGAATCCAACGACTTCAGCCGAGATTTTGGTATTGACATTTTCTACGGCCTTCAAAACACCTTTGCCCAGAAACTTCTTCTTGTCACCGTCGCGTAATTCTACCGCTTCGTGCGTTCCGGTGGATGCACCAGAAGGAACTGCAGCACGCCCAAAAGCACCTGACTCAGTGACCACGTCTACTTCGATAGTCGGATTGCCGCGGCTGTCAAGGATCTGCCGTGCGTGAATGCTTTCAATTAAACTCATACAGAAAAATTGGTTATGGATTGATGATTGGTTAAGTCTTTAAACTGCCGCGTGTTCTGTGACAGGTGCCTTGATCATCTCTATGAACTGATCAAAGAGGTAGCGCGAGTCGTGAGGACCTGGCGATGCTTCAGGGTGATATTGAACACAGAACGCCTTCTTGTTCTTCAGACGAAAGCCCATGATTGTACCATCGTTCAGGTGAACGTGAGTTACTTCAACCTCAGGGTTCTTCTCGATGTCCTTTTCACTCACAGAGAAGCCGTGATTCTGAGATGTCATCTCGCCCTTGCCTGATATCAGGTTCTTTACCGGATGGTTCAGGCCGCGATGACCATGGTGCATCTTGTAGGTTGAGATACCGGAGGCAAGCGCCATCACCTGATGGCCGAGACAAATTCCAAATACTGCTTTATCTGTATCAAGCGTCTTCTTAACCGTCTCGATAGCATAGTCCATTACGGACGGATCACCAGGACCGTTTGAAATAAAGTATCCGTCCGGTTTCCATGCGGCCAGTTCTTCAAACGGGGTCTTGGCAGGAAACACTTTACAATAGCATCCTCTTGCTGCGAGATTATCCAGTATGCTCTTCTTGATACCGAGATCGAGAACTGCTACCCGTACCGTTGCATTTGGATCTCCCACATAGTAGATCTCTTTTGTCGTAACTACAGATGACAGCTCCAGCCCGTTCATAGACGGCACTTTCTTGATCTGCTCGCGCAACTCATCAGGTGTAAGCTCAGAAGAAATGATTGCATTCATTGCTCCTTTGCTTCTGATGTAACGCACAAGCATGCGCGTATCAACATCCGAAATACCGACAACGTTGTGGCGTTCCAGATATTTCTGCAGGCTTTCATTGGCCGTCTTACGGCTGTACTCCTGCGCAAATTCGTTTACGACAAGTCCTGCAATTTTCGGCGCTTCTGACTCTTGCTCGAGATCGAATCCACCATAGTTACCAATGTGAGCTGTTGTGTTCACGATGATCTGTCCGTAGTACGAAGGATCAGTGTAAATCTCCTGATAGCCTGTCATACCGGTATTGAAACAGATTTCACCACCCGAGGTACCGATTTTGCCAATGGCCTTACCCTCTACCAGGAGGCCATCTTCAAGAAGTAGGTAAGCTTTTTTCTGCATATCGTGTCACAAAAGTAACGATTCTTATAAATTAGTCCTAGATAATAGTCTTAGTCCTGAGTCTTGGTCGTGAGGGGCGTTGGCTAGAGTACGGGTTACGAAACTAAGGACTGAAAATACTAGTAAACCAAGCTCAGGACTCAGGTACTCAATACTCAAGGACTAAAAAAAAGGGATTGAACAAATCGTTCAATCCCTTTTTATATGTGATGCTGTTAGTCACTTATTCTTTGTCCTTCGCTTTTTTAGTAGCGGTCTTTTTGGGAGCTGCGGCCTTCTTCAGGCTTCTTCTCCTCTGCAGCTGGTTTTGCCTTCTGCAGATGCTTCGGATACCACTTCTGCGTCAGCTACACCATCAGCCTTCTTACCAGGACGACGGCTTCTTCTGGTCTTACGCCTTCTTCGCTGCACCATCCTTAGTATAAAGTGTATTGAAATCTACGAGTTCGATGAGGCACATTTCAGCGTTATCACCCTGGCGAACATCACCCATCTTGATAATGCGTGTGTATCCACCTGGTCTGTCAGCAATCTTAGAAGCCACTTCACCAAACAATGTCTTCACAGACTCTTTGTTCTGGAGGTATGAGAACACAGTTCTTCTGTGAGTGCGTAGTGTCATCCTTTGCCTTTGTGAGCAGAGGTTCAACATATTTTCTCAGGGCCTTTGCCTTAGCAACGGTCGTCGTGATTCTTTTGTTGAGGATCAGCGAAGAGGCCATGTTGGAAAGCAGTGCGTGTCTGTGTGACGACGTTCTGCTTAAGTGATTAACTTTCTTTACCGTGTCTCATGATCCTTAATCTTCTTCAAGTTTATACTTGGAGAGATCCATACCGAAGGTAAGGTTCTTCTCAGCAACTAGTTGCTCTAAGCTCGGCCAGCGACTTCTTACCGAAGTTTCTGAATTTCATCATATCAGAGATCTCAAGTTGAACGAGGTCTCCAAGTGACTTCACATCAGCAGCCTTGAAGCAGTTGTAAGCGCGAACTGAAAGATCGAGGTCGTGAAGGGGAGTCTTCAGCAGCTTTCGCATGTGAAGCATTTCTTCATCTACCTGCTCGATCTCAGCATCCTTGCCAGTTTCGAGTTCGATCGACTTGTCAGAGAACAAGTCTGAAGTGCTTGATCAGGATGTGTGCTGCGCCTTCGAGCGCTTTCTCAGGGTGGATTGATCCATCAGTCTCGATATCGACAACGAGTTTTTCGTAGTCAGTCTTTTGCTCAACGCGGGTATTTTCAACGCTGTACTTCACGTTCTTAATTGGCGTGAAGATCGCATCGATCGGAATAAATCCGAATACCTGTTCTGTTGGTTTGTTTTCTTCTGCAGGGAGATAACCTCTGCCTTTTTCAGATTGTCAGTTCGATTTCAAACTGAGCAGACTCGTCGATGTTACAGATTACGTGATCAGGATTGAGGATCTCGAATGCTGAAGTGAACTTGGTGATGTCACCAGCTTTGAATTGCTTTTGCTTGCGGATGTTAACGGTGATCTTGCTGTCGAATGAATCAGCAACTTTCTTGAACCTCACCATTTTCAGGTTGAGGATAATCTCTGCCACATCTTCAACAACACCCTCGATCGTAGAGAACTCGTGCAGTACACCTGGAATCTTGATGCCTGTGATGGCATACCCTTCCAGTGATGAAAGCAGAATCCGTCTTAGGGCGTTACCAATCGTTACGCCATATCCTTTTTCCAGTGGTTTGAATGTAAAGAGCCCATGGAAGTCATCGGCCTTTTCCATCGCTACCTTCTCTGGCATTTGAAATGCTAATATTGACATAGTGATGTTGTTAACTGTTAAAATTACTTCGAGTACAATTCAACGATGAGCTGCTCATTGATATTCTCAGGAATATCAGTACGCGGCGGAAGGTTGATCAGTTTACCCGTCATTTCTCCATCGTTCCACTCCAGCCAGTTGTACTTCTTGGCACCTTGGATCGAAAGGCTGTTAGTGATCACTTCGAGAGACTTTGGAACGCTCACGAACTTCTACTACATCACCAGGACGCAGGCTGAAAGAACCGATATTTACAACATCGCCATTAACGAGGATGTGCTTGTGCAAAACCAAGCTGACGCGCAGCGCGTCTTGTCGGTGCTATACCCAGGCGGTATACAGTGTTGTCGAGTCTTGACTCGAGCAGTTGCAAGTAACACTTCACCTGTTACGCCCTTCTTGCGTGATGCCTTTTCAAACACCTTAGCAAACTGACGCTCGAGAAGTCCGTAGATGTACTTGGCCTTTTGCTTTTCGGCAAGCTGAGTTGCGTATTCAGACTGCTTGCGCTTCTTTCCACGGCCGTGCTGACCAGGGGCATAGTTCTTCTTCTGAAGTGCCTTGTTCTCACCCAAGATCGGCTCGTTGAAACGTCTTGAAATTCTGACTTTAGGGCCTGTGTATCTTGCCATGATAACCTTGTGTTATTGCTTGCTTACTTTCTTAAACTCTTCTTTTCTTAGGAGGACGGCAACCGTTGTGCGGCAGCGGAGTAACGTCGCGAATCGCTGTTACTTCGATGCCTGAACCCTGGATCGTACGGATCGCAGACTCGCGACCTGCACCAGGGCCTTTCACAAACACTTCAACTTTGCGGAGACCTTGTTCGAAAGCCTTGGTCGCACAGTCCTGAGCAGCTACCTGAGCAGCGTACGGAGTGTTCTTCTTGGAACCCTTGAATCCCATCTTACCGGCAGACGCCCAGGAGATAACCTGGCCAGTCGTGTTGGTCATCGAAATGATGATGTTGTTGAAACGTAGCGCGGATGTGCGCGTGGCCAACAGCCTCAACGTTTACGACGCGCTTCTTTGCCTTATCTTTTCTCTTTTCAGTAGTTGCCATTGTGAAAAGTTTATCTATTAACCTTTAGTTGCCTTCTTCTTGTTCGCTACAGTCTTACGCTTACCCTTACGGGTACGTGCGTTGTTCTTCGTCGTCTGACCGCGAACAGGAAGACCTTTACGATGACGAAGTCCACGATAGCATCCGATGTCCATAAGACGCTTGATGCTCAGCTGAATCTCAGATTTCAGTGCACCTTCGATACGGAATTTCTCGGTGATGATTGCACGAATGGCATTCGACTCCTCGTCGTTCCATTCTTTCACCTTCTTATCGAGGTTTACATTCGCTTCCGACAGAATTTTTTGCGCTGACCTGCGGCCAATACCAAAAATGTAAGTAAGGCTGATTTCGCCTCGCTTGTTATCCGGAATGTCTACACCAGCTATACGTGCCATAGTATCTTAACCTTGTCTTTGTTTATACCTAGGATTCTTCTTGTTAATAACATACAGTTTGCCCTTGCGTCGAATGATCTTGCAATCGGCACTGCGTTTTTTGATGGATGCTTTAACTTTCATCGTTTTAAGTGTTATATGCACCTACTTTCTACAGTCTCAATCGCTATCGTTTTTTATCGATCATTGCGCCCGACCAGCTATGTTACTTCACTACTTGTACCTGAATACAATTCTTCCTTTTGTCAAATCGTATGGAGACATTTCGAGTCTCACTCTGTCGCCCGGCAGAATTCGGATGTAGTGCATCCTCATCTTTCCGGAAATGTGTGCCAGAACTTCGTGTCCGTTTTCAAGCTGAACGCTAAACATCGCGTTCGACAATGCTTCCGAGATCGTTCCGTCCTGTTCTATTGACTTTTGCTTCGCCACTTATATGAATAATTTTCTTCTATATACTTATGCGTTGTCAATATCTCCGTCTCTCTCTTCCTTATACTGCCACCGTATGCTCAAAATGCGCCGATGGTTTTCTGTCTGATGTTCTGATCGTCCAGCCATCTCTTTCCTGAACTACATTTTTGGTTCCCCTGTTGATCATCGGTTCGATCGCGAATACCATTCCCGCCACAATCTTCACTCCCTTTCCCCGTTTACCAAAGTTTGGAACTTCAGGATCTTCGTGAAGCTTCTTCCTACTGCCATGCCCTACAAGTTCTCTCACCACTCCGTATCCAAAGCTCCTCGACATAACTCTGAATCGCGTGACTCACATCGCCCATCCGGTTTCCCGCTTTTGCCTGTTCAATTCCTCTAATATAAGGAATCGTAAGTTCTGTTCCAGCAATAACAGTGTTTCAGCATCTACACCTTCCAATGGATACGTGTAAGCTGAATCACTGTGAAACCCTTTGTAGTATCACTCCGCAATCAACAGAGATGATGTCGGTTTCCTTCAGTTCGTAGTTGCCAGGGAAACCATGAACCACCACCTCATTGACCGAGATACAAAGTGCCGCCGGAAATCCGTTGTAATTTTTAAACGATGGTACTCCTCCATTATCCCTGATGTACTCTTCTGCAGCTTGATCCAACTCTTTCGTTTTTACTCCGGGCTTTATCAGCCTGGCTACTTCTCCGTGAGCTTTCCCCAAAATCTGGGCACCCTCCTTTAATGATTTGAATCTCCTCCTCAGTCTTTAAGTGCACCATTCAGCATCAAGCTGCAGCAAATTGAGAACGTCCTTTTACTCTTCCCGACTTCATCATTCCTTCGTAATGTCTCATCAACAGGTAGCTTTCAATCTGTTGAAGGGTATCAAGTACCACTCCCACCAAGATCAACAACGAAGTGCCACCGAAGAACTGAGCGAAGTTTTGACCCAACACCAGCCTTCACTGCAAATGCAGGCAGAATAGCGATCGCAGCCAGGAACAATGCACCAGGCAAAGTAATTCTTGAAAGAACAGTATCTATAAATTCAGCAGTTTGCTTTCCTGGCTTAACACCAGGAACAAAACCACCGTTTCTTTTCAAGTTATCAGCAATGTCATTTGAGTTGATCGTGATTGCTGTGTAAAAGAATGTAAAGATCAGGATCATTGACGCGAACAACAGTACTATATTGCCACGAATAAGGATCAGAGAACGTAGAGCTAATATAAGCACCAACATCACTGTCTCTCCAACATACCCGAGATCAGTGCCGGGATGAACATCAATGCTTGCGCAAAGATGATTGGCATTACACCGGCAGAGTTCAACTTCAACGGAATGAAGTCACGCTTACCTCCGTACAGTTTGTTTCCAATTACCTGCTTTGCATACTGAATTGGAATTCTACGTGTAGCTTG
>JASGJX010000013.1:0-129774 GCA_049840655.1 Chryseolinea sp.
TTGTTATGTAGTCTACTTGGTAGATCTGGTGTTGCTAAAGTTAATAGGGAAACACGATAGAATCCGAACGAGTGTTTAACACGCTCTTCTCGCTGAAGAAGAAGTCTATACCGCCGCGAATACTGTTGTTGAAACCAGTGATATAAGCCTTGCTCGATTGTTCCGTAACGTGCGTGGACCCCTGGTCGTAGGCTTCCTGGTATTGCTGGCCAACCCCGGGTTGTTCGCGATAGGCAATTGAGTAGTTGACGAAGAAGTTTACTTTCCTGTGGCGAAAGTTTACGTTGGCTGCGGCTCCGTAATTAACGGGATGACCTGTGATCACTTCGAACGAGCCATTAAATCCCTGGCTGTTATCTTTTTTCAAAACGATGTTAATGATACCGGCCATACCTTCCGCTTCATACCGCGCCGATGGATTGGTAATTACCTCAACCCGCTCGATCATGCTGGCCTGAAGCTGCTGTAATCCGCTTCCGCCTTTGAAGCTTACCAGACCCGAAGGCTTTCCATCTATAAGGATCCGTACGTTATCACTTCCGCGCAACCTTACGCCTCCTTCCGGATCGACTGATACTGACGGAACGTTCATCAAAATGTCGGTAGCTGTACCTCCCCGGTTGGCGAGGTCTTGTCCCACATTGAATATACGCTTGTCAAGTGACAGCTCCATCGAACTTTTCTCAGCCTGAATAACAACTTCGTCAAGAGTTTTTGAAGAAGATGACAGAAGAACATCACCGATGTTGTGCTCGTCGTGATCGCGGGATAGAGAGAATGGTTTTGACCGTACTGATTGATAGCCCATGAAATCAATCTCGGTCAAATAACGGCCGGCCTGCAGGTCTATTGAAAATGAACCATCTTCTTTGGTGATCGCACCGTTGACCAATGCATTGTTTTCGGCGTCAATAACACGGACTGTGGCAAACGCCAGCGGCGCCTGATTTAATGAATCAAGAACTTTCCCGGTCAGGTGAAACTTCCCTTGACCATGTACTGAGAGTACTATGAAAAAGAGAAGCAGTGCCGCAATCAATGACCGCGTAGTTGTTTTCATAAGCAGGGTTCGCACGTAGAATCTGTGCCAGGTGGTAAGGCACTGTTAGCAAAAATCGCCGTTGGCGGGGGAGAACCCGAGGCGAAATCGAATGTTGGGTCTGTTTACCTGATGACCGGTCTTCGGCAGGGTGTACGGCTGAAGTATAGCGCGACAGTCCTTAACGTTTCTTGCGTACAAGGCTGTCGGCGGGATAATTGTTCCGCATGGTGTCCATCTGGGCCTTTGCCCACGATATCACTGTCGCTTTTTCGTTGTCAGTTAATTTCGCGTCAGAATGCATGCCGAGCCATGTATAAGACTCAAGGGGCATTTCGTTTTCTTCCAGCACCTCTACGGTTTCTTCAAATTTGTGGAATTGAATAGCAAGTGGTCTTGACGTGAAATCTGAATAGTTTAAATGCCGCTTTCCATCGTTAATGTGTCCGGCCAACCACCAGGCTACAGGCTGAATATTGGCATACGCCGGGTAAACAGTTTTGTTGCTGTGACAGTCGTAACATGCTTTCTGGAGAATGTTTTCCACGTCCTGAGGCATGGAATATTTTGTTTTGACCGACGCGGTATTATCGTCGGACAGATTGCGCTCAGGTTTAATAAACTGGATAATAATAAGCACGACTAGCAAGCCGATAAGAATCTTCTTTAGCATAAATGGAGGTGTGACTGGTGGTAATTTGCAAAATTCGGAGCAAATAACCATCTGACTTTCATACCTTGCCTTCTCATGTTTCTGTTATGAACGCCAGTCAAAATGCGCGCTACGCCATCGTCAGAGGTCAGCTATTGCCTGTTAATGAGGCCATGTTGCATGTGAGTGACCTGGCCTTTCAACGCGGCTACGGCATTTTCGATTTCTTTAAGATCTCCGATGGTCATCCCTTCTTTTTGAATGACCACCTTGACCGGTTCTTTGAATCCGCCCGGATCCTGAAGCTGCACGTGCCTGCGCAACGGCAGGAGATTGAACAAGGAATCCATCAGCTCATTGCGCGCAACGACATGCCTGCATCGGGCATCAAGTTAATTCTTACAGGCGGCTACTCGGCTGATGGCTATCAGCCGGGCGAGTCAAACCTGGTAATGACTCAACACGCTTTAAAGCTTCCGTCTGAGGAGCAAATTGAAAAAGGAGTAAGCGTTGTCACCTATCCTTACTTCAAAGAATTTCCAGCGGCCAAATCCATCAACTACATGATGGGAATCTGGCTTCTGGACGTCCTTCAACAGGAGGGGGCTGCTGATGTTTTATATCATCATGATGAAATAGTAAGTGAGTTTCCGCGTTCCAATATCTTCATGGTGGATCACGCAGGTACACTGCTCACGCCGTCGCGTAACATTTTAAAAGGCATCACGAGGAAGAATGTGATTGCGCTCGCGTCCCGATCGATGACAGTGCTGGAGAAGGACATAACGCGCGACGACCTGTATGCTGCTAAGGAGGTTTTCCTCACGAGCACGACCAAGCGCATCCTGCCCATTGTGGAAGTTGATCATCGTGTAATAGCTAACGGAAGGCCTGGACCGGTAGCCCTGTCGTTGCTCGAAAGGCTTTTGCAGCTTGAGCAATTAGATAAGGGAATTAAGGTAGCCTGAAAGAATTTTGCGTATTGATGGGACGTCCCGGCAGGATTGTCGTTAAAGTCATTGAAAGATCTGTCACCTCTATAGCCAGTGTAATGTCCGTTTACAAGCAGACCCATCGGATTGACCGGTCGCGGACATACTCCTTTGACCTTTAAGGTGTGCAGACCATGGACAAAGTGATCAATCGGAAAAAGAATTACACAAGATGAAATCATTGGGTTATGTCGAAAAAGCTCCGGGTGAATTTTTGATCGAGCGTTTTTACACTGCTTTTCAACAGGGTGACTATCAGACAATGCAGTCGATGTATCACGATCGCGCGACTTTCAGCGACCCGGTCTTCGGCACTTTGCATGCTCCTGAAGTGCGTGCCATGTGGGAGATGCTAATCAAGTCAGGAAAGGATCTGCGGATCACCTTTCACCACGTAGAGGCTGACAGAATGCAGGGCGCCTGCTCGTGGGAAGCCTGGTATCGGTTCTCCCGAACCAACAGGCCGGTCCACAACGTAATCAGGGCATCATTTGCATTCGAGGACGGCAAGATTTTCAGGCATGCTGACAACTTCAGCTTTTGGAAATGGTCGCGTCAGGCACTAGGTGTTACTGGTTTGCTTTTGGGGGGCACCTCTGGCTTACAGCGTAAAGTAGCTGATGCCGCGCATAACAACCTCACCAAGTTTATGCAGGCCATGCCGTCGAAGTAAGCTATCCTGCTACCTTTGCGCCCATGTTGGAAAAGGTGAAGGAAGTCGAGGAGGTATTTAAAGCGCTGGATGCGGACATTGCATCTTTTCAGTCGCGCACTTCACTTCATTGCGCCTGGGGCTGTGGCAAATGCTGTTTTAAGTCAGATATAGAAGCTACCGCCCTGGAATTTCTTCCCTTCGCCCACCACCTCTATACCCAGGGCATCGCCTACGAATGGTACGAAAAACTCCGGGATACAAATCCGGCCCATTGTTTGATACTTAATCCAACGCAGGCTGGTGCTGGTTTATGCTCTCAATATCAGCACCGCGGACTAATCTGCAGGCTGTTCGGGTACTCGGCCAGGACTAACAAGTACGGCGATCGTGAACTCGTCACCTGTCAGATCATCAAAACCGAGCAAAAGGAGAATTACGAAGCTGCAGAGGCCGGAATTTCAAAGGGAGAACAGGTGCCAGTGATGAGTCAATACTACATGCGGTTGCATTCGATTGATCCCGATCTGGCAAAGGAATTTTTCCCTATTAACGAGGCTATCCGGAGGGCAATTGAAGTTATATTGCATTACTATGCGTACCGCGAGTAGAAATTGGCTGGTGATATTATTTTGGGTTGCCACCGGTGGAGCGTGGGCGCAGGACGCGAAGACGATACCTGATACAATAACTTATACAGGTACTTCTAAAGAGATTCAGCGCACACCTTTCGAACGATTCTGGACCAAGCCAAGGGTTGTTCCTAAGCTCGGCGTAGGCGCCATGGATCGGGCCTTCCTTGAGTTGGGCGTGCAACTGCATAGCATCTACAGGCATCCGCTGACCTTACTTTCACATGGACCCTATGCCACAGTCGATGTCTTCCTCGACGACAGTAATATCCTTCTTGGACCAAAGCTCGGTTATGAAATGACAGCAGGCCTATTTGGTCTTGCTGCAGACGCTACATACTTTATTGATCATAACTATGATGGAGAAGGAGGTAATCGCAACTCTCTAATGATCACTCCCAAGGCAGGTATTTCAATACTAGGCTTTGCGAATGTTTTCTACGGATATGCAATACCCGTGACCAGCGATGGTGGGATCAGTTCAATCAGCCGCCATCGTTTTTCGCTTGTTTTCAATTTGAACAAGGATTACTTCGATCTTAAAGATGCGCCGAGGAGAAAATCCAGGTCGAAGTAATTGATTCAGAAACTGACGTCTCTCTTCACAAGGTCCTTTATAAAGGCAATATCTGATGCCTGCGAAAGCACGGTTGTTACAGGATTAGAAATGGCAAGCGGTTCCCCTTTTCGCGACGCCCACAGGGTTAATATCACTATCAAAGCAACGCCAATTCCAGCGACAAGGATGATACTGCGATATGATAAGCCACGCCTCACGGCTTTGCTCTTTACTAAACGCATGCCATCAGGCCAATCACGGTTTCCCGCCTGATTGGCACCATTTTGAAGGCTATATCGTTCAGTTATGAACATGCTGTTTGTCGTTTCGTACAATAAGTACCCTGGCAAGGCGTATTGGTTACGGGCAGGCTGGCGAAATTTTGGAGCATCAAACGTAATCGCTGATGGGCCAAGGTCTTAGAAGAATAAATTTGTAGGGTCATTAACATATGACAGGTATGAATAAGATATTTTTAATTGTTGGACTCGCCCTCGTACTGGCAGGTTCAACGTCCCTCACAACGGACAGTGCCTCCGAAGAAAGTCCCGTTAACTGGATAACTATCGAACAGGCACTCGAAAAGTCAAAAACGGTAAAGAAACCGATCTTCATTGATGTGTACACAAGCTGGTGTGGGTGGTGCAAGGTGATGGACAAGAATACTTTCAGTGATCCCTTTGTAGCAAAGCAGCTCAATGAGAATTTCTATGCAGTGAAATTTGATGGCGAACAGAAGGCGGATGTAGTGTTCAATGGAACTACTTATAAATATGTAGGTGATGGAAGCAGAGGTTATCATCAGCTGGCAGCGGCATTGTTGAATAATCAGCTTTCTTATCCGACCGTTGTTTTCCTGGACGAAGACTTCAAGTTGCTGGTGCCACTTCAGGGCTATCGCAAGGCACCTGAGTTCCTTCCAATAGCTACCTATTTTGGCGAAGGGCATTTTAAGAAGATCGCTTTTCAGGAGTTTGAAAAGACATATAAGTCACCGTATTAGAACGATTATCGGTTGCAAGTGGCGAAGTCACTGCCGAAGGCATATAAACAAAATTTGAAAGGATCTAAAAGCGAAAGGCTGTCCGAACGGGCAGCCTTTCTTTTGTTGGTGGCAAGTCAAATGCAGTTAACGATAAGTTGAATTCGATCACCAGATCGGCTTCAGAAACATAGCCTGAAACTAACTTGCCGTTATCAGTAACTGAATGTCAAACTAAAATTGAACACATCGTTTGATCTCCTTTCGGTAAATCAATGATGATCTTCGTTTTCGTTTTTGGTTGTTCTCTTGAAATCTACAAATCCAAGGGCCGCGAGGAAACCTACAATCACAGCTGCGATAGCGATGAATACGTTTGCGCCGTCCCCAATAAACTGATGAAACATGTTTGTCTTATTTGCCGGTAAAAATAAGGGCAGAATGCCTTCCTCCAAAGCTATTTGCGCAAAAATTACCCAACGGTCGACAAAGAGCAGAAACGTGCTATTTGCCCTTGGAAAGGGCCTTTGCCAGGTCTTTCTTGGCCTTTAAGGATTGTTTCTTATTGATGTAGTAGAAGTTATAACCGCCTACGATAGCCAGGCCCGAAATGGTAATGACAACTATAAAGAGGGTACGCGCCCGAAGTTCCAGCCGGTCTATCTCGGACTGCGCACGCAAAGATGCCAATTCATGCTCTTTTTCTTCAAATTCTATAATCATTTCCATCTGCGCGATGTTCCGGCTGCTCTCCTCACTGTAAATCTTTTGCCGGGCATCATCATACCTCAGCTGCATTTCATAGGCGCCCTTATAATTGTTCTGTAAGGATTCGTTGCTGGCCATTGCCTTATAAATCGCCGGCAGATCCGCGTAGGCCTGAAGATCATTACAAAGTACGAGCGCCTCATCGAGATAAACCTTCGCAGGGCCAGCCTGTCGCGCTTTCGCGTATGTCACACCAAGATTGATCGCGGTCTTGAGTATACCCACGCGATCGTTCTTATCGCGCGCGATCTGCAACGCTTTCTCATAGAATTCAACCGCGCGCTGAAAGTTTCCCTCGCTGAAGAAAATATTGCCAACGTTGTTGTATGAATCACTGTTCTTCAATCCGATCTTCTCTCCGAGTGTTGTGGCTTCCAGAAAGTATTGCATCGCCCGATCATCCATATCGATATCGGAATACAGAATTCCAAGATTATTCAGTGACCCGATGATATGGCGATCGTCCTTAAGTTCAACAAAAAGCTTATGAGACTCCTCCAGATACTTTGTAGCAAGGCTATGATCCTTCTTGAGCGAATAGATATTCGCCATGTTGTTCTTGATCGATGCCACCCCCAACTTCAAGACAACAGAGTCTTTCAACTGAAGCGTGTCATAGATGTGCAGAGATTTCATGTAGTACTCAAGAGACTTGTCGAGTGCTCCCTGTGCCTTGTAGAGCACACCAAGGTTGTTATATGCTGCGGCCAGTCCACGACGGTCACCAATCTCGCTGGCGAGATTTAGGGCCTCACGCGCATAACCGAAAGCCTTTACGGGATCAGAGTCTACGTATTCCCCCGATAGCAGATTGAGCGTCTTTACACGCCGCTCATTTCGAACGGAATCAAGTAAGGAAGTGAGACTATCGGCGCGTTGGGCTACGGACGACAGCGTCGTTATTAACAACAGAACAACCGACAAAGATTTGGAAATCATGAATACACGGTGCGGTCTAAAATTAATAACTTTCTCCATATTAGCATGGCTTGCCTTGTGATAACCCCAGGCAAGATCCTTTATGATGACAAATAGATCAAAGTTCACTGGCCCGGCGTATGCCCAATCCGTCGTGCCGCGTCCCAAAAGTTTGGTGCTTATCGGCTTTTTATTTGCCACCCTTGCTGTTCAAATACCTGGCTTTGGGCAGGCCTCTGATGAACAACAAATAAAGGATGTCATAGCGCAACTTTTCAAAGGAATGGAATTGGGAGACAGCGCCATGGCAGGGAAATGCTTCATGCCACAAGTTACAGTGGCTACCGTAAAAACAACCAGGGAGGGACAGTTGGTATTAACCAGAGAAGGTGGTATCGCAGGCTTTCTGAAGGCAATAGGAACTCCTCATCCTGAAAAGTGGTATGAAGAGACCTGGAACATTCGTGTTACCAGTGATGGTGCGCTAGCGCAGGTCTGGTGCGACTACGCATTTTACCTTGGCAATAAATTCAGCCACTGTGGCGTCGATGCATTCCAACTCTTTAAGGACAAAGGAACATGGAAGATTTTCCATCTTGCCGATACACGTCGAAGTGCAGGCTGCGATATTCCTAAAGATATCGTCAAAAAACACACGCAATAGGCCACAGGTTGTAAATGCAGTTCAGTTTGTAGCACCAGGAGACGTCGCCTCCACGGCACAATAATTGTCAGGCCTTTTTGGCCCGGCAACCATAGCGTTGCTGACTGATCAACCAATTCACGATGATGGCATTACTGGAGTTTACATCTGAAGGAATTTATTGTCCACGGGCAGGTGTCCATCTTGATCCGTGGAAACCTGTAAAGAAAGCGTTGATCACTCACGGGCATTCAGATCACGCCCGATGGGGACATCAGCGATACCTCTGTACGAAAGCTGCTGCTCCCGTGATTCGTCACCGCCTCAATCTTAGTGACCAGCTCGAGACCGTCGACTTCGGTGAAAAAGTATTAATAAATGGAGTGCAATTCTCTTTTCACCCCGCGGGCCATATTCCAGGCTCAGCACAGATAAGGGTTGAACACGAGGGAGAAGTTTGGGTGTTTAGCGGAGACTATAAGCTGGAACGCGATGGAATATCAGAACCGTTTGAGCCTGTAAGGTGCCACACCTTCATAACAGAAAGTACATTTCGGCCTGCCGGTGTACAATTGGAAACCTCAACGGGAAATTTTTGATGATGTCAATGATTGGTGGAGGCGAAATCAGGCGGCGGGTAAGGTGTCCGTTATCGCCGGCTATGCCTTAGGGAAGAGCCAGCGGATCCTGCGGAATATTGATCCTTCCATTGGCAGGATTTTTCTTCATGGTGCGATCCGTTCTGTAACGTCATTGTTTTCTTCTTCTATCGAGGGAATGCCTGAGACTACCTACGTCTCACCCGAAATGAAGAAGAAGGAATTTGAAGGAAGTCTTGTCGTCTGTCCTCCATCTGCACTAGGTACGCCCTGGCTCCGAAGATTTGATCCATACTCTCTGGGTATTGCGTCGGGTTGGATGGGGTTACGGGGCGCGCGCAGACGACGGGGAGCAGACCGCGGATTTGTTCTTTCCGACCATGCTGACTGGCCTGCGCTTAACCTGGCCGTTAGAGAAACGGGCGCTTCCCGGGTCTACGTCACGCACGGCTATGCTTCAATCTTCGCCCGGTGGTTGAATAGCGTGGGTATTGAGAGTCATGAGGTGAAAACTCAATATGAAGGTGAACTCGGCGAGATTGCCGAAGGAGGTGTGGAAGAAGGTAAGTCAACCGTAGATGAACTACCTGCTCAACCAGAATCAGGGAACCTGTCTGGAGTGGAGGCGAATGAATCAAGTCCTCAAACACAAGAGGATAAGGATGATTTGGAAGACAAGCAGGGTGAACTTCAGTCATAATCACGATTCATGAAGAAATTCGCGCAGCTTTTTACCTCACTCGATCAAACCACAAAGACGCTGGAGAAAATCAAAGCACTTGTGGCTTACTTCGAGGTAGCATCAGATGAAGATAAGCTCTGGGCCATCGCGATTTTATCTCACCGACGCCCTCGTAGAACAGTGAATGCAACACTGCTGGCAACCTGGGCATCTGAACTCGCACTCTTGCCAACCTGGCTCTTTGAAGAATCCTATCATGTCGTTGGAGATCTGGCAGAGACGATCACCCTCCTACTACCACCCCCGTCTGAGATCTCGGATGAATCACTTACATACTGGATTAACTTCATTAAATCGCTGGAACCACTAAGCATTGACGATAGACGTATGCGTATAGTCAATGCGTGGATGCGGCTTGCATCCGGCGATCGATTTGTTTTCAACAAGCTGATCACAGGAAGTTTTCGAATTGGGGTCTCACAATCCCTGATGGTAAAAGCATTGGCTCAGCACGCCGGGGTTAAAGAGAATGCAATTGCCCACAGACTCATGGGAAACTGGTCTCCGGTAGACAGCACGTATACGGACCTGGTTCTTTCGGAACAATCGCAGGACGAATCGCGTCCTTATCCGTTTTACCTGGCGTATGCACTTGAAGATGAAGTTGAGTCACTGGGGGATCCACAGGATTGGCAAGCTGAATGGAAATGGGATGGCATCAGAGGTCAGGTCATCGTACGAAACCAAAACTTATTCGTCTGGTCCAGGGGCGAAGAATTGGTGACCGATAAATATCCCGAGTACGCTTCATTCCTGACTTCGCTGCCACAGGGAATCGTTCTCGACGGGGAGATCCTGCCATTTAAGAATGGGAAACCGCTACCATTCAGTGTTCTCCAGACTCGTATAGGGAGAAAGAATCTCACCCCCAAGATCCAACGGGAAGCACCAGTTGCCTTCGTAGCATACGATCTGCTGGAATACAACGGAGTCGATATACGCGAGTGGCCTTTGTCTCAGAGACGTGCTAAGCTCGAAGAAATCGCCTCTGACAGTCCTTCCTCACTGCAGCTTTCACCTGTTGTACCCTTTACATCATGGAAAGAGCTGCGGGAAGCACGGGACCGTTCCCGCGATATGCTCAGCGAAGGCATCATGCTTAAGCGCAGGGACTCAGTTTACAGAGACGGTCGCAGACGTGGTGACTGGTGGAAATGGAAGATAGATCCTCGAACAGTTGATGCCGTTATGATATATGCTATGAGCGGTCACGGACGACGCGCGAACCTTTACACGGATTACACCTTTGCTGTTTGGAATGATAATCAACTGGTGCCGTTTACCAAAGCTTACAGTGGATTGACAGACGAGGAGATTCGAGAGGTAGATCGATGGATAAGACAACACACAATCGAGAAATTCGGACCTGTTAGAAGTGTGACACCTCAACTGGTCTTTGAAATAGCATTCGAGGGAATAGCCCGGTCGACACGTCATAAGTCCGGTATCGCTTTACGTTTTCCGAGGATTGCCCGTTGGAGAAAAGATAAACCACCGTCTGAAGCCAACAAGCTGGAGGATTTGATGAAATTGATTGAGTCTTGATGCTAAGCAGGCTGACCTGCTGACGTCACAACCGGCATGGTTTTTTTTAACTTTACTCTGTACGTCTGATGGCTTGCCGTTTCAGGAGACTTTCGTTGTACAATCCAGGCTCCAGGAACACATATTGTAGATTTATTTCTGCATGGCTGCATGAGCAGGAAAGCAGTTGATCGTTACCTAAATCTGACGCCGGAACTTTTAGTCCACTGCTGCGGCCAATGAATGGTTCTCGCTCGACCTGCTCAACCAGTAATGCGTATGCATTGGTAATCCGGCTGAAAGAAGCATCAAGACTGATAGTTTTCAAAAGAACATCAAACTAAAGATCGACGATGTCACTTGTCAAGTATAAAAAGAAGAGGTCCTTTACGGAAACGCCGGAACCAACAGGCGGCGAATCATCGGAATCCAAACTGCGGTTCGTGATACAGAAGCATGATGCTTCTCATCTGCATTATGACTTCCGTCTCGAGATGGAGGGAGTGCTGAAGAGCTGGGCGGTTCCCAAGGGACCATCCATGGATCCTAAAATTAAACGCCTTGCGATGATGGTTGAAGATCATCCATTCGATTACCGGACGTTCGAAGGCGTTATACCAGAAGGCAACTACGGTGCGGGTACGGTGATGGTTTGGGACGAAGGATTTTACGAAGCAGCAGAGAAGGAGGGAAAGATGTCCAAAAAAGAAATGGATAAATCTCTCAGACATCAATTGCATAGTGGTAAAGTCAAATTCATTCTGAAAGGGAAGAAACTCAAGGGCACGTTTGCTCTCGTAAAAGCAAGCGGACGAGGAGAAAACTCGTGGCTATTGATGAAGCTCGATGACAAGTATGCTTCAACTGATGACATTCTGCTACGGGATCGTTCAGTGGTTTCGCGACGTACCATAGATGGTATCAGTTCACATCCTGCGCATATCTATGGAGAGAAATCTTCAAAATCGGCAGTTAAGGAGAAGAAAAGGAAGACCGTGAAGGCAGCCACGCGGGGAGCGATTAAGCAACCGCGCAAAACGAAGGCATCCACAAGACGCGTATCCGGCAGCGGTCGAACAGCTACAGGCGGGAATAAGGATCGCGCAACGAGAGCAACGTCTGGAAAAAACGAGTCAGAGCCCGGTCGTCCGCTAAAGTTTCCAAAATCATTTCAACCTATGCTTGCGACATTGGTGGACAGCCCATTTCATAAAGAAGGCTGGGTATACGAAGTCAAGTGGGATGGTTACCGTGCGTTGGGATTCGTTCAACATGGTGATGTCAATTTGTTGTCGAGGAATGCAAAGACGTTCAATGAAAAGTTTTATCCCATATATAATGAATTGTCGAACTGGAAAATTGATGTGATTGTCGATGGCGAAGTTGTAGTGCTTGATGATCGCGGACATTCGAATTTTGGTGCTTTGCAGAACTGGAGAAGCGAAGCGGACGGTTCATTGATTTATTATGTGTTTGATCTGTTGTGGCTGAACGGACGCGATCTTACACAACTCCCGCTTCTCGAGCGAAAGAAGATCTTGAAGACCTCGATACCCTGGAGCGATTCTGTCCGGATGAGCGAAAGCTTTGAGATGTCGGGCACTGAACTTTACAAAGTGGCAGATAAACTTGGCCTCGAGGGTTTGATCGCCAAGAGATCAGACAGCATTTATGAAGAGGGCAGAAGGTCTCCGAACTGGCTGAAGATAAAAGTGAAGAAAAGACAGGAGGTTGTCATTGGAGGCTTCACGCGCAACGAAGGATCAGACAGGGCATTCAGCTCTCTGCTTGTTGGCGTCCACGATGGCAATCAGCTGACGTATATCGGGAAGGTTGGTACTGGATTTAATAGTGAGATGCAGGCCGACATGATGAAACAATTCAAAAAGCGAATTGTCTCTGATTCTCCATTTGATGTTGTTCCCGACGTTAACAAACCATCGCGATTCAGACCGACGCCTCCCGATGCAAGAGCAACCTGGCTCAAGCCGGAACTTGTTTGCGAGGTGAGCTTCACAGAAATGACGAACGATGGGGTCATGCGCCATCCTTCATTCGAAGGTATGCGTGATGACAAGAAAGCATCCGCAGTCGTTCGGGAAAAAGCTTTACCAACAGATTCAATAATAAATGATGAACCCATGGCAAAACGCGTTGTCAAAGCAGCTTCAAAACAAGCGCGCAGGACTTTATTAAATCCAAACGATGAAACTCAAGTCAGAGATGTAGCCGGCCATGAATTAAAGTTCACTAACCTTTCAAAAATATACTGGCCGGAGTCAAACGTTTCGAAGCGCGATATGATAAACTACTATTATCAGGTAGCGCCATACTTATTGCCATATTTGAAAAACAGACCTCAGTCGTTGAATAGATTTCCGAACGGAATCAAAGGAAAGAGTTTCTATCAGAAAGACGTGACAGGTAAAGTTCCCGATTGGGTTGAAAGATTCCTGTATCATAGTAGTGATTCGCCTGAAGATAAACATTTCATGGTTCCACAGTCGGAGGCTGACATACTGTTAATGGCAAACATGGGATGCATCGAAATCAATCCGTGGAGCAGTACGATCGACACGCCGGATAACCCTGACTGGTGCATCATCGATCTTGATCCGGGCAAGAATACATTTGACCAGGTGATTGAAGCAGCGCGGGTAACGAAAGACGTGCTGGATGAGATCGGGCTAAAATCGTACTGCAAAACCAGCGGTTCAACAGGCATGCACATCTATGTTCCAATGGGCGCGCAATACACCTATGAGGAATCAAAGGAATTTGCGCGAGCAGTGGTAACCGTAGTGAACCGTCGAATTCCTTCGTTCACAAGTATCGAACGCATGGTCTCCAATCGCGGAGGTAAAATGTATCTCGACTTCCTTCAAAATCGCCCTCAGGCGACGCTTGCTGCACCATATTCACTGAGACCAAAACCGGGGGCGACAGTATCCATGCCGTTGTATTGGGAGGAAGTAAAGAAGGGACTTGCCATGAAGGACTTCACGATATTCAATGCGATGGAACGACTACGGGCGGAGGGAGATATCTTTAAGCCCGTTATTGGCAAGGCGATGAAACTGGAAAAGCCTGTTAAAAAACTTGAGGTGTTATTGAGCGAATCAAGAAAGAAATAGCGTAAAACAAACCTGCCCAACCTGCCACCAATCGGTTAGGACGGGTAGCCGGTCGGGCAAGCTGGACGGGTATTTGAAACGCAGTTAATGCGATTTAAAGCGATGGCTACCGTGAGCGACTTGTTAACACTTTACAGTTACTCTCAAAAATGTCGCAGGTATAGATGTGCAGTTTTCGTTTGGATGTTGATTCTGCTTCTTAAACAGATCTTCCAGTTCGGCAAGTAGTTGCTGTTCCTTTCCATCTTTTTGTGCTGCCTCGAACGCATTCATCGTCGGGCCATAATAATATCTGAACTTCTCGAGAAATGTTGAAGGAGAGAAAGCAGCCTGAAAGGTGAAGGAGTCTTTTTCAAACGAAATGTTTTCTTTTGAAATCCCTGCCTGTTCGAAGCGCTCGATAACTTGTGCTTCGACACCCCACAGCATAGGGCTAATGAATCCTGCGGGTGGTGCAGGTGTATACGCTGAGCTGATTTTTAGTATTTGCGCGACTAGTGTAGGGTCGCCGGCAATCCAGTTTCCCATCACAATTTTTCCGCCTGGACGGGTAACGCGAACCATTTCCTTTGCCACATCAAGAGGGCGTGGGGCGAACATGGCGCCGAACATTGAAACGACCATGTCAAAGCTATGATCATCTACATTCTGAAGCGACGATGCATCGCCCTCTTCAAACTTGCAATTGGAAAGACCTTCCTTTTGAGCGCGAACGTTACCGGCCTCTACAAGATTTGCAGCGATGTCTATACCGCGAACTTCAGCGCCAAGTCTTGCTTCAGGAAGAGCAGTAGTTCCGTCACCACATCCAAGGTCAAGCACTTTCATTCCTTTTGTTACGCCGATTCTTTTTACGAGCGCTTCTCCGCTCTCTCTCATGGTAGCTGCCAGTTGAGTAAAATCTCCTTTTTCCCAGAGGGCTTTGTTTGGATTCACAGGGGTCATTGTTTGAGTTGACATGGTTTATTTTCTTTTTCTCATGTTAACGCAAATTTGATAGCGGCGTTAACAGTCAGGCATTTCTGAGACGTCCAAAGTGTTGACTCAGAAGCTCAATTGATCAGACGTAACCTTTACAGCAGTAGGTGGAGTACCAAAGTGTTGTTTAAAGGCACGGCTGAAGTGAGAAGGGTTTTCAAATCCACATTCCATGGCTGCTT
The DNA here is from genome assembly GCA_049840655.1 of Chryseolinea sp. Taxonomy (GTDB): domain Bacteria; phylum Bacteroidota; class Bacteroidia; order Cytophagales; family Cyclobacteriaceae; genus Chryseolinea. The sequence goes on from JASGJX010000013.1 coordinate 14,997, forward strand.
CTCTCACTGTCCTTTTAACATTAGTCAAGAGATGAAGAGAATGATTCAGTCGCTTCTCCAGTAACCATTTGCCTGGCGTTGTATGATATAAATTTTCAAAGTCGCGTTTGAAGGCCGAGAGGCTCCGTGCCGTCAGTCGGGCAAACTCGTCTAACTTTAGATTGAAGCAGAAGTTAGCTTCCATTACTTCCTGCAAGGTTATCGTTCGTGGTTGCTGCAGTAGTGAAGCGAAGTACCCACGAAGATCATCATTTCCGTCGCTATCAGCCAGTGTTAAAATCAACTCTCTGAACTTGAGAGACAGGAGCGCTTCGTCAGGTGTTCGTTGAATGCCGAAATATGGCATCATGGAATGGAAGAACGCCTGCACGATCGCATTGTTTTCAACGGGAAGAATAAGGTCAACCGTCTTTGCACTTTTTGACATTGTAGTGCTCTTCTTCTCTTTCAAGACGTCGGCTATGAACTCGTCCGGAATAAAAAAGAACATGAAGCATGGCGCTTCATCAGAGGTATGTTCTACGATGCATGCTCCTTTGCGCACAAACAAGCAGTCACCCGTTTGCAAGTGGTAAGAACCGTGCGCCGTATGCCACACTTTGCTTCCATCTACGGCGTACACAATATAGTTGCAATGACTCCAGACGTCCTCCTGCTTGTTCTGAACCGAGCAATGAAAAAGTGTGACGAGGGAATCGCCGCATCTGAGCTGCCTGTAAAAATCGGGGGCACTTCTTATGGTGTCGTAGACGTTAAACACGAGTGTTTCCTGGCAAAGTTCGCTGCTTCTCTTACGATGGGAACGCCCCTTTGGTTTCTTCCAGGTGGAACCTTCGCTGTGACACTCAATGTGTGGCAACGGTCCGGATTGCGTTTATGCAGATGCAAAGCAGAATAAAAGCCGATACCGGGGACATTGATTCTAAAGGAAATCTGGTTAAGACTAGTGACAGTGGGAGTCAAGGAGCATCGAATGCGGTGATGGTTGGGTGACGGATCAGCCAGTCATTGATGATTGGGGGATATGGTAAGACGTGAATGCCCGAAGAAAAATGGATTGGCGAGCTGGTATAGTGGGCAGTATTAACAAATTTGAAAACATAAGATTAATGGAAAGCGGATTGTTCATTTTGCTGCAGATCACTAACTTAATGACATGAAGCAGCTCGCAGTATTTTTTGTCCTGCTTACATGCGCGATGACGGCCTTCGCGCAGCAGGATGAAATACGCAAGAGCATCTATTTCGGTGGAGGCAGTTACTACGTCGATGATGAACAAGCCGCTCAATTATTCGACTGGCTCGACTCAATTCCCAATCTTCTTGACAAATACGACATTCATCTCATTAGTCACACTGACCCTATAGGTGGCCGGGAGTACAATGAATGGCTTTCGAAAATGCGCAGTGAAACTGTCCAGCAGTTGTTGTACCAGATGGCCATCCCCGAGCATAAGATCTCGATTAAGGATTGGGGCCTGGACAATCCCGTTTACAGCAACACTACTTACCATGGGATGGAAATGAACAGGCGGGTGGACGTGATCCTGTACCCCATCATTTTCTGAAATAACGTATCAGTCCGGGCGGACCTGAGTTTGCCGCAGCATAGCCGACGTTCCGCATCCAAACCTTCCAAACACGGTTGACAACATTCTGAAATCATCTTCCGAAGGCCTCCTCTGGCTTGAAACGCGTGTTTCCGCGAGGCAGCAAATCACCAAATCAACAAGTCGATCAATAGATCAGAAGTTGTTGTTCGATTTAGGACACCTATTTGCACATTCGGACGGAATGATCACCATTAACCATTAAATTAGGCCATTACTAGGCTCCGAACCCATTGGCACTATTGTTGGCTTTGGGGCGGTCGGGGCTCGTTTTATACACCCTAAACGGCACAACTTCATGATTAAACTGAACGACATCGACAAGTACGTCGACTCCCGCTTCCAGCGGACATTTGTATTAAAGGGCATCAACCTGACCGTGAATCAGGGCGAGTTTCTCACGATCATGGGTCCCAGCGGCGCGGGAAAATCCACGCTGATGAACATCATCGGTATGCTGGACGAACCTTCGGCCGGTGAATATTACTTCTTTGATGAACCTGTTCACAAGATGAAGGAGAAACAGAAGTCCGATATGCATAAGAACTACATCGGCTTCATCTTCCAGGCATACCACCTCATCGATGAACTCACTGTTTATGAAAACATCGAGACACCACTTCTGTATAAGGGGGTAAGCAGCGCGCAACGCAAGAGCATGGTAGCTGAAATGCTTGATCGTTTCAATATGGTGGCCAAGAAGGACCTGTTTCCGGAACAACTCAGCGGTGGCCAGCAACAGCTCGTGGGTATAGCCCGCGCCATAGTTGGTCAACCTAAGCTTTTGCTTGCAGATGAACCTACCGGAAACCTGCACTCAGATCAGGGTCGTCAGATCATGGAAATCTTTAAAAAACTAAACGACGAAGGTATCACCATCATTCAGGTAACACACTCTGAGGAAAATGCGCGATATGGAAAGCGCATCATCAGAGTAGCGGATGGCGCTATCGTTGCGGATGAACAGGTTGTTGAAAGTGCGAATGCTTAAAAAATAAATTCTGATAACTCAGAGGGGAAAGAAAGTTTAAAGATATATGAGGTACTTATCGGCAGTTGCTGTTGGTTGTTCTTTACTGTTGAATTCATTGTCGGGTATGGCACAGGCGACAAGCACTATTAAAGTGTTGTCATTTAAAGATGCTGTCAAGCTAGGCATGCAAAATAACCTGGCACTTACGCAGCAAAGAAACCAGTTGGATTACACGCAAATTAATAAGACGTCGACTCTGCTTCAGCTCGGTCCGTCTGTACAAGGTAACTGGGATCTCTATCGCAACGACGGTAACTCATTTAACCAAAACCAGGGTCAGGTTGTCAATGGTGTGATTGACTACGTTGGGGGCTCGGTAAGCGCTTCTATGCCGGTATTCACAGGCTTTGGTATGCTCAATACGCACCGCGCTGCAAATAATGCAAACGAAGCACAGCTGCACCAGGTGGTAAGATCAACGCAGGATGTGATGCGCGATGTTTCAAATCAGTATCTGGCCTGTCTGCGCGATCGCGAACTTATCAAAGTTGCTGATGAAAACGTGCGTACACAGCAAGCCACCTATGATCAGATTAGTGAGCAGGCGCGCCTTGGGGCAAAGGCTGAGTCCGATATGGTCAACCAGGAATATCTGTTGAGAAACGCTGAGCTTCTTTTGTTGCGTGCGCAAAACACATTTAAGAACGACAAGGCTACATTGGCGGTAACGATCGGGACCGATCCAGCGACGTTCGACGTGGGCGAAGTGGATTGGGATATAAACGCTCAAATTCAGGATTCTACCTCTCTCGAGGAAATGTACAGGGTTGCTGCCGACCGTCGGAGTGATTTGAAGCAGGCTTCGTATGCTGAACGCTCGTTTCAATTTGGATATGCTGCTTCGCGCGGACGCTGGTTTCCTAATGTTTATGCCAACGTGCAATATGGTTCGCGTTACAACTACGTTCAGGGCGAAGACAACCGAAGCTTTCATGATCAGTTTTACAATGATAATACCCAGCTTAGTTATGGTTTTAGCATTGCCATTCCGATCTGGAACGGTCTGTTAACCAGAGCGCAGGCTGCTTCGACGAGAATGCAGTACAGGAATTCTAGTATTCGCAAGAAAAACGTCGAGGTGGTAGTAAAGTCTGATGTGCTTTTGGCATACCAGAATTTTGCGGATGCCCGTACGAACTACAAGACTTCACAGTCACAACTTAGGGCCGCAGAATTGGCTTATCGCATGGAGAAGGAGCGCTACGACCTTGGTATTTCTAACATTGTGCAGCTGTCTACTGTGAACCAGACTTACGTTAAGGCACAGGGTGACATGGAGAATGCCAGGTTCGGTCTGATGTTCCAGCGTATCCTCATAGACTATGCTATGGGTACCCTGCAGATGGAGGATATCCCTTAGGGGTTTGTGCCAGCTCAGCGAATTAAGAATTAAGAGTTAAGAGTTAAGAATTAGCTGCCAGCCTTCGGCTGATTGCAGGTCATAACCCCTTATAGGCGGGGTTATGATGTTTAAAGGCCAGCCTGATAGTGACAATATGGCACACCAGATAAGCTCAATTCTTTGCCGTGGGGTTATGATAAGCTGGAATAAACCCTCAATGAAAGGTCAATGAAAGGTCAATGAAACCTACACTGCAATTAAGAACTGTCGCAAACTGGTCCTTAGGCAGGCGTTATATCTTTCCTAAGTCCCGAAATTCGATTGCAAACTGACTTATCGTCATGCGCGCGGCCCGCTCTTTCCCTACACAACTCCACCGTCACTCTCATCACTCTGATTCTTCCTCTCCGCCTCCAAATTCTTAATTCTTAACTCTTAATTCTTAATTCTTTCCCTACCTTTGCACCCCTGCTTAAGTAAGCAGGCTGGAGCTTCAACGCGTTGGGCCTCAGTATCTAAAACAAAGTTGTGCCCGTCAGCCCGCCGGGTGCATGTAATCAGGGCAAATCATGGCTAAAGCCTCAAAACCGGGTGAAAGACCCAGAAAACCTGCTCCCGCAGCAGATGATGCAGCGAAAGCAGCAGCGAAGAAAGAAAAGTCTACAAAAATCGAGGTAGACGAAGATGATCCGATGGCTGAGATCAGATCAGCTCAGAAGGAAGAGATCACTACAGAAGCCATCCCGGTTTCTGAACTCAAAAAAGCAAAGTACGAAAAGCAGATCCCTGGTCAGTTCGACTTTGAAGCGTTCGACTCTAAGGGATTCGGCGAAGGATACTCGAAAGAGAAGAAAGCCGAAATGGAAAAGATGTATTCTGGTACAGTTACATCTGTTGACACAGGCGAAGTTGTAAAAGGAACAGTTGTAGGTATTAACAACCGCGATGTCATCCTCAACATTGGATTCAAGTCTGACGGTCTCGTGCCTTTGGCTGAATTCAAGGAAATGACTAATCTGAAGATTGGCGATGTAGTTGACCTCTTCATCGAAGAGCGTGAAAACGCAATGGGTCAGCTCGTCCTCAGCCGTCGCAAGGCGAAACTTGTTAAGGGCTGGGAATACGTTCAGGAAGCTCTCGACAAAGACCTCATCATCGAAGGCTTTGTTAAGCGCAGAACTAAGGGTGGTCTTATTGTGGATGTGTATGGCATCGAAGCGTTCCTTCCTGGTTCGCAGATCGATGTTAAGCCTATCCGCGATTTCGATATCTATGTAAACAAGTCGATCGAAGTGAAGGTTGTGAAAATCAACTACACGAACGACAACGTAGTTGTATCGCACAAGGTACTCATCGAGAAAGACCTCGAGCAGCAAAAGGCTGTTATCCTTACCAACCTCGAGAAAGGTCAGGTATTGGAAGGCGTTATCAAGAACATGACAAACTTCGGTGTGTTTATCGATCTTGGTGGCGTAGATGGTCTTCTCCACATCACAGATATCAGCTGGGGTCGTATCAACCATCCGGAAGAAGTATTGAAGCTTGATCAGACCGTTAAGGTTGTTGTTCTTGACTTCGATGGCGACAAGAAGCGTATCTCTCTTGGTATGAAGCAACTTACGCCTCATCCTTGGGATGCACTGCCTGCTGAAATCCAGGTTGGCTCTAAAGTGAAAGGCAAGATCGTTAACGTTGCTGACTATGGCGCGTTCCTCGAACTTCAGCCTGGCGTTGAAGGCCTTATCCACGTAAGCGAAATGAGCTGGTCACAACACCTGCGCAATCCTCAGGACTTCATGAAAGTGGGCGACGAGGTTGAAGCAGTTGTGTTGACACTCGATCGCGATGAGCGCAAGATGTCACTTGGTATCAAGCAACTCACTGAAGATCCATGGACAAGACAGGATGTTCTTACTAAATACGCTGTGGGTACACGCCACAAGGGTATCGTTCGTAACCTTACAAACTTCGGTCTCTTCATCGAGCTCGAAGAAGGTATCGACGGTCTCGTACACGTGTCTGACCTGAGCTGGACTCGTAAGATCAAGCATCCTTCTGAGTTCGTGAAGGTGGGTGATACTATGGAAGTACAAGTGCTCGAGCTCGATGCAGCTAACCGCCGCCTTGCGCTCAGCCATAAGCACCTCGAAGAAAATCCCTGGGATACTTTCGAGACGATCTTCACGATCGGTTCTGTGCATAAGTGTACTGTTATCAACAAGAACGACAAAGGTGCTATCCTCGAATTGCCTTACGGTATCGAAGGATTCTGCGCAGCTAAGAACCTTGCAAAAGAAGATAACTCGAAGGCAGAAGTTGGTGAGTCATTGGATTTCAAAGTCCTTGAATTCTCCAAGGAAGATCGCCGTATCGCGTTGTCACACAAGGCAACCTGGTCCGCAGAAGATGACCGTCCTGCACCAGCAGCCGGTAAGGGTGGCAAGAAGCCTGCGGCTGGCAAAACCAGCACTGTGCAGTCAATCAACCAGCAGTCTGAAAAGTCAACGCTTGGTGATCTCGATGCACTTGCAGCGCTGAAGGAAAAGATGTCTGGCGGTGATAAGTCGGAATAAGATCTGATAGTTTTACAGGTTGGAAAGGTGACCAGTTAATTCTGGTCACCTTTCTTTTTTTATGCCATCGGAATATTCACCTTTCATTACTAACACTGCTCTCTCTCACGATCTATAGTGCCCCTTAAGTCATCGCTAATTTTCGGTTCACTAATTCTGTCTTGGCGTTGTTGTCGTTGATGATGGCTGCTGCAAACTATTCTGATAGCCATTGTTCGGTTGACTCATCTGTGGTTGGCTATAGGGTGTCAGCGCCGGTTGAGTCGTTGATGGTTGCGTTGGTGTCATCAGTGTACTTCCCGGTAAGCCGGGCACCTGCTGAGGCGTTGTTTGATACGGTGACGACATCGTAGGATTAGTTGATGTAGGAATAGTTCCGGTACGCGCCGGCGTAGTTGACTGAGACGTTGTTGGCGTTATGAACTGAGATTGCGTCTGGTAGCCTGTGGGTTGCGTTTGTGAACCCGTTGGCTGCGTTTGTGAACCTGCAGGCTGTGCCTGAGTGTTGTAAGGGCTTGCCGTTGTACCTTGCGTGCTGTTCAACGTTCCCGTTGTTCCCGTATTGGTTGGATATCCTGTGGTGGCGGGAGTCGTTTGATTAGTATTTAACCGCGGATCCTGAGTTGACTGCGGATTCTGGCTTGGCTGATCTTGTGTTGACTGTGCGAATACGACCACACTCAGTATGAATCCACACATTGTCATCGATATGGCTTTTACGATCTTTTTCATGTCTGTTGTGTTTTAGTATGTCGATACTTTTCATTGATGCATCCGAAAAGACTATGCCAGAAGAAAGATTCGCGCGATAACATCTGTTGGCTGATTGTCAGTCTGGTATGACGATGACGTTCCACAGATCTCGATGTGGATCAAACTACACAGGTCAATTAATGTTGAAATAATTAACGGCGGGGAAACTTTTTGGCTGTGCTAACTACAACGGTAATGCTGGCGTAACGTGTGAATTACGTTCATTGTTTTTCTTGCGGGCCTCTATTGTAATTTTGGGTTTGGAAAGGTGGCTTGGGTGAGCTGCCTTTCTTTTTTTGTGCAACTGATATCATCGATAACTTATGAAGCATGGTAAATCAGGTCTCAACCTGATTTACCAGCCCGAGCCGTAAGCCCATTTGGATACATGATGTATACGAGCGCGCAAATCAGCAGGAAATTGTATTCCATTCCGTTTCTGCCACCTCCGACTACAAACCATCCTTCCTGGAAATGGACCATCACAATACCCATGAATAATATGATGATTGTCACTATCGCTGCTGGCTTGATATATTTATTGAGTACCAGGAGTACAGCGCATACAACGTGGGATAACTTGATTGCCCAGGCAATTGGCACACCCAGCGGCGCAAAGCCAACCTGATTTAAGTAGGATTGCCCAAAATCATTTACTCCGCCATTAAACATACCGGGGAGGCTATGCGTGAGGAGTATAATCGCGACAGCTGCTCGAAGGATGAAGGTCTTGTCGATCATAAGTGGGGTAGACGGCCTTAGTAGAACTTGTACCGTATACCAATTTACAAATTACCAGTAACCGAAGCAGTTTTGTACTTGTAAGAGTTTGGGCTGATTCACGGCGTGGATTTGTCCAACGATAATGTCAGTTCGAGTACGGAGCGTAGATTTGACTTGACCGGATGCGGCCCGGAAATCAGGCTTTCAGCCTGGCTTGACCGGCTGCATTCCGGCAGGTTTCTTGCCGCCGGAAGTTGCATTGAGGCCTTATTTGATTAGTTTTGTGCGACTTTTGGCAGTGGTCGCAACTGACCGACTGACCGAAATGAACGGTCTCATGGCCGAGTGGCTAGGCAGAGCTCTGCAAAAGCTCCTACAGCGGTTCGAATCCGCTTGAGACCTCAGATTTATTCATAATTAGGCCCTTCCGGGGCCTTTTTGTTTTTAGCCTGAAGGGTTGTATCAAGGCTTGTCTTCAGCGTCGCAACCCATAACTGATATGCCTCAGCTGTAAGGTGAATGCCGTCAGTGCTGTACTGATCCAGTAATTCAGAGTCTCGGGACAACTCGTCATTCATGTCGACCACCTGGATACCTTGCAATTGGCACCACGTACGAACCTGGTTGTTGATGACCGTTATTTCCTGGTTCAACTCGTTCAAGTCGCGAATGTATTTGAAATTGGCCAGGGCTTTGGGAGCGAGATGAATGATTAGATTGACCACCGGAATCTTCCCAAGCTTCTGCACTCTCGTGATCAGCTTCTTAAAATCTGAGCCAATCGAATCAGCCGGTACGTGTCTCAGTACGTCGTTAATTCCACCCTCTATTACAATTACTTTAGCTGGACTACGCTCAATAAACTTCAAACGGCCTATCATACAATTAACGCGATCACCAGAAATTCCTCTGTTCTGAATGTCATTACGACCAAACAACGTGATCCAGTCCCCCTGCCGTATCAGTGAATTACCAAGCATGACGATTGAAGGTGAGTCTGTTTCATTCTTGAAATGAAAGTCAAAATTCTCCAACGAGTATTCACAAGACTTCAAAACAGTCTTTCTCAACATGTACCACTTAAATCCAAAAAAAGTAGTCGCTGCGAGCAGGATAATAAGAATAGTGATGCGCCTCATAACGATGCAGTAAGCTCCGCCTCTTCAATTATAAGGTACACGCTGGAGTCTTCTTTGCCGTAAATTCTCGATGGATCCCGCGCAGTGTTGAACCAGGTGCGAGGATTAATCATTGCTGCTGGTTTCTCAACAGCTTCCTGCTTCACCGTCATGGAGGTTCCTCCAACGGCGAACGCATCACAAAACCGTATCATCTTTACGTCTGGGTATGTCTACACTAGTTTCGAGATGTCCAATTGCCTGGACAATTCTTTATGCCTGCTCCCATCGGAGAGGGGGTACCGGAGCAGGATTGAATATAACAAAAAGAAGCCAACGTATCTGAAACAAAATCTGGGACCTTTGAAGAATCGCTTGAACTGAGAGGGTAAGGATACACTTTGCACTTCTTTTTCGGTAAATTGGTAATCATATACTTTAGATTCCCTCATCGTCAGAGCAATTAAAATATGCGGTGGTGCCCATTTGTGAGGTTACCGTGCCATTTCAGGATTGAAAGGATAGGGCGCCAGTAGATTGGTATTGCCACGTTCATATTTTGCCAGACAGAAAATGATCAAAAGAATTAGGGCATGGTTGAATTTCAATTCCAGGCACCATCAGGATAATGCCGGGGAACTAAAATCCATGCTGTTTGACACCAGTCCACTTGCTCAGGCGATCATCACCGACGATGGAACCTTTCTCGATGTCAACGCGGCATATTGCACTATGCACGGGTTGGCTCGTGCCGATCTATTGGGCAGGACTCCTGTCGACGCCGGCTTTGCAACACGCATCGAACTGGTGCGTGCAATGGAGACGTTTCGGCAAAGCAACCGGAGGCTGGAAGGATATGTATTGAAGTACCAAACGAAAAATGGGATCCTTTATGCCCGGGTATTTGCCCACACGATCAAATGGCACGGGCGATCTGCAATACTGATGGTACTTCACGATATTTCCCGACAGCGATTGACAGAAAGAGCATTTAAAGATTCAGAGCGATTCCTTCAGTTGGTCCTGGACAGTATACCAACCCGTGTCTTCTGGAAAGACAAGAACTCCATCATTGTCGGTTGCAACCGATGGGCCGCACTCGACGCGGGCTACTCCTCGGCGGCCGAGTTAATTGGTAAAACCGATTTCGACTTGTATCCCAGAGAAGTTGCCAATAGATTTCTTGAAGATGATTCACGCGTAATGCGTTCAAACACACCCAATCTGTTTTTTGAAGAGACCTTGCCGCAAGCCAATGGCACGCAAAAGTGGAAGCTGACCAGTAAAGTTCCATTGAGAAATACTGACGGATCCGTTATAGGTCTCCTGGGTACCTATGACGATATCACCCAGAGAAAGCAAGCCGAAAGAGACTTGAAGCTGGCAAGATTTTCTATTACGAATGCCACGAGTTCGATGCTTTGGATTGCAAAAGATGGGCATATCGTGGACTTTAATCCGGCATTTTCACAATTACTTCAATACAGCCGTGAAGAGCTCCTTTCGCTTCGCATTCCAGACATTGATCCAGATTATACAGCCGTGGATTGGCCGGTACATTGGGAGCGTCTCAGACAGTTACAGACTATGACATTTTTGACCAGACATCGCAGGAAAGATGGGAAGCTTCTTGATGTCGAGGTGCGTACACACCATCTCGAGTTTGATGGGCAGGAGTATCACTGCGCCGTGGTCAACGATATCACTGAACGCAAAATATCAGAAGAACAGCTTCGAACGTCTCACAGATTTCTTCAGGCAATGCTAAACAATATCCCGGATGGCGTGTTCTGGAAGGATAGAGATTCAAAATATCTGGGTGCGAATAAGTTGTTCATGCAGATCGCCAATTGCAATAGCGAAGAAGAACTTTTGGGTAAGACAGACTTTGATTTCCCGTGGATTGAGCAGGCAGAAAGACTGCGCAACGATGACCGTGAAGTAATGGAGACGAACACTTCGAAGCTTTACTACGTGGAACCTTTGCGTAACGCAGACGGAAAGATTCACTACAATCTTGTAACCAAGGTGCCCCTGCTCGACGACGGTGGGCAGGTTATGGGAGTACTGGGAACGTTTCGCGATATAACGGAGCAGATTGAGATTGAACTTGCTTTAAAGGAAAGTGAAAAACTCTTTAAGAGTGTTGTTCAAAATGCATCCGCGATCATTTATATAATTGACAGGGAGGGTAAGTTTAAATTGTCAGAGGGGCTGGGGTTAGCAGCGCTCGGTTTGAAGGCCGGCGAGGTTATCGGCAAATCGGTATTCGAAATGTATGCTGATGTCCCCGAGATTACATCTGCCATTCGTCGGGCATTATCGGGTGAGGTTATCGAAAATGAGATTACAATAAACGGTATTACCTACTCGACACGATATGCCCCCATGTTCAATGAGGCCAACGAAATTTCAGATATCCTCTGTATATCATTCGATATTTCGTCGAGAAAGAAACTTGAGGAGGAGCTGAGTTCTTTGAACGATGAGCTTGAGCAACATGTCAATGAGCTCAGAGAAAGTGAACTCAAGTTCAGGCAGATCATACAATCCAGCCCGATGGGTATCTATGTTTATGAAGTCAATGCTCAGGGACAACTGATTATGGTTGACACCAATGCTGCTGCTGATGTATTGACAGGGATACAGAATCAAAAGTTGCTTGGTATGACCATTAACCAGGCCTTCCCCGGCCTGGAGAGTACCGAAATGCCCGCGCGATATCTCGAAGCTGCGGTACACGGAAAACCCTGGACCATTGAAGATTTTCATTTCAATAATGGAATGATAAATGGTGTATTTGAAGTATATGCTTTTCAGGCCGGACGCAATCGGGTCGCAATCATGTTCCTGAATATTACAGAGCGAAGACAGATCGAAGCTGCTATCAAATTGAAGAATGAAGAACTCGTAAAGACCAACGCCGAGCTTGATCGTTTCGTGTACAGTGCGTCACACGATTTACGTGCGCCGATAGCTTCGCTTCTAGGACTCATTGCTGTGGCACGCGCCGAGAAAGACTTCAATGGCATCTCCTCGTTGCTCGATATGCAGGAGCGAAGCCTGCTGAAGCTTGATAATTTTATTCAGGACATCGTCAGCTATTCGAGGAACAACCGCGTCGAGATTGAACCTGCTCCTGTAGACTTCCGGTCTATAGTAGAAGGGATTTTCGAGCAACTGCATCACATGGATGCCCTTGCGCGCATTGAGCGCAGGATCTCGATTCAAAATGAACTTAGGTTTTCGAGCGACGGAAAGCGGATCTCCATAATTCTGAATAATCTGATATCAAACGCGATAAAGTATTGCGATCTAAGGAAGGATCGTTCATTTGTTGAGGTGAGTGTCGAGACGAATGGAAGCGGAGTTACCATTGGAGTGAGCGACAACGGCGAGGGTATTTCAAATGAACATTTACCCAGGATATTTGAGATGTTTTTCCGTGCCACCAGTCGCAGTTCCGGGTCTGGCATCGGACTTTATATTGTAAATGAAATGGTAAATAAACTTCGTGGGAACATTGAAGTGAAATCCGTTAAGGGCGAAGGAAGTAAGTTTCTGATCTGGCTTCCGGATCTTGATTGATTGCCGTTGTTTTCTCAACTACCGATCGTATTGGATATCGGGATTTCGAAATATCTTTTGTTACTGCATTACGGCGAACCTTAAAATTTAATGTCTCGATTCGGGAAGAAACTAAAATAATCGTCTTGTGAACTGATGGCGAGGAGGTCGCCAGGCCGTAATTTATGGCTGAAAACGTCAAAAATTAAGGAATCTGTCCAGATGACTAAAATCATGTCCGATATAAATAAGCATCATTCTTCGGCATGTAGGCCTCCGTTACTTTTGTAACATCACCCATTAAAAGCATCGCGCCGTCGTTGGTGGGATGGTTGTTTTATAACACTCTAGGCATGAACTGTAGATTTTGTAAGACTCCGTTGTCGTTGAAATTCGCTGACCTCGTCAATTGCCCTCCGTCAAATTCGTTTCTGACGGCAGAGCAACTCAATGAGCACGAAGTCAATTATCCGCTCGCCATCTATGTGTGCCCTAATTGCTTCCTCGTTCAGGTGGACGAGTATAAGAAGGCAGAAGAGATTTTCAATAGTGATTATGTTTACTTCTCTTCCTATTCAAAGAGTTGGGTAGAGCATGCCCGTCGTTATGTTGAGGATATGGTGGAACGATTTGGCTTTAACGAAAACTCGCTGGTAATTGAAATTGCATCGAACGATGGATACCTCCTTCAGCATTTTAAGAACAAGGGCGTTCCTGTATTGGGTATCGAACCAAGCAAGAGCACGGCTAACGTTGCTATTCTTAAAGGAGTGCCGACGATCACCGAATACTTCGGGTCAGAGTTTGCAAATGAGCTAAAGCAAAAGAGAAGAAAGGGAAATCTGATTGTTGGTAACAATGTACTGGCGCACGTTCCGGATATCAACGATTTTGTGGAAGGATTGAAGGTAGCACTTCGAAAGAGTGGCGTCATTACGATGGAGTTCCCGCATTTGTTAAGGTTAGTTGAAGACTGTCAGTTCGACACGATATATCATGAGCACTATTCTTACTTGTCGTTCACTACTGTAAAGAAGATTTTTGAAGCCCACGCTTTGGAGATGTTTGATGTGCAGGAGACCAACACGCATGGCGGTTCGCTCCGGATATTTGCGAAGCATAAGAAGGATACGACAAGACAGATATCACCTAACGTTGCTGCCATGCTTGAGAAAGAGCATAAGGCCGGTGTTAACACTGTTGAATACTACGAGAATTTTCAAACGCGAATTGATCACATCAAGCATCAGGCCCTTCGATTCCTGCTGGAACAGCAGGCGAATGGAAAGAAAGTTATCGGCTATGGTGCGGCTGCGAAGGGTAATACACTGCTGAACTACGCCGGTATTAAAGGCAACGATCTCATTCAGTTTGTTGTTGACGCGGCACCATCCAAACAAGGAAAGTTTCTTCCGGGCAGCCACATACCTGTTTACGACGAAAGCAAGATCAAGGAATCCAAACCCGACTACATTATCATTCTGCCCTGGAATTTGAAGGAAGAGATCATGGAACAGCTTTCGTATGTGCAGGAGTGGGGATGCCAGTTTGTTGTTTTTGTTCCGGGTTTAAAAATCCTACAGCCTGCGCTGACTTTATCTCTCGCGTAGACTACGCACGACTCCGTATATGGGGGCCGGATACCATCATTGATGCGGTCGAAGTATTGAAGCTGAGTGGCTCGTTTAAGACAGGAAGTGCTGATTAAGATTTAGTATGCACAGTTCCCGCGCTCTCCTATCTTAGCAAGAACCGGGTTTCACAACAATTTGCATTCCTTCACCTTTGAGTAAATCAAAGACGAAAGCTATGCACAAGGTGAGCAACCCTTCAATACTGTATTTTGGAACGCCCGTGGTGCTGATCAGTACCCGAAACGGTGACGACACTTTCAACGTCGCACCCATATCATCTATTTTCTGGTTGGGTTATCGATGTGTCATCGGGATCTCAGCACAGTCCAAGACCACGGAGAACATTCTTCGATCGAAGGAATGTGTTTTGAATCTTCCGTCAGTAGAAGAAGCGAAATTCGTGAACCGGCTTGCGCTCACAACGGGATCAGACCCTGTACCACAAGGTAAATTACTAAAGGGGTATAGGCACGTGCGGGACAAGTTTACTCATAGCGGACTTACTCCGCAGGAATCGGACGTCATAAGTGCGCCCAGAGTCAACGAATGTCCGGTTCAAATGGAGGCAGCATTTGTGGGCATGCATCCGATCGGAGCGGAGAACGGATTTCAGGAGGTGAGAATTGTGACCATTGAACTCAAGATCCTTCGTGTGCATCTGGAGCAATCGATTCTAATGAAGGACAATCCAAATCGCGTCGATCCCGACAAATGGCGACCCCTGATTATGAGCTTCCAGGAATTTTACGGAATAGGGAATAAGGTGCATGCGTCCGCCCTTGCTGGAGTACCAGAAACATTGTACCGAACGCGTGATACGGAAGTGATGACCGAGCCACTCCAGGCCGTGACATTCAATTCGCTATGAAGATGTGCAGATAGGAAGCAATGTGATGCAACAAATGGTTGCAGAAATTAAGATAGTCAGGTAGACTAATCGCGGGTCAGCCAGATAGCTTATTGCCAATGAGGCGAAACTACCTGGCAGACCTGAGAATTATTCAACCAATATCTGTTGAGACGTTTGTATCCTTCCAGCTTCTCGAGCTCGCAGAATCAATTACCGCCGCGCATACTTTCTGTGTCTCCAATGCATCGCGGAATGTGGGATGGCATGGTTCACCTTTCTCAAGACTTGAGAGAAAGTCTGCTGCCTGATGTACAAAGCTATGTTCGTATCCAATGATCAAACCTGGTACCCACCAGCGCTTCATAAAAGGTTGATCGCCGTCAGTCACGAGTATGGAACGCCAGCCACGCACGATTGAATCATCGCCGTGATCGAAGTACTCGAGCCGATTGAGATCGTGCAGATCCCAGCGGATCGATGCATGCTCACCATTGATCTCGAAAGTATACAGCGCCTTGTGACCGCGCGCATAACGCGTCGACTCGAATAGCCCGAGAGAACCGTTCTTGAAATGACAATGGAATATACACGCGTCATCGATTCCTACCTTTTGTACTTTTCCACTGGCGGTGTGGACACGTTCTTTGATGAACGTCTCCGTCACTGCTGATACATCAGTGATCGCCCCGTTCAACCACATTGCTGTATCGATGCAATGAGCGAGCAGATCGCCTGTTACGCCTGAACCTGCAGCGTCCACATCCAGCCTCCACAATCCTTCACCTCCTTGTGGTAGTTCGGGGCTGATCGTCCAGTCCTGAAGGAAGTTAGCGCGATAATGAAATATCTTTCCAAGCTTGCCGGACTCGATGATCTTCTTCGCGAGTGTTACAGCAGGAAGCCTTCTGTAGTTGTACCAGATCGTGTTGGCAACCTTCGCTTTCTCGACGGCGTCTACCATCTTCTGGCCTTCGTCCAACGTGCGGGATAGTGGTTTTTCGCAGAGGATCATTTTTCCTTTTGCCGCAGCGGCAATGGCGATCTCGGCGTGTGTATCATTTGGTGTGCAGATATCGATGGCGTCAATGTCATCGCGCGCGATGAGCTTCTTCCAGTCGGTTTCCCACGATTCGTATCCCCACTGGGCGGCGAAGTCTTTAACACGATCTTCTCTTCGTGCGCATACCGCTTTGAGAACTGGTTGATACTGTAGTTCAGGAAAGAAATTTTTAATCCGGTTGTATCCATTTGAATGTGTACGGCCCATGAATCCACAGCCGATCAATCCTATGCGAAGACTTTTCTTTGTCATATTGATGATTAGTGATTGAGCTTATTCATGCCAGCCGTGTTGCTGACGAACTTTGATCATAGTAGCAAGAATATCATTCCACGTTTGCTGCTTCATCATTACGTCGTTGGGGAACATACATCCATCCCAACAGATGTGTTTGAAGGCCTTCGTAAGTTTCCCATTCTCATCGCGAAGCCAGTATCCGGCATCTTTAGCGATATCGAGCTTTCCGTTCGGATCAGTAGCGAGACAGTGGCGGCCGGTCTTATCATGTGAACCCTGACCATAAACAGTGCCGTCGTTTTGAGCCACGTGGAAATCAAGTGTCCATGGACGAAGTGCCTTCGTTACAGTTTTTAATGCTTCAGTAAGTGTGGCACGATCCTTCCAATCAAAGTCATTGGGGAGGATGCGGTCCTGAGGGCGATTGTATCCCAGCAGATACAGCAACGTATGCGACATGTCTGCCTGGAAACCTATATTGGGTCGTTCAACTGCTTCAAGCGTTTCAATCATTGTTTTCCAGCTGTGCATTCCGCCCCAACAGATCTCTCCTTCTGCAGCAAGCTTTTCATTAAAGTCAGCGGCAACGTCACATGCCTCGCGAAAGGTTTCTGCGATCAGCCTGGTATTGTTTGAAGGATCTTTATCCCATTGTTCCGGCGAGCTCGCTGAATCGATGCGAACGACACCGTGAGGTCGCGCACCAATATCACGAAGTACCTTGCCGATGTGACACGCCTTCTTCACCATCTCGACGAAATGTTTTCTTTGCTCTCTCGTTCCCATGGCCGGCCCTCCCCATATAGGTGCAACGAGGCTTCCAACTTTGAGATTGTGTTTGGCGATTTTGTCGGCGAGTCGTTTAATTTCGTCGTCGCTCATATCGATGCCGATATGCGGATCGAGAAGTCCGAGGTCGACACCGTCGAACTTAACGCCATCGACCTCGGCCGCAGCTGTCATCTTCAACATGTTGTCGAATGGAATGACAGGTTCTGAGTCAGGGCCCTTGCCGACGATCCCCGGCCAGGTGGCGTTGTGCAGTTTTGGAAAATTGTTTTCTGGCATAGTCGTTTCGTCTATTATTCAGGAATATTTTCGTTGTCAGTTTTTGATCGGATAGTATAACTATTCTTCTGTGTTCTCTTGTCGTTTCAACGTAACTGCTCGTTTGAATTGAGAGTTTCAGGAACTTGTCGTCAGCTATTGCAGCGATTAACTTTCTGCGAATAGCTGTAACGTAGCCTTTTACGACACCTTGAGATCAGGGTTGTCAGGACCAAAGTGTTTCAGGATGACAATTGGATCCGTATCAGAATCGTTCACGATCTTCACGCCCTCGCGTGCAGCGTTCTCCGTAATAAAGAATTCGTCATTGGTAAGCTGGCCATATCGGATCAATGATGGAGTCTCAATGTTCCAGGCACCCATTTTTCCGCGGCCCTGCATGACGATAATACCATAAGCTGCACTATCTTTTACCGTAACGGTGGCGCCAGGCGCAACAGTCAATTCTTTTGCACTGAAGTCGTGAGACTTGTAACAGATCCAGTTTTCGGTAAAGCCTTCATTCTTGAGAGATGCTCCTGCAATTACAGGCTTAGGTGCCATGAAGCGATTAGCCATCATGTTAGGGTCAACGTTGAGATCCCAATCCAGTACTTCGACCAAAAGGTCAAAATCACCGATGCGATTCTTTGGTGTTCCATTCCATAGCAGTTCCTCAGGAACAATCGCCTCGTTCACCAGCGACTGATACATAGCGAAGACGTCGGAGGCTTTCTGTGGCTCATACGTACACATGCTGCCCGGTGCATGTAACAGTCCCGGAGGGACATCCCAACCCGTTCCTGGTTCCAATCTATAGGCAGCTGAAAAATTGGTGATCTTGTTATCGCCTTTTGTGAAGTTCACCAGGCATTCGCGGATTTGTTCTTTGGTTGTACCAGGAGCAATGCCGAAGAATGTATAGGGAAAATCACCTCCATGGTTGTTCAATTGAGGAGGAAAGTAATAAGCTTCTGGCTTGCCAAGCTGGCCAACCATACTTGCATACTTATCATTGTGATGGGTGTGATGAGGTAACGGGCCCATGTTGTCAAAGAACTTCGAATACATCGGCCAGCTCTGGTATTTCTTCCAAAGCCGATCACCGATGATCGCACCTTTTAAATCATCTATCGCATCTTTTAACAAAACCTGTTCATGCTTTGAGCCTTCTTTAACGACTATGGCGCTGAGACCTTCATTAACGCCAGTGAGCGGACCATTCTTGGCTGGTGTTGTCGAAGACAACCAGCGCTCGTCGATGCCTCCGCGAATTCCACCTAATACATAGTAGTCATCAGGATGGAGTTTTATTCGTCGCCCGGGGACACAAAACGATCGGGGCACCCACGTGGGTGCAAGCCTGAGAATGCCTTTTCCCTGGTCTAATGCTTTTTCAGCCAGACCTGATTTTCCAGTCGTTGCCATTATGGTTTGGTTTTCATTAAAAGTTCCTTGATAGAGTTTTCTGAAGTTAACACTTCCAACTCAAGATCGTACGATCGCGCAGCTCCGGGTTGCAGGAAGATCAATTGATTTTCTTTTCTTGCGCGGGCCTGTCCTATAGGGGGATGCGTACCTGGTTCGAGCCCCGTAACGTATTCGCCCTGTCCCCAATGTTGCCAATTGGTGAGCCATGGTAGTTGGCTCTTCTTAAATTTCAACGACACACCCAGATGCAGTTTCGTATTATGGAGACCGCAGACACAAAGTCCATCGCTGTCGGATGGAGGATCAATAACGGCAACTTCTTCGCCGGTCCCGTTGTGTTCTGCGAGAGGTGCCGACGCGGTTCTGAAGTTATTTCCTTCTTTAAAGATCTTGGCGGGTTTTTCAGCAGAGCCTGATGTCCATGGGCCTTTCCATAACAACAACGTCCCCTCATCAATGAGTGGCCAACCGAAGTTGAAGTGATAAAGCAGCATATGCGGCTGCGGTGTGTTGCCAGCGTTGTATACTTCATCGTGGATTCGGAGAACAGGCTGACCGAGTACTCCTGATATGGTGCGCCTGAGTTCGAGACTGGGGCCGAAGACTTGAGTCTGTTTAATCTTCGCCGTGATACTCATGCTGAGATCGCCGCGCAGTGGATCGGGTTGTTTGATCGATTCCAATTCTGCCGGAACATTGCTGACGCCGCCATGTAAGCCGCGTTCACCGTATTCATCGGACTCAGGACCGCCAACGTGAGATAGCCCGCACGTTGTAAGAAGTCCACCTCCGAATGTCCTGATCCAGTCCATGCCGTGTGAGGAGAATGGCTGCGGTGCGGTGATGCCCACGTGACTCAGCCATGCGAGACTGTGCTGATTGTAGAAAGCGTCAGCGATGTCCATCGCGCGATCGATAACAACCTTGTATCGAAGACCGCTGCCGGTGTTGATCCACGCAATTCTTGTTCCCCTTCCGGGGCCGTTGTCGATTATTGCAGTCTCGATTCCTCCGAGCTGAGCAACATTCGATAGCTTATGGTGCCAGGGTTGAATCAAAACGAAGTACTAGTATTGTTTCAATAGAATATTACGATATTCAACAGTCATTGGTGGGCCGACATGAACCTGTACACCGAGCAGTCCAGACATTTTTCTATTCACGGAATCTTCATCGGTTACAACGCTCATGAGCTTTCCGTTTATGTAATGCTCAAGACGGTTTCCTTTTGCTATGATATGACACGAGTTCCAGTCACCATCTTTGATTAGTGCCTTAAGTGAATCCGCATTACCCAGTGTGCCTGTTACATCGCGCTTAGTCCAGGCGTTGTTCTTTACCGCAGCTTTGAACGACCCGGCGTCAGAAGGATTGTCCTGGGTGTGTATTGTTGCCTGCTCGCCGCGATAGGCAAGTGTTGTCCGGCCCCGCTCTTCGTAGTTTTGCCCGGTGTAGTTTTTCTTTCCATCAATATCAGCCTGATACCCGCGAAGCGCGTGTGGTACGTCCGGGAAAGGTTCGCTTCTATAGTTTACACCGGAGTTGCCGGCTTCTGCGATTTTAAATTCAAGTTTCAATTCGAAGTCACCGGGGGTTCCCCCTTTCCATACGATGAAGGTATTTGTCTTCAACAGTGTTTGTGGTGTTACTTCTCCAATGAGACTGCCGTTCTCGGCGCGCCAGTAGGTGGTATCGCCTTCCCAGCCGTCGAGTGATGTCCCATTGAAGATCGAAACGAACTCCGGCTCTGCAATAGAATCCGTTGGTGCTTCGGTAACCGTTTCGGCTGGTTTCTTGCACGACGATAAAACGAGTGCTGAACTGAGTAATAAAGGAAATATCTGGCGAATCCGCGAAGAAGAAAATATAGTCGTCATGGACATAGTGAATATGATAGTTATTGTAACGTACTGGCTACACTACTTTTTAAATGCATCGTTCTTATCGTCACCGCCTGCCATCAGGTATGCAACAAGGTCTCTCACTTCATCTTCGTTCATGTTATTGATCAGACCTGGATACATCACTGAAATGTATGAATATTTAGTGCTGGCAACATCGGCTTTGGATATTTCGCGAAGAACGTCCGGAGCAAAGGGGTTTTGAGAAACAGAATATGACTTTTCATTTTCGTTAATCAGTCGACCGAGAATAGAAGAGCCGTCCTTCATCGTAAAGACAGTTGCCGCGTACTGATCGGACACCGATTTGTTTGGCTCAATAATAGACTCAAGCATATCCTTCGGAGAAAAGCGTGTTCCCAGCTGCGTGAGGTCAGGACCGATGCTTCCACCTTCGCCGCGCATTGCGTGACATGACGAGCAGCGGCCGGCAGCAAACATCATTTTACCTTTTTCAAAATTACGCTCTGACAAATGTCCATCGACGCTGGCGAACGCCTCGTCTACATTCCATCGCTTTCCAGGACCTTCGGGCTGAGGGCCTGCGATCAGGTCATTACCTGATTGTGACAAGAGACTTTCGCCCGATGCATCTTTGAAATGCGCCAGGTCACCGGCGGGTACATTGGCGAGTGCCGCAATACGCGCTTTATTTATGAATCCAACATAGCTGTTGCCGCCCTTGTAATTGAATGCATTTTTAAACCAGGCAAAGTACTTCTCCCGTAGTTCAGGTGTCCATCCCGTCTTCGTGTTCATTAACACGGTAGCGTAGTAGGTTTGCTGCGCTGGTGGAATGCGCGATAGCATGCCGGCTATATCCATCCCATATTGAGGATTACGCAGGATCAGGTCAGAAGATTGACTCGCAGTCTTTTCGAACGGATCGTCCTTCGCAGTTTCGAGCAAAGACATGGTTTTGCTAACTGCGCCAGGCGCTTCCAGGTATGCTAACAACTTACTTAGGTTGCGATTGATACTATTTGTTTTGGCTGGATATTGTGGATCGAGATAAGCGATAACTAAATTCTTTGTGGCAGGTTCGGGCATGCCCATTCTCAGGATTGTTATCTCCAGCGCGCGCATCACGTCGATTTGTCTTTCCTCAGAAAGGCTTTCGAATGGAATCGATGTAAGCAGTTTAAGCATTGCTGTTCTTGCAGTCGATTTTCCATGATGAGCTAATGCTATCATTGCCTCGATAGCAGTTTCAGGCTCTTTTTCCTTTAACGCACGGGCCTCCCACTGTGATACCGGCTGATGTTCGACAGCAACCCGCGCCGCGTAACGGATGAAGCGATCCTTGTGCTTTAGATAAGGCCAGGCAAAATCGACTGCTTCCTTGTTAGGGTCACCGTGAAACGCTTCGAGTTTCTTTCGTATATCCCGGGCGTTAGCTGCTTCCTGATCAACGGTGCCAGTATCTTCTGAATCTTGTCCGGTATATGTTACGCGGTAAAGATCCGACTCGAGGCGTCGACCACCAGTTAAAAAATACAGAGCACCGTCCGGACCAATAATACCGTCCGTGAGAGGAAGAGGAGCTCCCGAAAGAAATTCTTCAGGCTCGGCAGTATATGATGAACCGTTTGGTTTAAGATGAATGGCATAAATAATTCCAAAGCTCCAGTCAGACGCGAACAGTGCTCGCTTATACTTTGCGGGAAACTTTGCGTTCATACCATGAATAAGGTTCGTTGGTGATCCCTGACCGATATTGATAACGGGAGGGAGATTGTCGGGAAAGGCGGGTGACCATTTACTGTTCCCGGTGCGCCAGCCAAATTCGCTACCACTTGTTGCATGACAAATGCGGGTTGGCCGGTACCACGGCATTCCGAAGTCCCATTCCATATCGGAGTCATAGGCGAACATTTCGCCGTCCTCATTGAAGGCAACATCGAATGCATTGCGATAGCCTGCACTGACGAGTTCCCAATGATTACCAAGTGAATCGATGTGCGCAATCCATCCGCCAGGAGCAAGCCGATCATTGGCATGCCCGCGGGGGTCCTTTATAAGAGGGAACATATTGTCCTCCTGCCACACCTTCGGCAGGCGATACGCATCCATAGGGGGAACATTCGTGTGGTTACCCGCGATTACATAGATAGACTTCTTATCAGGAGATAGCACCACGCTATGCGGCCCGTGCTCGCCATACCCTTCCAGCTTCTTAATTAGAGTGATCTTGTCGAACTGATCATCACCATCGGTGTCCTGAAGGCGATAGAGACCACTGGGTCGTTCAAATTCCTCGCTTTCGTGATTGTTGACCATTACATAGAGGCTGTTAAATGCGTAAAGCAGCCCTTGAGAGAATCCCATTTGAACACGTGACATGATGGAGTCCGGCAGGGAAGGATCGATCTTGCCGATCACGAGTTTTTCTACACTGAGAACCGAGTCAACATCAGGTGAAATTTGCAGCCGGTACAAGGCACCATATTGGTCGGAAGTGATCATGCGTCCTTTGGAGTCGAAGGTCATGGCCACCCAGGAGCCTTGTCCCTTTTCAGACGGGCTGTATAGGTGTTTAGCGGTAAAACCGGGAAGTATTTTTAGCTTATCAATCTTTGAACCTTCGGCTGAGCTTTTCCCAGTAGGCTTATCGTTGGTACATGAGGTCCACAACAATGCGCATGAAATAGTAACGAGTGCAATTCTCGTCATTCGGGGGAGTGTAATCATGAGTGCGATGTCAAAAGTATCAAGTGCTTATAGTTCGAACAGGAATGTGAGCTCAAAAATACGGATGTCCATCCTGCCGCGTCCTGCATGATTATGAGCGGCCGATCGCTCACATCTGCGGCGAATGACGAACACGAAACATTCTGAAATGTGTGTTATCGCATCTCCATTTGCGGAAGTTCAGTGATCATTTGCGCAAATTGAGTAGCGCGGCTATTTGTTGTCCTTAGAAGACATTGGATGAGCAATGGAATCGGCACCTTTCACAAAAAAAGGCTGCCTATTGGAGACAGCCTCAACTGATAAAATTCTAAATGCCGTTGGACTCAGACCTGTTCTAATGTGGCAGCGCCTCAGCGTGAACCTTCGGCAGATCTCTTTGCAGACAATCGATGGTCGCCCTCAGTTTGCTGCTCATCTCTTGTGCAAGACTTTTTAATAGCGTGGTGTTGAAGGCGTTGTCTACATTATCGAGTGGATTAAGCGCCGACACCTCTACTTCACCATTTTCATGTTCCTGAATAACAATGTTGCAGGGAAGCATCATTCCCAGATGCGATTCCATACTGATCGCTTTATAAGCGAATTGCGGATTACAAGCAGCAAGAATCTTGTAGTTGCGAAACTTGATGTTAAGCGTCTTGTTAAATGTGTCCTGAACATCGATTGAGGTAATGACGCCAAAGCCTTGCGACTGAAGATTGTGTGTTACTTTCTCAAGCACTTCCTGGAAGGGCATTCTGATTTTTCGAGCGTAATAAGCCATCGTGATGAGATTTAAGTTGATTCGCGAAGCAAAGTTATGGGGTAATCACTGTCGATGTTCCCGATATCGTCAGAATGATTGCTGATTTTTGTCAGGTTATCGAGAAAGGATACTGTTTTGAGTGATGACGAGATGAATAGTCACGATAACACAATAAAAAAAACATTCCAGAGTAATACAGCGTGATTTCATTCAAAGCCCAGTATTTTATTGTTGTTGGTACTACAGTTTAATTGATCATTTTTAATTCTTCGCTTTCAATGCAATGTCGTTCCAAATGGTCGTCACACCATACAACAGATCTATTGGAAGTAAAAGGAATTCTCGAATGCGACTAACTCAGCCGAAGTCTTACAGCGAGTATCATGATTCATCTTCTTGCAGGTAACGGTTTGCCTGCATGGTGTACAACGCAGCATATTTATTATTGAGGGCCATCAGCTCTTTGTGCGACCCCTGCTCAATGATCTGACCATGCTCGAGCATGAGTATTTTGTCGGCATTTTTCACCGAACTGAACCGATGCGTGATTAGGATTACGGTCTTTCCTTCCATGTTCTGCTCCAGGGAGCTGAATATCTTTTCTTCCGTAACGGCGTCTATGGATGCAGTTGGCTCGTCAAGGATAGTAATTGCCGCATTGCGATAAAACATCCTGGCGACGGCAAGCCGCTGGTGTTGTCCTTTGGAAAGATCGGTGCCCTCGCGAAACTCTTTCCATACCAGCTGATCGAATTTGCGTGGGAATGTATCAATGAATTCATCAGCACCAGAGAATCGCGCAGCGTCAGCCATTTTGATCTCATCTACAGGCGAAAGAATATTGCCCAGTCCGATCGACTCGCGAATGGTTAAATGATAAAGCGGAAAGTCCTGGAAGAGTACTCCAATTGCGCTTTGCCAATCACGAAGATTAAGATCTTTAAGGTCGGTACCATTTACAAGGATCTGTCCCTCCGTCGGATCATACGTACGGCATAGCAGTTTGATCAGCGTCGTCTTACCTGATCCATTAACTCCTATGATTGCAACCTTTTCACCCGGACTGATTGTGAAGCTTATGTTTCGCAATACCAGCGGTGATTCAGTGTCTTCGCCGGGATATCGGAAGGAAACGTTTTTGAATTCTACCTGAGGTGGTTGTTCAAACTTTACATGCATCGCGTCAGGCGATGATTTTAACTTTGGTTCGAGAGCAAACAGGTCGAACCATCTCGCGGCATATCGCGATGATTCTTCCGTGATTGAAATTGATTCAATATATCCATTGACCGTTTGATAGAATCTCGTGTACGTATTGAATGCCAGGAGCAGCGCACCCACAGCGATGCTCCCAGAGAGCGATTGTTTAGTCATCAGTGCGATGGCCGCAAAAAGGAACAACAGATACCAGAGGCTAAGAACTCCATACGAAAGCGACTTCTTTCTCTCCGCACGTATAACCTTATGGTTATAATTGGAGAGCCGGTCGTAGATCTGTCCCTTGAACCAGTCTTTCAGTTTCAGCAGGATGACATCAACAGCCTTCTGCATTTCTTCGAAATGCGAGAGCCTGTTGCTGATAACCCGATAGTCTTCAATTGAAAGCCATCGAATCCGAAAAACTTCCATGCTGTATTTTTTGTAAAAGAAGTATATCGGAGCAGCGGCAAGTGTAGCGAACAGAACGAGCCAGGGGTTCAGTGACCAAAGGATAACCATGGAAGTAAATATGCCGGCAAAACTTGATGCAGACGTGAATACGAAATCCTGCAATCCTAGTATGCTGTTGGTTCCCCATTCATGGGCACTTCGTAGAAGGTTTTGATAAGTACTGCTCTCAATCGTTCCGATGTCGAGTGCGCTCTGTTTGTCGACGCGATACATGTCGAGGTAAAGGTCTTGTGTCATGCGGAACTTGTTTCGAAGAAAGCCGACGACGTTACCCAACAATGTAGGCACCAGAAATGAAAGGCCCAGTACAACAGCCGAGCGAATGAGGTCATCTATAGTTGACGTGCCTTGCTTGATTGCAATGATCTCATCGACGATGGAAGAGAAGCTTGTGAACTGGAGGTAGACGATTGAGCCGTTGAAAACATTCAGGAAGATGAGTGAGAGAAACAGGCGCTTGTCTGTGCGCCACGCGAAGCCAATCGCTTTGTAAGCAATAGCGAAAAGGCCTTTATCGTTTGGTGCATTGTCCTTGCTCACAGCAAAGGAAGTTAGAGATCAGGAGTTAACGTCATCTTCAAAGTGTTGGACCTGATCAAAGTACATAATTTAGCAATGCAGAACCAGTTCTCGCCCAGGACATGCCGGAAAATAAGGCAACAGCAGTTCTTTCGTCTAGCGATGGGACTATTGTGAGGAAAGTGGACCGGTGCCTGATTTAAGTATTGGCGACTGTATTTTACGTGCCCTTATGCACTGTGATGCTCATCAATCTCGCTCAGTTCCTCCGAGATTTCCTTCAATACTTTATCGATGTCGTGCGCTTCGCCCTTCAACTTATCAAAGAACCATGGATAGTCAGCATCATTTGTCATCTTGGACACCTGAATAAGTCCAAGTAATCTCGCCAGCGGCCCGCGTACCTCGTGCGCTGTCATATGTGCGTACTTGATGAGCTTCTCGTTGTATGTAACAAGATCCAGCTCCATATTCTTGCGGTCCGTGATATCGATGTGAGTGCCCAGCGTAATGCTGCTTACTGTGCCGTCAGGTTTCATCAGCGTTCTGCCACGAGACCATATCCATCGGTACTCACCGTTCATGTGCTTCATTCGGAATGTCGCCTCATACATGTCGGATGACTTCCTGCCGATGTAATTTGCAAATGCTTCGATCGCTCTCTGGCGATCATCGGGATGAAGTAAGCGCATCCAGATGTCCTGTATATTCAACTTTTTTCCGTCGGAAAAGAAGTTCTTATCGTAACCCAGCATCTCGAAGTATTCAGGACTGCACCATTGATATTGAGTGTCCGAATGATATTCCCAGGCACCTGTTTTAGAGGCTGCTATGATCGCGTGGTAACGTGCGACATTTTTCTGCAGCAACAGCCTCAACATCATTCCGCGCCCGCTTGGCACGGTCTACGAAAAACAACATGATGAAGCAACCAGTCATACCCACCAGACATGCAATCGTAGTTGTTCCGCTTCCCGGCTTATCGACGTTGGATATAAGGACGAATAACAGTGAACCGAAGATGCTTGCGAGGCATATGTAGACGAGTATTCGAAAGTGCGTACGGGATAGTTTCATACCAGGTGCTGTCATTCAACGAGAATTACCGGCTTGCCACACACAAAGCAGGCTGTCAATGTAGTAAATAAGCTAATAAGGCAGAGGAGGATTCACACTAATTGAGCAAGTGGTAATTCTACCAATATAACTGGAAGCCTTCGTTATTGGATGAAAATGTTGACAAAATCCTAGTTGTTTTTTATCGGGCGCCGTGCGAGATTGGCGGGAAGCCTAGTTCGAACAGGTAACCAGCAGGATAAACCCTGACGAGGGTTCCAGCGAATTCAGGCTGAACAAGATCTCACCAACAAGAATGAACTGTTTCTCCCGACTGCGCATGACAATGTGCGTTTCGCTTACGCTCGCCGGCTGGTTCACACAGGAGGCGATGGCACAACAGCGATTTGTTACTACGCCGATTGACCTTACCACAATGAACTCGTTCGCTTCCCCGGCTCCAAACTGGACCCTGGCCGCAGGCGTAACAGGACGCTTTGAGGACGCCTCACAAAAGATAGAAAAAGGGACCGGTGTTCTCGTTAATCAGTTTAATCCAAAGATCCAGTTCAAGTCTGAGGCAAACCTCGTATCAAAGCTTGAGCATGGGGACATTTACCTTTCGCTGGATTTTATGATGCCCAAAGGGTCGAACGCGGGGATCTATCTGCAGGGGAGATATGAGGTGCAGCTGTTTGATAGCTGGAAGTCAAATGTATTACATGTGGCCGACTGCGGAAGTATTTATGAACGCTGGGACGATGCACGTCCTGAAGGCAAAAAGGGATTCGAAGGACATGTGCCGGACGTGAATGCGAGCTTCGCACCGAATCTGTGGCAGCACCTGGAGATCCAGTTTCAGGCCCCCCGGTTTTCATCAGACGGGAAGAAGATTGCACCCGCGCGATTCTTACGTGTTATGTTGAATGGAGTTATCCTTCATGAGAACGTGATCGTAAACGGTCCAACGCGGTCTTCCGCTTTTCAGGATGAGAAGGCAACGGGACCCCTGGTGATACAAGGCGATCATGGACCATTAGCCATTCGTAACATAAACTATGCATTGCTGAACGATTTCAAGGTTGAGCTGACTGATCTTCAATACGTTTATTATGAAGGTAAGTTCAGTTCATTTGCCGACTTCACCGAGGATCGCGTGACCAGGAGGGGCAAGGCAAATGCGGTAGACGTTACGTTGGCCGACAACATCAATGCGGCCGGTCTTGTCTTCACGGGTAAATTTCAGATAGCAGAACAGAAACCTTATCAGTTCATCGTACAACGTTGGGGACATCTGAGCCTGCAGGTTGACGGCAAGGAAGTGATTAAGCAGCATGATCTGTTTGGTGAGGAGTCGGTGTGGCTTGATCTCGCGAAGGGCGAACATACTTTTGTGTTGACCTACATGAAAAATTATTCCTGGGCTCCGTCGGGGATTGGTTTTCTCATCGGTACTGCGAATGCAAGGCCGTTCGCTATGCATGCGGTTGCATCAATTCCAGTGATTCCACCAGAGCCATTGATTGACATTGAACCTGGCCGTGAACCGGAGATTGTACGGTCGTTTATGTTTTACAAGGGAAAGAAAAAGACTCATGTGCTCTCCGTTGGCCTTACGGAAGGAATTAATTATGCGCTTAACCTCGATCAGGGAGCCATCATGAAAGTATGGCGTGGGCCATTCTTAAATGCAACCGATATGTGGTACGAACGTGGCGAACCCCAGACATCGACGCCTATGGGCGCCGTTGTAGATCTCTCGGGAAAGGCACCTCTTTGGCCGGATGGAACAAGTCGTGACTCTGTTGCCATGAGTTATGGTGGCTATTCACTGGATGCAGCGCGTATCCCAACGTTTTCTTATACAGTCGGCGGGCTGCAGGTAACAGATGTGATCAGGCCGGCGGCTGGCAATGACGGACTTACACGAACAATATCTGTCTCCGGGCCATCTGCAAATGCAACGGCCGTGCTGGGCGAAGGTTCGAAAATTACGAAGATCGACAAGCGCCTGTACGTTGTTGATCAGCGATATTACATTCGGTTGGCAGATGAAAAAGCTGAGGCGCAGATCGTGAACAGTGGTGCTGGCCAGGTACTCGTGCTGCCGCTGAAATCTGCCACGTCAATTTCTTATTCGATCATTTGGTAAGTGCTCTATGACTAAAGTTTCCCATAACGTGCGTCGATATATGCAGTTGTTGTTAGCTGCGGCAGCATCGTTTACTTTCAACAGTGTACATGCCCAGAGTGGCCGTCCACAGACGGAAGAAGATTATTACTACATCAAATCCATTCCCATTCCAGAAGAGGTAAAGCTGGAAGTTGGTGGCATTGCAGTCTTGAATGATGGAAGTATAGCCGTGAGTACCAGAAGGGGAGAGATCTGGTCGATTGAGAATGCATACATGACATCAGGTCAGCCAAGGTTTTCAAGGTTTGCTTCTGGCATGCACGAGACATTGGGACTGGCCTACTACAATGGCGCGTTCTATACCACGCAGCGGGGAGAGTTAACTAAAGTCATTGATTCCGATCACGACGGCAGAGCAGATCGATATGAATCCGTATACCGGTTTGATATCAGCGGCAATTATCACGAATACGCATATGGTCCGTTATTCGACCGCGATGGCAATATGTATGTAACCTTAAATGTGGCCTGGATCGGATATGGTGAGAGCCTTGGTAAGTGGCACGGCTGGTTATTAAAGATATCACAGGATGGGAAAATGGAACCCATAGCGGCTGGCCTTCGTTCTCCCGCAGGCTTTGCTATCAATTCTTCGGGAGACATATTTTATGCTGAGAACCAGGGTGACTGGGTTGGGTCGGGGCGAGTGACGCATCTGGAAAAAGGTGATTTTGCAGGGAATGCCGGAAGTCTCAATTGGACAGGTGAGCCGGAGTCTCCACTTAAACTTACCAAGAAGCAGTTGGCGACCGTGGACAACGGTGCCCCTATGCACGAAGCAGCAAAAACTATTAAGGAACTGAAGCTTCCTGCAGTTTGGTTCCCTCAAACATTAATGGGCATTTCAACATCAGATATACTGGAAGATACTACGCATGGAGCGTTTGGTCCATTCGAGGGTCAGTACTTTGTGGCTGATCAGGGACACTCCAAGATCATGCGGATGACACTTGAAAAAGTGAAAGGCAAATATCAAGGTGCATGCTTTCCCTTCAGGGAGGGATTTGCATCGGGCTTGCTGCGACTGCGTTGGGGAATTGACGGGTCCATATTCGCAGGAATGACCAGCCGCGGATGGGCCAGCACAGGAAGAGCGGATTATGCCTTGCAGCGATTGGTATGGTCAGGGAAGACGCCGTTCGAAATGCACAATATTACGGCAAAGCCCGACGGTTTCGTGATTACATTCACGAAGCCGGTAGACCGCGCGTTGGCGAAAAATCCAATGAACTACAGTGTGAGTGGTTTTACTTACCACTACCATCATCAATACGGAAGCGAGATCATTCAGCAGGAGGCATGCAATTTGAAAGGCATCGTTGTCGCCGATGATAACTTAAGCGTGCGTCTTGTAGTCGACAATCTTCGTGAAGGGTTCATTCATGAGGTGAAGCTCAATGGTATTGCAGCAGGAGATGGAAGCAATTTGATCCATAACACCGGATATTATACGTTGAATCAACTGCCCGAGGGATCACCACTTACACTCACGGAAGAACAGAAGGTTGTTGCGCACCATCATGAGATGCCAGCTGCAGCGACAGCTACTACGGCAACAGCAACAGCGACGAAGAAGCCTGCGGTAGCAAAAACATCAAAGCGCCAGCTCACCATGCCGAAGGATTGGAAGCAGCCCGATCAGGTTATCAGTCTCGGAACTAAGCCAGGTCTTAAATTCGATGTTGCATCTTTGCAAATGAAGGCAGGTTCGAAAATTAAACTCATCTTCAATAACAATGATGATATGACTCACAACGTAGTGTTCGTCGCGCCTGGCAGTGCAAAGGAAGTAGGCGATGCAGCGTTCAATATGGGACTCAACGGGGCACAACTCAGCTATATCCCCAGCTCGGTGAAGGTTTTAAATCATACCAATTTGCTGCAGCCCGGTGCTTCGGAGACGATCTATTTTATCGCACCCGACAAACCCGGTGACTACACGCTGCTTTGCACATACCCCGGACACGCAATGATTATGCAGGTGCCCGTAAAGGTTGTGAAGTAGCGGAGCGATTTGTCAGTTCGTCAGCCGTCGACCCTACGTCGATGGGCTGCGCTATCTGTCGTCGGCAATCCGCCAATTTCATTAGCAGTTATTTAAATTGTAGCTCTTCGGGCTGTTATCAACATCGTAGGTGGTTATCTGAGTAATCGCACTTGGGTTAAAGAGAAATCTGAACCAGATGTATATATTGTATAGCCATCATACTACAACTACGACATGCAAAGCCGATTCCCAATATCCATTTTCATATTAGTCTATGTTCTCATCGTTGTCCCTGTTCACGCACAAATTACAAGGGCTCCAGCCTATCCGTTGATTACACACGATCCCTACTTCAGTATATGGTCAGCTACAGATGAAATCAATGCTTCAACAACCAGACACTGGACAGGCAGTGATCAATCTATTGCCGGCTTTGTAAAAGTTGACGATAAGGTGTATCGCGTACTCGGAAGTCCGGAGCGTCTGTACGAATCGGTAGTTCCTGCGGCTGATGAAAAGTCGTACGAGGTTTCGTATACGGAAACAAAGCCATTGGATGGCTGGCAGAATTTTGATTTCGACGATAGTAAATGGAAACGTGGAGCAGCTCCCGTTGGCAACAACAAGACAACGGATAAAATACTTTGGGAGACGCGCGACATCTGGGTACGGCGGACGTTTTCTATACACACGCCTGTTAAGGAGGAAGTCTTTCTCAAACTGCTTCACGACGACAATTCGGAACTTTATCTGAACGGCGTGCAGATATACAGTCACGTGGGTTGGCTGAATAAGTTCAATTACTTTGCCTTGTCAGATCTCATTAAGAAAAATCTCAAAAACGGTAAGAATGTGTTCGCAGTGCATGTTGAGAATACAGCCGGAGGAGCATCGCTGGACATGGGGCTTTCGAAGCAGGTCGTTACCAAAGATAATGCTTCTGTTTCGCTGGCAGTTCAGAAGTCGGTGGTCGTAACTCCAACAAGAACTATCTATGAACTGTCGTGCGGCAAGGTCGACCTTCAATTAACATTCACTTCGCCGCTGCTCATGGATGATTTAAACTTGCTTTCACGTCCGGTGTCTTACGTATCATATCGGGTGAAGGCAAATGATGGATCATCGCATCAGGTGTCTGCCTATTTCGGTGCGTCTTCAAGTCTCGCAGTTAACCTTTCTTCACAAGAAGTTTCGGCCGAACATATTACGACGAAAGTAGCGGGCGACAAATCATTGAATGTTTTGAAAGTTGGAAGCAGGTCGCAACCAATTCTTCAGAAAAAGGGTGATGATTTGAGAATTGACTGGGGGCATTTATACATCGCGACATTATCCGGCAATAGCACTCAGTCGATCACAGCTTCGGGGCATGCGCCGTTCGAGGCGGTTAAAGTAAACACTGCACAGGGCACCAATCTCATGCTGAATACTGTTGCAACGCTTGGGAGTGTTGCAGGGCAATGGAAGGAGCAATTGTTTCTTGTAGGATATGATGACGAGTATTCCATTCAATATTTCGGTACAAATTTGCGTCCGTGGTGGAGCAATGGAGGAGCGCGCACAATAGACCAGGAGTTGGCTGCCGCGATGAACGAGTACGCATCCGTTGCCGGCAAATGCGAGGCGTTTGATAAAGAAATGTTCAGCCGGGCACAAAGGGCTGGAGGCGAAGAGTATGCAAAGTTGTGTGCTCTTGCATATCGACAAAGTATTTCAGCTCATAAACTGGTGAAAAGCCCGGAAGGAGAGATCCTGTTCCTTTCGAAGGAAAACTATAGTAACGGGTGCATTAATACTGTCGATGTCACTTATCCATCGGCACCTTTGTATCTGGTCTATAATCCCGACTTGCTGAAGGGGATGCTGAATGGAATCTTCTATTACAGCGAAAGCGGGAAATGGACGAAACCCTGGGCTGCTCACGATCTGGGAACCTATCCTATAGTGAGTGGCCAGGTGTACGGTGAAGACATGCCCGTGGAAGAGGCTGGTAATATGATCATACTCACGGCTGCTATCGCGAAAGTGGAGGGAAAGGGCGACTATGCAAAGAAGCATTGGAAGGTATTGTCTCAATGGGTGGAGTTTCTGGTGAAGGATGGTTTTGATCCAGCCAATCAGTTGTGTACCGATGACTTTGCCGGACATCTTGCCCGCAACGCGAATTTGTCGATGAAGGCAATCGTCGGTATCGGGTCATATGCTATGATGGCCGAGATGATAGGTGAGAAAGAAGTCGCGGTCAAGTACAGTAAGATCGCGAGCGAATATGCGAGCCGTTGGATGAAGATCGCCGATGATGGCGACCACTATGCACTGACGTTTGGTAATCCTGGTACGTGGAGTCAGAAGTACAACCTTGTATGGGACAAGCTGCTAAAGCTAAAGCTCTTTCCGCAGGAAGTCTACGACAAGGAGGTTGCCTATTATCTGAAGAAGCAGAATACTTACGGACTTCCCCTTGATAGCAGGAAGACGTATACAAAATCTGACTGGATCTGTTGGACAGCAACGCTTGCATCCAATCAGAATGATTTTAGGGCGTTCATAGCACCGGTGTATGAGTATGCAATGAAAACTCCGACGCGGGTACCACTATGTGACTGGAGTGAAACCACAGATGCCAGGCAGGTCGGCTTTCAGGCAAGAAGTGTCGTAGGTGGATACTTCATCAAGCTATTGGACCAATGACAGGTGCTTGCAACTTGCTTCCACGACAGGGTATTTGCTGGCTAATGTCTGCTACGTAACTTGTAACACGACATCGTTGACGATTCATCTGATTACCATCCCATGAAGATTGTTTTGATCACTTCAATCAACCTAGTGAGTTATTTGGTTGCGACTATTTCGATGGCGCAAACAACATTCACGAATCCACTGCTTCCATCCGGACCTGATCCCTGGAGTGTGTACGTAGATGGATATTATTACTACACAAATACGCTGGGCGATCGCGTCGATATATGGAAGACGAAAGATCTGTCGCAATTGGAGTCTGCCGAGCGCAAGACAATCTGGAGTGCTCCACCGAATACACTTTACTCAAAGCAGATATGGGCGCCGGAGATTCATCATATTAACGGGAAGTGGTACGCATACTTCGCAGCCGACGATGGCAATAATGATAACCATCGCATGTATGTGGTGGAAAACAGTTCACCTGATCCCATAACCGGCACGTGGGTGTTCAAAGGCAAAGTTGCCGATGCCGATGACAAATGGGCGATCGATGGCTCTGTGTTTGAACACCAGGGAAAATTGTATTTCATCTGGTCGGGCTGGGAAGGAGACAAAAACGGAAGACAGGATATTTATATTGCTGAAATGGAGAATCCCTGGACTATTAAGGGCAAGCGTGCAAGAATATCCAAACCCGATTTCGAGTGGGAACGACATGGTGATCTCAATAACCCAAAGGATCCTCCGCATCTGGATGTGAATGAGGGGCCGCAATTCCTTAAGCGCGGTGATAAACTATTTATTGTGTATTCAGCCAGCGCCTGTTGGACAGATTTTTATGCATTAGGCATGCTTAGCGCAAAGTCAAACAGCAATTTGCTTGATCCGGCTTCGTGGAAGAAATCGGCGAAACCCGTTTTTAGTCAGTCGCCTTCAAATGGTGTATTCGCTCCTGGACACAATTCTTTCTTTAAATCTCCTGACGGCAAGGAAGACTGGATCCTGTATCACGCGAATGATGAGTCGGGGCAGGGATGTGGTAATAAGCGGTCACCACGAGCGCAAAAGTTCGCGTGGATCAATGATGAACCCGTATTTGGCGAACCGCAGAAGGCAGGCCTACCGTTGCAGCGACCTTCGGATGCCCGCTGATATCCGGAATTGTCAAGATTGCCAGTCATTAGTCAACGTTGATGATAAAAAAACCTGTATTACATGATATTCAAGAATCTTAGCAGGGTAGTTGTAGTCTGTTTCATCATGCTATCAGCACGCGCTACTGCGCAGACAAGTCTTGCACAAGAAAAGTATCGGGAGCTTCCGCTGTCGGCCATCAAACCTCAAGGGTGGTTGCAGCAACAGTTACAGATCATGTCTCGGGGTTCAAGCGGACATCTCGACGAAGTACATCCGAAGATAGCGAAAGACAATGGTTGGCTGGGAGGCAAGGGAGATGCATGGGAGGAGACGCCCTATTGGCTTGATGGTGCCGTGCCATTAGCCTATCTGTTGAATGATGCTGCCCTAAAGGACAAAGTGCTGAAGTATATCAACTGGACACTCGATCATCAAAGACCATCAGGATACTTTGGTCCAATCACGAAAGACGAACGCGAAAAGGGAATTCAGATTACAGAAAGCAATTGTGATTCGGGAGATGACTGGTGGCCCAAGATGATCATGCTTAAGGTACTTCAACAATTTTTCACGGCAACAGGAGATCCACGTGTCGTCCCGTTCATGACAAAGTATTTCCATTATCAGCTGAACGTACTGGACAAGTGTCCCATCGGCAAATGGACAGAATGGGCTACATCAAGAGGTTCTGACAACGTAATGATCGCGCAGTGGCTTTATTCTATTACGAAGGATGAACAGTTGCTAAAGCTTGCGGAGAAGATAGATGTACAATCTTTCGCCTGGAGTAAATGGTTAGGAGACAGAGACTGGGTGATGAACGCCGCTGCTTATCAGGGCGACAAGGCATGGATGACACGCCACGCAGTGAACGTGGGTATGGCGCTGAAGGCACCCGCAATCAATTATCAGCGCACGAGCGATCAGCACTATCTCGAGTCACTGAAGACTGGATGGAATGACCTCATGCTTCTTCACGGATTACCGATGGGTATCTTTTCAGGCGATGAAGATCTTCATGGTAATGCGCCTACGCAAGGTGTTGAATTATGTGCTATCGTGGAGGCTATGTTCTCGTTGGAAAAGATCATCGGAATAAGCGGAGACACTCACTACATGGATGCGCTGGAGCGCGTAACCTTCAATGCGTTGCCGACTCAAACAACCGACGATTACAATATGAAGCAGTACTTTCAGATCGCTAATCAGGTGCAGGTATCGCGGGGTGTATTTGATTTCTCGCTGCCCTTTGACAGAGAGATGACAAACGTGTTCGGGCTTCGCAGCGGGTATACTTGCTGCACGGCAAACATGCACCAGGGATGGACCAAGTTTGCCGCGCATTTATGGTATGGCACACAAGACGGAGGTTTGGCAGCACTGCACTATAGCCCGAGTGATGTGAAGGCAAGAGTCGGTAGTCAGGATGTAGTCATTCATGAACGCACTGACTATCCTTTCTCGGATCGCATTGAATTTGAGATGGAGCTTTCCGGGCCAGCGAACTTTCCATTTCATTTGAGAGTGCCAACGTGGTGCAAGGAAGCAGTGATTAGCATCAACGGTCAGGAAGTACGCAGGGAAGCGGGAGGTAAGGTGGTTGTACTTGAGCGCGCCTGGAAGAATCGTGATAAGGTAAGTTTACACTTACCAATGGAGATAACAACATCGACCTGGGGACGCAATTCCAGGGCTGTTGAACGCGGACCTTTGGTCTATGCATTGAAAGTGGGAGAGAAGTGGGAAAAGAGCAATGAGGCAACCGAAGGCGACTATTTCAGCATTTATCCCACGACCGACTGGAACTACGGTATACTTGAATCCGTGATTAAAGATCCAAAGCAACTTAAGTTTACAACAAAGCCGATGCCTTCATCATATATATGGAATCAACAGAATGCGCCTGTTTCTATCGTTGCGCCCGCGAAGAAGATTCCAGGATGGAAAGCTGTCGACGGAGTGGCCTATCAACCCGTGACCGAGAGGTTTGGGTTGTACCGCGGAGAGGTAGGACAGACAGTGGAAGAGATTGTTTTGATTCCGTATGGGTGCACCAAGGTACGTGTCGTTGCCTTTCCTGTGGTGAAGTAGGTAACGGGGAGAGAGGTGCGTCAGCGGAGACGAAATGGAGGTTGTCCCGTCGGGATTTATTCCCGACGAGCCATCTTATTTTTTAATACCGACGTCAGGCAGCTTCAAATCATCTAAGGCGCTGGGTTCAAGCATCACCCGCTCGATGTCTTCACTCTTGCGCGGCGCCATCGTTGATAATAATTCGCAACCGTCTTTTTTCACGAGGAAGTCATCTTCAATACGCACTGGAATGTTCCACCAGATCTTTTCCGCCGGACTGTCTTTGCGAATGTACACGCCTGGTTCTATTGTTATGACCATTCCTTCTTTCAATAGATCGTATTCACCCTTGTCGTGTACATCGAGACCGATGTGGTGGCAGCAGCCGTGCGGGTTATAGCGGTTTCTTCCTGTAGCGGCATCCACCATATCATTCTTGTCGGTGCTCTTGTAAATTCCCAGCTGGACCAGTCCTTCGTTGATAACAGTGTTTGCAGTTTGTTCCAATGTCTTGAATGCAACGCCATCCTTACACGCCTTTTTTGCAGCCTCCTGCGCGCGATATACCAGGTCGTAGATTGTCTTTTGCTCTTTCGTGAACTTGCCGTTCACCGGGATAGTGCGTGTGATATCAGCGGTATACCCGCGGTACTCGGCACCGACATCCATAAGGATCAATTCGCCATCTTCGATTGATGCTTTTTCATTGTCAACATAGTGAAGCACACAACCATTGTGTCCTGCACCGACGATGCTGCCATATCCCTGATCAGCGGCGTTGTAGCTTTTGTGAATAAACTCATGAAGTCCCTGTATTTGCATTTCAGACATTCCAGGTTTAATAGACTTCATAACTTCCAGCTGACCTACCGTTGAGATATCAACGGCCTTTTTCAGCAATGCAATCTCTTCAGGAGTTTTGATGCCCCGTAGTTTCTTCATCATCAGGTCAAGGCCAACGAGGTCGATGTTATTCTTTTTGGGTTCGATCGCTACATTCAACTCTTTCTTCTGATAACCGACTTTTTGTTTGAATTGTTCGATCAGTTCGTAGAGGTCGGCTTCCTCAGGAGAGTTTCTTACATCATCCTGGAAGTCATAAAACAACACCTTATCATACGCAGAAAAATCTATCGGATAGTTTTTAAAAGCTGTTCCTTCATAGGCAACCTTAAACTTTAATTGTTCGCGTGCTCCTTCCTTTCCCAGACGATCACCATCGTATAGTTCTTTCAATGCCTGGTGCGGACGAACAAATATGATCTCGTTGAAACTTTCGTTGTTGACGTTCTGCATGTCCTTGAAGACAAGCAATACCGCGTTAGGTTCGCGGAGTCCGGTGAGGTAGAAAAAGTTTGGGTCCGGGTGATAGCGGTAGGATACATCAGCTGCTCTGTTCCTGATAGGGTTGGCGAAGAAAACGGCCACTGATTTTGCCGGCATGATACGACGCAATTCGTCCCGCCGGGTACGATGAAAGTCAGCGGTTAGCGCGTCACTTGCTGAGAGCTGAGATTGGGCCTGCAGGAAAATGGAAGTGGTTAAAAGGACGAAAACCAGGAACGGCTTAATCATGAATAATTCAAATTTTAGCGGTAAATTAGTCAAATGTGAAGTCTTGCGATCCGCGATTTCACATGAGCGGTGTGGGCCAAAAGAATTCAGGAGGTCATTACAACGTTAGCTGCATTTGAGGTGTCAATTTTAATAGAGAAAGGCCGTTGATTCGTTACGTTTTCACTAGATCTCCATCCTGGTACCAATGAACAAATTTGCCGTTATTTTCCTTGGGATTCTTATTCTCCAGGGCTGCTACGTAGATCCTCCGTTCAGGCCGTCGTTTCCGGCGGGTATAGTCGAGGGATACGAACCCGTATATACCGAACCAGACAAAGCTGATATTGCCTTCGAGGCACCGCACCAGTTGCAGGCACCCGGCAAGATTTACTTGTACGGTACGCTGCTGTTGGTTAACGAGCAATATGAGGGTATTCATATCTTCGACAATGCCGACCCAACGCATCCCGTGGCAGTTGGCTTCCTGCGCATACCTGGTAACGTAGACGTTGCCATACGTAACAATGTATTATATGCGGATCATCTTGGTGACCTCGTAGCCCTCGATGTACATGACTGGCGTGTGCCGCGCGAAATCAGCAGGCTTCATCAGGCACACTGGAGTTTGAATCTTCCCCCTGAAGGAATGCGATACTTTGCCTGCGTCGAACCGGAGCGCGGCGTTGTGAAGGGCTGGCGCCTGACAACCCTGAAAGACCCCAAATGTTATCACTGATGAGACACGTGTTTAATTTTCGGTTGACTGGTTTGACGGCGCGTCTTCGCAGCCCTTTTTCGTTAGTAGGTGGAACTTGCATGGCTATTCTGTTTGTGCTAATGAATCTTTCCAGTTGCAGTGAGGATGCCGGTGAAGCAAGCCTGACTGGCAAAGGCGGCTCACTTGCACGTTTCGCAGTATCGTCAACGCACCTGTATGCTGTTGACAATGATGAGCTGCACGTATACCAATTTATGGAAGGCGGATCGATCGCCCTTGTAAACAGCAACCTTCTCGGACCTGGCGTCGAGACTATTGCCGCAATGAATGACAAACTGTATATAGGGACGAATCAGGCGATGTTGGTTTACGACCTGTCGAGTCCTTCGAATCCATTGTACCTTTCGCAATACAGTCACTTCGTTGGTTGTGATCCTGTGGTCGTACAGGATACTTTGGCATTTGTAACGCTGCGAACCACGAGTTGCCGGCCAAGTGCAGTAAATACGCTGGATGTTGTTGATATCAAGAACTCACAGCAGCCCACACTAGTCTCCACTTATGCGCTCGAGTCGCCGTATGGGCTGGGTGTAGACGGGGATCTTCTTTTTGTTTGTGAAGGTGAGAACGGACTAAAGGTATTCGATGTGAGCAATCCGAGAAATCTGATGCTGGTGAGAAACTACCCTGACGTTGATGCTTATGACGTAATTCCAAGATCAGGCATACTGGTATTGACAGGAAAAAACGGTATTGTACAATACGACTATTCCGACAAGAACAATATACGGCAGTTGAGCACGATAACAATTCAATGATTTATAGTAGAAGAGGGGAAAGCATGTTTCGTTCAGAAAGGAATTGGTTTGTCGTATTGGTTATAACGGTGTGGCTGGCTGTGTCGACAAACCTGGCAGCACAAGAGCAACCAACCCGGGAGAAGCTATTTACGGGAAGAGACGAAAGGTTAACAGGTAAAGTTATGCCACCTGGCCTTGCCGTCAAATGGAGTATACTTCATCTGCTGTATTTTTATCCGTCGATTCAATTGTCTCTCGAACAAAGGCTATTTAAGAATTTTGGTATTCAGTACGAAGGTGGTTGGGTGATCAATTCGTATGAGAACACATCTGATTATGAAGACAAAAGAGGATTTCGCGGCGCGATTGAATTGCGTTATTACCTTCCATCGACGGACAAGGTCCCCCTTTATATATCGGGTGAATATTATTACCATAATATCAAGTTTAACCGGACGGAAACCGTTGGATTCAATTGCGCAACGGGAATGTGTGACTACTATCAGTCTGTGACGTATCCAATCACTACCGAGGAAATGGGACCTGCATTCAAGTTTGGTATGCTTATGTTCCCAGGATGGACTCATAACAGAAGATTCTTCTTTGATATCAATTCCGGTTTTGCGTTTCGAAGGATGAATTACTCTTATGCGGCGCGGCCATCGGGCGTTGGAGTGCAGTACTTTGACGACAGCGCTAACTGGAGATTATTCGCACCGGATGAGGAACTGACCAAGCGCGTTAGATTTGTTTTGGGCGCGCGACTCTGCTTCAGATTCCTGTAAGCAAATGCAACTTGGATGTCTGTTGCGTGTTGCGCCATTCGATTTGAATATCTTGATGATCAGCGAATTAGGTCATAAAAAGAAACAGCATATATTAAGTTTATGTTAAGGCATTTAACCTTAAATTAACATCGGATATCTTTAGAGCCTCAAAAAATGCTCCCTATGAAAAAGACAATTAAAGCCGAAATCAAATCCAGTGTTAATAAGGCGCTAGCTGAAGTAATGCAACAACTTCACGTTGCTAAGCCGTCGAAGAAGACGCGCAAGGCTCTTTCGCGTGCAGAGAAGGCACTGAGAAGCGATGTGAAATCGGCGATGAAGAAAGAAATCAAGAACGCAACGAAGCTCGATCGTACCAAGGAATTGGGCGCGATCGCCTGAAGACTCTTCATTAACCTAAATCGGACTGGAGGTTGTCAACGCAACCTCCTTTCTTTTTTTTGAGCACTAGCATTTCGTCATATCGGCCACGCATTGCACGACAATGAATTAAAACTGTGGAGTCGTCAGCAACGTTTACGCAGGGGCACGATTCAGGCATTCAAATATGATATCGCACAATGACCTTGATGGCACCGAATTTAGAAAGCTAATCCGCGCAGGCACAATCGTTCTGGCAGGCAACCGGAAACTGAGGATCTACGGATTGTTATCGTGCAGGTCAGGTAAGAGAATGAACAAGACTAATCGCGTATTCTTCCATTCGATCGAAGAGGCAATACAATCAGGCTATCGCCCATGTGGCAATTGTTTGCGGCATGCTTACAATACGTGGAGAAACAGAG
This sequence comes from Chryseolinea sp., assembly GCA_049840655.1. Lineage (GTDB taxonomy): Bacteria > Bacteroidota > Bacteroidia > Cytophagales > Cyclobacteriaceae > Chryseolinea. The sequence continues at coordinate 57,281 of JASGJX010000013.1, forward strand.
CTAATGGTGATTAAATGAACGAATTCTCGTAAACCAACTCGTACTTCTGTAACGCGTCATCTTTTTGACCTGTTGGATTCACTTCATCAAGGTACTTATGGAGAGAAATCAGTGACTGTCGATCCTGAACGTAGAATCTCAAAGAACGCACGCCATGATCTTCATGAGGTACACGCGTATAGGGGAGGCGTAGCACTTCAAGTGCGAAAAGCACCTGGGCGCAGATCTCATCATTCAGTACTTCATAGTAAAACGGATTACCACCATGGTGATAGAGTTCTTCTTTGCTTTCCATAGTTATGTGGTTACGACTAAAATATTATACTCATCATCGTGCCAGAAAATCAAAGTCCTGCAACATTGATGATGAGTGGCCCTATCTCAATATGTTCGTCGAGAAGCGCGCACTACCAACTTTGGTCTGGGGTATGAAGTCCCCACTTTCAACTAATCTCGCAGAAACTTTCGCAGCAATCTACCGATGACGACTGACGTCGTGCCGTCCTGAAATCGCACCAGAAAATTGCCGTTTTTGCCCCGAATACATTTACCATTCTCATTTCTAACGGCGTAACAGACCCCTTTCTTTCGCAGCGGGTCAGTTTGTTTGTCACCGAGGTATTGATATTCAACTTCAGCCATTTTGATGCGAATACTTCGATTGCGTCACTGTTATTGTGCAACACAATTCGATCCAAATTGCTCCGGGGATCTATCTGCGAACGAACCAAAGTCATAGTTTTTAGGTTGTAAGGGCGATCTTTCGGGATTTTTTGGGCATCTTTGCATTCTTTACCTATCCAAACTGCCCATACAGTTTTCATTTTTTACAGATTCACAAGTTACTTAATGTCATTTGAAGATTTAGGGCTCATTGAGCCAATCATAAAAGCCCTCAGGGCTGAGGGCTATTCTACACCAACGCCCATACAACAAAAGGCTATTCCAGTGTTGCTTAAACGAAGTGATGTGCTGGGGTGCGCGCAAACGGGAACAGGAAAGACCGCTGCGTTTGCGTTACCAGTATTGCAACTTCTCCATGAAGATGAGCTTTATAAGAAGGGCCCTCACGGGATCAAGGCACTTGTGCTTACACCTACGCGTGAACTGGCAATACAAATAGCCGATAGTTTTTCTGTATATGGAAAATTGCTGAGGCTTAGGCATACAGTTGTCTTTGGTGGTGTATCTCAGGTGCCGCAAGTAAAGGCGCTGCGCGATGGCGTTGATATTCTGATTGCCACGCCTGGCCGTCTGTTAGATCTAATCAATCAGAGGTTGGTGAATCTTCAGCAGGTGAAATACTTTGTTCTCGACGAAGCAGATCGCATGCTTGATATGGGCTTCATTCACGACGTGAGAAAGGTGATCGCAAAGGTTCCGACGAAGAGGCAAACCTTGCTCTTTTCGGCGACCATGCCGGCGGAAATCAGAGATCTTGCAAACTCTATACTGAACCATCCAGTTCGTGTGGAAGTAACGCCGGTTTCTTCTACTGCGGAGACGATTCAACAGGAGTTGTATTATGTTGCTAAAGATGACAAGCGAAAGTTGTTGTTACATATTCTGCAATCGCACACCATACCTTCTGTACTGGTGTTTGTAAGAACAAAACACGGTGCAGATCGTGTGGCGAAATTCTTATCAAGCGCCAATATCAACGCGTTGGCTATACACGGAGACAAGTCTCAGGGTGCAAGGCAGACAGCGCTTACAAACTTTAAGACGGGTAAAACCCGTGTGCTCATTGCCACTGACATTGCTGCGAGAGGTATAGACGTTGATAAGCTGTCGCATGTGATTAACTTCGATATCCCTCACGTGGCTGAAACCTACGTGCACCGTATTGGTCGTACTGGTCGTGCAGGTGAGCAGGGCATTGCACTGTCTTTCTGTGACGACGAAGAGAAGCCATTCATGCGGGATATTCTGAAACTGATCAAGCGTGACATTAAGGTTGTATCCCATCCTTACACAAAAGGCCCTGGCGCGACGGTAGCCAATAGTGGGAACGCTCCAGCTGCTCAGTTGCACAAGCATCAGGGAACTCAAAAGCAGCGCGCATCGCATCAGTCAGCAGGAAGGGAAGACAAAGGTGGACCGTCTGCGGGACGGCCAAAGAAGCGTCGATTCTTCAATAACAAGAAGAAGAATGCTTCTTCTTCGCGAGGAGAGCATACACGCCGATCATCGTAGCACATTGGTGCGCTCTATTGCCTGAGGTTTTGAGCGGGATTTGATCCGTTGCCAAACGCAGGCGTAAATTCGATTGTCTATTTCGCTGGGTTCGCTAACTTGGTTACTCACAATGATCCATTGTAATGAGCGCCACTTCCCCGAATCCTCTCTTACCAGCGAGTCCCTGGTTAACAGCAGCGTTACCGTCAGCAATGCTGATATTTTTTCTATCTGCCTGCAACAATCAACCACCTGAAGAGAAGGCATTGCCGGAGCAGGGATTTGAAACTGCCCGCACTGTAAAGAACGACGCGACGCCTGCCTATCTGAATACGGAAGAAAGCCTCTCGTCGTTCCGTATGCCGAAGGGATATCACGTTGAAGTAGTTGCTGACGAGGAAATGCTCAACGAGCCAGTAGCCATATCGTGGGACGGCAATGGACGAATGTTCGTGACTCAGATGGAAACTTACATGCAGACGGTAGATACTACCGGCGAGCACGTGGCCACCAGTCGGATATTGTTACTGGAAGATACCAACGATGACGGTCGCATGGACAAGCGTACTGTTTACGTCGACAAACTTATGTTGCCTCGCATGATCCTCGCAGTTGGAGACGAACTGCTTGTTAACGTAACAGATACTTATGATATATACGCCTACAAGGACACAAACAATGATGGCGTTGCCGATCAGAAGCGACTTGTGTATCACCCCGGTAAACGCGCATTTGGAAATCTTGAACACCAACGCAGCGGACTCGACTGGAATCTCGATAACTGGATTTATATCACGGTCGATCCTATCAGATTCAAATACAGAAATAATCAACTCATTGCCGATTCGCTATTAAGCGGGTCCAACGGACAATGGGGAATTACCCATGATAGCTACGGTCGTCTCTTCTACGCGAGAGGCGGCGCCGAAAACGCTGGTTCTGGATTCCACATCAACCCAGCCTATGGTCAGCTTGAGTTTGCGGATGCTTATGTAGACTCTGTATTTGGTCAGGTTTGGCCCATTGTAAAGACACCAGACATTCAGGGAGGACTCGGTCGCATTCGTCCGGACACTACGCTTAATCACTTTACTGCAGCAAACGGGCAGTCGATCTTTCGGGGAGATCGGCTACCGAAGAACCTGGTAGATGACTATCTCATTGCGGAACCTGTGGCTCGTATGGTACGACGCGCCAAAGTTATCAATACAGAGGGCAAGCGAACACTTGAGAATGTTTATGATCGCGAAGAGTTCCTGGCATCCTGGGACATGAATTTCAGACCTGTGAATACATATACAGGGCCTGATGGATGCCTATATATTGTTGATATGCATCGCGGCATCATCCAGGAAGGAACGTGGACTGGTGAAGGAAGTTATCTTCGAAAACAGATCCTTCGCCTTGGTCTGGACAAGAACATTCAGCATGGAAGAATTCTCCGGGTTACTTACGACGGAATGGGAAGAGGTCCGAAGCCGAAGATGCTGGAGGAGACGACTGCTCAATTGCTCAACTATCTCGGCCATCCCAATGGTTGGTGGAGGGATAACGCGCAAAAGGAGATCGTGATCCGTAATGACCAATCGGTCGTGCCTGCGCTTAAAGAAATCGCACTCGGAAAGAAGGGACCGTTATCTGAGAAACCGGGACCGCTCGGTCGCATTCATGCACTATGGACATTGTCGGGGCTTGAAGCTATCGATCAGGAGATTCTCATGAAAGCATATGAAGATGATGATCCGGCAGTTCGGAAAACAGCTATCTGGATCAGCGACGCGTTCCTGAAGAAGAACGATGAGAAATTATTGGGCGCACTTGACAAGCTGAAGAATGATAACGATGCCGACGTACGCATTCAATTGATGCTTTCTTTGACGAACAGCACATCCCCGGCAGCGAAAGAGCTTAGCACCTATCTCGCAGAGAAGAATAAAGACAACGCGATGATCATTGCCACCACACAAAGTCTCGCGCGGAATGAAGAGATCAAGAAATTCGGAGCCAAGCTGGGGGCACTTAAACCTGATCAACGTGTGATGGTAACAGAAGGCGCGGCAATCTTTAACTCGCTGTGTGCAACTTGCCATGGTGAACGGGGCAAGGGGGTACCCACACAAATAGCCCCACCGTTGGCAGGACAATTTATGCGTTATATGGGTAAGAAGGACGCGCTTGTCAGGATACTACTGCATGGTCTAACCGGCCCGGTAAACGGAAAAACCTACAGGGAAAATATGGTGTCGATGGGGATGAATGATGACAAATGGATTGCTTCCGTGCTAAGTTTTGTACGCTATGATATGGGTATGTCGGAGAATCCTTTTCCCGGAACGCCAAATGAGGGATTTGTCAATTTCCTTTTGGTGAGTCCTGAGGAGGTAGCAAAGGTCCGTGAGCAATTTAAAGGACGTACCAGGCCGTGGACCTGGCAGGAGCTGGATCAACCAAAGAAACCTTAACATTATTGTAACTGATAATTCTAATACATTCACTGCATGATCGACATAGTTATTGAAGCACGCGCAGCAGCCATTGCAGCAGGGATGGGTGTAAAGAGAATCCTTCCATTCAGACAACGGAGAATGGTCGGGCCGTTTATTTTTATGGATCATGCAGGGCCTGTTACAATTCAACCGCAGATCGTTCACAGTATGGATGTATTGCCTCATCCGCATATTGGACTCTCTACGGTAAGCTATCTTTTCGGTGGTAAGGTCACTCATCGCGACAGCCTCGGTGTGAAGCAGGAGATTCTTCCTGGAGAAGTTAACTGGATGACTGCGGGAAAAGGCATCGCTCACTCGGAAAGGTTTGAGGATCCCGCTGCGTTAGTGGGCGGACTGGAGATGATTCAAACCTGGGTTGCTCTTCCTGAAAAGGACGAGGAATCGGATCCGGCATTTAACAACTACAAGCCTGATCAATTGCCCGTATACACAGACACAGGAGTCTGGATGAGATTAATAGCGGGTACAGCATTTGGATTGAAAAGCAATGTGAAGACTCATTCACCTCTGTTTTACCTGCATGTTGAGCTTGAACCGGGAGCAAAAATGACGGTGCCAGCTGAGCACGAAGAGCGGGGCATTTACATTGTTCGGGGAGAAGTTGAGATCGCTGGTAAGTTTTATGTTTCCGGGCAAATGGTAGTGTTCAGCCGGAATGCCGAGCCGGTTATTATTGCAAGGCTGGCTACAACGGTAATGCTATTGGGTGGTGCTCATATTGGCGATCGGTTCATCTGGTGGAACTTTGTTTCCTCGCGCCAGGAAAGAATTGAAATGGCAAAAGCAGACTGGAAGGAGGGACGTATCATTCTTCCTCCGAACGACAATCATGAGTTCGTTCCACTCCCAGAAGAAAAATCACGGCCTGCCGGGCCGCCGCCACAGGCGCTTTCATAAAAGTCCGAATATTCTTAATCTTCTTAAAACCCTCATCATGTTACGCTTCGCAATCATCATCATTGTTTTTTTTGTCATTACTGATTCCCATGCTCAAAAGAAGGAAGATTCCGAGGAGCAGATTGGGGCACAGACGTTTCAGATGGTAAAGGAAACGATGGGTATCTACCAGAATGAAAAACTTCTGAAGGAAGTTGAAGTCATCGGCCATTCGATGGAAAAATACCTGGGGATGTCTCAACCGTTGAAATATTTTCTCGTTGACACGCCGGAACCCAATGCTTTTGCAACGGCAGGAGGTTACGTGTATGTAACCCGTGGACTACTAGCCATTGTCAACACGCCGGATGAGCTGGCGGGAATTATGGCTCATGAATTATCACACGTTGTATTGAAGCACTCTACGAAAAGGATGAAAGCAGGAATTGTTCCGGCAATCCTTCAATTACCGATCCGATTGGTTGGAACCCTGGCATCACCCGAAGTTGCAGATCTGCTCAACATACCTGTTGGGTTTGCATCGAAGGCAGCACTTGCAGCGTATAGCCGGGGCCAGGAGACTGCAGCCGATGAGCACGGTGTTGGAATTGCCATACAGGCTGGTTATAAGCCGTACGGATTGGTCGACGGTCTTGAGCGACTTACAACGTACGTAGAGTTTATTGCTGGCAAACCGATGGAAAAGAACATTTTCACGGATCATCCGATGACTGCGAAGCGAGTTGACAAACTGACCGAGCTTCTTGAGAAGAAGGGATTCAAACGAACTGGCTATTTCGAGGGTACTGACTTAGAGATGGTGGAAGGTCTGGTGTATGGTCAGAATCCGGAAGAAGGAATTCTCGACAGTACGCGTTTTATTCACCCCGCGATTGGACTTTATTTTGAATATCCCGCCGGGTGGTATGCACAGAATTCACCCTCGTCTCTTGAGTTGATAGCTGAGAATAAACAAGCGGCTATGGTGGTCACCGTTGATACCACATCAGCGGAACCTGCGGATGCAGCAAAAAAGACAGTAGATAAGATGAAGCAGGGGGGATTAAAAATTACGGCGGAAGAGTCGTACACCCGGAACGGGCTACGTGCGTATAGGGTTGAGGTTGGTGACAACTCCCGTTCTGCGGAACTGCGCTGGGTGAAGCTAAAAAATGGCACACTTTTGAAACTTGTGGGGATCACTACCTCACCAAAGCCAAATCCGGAAATAATAAAGAGTATGGATTCTTTCAGGCCTAGCACTGCCAGCGATCTCTCAACTTTCAAATATCACAGTGTTGAACTGAAGGCAAATACACCTGATAAGCCTGTTGCATCGTTCGTCGAGGGAGAAGACAAGAGTGGCAATCGAGGGAAACTGTTAGAAATTCTTAACGGGGTGGCTGCTGGAAAATCAGTGTCAAACGGCAAATATGTAAAGACGATCCGGACTTCATCACTGAAGTAGTCAGCATAGGGTAACCGCAAACACTTTTTGTTTGCTTCGCAAACCTCTTTTTTCAGTTGATGGGAATAGAATATTTGAAGTCTGGTTGACGGTTTGGAAGTATTTCCCATTTTGAAAGAGTTAATTCATTGATTTTCAATGATTTGTGCGGAGATTAAGATTTACGTTAGCCTAGATGACGTAAATGGTCGAAACACAAAGACTTAAATCATCTGCGCAGCGGAAGGGAAGCATTAATTTGCAAGTTCCGGACACCCCTGTATGTACCGATCCGTCTTAGTTGCGCTTCTTCTGGCAGTGATTACAACACGAGCTATAGGTCAATCTGTAGCTGAGACTCCGCGTTTGCCAATGTCGGAACAGTCTGCACCGTCCTACGAATTAGAGACGACAGAGGATCTTTTAGATTCTACGTCGTCGGGGCTGTCAAGCGAGGCGACAGCTTTACGCTCCAAGAAAAACAATCACGAAGAGTTGGTGAAGGACTATATGCGCCTTGCCCGCAACTTCGACAACAACGGTAACCTTGCCGCTGCACGAGAAGCACTGGAGAGAATGCGTCGCGAACTCAACTATGTTGACGATCCCAGATCAACGGCTGCATATCACATGCAACTTGGCTTACTCGATTACAGTGAAGATCAATTTGATGAGGCAGTAAGAAATCTTCAAAGTGCTTTGTCGATGTACGAGCAGCTTAAGGACACTGTGCTGATGGCTTCATGCTATCTTAACCTGGGTAACTCATATCGCGAACTTGAAGACGAGGTAAAGGCCATTCAGAATTACAACGCAGCTTTGTACATATATGAAGTTAACGGAGATGATGCCAGTGCTGCTCTGGCGTTGGGATACGTCGGGAACATTTATAAAGAACGGGGAGAGCAGGAACTCGCGCTTTCGAACTATTATAAGTCACTTGCACTTCATCGGAAGAACGACTACAGGGAAGATATACTCATCGATTTGAACAACATTGGGGAAGTTATGATCTCTGGTGGCGACTACAATGAAGCGACGCCCTACCTGTTGGAGTCTTTAAGCATTTCCCGTGACATTGATTCACAGACGGGAATAATTGCGGCAACGTATAACCTTGCCGTTGTAGATCTTGCAAATGGGAACAATTCCAGCGCTCAGTCTAAGTTCGAAGAAGTATTGCGCAGGGCGAGAGTCGTGAATTCGTCCATAGATGTCAGGAACGCCAATCGCAGACTGTCCGACATCTATGAGAGATCTGGCCGCCTGGAGCAGGCACTTTTTTATCGAAAGCAGTATGACGCCTGGAAAGACAGCGTTATTGTGCAGAATGAAAGAGACAAGCAATTTCGCCGGGATGCTGCCCGCAAAACAAAACAGACACAGCTTTCATCAACGGAAAAGCAAATGATAGAGAAAGAGCTCTCACGTCAGCATGCAGTACGAAACGCTGTTATTATAGTTATTATACTGCTGGGGTTGCTTACGGCAGGCACCGTGTACTTGCTTCGACTGCGTGCGTGGTCAAAGAACACCATCCGTGAAACCACAGCATCCTTAAATAACGTTACGTCCAGTTATGAGCAACTTCAGATGCAACTTGCTATGATCAGGACGCAGCTTGATCCTCATTTTTTATACAATAGTATGGAGTCTGTATCACGGCTTATTCTTGCTGGTGATAACAAAAATGCCTCGCTTTATCTTACTAAACTATCCAGGTTACTAAAGGTATCATTGGAGAACCTGGAGAACGGCCGCGTTTCATTGGATAATGAACTGATGCAGATTGAGTCCTATGTGCAGATGGAGCAACTGCGAATGGAAGAGAAGGTAAACTTTGAAATCAATGTTGATCGCCTGGCAGATGGTGCGGATGTTATGATGCCGCCGATGATTCTTCAGCCCTTTGTGGAGAATGCTCTGTGGCATGGACTTGTTCATAAGGCCGAGGGTGAATCACGCCACCTGCGAATTCATGTTAAGGAACGACGCGAAGCCGTGATCTGCACCATCGAAGACAACGGTGTGGGCAGGGAACGCGCTGAGCAACTTTCAGGTCATCGGTTCAAAGGAAAAGATCAAACAGGCATTCGTTTGGCTGAACAGCGACTGCGCATGCTCGATCGCAATGGCAACGGTAGCCTGATCCGCATCCTAGATCTCAAAGACCGTTATGGAAACGCCGTAGGTACACGTGTAGAAGTGCTCATTCCTTTGAAACAAGCCGCTTCGTAGAAACCCCGTCATCAAGCCGCTCAAGACAAGCTCCGAAACAACTACTTCACATTTCCGATGTATTACCGTCGTGTTGAACCTCAGACATAGAAGTGCTCCGAGGCAATCTTGCCATCCCTTACCTCGTATACGCACAGCTCAGGCGATTTCATCCGGCCTTTTCCTTTGATTGACATGTCCAAGGTTAGGGTAAAGGCGATGCTATTGCCAGCAATCAGTGGATTGGATACATCGATCTGATGGTATTTCTCCACACTGGAATTAAACTTTTCGCCCTTTTTCCGAATGCCGTCTATTCCTTTGGTCTCTTTACTGTACTCAGGCGTGTCATAGGGTTCAACGCTGATAGCGTCTTTCGCATACAATTCAGAATGAGCCCCTTGCCAATCACCGCGCTTGCAGTAATCGACTAATTTGTTCGCGATTTCTCTTGTATCCATGGATTAGTTCGTAAGAAAAAGCATGCCACCATGCCACCGCTAAGATTTTGTAGCTACCACTAGTTACATGCGACGAGCCTGAATAACATGGCGTTCAATTGAATTTCAAGATTGGTTAACAATCGGCGTTGGAATTGGAACAGGAACAAGAATTTTGTGTAGCCGTACGGAAGTTTTAGTCATAAGATTTATATTCATATAAGGAATTCGACGCAACCGTTTGTGCAGGCAAGCTGAGGGTCGTATTCGATGTTAATGGACTCGAAAGGCAATCAGCATAAGCTTTCCTGGGCGGGGGTTCTTGTGGCCATAGGAATTATCTATGGCGATATCGGAACCTCTCCGTTGTACACCATGAAATTTATTGTGGGCGATCGACCCATTACAGACGCGCTAGTGCTCGGGGGGGTCTCCTGTATCTTTTGGACACTCACGCTGATCACCAGCATCAAGTACATCTACCTCGCATTAAACGCCGATAACAAGGGTGAGGGTGGTATTTTCGCGCTCTATGCATTGGTACGAAAGTTCAATGCACGCTGGGTGATTTATGCGGCAATCATCGGATGCTGCACGCTGATAGCTGACGGTTTTATTACTCCGGCGATCTCTGTCACGTCGGCAGTTGAAGGTTTTAAGTTGATCTCTCCGAATGTACCAACCGTACTGATCGTATTCACGATATTGACTCTCCTTTTTGTCTTTCAACAATTTGGTTCGGCTATAGTAAGGAAGACGTTTGGTCCGCTGATGGCGATATGGTTTCTCATGCTCGCCGCGTTGGGAGGGTATCAGCTGTTGCAAAATCCAACGGTACTGCGGGCCCTCAATCCACATTATGCGTGGAGCCTGGTACTTAACTACCCGCATGGATTTGTTTTGCTTAGTGCAGTATTCCTTTGCACGACTGGCGCAGAGGCGCTCTATTCTGACCTCGGTCTTTGTGGAAAAGAAAATATCCGTCTGAGCTGGGTATTCGTTAAGATATGTTTACTGATCAACTATTTTGGTCAGGCCGCATGGCTGCTTACTGAGCGCGGCAATTATCTCGAGGGTCAAATCCCCTTCTATGCAATTATGCCCGATTGGTTTCTTGTCCCCGGGATTCTTATCGCTACAGTTGCTACCGTCATTGCCAGTCAGGCGCTGATATCTGGTACTTTTTCACTCATTAACGAAGCAATGAAGCTGAAGCTATGGCCGGCTGCGCGGGTCGTGTATCCAAGTACTTCGATGGGGCAATTGTATGTGCCGAAGATGAACTGGACACTCATGGCCGGTAGCATTACGGCTGTATTGATATTCAGAGAATCGGCCGCGATGGAAGGAGCCTATGGTCTCGCCATTACCGTAAACATGCTGATGACGACGTCGTTGTTGGTGTTTTATTTTGCCAAGGCGAAGCAATCGCGTTTCCGGTCGCTGCTGTTAGGTCTGGGTTTTTTCACACTCGAGGGAATGTTTCTCGCGTCGAATCTCCATAAGTTTGAACATGGCGGATGGTTTACCGTGTTGATCGCGTTGATGTATTTTGTGCCCATGTTCATTTTCCTGAAGGCGCGCATACTCAGACAACGCCACACCGAATTCGTTGACCTTCGTCACTACCAGTCAATGCTTAAAGATCTGCAGGAAGACGATAGCGTGCCTAAGGAAGCAACCAACCTGGTCTATCTTGCTGTGGCCGATAGCAAGAACTACATCGATAGTAACATCATCTACTCGATTTTTCGGAAGCGACCCAAGCGAGCTGACGTATACTGGTTTGTACATGTGGAGACAGTCGACAGCCCATTCGCCAGCAGGTACAAAGTTGAAACGATTATTCCCAAGCGGGCATTCTTCGTAAGCTTTAAACTTGGATTCAAACAACCGCACCGTGTGAGTACACTTTTCAACAAAGTTATTCACGACATGGCGGACTCAGGAGAGATCGATCTGATGAGCCCTTATCCGGCACTTCACAAGTACAGTATGATGAGTGATTTCAAATTCATTTCATTGCATACCTGGGCATCCTCGGATAGCGTGATCTCCGCTTTCGAGCGCTTCATCATTCTCACGTATAGGATGATAAAATCGCTTAGTTTACCTACGGAAGAAATGTATGGATTGGAGGCCGCTAATATTGAAATTGAAAAGGTGCCCATTCAGGTTGGGCCACTTGCAAAGGTCTCTATCAAACGCGAACGTCAGCCGGTTGATGATTGATTGAAATGCAACAAACGAGCCCCGTAGAGAGAAGCGCAGTGCGCGCTCAACTCTGAACGAAACTCGTTTGTAACCCAGTTAAACACCGGGCTATTCACACAACGGTAGCTTGGTTAAGAGATGTCGTTTAACATATCTGCATGAACAGGCAATCGCAGGTTAACTGCAATTATTCCAAAATAGGTTTACCATCGGCGCCAAAGCGGAAGTTCTTTGCTTCTGCTCCACTGCCCATTTGAATAACGTACATGTCATTATTCTTGCTTCTGTAAATAGTAGATGATTCCCATCCCTGATACTGAGGAGCAGCCAAAGTTTGCTTTACTGCATCTGGAAGATCAGTGGCTGTAATCTTAACCATGTCCTTTGAGTAATCAGTTGATGGTTGTTGTTCCGAACTCTGCGTGGGTTGTGGTTGCTGAGTTTTGGTGGAATCTTGTGCAAACGTAGCTGCGGCCGCGAACAGGACACCTGCTACTATTAAGAGTACTTTTTTCATGTTATATCAGTTTTTATTTTTAATGCTGATTAATAACATTGAAAATTCGTGCCAAAGCATCAATGGCTCATGTTGATTGTGTCAACCAATGAAAGAAACGCCAAGCCATTCAGCTTCTCAGGGAATTTCCGAGGAGAATTTCTACAGTTTGCGCATCGATAGTCGCTAACCTTCCTCGTTTGTAAGGTCACCGCGGCACATAAAATCTCCAGGACGTTTTGAAATTTTTCGCCGGAGGAGTGTTAGTCAGAATTGCACGCAACATTTCAACAGGCATTGCATTCTCGCGCATAACCGCATCGTGGTATTGCTTTATGGTCATCTTCCCTGAATCGACAAGCTCTTTCTTTAATGCATAGAATTGCAATGCCCCCGTCATGTAAGCCAACTGATATAACGGGCCATAGTTGGATGTGAATGAGCGGCGCACCTCCGCTTCGGCATTTGCACGCTCGTGCCCCACGCGGTCGACGAGAAAGTCAATGCATTGCTGCGGAGTCCATTTTCCAAGGTGATAATTCAAAGAGAAGATGATGCGAGCACATCGGTGCATACGCCAGAATAACATGCCTATACGATCTTCGGGACCTCGGGGAAAATTCATATCCCACAAAATCATCTCCCAATACAATGCCCACCCCTCCATCCAGAAAGGCGAATAATAGTGTCGATAGCTCTTATAGCGATCCATCATGAAGCCTTGCAGGTGATGGCCAGCTATCAGTTCATGATGAACCGTTGCTCGTGAGAAATGCGGATTGTTACCCCGCATGCTCATCATCTTGTCCTGGTGAGACATTTCATCGGTGGGGTAGGAGATTTGTAACACTTCGCCACCCAAAAAAAATGGACTAACCAACTGATCCTTCGGTGACATCATCTCCATCCGCCAGGTTTCTTCCGCGACAGGGGGAATAGTGATGAGATCATGTTTCTTGAGAAACTCAACTGATTGATTATACAACTCCAGCATGGCTTCTGGTTGGAATCCAGGAGCAACATAGGACTGCTTCACTTTCTCTTGAGCCTTTTTCCAGTCGTTCCCAAATCCCATCTCCTGAGATGCCTTTAATAATTCACGATCACACCACGCAAATTCCTTGTTTGCTATCTCGATTAACTCCTCCGCTGAATAAGGAATCATTTCGTACTCCAGCAATCGAGACAGTTCTTTTGATCCGATCGGATATCCAATGATTCCACTTCCATCGTCTTTAGGAAGCGTTGTTTTATTCACTTTCGTTTTCAGTGCTTCAGCATACCGCATCAGCGCCGTGTCGAGTTGTTGAAGAGGTTTTTTAACCCACCATGAAAACTCGGGATCATACCCATTGTAGAAATTAAAAACGCTCTTGAGCGCATCACGATGACCTGTTATTGCTGACGTAACGCGTCTGACTTCTGCGCGCGAAAGGTCTTCGATTCTGAAAACGTTCGTAGTTCGTTCTTTTACATCACTGAGTATTGAGTTCAACGAAGCTGCAACCGTCGCACTTTGAAGATGTTTTCCCCGACGTCTGTCTTTCTCCAGGGAGTAGATCGGATCAGCATAGTTAATTAGCTTTTCAACCGCAGCGTATTCTCTGGCTTCTTCGCTCAGCAGGAACAAATCATTTTGAAGCGAACGCTGAAAGAGCAGGTAATCAGCCTTCCCTCCAACAGTCAACGTCTCGAAAGTAGCCGCCTTTAAGCGTGCAGCATAGTCGTTGTAAAATTCGGTAAGGCGCTGACGTCGTTCAGGCGATTGAGATACTGTGTAAAATCTTTCAAGATTGCCTTCATCTGCGTGAAATTGAATGATCAGGGGAGCCAGCTCCGTTACCTGATCGGCAACTGTATTCTGCGTTTGGGCAAAAGTCAGTAGTGGAAAAAAGAGAAGGAGAATTGAATTGTATCTCATCGCGAAGTATGTAATCATTTGTGTCCGGACGCCCACTCAATTGCATTCGAAAACAACTGGCGATAGGTGGCATTCTTAAATAACCATGGTCCATGGCCCATGAAAATATAAACATTGCGCGCGGGCATGCGTTCGTTCGTCCATACCACAGGATGGTCTCCCATCACCACTGTACTTTCAGGGCTGTAACTCTTCTCGTCAACCGAAGCCAGGACGTGGACATTCTGCCGCGGGCTTTTGTCATAGGTATACCATTCTTCCTTCTCTATCCTGAAAGGACTTTTGATTCCACGCATTACTGGATGCTTTGCATCTTCTACCTTTACATCGCCATCGGCGAATGTCGCGATGTAGTTCCTGAACTGAATACCACCCATGAATGTAGAGAACCAGTCCCACATCGGATAGCCGTCGAATGTTCCCAGCAGCGTTGCATGATGAAATCCAACCCATCCATGCGACTTGTCATTCATGTATTCCACGAATGCTTTGGTAGCCTTGTCCTCCCAGGCATAAGGCGGATAGTCGAGCTGAATAAAGATCTTGTATTTACTTAGAAATTCTTTATCGATGGACTTCGTGTCGGTGATATAGTCAATGGCGAACTGCTTTTTCGAGGCAAGACTATCCAGGAATATTTTGGCGGCCGCCGAATACTGGACGTGATGCCCGCCGGTTTCGGAGATCGCCAGTACTCTGAAGCGTTCTTTTGTTTGAGCGCTGCAATCAATTGCCGACTGAAGCAGTACAATTGCAACGACACCCAATACACTTGCAACTGAGGTGATCTTGAAGGTTTTGTTAGTTAACACTTGAGGTTTGATTATAGTGATCGTTCAGGATTGTTCTACGGTCGGTAAAGTAATGTAGAAACTGGTGCCAAGTCCGGGTGTACTCGTCGCGGAAATTGTTCCATGATGCGTCTCTACAATTTTCTTGCATAACGCAAGCCCTATACCCGTTCCGGCATATTGCTCTTTTCGGTTTAGGCGCTGAAACATGTTGAATATTTTCTTGGCGTATTGTTGTTCGAATCCAATGCCATTGTCTGTCACGCAGATCTCGTAGTAGTTTGAAAGTAGAAGCTCCGGATTCCGGCTCACTTCGTCTGGAGAGAGTCGCCGGGACGTGATTCTTACTACCGGTTGCACGGATGAAAACTTGAGTCCATTGCTCACGAGATTGCTGAATAGTTGGCCCAGCTGCACGCCGATGCCCATCACGGTTGGAAGGTTCTCATAGGTGACTTCTGCCTTCTTTTCTTCGATCATCAGTTCGAAGTCGGCCACAACGTTAAACATCACCTCATTCAGATTAACAGGTCCGAACAAGTTATTGTCTTTGGATATTTTACTGTATGCGAGTACCGAGCGGATCAACTCACTCATGCGATGTGCCGAGGCCTGTATTTTGGAAAAGTATTTTTCGGCAAGTTTACGGTCGTCGATATTTTGCTGAACCAGTTCAGTGAATGTCCGAATCTTTCTAAGGGGCTCCTGCAAGTCGTGAGAAGCGACATACGCGAACTGTTCGAGTTCTTTGTTTTGAGCTTCGAGCTCATGTGTGTATTCGAGCATCTTCTCTTCAGCACTGCGTCGCTCGGAGAGATCGCGCGTAACTTTTGTAAACCCCGTCACATTGTTCTTATCATCGTGAAGGGCTGTAATAACTATACTTCCCCAGAAACGGCTGCCATCTTTTCGTAACCTCCATCCTTCATGGACAGCACGACCGGTTTGCAACGCCTGCTCCAGCAAACGTTCAGGCACCTTGTTCTTGCGATCTTCTTCGGGGGAAAAGAGCCTAAAGTGTTTTCCTAATACATCCTTCTCATCAAAATGCTTCAATTGTTCCGCGACCTTGTTCCAATTGAGTACTATACCATCTCGGTCAAGTAAGATGATTGCATAGTCCTGCACTTCTTCCACGATGCGATGGTATCTTTCTTCGCTGTTGCGTAGTTCGACATTGCGCTGCTGCAATATTTTCGAACGCTGTTGAACAAGCTCCTCCAGGCGTTCCGTTGCATTCTTTTGATCGGTGATGTCCAGTACCGTGCCATACATGCGCGTCGGCGTTTGCTGATCATCAAACACCAGCTTTCCATTTAGCCTAACCCAATGCAAAGTATTGTCAGGCCAGACAACGCGCGCTTCATACATCAGAGATCCATTGTCAACGGAGTCCTTATGCGCCTTCTCACGTACAGCCTGGTCGGCGGGATGTATACGGTTGATCAATTCCTGATGTGTAGCAGGATATCCCCCAGGGAATCCGAATATAGCGGCCACCCGGGACGATACCTGAAAGTCATTGGATGAGATGTCCCAGTCAAATGTACCTATAGAGGCAGCCTCAATAGCCAGCTTGTGCCGGATCTCACTTTCTTCTATTCGCCGGCGGGATAAAACCTCGTCAGTAATTTCTTCGGAGAGGATCATCACTCCGGTAATTGTGCCATCGGATTCGCGAACCGCTTCAACCACCGTCTTGAAGATTACCTCCTCTTCGCGACCTCGCCTGTTGATCTTTACATACTCTTCCGGCAGGATGGCTTTTTCGCCTGTAGAATATACGCGTGTGAGCAACGCTTCATAGCCAAGCCCCTCCGTTTCAGGAAAAGCTTGAAACACCGGAAGGTTGATGACTTCAGAAGGCTGTCGGTCCCACATCTCGAGCATTTGGTCATTTGCAAAGGCCACCAGATATCTGCTACCCTGAAGAATGCATAGCGCAAGGGGAGCATGCATAAATAACTCACCCACCAGTTGATTGCGCAGATACTGAAGGTTCTCGTGTTTGCGCAACAGTTCAGTGGTCTCCGTTATGTTGATGTAAATGCCTTCAATTCCAGCATTGCTAATGACAGGCGTATAGGCCGTTGTGAAATACATCTCCTGCGGGTAGCCCTTGCGTACGAGGACGAGGCGATGATTTTCGAGTAAGATTCCTTCTCCCGTTGCCAAAACCTTCTTTACTATCGGACCCACGGAATCCCATTGGTCACGCCAGAATTGTTTGCCAACTACGCCGAGAGCTCCTGGATGACGTGATCCGATCATAGCTGCAAAGGCATCATTATAAATCTGGATCATCTCGACGCCGCCGACAATAAGAACGGGCGCCTTTGTATTCAAAGCAAGTCTTACCGCAGATTTGAGGGGCTCACTCCACGAATCCATCGAACCCAATGAAGTCGTCGACCAATCGAACTGATCGATCAATCGCGACATACCTTCAGTTGCACGTACCTCATTGTTATCAATTCGTGTCTTTTCCAAATGCTAAGAGGGCTAATAAACAAGAGAAAATGACAACCAACTGCTGTCAAGTCACAGCATTCTTGTAAATGTAGGAAACGATTTGAGATTCGTGAAGCACTCGATGGATCACTGAGCGGTTTTTATGTCAACCCGTCTTTGACAGGTTGACCCCAGCAAAGGATCCAGTGAATTCCTTATGACGCCTTCTCCAAAGCCTTGCGACAGAACTCGACGCATTTGGCAACTTCTTTAACGGCATCTGAAGTTTCAGGCACGGTGTATTCCATTTCAATGGTTGCCGGGAACTTGTACTTGTTCTTTTTTAAGAGTTGAAGCACAGATGCAACGGGGGTATTGCCTTCGCCCCAGGGCATGTTATCGCCGCCATTTTCCTTAGACTTCCGATCTTTTATGTGCATGCTGTAAATACGATCGTGCTTTGCTTCAATCAATGGCACCGGGTCGAATCCGGCAGCAACATAGTGACCGATGTCACAGTTCAAGCCATTGTATTTTGCCTGACCGAGCGCAACATCCCATGCATTGAAGGTCTGCTGCAAATGGCCATGATAGCCTACACCGATCTTATGTTTGTCAGCAAACTTTCCCAGACGTTTACTTTGCTCCGGGTTGTTCGGCAATTCAACAGTAACGTGCGTAGCACCTAACGCTTTGGCTGAACGCAATGCATATTCGATCTCAGCATCGGTGTTCTTTTCTCCAAGAGCGTTCGGCTTCCATGCATAGATGGATACTCCTGCGTCGTTGTACATCTTCTTGAGTTTGGAAAAAGCATCCATGGATACTTTTTCACGCCATGCCGCAGTCTCCTCATCTTTCTTTTTTTGTTCGGCCTCCTGCTCAGGAGTCCGTTGGGGACGCGGGCCAGGAGGAAATCTCATTGGTTCGGTGCTCGCATGTGGTGCCCCTGCAAATGCCTCGCCGGTGTTTCCCATGAGTTCTATCGCACTAATATTACAATCAAGGCAATACTTCAGCAGCTGTTCGGCGTTGCATGGCAGGCTCCTGAAAGAGTAGGATATGACGCCGATCTGTACGCCGGCAAATTTTGAATCAGGCCTTCCCAGACTTTTGATGATGGCTGGAGCACCTCGCAATACTGATGTTGACAATGCAACTGCTGATAACGCCGCGGAACCTTTCTGAATAAATTCACGTCGGCTGAATGGCACAGACTGACTCATAGGTAAATGGTTTGAATTTGAGTGAAGATAACAGAACAAACCTTTGCAATGAGCGATTTTTATACGCGCGGCTCAAAAAATCTGTATTTCACGTTTACGGATTCGGAGTTAGCGGACAATGACCTTCGCTGAGCTGTTGGTTGAAGGCGTAATTAGTTGAAGGATATATAGTCCCGGAGTCAACTCACTGACGTCAATGCTGAGTTGATGCGATCCAGCCGGAAGTTCACCACAGTCCTGTATTCTTACAACGCTACCCGTCGGCGTGATCAGTGATGCCTTTGTCCGGCCCGCCTTGTTTAACTTATAAGTCACCTTAATGTTAGCCGATGCTGGGTTGGGATACAATGCCAGCGCGTCATCTCTGAGTTCTGAAACTGACGTGACAACTATCGGATCGCCATTGACTCTGATCTCGTCAAAATGAAAACTGATCCCTTGAAGCGCCTGCGCCTCGGCAACTATTTCGAATCGATCCACATCGTGCCAGGAGAACTTTCCTTCCGGCGGAAACCAGCCATTGTCATAAGATCCTTTTTCCTGCAGTGCCGATAATGGAATAATAACGTGGTGCCACGCATTATCCCACGGCACCATTGATTGATCAATAGTAATCCCTTTGCGCCAGGGATGATCGGATGCACTTGTTTTGCTATCGACAAACCGAACGTCGAATGAGCTTCCCGGAGCGTCACCCTTTACCCAAAAATCAAGTGCGTAGTTGTTTTGAGACACGAGCGACATTTCCATGTTCGGGCGAAAATCCAGACCAATAGCAAAGTACTGATCAACATTCGCAAGATGGATCGCGAACTTGCCGTCATGACTGTCATTGTTGTAATAGTCAAGTATACCATTGGTGCCACCACTCACGTCGATGATGCCCTGACCGATGTAATCATCGTAGATATCGAATGACTCCGTTTGCAAGCGTAGTGATGGATTGGATTGTGGCGGAACGTTTAACGATAAGGCCTGAAGCAGCGACACATTGAGATCTGACTCATACAGCTCGGCCGTATTTTTTTCGAAGAGGCCGAACGTTCCGCGATAGTCCCACATTGTCCATGGAATTTTTTTCTCAATCAGGTAGTCGCGAACAAGCTTGTACCAGGCTACCCGTTGCTGATCGTTACTGTTGGGAATGAATACGCCGAATTCACCACAAAACACGGGTACGTTCCTGGTTGAGCTGAATGAGGCGGCAATATCAATAAGCTTCTTGACCTGGGCAGCTGTTCCGTCCTGGGCGTAATTGTTATAGGCAGATTCAATCCAGGTTCCCTTCAGAGAGGAAGGCAATGATGGCATGGACGAAGCGCCGTAGGGGAATGGCACTCCGGCAAGCGGCTCAAGCGATGGGCTTGTCCAGCCAGCACCCTGATGTGTAAATAGGAATGGATCGTAAAAGTGAAAAGTATAGATGAGTTTTTTGTCACTATAATTTGGTAGCGTAGCCAGGTCGTTATAGCTGTTGTAATTCACACCACCCACGATGATATAATGCCTGGTGTCTGTCTTGCGTATGGCGTTGATTACGCTCTGCTGGATAGGTCCCCAAATGGCTGCGGAGATTCCGTGAGGTTCGTTCAGAACTTCGTAATAAAGTTGATCGTAGTCGTCTTTGTAGTGGGCAGCAATTTGGCGCCATACTTTAGTGAGTATGCTGTCCACTTCAGGGTCGGTGTTCTCGTTAGGATCAAAAGTATGGTTATCAAGTATGAGGTGCATGTTAAGATCCTCTGACCAACCAACTACTTCATCAATAAATTGAAAGAACAATGGATCAATAGCATAGTCAGGGGCGCCTGTAGTCATTGCATGAAGGTTGATGGGCAGGCGAATTACGTCGCATCCAAGAGCTTTGATCTGTTCAAAATCTGTGCGGCTAAATTTCGAAAACTGGATCTGACGAACGGATGATGCCTGAAACCATTGCGTGAGGTTTACTCCCTGATGAAATGGAACCTGTGAATGGACTTGAGTGACAATCGCCGACAAGAAGGCCAGACTCAGTATTAATCGAATCAAACTTATTTGCCCGCTAAAACCGATGTAGCTTCGCATACTCATCAACCTATCTTCATCGTTCAATCCACGCGCATATACCACATTCCAAACTTGCAAGGTTCAGCGTCTGGTCGGATGTGTTGAAATATAGTGATATTTTTGAAGTGATTTCCGCCGCATATGACAACGTGCGCGGGCAAAGGACGCATTAGATGGGAAGTTTTATATTCATCTTACTATTTCTGATTGGGTTTGGTATTTTCTACACCAGACAGAAACGTGTAGCCAGGCTTCCCGCGCAGTTCCCTGAAAAATGGAGATCCATTCTTCTTGAGAATGTTTCTTTTTATGCGCGACTTGATCCGGATGAAAAGAAGCGATTCGAAACAGGTATCATCCGTTTCCTCACCAGAGTGCGCATTACAGGTGTACAGGTTGAAGTCGACATAACGGATAAGCTACTCGTTGCAAGCAGTGCTGTTATTCCGGTCTTTGGATTTCCAGACTGGCACTATTCTTTTCTTAACGAGGTGTTGCTGTACCCAGGATCGTTTGATAAAGACTATCAGTTTGAGAGTAAAGAGGAGATCATATTGGGAATGGTAGGCAGTGGCACAATGGAAGGTAAGATGATCCTTTCAAAGCCGGCACTGCATCAGGGTTTTTCGAATGCAAATGATAAGCAAAACGTTGGTATTCATGAATTCATCCATCTGCTCGATAAAGAAGATGGAGTGATCGATGGCATTCCTGCGACCTTAAAAGACAAGTCTTACGCTCTGCCATGGCTGAACCTTATCCATCGCCAGACCGCGCTTATCATGAAGGGCAAGAGCGACATCAATGAATATGGTGCAACAAATGAAAAGGAGTTCCTGGCAGTGGCAGGGGAGTATTTCTTTGAACGACCTGCGCTCCTTCAGAAGAATCATCCCGAACTGTATCAATTGCTTTCGATTGCATTCCATCAGGATACGGCTCACCTTTTGACAGGGCCGGGCCCGGAAAAGCCTGAACTTCAACGAAACGACCCCTGCCCATGTGGAAGCGGACAGAAGTTCAAGAAGTGTTGCATGGACAAGTCTTCATAAATTCTTAACGTTTTTTATAAGCAGTAACGGAAACTTTCGATACATTTGTCTCACTATGATTAAGCGACCAACAATTCAATCGGCAGACAACCTTCACATGGTGCTCAAGCGCCGTGGTGTGGTCCGGGATTGTTTTATTTAGACTCATTGTTAAATGATATAATAAAAGCCCGGGCCCGAAACGTCCGGGTTTTTTGTTTTAAATGATTCTACAATGGAAAACGTTATTCTGAATTTACGAAATGAGCTTATCCGGTCGATCTCCGCAATAGACGCGTGGTTCGATATGGATAGGACTCTGCTTAGTCAAAAAATTAACGCAACTGACACAGTTGCTGAGTACCTATATAATTTAACGCTTTCAAGTCGCGATCTCCTGGATGCCATTACGCACAGGCCACAGCGCAATCTTGGTGGTCCTTTGGACCTGCAATTTCCCCATGATACGTTGGAAGATGCGGCATGGAAAAAAGGGATCGGGCGTATAGACCTCGGGTCGGCGCGCGCTGAATTGCGCGAGCAGCTTGACCGTTGTCTAATCTACCTGGAGCTGTTGCTTCACCGGCAGTCGAACGTAAAGCGCGCTTTACTGGAGGAGGACGTCGAAAACTTCGGCGGCTATCAGGGTGTGTACCTGCTGCTTATACATTTGAAGCGATATCTCGGTGACCTGAACCAGCTGGGAGAACGGAATAAGGACAACGCTTCCTATCGGTAGGTTTATGTGCAAACGGGATTCTTCAATGTAGAATAGCAGCTACGTCGTAGAATAGCAGCTACGTCTGCAGCTAAAGTTCCTTCCAGTTGTGCCTGGCGCTGCCTGGAGCTTCGTATCAGGATAGATGTTGCCATCAGGCGATCGATCAGGACTTGCGTCCTCTGATTTTGTCATCGATAAAATCTCGCAGCGAGTCCGGCTCGACAACCGCTATCTCATCGATGAGCCCGAGTACAAATCTCGACGGTCCTTCAAAGGACGATACCGGGCCGTTGAATACATAGCCATCGTCGATCTGCGTGATATAGGGAATAGAAAGAGGAAACTCTTCACGCAGCAGGAGATAGGCGCGCATGGTAAGTTGAAGCGTTATCTTTGTCTCCGAATCGCCTGACATGCCGAAGATGTCGGCTTGATTCTTTTTGTGTAACGCCTCGTATTGATAGCCGGCCGGTCCGATGACCAGCGATCCGATCCTGTCCAGCTTGAATTGCTTGCAAACCATATCGCCTGTGTCCAGTGCAACAACAGACTGATAATTATCGCCGAAGTGGATTGGTTCCACGAGCCTGTCGCGTATATCGTTACTGTTGGCAGAATGGTAATTGACCAATACGATTTGTTGCTTCGTTCTGATAGCTTCAGCGATCTCCTCTACAAATTTTCCTATACGCTGCTTCAGGAACAGTCGGGGCATACTATCGATCTCCGAATTCAAAGACAGCTTTTTCAACAAAAGGTTCTTCAGTGGATTGTCGTTCGTGCCAGTTGCAATCAGTTTTTTCATCAGGCGCATTTCCTCAACAGAAAAGACTGCCTGCGTTGGATCGTCGTCGGATGTGATGATGAAGTAGCGGTTTTCGAAGTCCTTTTCAATGAGGAAGTCAACAGCTTCCAGCAGATTCATATAGCGATATATGGTGCGGGGACTGGTATCAAACCTTTCCGCGAGCTGCTGAATAGTCCAGTGCCCTGACTTCAGTACGGCAATGATCTGAAACAGTCTTAGCAGTTTTGCCTGAGGGATGATGGAAGCCGACGCTTTTGCCTTTCCGCTTTTGACATTTACCGGCGTTTTGCCCGCAGACTTACGAAGGTTGCTTTTTCTCGTGTTTGATTTCATAGCCTCATATCAAGTGTATCACTCAATCTGCCATTCATTATTGCCATTAAATATAACGTACACAATCGGGACTACAGCCAGGGAGCAAGTACCTCGCGGTCAGCTCAACCAGAGGCTGTGTCACAACCTGTCACGGGCGCAATATACCTTCGAATCAAGTAGCAAGCGCAACTCGGCGGCTGCTATGTGAGAAAGATCGGAGTTCAATAAAATCCTATGTCTATGCGTCAACCGATAGAATCCAATACCAGCAAAGCAATGGCCCCGTCGCCGCTGTTTTCAAATCAACAAATTAACAGATCAACAAATCAGCAAATAGCCTGTCCTCACTGTGGCAATAAGTTTTCGCCAGAAGAATCACTAGAGCACGAGTTGAGGGCGCGTTTGGAAAAGGAGTATCAGATGAAGCGCCTTGAAGAATTGAAGGTCGTTGCTGATCGGGCACGAACGGATGAGGGAAATAAGTACCAGCTGCAGCTTCGCCGCATCGAAGAAGATCGACAGGTAAAGGCGAAGCAGTTGAGATCGCTCGAGGAGAAGATGGTTTCAGTCGAAGAACGCGAGAGGGGTTTGAAAGACAGGGAAGATGGTATCGAACTCGAAATGAAAAAACGTTTGCTCGAACGAGAGTCGTTAATCCGTGAGCATGTTGAAAAATCAGCTTACGAGAAGGCGGGGGTCGAATATCGGGAACGTGAGCGGCAGCTGTTGCGCGAACGTGAAATGTGGGAGACACAAACCAGGCGCCTGGTGATGGAAGAAAGCGAGAAGGCACGTGAACAGGAGCGTCTGCGAAGTGCCGAGCTTCAGAAGAAACTGGAAGACCAGTCGCGACTTATCAATGAAATGAAAAAGCGATCGGAGCAGGGGAGCATGCAGATGCAAGGTGAGGTGCAGGAACTTGCCATTGAAGAATATTTGCAGCATACATTTCCACGAGATCGGGTAGAGGAAGTTGGTAAAGGCAAACGAGGTGGCGATTGTGTTCACGTCGTGATCGATCAGTTTGGTGGTTCTTGCGGCCGCATCCTGTATGAAAGCAAGAGGACGAAACATTTCAGCAACGAATGGATTTCGAAGGTGAAGGACGACATGCGGCTTCAACAGGCAGGCATTGCTGTGATTGTAACGGATGCCCTACCGGAGAGGATGACGAGATTCGGAGAGATGGATGGTGTATGGATATGTACGTTCGCTGATTTCAAAGCGCTCGCAGCCCTACTGCGCAGCAGCATGATAAGAATCGGGGAAGTAGTGCAGGCGCAGGAAAATCGCGAATGCAAAATGCATCTCGTGTACAACTATGTTACCAGTACAGAATTCAAGCAAAAGCTGGAAGCTGCGTTCGAAAGTTTTCATGATATGCAGGAAGATCTTATGAAAGAAAAGGCCCTCTTCGCCAGTCAGTGGGCAAAGCGTGAAAAGCGCTTGATGAAGGCAATGGAAAATCTCGCAGCTCTATATGGCGACGTACGGGGAATCGCCGGCGGTGCGGTTCAGGAGATCAGCGGGCTTGAACTGCCGCAAATGCTGGAAGAATAGCCGACCGTATACGGACCTGTACAAATACGAATATCTTTCGTTAAATAGTGGTTGCATTTACCAGGCTTATCGAAAACGATTCATTCAAACCCGTACAAATATGTCCAATCGACGCTCATTTATTAAGCAATCAATGTTAACCACGGCAGGTATGATGGCTATGCCCAATGTGTTTAGTTTTCAAGGTTCGCCCAACGAAAAAGTAGTAATGGGTGTCATGGGCACGAACAGCCGCGGTTTCTTTTTGGCCACTATGCTGGCTAAGCTTCCCAATGTTGAAGTTGCGTATATATGTGACGTCGACAGTCAGGTCGTTGACAAGACAACTGCAGCAATCGAAAAGATCACGGGAAAGAAGCCCCAGGGAATTAAAGACATTCGTCAGCTGCTGGAACGCAAGGAAGTTGATGCCATTGCAATTGCAGCACCCGATCACTGGCATGCACCTGCTGCCTTGTTAGGTGCGAAGGCCGGGAAGCATGTGTATGTTGAAAAGCCATGCTCACATAGTCCCGCGGAAGGAGAAATGCTTGTTGCTGCCGCTACGAAGTACAACAAATTGATACAGATGGGAAGTCAGCGCAGATCATTTCCGCGCGTGATTGAAGCGATTCAGGAACTTCGCAATGGTGCAATTGGTCGTGTATATTTTGCAAAAGGATGGTACGCCAATGGACGCAAGCCGATCGGCAAAGGAAAAATAGTTTCGCCGCCATCAAATCTTGACTTTGAACTCTGGCAAGGCCCTGCGCCACGCCAGGATTACCGCGACAACCTGGTTCATTACAACTGGCATTGGTTCTGGAATTGGGGAACAGGTGAAGCGCTCAACAATGGCACGCATGAGATTGATGTGATGCGTTGGGGACTTGGTGTAGACTTTCCAACAAAAGTCGTTTCCGCGGGAGGAAGATTTGCTTATCAGGATGATTGGCAAACCCCCGATACGCAAACCATCACTGCCGAATTTCCTAACAACACAGCGCTTACATGGGAGGGCAGAAGCTGCAGCGATTTTCCAGTTGAAGGCGTTGGCCGCGGCGTTATTTTCTACGGCGAGAAAGGCACAATGGTAATACCTGGCGGCGATGATTATAAGATCTACGACCAGGGGAATAAGTTAGTTAAGGACGTGAAGACTTCTTTAGAGACTGTCGATGCGACAAATACGATGGGGGCGGGAGAGAAGCTGGATAGTATTCACTTGTCAAACTTCCTCAATTCCATTCGAGGCAAAGACAAACTGACGATGCCGATCTCGGAGGGCTTCAAGTCGACGCTCATTCCACAGCTTGGAAATATCTCATATCGGGTTGGACGCGCGGTTCACTGCGACACAACTAACGGCCACATCAAAGACGACAAGGAGGCAATTGCCCTCTGGAGTCGTGCCTATCAAAAGGGTTGGGAAATGAAGCTGTAGGAATTAAGAATTAAGAGTTAAGAATTAGCCACCAGCCTTCGGCTGTCAGTGACACGACCGCAGGTCGTGATAGCTAATTCTTAATTCTTAACTCTTAATTCTTAATTCCTACGGAGCGATCTCCTCACCATTGAGTCTCTTGATGCAATTGATCAGGGACCTGTACTGGTGGTACGTTGCTTTCCAGATGTGACCTTTTAAGGCTGTTTTCTTTTCTGGCTGCTTATCAATTCCTCCTTCAAACCAGTCGCCGTATTGATGGTCAATCAGATTCTTGTCGCAGTAAGCCCAAAGCTTTAGAAACTTGTCGTAGTAATGATGATCATCGTTTGGATAGTGATCGGACATCAATAGCAACGTGTTCAAACCTTCTGCTTGCGCCCACCAGTTCTTGGTGTCGTGCGTGATCGTGATGCCTGACTTGTCCCTGAAGTAGTATCCTTCATCGTAAAAACCACCGTCTTTGTCATCCCATCCATTTGCCAGCGCATGATCGACCATGTGCTTCGCCTTTCTTTCAGTAAGGGTATCGTTCTCAAGTCCAAGAACGTGTGACGCTTCAAGCATTAGGAAAGCGGTTTCAACATCGTGACCGAATGAAACGTGATCAAGTCCATGATGCTTGTGAACGATGGAGTCTGGCTGATCCACAAAGGTTACTGGTTTCCAATCCGGAGTAAGGAAGAGGACCAGATAACCTTTTGGGTTGGTGATCGTGTCGCGAATCAATACGAGCATTTCTTCAAGGCGCTCGCGAACCAATGGATCGGGCCAAACCTGATACAATTCCGCAAGAGCTTCCAGCAAATGGATTGAACTGTTCTGATCCTTGTATCCGGTTTCAGCAGTTGAAAGGACAGAGGCATCGCGTGGAACTATGCTTCCGTCACGAGTGAGGTGCTGATAATAACCCTTATAAACCTTGTCGTGGCTATGCTGCTCCATCCACATGAACGCCTTTTTAGCGAGGTTTAATGCGGCAGTATCGTTAGAGGCTTTGTAGTAGGCTGCGAGTGCATAGATGCCGAATGCATTTCCGTATGCTGTTTTTTCACCCTGTCCACTAGCCTTAGGGTTGCCCTTCCTGTCGACGAGCCAATGGAAACCGCCATATTGCTTGTCCCACATCTTATCGCGAAGGAACTCGAAACCATGGTGAGCAGCTTCGAGATGATGTTTACGCTCAGGATATATTTCCGAGGCTTTGGAATTGGTCCACACATGTCGTGATTGCGTAACGATCATTTTGTCCTGATCGCCCGTTGGCTTGAAATCATAAGTGAACGTGCTGAGGAATCCCCCGTCTTCGTTGTCGACTGAGAGCGGATACCATTTGTCCAGGATTTCTGTGCGTGCATGTTTTTCGAGAACGACGGCCAGATCTTTCTTTTCTTTGGTGTTGTCGGTTGCTTCTTGCGTGCAGGAAGAGAAAAGAAAGAGGGCAGGGATGATGATTGGAAGCCTGTTTATGATCATATAGAAATTAGGTTCATCTTATTTTATCTCGTTGGATTTGTTTGTGCCCGCGCACCTCACGTTATATTCAATGTGATCGCGAAGTACAATGGCTCATGAAAATCGAAATCAGTGCGCATTTATTCCAGCGATAATTATACTGCCGGCCAATGGCTCGGGTAAAAAATCGAGGCCGCAATCGTTTTCTTCATTGCTTTTTACTAATATAGATGTATAATTGACACTTTATAAAAAGGTAGTCAATTGTTGCGGCTATTTACCTAACCCTATAGACCTGTAAAGTGCTTGACTTAGTGATGGATAAGTTGAAAGCATATTCGGATAACGCATTGCTCGACCTGTTGAAAGTTCAGGACGCGCTTGCATTTGAAGAGATTTACAACCGCTACTGGCGTGTGTTGTATTCTATAATATATAGACGACTTCAATCCCGTGAAGTCTCTGAAGAAATAGTTCAGGATATTTTTACAAGTTTATGGGTTAACCGCAACACGGTTGCCATCCACAGTCTGTCGGCTTATTTGACAACAGCAGCCAAGTATAAAGTTATTAATCAGCTTGCCCGCGAGACATCACGACAGGTCTATACGCGGGAACACCTTGAGCTCAAGGTTCCTCAGCTTAACAACTGTACCGAAGAAGAGGTTTTGCACGACGACCTGAATGGCGCACTTGAGCGCGAAATTGAAAAGCTTCCTGCAAAGCGTAGACAGATTGTCAAGCTTCATAAAAATGAGGATCTCTCGTTGAAACAGGTTGCTAATCAATTGGGCATCTCCGAGAAGACTGCGGAGAACCAATACGGTAAGGCGCTTAAGGCACTCAAACTGAACCTAAGACATTTCACCTTCTTTTCTTTCTTCACTTACCTGATGTGCAAAGTCATGGCTCTGATCGCCTGACCCAGCTCACTTTTACATTTTACATTTTCCGTTTTACATTTTGCGGTTAAGACTTGCAAAAGATAAAGACTCATCACGCGTCGCCTTCAGGCATCTTCTCCGTTAAATATTTTCAAAAATTTCCATGTTAGGGTGGGGGGAAATTGCCTTCGACCGGACTTGCTACTTAAGGCCTTGGATCGATCGAATCGATATGACGTTTAAACATGGAAAAAAGACCCTACAATAATATACTGCACAAATACCTCAATGGTGAATGCACACCACAAGAGAAGGCAGAAGTGGAGGAGTGGTTTGCATCAATTGATACCATGAACGATGACAGCCGGCTGATGGACGCTGATGCAGAAGCTGGTCTCCGGAGGAAAATGTTGGATGAAATCAGACAGCGAATAGCCCTTGAGCACCGAGGTCAGACAGGCAACATGCGCCGCTGGTGGAGCCCGATGCGCGTTGCAGCAACTTTGCTGGTAGTTGCGCTGGCAGGTATCACCTTTGTATTTTTAAAACGGGATACCACCCTTTCTTTCGTCTACAACGGTGAAGCTACTGCGCAAGTTGTAACACTTCAGAACTACACCTCAAAGGTTGAAACGCACCGTTTGCCGGATGGCTCAACGATCAAGCTCAGCCCCAGGGAACCATCATTTACGCCCGGCAATTTGCAAATGATAAACGCGAAGTCCGCCTCATCGGAGAGGCATTCTTTGATGTTACGAAAGATAAGTCGCGTCCATTTATCATCAACGCCCGCGATGTAATGGTGAAAGTGCTGGGTACCAGCTTCAACATAACCGCATATGAAAATGATCCGGAAGTTATTGTGGCCGTAAAAACTGGAACGGTTTCCGTCACTCGTCCACTTAATTATGCTCAGCACTCAGGCATTGACGAAGTAATCCTTACCCCCAACCAGGAGGTTATTTACAACATAGTTGACGAGAATTTTTCAAGGCAGATCGTAGCAACGCCTCAGCTGATCCTTGAGAAGCCAACGTTGCTGCATATGAAATACGAATCTACGCCGGTAGATGAAATATTCAAGGTCCTGGAAGACAACTACGGAATCGACATTGTATACGACCCCAAGGTACTGTCGTCGTGCTCTTTGACGACAACCATGGAAGAGGAGGGGTTTTATGAACGCATTGAAATCATTTGTAAGGCAATCGGAGCCACGTTTGAAGTCGAGGATGCCAGAGTCCTGATTAAAAGCGCCGGATGTCACGAGTCAAACAACTAAACACACCGCCTATGTAACGACACATACTTATCACCCAACCCAAAAAAAGTGGGCCAATGATGCTGGAACCATCAGTGGCCCGTCGTCGCGTCCGGAAAATGCACCGGATGAAACCTAGTTTTTGCCCTATTAGATCAAACAAAAACATTTAAAAATATGAAGAATAAGTCTAAACCTATTCGAAATGCATTGCTATTCTTTATGAAAGTCACCCTGATTAATATGCTGATTACCAGCGTGTCCGTGATGATGGCATATGCGATTGACACGAATGGGCAGGAGGTTCTGGACCGGCGGGTCACTCTGCATACCGAAAATGCGGAAGTGAAGGCGGTTCTCTCCGAAATTGAGCGCAAGGTGGATGTTAAATTCACTTATCGCTCCAAGCTCATTCAAAACCGGGAGCGCGTATCTCTCGATGTCAAGGACGAGACATTGTCAACGGTCCTTGACCAATTGCTGGGTACCAATCTTCGCTATGATGTGATCGGAAAGCAAATCGTGCTTAAGTCGGCCGGAACAGATAGCGAATCATCGGGAGTTGCGAGTTTGTCAGTCAATTCGCCACCAACCACTGTATCTGGTGTCGTAAACGATGACCAGAATCTACCCATTCCGGGCGTCAACGTTCTGGTGAAAGGTACCACTACCGGTACGACCACAGATGTTGACGGAAAGTTTTCACTCGAAGTACCGGACGAAAATGCTACCCTTATTTTCAGCTTCATCGGCTATACGTCTCAGGAAATTGCGCTGGCAGGCCAGACCAGTTTGACAGTAACGCTGGCGCAGGATGTTCAGTCTTTGCAGGAAGTTATTGTTGTCGGTTACGGTGAACAAAAGAAAACAACCATCACTGGCGCCGTAACATCTGTTAAAAGCGACGTGATTTCTCAGGCACCGGTTACAAACTTGTCGAACGCACTTGTCGGCCGCTTGCCTGGAGCTGTTTTTATAAACCGTTCCGGTGAACCAGGTAACGATGGTTCGCAGATTCGGGTTCGCGGTACGAACACTTCCGGTAACCCCAATGCCCTTATCGTAATCGACGGTATTGCCAACAGAAGTGGTGGTCTTGAACGCCTTAACCCTGCCGATATAGAAAGCATTACCATTTTGAAAGATGGTTCGGCGGCGATCTATGGTGCACAAGCGGCCAACGGCGTTATTCTCGTAACGACCAAACGCGGAACGACCGGTAAACCTCAGATCAACTTCAACTACAACATTGGTTTTAACAAGCCAACCCGACTACCTGAAGTAACTGATGCAGCAACTTATGCGACCATGCTTAATGAAATCGACGAGTACCGAGGCAATGCCCCGCGTTATTCTGCCGACGACATAACAAAGTATCGCACAGGTTCTGATGTATGGACTCACCCAAATACCGACTGGTATGGAGACGTTATTCGCTCCTCTGCTATGCAAGATATGGCTACTCTTTCAGTGTCCGGTGGAACAAACGATGGCGTGAAGTACTATCTGTCCATGGGTAGTCTCTCTGAAGATGGCGTATACAAAAACAGCGGAACAAAATACAAGCAGTATAACTTCCGCTCTAACGTTGATGCAAAGATCACTGACTGGTTGAACATCTCTGTAGATCTTGCAGGTCGTCAGGAGAACAGAACATATCCGACCCGGGCGGCCAGCACAATCTTCCGCATGCTGATCCGTGGTAAGCCAAACCTCCCGGGCTACTGGCCCAATGGTTTACCAGGTCCGGATATTGAAAACGGCGACAACCCTGTTGTTATCAGTACACCAGCAACCGGATATGTTGACGACGTGAACAACGTATTCAACAGTAACCTGCGCGCACGCATTGACATTCCATGGGTGAAGAACCTGAACGTGATGTTCAATGCTGCATTCGATGAATCATTCCGTCCTATCAAGCGGTTCCGCACTCCATGGTACCTGTACACATGGGATTATACCACTTATGATGACAACGGCGAACCACTTCTTCTCCGTTCACAACGGGGTCTCAGTACGCCGGAGTTGCAGGAAGAACTTGAACGCACGTCTGCCAGAACTACGAACGCATATATCAACTGGTCGAAGACTTTTGGCTCAGACCATTCGTTTGCCATCATGGCGGGTACCGAAAAGCAAATTCTCAAAGGACACATTTTCATGGGATTCAGAAACGCGTACATCTCTACAGCGGTTGATGAACTCTTTGCTGGTACTCAAAACGCCAGTACTAATGCATGGAACGGAACACTGTCTGATGGAAAGTTGTACAACAGAACCCGTCTGAATTACTTCGGTCGTATTAACTATGCCTTCAGAGAGAAGTATCTGTTGGAGATGGTATGGCGCTATGATGCTTCATACATCTTCCCTGAAGACTCGCGTTGGGGCTTCTTCCCAGGCGTTTCGGCGGGATGGGTTATTTCCGAAGAAAGCTTTATGCAGAATATCAACTTCATCAACAGATTGAAGATTCGCGGTTCCTGGGGACAGTTGGGTAACGACCGTATGTCGGCCCGCAACGTGTGGGATGACGAGTTCCAGTTCGCCAACAACTTCGGCTTTGGAGGTAACTACGTTTTTGATTACACAACTTTAACGACAAGTATTACACCAACCACGTATCCAATCGCGAATCCTAACATTACCTGGGAAGTTGCTAACAACAGCAATATTGGTATCGAGGGTAATTTATTTGAGGGAAAGATCTCGTTTGAATTTGACTACTTCAATAACCTGAGATCACAGATGCTCGTCGCCAGAAACGCTTCGATTCCCAAGACAGCCGGTTTCACACCTCCTAAGGAAAACATCGGTGAACTTCGAAATCGCGGTTTCGACTTCTTGCTGAACTTCAATGATGTGATTGGAGACTTTTCCTACGGAATTGGAGTAAATGGTGGTTACTCAAAGAATGAAGTCATTTTTAACGATGAGCCTGCAAACACTTTCCCATGGCAAACAGTAACCGGACGGCCATACGACACGCGTATCATGTACAAGGCGATAGGTGTCTTCAAAGATCAGGCGGAAGTTGATGCCTATCCACACTGGTCAGGTGCACGTCCTGGTGACATTCGCTTTGAAGATGTAAACAAAGACGGCAAAATTGATGCGGACGATCGAATCCGCCTGGAGAACAATACCATTCCAAGATTCCAGGGTGGACTTACACTCACAGCCGGTTATAAGGGATTCGATTTCAACATGCTGTTCCAGGCAGCAGCCGGAGCATACTCATACATTCGCACGCAATCGGGTGATTTTGGAAACTATCTGCAGGATTTTGCCGATGGACGATGGACAACCGAGAATCCTAGTTCAGAAAAGCCACGGACATTCAACCGTGAAGATGAATACTGGATTTCGCAGGATAACACTTATTGGTTCAGAAATACCAATTACGTGCGCCTGAAGAATGTTCAACTTGGTTACACGCTTCCAAATGCCATCATCAGTAAAGTGGGAATGAGAACGGCAAGGATTTATGTGAATGCTATCAACCTCATCACGTGGGATAGCTTCAAAGTATTCGATCCTGAAACAGACAATCAGGACGGAACGGTCTATCCGCAAAAGATGACGTTTAACGCCGGTGTCAATATTGGTTTCTAAAAGATGATGCTATGAAAAAAATGTTAAAGTATTATCTGAGCATTGCATTGGTTTTGTATACCACATCGTGCAGTCAGGATTTTTCTAAACGTTGAGCCGGAAGACAGGTTCGGAGAAGAGGCAGTCTGGAAGGATCCAGCCCTGGTAGAAGCATTCGTAAATGAAATCTATCGCGGTCTCAATCACGGTATGCGCGAGCTCATGCTTGGCTCATTGACAGATGAGTCACAGTTTATTCACAACTACGGTTCCGCTCAGGTAGTTCAGGCAAACCTGACGCCAGCGGATGTAGGCTCATTCTCTCGTGGCGACTTCGACGAGTTCAACTGGACTCAACTATACATTCGCATTCG
Source organism: Chryseolinea sp. (assembly GCA_049840655.1). GTDB lineage: Bacteria > Bacteroidota > Bacteroidia > Cytophagales > Cyclobacteriaceae > Chryseolinea. The sequence continues at coordinate 91,526 of JASGJX010000013.1, forward strand.
TCAGGTTAACCTGTTCAAGCAACGCATCGATGAGGTGCCTTTCAATGAGCAGGATATCCTTTGGAAAGAGCGGATGAAAGGTGAAGTAGCATTTTTGAACGCCTACTTTTATCACAATCTCGTTCGTTTGTATGGTGGTGTTCCACTGGTTAAGGAAGCTTACGAGTTAACAAGCGATTTCCAGGTTGCACGCAGTCCGCTTGGCGAATGCATCGCCTACATCGTTGCAGAGTGCGACGCAGCTGCGGCTCTTCTCCCGGAAACCTATGGTTCAGGGGGAGGCGATATTGGACGCGCTACGAAGGGAGCAGCTCTTGCTTTAAAGGCCAGAATGTTGCTCTATGCAGCCAGCGACCTTTACAACGATGCTAGTTATGCGGGCGGTTATCCTGATCCGTTGTTGATTTCAGCACCTGGCGACCGCACTGCAAAATGGCAGGCAGCAAAAGATGCAGCAAAGGCCGTAATGGATCTGGGCCTGTATTCTCTTCAGAGCACAGGTAATCCAGTTAAGGACTACGTTGATTTGTTCCTGGTGAAAGACAGTAAGGAAGCTATTTTTGATCGTTTCTTTATCAAGAGCCGCGGATGGGAAGACGGTGCATTACCTGGTCTTGCCAATGGCCCGAATGGTTATCACAACTGGGGTGGCAATACGCCGATCCAGGAATTGGTTGATGATTATGAAATGGCTGACGGAACCAAATTCAGTTGGAGCAATCCAACTCATGCCGCCGCTCCTTACGCCAACCGCGATCCGAGGTTTGACGCAACTATTCTTCATGATCAGTCTTTGTGGAGACCACGTCCTGCAGATGTAAAAGAAATGGATCCTGTGGGTAAGGTCATCATTCGCGAAGTCGAAACTGCTCCCGGCGTATTCCAACCCGGCCTGGATACACGCGATGGTCCGATCGAGGACTGGAATGGTGGTTACTCAGGATACTACCTTCGCAAGTTTATTGACCCTACAGTTGTACATGAGTACGCAGCTGCGGGAGGCAATCAAGAGTGTCCATGGCACTTCTTCAGATATGGAGAAATTCTTTTGAACTATGCAGAGGCATGTATAGAGCTTGGTCAGGATACCGAAGCGAAGACAGTGCTCAATCAGTTAAGGACCCGCGCGGGCATGCCTGCGATCACAGAAACGGGTACAGCTCTGATGACGCGTTATCAAAACGAACGCCGTGTTGAACTCGCATTTGAGCAGCATCGCTATTTCGATATTCGCCGCTGGATGATCGGAGCTCAGGCGATGGGTCGACCTGCTAATGGTATCGTTATTAGCCAACCACTGTCCGGGCCGGTTTCTTATACCCGGAACAAGGTGCAGGATCGTGCATGGGCCGACAAGATGTATTGGTTGCCCATCGATCAAACTGAAATGAATCGAAACACAACATTGAAACAAAATCCGTTGTATTAAACAACCATTGTAAAAAGCCGTCCCGTTATCGGGACGGCTTTTTTGTTTTTAGTACTTTGAGTATTGACTGGAATCTGGTTATGGCGTGCGATAGCAAGACGTTAAATAAGTTTGTGATGTTTGTGGTGGCGATTGCTGCTGCAGGTTGCTCAGGCGATCCTCAAACGTTGTTCAGACTCGTTTCGCCCGATGCTTCAGGTATCGACTTTGTCAACCTGGTTGAAGAGAAAGATTCGATCAACATTCTTACAGTCCAATACATGTATCACGGCGGTGCAGTGGCGTTAGGTGATTTTAACAATGATGGACTCACGGATATCTTTTTCAGTGGAAACATGGTTCCGAACAGGTTGTACCTCAATCGAGGCAATCTGAAATTTGATGACATTACAAGTAAAGCGGGGATCGGCGCTGCCAATAAATGGAATTCAGGCGTCGCTGTTGCCGATGTAAATGCCGACGGCTTTCTGGATATTTACGTATGTGCAACAATCAAAGCCGATCCAAATGAGCGAGCCAATTCGTTGTTCATCAATCAGGGCTTAGATGCTTCCGGAAATCCCATATTTAAAGACGAAGCACCAGCGTATGGGGTCGATGATAAGGGGTACAGTCAGAACGCTGCATTCTTCGATTACGATAAAGATGGTGATCTCGATCTTTATGTTCTTACGAATCTCGAAAGCGATAAAATTCCGAGTAACTATCGTCCACGGATCATGGACGGGTCAGCGCTCAACAATGATCGGCTATACCGGAACAACGGAAACAAAACTTTTACTGATGTAACGCTCGAGGCTGGAATTCTCATTGAAGGCTATGGACTTGGCATCGCTATAGCGGACATTAACGAGGATGGATGGCCCGATATCTTTATTGGCAACGACTATGTCTCAAATGACGTGTTGTATATCAACAATCGCGATGGAACGTTCCGCAACGAAATCAAAGACAGACTTAAGCATCAATCACTCTTTTCAATGGGAGTGGACATTGCTGACATCGACAACGACTTGCATCCAGATATAGTCACACTCGACATGCTTCCTGAAAATAACTTACGGCGTAAGACTGTGTCAGGTGCCGGGGCAACATATTTTACCTATATCAATAACATTGAATTTGGTTATGAATATCAGTACATGCGCAACATGCTTCATGTCAACAATGGCAATGGCACGTTTCGCGAAGTCGGACAAATGGCAGGAATTCACCAAACGGAGTGGAGCTGGTCGCCACTGTTCATAGACGCTGATAACGATGGACATCGCGACCTGCTCATTACAAACGGATTTCCCAAGGACGTCACCGATAAAGACTATGTCAATTTTAAGCGTGAAGTTGGTGCCTTCAACAATCAGCGTTCATTGATTGACTCAATACCCACTCTAAAGGTCGCGAACTACGCATTTAGAAATGAAGGAGGCTTGCAGTTTACAAACGTAGTAAATGAATGGGGCCTTAACAGGCCATCGTTCTCGAATGGCGCGGCCTTTGGCGATCTCGATAATGACGGAGATCTCGACTACGTAGTTAACAACATTAATGACCCCGCTTTTCTTTACGAAAATACTTTGTACTCACAAACTCACCAAGGTGAGAAGCCTCAACAGAACAGCAATTATCTCCGCATCAAGCTACATGGAGCCGGAAACAATCTTAGGGCACTGGGAACTCAGGTAACAATCTCTAGTCACGGCAAAAAACAGAATGCTGAATTTAGCACCTACCGCGGTTACCTCTCGACAGTTGAGGACATCATTCACTTTGGTCTTGGTGCCGATAATGTTGTAGACAGCCTAAACGTTATCTGGCCAGACTTTTCCCGTCAGACAATTGCCGGTGTGAAAGCCAATCAGACAATCCACTTATATCAAAAGGATGCGGTGCAATCTTCGGACATTCGGTTGCCGATGAAAGAGCAAAATGGATATTTCCGCGAGGTATCGTCAGACCTGAACATACGTTATAAACATAAAGAGTTTGATAAAGTTGACTACTACCGCCAACGAACGTTGCCTCATAAGTTTTCTCAGGCGGGACCGGCTCTCGCAACAGGTGATGTGAATGGTGATGGCAGAGAAGATTTTATTGTCGGAGGATCGGCACAATTCGATGCATTGATTTTCCTGCAACAAGCGAATGGTAAGTTCACCACTAGACCAATTCCTAAAGGAGTAGACAGACACACAGAAGATGAAGGACTACTCTTGTTTGATTCTGATGGCGACGGTGATCTGGATCTTTATGCCGTAAGCGGAAGTTATGAGGGTGAAGCCAATGAAAAGCGTTATGAAGACCGCCTTTATCGAAATGACGGTCGGGGACAATTCACTTTCGTTGCTGAGGCATTGCCCGGTACATCTGCCAGTGGCTCCTGCGTTCGTGCCGCTGATTTTGATGACGATGGAGATATCGATCTTTTTGTAGGTGGACGTGTTATCGCAGGTGCTTATCCGCTAGCTCCGGACAGTTACGTACTCAGAAACGATAACGGAACATTCACAGACATAACTGACTCTTACGCGCCCTCTCTTCGCAAAATTGGAATGGTGACAGACGCTTTGTGGACAGACTTTAATAATGATGGAAAAATTGATCTGCTCGTCTTAGGCGAGTTTATGGCTATTGTTCCATTCGCTAACAATGGAACGTCGCTGCAACTCGTTAACAACTCCGGTCTGGAGGAACATGTTGGCTGGTGGAACAGTCTGGCAGCAGCAGACTTTGATGGCGATGGTGATACAGATTATATTGCCGGCAACCTTGGAACAAATAACTACTATCACTTCTCGACGGAAACGCCGCTCAGAGTTTACGCAAAAGACTTTGACTCCAATGGAAGCATCGATGCGATATTAAGTTGCTACTTCATGTCAGAGCAAGGCACAAAGGATGAATTTCCGGTACATTTCTGGGATGAACTAAACGGACAGAGTCCCAGGTTCAGGAAGCAGTTCAGCAGTTATAAGCAATATGGTCGGGCGAATATGAAAAGTCTCCTCGCGCCTTACGATCAATCAAATATGCTGGTGCTGATGGCCAACTATACCCACAGTGCCTATGTCGAAAATAAGGGAGACGGAAAGTTCGTGTTAACTGCGTTGCCAGCTGAGGTCCAGGTGGCTCCTGTGAATGGAATGGTAGTGAGTGATGTGAATGGCGATGAACGTCCTGATGTCCTGTTGATTGGGAATGACTATGGCAACGAAGTATTTTCTGGTCGAATGGATGCGTTCGATGGTGGTGTGCTGTTGAATGATGGAAAAGGTAGCTTTCGTTTTAGGAACGCCGTCGAAACTGAGTTCAAAGTAACGGGTGATGCGAAGTCTCTGGCCCGTTTACGCACGGCCGATGAACGCGAACTCGTTATTGCAACGCAGAATCAGGACAGTGTCAGGGCGTTCGTTTTCTCGGACGATCGTCAGCTGCGATACTTTGATCCTAACGTAACCGACGAATGGGCCGTCATTGAATTTCATAATGGTGCAAAACAAAGAGTAGAATTTTATTTTGGATCAGGGTATCTTTCGCAATCGTCGCGTAGTATTTCTGTGTCAAAGCAAGCGGCAAAAATGACGGTTTACGACTACGTAGGCAAATCAAGACTTATCGATATGAATCAATTGGCGACGCAAAAAAAAGTTAGCGCATCACGGTACAAAGTCGTATCTCAGGAAGGTAAAGAAGGGCAATGATGCAGGCATTACGAGTAGCGTTATTAATGGTCGGGGGTCTTTGGTGTATTTCGTGCGATCGCAATACTCGTCAATTCGAGGAGGTAGACGCTGCTTCAGTTGGTATTGCATTCCGAAATGATATCGTCGAAACGGAACAAACCAACATTCTGACCTACGAATATACTTACAATGGTGCCGGTGTCTCGACTGGCGATATTAATCATGATGGATTGGTTGACATCTATTTTTCGGGGAACTCTTCTCCCAATAAACTCTATTTGAACGAGGGCAACTGGAAATTCAGGGACATCACTGCTGCATCTGAAACAGCCGGTCGTGATGGCTGGAAGACGGGTGTTACCATGGCTGATGTTAACGGAGATGGATGGCTCGATATTTACGTCTGTTATTCAGGAAATGCTCCGGGCGAGGGATACAACCTTCCGGTGATTCGAAACTATGCTCCGAGAGCAAATCAATTGTTCATCAACCTGGGATGTGAACCTGGAGGTATTCCGAAATTCAAAGAGCAGGCAAAGGAATACGGTCTGGATGCAACTGGTACTTTTTCTACTCAGGCATATTTCTTTGACGTGGATCGGGACAACGATCTGGATATGCTGCTGTTGAATCATGCCAATATGTTTTATGCAGCCTTCTTTAATACCCGGCGTCTCAGGAATCTCCGGCATCCATATTTTGGCAACAAATTATTCAGAAACGATACACCTCGCGGTAGCAACGGTGAGGCCACTGGTGATGTTCACTTCACAGATATTAGCGATCAGTCTGGCCTGCACGGCAGTGGTCTTAACTTTAGTCTTAGCGCCTCGCTAAGCGATCTGAATCATGATGGATGGACAGATATATACATCACCAATGACTACGAGGAACAGGATTTTTGCTATATCAATAATAAGGATGGTTCCTTCAAAGAGGTTTCTCATACTGTCTTTTCTCACCTTTCCAAGTTTGGAATGGGGTCTGACATAGCAGACATCAACAACGACGGGTTTCAGGATCTTTTCGTACTGGACATGCTCCCTGAAGATAATCGTCGGCAGAAGCTCCTGAAAGGGCCAGATGAATATGATCGTTATGAGCTGGCAGTAGATAGCGGGTATCATCATCAATACATGCGCAACACGCTACAGCTTAATCGTGGATTCTATTCGGATAGTCTTCCGCGGTTTAGTGAGATAGCTCAGTTAGCAGGAGTTGGTAATACCGACTGGAGCTGGTCTCCGTTTCTGGTGGATTTGGACAACGATGGACTTTGTGATCTGTTTGTTACCAACGGTTATCTCCGGGACTTCACCAATCTGGACTTTATGAAGTATACGGGCAACCTATACCAGCAGGCGCGCAAAGAGAACAAAAAGATCGATCATCTGGCGATTGTTCAGCAACTGCCACAAACACGTCTGACCAACTATGTATTCCGCAACATTGATGGTTTGACGTTTAAGAATGTGTCACGCGACTGGGGTTTGGAACGCGCGACAGTAAGTAACGGCGCGGCGTATGCAGATTTCGATAATGATGGCGACTATGATCTGATCACCAACAATCTGAATGATTCGCCCACGCTATTGAGAAACCTGAATGATCAACATGAAACTAACAATTTTATTCGCATCAAACTTGTAGGAAGGTCGCCTAATACTCAGGGCACCGGCTCAACTATTGTGGTGCGAACAGATTCCGCAACGTACTATCGGGAAGCATTTACCACCCGGGGATATGCTTCAAGCGTAGATCCAACGATAAGCGTTGGACTGGGTTCCGCTTCTACAGCAAAAGAAGTCAGGGTGATTTGGCCGGATGGAACGCAATCACTAGCACAAGACATTGCCTCCGGGGAAACACTATCAGTGGATCAAAAGAGCGCTGCTGTAAAGCAGGATCAATCTCAAAGTCAGTCAATGCAATCGTACGCTGCTTCAACTGTCATATTGCCTCCGATGTTGGCAGATGTGACTGAACGGTCCGGCATACATTTTCAACACAAGGAAAACGATTTTATTGATTTTAAGTCGCATCGGTTGTTGCATTATAAACTTTCGAGGCTGGGAGGAAGGATTGCTACGGCCGATGTGAACGCCGACGGGAATGATGATCTGTTCTTTCCCGGTGCAGCAGGACAATCGGATGTGTTGTACTTTGGCAAAAATGATGGGTCTTTTATTGAAGCTCCACAGCAGCCCTGGGCCACAGATGCCGCCGCTGAAGACATCGACGCAATTTTCGTGGACGTCGACAAGGACAGCGACCTGGACATGTACGTGATTGCAGGTGGCAATGAACATCCTTCCGGTTCCGAACTTTATCAGGACCGCTTGTACGTGAACGACGGAAAGGGTGGGTTTGAAAAAACATTCGATGTCTTGCCTAAAGAAACCACTAGCGCTGGCGTTGTTGCTGCGGCGGACTACGACAAGGATGGCGACATTGACATCTTTGTCGGTGGGCACCACGTACCCGGAAGCTACGGTCTTATTCCCCGAAGTTCATTGCTGCAAAACAATTCTTCCCCTGGTAAGCTATCGTTCACTGACGTTACCGACAAGAGTAACAGTGAACTTGGAAGCGTCGGTATGGTAACAGCAGCCGTTTGGAGCGACTTCAATAATGACTCATGGCCTGACCTGATTATTGCCGGGGAATGGATGCCGATTCGGATTTTTATTAACAATGGAGGCAAGTTGACAGAATACACCGGAAATGAATTATTGAAATCAAACGGATGGTGGACTGCAGTAGCTCAGGCCGACGTCGATGGTGATGGCGACACAGACTTCTTGTTTGGAAACGCAGGCGCGAACACTCAATTCAAGGCGTCTCTCTCGAATCCCGTGCAGCTATTCGCGGGCGACTTCAATCAGGACAACGTGATTGATCCCATACTTTGCTACCAGATTGGTGACAAAAACTATCCCCTCGCAACGCGCGACGAATTATTAGACCAAATGTCTTCCATGAGAAAGAAGTATACTCGTTATGAAGACTATGCGTCAGCAACGATTTCCGATGTGCTTACACCTGAACAGCTTGAGAAGAGCTACAAATTTGAGGCATTTGTCCTTGAATCGATATGGCTGGAAAACGTAGATGGTAAGACATTTCGTATCCACAAGCTACCGGCGTTGGCTCAGTTGTCATCCACGAATGCATTTGTGCAGCTTCCTTCGGAAGTTGCTCAATCCAGTCTTCTACTCGCAGGAAATTTCTACAGCACGAAACCGCAACTTGGAAGGAATGATGCATCATTTGGAATGGCGTTGCGATATGAGGACGGAACTCTGAAAGTAAATGATGGTGTGCTTTCTAATGTTTGGTTAACAGGCGATATTCGTGATATGGCATTGTTGCGCTTTAAGGATGGTTCGATTCGACTGGTCGTCTCACGCAATAATGATTCGGCTTCAGTATTTGAGTTTTCGCAATTTAGTGACACTGCCCGACAGGGTCGGGACGCAAAGAAATGATCGAAATAATACTTTCAACGATATGAAAAAATCAACAGGTAGCGCTTCCCGTCGGAGCGCGCTCAAGAAAATCGCAGGAACAACAACCGCTGCTGTACTGGGTACATCGCTGTCTAACCGCATCAAAGCAGCTGAAACGACGCTGGCACCCGCACTGAAAGGAAAGATCAATCATTCTGTTTGTCGCTGGTGTTATAGAGACATATCCCTCGACGACCTATGCAAATCGGCTAAAGACATCGGTATTGCCTCGATAGAGCTGACCGGACCCGAAGAATGGCCTACGCTGCAAAAATATGGCTTGACATCAGCACTTCCCTGGGGTGCGGGTAAGGGTATCGTTGACGGCTTCAATGATTTGTCGCTCCACGACGAATTGATTAAGAGTTACTCTGAGGTAATCCCTAAAGCCGCTGCCGCGGGTCTTACTCAGATTATATGCTTCTCCGGAAATCGCAAGGGAATGGATGACGAAAAGGGAATGGAGAACTGCGCAATAGGCCTCAAGAAATTGATGCCGGTCGCCGAAAAATATAAGGTGTCGATGGTAATGGAGCTGCTGAACAGCAAGGTGGATCACAAAGATTATATGTGCGATCACACCGCGTGGGGTGCGGCCTTGTGCGACAAAGTCGGGTCGGATCGTTTCAAGCTGTTATATGACATCTATCATATGCAGATTATGGAAGGTGACGTGATAGCGACAATCAAGAAATATCAAAAGTATATAGCGCATTATCACACAGGTGGTGTTCCCGGACGTCATGAAATCGACGATACTCAGGAACTTCACTATCCTGCTATTATGAACGCTATCGTTGAAACCGGTTACAAAGGTTTCGTCGCGCAGGAGTTCATCCCCGCGCGTCAGGATAAGATCGCTTCACTTAAACAAGGTGTAAACATCTGCGACGTATAGGTGCAACGATCCGCATGATGGTTTGAGTATACAAGAAAGTAGTTGTATAACACCAGGAAAGCGATCCTGATTTATTCATGAGTTAAAAGTAACAGGCCCCGAAAGGGGCCTTTAAATAGTAGTTAATGTTCAACACCCAATCAATCCATTGATGAAATTTTTAATGGTTATCTGCACCGCGCTTGTTTGTTTGGCTACGAGCGCATTTTCCCAGCCTGTCAATCGTATCGTTGTATCGCCGGCACTGGCAAAGCAACAAATCAACAAACACATTTACGGTCACTTTTCAGAACACCTGGGACGATGTATCTATGGAGGATATCTTTGTTGAGGAAAATTCAGAAATTCCGAATACGCGACGTATCCGTATGGATATTGTGGAGGCATTGAAGAAAATCAATATCCCTAATCTGCGATGGCCAGGAGGATGTTTTGCAGATGAATATCATTGGAGTGACGGCATCGGTGACCGGTCTCAGCGACCTAAGATGATCAACACGCATTGGGGTGGAGTAGTGGAGGACAATAGCTTTGGAACGCATGAGTTCCTGGATCTGTGTGGCCTTTTGGGTACAGAGCCATACATCTGCGGAAATTTAGGTAGCGGTTCCGTTGAAGAAATGTCGAAATGGGTAGAGTATCTCAACTTCGACGGAGTAAGTCCTATGGCCGAGCTTCGGAAAAAGAATGGACATCCGGAGCCATTCAAAGTAAAGTATCTGGGGCGTTGGAAATGAAAACTGGGGATGTGGCGGTAACATGACTGCCGAATTATTATGCGGATCAATATAAGCGCTATGCAACTTATGCACGCAACTATGGCGATACACGCTTGATGAAGATTGCCGGCGGCGCAAATTCTTTTGATTATAACTGGACAGAGACACTCATGCGCAAAAGTCCCGTTTGAATATGATGTGGGGTATTTCGCTGCACTATTATACTATACCCAAGACGTGGGATAGCAAGGGATCGGCTACTCACTTTCAGTGAAGCAGAATATTTTTCTGCCTGAAGAGCTGTTTCAACATGGAAGAGCTGGTACAAAACACAGTACTCATAATGGATCGAGTACGATCCGGAGAAACGTGTAGCGCTGGTGGTTGACGAGTGGGGGATATGGACAGATGTCGAAGCCGGGACTAATCCTGGATTTCTCTTTCAACAAAATAGTTTGAGTGATGCGTTCATCGCTGCATCTACGTTGAATATTTTCAACAATCACGCTGATCGTGTAAAGATGGCCAACCTTGCACAGACGATAAATGTATTGCAGGCGCTCATTCTTACCGACAGGGAGAAGATGTTGCTGACTCCTACGTATTATGTTTTTGATCTTTACAAAGCTCATCAGGATGCCACGTTGATACCGCTATCGATCCAGTCGAGGGATTATGTCCAGGGAGGGAGAAGCTGCCGGCTATCAACGGTTCTGCATCGGTCGATAGGAATGGCTCAATTACGATAACACTGGTAAACATAGATCCGGCGAATAGCCAGGAGGTTGCCTGGATATGCCCGATACGCAATCACTGAAGATAACGGGCCAGGTGATAACTTCTTCTAAATTTACAGACCATAACACGTTCGATAAGCCAGCACAGGTAAAACCACAGCCTTTTGATGGTGCGAAGAGATCGAGGACCGGATTGACGGTTACCTGCCGGCAAAGTCACTGGTGGTATTGACGCTGACGAAGTAGGCCGGCAATACCATTCCCCAGGCACCATTTACTAGTCTATCGTAGGAAGGTATTTCCTGAAAAGTTCCGATCTACCGGTGTGTTCCTTATAGTAAAAATGACTATTTAGCAATTCACGCAGCTAGTCCATGGATCTTATTTTAAGACGATGTGTTATCGCACACATTGTTCAAATGATGCCTATTTCAAAATCGGTTTAGGAGACCTTTGTCCACTTCAGGACAGTTGAACCGATCAAAAAAGTCGACTGATGCTTTGTTCTTCTCAAAAAGAACATGATTTTAGCCATGTTAAAACGTGTGCAGCATAGAATGAAGGAGGCCATTTCTTGTATCTAGCGCTGCACCTAAACCTAATCAGCCCCCGTGCTTTAATAACCTATTCACTTAATGCAGCAGTTACAAACCTCAGACTACATCGTATTTCTGATCTATTTCTTTGTGGTCGCCTTTTATGGATACTGGATCTATAATCGAAAGAAAAAGGCCGTCACAGATTCCAAAGGACTTTTTCCTGGCCGAAGGTTCACTTACCTGGTGGGCTATTGGTGCGTCGCTGATCGCCTCCAACATTTCTGCAGAACAATTTATCGGAATGTCCGGCTCTGGATTCAAGATGGGGCTTGCAATCTCGACCTATGAATGGATGGCAGCAATCACGCTGGTTATTGTAGCCATATTCTTCATTCCTGTTTATCTGAAGAATAAGATCTATACAATGCCGCAGTTCCTGAACGAACGATATAATGGAACCGTGGCCATGATCATGGCTGTTTTCTGGTTGCTGCTTGTACATCGTCGTTAATTTGATGTCAATCCTTTACCTGGGTGCGCTTGCGATCAGTGGTATCTCAGGATTCAACATCTGTCCTTTGTATCTTCCTGCTCGCCATCTTCTCGATTTTCATTACGCTGGGAGGGATGAAGGTTATCGGATACACAGATGTTATCCAGGTATTCTTTCTCGTGCTGGGTGGTCTTGTAGCTACTTACCTCGCCCTGAATCTCGTTGCCGAGCGTGCAGGACAGGAAGGAATGATTGCGGGTTTCAAACAGCTCACCAAAGATGCTGATGATCATTTTCACATGATCTTTATGAAGGATAATCAGAACTACATGGACTTGCCTGGCCTCACCGTGCTTATTGGTGGTATGTGGATAACGAACCTGAACTACTGGGGATGTAATCAATACATTACGCAACGCGCGCTTGGTGCCGATCTGAAAACTGCCCGCAACGGTATTCTCTTTGCCGCGTTTCTGAAGATCCTGATGCCGGTGATCGTGGTTATTCCGGGTATTGCCGCATACGTTCTTCACGGACAGGGAATGTTCCAGCAGGAAATGCTCGATTCAAAGGGAATCGTCGATGTGAACAAGGCTTATCCTTCGCTGTTCAACCTTCTTCCCTGCCGGGTTGAAAGGTTTGTCATTCGCCGCGCTAACAGCAGCCATCGTCGCATCTCTTGCTGGTAAGGCAAATAGTATAGGTACGATATTCACGCTTGATATTTATAAGAAGGCTTTCAACACTGAAGCAAGCGAAACGGCACTCTCGTGCACGTGGGTAAGATCGCCGTTATTGTTTCGATGATGTTGGCGGTATGTCCTTTCACTCGATTATTGGCGAGAAGCTCATGGGTGAGGGCAAACAGGGATTTCAATACATTCAGGAATATACCGGGCTTTGTATCGCCTGGTATATTCGCCATGTTTATTCTCGGGCTTCTTCTGGAAGAAAACGACATCAAATGCAGCGCTGTTCGCGACGATAGGCGGATTCATTTTCTCGTTGATATTAAAATTGATTCCACCGTTCGTTGATCTTTCAGCTGGATGTCAGGTCTTGGATTCTCAGCAAAGACAATGGTTCAGGCGTTTACGAAATACCTTTCCTTGACCGGATGGGATTTGTATTCATAGCTATGTGTGTTAGGTATGTTGATCATCACCAAGATTGAGAATGCAAGAGGCATTGTACCTAAAGGATTGGAGGTAGATCGTTCTATGTTCCGACATGCATCCTGCATTCCTTGCAGGCTCTTTGATTGTGATGGGAATCATTACAGCTCTCTACACGATTTTCTGGTAGGCAACAATTGATAATTTACAATTGATAATTATGGAGAGCCCCAATTGGGGCTCTTTTTTTGTACCCCACAGAATATTACGTCGGTCTGATTATGTCATCCGTAAGACGATAATGGTATTTCAACTCTGATGATAAGCTCAATACTGCAAGTTGCGGGAGTCACTTCAGGAATAACTCACGACTAACCAGTGATTCATTTTGTTGCGGTTTTGTGAAGATTTGAATGAAGCAATTCATTAACTAAACCTTAACACTATGAGAAAACTTCTACTGCTTGCAGGCATGCTTGGCATTGCATGCCTGGCAGTCGCTCAGCAGCGCACCCTGACAGGCAAGGTCACTGCTGCCGATGATGGCACACCTCTCCCGGGAGTAAACGTGGTACTTCGGGGAACAACTACCGGAACTGTCACAGGTTCAGATGGCACGTACTCACTGGGTATATCCGAAACAGCCGGAACAATTGTCTTCTCGTTCATTGGACTTGAGACCCAGGAAATCGCTTACAACGGACAGACTACACTAAACGTTGCACTTAAGTCAGACGTCACACAACTATCAGAAGTAGTGGTGACTGGTGTTGGCATGGCAACCGACAAACGCAAGCTCGCCATTTCGGTGGAGTCCGTTTCGGGAGATAAGCTACCACCAATTCCAGCAGCCTCTATCGATCAGGCCCTGGTTGGGAAGATTGCCGGAGCGCAAATTATGTCTGCGTCGGGTAACCCTGGTGCACCCGTCAGCATTCAGCTTCGTGGTATAAACACATTATCAGGCGGAACTCAGCCGCTCATTATGGTGGATGGTGTTGAGATGCGGGCAACATCCCTCAATACGCTCGACTTGAACAACGTAGAGCGCGTTGAGGTAGTACAAGGCGCATCGGCAGCTACCATCTACGGCGCACAGGGGGCGAACGGTGTAATCCAGATATTCACCAAAAAGGGTAAGCAGGGACCCATGCGCATCGATGCTTCTGCGCGAATGAGCGTCGATCAGGTCATCAACATTGGCGATCTTCATCAACCATTAAATCATTCGTTTACCACCGATGCGAACGGCAATGTTCTGGACAACAACGGTGGACTGCTTCAGCAGGATGAACTGGGCTTATGGGGCGAAATCAACTGGGAAAATACCGGTAGTGCACAAAACAACAAGCCCTATATAGGGAACGTACAATACCATGATCACATCGCGCAAACATTCCGTTCGGTGCAAACCTCCAACTACAGTTTGTCACTGTCGGGTGGAAAGGAAAGTTCAGACTACGCATTTACATACTCTAAACTCATGCAGGAGTCGATCGTGCAGGGTACGCTCGATCGCAACAACTTCACTACGAATATCGGAGTTGATCTTTTCAAAAATCTTAAGTTCAGATCAATCACGCAGCTGGTGTACACCAATAACACCGTGAACCCATACTATGTAAACAGCGCGCCATTATCTTCAGCAATGTATACATACCCGTTTGCTGATCTTGAATACAGAGATGCTGACGGAAACTATTTGTATCAGTTCGGTGGCGCAGGTGCAAACAACAACAACCCGTTGTACTTCTTTCAATATCAGAACTTCGACAACAAGGTTGTTGATATTATACCTACCATTAATCTTCATTACAACGCAGCGAAGTATTTTGACCTTGACTATAAAGTGGGCGTGAACTATTCGGTGAACAACTTCGCCCGTAACACGCTCAATCAGGAAGGCAATGCAGCCTCAGTTGCCAACAATAGTTTTATTGGTGAAGGTCTTGCTGGCGGTTTCTCGAAGTCAACTACCAATCTGTTCAACATTAACTCACTGGTGACTGGCACAGCCAAACTGGATTTCGACAAGGACTTTGGATGGAGTATTCCGATCGTGTCTACAACTCAAGTAGCGTTCGACTGGAGAAAGAGTAGTTTCAAACGTTCCTATCAAACATTTACGGGACTGCCTTCCTACGTCGACATCGATGACATCACCGGTGCACAGTCATCTTCAAACAGTACAAGTGAATACGAAGATCTGTTTATCACCTATGGCTACCTGGTAAATCAACGATTCGAATACAAGGATATGGCAGGTATTTCGGGCGGTTTCCGTTCTGATTACAGTTCAACATTTGGTGATGCAAAATCTCCGTTTACTTTTCCGAGAGGCGATGCCTTCCTACGCTTGTCACAAATGAACTTCTGGACTCCGCTGCAATCGCTGTTGCCCGAGTTCAAGATTCGTGCAGCCTACGGAGAAGCAGGTATTCAACCCGTTGCCTATACGCTTGACGGATCACGGGATCTTGCTGGTCCTGTCCCTAACCACTATCTGCGCAGTACGACTCTCAAAACGGGCGCTGTTGATAACGGAGCGATTATCTATACAAATCCAACGATTGCCAATTCACGCCTCAACGTTGAGCGTACCAGTGAATTCGAATATGGTGCCGACATTGGGATATCCCCAATCAAAAACGGATCATGGCTCAATTACCTGACGGGTAGCGTCAGCGTTTGGAGGCGCCAAAGTGAAGGCGTGGTATGGCAACGCACTCAACCAGTATCCAACGGCTCTGAAACGATTTGGGACAATTACATCGATCTCGAATCCAAAGGTGTGCAGTTCAGCATCGATGCCGACATCTACAATGGCAATGATCTCAAATGGGATTTCACGACAAACTTCGGTACACAAAAGTCGTGGCTTGTCAGCACAACAGACAACCGGGACATTCCATTGGTGTGGGCCAACGCTGCAACTTATACGCTTCGTCCTGGAGAACAGATCGGAACCATCTATGGATATAAGGCACTCACGAGTATCGATCAAAAGAATCCCCAGGGAGATTTTTATCTCGATCAGGCAAACGCAAGCGCCTATGAGCTGGTTGATGGAAGGGTAGTGAACAAATCAAGCAAACAGGTGCAATTTACTCCTGACAAGTATTACCTGGGAAATACCACACCCAAGTTTAACATGGCCTTCATCAATAACTTCACTTTCAAAAGTTATCTGAATTTTTCCTTCCAGGTCGATTGGATCAGCGGCGCAAAGATGTACAACCAAACTAAAGAATGGATGTATTCGGAAGGTCTGCATGGCGACTATGACAAGCCAGTCACCATCAACGGTGAGACGGGAGCGTGGACGGCATACTACAAAAGTTTTTATGATGCATCTGAAGCCAATGGAACAAAAGATTACTTCCTTGAAAATGCTTCATTCGCTCGCCTCAGAAACGTTTCACTTGCGTTTGATTTCGCACAGTTCTTTTCACTGAAAGGATTCAGCAGACTCCAGTTGGTAGTCACCGGACGTAACCTTTACACCATTACTAACTATTCCGGTATGGATCCCGAGTCCAGTCAGAATACGTCAGGCGGCGCAACAACGTCTGCAGCACCGCAGGTGGCAACGCAGCGAGGTCTTGACTACTGGTCATATCCGAACTTCAAGTCATTCCAGGTTGGGCTCAATGTATCATTCAACTAATCAGCGTCATGAAAAGGAAAATATTTATACTCATCGCGTCCATTGCCTTGTTAGCTGGATGTAAAGATGAATTGTCGGAGGTCGTCAACAAGAACGAGCCCAATGAAACTGCGCTTGGATCCGAAGCAGGCTTGACCGCTTTTGCCAAGGGTGGTGTCTACATGAGTTCATTTGGAGTATACTATGCATCTATTGACGATCAGCTTGGTCCGAGGACTGGCAAGAATCTCGGTTACTTTACAACGATGGTACACGGATTACATGAATCGATGGGTGATGTGATTTATGTGCCATGGGGTAATCAAAGTTTTCGATATGCTAACAACCCAACGGATTTTACACTTGATGACGGAAGCCTCCACCTGAATCCCATTGGTGTTTCTCAACCTTATGAGTTGAGACTACGGAACGATCGCGCTTATGGTGCTGCAAATACACTGCTGATGGAATGGACACCGATGTATTTTCTGAACAATGCCATGAATATTTTGCTTGACAACATTGATGGAGCAACGTTTTCCGGAGATGCGGCCACCAAGCAGACTACCTTGCGTGCATGGGGATATTGGTGGAAGGGCTATGCTTATTCAAGGATAGGATCCATGTATATAGCCGGAGTCATCACCGACGTACCCAATGAGACGAATGGTAGTTTCGTGACGAATCAGGAGATCATCGATGAGGCTATTAAGAATTTTGATAAGGCCATAACCGAACTTAATAGCATTGCTGATACAGGCCCGTATAGTGATCTGCTCGCGACGATGATACCAGGTTATTGTCAGCAGGGCAAGGGAGGTATACCCACGCCCGAGCAATGGATTCATAACATCAATACGATGAAGGCTCGTTCGCTACTTGTCAATAAGCGCGTCTCGGCAATGACGAGCGCTGACTGGTCTGCAATTGCTGCACTAGCGGATGAAGGTATCCAGGATGGTGATCCGGTATTTGTGGTGAAGACTACGGAGGATTTTAATCGTTCCGTTATCGATCCAAACTTTGGAAACGCTGCTGCTTATACCGCGACGGAAAACGGACAGACATTCTTTGTGAGTGAGCGCCTCATTCAGGATTTCAGAGCAGGAGATCAACGCATGGCCAACAATTTTGCTCTGATGTCGTCACCACGCGTGAATACCAGAGGACGTGGACTCGGTTTTGGAACGCGCTATTATCTCGTTGATGGTGGTAACGATATGCCAGGCGTGGTAACCTACGCGCACACCGATCAGTATGGCGTCGACGACACATATCTGGGTGGATCGTTCGAAGAGAATGAGCTTATGAAAGCCGAAGTGCTGATCCAAACTGGAAATATTTCAGGAGGCACAGCGATCATCGATAACGTACGGGCTATGCAAGGTGCAGGACTTGCTGCCATAGGCAGCGTAAGCAAAGACAAAGCGCTGGAAGAACTGCGCACAGAACGACGCATAGCATTGTTATTCCGCGGCCTTGCATTTTACGACATGAGACGTCTTGGGATTATTGATGACAAAAGTAAAGGCGGTGGACGTTCTAACGCAGTTGTACTTTCCAACTTTACAGGATCGACCATTGTGAATACGAAGGCGTTCATTAACTACAACTACATGAGTTACTTTGACGTACCGAGAAATGAACTAGAATTCAATGAGCCGGAGGAGGGGAGTGCGCCAGTGGTGGGCCCGCAATAATGCGTAGGACCGATAGGAATTAAGAATTAAGAATTAAGAGTTAAGAATTAGCTATCGCGACCTACGGTTGCGTCATTGACAGCCGTAGGCTGGTAGCTAATTCTTAACTCTTAATTCTTAATTCTTAATTCCGCTTTTTCCTACCTTCGGGTCATGAACAGAATCGACCGCCTCACCGCCATCCTCATCCATCTTCAGACAAAGAAGGTCGTGAAAGCAGAGGAGATTGCCGAGCGGTTTGAAATGAGCCTCCGTACTGTTTATCGCGACGTGAAGGCATTGATGGAAGCGGGCGTGCCTATCGGTTCCGAGGCCGGCAAAGGTTATTTTATTGTCGATGGCTATCATCTTCCTCCGGTGATGTTCACCCAGGATGAAGCTAACTCGATGTTGCTTGCCGCTAAGGTAGTTGAGAAGGTGGCCGACAAGTCCGTTCGTGATGCCTTTTCGTCTGCATTGCATAAGATCAAATCGGTGCTTCCCGACGCGGGAAAGGACCATCTCGAAAGCCTCGATTCGACTATTGAGTTTGGTCGCACGGCGCAGGGAGAGCCAATGGTCGCAAGCAAGTACCTGACAGACATCCAGCGCGCGATCGCTGGTAAAGATTCACTTCGTATCGATTATCTGAACAGCAACGAAGCAGCATCCAGCCGGATCGTTGAACCCATTGGACTCTTTTATTATGGAATGGCCTGGCATCTGATCGCCTGGTGCAGGATGAGGAATGGCTATCGTGATTTTCGTACAGACAGAATCCAAACACTTCATAACGATGGAGAAAAATTTGATCCGCGCAATCTGCTTAGTCTGCAGGAATATCTCACAACAATTGTTCAGGCCAATCGTGAAGTTCATCGGGTTGTAGTCGTATTTGATGAGTCTATTGCGAAATTCACTAGACAGGCGAGGTACTACTATGGATTTGCCTCGGAAGAAGTCGTAGACGGTAAGGTGCGCATGCATTTTCTATCTTCCTGTTTGCATTCGCTTTGCCGGTGGTTGCTTACATACGGCAACATGGTGGAGATAGAGTCGCCTGATGAAGCAAGGGATCTGATCGTTGATCTTATTGAAGAATTGAGTTCACACTACACACAGCCTGTAGCCCGCTGATCATGCTGGATCGTGATAAATTCAATCAGACTGCAAAACGACGCAGTGCTGAAAACAAGAAGTACCTGCAGAAGATCAAACAACGCGAACCGCGTAAAGTTGATGAAGCTTTTCATAGTCTTCATGAAGAGGTGTTCGAAGAGATAAATTGTCTTACCTGTGCCAATTGCTGCAAGACGACGAGTCCCATTTTTTACCCGGTCGATATTGAACGCATTGCGAAAGGAATGCGCATGAAACCTGGTGCATTCGTTGAGAAGTACCTGCGCATTGATGAGGACAACGATTTTGTGCTGAAGAGTTCTCCATGCCCGTTCCTCGATAATGAAAACTATTGTGTAATCTATGAGGATCGGCCAAAAGCGTGTCGTGAGTATCCACACACCGATCGAAAGAAAATGGTTCAGATCACTGACCTGACTTATCGCAATACACTGGTGTGCCCTGCCGTTCTTGAAATTGTTGAGCGCTTAAAACAAATCATTGACTGATCAACCACGGAAGAGTACCGCAGGGATTTCAGAAATGCTTACTTATTTCGTCGCTGAGGTCGCGCGCGAACTCATTGTAGTCAACAATGAATCCCGATTTTCCTTTGACTGAGAATACGTTAATCAGATGTTCGTGCGTGTCGATCTCATCAACGATATCACTCTCCAGATCTTCGATGTTAAATTCTTTTACTGAAAAGCCTTTCCATTCACTCACCGCACACGCTTGCGCAAACTCGGGAGCGGACCATACTGAGAAAAGAGTCTTTTCGCCGAAACAGGCGATTGCCCAATCACCGCCTTCATCCACCAGGGAATACATCTTTTCCGTGTCAGCAACGCGCTTCATAAAATATTGATATCGCGCGTTCGCTTCCAGCTTTGATGTTGCTTCAATCTCCTTCTTCGTAATCTTCACGGCCACTGATTGAAATTCTATGTTTCCTACCGAGGTGCAAGTTATACGTCTTTCACGTCACCAGGACACTGAACAGGCAAGCGTCTGCTTAAGTCGCCAGCGTTCTTAAAATGGGGGACAACTTCAGGAAATTGTCCTTTAAAATGAAAAGCAAAAAGGGGCGTCCCGTTGGACAACCCCTTCAAATGTCAAATCCAAAATATGATTAAGCTACCTGAGCTTGCAATTTTTGGTTCAGCACAGACTTAGGTACTGCACCTACTTGTTTGTCAACGATCTGACCACCTTTGAATACCAGCAACGTAGGGATGCTGCGAACACCAAACCGTGCTGTCACGGATGGATTTTCATCAACGTTGAGTTTGCCAATAACAGCCTTACCTTCATAGTCACCCGCAAGTTCTTCAACTACAGGACCTATCATTTTGCAGGGACCGCACCATTCGGCCCAAAAGTCTACCAGTACAGGCTTATCAGAATTAATGATCTGATCAAAGTTAGCATCGTTGAGTTCTATTGCTTTTCCCATTAGAGTATATGATTAAAATGTTGTTTTTGCCTTTCAATAATAGCAACGCAAAGGTAAATTATTTAGTTCAATCTCCGCAAATAACCCAGCTATGGCCGTCAAATGACAACAGAGACGTCCACTTCCCCGGCTTTTTTCATCTGCTTCACCATTTCGTTCACCGGATTAACCCTGAATTTTCGCGATAGCAGTTCCAGCTGGATATTTTCTCCGGCATCCTGAATCTTGAAATAAAGAGGCGTGCTTCCGGCGTGGGTGGTGCAGGCATCTTCGATAACCCCCAACATTTGAGCGGTCAGATCGGCTGCATTAACCTTTACCTGCACTCCTTTGCTCCGCTTCAGACCGAGCTCGTTGAGCAAGTCGACATTTCTAATCTTGAACTCAAGGTTTTGCTGACCCCATGTATTCCGAACTACCATGCCCTCCACAAACAGGAACCAGCCAATGTTCATAAAGTTTCTGAACTTGAGATAGTCTTCTCCGAACAGCGTGAAGGTATAATTGCCTGTATAATCCTCCAGCGTAAACTTGCCAAATGGCTTCCCTGTTTTTGTGGTCCGGTGTTCGACGCCTGAAACGATTCCTCCCATCTTAATATCGCGGCCGACGATGGTCTCGAGTTCAGTAAGTTCACCACACGATGTTTTACAAAATGCGTCCATTTCAAACCTGAAATTATCCAGGGGATGTCCCGAGATATAAATGCCAACCACTTCTTTTTCAAGGTTCAGCTTTTCAATCTCTGAGAATGGTTCAACATAGTCGATCCGGGGCTTGGGCATAGCCGTGCCTGATGGCCCTCCAAACAGACTTGCCTGGGCACTTTGTTCTTCCAGTTGTGTACGTGCAGCAAAGCGTATCGCTTTTTCGATGAGACTTACATCGCTGTCTTTCGCAAAAACATACTGGCGGCGATGGATACCTGTGAAGCAGTCGAACGCGCCAGACAAGGCGAGACATTCATAGGTCTTCTTGTTGGCTGCTTTGCTAGTCAGACGTTTGGCGAAATCAAATACATCAGTGAAATGACCGCTCGATTCGCGCTCCTGAATGATCGCTTCAACTGCTGCATCTCCTGCGCCTTTAATAGCACCCAATCCAAAACGAATTTCTCCGTCCTGGTTTACGGCAAAGTATACACCGGATTCATTTACGTGCGGACCAAGCACTTTGATTCCCAAACTTCTGCACTCTTCAATAAAGAACGTTACATTATCAAGGTTGCTCTGCGAGTGCGTGAGCACTGCAGCCATGTATTCCGCCGGATAGTTCGCTTTGAGGTACGCGGTATGATAAGCAATGAGTGAATAGCAGGTAGAGTGGGATTTGTTAAACGCATATTGAGCGAATGCTTCCCAGTCCGTCCATACCTTTTCACATACATCAATGGGGTGATCATTCTTCTTGCATCCGGCGATGAACTTATCTTTCATCTTGTCAAGAACGGCCTTCTGCTTTTTACCCATGGCTTTACGAAGTACGTCGGCATCGCCCTTGCTGAAACCAGCAAGCTTCTGCGACAACAACATTACCTGCTCCTGATATACAGTGATACCATATGTTTCCGAGAGAAATTCCTCCATTGCCGGCAGATCGTATTTGATCGGTTCACGACCATGCTTACGATTGATGAACGTTGGAATATATTCCATAGGGCCCGGGCGATACAAGGCGTTCATCGCGATAAGATCTTCAAACTTATCCGGCTTTAACTGGCGCAGATATTTCTGCATGCCCACACTTTCAAACTGGAATGTTCCTGTTGTTTCTCCCCGTTGAAAAAGCTGATATGTTTTTAAATCGTCGAGGGGAATGAGATCAACATCGATCTTTACTCCTTTTCCTTTTTCGATATTGCGTAAGGCAGTGTTGATGATCGAAAGCGTCGTCAATCCAAGGAAGTCCATCTTCAGCATGCCGGCGCTTTCAACAACACTGTTGTCAAATTGTGTCACCAGCATGTCGCTGTCTCTTGCAGTAGCAACCGGAACAAACTTTCTCAGGTCGTCTGGAGTAATGATAACACCGCAGGCGTGCGTACCAGTATTACGCACCGATCCTTCGAGGATCACCGCCTGCTGAAGAACCTGAGCCTTCAGATCAGAACCGCTCTTGATAGTAGCCAGTTCCTTCACCTCGTCGAACGCTGTTTCGAGAGATGTACCTGGCTTTTCCGGGATCATCTTGGCGAGCATGTTCGCATCACTCAACGGAAGCTCCATTACCCGCGCGCAGTCGCGTATTGACGACTTCGCCGCCATGGTACCATAGGTGATAATTTGCGCCACCTGATTCTTACCATACTTGTCTATTACATAACGCAGGACACGGTCACGACCTTCGTCATCAAAGTCAATGTCAATATCGGGCAGGGATACGCGGTCTGGATTTAGAAAGCGCTCGAAGAGTAAGTCGTATTTGACAGGGTCCACGTTGGTAATACCAATGCAGTAGGCAACAGCAGAACCTGCCGCAGAACCACGACCAGGACCAACAGATACACCCATCTCCCGGGCTTTGCGTGTAAAATCCTGGACGATCAAAAAGTATCCGGGATATCCGGTCTTGCGTATGGTCTCAAGCTCGAAGTCCAGCCTGTCCGTTATTTCAGGAGTTAGTGTTTCATATCGTTCACGGGCCCCTTCATACGTGAGGTGACGGAGATATTCATCTTCTGTATTAAACTCCTTGGGAATGTCGAACTTGGGAAGCAATACACTTCGCTCGAGCGTATAGGGCTCAATCTTTTCGAGTACTTCGCTAATGTTGTCGATGGCTTCAGGCATATCGCTGAAGATCGATTTTACCTCGTTCTGCGATTTGAAGTAATATTCCTGATTTGCCAGTCCAAGTCGTGTACCCCGTCCGTGCCCGATCGGAGTCGATTGAAATTCACCTTCCTTGATACAGAGCAAAACGTCGTGCGCGTTTGCTTCGTCCTTGTCGAGATAAAACGCTTCGTTTACGGCGAGACACTTTACACCGTACTTTTCTCCGAAACGGATGAGTGTTTCATTGACGCGATCTTCTTCCGGTAATCCATGGCGATTCAGCTCTATATAATAGTCTTCACCGAACACACCGTGCCACCACCTGAAGGCCTCTTCAGCCTGCTTCTCACCAACGTTTAGGATGAGGTAGGGCACCTCGCTGGATAACGAGCCGGTGAGCGCAATAAGATCTTGCCGATATTCCTGAATCAACGCTTTGTCTATGCGGGGATGGATTCCGTATAGCCCTTCCGTAAAACCAAATGAACTGAGTTTCGCAAGGTTGTGGTATCCGTTCTTGTTCTTAGCTAGAAGTACCTGGTTGAATCGTTTGTCCGGATTGTCTTTGGTAAACTTGAGCTTCAATCTTTCTTCAGCTACAAACACCTCGCATCCGACGATCGCTTTTATTTCATGATTGAATGCTTCACGCACAAACTTGAAAGCCCCGTACATGTTTCCGATATCGGTTATTGCCAGCGCGGGCATTCCCAGAGCTTTCGCTTTAGCGACAATAGATTTGATATCAGAAGTCGCCTGAAGAACGGAGAACTGTGAATGTGTATGAAGATTGACGAAGGGTTTATCTGTTAACGCGCCGGACGTACCCTTTAGCGAGTATGTGCTGGCCTTGCGTTTTTCGCGCTTTGCGAAATTCGCCGCATCCAGATTGGGTTCCTCGTAAATAACTTCTGCGACGGGGATCCCATCCAACGGCTTCACCACTTGCTTTGCAATCAGTCCGAAGAAAGATCGCGCAGTGGCCGCAACATCATACGCCGCATCGTGAGCATCGCCAAAGTCGCGATCAAACAGTTTCTTATGAAGCTCCAGAAGGGTGGGCATCTTCAAACGACCGCCTATACCGCCCGTCAGCTGACAGAATTCAGTGGAAGCAACGCCAGTGTCGACCTTATTCAATCCGAGTAAAGCATCGGTCGCTAACTGACGTCGTATAAATTCTGCACCTATAATATTGACATCGAACTCAATATTGTGCCCAACGAGCAATTCGGTTCGCGACAAATCATCGGCAAACAGGTTCAGTACTTCAGTTAGATCCCGGCCCTCTTCTGTCGCCCGCTTCGTAGAGATTCCGTGAACTTGTTCTGCTTTATAGGGGATATCAAATCCGTCGGGTTTAATGATGTAGTTGTGCCTGGCAAGCAATGCACCCCGGCCATCGTGCAGTTGCCATGCCAGTTGAACGAGGCGTGGCCAGTTGTCGAGGTCAGTGATGGGTGCAGTCTTATTGTGCGGAAGACCGGTGGTCTCCGTGTCAAAAATCAAATACATTAACTAAAGTGGTTGTGGGGTAAAGTTAACGTCGTTATTGAAAAATGGAGAGTTGTAAAAAGAGAATTGTTGCTCATAATATTTCACTTCCTGATAAAACGCATCGCCCGCCGTCCTCCTGACTAATCAACAGGATGCCTGTCGCATGAAGTTCCTGCAAACCCTGTGTAATTCACCCGTTTTTCCAGACTCGGGACTTGAGTTCAATACTGGTACCGGCAGGAAACGATTGTTTTCTGGTAATATTTCCTAATTCATTGGTGTTCAGACCCGTTTACATTAGGCCTGATTATTGGATTTATGGTATCAAACACCCTGATTCAGCAATGAAACGCTTGTTCGATGCAGTCTTAAATTTCTTCAAGAAAGAATGGTTTCTTCTGATCGCAGTAGCCGCGATCGTCATTATTATTACTGTATTCGAGCTGCTTTAAAAGCCGAAGGCTTTTAGTCTTTAGTCCTGAGTCCTTAGTCCTGGGTATTGGTTTCTGGTACGTGGAGTATCTAAGAGCCTGGAGCAGTAACCGTTAGCAACGGAAAAACGACCTTTTAGACGGATACTAAAGACTATAGTTACCAGAGACCAAGTACTCAGGACCCAAGACTAACTACACAAGACTCTTTCCTATTTAGAATTCATATAAAGTGCCCCTCCCTTTGGTGGTAAACGCTTTGGGAAGTAATTTTGGCCGCAGTCAAAAAACGGCACTAACTTCTTCATATGAATTGGTTCACGAGACTTCTGACGAGCACCCTCGGCAGAAAAGTGATGATGGCGATAACCGGCCTATTTCTCATCCTCTTTTTAATTGTTCACCTTATTGGAAACCTGCAGCTTCTGAAATCCGATCAGGGTCAGGCTTTCAACATTTATGCGGCATTCATGACGAGCAACCCGCTGATCAAAGTGATTAGCTACGTTAACTACGCCGCGATCCTCGTTCACGTGGTTTGGGCATTTATGCTCACAAAACTGAATCGCGATGCCCGTGGCCCAGTCGGCTATGCGGTATCCAGGAACTCCTCGGCATGGACTTCCCGAAACATGGGGATCCTGGGTTCCCTGATTTTCATCTTCCTGGTTATCCACCTCCGTGGATTCTGGGCCCAGATGCATTGGGGAGATATTGGGATGGCCACCTACGAGGGTAAGCCTTACAAAGATCTCTTTACCGTAGTTGACGTGGCGTACTCGAGCCCCGCTTATGTGCTTCTGTATGTGATCAGCATGTGCGTGCTTGCGTTTCACCTGTGGCACGGCTTTGCCAGCGCATTTCAAACGCTGGGTCTTAACCATTTGAAATACAATCCGATTATCAGGTTCGTAGGACGGGCATTTGCAATCATTGTGCCTGCGCTGTTCGCACTGATTCCTATTTGGATGTACCTCTCTTAACGATCTTTTTCTGTACTGAAGCGATATGAAGCTAGATTCAAAAATCCCGGAAGGTCCTCTCGCGGAGAAATGGACAAAGCACAAGTTCAATCTGAAGCTTGTCAATCCGGCGAACAAGAGAAAATATGACGTCATCGTTGTGGGTACCGGTTTGGCCGGTGCTTCGGCAGCTGCCTCATTGGGAGAGCTGGGTTACAATGTGAAAGCATTCTGTTTTCAGGATAGCCCACGCCGTGCGCACAGTATTGCCGCACAGGGTGGCATTAACGCAGCGAAGAATTATCAGAACGATGGCGACAGCATTCATCGCCTGTTCTATGACACTATAAAAGGTGGTGATTATCGCGCACGCGAAGGCAACGTTTATCGCCTTGCCCAGTGCAGCGTAAGTATCATCGACCAATGCGTTGCACAGGGTGTTCCCTTTGCACGCGAATATGGAGGACTTCTCGCCAACCGTTCTTTCGGTGGTGCACAGGTTTCAAGAACCTTCTATGCACGCGGTCAAACAGGACAACAACTATTGCTTGGAGCTTATTCAGCATTGAATCGTCAGATTGCCAACGGCAAGGTGAAGATGTACAATCGCACCGAGATGCTTGACGTGGTTCTTGTTGATGGCAAGGCTCGTGGCATTGTAACGCGTGATCTGGTGACTGGCAAGATTGAGTCGCACAGTGCACACGCTGTATTGCTTTGCACAGGCGGATATGGTAACGTATTTTATCTTTCGACTAACGCCAAAGGTTCTAACGTTACGGCTGCATGGCGTGCTCACAAAAAGGGCGCGTTGTTTGGCAATCCCTGCTACACGCAGATTCACCCTACCTGTATTCCGGTTTCAGGAGATCATCAATCGAAGCTTACACTCATGTCTGAGTCGCTTCGTAACGATGGACGTGTATGGGTACCCAAGACTGCAAAGCCAGGGCTGAAGGCGAAAGATGCTGCCTCCATTCCTGAATCAGAACGTGATTACTTCCTCGAACGCAAATATCCTTCATTCGGTAACCTTGTACCGCGGGATGTGGCATCACGTAACGCAAAGACTATGTGCGATGAGGGCAGGGGAGTAGGTTCTGGTCTCGCCGTATTCCTTGACTTTGCCGACGCTATTAAACGCGACGGACGCAAAACGATTGAAGCCAAGTACGGCAACCTCTTCGATATGTATGCGCAGATCACCGGTGACAATCCGTATGAAATGCCAATGATGATCTATCCTGCTGTGCACTATACCATGGGTGGTCTTTGGGTTGATTACAACCTGATGACTAGTGTACCTGGACTTTATGCACTGGGAGAAGCGAACTTCTCTGATCACGGTGCAAACCGTCTCGGAGCCAGCGCGCTCATGCAGGGACTTGCCGATGGATACTTTGTAATTCCTTATACACTTGGAGATTATCTCGCCGGACTTCCTTATGAGAAGATCAGCACCGAGCGTCCTGAATTTAAGGAAGCAGAACAGAAAGCTTTCGGAATGGTAAATCAACTTCTCTCAATTAAGGGTAAGAAGACAGTTGATGAGTTTCACCGTGAACTTGGTTTGATCATGTGGAACTACTGTGGCATGTCGCGTACAGCCGAAGGGTTGAAGACAGCGAAGACAAAAATTCAGGCAGTTAAAGCCGAGTTCTGGAAGAATGTAAATGTGCTGGGTTCTGGTAACGAATTGAACCAGGAACTTGAGAAAGCATGGCGCGTGGCCGACTTCATAGAATTGGGTGAACTGATGGTCGATGACGCGCTCAATCGCAGCGAATCGTGTGGCGGTCACTTCCGTGAAGAATCTCAAACGCCGGATGGCGAAGCTCTCCGTAAGGACGATGAGTTTGCATACGTGGCGGCATGGCAATACATCGGCGAGAATCAGCCTGAAGTGCTTCACAAAGAACCACTCGTGTTCGAAAATGTTAAGTTGACACAACGCAGCTACAAGTAATCACGCAGCCTTTATTAACTATGAAGATAACGCTCAAGATCTGGCGCCAGAAGAACAAGGACACAAAGGGTGAGTTCAAGACTTACCAGCTTAACAATGTGTCTACAGACATGTCGTTCCTGGAGATGCTCGACGTATTGAATCACGATCTCATCCACAAAGGAGAAGAGTCGGTTGCTTTCGATCACGATTGTCGCGAAGGTATTTGTGGGATGTGCAGTCTCTACATCAACGGACGTCCACACGGACCGTTGCAGACAACTACGTGCCAGCTGCACATGCGCACGTTCAAGGATGGTGAGACGATCACCATCGAACCCTGGAGAGCCAAAGCGTTCCCGGTTATCAAGGACCTCGTGGTGGATCGGACAGCCTTCGATCGCATTCAACAGGCTGGAGGATATGTTTCGGTGAACACTGGTGGTGTACCTGATGCGAATGAAATTCCAATTCCGAAGAAGATAGCGGACGAAGCTTTTGATGCAGCAGCATGTATTGGATGTGGCGCCTGCGTTGCAGCATGTAAGAACGCATCGGCGATGTTGTTCGTCAGTGCTAAAGTGTCTCAGCTTGCATTACTACCGCAGGGTAAACCCGAGCGCAAGGAACGCGCTGAAAAGATGGTATCACAAATGGACGCAGAAGGCTTCGGTGCCTGTACGGTTACAGGTGCCTGCGAAGCTGAGTGTCCTAAGGGAATCAGCATTACTAACATTGCCCGTCTGAACCGCGAGTATTTGTCAGCTTCCTTTACTTCTTATGAGGTAGAATCAAAAGGAGGAGACTAGAACATTTGTTGATTTATTGATTTGTTGATTTTGTTCCAGGGCACCATTGGTGCCCTGATTTTTTTTGTGCCTTCTGATCCGTAGTCAGATCTCTGGTACGTGGGTTGATTTGTCTTACCCGATATTTGAGGGTCGACATGTGTTGGGAGCGCTGCAGAGCGACCCTGCTAGCTATTCTGCCACGCTTGACCTCGGTTGTTGAATCAGCAACGAACAACTTTGGCCGGATCCGCACAGCGTTAGATATTCACATTTCATTTGCGCCGTATTTTCAATGATTTTATCTGGCATCATTTATTCATTAGGATCACTGTTAATTGCCTACCGCCATGATCCAAACCTACCTTCGACACGGGTTCCGCCACCTGCTTAAAAGCAAAGGATACTCTTTTATTAATGTCGCGGGTCTTTCGATCGGACTTGCGTGTTGTCTGGGCATCGGCCTCTTCATATACGATGAATTATCATTCGACCATTTTCATCGTAACCTCTCCAACATTTACCGTGTCGTCGAAAAGCAGAAGCAGGCTGGGGTTGTTTACGATGTGGCTTCAACGCCGGGACCGCTTGGACCGGCTATGGAGAAGGACCTGCCTGAAGTGGTAGAGGCCTGCAGGCTGGGTACTGCTTCCGGATTTATAGAAGTTGGGGATAAGGTTATTCAACCGACGAACATGCGCTATGCAGACAACAGTTTCTTCTCCATGTTTGATTTCAAACTGATAACTGGTAATTCAACTACAGTCTTAAATCGTCCGGATGAGATCATCCTGAGTGAAACCACCGCGATACAATTGTTCGGTGGTGACTGGAGATCAAAGTCCGGACTGTTGGGTTCGTCTTTAAAACTAACATCCTGGGGAAAAGAATACTTGCTCACCATTGCAGGAGTCGCAGAGGATGCTCCACAAAACTCGCATATTCAGTATAGCCTGCTGATGTCGATGACTGCACTTGAAAAGGATAGTAACTTTGAATGGGGAAACAATAGTTATCAGACCTACATTCAACTCGAACCTTTGGCGGATGTAGCTGCGCTCAACAAAAGATTACGCACTTACATCGATGCGTATTCGGAATACAACTCCAGGGATGATGCGAGAACACTCTTGCTTCAGCCGATGCAGGATATTTACCTCCGGTCTGATTTTGCATTCGGTACTAACGACGCTGTGGAGAGCAGCTTGATCTACACGCGGATCTTCCTCGCTGTAGGGATGATGGTATTGTTAATTGCAGTGTTCAACTTCGTTAATCTCACAACGGCACGTGCGACACATCGTGCGAAGGACGTCGGCATTCGTAAAGTGATTGGTGCATTATACCGACAGCTGGTCGTCCAGTTTCTGATTGAGTCATTTATGATTACGACAATCGCAGTGATCTTTGCGTTGGCTTTGATGCAACTTTCAATGCCTCTGCTGAACGATATCTCTGGTAAGTCATTGTTGATCCCATTTACCTCACCCAATTTCTGGCTCATCGTGATTTCCTCAACATTGGCGATCAGTCTCCTCGCTGGATTGTATCCGGCGTTCTATCTCTCAAATTTCTCTCCGGCAAAAGTTTTGAAAGGATTCAAAAAGATCGGTTCAGGATTGACCTTTCGCCGAATATTGGTCGTAGGACAATTTTCTTTTTCTGTCATACTCGTAATAGGATCCATTGTCATCTATCAGCAATTGCAGTATGTGCAGGACAAGGATCTCGGATTCGACCGTTCACAACTCATACATGTCTTTCTGCGGAACAAAATGCACCGACAAAGCCTGATGTTTAAAGAGGAACTGAAAGGTCAAACTGGGATTGCAGAAGTTGCTCCGTTGTCGGGAATGCTGGTCGACTTTAATAATTCTACATTTAATTTCAAATGGGAAGGACAGAGTGTGAACGACCAGTTACTCATGACCCAGGCAAATACCGATAGTGAACTCATGGCTACGTTAGGCATGGAACTCGTTGCCGGGAGAAATTTTTATCCCGATGAAAATGACTCATCGTCCTACATAGTTAACGAAACCGCCACGAGGCGCATGGGATGGACCAACGCTGAGGCTATCGGAAAAAGAGTGACGCTTTGGGGTAAAGAGGGGAGTGTGATAGGTGTCGTGAAAGATTTTCATTTTCGCCCCATGACCGTGATGATCGAACCTTTTGTCTTTCGATGCTGGAAGCAGGCAGACTATAATGGCGTTTTAGTCAAGGCACAACCAGGACGGGTGCGTGAAGCAATTGCCGCAATAGAGCAACATTATAAAAAGCATGATGCCAAAGGGACCGTTGACTTTGTTTTCATGGATGATGCTATCAATGCTCAGTATCGTACCCAGCAAAACACCGGCAACATCATCCTCGTATTTGCGGTTTTGGCGATTCTCGTATCGTGCCTTGGACTTTTCGGTTTAGCAACCTATGCGGCAGAGCAGCGGACGAAAGAAATTGGAATAAGGAAAGTATTGGGCGCCAGTATGGCCAATATCATCCAACTGCTCTCGGCCGACTTCGTAAAACTGGTGGTTGTCTCTATCATCCTGGCGACACCTGTTGCCTGGTACTTCCTAAATCGATGGCTGCAGGACTTTGCTTACAGGATCAATGTTGAGTGGTGGATGGTTGCCGCGGCGAGCTTTATGCTCATAACTATAGCGCTGCTCACCGTCTCATATCATTCAATCAAGACAGCGATAATCAATCCGGTAAAGAGTTTAAGGGCCGACTGAGACCTTCCCATTCGGCAGGGTTTTCCCATCCAAGGTGTTCATTTGTTGTTACTATTGAAGAGGATATCCCCGTGATATCCCGGTGATAACCCGGAAATAACACCGATATAAGCCCATATATAGTGAACGGAGACATCTAGAGGACACAATTATTTTAAATTCCTATATAATCTGATTATATTAACTATAGGAATACTCGTTGGATAAAATAACCCCGTTATCGCATGGCACATCTGGTTTCAGGAATTCAGTTCACAGGGTCATTAGGCAATGTCTCTGCTTATCGCATGAAGGGATCTGACAAGATCGTATTGCGCACAAAGGGTGGTCCCTCCAAGAAAATGGTGGCAACCGGCAAACAGTTTGACATCACAAGACGAAACAACAATGAGTTCAGCAGGAGAGCAAAAGGGAGTGCCCTTATTCTCAACGCCATGTCAGACTTGCGCCGATTGGCGGATTATAAGATTTCTGCGGCGCTCAATGCTGTGCTGAAACAGATCCAGGCGCTTGATACCACTTCAGTTTTTGGCGAGCGGGATATCTTTCTTTCGCGCAGACCAGGACTACTCGAAGGTTTTTCATTCAATCGCGAAATAACCTTTGACGCAACGCTCCTGGCTCCCCTTCGGGTGAGTATTGATGACCTTGCGAATAGGGTAACCGTTGTGCTTCCGGAAATTGTCCATGGTACAAACTTCAGGACTGATGGTCATTATCCCTGGTGCCGGTTTGTTCTTGCTGCGGCATGTGTTCCAGATCTCGAATGGCGCGACAATGGTTTTCCTGGAAATGTGCCGAGGGGTACGAGTCAAACGGAATGGCAACCCGCTATGGCGGAGGCAGCAGAGCGTCGCGTGGAACTATCTTTTGCTCCTGCATCAAATCGTGCCTCGACCTTGGTCGTTGGGATTGGCCTTCAGTATGGTGTTGTTTCTCCTTCTGGTGAGATTGTGCCGGTGAACTTTGGCTGCGCGAAAATTCTTCTGGCAAAGGCTCTTGGATCCTGACGAACAGTGATCTTCTCTATTCACTCTTGCACGTAGCGAAGGCACTTGCCCTTCCGGTCGAGACATCTTTAGAGGCATTCGCACCAACGTTGCCGCCTGCCAGAATAATATCGCGACTCTCGCCAGTAGCAGAAAGGTGAATTTTCACGCATGCGTTAAGCGCAACAAGGTCCTTGTAAGTTATTGATTGTTCATTGGCGAGACGGGTAAGTAACGTTTCGCTTTTGCCGGTTGAACCAAGTACCGGTGTAAGGAGTGCAGCAACGTCAGCGCTAGGGGTCGCTATATCTCCCATGTGAAGATGAACGGGATGTTCTATGTTTCCTTCCGTGCCGGACAGCGATACATCTATGGTAGTAGTGCCGTCCAGACGCTCTTTAAATGTTACCGTACCGTTAATCGGATAATCCGACGCCTGCAACAACGCGTAAACCGTTTCGTTGCCCGTAAATTCTGTTTTTACTTCTTCTTTGTCCTGGCAGGCTAATAAGCCGGCGATCATGGCAAGTCCTAAAAATGCACGCCTCATACTTTCAATCAATTGCGATACTAAAATTAAAAAAAATGGGCTAACTTCTACAACATTGGAGGGCACTGGCCCGTAGATTTGCGGTAGTCAGTCAATTTTTTTTGGCACGGATGTAGTTCTATAAACGTAAACCGGAAACCGGTTATTTTGTGAGAATACCCCTTCTTTTAGCGATTGTCCTGGTGGCCTGTAGCCCGAAGGTACAACCCCCCGACCCAGAATCTCTTAAGCCAGCGTGGCTTAAGACGACTCCATACCAGGACGGGTATTATACCGGAATTGGTCATAGCGTAAAATCAGGTAACAACAACTATATCCAGAGTGCTAAAAAGAGCGCCCTCGATGATCTGGTTCAGGAGATACGCGTAAATATCTCCAGCACTTCGATTTTGAGCCAACTGGAAACCAATCAAAAGCTTTCAGAGCAGTACCAACAGACGATTCAAACCACAGCTGCGGATGAAATCGAGGAATTCGAACTGGTTGACGCCTGGGAGGACGATGCGAACTACTGGGTGTATTACCGCTTGTCTATCGCGCGCTATAAACAGATCAAGGAAGAACAGCGTCGTACAGCGACCACGTTAGCCGTAGACTATTTTGTAAAGGCAAGGGCCGCTGAAAAGTCGGGCGAGCAGGTGATAGCAATGACCTATTATTTTCAAAGCCTGCGCTCCGTCGAAAAGTATTTAGGAGAAGCGATTACGGTAAATGTAGAAAATCGGGATATGCTGCTTGTGAACGAAGCTTATACATCGATCCAGGGAATACTCGACAAAATTGCGCTGAGGACAGACCCATCTCATATCGCGTTAAACAGACGTATCAGCCAGGATTCCCCTACATCGACGGCGTTTGTAACCTACAAGGAAAAAAATAAGCCCGCCGCCAACGTTCCCCTACACGCATCCTTTGAGAAGGGCTCAGGCGACGTTTTCCCTACCTACAAATCGGATGATGCAGGTAAGGCAAAAATACTGATGAATAAGATCGGATCACGTGAACTGGAGCAGACGGTTGCTGTAAAGGTCGACATTAACGGACTCGCCGGTTCCGGACTGTCTCCCCTGTATTCGCTATTGATCTCAACCTTTAATGTTCCCACGGCCCAAATCGCGTTGCAGGTACAACGCCCCATCGTGTATATGACCTCGACTGAAAAAAGCTTTGGCTACGACAAGACCAACGCGCAGATCACGAATAAACTTAAGAACCTGCTGGCGAACAACGGCTTTGAATTTACGTCTGAAAAGAACAAGGCTGAACTGTGGTTCGATGTCCATGCCGACTCTGAAAAGGGTTCGATTACCGGGAGCATCTATGTGACATACCTTACCGGCGTGATTCGAGTGGCGACTATGAAAGACGGAAAGGAGATCTATGCGACCACGCTCGATCGCGTCAAAGGATATGGATTGGATTACGACAAGTCGAGTATCGATGCCTATAATAAGGCCATGGAAACACTTGAAAAGGAACGTATGACGGAAATGCTAGAAACCGTGCTTCAATAGCGACGATTGCGGCTGTCTGTCGACACTAAATTTGGTATCTAAATTGTATCGTATAGCTTACCCAAATTTCAAATTTACTATGAAACGTATTACGAATTCTACGCTGGTAGTTTTGCTTGCATCCGCCGTTTTTATGGTCAATTGCAAGAGCAAAGAGAAGGCTCCCAAGGGGGAAACTGAAGTATCGGTACCGTGCTCAGGTTCAGAATTTTTCACCACTAACAAGTACTTCCGCGCTAATTCAATCGGCGAAAGCCAGGATCAGGTGACGTCGAAGAAAAAGGGCCTCGCGAACGCACGCGCAGAACTGGCAGCAAGTATTCAGACAACTGTCAAAGCGGTTACAGACAACTACACGAACTCCCGCGAGATGAACAACAAAGAACAGGTTGAAGAACGCTTTGAGCAGCTCAACCGTGAGATCGTTGATCAAAAGCTCACTGGCGTAAAGACGATCTGCGAAAAACTGATGAAGACCAGCAATGGTACCTACAAGACGTATGTAGCCATCGAGCTTTCTGCTGAAGATCTGGTTGCCACTTACAACGAAAGACTGTCAAAAGATGATCGTTTGAAGATCGACTACGACTATGAGAAGTTCAAAGAGACCTTCGAAAAGGAAATGGATAAGATGGGCAACAACTGATCCTGCTGAAAGTATTTGATATGATCTTGAACGGGCCGAAAGGCCCGTTCTTTTTTTTGCCTGAGCAATCGAGCTCATTGTTTCCTGTTAATAGTTAACTTCCGATTGCATCAAATTGGTGATCAAATGGCCGGTTATTCTGAAACACCACTTCTAAAAAAGCTTGGACTCAAAGCTGGTGCGTCGGCATGTATCATGAACCCGCCGGAGAAATACTTTGATGCAATCGCTCCACTTCCGGAGGGAGTTGTTATCAAGTCTACGCTACGCTCCAGTCTCGACTTCATTCATTTCTTTGTGACAAGGCAGTCAGATTTCAAAGCACGTCTGACCTCCGCTCATGATCACTTGCAACCAAATGGAATGATCTGGGTATCGTGGCCAAAGAAGTCATCCAAAGTGCCATCTGACCTGGACGAAAACATCATTCGCGATTTTGGCTTGAAATCAGGCCTGGTGGATGTGAAGGTGTGCGCCGTTGACGATGTTTGGTCGGGTTTGAAATTTGTAATTCCGGTAAAGGATAGGCCCAGGGTCCCGAAATAACCAACCAGCCGGTTGCGTCTCCTGACGCCTTGTTTTAGTCTGTAATGGCTGAAAAGCCTTTTATGAAGACCTACATCCGTAGATTCTTGCGGTTACCTCAGTTAGAAAGGTTCGATTAACAACGGTTTGCGCGAATGTCCAGTCGTCCAATAGACATTTTTTGTTGCGGATGGTTTGATATTTGGTTCTTAACATCTACCTTTAATGCCTATTCATCAAGTAGACAATTGAGTATCTGCCAACCTAAACTAAATCATCACCGCACCTGCGGTCTAATGGCAGGGGCGAAGGGCACGTGAGACATTGTAAAACAACGGAAACAATATCATACGGGCCTTTTCTGATAGCAGAAAAGGCTTTTTAGTGCAGGAGGTGATGAGCGTAAGAATCGCATTGGAGCAGATGCCTGATTGATAAAAATTGACGAGTAGTGCGGTGCTTTCACTGCACAATTGATTGAACCACCAAAAAGTCAATATATGGAAAGCTTTCGTTCCGAATTAGAAGACCTGAACAATCCGATAGTATCGCGCGATCTGATCGACCTGGAGAAGAAGATTCGCCTGTTTCGCGATGGTACCCTTGACAGCGAGAAGTTTCGCGGCCTGAGACTGGTTAGAGGCGTATATGGCCAGCGGCAGCCGGGCGTTCAGATGATTCGTATCAAGCTTCCGTTCGGACGCGTGTCAACTCACCAGCTTCGTCGGATTGCTGACCTTTCTGACGAGTATGCAAGCAGCACGCTGCACGCCACGACGAGACAAGATATCCAGATCCACTACGTAAGCCTCGATCGCACACCTGAGTTGTTTGCCAAGCTGGCTAAAGACAACGTGACGACTCGTGAGGCATGCGGAAACACAGTTCGAAATGTGACGGCATCTGCAACGGCGGGTATTGATCCCCTCGAACCATTCGATGTATCTCCTTACGCGCACGAACTATTCAGCTATTTCCTGCGCAATCCTATTTGCCAGGAGATGGGTCGGAAGTTCAAGATATCTTTTTCATCCAGTGAGGAGGACACAGCTTTTGCATTCATCCATGACATCGGATTTATTCCACGCATTGCGTTTGGCAAGCGTGGCTTCAAAGTGGTGATCGGCGGTGGCTTAGGAGCAAATCCTACGCTTGCTCAGCTTGCTTATGAGTTTCTTGAAGAAGACCAGATCATTCCTTTTACTGAAGCGCTGATACGTGTATTCGATCGATATGGCGAACGCAATCGTCGCATGAAGGCACGCTTTAAGTTTCTTCTCGAAGACATCGGACTTGAGAAGGTGATGCAATTGGTTGAAGAGGAAAAGAAGGCGTTGAAGTCAACGACTTATAAAATTGATACAGCAATACTTCCTGAACCATCCATACCTCAGGCAGTTTCATTCGAAGAGGTGACCGTGGATGAGACTCGCTATTCCCGTTGGTTTAAGACGAACGTGTTCGAGCAAAAACAAAAGGGATTCTATGGCGTGAACGTCAGGGTTCCCCTTGGCAATCTTCGTTCTGATCGTGCCCGTCAGTTTGCTGATGTAATTGATCGCTTCGCTTCAGACGATGTCCGGGTGACGATCAATCAGGGTTATCTCCTGAGGTATGTGCGTCCCGAGGCGTTGAAACCTTTGTATAAGGCACTCGATGCATTGGCACTTGCCGAGCCTGGATTTGACAGCGTAGCTGATATTACAGCATGCCCAGGCACTGACACCTGTAACCTTGGAATCTCTGACAGCACAGCCATATCGCTGGAGCTTGAAAAAGTAATTCGCAACGAATTTCCTGACCTGATTTATAACAGCGATATACGGTGCTGTTCGGATTTATCGTGTTTCCCTATTAACCTTAGCAAT
>JASGJX010000014.1:0-93991 GCA_049840655.1 Chryseolinea sp.
GCGACATCCGCTCCAAGCTTTACGAACATATCGTGAGCCTGCGTTTGAAGTTCTTTGACAAGACTCCCATTGGACGACTCGTAACCCGTACTATATCCGACGTGGAAACGCTGGCCGATGTATTCAGCGAAGGACTTGCTGCTATGGTGGGCGATCTCTGCAGATCATTTATTCTGGCGTTCATGTTCTACCAGGACTGGCGTCTGGCGCTGCTCAGCTTGTCAACGATACCACTATTGCTCGTCAGCACCTACATCTTTAAAGAGAAGATCAAAGTTGCCTTTAACGATGTACGTAACGCAGTGGCTAACCTGAACACATTCGTGCAGGAACATATAACCGGCATGAACATCGTTCAGATCTTCGGAAGTGAGGATCGCGAGTTTCAGAAGTTTAAGGAGATCAACAGCGAGCATAAGCATGCCAACCTCAGGTCGGTACTCTACTATTCGATTTATTATCCGGTAGCAGAAATCATCGCTGCGGCTGGTATCGGTTTACTGGTGTGGTACGGTGCTAAAGGCATCATTAATTATGAAACGACTCATCTCACGATTGGAAAGCTGATTGCTTTCATCATGTATATCCAGATGTTCTTCCGACCCATACGGATGATTGCCGATCGATACAATACGTTGCAGATGGGTATCGTGAGCTCATCGCGGATCATGAATCTCCTTGACTCGCAGGAAGACGTACAACAAAACGGAAGTTTGAAACCAACCCTGATCCACGGCTCTGTACGTTTCGATCATGTCTGGTTTGCTTACAACGACAGCAACTACGTTTTGAAGGACATCAACCTCGACATTAAAACAGGGGAAACCATCGCGCTCGTAGGGGCAACAGGAGCAGGAAAGAGTTCGATCATTAATCTGTTGAACAGGTTCTACGAGATCAACAGAGGAACTATCAGTGTCGATGGTGTCGATATTAAAGAGTATGATCTCGGTACGCTGCGACGAAATATCGGAGTTGTGTTACAGGACGTATTCCTCTTCTCGGATTCGATCTACAACAACGTTACACTAGGCAATAAAGATCTTACAGAAGAGATGGTGTGGCGGGCTGCCGATCTTGTGGGTGCGAGAAAATTCATTGAGCGCCTGCCCGATAAGTTGAATTACAACGTGATGGAACGCGGCGCTACTTTGAGTGTTGGACAACGTCAATTGATATCGTTTATCCGTGCCATGGTTTACGATCCGCGCATTCTGATCCTTGATGAGGCTACCTCATCCGTTGATTCCGAAACGGAAGAAATGATTCAAAATGCCATCGCTAAAATGATGAGCGGACGCACAGCGATTGTCATTGCCCATCGCCTGTCGACGATTCAAAAGGCAGACAAGATTATCGTGCTCGATCACGGTGAAATCAAGGAAATTGGGCGTCATGACGAGCTGCTTACCCTGGACGGCTATTACAGCCAGCTTCACCGTATGCAGTACAAAGAGTTTGTATAAAGCTTTAAAGCCATAAAGGGCGGGTCGGCGCCCGAAACTCCTTGCGGTAGGGTCGTTGGGCTATCTTTGTTTTGAATGGTCCCACGCCACTTTTTAATCGCCATCATTTTTTGCTGTCTCAGCGCTTCAGCCCTGGCCCAGAAAGCACGCATTTACAACTCCGGCAAGAGTATGTACACGCAAAAACGCTTTCAGCCACCTCCTAAAGTGAAGGGCAACAAGGCCAAGACCGTGTGTCCGATCTTTGAAGAAAGCAAGTATCCTTATCAGGGTTTTGGTATCAAGTTAGGTGATCCCTTCGCGCTTACTTACAAGTTCTACGCTAATGAACATTTCGCCATCGCGATAGACGTGGGCAAGGCTTCAAGTGGTTTGTATAACAGCTACTTCAAAGAGAAATTCTACGAGTACATTGTTACCGACACATTCTCCACTGCGGAGGCAAGCATCGAATATTATACGCACAAAGTAACCTCCGACATTGTTGCTGAAGGGAAGCTGCTATACTCTATCGATGTCCAGAAAATAGCACCCGGCCTGCAGGTGTATATTGGTGCTGGCTGGGAATTTAAGAACACCAAGATTCAATACGACTATACCTATAGTGAACGCAACGACGGCAACCCTGACGCATTCGGAAGGTTTGATCGTGTACGTACAACGATGGGGCCACAGGCCGTTGTAGGTATTGAGTACTCACATTTCCAGATTCCGATATCCGCATTTATGGAGCTGGAATATTTCTCCGATGTCATGGCCGATCCAGGCTGGACGCGTCTTGAAGGCGGCGCGGGTTTGAGGTACATCTTTTAATCGTTCCTTTTTGATTGCTGGGTTGACTGATGTCGACCACCGACGTGACTTTCTGACACTGTAATTTATGTTCGACTGGTGCGTACGTCGCGTTCACACCCCACACAAAAAGGACATACGAACACATCACGTGGCACTAACGTCGAACCGATTCGTTTCAAAAAACGAACGCCTCATCATGTAATCGTCGCATCAGACCATTAATATTGCACGAGAATATTCTGACTATGAAAGGAAAACTGTTGATCGCTGCAATAATGGTCGCCTGTATCGCTCACCAGGCAAATGCCCAGGACAGATCTTTGGGACTACGGTTGGGTTATCCTATTGGCATTACCTTCAAGAGCTACATACAAAGTAATCACGCCGTTGAGTTTATCATCGGAACACAACCTGGAGCCTGGAACTCCAACTACTATGAGAAGTCATTCTCAAAATACAGCGACTTTAAAAATGATGTTTACATCTCGCATGACGTTCGCAGTACTGTATATCTTCAAGGACGATACCTGTTTCAATACAACATCCCTGTTGATGGAATGGAAGGCAAGCTTGATTGGTATTGGGGAGCCGGTGCGATGATAAAGTTTGCCAGCGTGGTGTACGGGTATCATACCAAAGAACAGCCTCAGATTCCGTTTTACGATACAGTCACTGATGTGGATTTCGGTCCGGAGTTTATGGGCGGAATGGAATACACCTTTGAAGATGTTCCGATCACACTTTTTGGAGAGGTCAGTATCCTCGTCGAATTGGTAAACCGCCCCTTTGTATTCAGAGGCTTTGCAGGAGTGGGTGGTCGCTTACGATTCTGAGGTAGGCAATACTTCGGAAGCACGCTCACCGGATAGCGCTTCATCATCCGGAACTTCAGGGCCACCGTTAGAATTCTCCGAATCGTCGACCTGCGATTGCTTTTCATAAAGGTCCCGGTAGAATCCGTTCTGCTCGATGAGCGAATCATGGGTGCCTGCCTCAACAACATTTCCATCGAGCAGTACAATGATCTTGTTTGCAAGCTTAGCTGATGAGACGCGATGCGATATAATGATCGTCGTTCTGCCCATCATGATACGCTTCAGGGCATTAAGAATATTGTTCTCGGTCCTGGTATCGACAGCTGATAACGCATCGTCAAGCATGAGGATCTTCGGTTCGCGTACAATAGCCCGGGCGATAGAGACCCGTTGTTTCTGTCCTCCGGAAAGCGTAATGCCCCGTTCACCCACTCTCGTGGAGAAGCCCATCTGGAAGCCCATGATGTTCTCATATACATCTGCATCACGTGCAGCCTGCATTACGGATTGTTCGTTGGCATCCTTAAGTCCGAATGCAATGTTATTGAAAATCGTGTCGCTGAAGAGGAATACGTCCTGCGGTACATATCCGATCTGACTGCGCAGGCTGTGAAGATTGTAGTCAGCGATTGGAATATCATCAACAAGAATCTCACCATCGCGCGCATCGTACAGGCGTGACACGAGAGCGGAGATCGTGCTTTTGCCAGAGCCCGTAGCACCAATGATCGCGAGTGATTCACCCGGATTGATTACAAACGAAACGTTCTTAAGCGCCTTGATGCCGGTGTCGGGATAAGTAAACGTAACGTTCTTAAATTCGACCTTGCCCGCGATCTCACGCTCGATGTTCTGATCAGAGATAATATTGGTCTTCGTCTTGAGAAACTCATTGATACGTTTCTGAGAAGCTTCAGCGCGCTGCACAAGACTTGTTGTCCACCCTAACTGAGCAACAGGCCACGTTAATAAGTTAACATAGATAACAAACTCCGCGATGTTCCCGAGTGTGAGATTGCCATTGATGACTTCTGTACTTCCTGCATAAACAGTAAGGATGGTACTCAATCCAATCAATCCCATGATGAGCGGATAGAACAGTGCCTGAACCTTCGTGAGTTTTAATGACTGACGACGATAGATATCGGCTTCGACATTAAATTTGGAAATAGATTCCTCTTCGCGATTGAAAGACTTGAGTACACGGATGCCACTAAACGCTTCCTGAACAAACGTGGATAGCCTGGATTGACTCTTTTGAATTAATTCGGAACGTCGTTCAACAGTATTGTTAACAAGAAAGATACTCAGAGATAACAATGGCAACGGACTCAGTGCATACCAGGTGAGGCGCTCATGGATGCTGAACATGATAGGAATGAGTGTGAGGAATAAAGTCGCCAGCGTGATGCCGTACATGATCGCGGGACCCAGATACATTCTCACGCGACCCACGTCTTCAGCGAT
Source organism: Chryseolinea sp. (assembly GCA_049840655.1). Taxonomy (GTDB): domain Bacteria; phylum Bacteroidota; class Bacteroidia; order Cytophagales; family Cyclobacteriaceae; genus Chryseolinea. Next base: position 4,544 of record JASGJX010000014.1, read on the forward strand.
CCGGTTCATCAGATCTCCCGTATTGTTGCGTCTGTAGAAACTGAGTGGGAGCGTCTGGTAGTGTTCAAAGATCTCGTTCTTCAGATCGAATTCAACCAAACGTGACATGACAATAAGCGTTTGTCGTACAAAGTAGAGGAACAAACCGCGGAGAAATGCCATTATTAGGATTAGTGCGGCATACATCACGATGCCAAAGGCAAACACCTTGAAGAACTCCTTTTGAGCCTCGACCCCATCCAACGTTTGATACACACGGATATTGTCCGCCACCAGGTCGATGGCATAGCGAACCAGCTGAGCCGGAACGATCTGAAAATAGTTCGATATGATGATGAATATTGTACCCAGGATAAGGTGCCACTTGTACTTCAGCAGATACTTATTCAGGTACTTTAGTTCTTTCATCTGTCTAAACCTCTTATCCAACTGATACTCCAGCACATAAATGCTGCAACTCAGCTAGCAGAATGATAGCACCGATGGAATGTCCATGGTTAGGTATCACGTTGGGACTGCTCTCAGTTGGTGGACATTTCATCCCGGCAGATCAGCAAATTAAAACGCAAACAAAGCGACAAGGGTTTCTGTTCAACCATTCAACCGCTCAACAAATTCCGTCGCAATTTGTGCGTATTGCTGATTTTCAAAAATCAAACCTACTATAAATTATCTATTTTTGTGCCCTGCGAAAAAAACCGCCTGTTCTTTACCATGCTTAATAGAAGGAGCCTCCGAATAAAAGTAATGCAAAGCCTCTTCGCCCTGCAGCAGTGCAAGGATGCAAATTACGAACTGTGTTTCGAACAGATCAATGAGGCATTTCTGCCCGACCTTAATTCGATGGAAGCCCAGGACAAGACGTTGCTGGCTGCTCAGAAGAAGGAGGCCTCACAATTGTTCGAGACTTCATTTGCAAAGGGTGAAACAAGTGTTACACATGCCGACAAGAGCATCAACAAGGTCGTCAACCAATGTTTCAAATTTTATATCGCTCAATCAAAGAAGGACACCGACTTCTTCCGCAAGAATCTTGTTAGCGAGGTTGAGAAGATTTATGCCCATTATATCAGTGTGCTTTCGATAGTACCTGCTTTCTCACACGTTGCGGCAGCCGATAAGAAAGTCAGTCATAAGAACTTTGTTAACAATGCGTGGATCAAGGCGCTCAGCGATAGTCCCGCATTGCGCAAAGAAGCCCTCAAGTTGGGAAAGACCTGGGAAGACAAGAATGACCGCATTAAGGGCTGGTTTCGCGATGTGATCCGACAGGATAACGAGTACCTGAACTACCTCGATAAGAAGGAACCCACCATCGACGACCAGCGCAAGTTTATCGGGCACCTCTTCAGAAAGGTGGTGTTGGGGAAAACAATCATCAACGAGTACTTTGAAGAGGAGGTATTGAGATGGGCAGAAGACAAGGACATTGTTAAAGGCCTGGTCGAGAAGACTGTTAAAACGTTTGATCCGACAACGTCAGTGCCTCTCGTGCTCCATACACTTTCACTGAACTGGGATGATGACAAAGATTTCATCGAGCGTCTTTACGACAAGGCAGCGGACCTCGATCCCAAGTTCAAGGAATTGGTTGCCAGCAATACACGCAACTGGGAAGTCGATCGTTTACCTCTTACCGATCGCATGATTCTGGAGATGGCAATTGGTGAATTGCTAACGTTTCCGAACATTCCTGTCAAAGTTACCATCAACGAGTACATTGAGCTGGCAAAGAACTACAGTACGCCGAAGAGTCGTCAGTTTATCAACGGTATACTGGATGTAATTGCAAAAGAATTGAAGGATTCAGGTGAAATCAAGAAGAGCGGCAGGGGGTTGATCGACAATAAATGACGATACGGCGGGAACATACTTGTTAAAAATTGTTAAAATCTTGAATTTGCGTCATATCGCTAACTAATTTTGATGATCTATGAGCAAGAAGAGCGGAAACACATTGCTGATCTTTCTGTTTGGAGCAGCCACTGGAGCAATCCTTGGAGTACTATATGCTCCTGACAAAGGCACGGCTACGCGTGAGAAGCTGTCATATCAGCTCGACAAGTACCGGAACATGCTTCAGGAACTGATCAACGACTTTGTAAGTGGCAAGGAAACACCGCTGACATCTGAGGCGAAGAGCCAGGGTCAGAAGGTCGTTGACGAAGCTAAGAACAAGGCTGAGCGTCTGCTTGAAGATGTGGACGAGTTATTGGAACAGATTCGCGGGAAAAAGAGTTAAGAGATCGTCAAAACCTGAAAAGTATTAATGAACATGAAGCGCAATTTTTTGAAATCAGTGCTCTTGCTTGCGATTGTTGCCTCAGCGGCAACGGCCTGCAGAGACAAGGACGCAGAAAAGAAGATCGCGGCACTGGAAGCCCGATTGAATGATCTTGAAGGCAAGAAGGCAGCTCAGCCTGCGATAACACCGGCAGTTGCTGCACCTGAAACCAAGCCTGAAGGACCTCTTCCAACTTTCGAGTTTCAAACTACAGAACACGATTTTGGAACGATCAACGAGGGTGATGTAGTAGAATATCAATACGCATTCAAAAATACCGGAACTGCTCCGCTGATCATTCAAAATGCTCAGGGTTCATGTGGTTGCACCGTTCCTGATTGGACAAAAGAGCCAATCCCTGCTGGTGGAACTGGATTTGTGAAAGCGAAATTCGACAGCAGTGGAAAGCCGAATATCCAGAACAAGACCGTAACGGTTACAGCTAACACCTGGCCCAAGCAGACGGTTCTGCGTTTCAAGGCGATGGTGACACCGAAAGCGGTGGCTAACCCTGCCAAATAGGACCAGATAATAGATTTAATAAATTCGCGCATCCCAATCTGTCGAAAAACGGGTTGGGATGTTTGTTTTAATTCAGATACCTTTGACGCCTTAAATCGTAAAATATGTATTCAATATTAGCTCAGGCTCAGCCAGGCAACTCTTACATGCCGTTCTTCATTCTGGCATTTGCCGTGATCTTCTATTTCTTCATGATCCGCCCTCAGCAGAAGAAGCAGAAAGAGGCTAAGAAATTCATCGAGGACTTGAAGAAAGGTGACTATGTTGTGACCATTGGTGGTGCTCATGGTTACATCGGAGAAATGGAAGGCGATACCTTCATTCTTGAAGTCGAAAAGGGAGGGCGTATCAAATTTAACAAAAGCGCAATCTCTGCTGAAGCCACGAAGGCGGCGAACAAGAAATAGCCAGTTAGGCACTGTACTTGCCCATGGTAATTGTTGATATTGCACCATGGGTTTTTTCAACTCCATATTTAACATTCTCCGCTTTCACCAACGGAATTGGAAGGCCGTTGTGCTGTGCTTTATCACAGCTTCAGTGTTCTGGTGCTTCAATGCGTTAAATAAGCGCTACACCACCACGCTGAGTTTTCCGGTTCAGTTTGATTTTGATCGCGAGCGATTCATCGCCATACGTCCGCTGCCCAGTTCCGTAAGAATCAACGTAACGGGTATTGGCTGGAATCTTCTTCGCCGCAGCACCGGCGTACGCGTCGCTCCACTCGTTATCTCACTCGAAAGACCCAGCGAAGTCAGAAAGATCGTTGGTGCCACATTGCCTGCAATCTTCTCCACCCAGCTCGGAGGGTTCGATATCAATTTCATTCTAACGGATACCCTTCATCTCAGTGTTGAACGAAAGGGAAGCAGGTTGCTTCGCCTCCAGCCTGACATAGAGGACCTGCTCTTCAGACAAGGATACGCATTGACAAGTCCTGTGACACTTTCGCCGGATACCGTTCGGTTGAAAGGTCCGTTGACCTTGCTACGCTCTCTTCCTAATCCTTTATCGATCAAGATCCCTCAGCGGAATATTGACGATGATTTTCAGGAACCTGTTCGCTTGTCATTCCTGAATGATGAGCTCATCTACCGCAACCCGGAAACTATCAATATCAGTTTTAGTGTCGACAAGCTTGTCGAGATCACTGACTCTGCAACGCTGTCGGTGATTCATGCTCCGAAGAATTCATGGCCATTTATCGAACGTCAGAAGCTGCCATGCAAGATCGCCGTACCCGAGCGATCGCTTGATAGTCTGAAGATGGATTCGGTTCGCGCTGTGCTGGATCTTACCGGTTTAAAACGCGGAAGTGTGAAGAAGATCATGCCCCGCCTTGTTGGTCTGCCGGCCTATTCGCGAATACTTTCGCTCGATTCGGTAACAATCAAATTCTAGTGAGCAAAACCCTTCAAATTGGTGTAACAGGGGGCATTGGCTCTGGCAAAAGCATGGTGTGTAAAATACTCGCATGCCTCGGAGTACCCATATATGACGCGGATAGCCACGCGAAAAATTTAATGACCACCGATGGAATACTGATAAGTAACATCAAGAAAGAATTCGGAGAATTGTCCTATAATACCGATGGTAGCCTTAATCGGAAGTACCTGAGCATGACGGTGTTTAACGATGCTGATAAGCTGGAGACGTTGAATAGCCTGGTACATCCACGAGTGGCTCACGATTACGCCAAATGGCAGCGTGAACATTCAAACCATCCCTATGTCGTTAAAGAGGCTGCCTTACTGTTTGAGGCTGGCTCTTATAAGCAACTGGACCGGATTGTCGTCGTAACGGCACCCGATGAACTGAGGATCGACAGGGTATTGGTGCGCGATCCGCATCGAACGAGGGAACAGGTGAGGGCAATCATAGGGCAACAAATGCCGCAAGAGGAAAAAATGAAACGCGCAGACTTCGTAGTCGTTAATGACGAAACCACCCTTCTGATTCCACAGGTGCTTGGATTGCACGCCGCGTTTCTCTCTCTGCCGCGCTAATCCAGAAACCAGTTAGAATCTCTTATTGTTATTTAAGTTATCAGATTTTCCACTATGCTGCCATCTACCAGAATTTTTGTCGCCGTGATCGTAATGCTTGGTGCGATATCATGCTCTAAGAAAAAGGAGCAGGCACCCGCTGCACGTCGTCAGCAAGGACCATTGGTCGTGGATGGTTATGTCGTGCGGAAAACATCGATCAGCGAAAACATAGAAGTTCCAGGTTCACTTCTTCCGTTCGAGGAAACACAGATCAGAGCCGAGGTTGGAGGACGTGTCGTCCAGTTGAATATTCAGGAGGGTACAAATGTTTCTAAAGGGACTTTGTTACTCAAACTTTTCGATCAGGACCTGCAGGCACAATTGAAGAAGTTTCAGGTGCAGCTGGAGATTCGCGAAAAGACCCAGGAACGCAGCGCTGAACTCTTAAAGATCAATGGTATCAGTCAGCAGGATTATGACCTCAGTGAACTCGATGTCGAAAACCTCAAGGCAGATATCGAAGCGACCAAGATCGCTATCTCCAAAACAGAAGTGCGCGCACCTTACTCAGGAACACTGGGCTTGCGCAACGTGAGCCTTGGCTCCTACATCTCACCGACTGATATCGTTACTACGCTTCGCCAGGTTGATAATCTTAAACTCGAATTCTCTGTGCCAGAAAAGTACGCTAAAGAGATTGTGAAGGGATATCAGATCTCATTCCGTGTTGACGGAGGCGAGCGCGATCACATCGCTAAAGTTATCGCAACTGAAAACGGAGTTGATCAGAATACACGTACACTTCGTGTGCGTGCAATAGTGAATGCTACTCACCGCGAACTCGTTCCGGGTGTGTTTGCAAAAGTAAATCTTCGCCTGGGCAATGATGAGAATGCATTGCTCGTTCCCTCACAAGCCATTATACCTGCAGCGCGAAACAAGCAGGTGATCCTGTTTAAAGGTGACAGTGCCGCATATACCATTGTGGAAACTGGCATTCGCGACTCGGCATTCGTGCAGGTAACGAAAGGACTCAAAGTAGGTGATACTGTAGTGACCACGGGCCTCATGGCGATAAGGCCGAACGCCAAAATCAAAGTCGCGCGCCTTACGGCAGAGCGATAGGTAAAAACTAAAATTCTGAACTATGAATATTTCAGAGATAAGTCTTAAGCGACCGGTGCTTGCCATCGTGATGAACATACTTCTTATTTTGTTCGGAGCGGTTGGCTTCACGTTTTTGGGTGTTCGCGATTATCCGGCGATCGATCCTCCAAACGTAAGTGTTCGCACCAACTATTCGGGAGCGAATGCCGATATCATAGAGTCACAGATCACTGAACCGTTGGAGAAATCAATCAACGGTATCGCAGGTATCAAGAACATCACCTCATCGTCGAGCGTGGGTACCAGCAACATCAACATTGAATTTGAACTCGGCATTGATTTAGAGACTGCCACCAACGACGTACGCGACAAGGTATCGCAGGCAACACGGCAACTACCTCAGGATCTCACGGCACCACCGGTTGTATCCAAGGCCGATGCGAACTCGGATGCGATCATCGCGATGACGGTGCAAAGCAAGACACGTAATTCGCTGCAGCTAACAGAGTATGCGACCAACGTACTGGTTGAAAGACTTCAGACAATTCCAGGTGTAAGCAGTATTCAGGTTTGGGGTGAGAAACGTTTCGCTATGCGTATCTGGTTGGATCCATCCAAACTGAGTGCGTATGGCTTGACCGCGCTTGACGTGCAGACAGCATTGAATAAAGAAAACGTTGAGTTGCCTTCCGGTAAAATTGCTGGCGATGCAACGGAGCTCACGGTGCGCACATTTGGAAGACTATATACCGAGGCTGACTTTAACAATGTGATTGTGCGTTCGCTTCCCGGCGGCGACATCCGCGTGAGAGACGTAGGTGAAGCAGTGCTTGGTCCCGAGAATGAAGAGTCTGTTCTTCGCGAAAGTAACATACCGATGGTTGGCCTTGGGCTCGTTCCGCTGCCCGGTTCGAACTATGTGGAAATTGCTAACGAATACTACAGGCGCATCGACCAGATTAAAAAAGATATGCCGGAAGATATTACGATGGAGGTGATGCAGGATCAAACTGTCTTCATTCGTCGCTCCATTGAGGAAGTAGAAGAGACATTGATCATATCGATTCTGCTGGTTGTGGCGGTGATCTATCTTTTCTTCCGCGATGCCATTATCGCTTTCCGTCCGCTGATCGATATTCCAGTGTCATTAACGGCGACGTTCTTTGTCATGTACCTGTGCGGATTCTCCATCAACGTACTTACGATGCTGGGTATCGTACTGGCCACGGGTCTTGTGGTTGACGACGGTATCGTTGTAACAGAAAACATTTATAAGAAGCTCGAGCAGGGGATGAACAAACACAGTGCTGCGCTCGAGGGATCGAAGGAGATTTTCTTTGCCGTTATATCGACGTCCATTACCCTGGCCGTTGTATTCCTTCCGATCCTCTTTCTGCAAGGATTTACAGGCCGGCTCTTCCGTGAATTCGGAATTGTAGTAGCGGGTGCCGTGTTGATCTCATGCTTCGTATCACTGACGCTTACGCCGGTGTTGAGTGTGAAGATGACCCGCAGCCACCATGAGCACTCCTGGTTCTATCGCAAGACTGAGCCGTTTTTCAGAGGCATGGAGGAAGGCTACCAGCGTTGGTTGACTGGCTTTATGAAGGTGCGCTGGGTATCGATGATTGTTATCGTTCTTTGTTTGGGCAGTGCTTATATAATCTTCACCAGCATTCAATCAGAACTGGCGCCGATGGAAGATCGCAATCAGTTCTTCATGCAGTTGAGTGCGGCGGAAGGTACGTCTTATGATTACATGGACAACTATGTTCAGAGCCTGGTTAAGTTTGTTCAGGACTCTGTTCCGGAATACAGATCAGCACTGTCGGTAACGGCGCCAGGTTTTTCGGGCTCAGGATCTGTAAACAGCGCGTTCATTCGCGTCACGCTCTCGGAGCCAAACGAGCGACATCGAAGTCAGCAGCAGATTGTTGACTATGTAGGAAAGAATCTTTCAAACTATCCCCAGGGTCGTGCGTTTGCTATTCAACCTCAGACAATTCAGGTAGGTCGCCGCGGTGGTGGACTTCCGATTCAGTTCGTAATTCAGAATAACAACTTTGAAAAGCTGAAAGAAATTCTTCCAAAATTCCAGGAAGCAGCAAACGCTAACCCGACATTCCAGGGAGTTGACGTTGATTTGAAGTTCAACAAACCTGAGCTTAACGTTCAGATCAACCGACTGAAGGCGGCGCAACTGGGAGTGAGCGTTCAGGATATAGCCCAGACGTTGCAGCTTGCCTATAGCAACCTGCGCTTCGGTTACTTCACGCGTGAAGGGAAGCAATATCAGGTTATGGGCCAGGTGAAGCGCATTAATCGCGACGATCCTGATGACCTCAAGAACCTCTACGTGCGTACTGCGTCAGGGCAGCTGGTTTCAATCGACAACCTGGTTAGCGTAGAAGAAACCACTACGCCTCCATCACTGTATCACTTTAACCGATTCAAGTCTGCGACCGTTAGTGCAGGGCTTGCCCCCGGCAAGACCATTGGCGATGGCATCAAGGCAATGGATGAGATAAAGGCTAAGCTGCTGGATGATACGTTCACAACATCTCTGTCAGGAACATCACGCGACTATTCAGAAAGTGCAAGCAACACTTCGTTCGCTTTCATACTGGCATTGGTGTTAATCTATCTGATCCTTGCTGCTCAGTTCGAAAGCTTTATTGATCCATTTACGATCATGTTCACGGTGCCGCTTGCTATCGCAGGTGCATTTATAGCTTTGAGCCTTTTCGGGCAAACGTTTAACATCTTCTCGCAGATCGGTATGATCATGCTGATCGGTCTCGTAACGAAGAATGGTATCCTCATCGTGGAATTTGCCAACCAGAAACGCGACGAAGGATTAACGAAGTTCGAGGCGGCCATTGAAGCATCACGTCTGCGTCTTCGTCCTATTCTTATGACGAGCCTTACGATGGCATTGGGTTCACTGCCGCTTGCGCTTTCCATAGGTGCGGCATCTACCAGTCGCCAGCCGTTGGGTATTGTGATCGTGGGCGGAGTGATGTTCTCACTGATCCTTACGCTCTTTGTTATTCCTGCGATGTATACGTATCTGTCGCGCAAACGCAAGCCTGCATTAGAACAGCAGCTCGTTCCCAAACAACCTGAACTGGTCTATGAAGCGTAGTCTATTCGTTAGTATTTTCTTATTGTGTTTGTTTTCGATACCGGTTGCCGCTCAGGAAATAATTTCCCTGGAGGAGGTGATCAGCCTGGCGCTGGAACAAAACCTGGATGTCAAACTGTCTAAGAATTCTGAGTACAGTGCCAGGACCGACGATAAGTATTCCGTCGGTGCGTTCTTTCCCGTGATCAACGCTAACGGATCGCGTACCTGGAACGTGAACAACCAGAAGCAAATGGTTTACAACACGCAAACCTCCAGTTACAATGAAGTTGAACGGAACGGTATCAAGAACAATAACCTGACCGGTAACCTACAGGCTACGTGGTTGGTCTTCGATGGAACCCGCATGTTTGCAACCCGCGAGCGTTTACAGCAGCTGGCGGAGCAGGGACTTATCAATGTTAAGGATCAGATGGTGAATACCATCTCTGACGTCGTGCTGAACTATCACAATGTTGTTCGTCAGAAGCAACAGCTTGCTGCTGTTCGTGAACAGGTTGTATTGAGTGAAGAGCGCGTACGGCTTGCCGATCGTCGGCTTGCAGTTGGAACGGGTGCAAAGCCTGAATTGCTTCAGGCCAAAGTTGACTTGAACGCGCAACGCACAGCGGCGCTCCAGCAAGAAACGTTGATCGCTCAGTTAAAGGATCAACTTAATGGGCTCGTCAATTACAGACTGCCTGCGGTGTTCGAAGTGGCAGATACCATTATCATTGATCTCACGATCACGCAGGACCAAATAGCCACGGCCACTGAAACCAACAATTACACGCTTCAGTCTTTTAAGAAAAGTATTGACATCGCAGGCCTCGCTTTGCGAGAGAGAAAGGGCGAGCGTTATCCGTTTATCAACGTCATTGGCTCTTACAACTTTTCGAGAACAGAGAACGAAGTGGTTATTAACACCTTTACACCGTTGTTCAGCCGTAACAGTGGATTCAACTACGGGCTGAACTTCTCGTTGCCCATCATGAACGGATTCATCAACAGGAGAAACATACAGCAGGCGCGCATCAATGTCGATCGTTCGAAACTTTTGTATGATCAAACGAAGATCAATATTGACGTTGGTGTGAAGAACGCCTATGTGGCTTACGACAATGCAAAGAAGGTGTTGCTCATTGAAGAGGAGAACATCGGCCTTGCAAAGGAGAACATCTACATCGCCCTTGAAAGCTTTAAGCGCAGTGCCAACACCTTTATTGAAGTTCGCACGGCGCAGCAAAGTCTCGCCGATGCTTATAACCGACTCATCAATGCACGCTATCTGGCAAAGGTTGCCGAGACTGAGTTGTTGAGACTGAGCGGGCAGCTGTTGCAGGAGAGGTAGGTGCTATTCGTTTCTCAAGTTATCAACAGGGTTCATAAACACTGCCCTGATAGTTTGTGATCCGATCGTGATCAGGCCGAACACCAAAAGGATGCTGCCGGATAACACGATTACTCCTGCGTCGACGGAGGTCCTGTACGCGAGCATCTGAAGCCATTGATTGTTAAGCAGCCAGGCGAGCGGAGTTCCAATCAGTAATGAAAGCATGATCAGTTTCAGGAAGCTGCCGGACAACAACCGGATAATTTGACCATCAGTTGAACCCAGCACCTTGCGGATAGAGATCTCTTTGGTTCGCGTTTCGGTTGTATAGGTAGCCATCCCCATCAATCCCATGCACGAGATAAATACAGCCAGCGCTGCAATGGCACTCACAACCCGAACCAAATCCCCGAGAGTTGTCTCGTAGAATACTTCCATTTTCTCATTCATTGTGCCAGCGTCCAGTTTGAAATCAGGATTAACAGCTTTCCAGGCGGTTGAAATAGATTTCATAGCCGCATTCACGTCGCCTGAATATCTGACGTGAACGAGGTCAAAGTTTTTTGGCTGATATAACAGCGCCATCGGACTGATGTTCATGAGCAGGATCTGATGGTTGTAGTTTTTTAATACTCCGATGATCGTCTTCTTTGTTGAATCCTCCTGGAACGAGATCTGCTGTCCAAGCGCTTCAGCTGCCGACTTGTAATGCAATGCCTTGAGAGCTTCCTCATTGATGACAATCTTGTCTGTATTCGAGGTTGGATTGGTTGCGTCGAAGTAACGTCCGGCAACAAGTGGTAACGAGAGATTGTCTACGTAGCCTTCGTCCGTGCTGAAGTACAGCAGTGTTACCCAAGCCTTACCTGTTGCTTCGTTGGAGAATCCGCTTCCGCGACTTTCACCCGTGGCGGGAAGATGAGATGCCGCGGCAATGCTTTCAATGTTTGAGTATTGAGACAGCGCACTCTTGAACGGTTCGTACGCGGCGCCATTGAGGCGAACGATGATATTATGATCGTGATTGAAACCGTGATCCTTTCCCAGAAAAAGGTCCAGTTGATTGTGCAGTACAATTACCGACAAAATGAATATGAGCGATAATGCGAACTGAGCTACGATGATGCTCTTTCGCAGCGTCAGGCGCGAGAATAATCTGACGTCATGAAGTTTCTTCAACACCTTAACCGGTTGAAATCCTGAAAGCATCAGGGCAGGAACAATTCCTGCGATGAGCCCGACGGTTACAGCAAAGACCACACAGGCGAGATACACCACTCCATTCACTTCCATATCCCAGCGAAAGAGGCGGGCGAAGTTTAGCTGCAGCAGGAAGGGCCTGATCAACCATACACCGAGCAAGCCAATGAGAAGCGCGAAGAGCGATACTACTACAGACTCTGAGAGGAATTGAATTAAAATGTTTCTTCGGCTCGCACCATTTACCTTGCGAACACCAATCTCCCTTGCCCGACTCAATGCGCGGGCGATGGACAGGTTTGTAAAGTTAAAGCTTGAGGTGAGCATGATGATAACGGCCAGTGCTGACAGGAAGCCAACAATGATCCAGGGCATGCTTGGTCCGATCGGATTGTTGATAAATGCACCTGGGGTTATCTCAAGCAAAGGCTGAAGCATAAACTTCGCTCTGTATTGATCGGGATCTTTGTTGATCGCAATTCGTTTGTCATAAATTCGGGCGAGGTGATCAATTACATTCTCTGAGGGTTCATCTTCGCCGGTCATAACATAAGTCCATCCTTCCCAGTAGTTGAACCAGTCGTCGAGTTCATTGCCACCACGTCCTGCGGCCTGCATGCTCTTCACTGTCGCCATGCTGGCCAATCCGTCAAACACGATGTGCGATTTATGATCGTTCTTCTTGAGGACGCCTGTTACTTTGTAAAGATCCTTGTCAACCTTAAGCGTTAATCCAACCGGATTCTCCTCTTTGAATAAACGATCGGCGGCGTCACGCGTTAACACGACGGTAAAGGGTTCCTTCAGCGCCGTGGCCGCTTCACCTTCTTCAAGTTCATATTGGAAGAATTGTAATACTTCCGGATCGGCGAAATACCCTGCGACAGGAATATTGATGTCTCTGCCTTCAATTTCCATCCAGTGATTTCCAAAGCCACGCTTTAGTCTTACTGCGTTGCTGATTCCCGTGTAATTGGTCATCAGCTCGTCCCGCAGCGTGAGTGGAGTAGTGGCGTTGTCCATGCCTCCGGTCGGTGTGCCGGCAGATGTAACAGGACGACTGATGACGCGATAGATACGATTTCCATTCGTATTGAAACGGTCGTACATCAGCTGATCAGCGACGAGCATGATCACAGCCATACAAACTGCCATACTAACGGAAAGTCCGAGGATGTTGATGGACGAAAAGAATCTGTGGCGGCGTATGTTGCGCACAGCCACCAGGAAGTAATTGAATAGCATGACAGAGAGTTATTTTTGCAGATGCTGCTTTACGATGAAGTAATAAACAAGAAATCCTACGGACAGGGATACTGAAAGAATGCCCAATGGCAATGTTGATTCCATATCAACCGACATGTAATCAATCAGAATCAGGCCAATACCACCTGATAAGGCGAGCAACCCCCACTTCAGCGGACTGAATTGATTGGCGTTGGCGGTATGCTTCTTAAAGATGGCCTGGGTGTCTTCGTTTACGAATCCCTTTTCGATCATCTTCTTCTTAAGGATGTAATCCGTAAAGACTTTGGTGAAGAAGTATATGGTGAGTCCGAAACTTCCGATAATCGATATGGGCATTAAAACTTCGGTGAATCTCATAGTGATAAAATTGATCTGTTATGGATGTATAGTGTTGTTGGCCCGTATGACACGGAGATAAATCCTCGTGTTGCAAAATCTTTTGAAAATCTTTTCGGGCGTGCAGCCAAAGAGCATTTAGCCACCCGAATTTCAGATGACAATCAAGTGACAGACTCCCGGGTAACTAGTGACAGATTTGTGTGGTTTGTATAGCGGACGAGGTAGATAATTTTCTTTCAGTTTTTTGAAACATCTGCCAACTTAAGGGTGTCTAACGCTACTCATGGTTGACGACAGGGACCTGGTACGCAGAATTCAGGATGGTGATATGCATGCCTTCAGGTTCCTGATCCGGCAGCATGAGCGCCTGGTTCTCCATATGGTTGCTCGGGTTATCGGAAATGAATCGGAGCGCGAGGAGCTTTGTCAGGATGTGTTCCTGAAGGTTTACAATAGCCTGGGATCATTTTCGTTCCAGTCGAAGTTGTCGACCTGGATCGCAACAATCGCATACAGGCATGCATTGAATCATTTGCGCAGGAGGAAGATGCTTATGATGGAGCTTCCGTCGGACGAATCAACGGCAGTGTTCATTGAGGCCGAGACGCCAGAGAAGACTGTGAGCGAAATGGATCTGAACGACCACGTAAGGAAGTTGATTGAGCGCCTGCCAATGCAGTACAGAACGATTGTTAACCTGTATCATTTGGAGGAGATGTCGTATGCGGAGATCGGTGCAATAATGGAATTGCCCGAAGGCACAGTGAAGAGCTACTTGTTCAGAGCGCGTGCATTGTTAAAGGAGAATATAAAGAAGTACATTTGAAAACGTTAATCACCAAAAGAACCGATGCTTATTCGGTCATAATCAGGTGATGACATAACCGGCAGGATTCAACATGAGTACAATCTCAGACGACGAATTGCAGAAGATGATCGAAGATGGCAAAACCACTTCTTCGACCGATCGCGACTTCGTGGCGTATCAGAGAGTGTTCGGGATACTCAACGAGAAACACACCTTCAGGCCAACGGGAATTGAAGATTCGATCATCTCGCGAATTGAACATGCGAAGAAGCGCACTGCCTTCAGAGAGCACATATGGCTTGTGTTAGGGGTTGTGTTTCTCATACTAGGTGGTATAATCGCAATTGCTATCTCTGGTTTCAGTGTGGCGCTCTCCGGGTGGCAACGCAACATTATCATGCTAGGAGTTTGTGCTGGACTTGTGATCATCGTGCTCAATACGCTCGATCGCAAACTTCTGAACCGTCAGGCTGCCGACCGTCATTGACATCATTTGGTCCGAAGCGAAATCATTCTAACTTATTGCTTCGACTTCATTCTGATGAGAATCTCACTTTTGTTTATTGCTTTCCTTGCATTTGCTTCCTGCCGTGAACGCAACCATGTTGCTTTGGAAACAGGTCCCGTTACCTGGCCCGATTCTATATCCTGGTGGAAAGCCAATAACCTGCGGGTTATCCAGGTAAATCTTCCCGCTTACGAGGCGACCTTGAATCCCGATTCCCTAGTTAGTGATCTGCAGAAATTTTCGGGAAACACGCTGATCATAAATGCCGGAGGGATAATGGCATTTTATCCAACAGCACTGGAAAACCAATACACCAATCCCTACATGCAGCCCGCCATGCTGGGCGATGTGGTGAAGAAGTGTCATGATGCCGGCATCAAAGTAATTGTTCGCTTTGATTTCAGTCGCGCGCACAGGTCGATCTTCGAGAAGCATCCGGACTGGTTTTATATATCTCCTGATGGCGAACGAATCATCAACGATGATATGTACGTGGTTTCCATCAATGCACCATATGAGCAGGAAGTGATGTTTCAGATCGTCGGGGAAGTAATCGATAAATATCCCGTAGATGGCATATTCATTAACATGCCTGGATATCAGGTACGCAATCCTTACGTTGGAAAATATCATGGCATCGATCAAAACAACTATGACAAGGAGAAGTTTCTAGAGTTCAGCGGACTCAAGCTTCCTCTGAAAGAAGATTATTCAGATCCGGTCTTCCGCCGGTATGTTGAATTCAAAGAATCCTCTACTGAAGAATTGATGCATCGCTTACATAACGTGGTGAAGGAAAAGAATCCGCAGATCGCGATCTGCACATACTCGGAGAAATACGTGGATATCATTCGTCATGAGTCGCAAACAAATTCGCTTCCTTACTGGCCCTATAACGCAACAGACAATGTAAATAACACACTCACGTCGTTTCCTGATCATATTGTGAGCAACGCCAGTATCCAACAGATCTCATTTCAATCCAGGTACAACGCGATTGAACCTGAGGAAGTACGGATCAGACTCTACGAGAACATCGCGAACGGATCCGGCCTTGACATGAGCATGATGGGCGATTTCAGAAATTATGAAGATGAAAGGAACTACGACGTTCTTAAAGAAGTGTACGCACATCATAAGAAGTTTGAGCGATACTATGGCCGATACAGCACGACAGCCAGCGTTGCCGTTGTATCGCCAGGATCGTGGCCGTCAGGGGAATCGGCACAGGAATACCGGGGCATTCAATTGATGTTGAAGGAATCTCATATTCAGCATGACCTTATCGAAGACACTCAGGTATCGGCATTGGGAAGCTCGCTTCAGAAGTATAAAGTGATCATTCTTCCCGACATTCTTCGTCTGGATTCCGCTGCAATTGCTACGCTGGAATTGTTGCAACAAAAGGGCACTCATCTCATTGCAACAAACAGAACGCTTTCTGATAACAGTGGCGCGCTGTTAAAAATCTTTGGTGCGAAGTCGAATGAAGTGGATCACGACGGCGCAGGCTTTTACATCTCGCCAGATAATAAGAAAATCTTCAAAAGGCTGGCGGGTCAGAAACTGATTTCCTGGAAGTTTAATCTCGGGCTTTACACCTTCGCGGATGCGGATACGTTGCTGCCCATTTACACTCCGGGAAGACCAGGTCCCCCGGAAATTATTGGAGGCCATGCACGAACGAAGTATCATCTCATTGGTATGAAGCAAAACGGGTCGTCCAAAGCTGTGATGATTCCTGGTAACCTGGGGCGTCTGTATTACATGCACGGTTATCAGCAGTACAAGAACATCTTACTTGATGTGCTCGATCTGCTGGACAACGGTATATCGAAATCGTTCGTGACCAATGCGCCGCATCGTGTAGAAACGATTATGCAGATGTTCACAACGAACACGCCTGAGCATTTGAAATGGTCAGAGCCTGATGGTCTGATCGTGCATATGATCAACCTAACCGGATACAGCAATACTTATTTTGAACCGATCCCAGTCGGGAACATATCGTTTGAGGTCAAGTCTGATTTCAAACCCACTGCGATACGCACGATGAAATCGGATAAACCGATTGATTTTACCTGGAGCGATAGCGTCGTGCATTTCACCGTTCCGAATTTAAAAGACTACGAGGCAGTCGTTCTTTTCAAAGAGTAGCGTTCGACTCTGCATTCGAGAGGTGTCATTTGATTCGTAACTGCAAGCTCAGAAGTAATGACAAATCGCGCGGGTAAATTAGCAGCGCATTGAACGACACGTTATCGCTGGTAGACGACTTTTCCATCGACCATCGTCCACAATACCTTGGTATCGCGCACGGATTCAGATGAAACATGAACAACGTCGCGATCGACAACGATGAGGTCAGCCTGCTTGCCAGGCTCGAGCGATCCAATCTCTTTCTCCCGTAGTATGGCGCGTGCTGCATTCAGAGTATAGGATTGGAGCATGTCGAGTCGTGTCATAACCTCGCGGGGATTCAGGATGCCATCGCTGCCTTTTCGTGTTTCGGCAATTGCAATTGCTTCGAATGGATTCGCTGAACTCACGGGCCAATCGCTCGCACCACAAATGATACCACCATTGGCCATGATCGAATGAGCGGGATACATGTAGTCATATGCCGTTGGATCAATGTAAGGCTTAACAAGTCCTTCGGTATAGTTATCGGCCGTGGCCCACAGCATTTGCATGCTCGCCAGAACATTTAGCGCCTTGAATCTTTTCAGATCCGAAGGCAACACGCATTGAAGATGCGTAATAGAATGAGGTACCAGCGAATTGTTGTTTGTCTTTCGGGCTGCTTCAATGGCGTCTAGTGATTCCGTTACAGCCTTATCTCCAATGGCGTGGATGTGGACAAGCAGCTTTGCACGATCTGCAGCAATGACAAACCTGGTGTACTTTTGAGGATCAACCATTTGTGATCCGTGCTTCCCGGAGTTCTTGTAGGCTACTACCATCGAGGCAGTTTGTGTCGGAAACTCCATAACGCCATCGGAAAAGATTTTAAAGCCGGCGACCTTAACGGAAGTGGATGACATTCTGGTCTGCCATTGCTTTACCACGTCGATCTGGGGAGCTGGATCTGCGTTTCCGTCAGCGACAATGATTGTCGTTACGTGCGCCGTGAGTTTGTTACCCTTCGATGCACTTTCATATGCTGACAGACTTTCGTTAGATATGCCGTCGGAGGTAGAGCCGGTAGCCGGATCCATCCATGCTGTGATGCCAAGCATATTCAGGTGTCGTGTTCCGGCGGCAAGTGCATCAAGTTGCCCGATGGAACTTTCAGGAATTACTTTGGTGACATAACCAATGCCGTCTTCAGAGAGTCGGCCATCAGGCACTCCGTTGTTCATCCCGAAGTAGTTTTGTTCGGAAGCGGGAAGTTTACGGATGAAGCCGGCATCAACACCTGCGCGTTTTAACAAAGATGCATTAGCCCATGCCGTGTGACCATCTGACCCCCGGATGAATACACCCCGCCCTTTGAATTCGACGCCGTCAAAGAGCTTGGTGAGTGCGCCGACGTTGTTCCACGTCGCGCTGTGGATACCCAGAATGTATAGGACATCACCCCTGAGTCCACGCCCATTGGCGATCGACCTCTGCGCATAACGACCAAGTTCATCGATGGAGAGTAATGTATCTCCCAGGTTTGCGACGAGCAATGAGCGACCACCGCTGATGGCGTGATTGTGGCTGTCGATGAGACCGGGCAACATATACGCGCCCTTCAGGTCAATCTTTTGGGCATCGTTGCCGGCCACGTTTTGAACCTCAGAGAGGCTTCCCACCGCCAGGATCTTGTCGTTGCGGATAGCCACGGCATCTACTGTGACCGGGGATGTTCTTCCCGTGAAGATGCTGCCATTGTGGAAAATCTTCACGCCGGAGGACTGTGCACTAGCCAACACGTTGCAGAGGGCAAGCACCAATACGAAGAAATATTTCATGGTTTAGGGGTAGTGAGTGAAAATAGTTTCCCTCCACCTGAAAACCAAGGGCCAGCCAAAGTATGGTCTGGCTGTCGTTCCGTTTTTACTTGTCGATAGGCGCGAGCGGTGCAGTCGCTGTGGGAAGGGCTATCTTCTTACCCGAGTTATCTCCATCGCCTTTCAGTACTTCGCCTTCGTTCACATGATCGATCCTGACGCGTGTCACGTCGCCATCAAATGAAAGCTTGAACTCACGGGTAGTACAAACGCCCTTGCGGACATACTTGTCTTTTTCATCCGTTATGCTGTATGCCTTTTGAGCGATGCGCTTATTGTCTTTTCCATAAAAGCTCACATAGGCGACCACTTTCTCATAGGTCTTGTCGGGCACGATTTGAAATACGAAACGCTTGTGATTGGACTGAACTTGCGCATACATGCCGGTCGTTACCTGGGCAACGGTAGATGCACCCATTGAAACTATTACCAGGACAAGGAGTACGCTTAGAGGTGTAACTTTTTTCATGGTATCAATGTTTAAGTAAATACACCCACATGATACCGCATCGTCCGGTCTCAAAGAAGCGCCACTCGACAATCGCCGGTCATCATCCATATTCGAACAGGTATACCGTTCAATGCCCAGTCATGGATAGATGAATTTGGCAGGAAAAGTGTAGAAAAATTCAACAGCCAGTGAGGACGAATGATTCAGTCATGCCAGGTCGAACAAAAGATCTTCACCTTTTGAACATAAATGCATTGAGCCTGAAAAGTCGAACACCGATTTAGTAACTTTATTTGAGGGATAATGACCTCCATGTGACGAAAACTGAATTTGTGTTACATGGCCGTCCTTGTCGTACGACTTTTGTTAATGATATGATTCACTAATCTCTACAACAACTATTAGCAGCGAATGAAACAGGCATGAAAAGCAAAAACCCACATAGATCCAGCTTTATGCATCGGGTGCTTTTCCGGTACTTCCCGTACTGGCCGCTGTTTGCTGCATTGATATTGCTGGGACTTTTCGGCGCGTGGTCATATCTGTTTATCAAGGATCCGGTTTATGAGATACGCGCACGTCTTCTGTTTAACGAACATAGCATCTCTGCAACGGCTCAACGTATACAGAAGGATTCTTCGTCGCGGCTACTTGACGAACGCGCCAAGCTTGAAGTTCTTACTTCCCGTTCGCTCATTGAAGACATCATCCGCGAACTTAATCTGACCTCACAAATTTACGATGTTGGTTTCATCAAGGACCAGCCTGCATTTGCTTCTGCACCTATAGCGGTGCAGGTACGAAGCATCGAAAGAATACAGCCACATAAAAAGATTCCCCTTGCTTATGAGTCAAGGGAACAGGCAGTTTCGTTCGAGGGAAAAAAGTACCGACTTGATTCATGGATCCGGACGTTATATGGCGAAATACGATTTGTAAAAAACCCACGCTCTCACGAGAGCAGATCGGGAAGCTTTTATGTATCCTTTGAAGATTTTCGCGCGGTGACTGATGATCTTATTGATCAGATAAGAGTTGAGCGCACCGATGGCAGCCCAGATGTTGTATCCATCGTCTTGCGCGACACCGATCCATATCGCGGTGAATCCATTGTGGATACGCTCGTCAAATATTATCAGCAGGAAGTTCATGATGTACGGGTACTCGATCGCGCGCAGGCATCCCTGGATCCCGTCGCCCCTGTGCCTGGCATAGCATACGGAAGCGCAATCGCACTTGCACTTTTGTTGTCGATTGGATGGGTAACATGGAAAGAACAACTCGGCAGCACGATCCTCTTCCGAACAGAGATCGAGAATGCGACAAGTATCCCAATCGCAGCCGAGATCTCCGACTCGCAGATGAAAGACTATGTGGTTGTCGACAATTTCAGAAAGCCTCAACTTACTGATCAGTTCATGCAGATGCGTGCTGCAATCCAGCTCTATGGAACGCACGGCAAAAGCATTGTAATGGTGACGTCTTCAAATGCAGGAGAAGGTAAAACCTTTGTCAGCGCAAACTTTGCCATCAGCATAACAGCATCCGATAAGAAGGTTCTGCTGCTGGATCTCGACTTCAGAAATCCGAGGCTTTCATCGTTGTATAATATTGCCACCACAGCAGGTGCCGCCGATGTCTTGCTCGGCGCTGCGTCGCTCCAGGAGACGATTCGCCCTACTGCCGTTCAGAATCTTTACCTGCTTTCGGCGGGCAAACGCCGTGAAAATGCAACGACGATTCTGATGGATTCTGATTTGAGTGGATTGCTGCAGAAGCTTCGTGCTACGTTCGACTTCATCGTTATCGATACACCTCCGGTAAATCCAGTAATTGATGGCTATGTCATTTCACCATTTTGTGATGTAACATTGTTTGTCATGCGCCACGGGAATACTCCCAAGACGGCGCTCGAGCCGTTTAGATTAAATGGCAAAGTAACCACACTGAAGAATCTCAATATTGTTTTTAATGGCGTACGACCAAGAGGAATGATCAAGAGCCTCTATCCTTATGGCTATGGAAGCGCCTACGAATACGGTGAACAACGCACTCGCAAGCGCTCCCGCTGGCTCGGCTTCCTCTTCAATTTTTCCCGCGAGAGTCTCTAGGTCTTTTTTGATTTTGACTATCTTCAGATCAAACAAACGCCCCTCATGCAAACGGAGAATAAACTGTTCGCACCGACGCTATTTTTATTGTTTTCCACTCTTTTGGTCACGGCCATGCTCGCCGGCGGCCAGTTGCTGATTCCATTTGTATGGGCGTTCCTCTTTTCCTACGTGATGATGCCCTTTGCCAACCTGCTTGAAAAGAAACTTTCACGTTCAGCAGCAGCCATCATAGCTACTCTTGTATTTGTTATCGTCAGCAGCCTGGTCCTCTTCTTTCTCATCTTTGAAGCGATACGTATCATGAGAAACGAAGCCGTACTGTTTGAAAAGATACGGTCAGCGGTAGAACACCTTCATCAACAATTTGAAAGTATCACAGGCGTTAAGCTTGTCGATACGGCAAATGCAAATAATACGGAGGGATTACGTGGCGTCGTTAACTGGTTCGCCAAACAAATTGTAGGCATCGGCCAGAACGTGGTGACGTTGACACTCATACCAATGTACTTGTTTTTCATCCTCAACTATCGCGGATTGCTTCCCGCATTTGTTGAGAAGAGATATGTCGGCGATCGGAAGAAGGATATGGAGTTGTTTTTTGCGAGAGCGGAATTCTCCATTCAAAATTATCTGCTCGGAACGCTCATACTTACCGGCGTGTCAACAGTAATGAGTTTTCTGATCTTGCTGGCGTTTGGTATCAACTACGCATTCTTCTTTGCTGTATTCATTGCACTGCTTAATCTCATTCCCTACATCGGAAACCTCACGGCTTTCCTCGTGGTCCTGATGTTTGTCTGGATCACGAAAGATTCCGGTTCGGCAGTACTATTTGTTGGATTAGCACTATGGTTGTCGAACGTTGTTCAGGAGAACTTTCTGCGTCCAAAACTTATCGGCGATAAAATGGAGATGAATGCCATGATGGTGTTCTCGGCTGTGGTGGTTGGAGGAATGATCTGGGGATTTTCAGGAATGGTGTTATTCATTCCGTTGCTGGGAATACTTCAGGCGTTGTTGAATAGTCGGCCGGAGTGGCGGCCGTTTGCAGTATTCTTTGAG
This sequence comes from Chryseolinea sp., assembly GCA_049840655.1. Taxonomy (GTDB): domain Bacteria; phylum Bacteroidota; class Bacteroidia; order Cytophagales; family Cyclobacteriaceae; genus Chryseolinea. Next base: position 26,630 of record JASGJX010000014.1, read on the forward strand.
GCAGGGGGGAAAAGTAGTCCTAAGTCCTGAGTCCTTAGTCTTTAGTCTTTAGTATTGTTTGTAGCAGAATAGTCTTTTACGTTGTCGTCATTCATGAGAACTGTGTTTATCACGTGCCTTGGGATTAGTATGTGCTGTACCTTGATGTGCTGCAACTCATCCCCGAAGTCTGTTACCTCGACCGGGTTGTCCGGTACAAATTTCAAAATGGGTTTCAACAAACAAACGGGGCCATTATTGAATACGTTCTTTACTTTCAAGCTTGACGATAATACACCTGCGATGCTGCTCACAGCACACCATGTTGTTGCCGGTAAAGGAACGGGCGATGACTTGTACAGATGGGACGAGCTGGCAGACAAACTACCCGATGCATGGCTATGGAGCATCGACGACGACCGCGTACAAACCGGCCTGGGCCGAAATATTGCTGTCCGCGATGCCAGGATCCTGGGTTTGGACCTGGCCGCCTATCTGGTGCCTGAAAAGAGTAATGATCTCCCTTTTCTTCGACCTTCAGCAACAGCAGCAGCTGTCGGCGACTCAGTTATTCTTTTTTCAAAACTTAAAGTCGGCGATGGTTATTCATTGTTGACTCCAGCAGTGGTTATCTATGCTAGCGATAGTATTATGATCTATGAACTGCAAACTGATAAGCCGGTTCAGATGGCGGGCACCAGTGGTTCACCTGTGCTCAACACAAATCACGAAGTGATCTCCAATAGCTATGGCGGAATGACTATCCGTGACAGTGCTATGATTGAAACTCAGATCGCTCCCATATTTCCGCTTATCCGCAAGCTGCATGTGAAGCAGGGAAAGACTTACGGAATCGGTGTGCCAATCAAACTAATTTCGGAAAGTCTCTATGCATCATTGAAAGAGGAAAGGTGATGATATGTAGTGCAAGGCGGTCACAACTATATAAACCAACACTTATGGCACGCCGTAAATACTACCACAACGTGAGCATTCGTCAATTACAGCGACAGTGCCACAAGTTCACCAGGATGATCGGTGGCCCCGACGGCAATAACAATGTATTGCTTGCCATTTACTGAAAATGTCATCGGCAGTCCGGCCTGATTTGCCGGTAGCTCGAGCGTTGAAATGATTTCACCGGTTAACTTGTCATACGCTCTGAATTTGTTTCCGCCTCCGCCATCGGTACCATACAACCCTGATCCTTCACCGGCAAACAGCAGCGTTTTAGTTACGAGCATTCCTACGCGATCTGGTGTACCCGTACGCGGAAGCTTGACGCCCTTTAATGCAGGCAGATCTTTTATCCATTGCGGCGTGTCACTGTTGGGCACCATCCATCTGTGATCACCTGTGTTAAGGTCGATAGCTGTTATTCTTCCATACGGCGGTTTAACAAGAGGTAATCCGAAGGGACCGATGTTCGCGTCTCCCATTATGGCTATATAATCCATATCTGATGTTTCCTCCGACTTTACCAGCACCATTGGCCTTAATACGGTGCTCGACGAAACATAAAGTATGCCTGTCTCCGGATCTAATACACCTCCCTGCCAGTTGGAACCACCGACTGCATCCGGCAACATTAATGTACCCTGGGATTGAGCCGAATCCTCAACGCTTACAGGAGTATAAAGTGGCCCCTTCTTATAGCGACCCACAATTTTGAGCGCTTCCTTTTTGATTTGTGGCGTGAAGTCAACCAATATATCATCCGAATAACCTTGCCTGTCATAAGGAGCCGGGCGTGTAGGGTAGGGTTGAGTCGGTGCAGTCCATTCGCTATTCACATCACTTTTCGGAGCGGGGCGCTCTTCTATTGGCCACACGGGTTCGCCAGTAACTCGATCAAACACGAAGGCGAACGCCTGCTTCGTAACCTGAACAACGGCTTTGATGGTTTTGCCTTTAACATTGATGTCTGCTAATATCGGAGGTGCCGGTAAATCGTAGTCCCAGATATCGTGATGAACCAATTGATAATGCCACACCTTCCTGCCGGTCTTCACGTCAAGGCATACGAGGCTTTGAGAAAAAAGATTGCTACCAGGACGATGGCCCCCATAGAAATCGCCGGTCGCTGCTTCGATCGGAAGATAAACATACCCCAGTGCAGGATCGGCCGTCAGGGGAGACCAGGACCCTGTATTGCCGGTGTACTTCCAGCTGTCTTTCAGCCACGTCTCGTTTCCTTCTTCGCCCTGTTGTGGAATGGTATGGAAAGTCCAAAGGTGTTTCCCGGTCACGACATCGAAACCAAGAATGTCACCCCGCACCTGGTTCTTCGACTTGGGGGCAAGTCCAGTGGGAAAGCACGAGCCAACTACAACTACACCATTGATAACGATGGGAGGAGAAGTTGATCCAATCGTTGCATCTGTTTTTAATCCGAGTGTTTTCTTCATGTCAACAACGCCCTGGCTACCGAACTCGGAAACGGGTTGTCCTGTTTTGGCATGGAGTGAAATCAATTGAAATCCCGGTGTGATGTAAACGATGCGATCGTTTTCCTTGTTGGACGCGGTCCAGTATGCCACACCCCGGCCAGAATTCTGACGTGGCACATAGGGCAACCGTTCTGACTCGTCGAATCTGAAAGTCCACAATGTTTCACCAGTTACACAATCAATGGCGGCGACCGACCTGCTTCGTCCGGCAGTTGTATACAGTACACCGTTCGCCATGATCGGCGTAGATTTGAAATAGAACTCCGGACGCGAGCCAAAGTTGTCCGTTTTCCATCGCCAAACAACTTTAAGATCTTTCACATTTGTCTTGTTGATCTGATCCAGCGGTGAATAGTTTGTACTGGCATAATCACTTCGATGCTGTCGCCAGTCACCTTCGATAGATTGTATGCCAGTGCCTCCAACTGCCAGCTGCGATCTGTTCTTTGATTCATGCGATGGCGACCCAATAACAACCGATCTGGTTTTATCAATGTCTTCCAGGTTGGAAGTGAGATCGGCAGAATAGCCGTTGGCATCAAGTATGAATGCAAGTACAGAAGCGTATGATTTTTCGTCCAGGCTGTTTGGACTTGTCTTGGGCATAGTGGACTTCGTAAGATCAAACAGTTCACCCAATGACTTGTTCTTCCATTTCTCTGCAAACCCCTCACCGATCAGGGTCGTGCCGCCTTCCGTCCCGCGGAGGTCTTTACCGTGACAGGACTCACAGCTTCCGCCATAGAGTAATGCACCGGCCTGAACCAGACTGCTCTGGGTATTTTGAACTGCGGAGTTCCCGACAGAATCCGATGCATGCTCGGCAACTTTGTCGGGATTTTTACATGAAAAAAGGAGGGTAGTTACCAGCAACGCAAGCGCTGGTGAGAGAGATCGGATCATGATGCACTAAGATAGAAAAAGGAAGTACTGATTGTCCTTCTATTATCTCTTCATCAAATAATTTATGGTCACGAATTCGTCTCCAATGTCATAGCGTAGTTTCCAAATACCTGAAGAGGTGTTAATAGCTTTGAATTGAAGTGTTGAGTCGGGTAGTAGTTCGGGAGCAAAAGACATTGCAGCACCGCGGTCAGGCGTGCTCCATGTGCCCGTGTACTGGTAGGTCTGATCGCATCGCGAGATCCAGGAGTACTGACCTTCAAAGAGTACGTTGCAATTGGCACAGTTAGGTCGTCCGACCAAAAGATTGCCCGACATAAACTCATTAAGGTCTTCTGAAAAATCCGCGATATTGTCCTTGCACTCTTCGACCGGATTCTCACTCTTATCAGATCCTACTGTATAAGAAACCGGGTAATATTCGCCTTCAAAGGGAACCAGGTGATATTCTGTTACTCCCTCTTCGGAACATGAAAATGCGAACGTAACAAGGGTTGTCAGGGCAAGTATATGCTTTGTCATAAGAACAACGGTTGAGATTGTAAGTTAGTGCATAACGGCCGTTGTGCCATCTTATTGTTCGACGCCGGTGGTTCTTGAGCGAGAGATTTACTGCGATTGAATCTACCCACGCCTTATGCCGGAACATACTATCCATTCTATCTTGTTAACGGATGGTGACTGTCCATTCTGATATAGGACGCGTGCCGAATCGGATCACGCAACCTTCACCCATCGTTCATGTCTTTCGCTTACCTGGATGTTCATGGCGGGGGTCAACCAGTCGTCCTGATCATAGACCGCGCGTTTAAAAACTTTTCATTTTACATCTTCTTTACATCTGCCGGGAAATAAAGGCTTAGCTTTAAAACTATTAGCAGTATGTCAACATCCTCATACGTTTGGTAAAGAATTTGCGTTAGCGGAGCTGAGGATGTAACCTGCTACGTAAATTACGGTATTACTCCCGGCGCGAGTGAGCTGGTGTTGTTTGAATCTGGACCTAAAGCTGTGACTACATCGCGGCTGGTTTGTGAAGGGGTACTGAGGGGACCACAGTAGTCAAAAGGTAGCATGCATTGACAATTTACAGGACGGACCCTGGCACGTCCTACCCCACATAAATGTTGAAGGTTATGAAAAAGAAGTCCCTCATTGGAGCTGGTGCGGTCGTCGCATTAGTATTGGTGTTCTTTCTCGTGAGGCAGAAAGCGAGCTCCAACACCAACGAAATCCTGATGCCCGTTAAAAGAGGCACCTTTAAGGTTGAAATCGAAACCACAGGCGAACTGGAAGCAAAGAACTCGGTTAAGATACTCGGGCCGACGCGTTTGCGCGAGTTCGAGATCTGGCAGGTGGTCATTCAGAACATCGTCGATGAAGGAACTGTCGTGAAAAAGGGCGACTGGGTGGCGTCACTGGATCCTTCGACCTTTCAAACCAAATACAGCGCCAAGCAGATTGAGCTTGAAAAGGAAAACGCGAAGTTTATTCAGACCCAGCTGGATACCACGCTGGTGCTTCGTGAGGCCCGCGATCAGCTGATCAACCTTAGGTACGCAGTTGAAGAGAAGCGAATTGTGCTCGAGCAATCCAAGTTTGAGCCACCCGCAACGATCAAACAGGCACAAATCGATGTTGAGAAGGCCAATCGCGAGTTTGAACAGGCGCGTGAGAATTATAAAATCAAGCAACGGCAGAACGCAGAAAAGATGCGCGAGCAGTCGGCCGTGTTTCGCAAGGTGCAGGACGAGTACAATAACATGACGGCCGTAATGGCGATGTTCACCATTAGTGCCCCTGAGCCGGGCATGGTTATTTATACCAAGGGCTGGGATGGAAAACCTATCAAGGCAGGGTCTCAGATTCAAATGTGGGATCCAACTGTTGCCACGTTGCCAGACCTGACGAAGATGATGTCGAAGACTTATGTTAATGAGGTCGATGTGCGTAAGGTGCAGCCAGGCCAAAAGGTCGAAGTCGGCCTTGATGCGTATCCCGATAAGAAGCTCACTGGGGTAGTTGCGAGAGTGGCCAATGTTGGAGAACAACGCCCGAATTCGGACTCTAAGGTGTTCGAAGTTGCAGTGGAGATCGATGGGACGGATGCGACCTTGAGACCCTCGATGACAACAAGCAACAAAATAGTCGCGAAGGCAATTGACAATGCGTTGTACGTTCCGCTCGAGTCACTGCACAGTCATGCGGATTCTGTCACATATGTTTATAAGAGAAATGGCATCAAGGCTTCCAAGCAGGAAGTATCGATCGGTGATGCAAACAACAATGATGTTATTATCATGACCGGTTTGGCCGAGGCGGATGAAGTATACCTGTCTGTGCCCACAGGCATGGAAGACGCGGACATTTCATTGCTGAAAGAAATGGACGGTAAGCGCAAGAAAAAGACGGAGGAGGCTCAGCCCAAACCCGCATCGAATGAACCTACAGCACGTTTATCAGACAACTGATGGCCTACATTACACCACGTGTTCTGGCCAACTTTTCCATCGCGGTTGATGCGGTCACAGCAAACAAAGTACGATCACTACTCACAGCATTGGGTATCATCTTTGGCGTTGCTGCAGTGATCGCCATGCTGGCTATTGGTAATGGTGCGCAACGCGAGATCCTTGATCAGATCAAACTCGTCGGAGTGAATAACATTGTGATCAAGCCTATAGTAGAACAACGAGAGGAAAAGATCGAAGAGGCAGTAGGACAGAAAGACAAGAAAAAGTTCTCTCCTGGCTTAACCATTCGTGACGTCCGAAGCATAGAAGATGTGCTACCAGGGATTCAAAGCATCAGTCCTGAAATCATTCTCGATACTTATGTGATTCGTGAAGGCACGCGACGTTCTGCCAAGCTGGTCGGCGTTGAGAGCTCATACTTTGAGCTGTACAACTTTGAACTGGGAGAAGGACTTACATTCAGTAGCGAACAGCAACGACTCGGTTCAGGAGTCTGTGTGATCGGACATGCCATCAAAACGCGATTCTTCTCTGTTGAGAATCCAATAGGAAAAAGCATCAAGGTGGGTCCGCATTGGCTCACTATTGTTGGTGTTTTGGATGAACGACTGGTGTCGAACTCAAGTATCAGCAAGCTGGGCATCCGCGATTTTAACATGGACATATACGTTCCGCTGCGGACGATGCTGATCCGATATCGCGATCGCGACAAGATCACGGCGGAGCAACTTCGGCTCGCTACGATGCGCAGCAGGGGACGCGTGTTTGAGTCGAACGCTACACCGGAACAGGAAGCTGAAAAAAAGAATTATCATCAGTTGGACAGACTCGTGATTCAGGTTGGCTCTACTGAGATGCTCACACCCACAGCAGAGATCATCTCACGCCTGCTCGAGCGAAAACATTATGGAGTCATCGACTACGAAATCGAAATTCCCGAACTGTTATTGAAACAGCAGCAACGCACGAACGATATCTTCAATTATGTATTGGGCGCCATAGCCGGAATCTCGCTGCTCGTCGGTGGCATCGGTATAATGAATATCATGCTTGCGTCTGTGCTCGAGCGCATCAAGGAGATAGGACTGCGATTATCTATCGGTGCGAAGAAGTCGGATGTTGTACAGCAGTTTCTTTTCGAAGCCATTATGATCAGCATTAGTGGAGGCGTGCTGGGAGTGCTCTTGGGTGTTACGCTGGCCTTTCTGGTTTCACGTTTCGGGGACATTCCAACCATCATTACACTGCCTTCTATTTTGTTGTCTTTTGGCGTTGCCGCTACTGTTGGACTGATCTTCGGAATCGCTCCCGCGCGACGCGCTGCAAGTCAGGATCCGATTACATCGCTACGCTACGAGTAGTGAGGAATCCCGTTGGAGAAACATTAGTATGGTGAGGTTGAGGCGGGCGTGAAGAACCTTCAAGTTGTTGTGGCCATTAGATGTTCAAATAATTAAGACAGACGCCTGAACCTGCCTGATGCCAAAAGCACCCAATGAATTAAAATCATCGAGTAATCAAATTCTTATTGAATAAACGTTTATCCCCATGAACAAAACGTTGCTGATTTTTCTCCTTGCGCTTAGCCTAAGAGTTAGCGCGCAGAACACATTCACCATCCAGGATGTAATTGGCCGTTCACAGGCGCAGTCTGTTTATGCCAAGTACGTTGAAACTAATCGTGAGGTTAGTTACTGGAATTACAGGACGTTCAGGAGTAATTACAATCCCCAAATCAGGTTATCGAGCAGCACGAATGCTGGTGCATTGTACAACAATAGCTACAGTCCGATCCGTCAGCCTGATGGATCAATTCAGTATCTGCAGGTCAACCAGTTGAATCCGGGGATCAACATTGGCCTGGAACAACCGATCAGTTGGACGGGAGGAACGATATCATTGAATTCGACTTACAGTTATTTCCGCGACATCAAGGAGAGCTATCAACAGTGGAATGGACAGGTATTTAGTGTGCGCCTTTCTCAGCCGATCTTTGCATTTAACCGCTGGAAGTGGGACAAACGTATAGAGCCCATCAAGTACGAAGAATCAAGACGGGAATATGCCGAACAGATGCAGGGTGTCGCGTCTCAGGCGGTAGATCAGTTTTTTGAAGTGCTCAAGGCACAGGTCAACCTCGAAATAGCTCAATACAACCTGGCAAACAATGACACTATATATAAGATTGAGAATGGGCGATACAATATCGGGACAACATCACAGGATAAGCTGTTACAGGTAGAGCTGCCAGTTGCTCAGGTCGAGACAGGATGTTGCCCAGGCAAAGCTTGATCTGCAAGGCTCGTCGCTGCGCCTTCGATCATACATTGGGTTGCAGGATAATGAAACGTTTCAGCTCGTCATGCCTCAGGAGACGCCCAATGTTATGGTCACTGAGGAGCAGGCATTGCAGCACGCCAGGGAGACCCGGTCAGATTATATCGCATTTGAGAGAAGGAAGAATGAAGCTAACGCAGACGTGGCACGAGCAAGAGGATCACGCTATAGTGTAAGTCTTGATGGTGGCTTCGGTCTGAACAGCGTGGCCGGCCAATTTAGTGAGTTATATAATGAGCAGGCACGACAACAATACGTGGCCTTTACGTTCAGCATTCCCGTTGTTGACTGGGGCAGAAGAAAGGCAACAATGGGAACAGCGGATGCTCAGAAGCGTTTAACAGACTTCGACGTGGAACGGCAACAGATCGTTTTTGATCAGGAGGTTATCACACAAGTGAGGTTGTTCGAAACACTTAAACTGAAAATCGAAATCACGAAGAAGGCAGATCAGGTTGCGTTCGAACGTTATAACGTAGCACAGAACCGTTATCTCATCGGTAAGATCGACATCACTAACCTGGCGATAGCATTGAATGAAAAGGATGACGCACGCCGCAGCTACGTTGACGCGCTGAAGTCGTTTTGGATGGAGTACTTTCGCCTGCGCCAACTCACGCTTTACGACTACGTGGAGCAAAAGTATCTCTACAATCCTTTATCTGAAGAGTAGGGCTCGCGACGCTTTAACACGGAAATTTTTTATTTACTTCTATTTTGTATGTATTTATGCCTAATTATACATACATTTAAATAATTAATAATACTCAGGACTCGATACTAAGGACTCACGACTACTTACCTATGAAAGGCACAAACCTTGGAGAATTCGAAGAGCTGGTGTTGCTGACTGTGGCCGCACTTATGGACGACGCATATAGCGTGGCGATTTGTGACGAGCTCTCTGATCACACGAAACGCACTGTCCAACTCGGTGTCGTGCACGCCGTCCTCAATCGGCTTGAGGAGAAGGGGCTCGTAAAAAGTCAGTTGGGTGAAGCGACTGCAACTCGCGGTGGAAAGCGAAAAAGATTCTATAAGCTCACCAGCGCGGGCAAGGCGGGGTTGGTTAAGGCGAAGTCTATGCGCGATCAGCTGTGGGACAGGATACCATCACTCACGTGGAAGAAAGCATGAGCTCGCATCCAAAACATAGCGACCCAGGACCGCCGCGATGGGCCCATCGCTTCATCGAATGGTATTGCAAGCCGCAGTTGGCCGAGGATCTTCTTGGCGACCTCAACGAATATTTTGAACGCAACGTCAAATCAAAAGGTGAGCGTCGGGCGGAGCTCATCTATATTATCGACGCATTTAAGTTCCTTAGACTCTACACAGTCCGCGCACCGGAATTTGTTAACCTCTTAATCAACTGGATCATGATTGGAAGCTATGTGAAAACATCGGTCAGAAATGTAACGCGCAACAAGCTGTTCTCGACAATCAATATTGTAGGACTTGCCGTAAGCATGTCTGTCGGTTTGCTGCTCATTGCGTTCGAACATGATATGTTATCGTATGACCGGTTCAACGAAAAGGGAAGCAGGATATACAGGATCACTTCGAGCGCAAAGTTCAAATCAGGGTACAGAGAGAAGTTTGCGACGACATCAGTTAAGATCAGACATCTGATTAAAGAGCGCGTGTCGGGAGTCGAAGAAACGGTTAGCATTCGGGGTGAGTTCTCCGGAGATGCAAAGGTCAATGATCTGGTTGTTCCACTAACGGGTGTATACGCAGAGCAGTCAATGCTACGAACGTTTACCCTACCCATGTTAAGAGGTGACGCAACTACCGCTCTTACTAAGCCAAACTCCATTGTTCTTACAGAGGCTTCTGCAAAAAAACTCTTTGGAGTCGAAGACGCGCTCGGAAAGTCTGTTCATATTGACGACATAGACTATCAGGTGACGGGAGTTCTTAAAGATGTTCCGTTCTTTTCCCACATTCAATTCGAATCGCTTGTCTCCTATAGTACAATAGAAACACGCATTGATAAAGATCCAGCCCTTCTGAAGTGGGCCAATGTGTGGCAGAGGAACTACATCTATCTGTTGATTCCGGACAACTCTTCGGTCTCTGATATAAAGAGCCAAATTGATGCGATATGCCTTGCAGAAAACAGAGACGATAATGAAGCCCAGATACACCTGGATCTCCTTCCCTTGTATGACATTGTTTTGGGAGAAGAATTAAGTAACTCGATTGGCCCGGTAATGCCTGGCATTGTGATTTGGATCATTGGGGGACTGGCACTTGTGGTAATTCTTTCTGCATGTTTTAACTATACGAACCTTTCGATTGCCAGATCAATGCGGCGTTTCAAGGAAATAGGACTGCGTAAAGTGATTGGCGCGGGAAGGAGTCAGGTGCGACTACAGTTCCTCTCAGAGGCAGTGATTGTGTCGCTCGTCGCACTACTTTTTTCTTTCGGAATGTTTTTAGTGGTGCGTCCACAATTCATAGGTATTGCTCCCGAACTTCTGAAAATGGTGAAGCTCGAAATAACAATGCCCATGGCCGTCACTTTTATCGTATTTGCCATGACTGTTGGAGTGGTGGCTGGATTTCTCCCGGCAGTTTTCTTCGCAAAGGTGAATATCACCAATGCTTTGAGAGATGCGTCATCAATGAAAATATTCAGAGGAGTGAGTTTCAGACGCGTTCTGGTGGTGGTTCAGTACACATTTACGTTGATCTTTATCACCAGTACCATCATTGGATACACACAGTACAGGGAGATCCTGGCATTCGATCTTGGATTCAACACTGAAAATGTTCTCAACGTCAAGCTGCAGGGTAACAAGGCAGAAGAGATGGTTAACAAGTTCAGGACTATCCCTGAAGTGTCGGGGGTATCGCAGTCACTGATCTTAACGAGCGTTGGCAATGCCTGGGGTGGTTTCGTGAAGCACCAGGACACGCAAGACTCAAGCCTTGTATTCACGAATATTGTTGATGAGCATTATATACCGCTGCATGGATACAATCTGATCGCGGGTCAGAACTTCATTACAAGACCTGTCACGAAAGAAGCCACGAGCGAGGTAATTGTGAACGAGAAAACGTTGAGGCTGCTGAATATCGCCAATGGAGACCCTCGGAGAGCAGTTGGTGAGGAAATACATCTGAACAATCACATGCTCAATAAGAAGTTTACCATCGTAGGTGTGATTAAGGATTTTCACTATGGTAAGCTCGACGAAAGTATCAAACCTGTTGTGTTCACCTACCTTACACCGGACGCTTTAACCCACAGGAGAGATGGCTTGTTGAACGTTCGCCTTAACTCCACGGATCCCGTTGCAACCATGGCGAAGATTCAGGAAGCGTGGAAGAGCGTAGATCCTGTTCACCCATTCGAAGCTCAGTTTTATGATGACGCGATCGAAGAAGCATACAGTGAGCTTTCGGCTATGATAAAGGTAATTGGATTTCTGTCGTTCATTGCGATCTCAATCGCATCATTGGGATTGCTGGGCATGGTGGTATTCACTACTGAAACGAGACTCAAAGAAATGGGAATACGAAAAGTCCTGGGAGCATCATCGGGCAACCTGGTTATAATATTAAGTCGTGGATTCGTTCTCATGCTTGCGACTGCCGCATTCATAGCCCTTCCGTTGACCTATATCTTCTTCGAGAGACTGGTGCTCACACATTTCCCTTATCATGATCCGATTGGCTTCATTGAACTTTTTGGTGGACTGTTTGCCGTCTTTATAATTGCATTCATCATGATTGGCTCGCAGACGATGAAAACCGCTCACACCAATCCTGCGGAAGTGCTGAAGTGCGAGTAACGGCTGTTGAAATAATCTGCTTCCGTCGATTTGTCTGACTTTGGCCATAGCTTCAGCAACCTCTGATTCACATAAGCTTTTGCAGTAGTCGGGCAATTGATTCGTTGATTAAATAACTTTTATTCATTTAAATTGTACCTCTGTTTATCGCGGTTCAACAGGTAGTTGTATGCGCGAAAAGGGAACCGTTATACCATGCTAGTTCGAATTGTTACGCTATCACTTGCACTGCTTGGCAGTGTTGATCTGTCAGCACAAAAGTCTTTGCGCACAAAATTCGCCGATGTTGCCGAGTACATCTCGGGTGATGTCGGGATTGCCGTTCGTTTGATTGAGCGGGGTGATACGATTTCTTATCACGGTAGCCATCCATTTCCGATGCAGAGCACGTACAAGTTCCAGCTTGCCCTGCAGGTCATGACCGATGTTGACAATGGCAAAGTGAAGCTTGACCAGAAGATTTTTATTTCCCGGGACGAATACTTCAAAACACATAGTCCTTTGATGAAGGATCATCCCGATGGCAACGTCGAACTCACCGTCGCTGAGATCTTAAAGTATATGATTGAATGGAGCGACAATGTAGCGTGTGATGTATTGTTCAAACTTGTCGGCGGACCAAAGCGTGTTGACTTACTCATGCATAGCCTGGGCATCGAAGACATGGCCATTCGAAATACAGAACGCGAAATGCATGGCAATGATCAACTTCAATTCCAAAATTGGACCACGCCCAAAACAATGGTTCAACTCCTGACGAAGTTTTATACTTCAAACATGCTTTCAGAGAATAGTCGCAAGGTATTATGGGATCTGATGGTCATCACAAAGACAGGCCCCAGGAGAATACGGGGACTGTTACCTGAAGGCACCGTAGTGGCTAATCGCACAGGTACAGGTGACATCACAAAGGATCGGCGTTTATCGGCGGTAAATGATGTAGGAATCATTGTGTTGCCGAATGGCGAACATCTTGCCATTGCGGTGTATATCAGCAATACTCACGAAGAGATGGCCGAAGCCGAAGCAGTTATTGCAAAGCTATCGAAGGTTGCCTATGATCACTTTGCTGAAGGAGAAAAGAAATAGAAGTTCATGCACACATGTTCAATTGAAAACAGTCGTCAACAAGCCTGAAAAAAATCGTGCTCGTGTAACGTGTATCGAGCAGCACGAAGTGAAGGCGGATTGCAGAGATCACGAATGAAGTTTAGAATAAAGTTTTACAGCTATGAGCAAGAAACCGACTTACGCAAATGGCAAAGTTTGTTATCTCGAGATACCGGCGCACGATGTACAACAGTCGGCTAACTTTTATCAACGCTGTTTTGGATGGACGATCAGGTCCGACAATTTTGGAAACACATCATTCGACGACAGTGTCAATGAAGTGAGTGGTATGTGGGTTGCAGGACAGCCGATGCGGGATCCCGGCATTGTCATTTCGATCATGGTTGCGGATGCCGAAACAACGAGCACGCTCATCACAAAGAATGGAGGAGAAGTACTGAAAAGGATACCAATGTCGAGTGGGGAAATAATTGTACACTTCAGAGATCCGGCAGGAAATTTTATGGGACTTTACCAGGGGAATGAGCTGAAGAATTGACAAAAATGAGCCCTTGATTTATTATTAATTCACTGATCAGCAAGGCATTGTGGCTCAGTTGCCGGGTATGCGTCGTTTGATTTGGTTTTTAGTACCCGTTAACATACTTTTGCCAACCTCAAAACAAAGGGAACCAAGACGGGGATAATTTGTTTATGAGATTACACCGCGGGGTGGAGCAGTTGGTAGCTCGTTGGGCTCATAACCCAAAGGTCACAGGTTCGAGTCCTGTCCCCGCTACTAAGAAAGAAAGGCAACCATAACGGTTGCCTTTTCTCGTTGTATGCCATTTCATGTTTATGTATTGTGGTCTCCGAGTCTGAGAAAGACTTATGTAGGTATGACTTCAGACCTTGAAGCCCGAGTAATTGCGCATAATGTCGGAACGAAAGGATGGACTTTACGTGGTAGACCGTGGCAGCTCGTCTTTTACGAAACATTTGATGACAAGGCCGCTGCCCTTCGGCGGGAAAAGTATTTTAAGAGTGGCGTTGGTCGCGAGGCGATTAGGATTGTTCTCAAAGCTAAATTCTTGGTCTAGCCACGTTGGGCTCATATCCGCCGTGGCGGACACAGGTTCGAGTCCTGTCCCCGCTACTAAGAAAGAAAGGCAACCATAACGGTTGCCTTTTCTCGTTGTATGCCATTTCATGTTTATTATTCATAGATGTCGGGCTGGAGCCCTGTCCCCGCTACTTACTTTGTGCACCCTGGTTGCAGCGCTATGTCTAAACGACTCGCAAGCGCCAACACTGAGTTTCACTCATTTTTCAGCGACCGAACCGGATTCGCCGACGCAGCCTTAAGCGTTTCATAACTTACGGTGAGCCACGCGACCAGCAACGACACTCCGAAGGCGAGCGTAAACACACTCCAACTTAAGTCGATGCGGTACACAAATGTTCCGAGCCACTGGTTCATTACATACCACGACAACGGTATGGCTATTATGCCTGCCGCAACAATGGGCCGGGTAAAGTTGGCTGACATCATCCACGCGATGCCGGCAACATTTGCACCTAACACCTTGCGCACCCCAATTTCTTTTGTCCGCCGCTCAGCCAGGAACGCAGAAAGACCATATAATCCCAGGCAGGATATGAAAAGTCCAAGACCTGCAAACAGACTGAAGAGGTTTCCAAGTTTTTGTTCAGAACGATACATGTTATCGAGATCCTGATCCACGAAGGCATAAGTAAACGGGTACTCGGAATTCAGCGTGCGACAGATATCATCGAGATACCCTAAAGAAGTTTTTAAAGCATGCGGCTCAATCCTGACCACAAGCGTTCCGTATCCTGAGTTCATCAGCATGATCATTGGCTCGATGGACGAGTGAACAGGCCTGAAATTAAAGTCTTCCAGCACACCAACAATGGTTCCTTCCCTTCCATACAAAGACATTTTCTGACCCACGGCGTTGTCTTTCGTCATGCCCATAACGTCAAGCGCGCGTTGATTTACGATGAAGTTGGACGTGTCCGACTTTACATTGCTGGAAAACGACCGGCCGGTCAGCAGATTGGTCTTGAAGATATTTATGAAGTTCTCGTCAACTTCTAAAATGGTGAACAGAGGCGAGTTCTCTGGATTCTTGCCTTCCCATTTTACACTGGCCACAGCGTTCACAACATTCGTAGGCAATTCGGAGACGAAGGTGTATGCGCTTATTTGCGGATGTGAATTCAACATCGATCTCAGACGTTCAGCATCTCTGCCCAGCGTGCCGTTCAACGGAATGTATAGCAGGTTCTCTTTGTCGTAGCCGTTGTTCCGGTTGCTGATGAACTGCATTTGCTGAAAGACGACAACCGTGCCAACCAGCAACATGATCGACACGCAGAATTGTGCAGCCACCATGATATTGCGAAACAAGGTGCCTGATGCGCCGCTCCGAAGTTCACCTTTGAGAACCTTTGCCGGTATAAACCCGGAGAGGAACAGGGCCGGATAACTTCCTGCCAGGATCCCGGTTACCAACGTGATGGCTACCAGTTTAATGACAAGTGAAGGATCTGTAAGGTTAAACACAATGCTCTTTCCGGCGAACGCATTGAAGTACGGTAATCCTGCACTCGTCATGGTTAGAGCGATAACCATGGCAACCAGCGTGATTAGTATCGATTCAACAAGAAACTGCGAGATGATCTGGGAACGATATGCACCGGTTACTTTTCTCAAACCGACCTCTTTGGCACGTCGCGCCGAACGGGCTGTCGCGAGACTCGTGAAATTTATACATGCTACGAGGAGCATGAATATTCCAACAACACTGAAGATGTAGACGTACTGGATATCGCTGATGCCCGGCACATCGGCGAGGAGGCCCGGCGTAAAGTGTATTGCTCGCATAGGCAATAGAAAGAAGTCACCCTTGAACTGCTTTTCGTGCTTATGAAAAAGTTGACCGATGTGGTTATCCACCGTCGTGAGTTCTGAAGCTGACGCTTCATGATCCAGCTTCACATATGTGTATAATACAAAACTATCCCAAACATTGTCCCGAATCTCATCATTTGTTCGTGCGAGAAAGGATAACGGTTCTATGAAATCAAATTGCAAATGAGAGGAGTGTGGAGAACTTCGCATCACACCGGATATGGTAAATTCCTTATTCTCCTCGACCTTCCGAATCGTACGACCTAGCACATCAATTGTTCCGAAGTACTTCATGGCCATAGCTTCGCTTAACACGATGTTTTCCGGAATAGCCAAAGCTAGATGTGGATCCCCCTTAAGAAGTTCGAAAGAAAAAAAGTGAAAGAAGTTCGCGTCGGCGTAATAGATCCGTGATTCTTCGAATTTCCGATCTCCTGCCTGTATCAGCGCCTTGTACGGCATGCTTATTCTGATCGCATCTTCCACGCCGGGCATCTCCCGCTTCACGGCTTCAGCGAGGGGAGGGCAGGTAACCGCCGCTTTAATATCGCTCTCGGACAGATGACTATTAACACGGTACATCCGATCGGCATCTGCATGGAAGGAGTCGTAGCTCAGCTCGTCCTGTACCCAAAATGAGATGAACAGCGTACAGCTGATCCCAATGGCGAGGCCGGCAATATTGATAAAAGAGAAACTTTTGTACCTGACAAGGTTACGAATCGCGATCTTCAGATAGCTAAGCAGCATGGGTACTGAGGTTAGTCGGTTTGGTAAACGATCACCTGGTTGGAAGATCGCTGGTGACATCGGAAGTTACCAAGACCGTGCCATTGAAATAAGCACTTAAAGACACTATTTTAAGCAATGCGGGAGCTTCGGATGTTCTACTACGGACATCGTCGTCCGCTTGTGGTATACAAGTCCTTATGGCTGAATCACCATATCCGTGACGCATAACCACTTCGTAACATCCGTAGATGTTATAGAAATGTTCTGACGGAAATTAGAGAAGTGATTGGGTCGGATGCTTGCCGGGGTGGGTGATTTTAAGATACTTGCAGTTCAAATATTACCCTAACATAAACCGACGTTGTTCCGATGATTCGTTTCAGCCTTTTTGTAGCACTGTGCCTCGTTTCTTTCTTTTCAAATGCTCAATCTGATTTTCAGAAGGGTTATGTCATTGATGTCAACGGCGCCCGACAAGAAGGTTATGTCAGCGTGAAGTCGTGGTCAAACAACCCACGAGCTTTTACTTTTAGAACGGAACCAAAGTCTTCAAACAAGATCGTTTCGGTAAGTTCTGCGACTGAGGTAGGCGTCGGTGAGTCTAAATATGTGCGGTTCATCGGAAGGGTCGATAGCTCCTCCAACAAAACAAGGAAAATCAGCAGTATCATGGAGCCCGAATGGGTTCATGATAGCCTGTTCTTAAGGGTGCTGGCAGATGGCAAGTCCGACTTGTTTTATTGCAATCGTGATGGCGGGGACCGATTTTTTTATCGGGTGGATGATGGGCCCATAGGTCAACTAGTGTTCAAGCTATATGAAAAAGAAACTGCGAGAAATGAACCCGCGCAATTCGGCAAGAATCGGGAATATCTGGGTCAGCTCCGGCAAGACGTCAACTGCCTGCAGTATTCTTTTGAAAAGATGAAGTCGGTACGATACGAGATCGCTGTGCTGACGAATTATTTCACCGAACAAAATGAGTGCTCAGGTGGCAGTCAATACACTGCCAAAGACGACGTCTCACGCAGAATGATAAGCTTCAGGGCGACTCCAGGTATCAGTATTGCTCAGATGGATAGCTATGACATGAATGGGGATCTTTATGAGAGCTATGAGCAGAAGCTGTGCTATCGGTTGGGTGCAGAATTTGAATTGACACTTCCGTTTAACCGAAAGAAATGGTCAGTGTGGCTTGAGCCTGCTGTTCAGTCTTACAAAGCAAACGGCAACGATATCACTGAGAAGTCAATAACGTATACATCTTTTGAGATGGCATTGGGAGCCCGTCACTATTTTCATCTCAGCAAGCACTCGAATATATTTCTGAATGCCGGTGGAATATTTGACGTACCAATAGAAAGCATCGGTGGATGGGAGGGTCGTAATAATACTCCCGGTAGTTTTCATAAGACATTCAGCTTTACGGCGGGTGTAGGCGCTACTTACAAACGGTTTTCTATTGAAGCCCGATACTATGCGACCCGGAAAATGAAAGGCTACGCTGGAGTACCACTGCCCAACGGAGATACGGAGGTATTCATGGTACAAAACGAATTTCAAAAAGTGTCCGTGATTGTCGGGTTCAGGGTCTTTTGATTTGACTCTCTGCAACCCCATCGCCATACGCCTCGGGTTGTAGTTCGTACCGCCTTCCTTCACGCTGTTCTTACGTTGGCATCAGTGGGAAATAAATGATGCGCCTTTTGTTGGGGACGTTCATATGCGTAGTCAAAGGCGCCATACAATTGAGGTATTCTCAGAGTATATTTATAACTTGATCAATAAACCTGATATAACTTCAGAATGAAACAATTCAATCAGCTGAGTAAACTGTGGGTCATTGCGCTCGTCGCCGCTTGTTCTTTGATCGGATGTAAAAGGGAAACAAGGACGGGAGAGACAACAGAAGCGCCAGTAGCAGAAGTACCTAAGGCGCGCGACATATGGACCAGGGAACAAGCCAACGAATGGTATAAGCAATGGGGTTGGCTTCGCGGCGTTGATTTTATCCCAAGCTCGGCGATCAACCAATTGGAAATGTGGCAAGCTGAAACATTTGATTCAGCAACGATCAACCGCGAACTAGGTTGGGCCGAGAGCATTGGCCTGAACTCCATGCGCGTCTATCTGCATCACCTTGCTTGGGAGGTCGATCCCGAAGGATTCAAGCAACGCGTTGGAACCTATCTTGATATAGCCGACAAACATCATATCTCGACATTGTTTGTATTCTTTGACGATTGCTGGAATCCAACTTATCAAAGCGGAAAACAGCCTGATCCAAAACCCGGCATTCACAACTCGGGTTGGGTGCGCGATCCCGGAGACAAATTGCACGAGGACTCAACGTTGACAGTTACCCTTGAGAAATATGTCAAAGATGTGATGGGTCACTTCCGTGACGACAAGCGAATAGTTTTATGGGATCTTTATAACGAGCCTGGCAACTCGAACTATGGCAACAAGTCTATGCCTCTTCTCGAGAAAACATTTCAGTGGGGAAGAGAAGTTAATCCATCGCAGCCATTGTCCGCGGGCGTTTGGAAACAAGACCTCGTTGAGCTGGGTCATTATCAGCTCGACAACTCTGATGTGATTACCTACCACAACTACGCAGATCCAAAGCAGCACAAACATTGGATTGATAGCCTCAGATCATATGGAAGACCACTCATATGCACTGAATACATGGCGCGCACAAGAGGCAGTCGCTTCGATAATATCATGCCGATGTTAAAGGAAGAGAATATTGCTGCTTACAACTGGGGACTGGTAGCTGGTAAAACCAATACCATTTTTGCCTGGAGTGATCCGCGCCCGGATGGAAAAGAGCCACCAGTTTGGTTCCACGATATTTTCCGTAAGGATGGCAAGCCTTATAAGAAGGATGAGGTGGCCGTAATCAAGAAGCTTACGGGAGCGAAATAAGATCACTCACAATTACCGGTGATTTTTTGAAGCGTGAATTCATCACTCTGAACGTCGTTGCTTACGTTAAGCTCGCGGTCGCGAATCCTGACCTTTAAGCGAAGCGTCTGCGAGCCAAATGTAGCCTTGATACCTACGGAAGTCAGTGCATAAGTGAGATCTCCTTCGAGAGGACCGGGCTTTTCAGAAAGGACGGGGAAACGCTGATCGAACGCGGTCTCGCAGTTTTCTTTCTCCCAATCATACAGCGTGTAGTTTCCTGTTCCATCATTCATCCAAAACTCGACTTCGATGTTCCGGTGATTTGGATTTCTTTTGTAATAAAACTGGTCACGTACTACATAGATCCGTTGACCGTCGCCGCTCGTGAGTGTATCGATATCGGCATATGAGCCATCTATAATCGCTTTATCTTTTTCCTGTACGTATACGGTTTGAAGCTTATAGTCCATACAGGAGGCAACTTCGTTAATATATGGAGGAAGGTTATCCGAATAGTTTGGATCCTGAAGTGTCCGCACAGTTACCAGCTTTCCCGTTGCTCCAGGTGGGACCTCTACGAATTGAGGAAGACTGGAATAAATCGTCCTTTTGCCGGCGTCTATAACCTGCCCGGCACTTGCCATGCCATAGAAGATGTCGTTGTATGGTTCCTCTATCTGGTCGGCAGCCAGTCCGAGGTCACCGTTGCCATCGCGAAATGAAACGGTTACCACCAGCGACTCTGCAGGATTGTCTGGGGTTCCTTCCTTGAAGCAGACACCGGCGAATTCAATCTTTGGCGAGTGCGAATAATCTGGCGGATTAAAACACGAGGTAACAATAGCCGAAATCGCAAATAAGCATAATCCTCGTATGGCCTTCATTTTCTTTCCTAACATGGCGATCACCTTTTACGTTTCACAGGATTAAGAACATTACTAAATTAGTCCAATGGTAGTCCCCTCGCTGCCCTTCATTGCGACCTTTATCCCGACCTTACACTTGTTGCTGCTACTCCAAACTGTTACTGTTCCCTCTTAAGCACCTGATGATTCAAAACAAGCTAAGAAACGCCTCGCAACTTTGAAATACCGAACCTGGAATTGCCTAATTGGCCTTGCCAGAACTCCATCTGTAAACCCGCTTACACGACGTCCGCTCTTTCAGTGTCGTATATCCCGCATCTGTGACCTTCGTGTCATTAATATTCAACGCCTCGAGGTATTTAAGATTTTTCACGATGTCGAATAAATCGTCACCCACCGGATTGCCTTCTAAACGCAGCTTCTCAAGGTTACTCATTTCGCCCAATACACTCAGATCTGATACCGCGAGATTATTCCCAGAAAGATTAAGCCAAACGATATTTCGCGCCACCCTGTGAAGATCGGCTTCAAGTTCCTTCATACTTACGACGCTACCAGCCGGTAACGTGACATCCAGCATCACGGGCGCGTGAAGCATCACACGGACCATCATCCCTTTCTTTCGCAGATCTTCTACTGCTCCCATATCTGTTGACATCGGTAGGTCGGCATTGGGTTGCCGGGTGTTGATGACAGCAAGATCATTTGAACCCCGACCCTCCAGCCCGATGATGGCAGTAAGCAGCGGAAGCATCTGTTCATGACCCTCAACAAGGCCGACCTTTACTTCATCTGCTGCGCGTGCCTTTTCTATCCACCATTTGATCACATCGGTTTCTTCGTTCGACAATGGCTTTTTTCCATCTGTAGGCATGAAGTCTTTATGGTCAGCATCCAGCGTGATGCGACGATACAGGTCACTCTTCGCCAGATTGCCTGCTACAATCACCACGCCGTTCTCTCCTCCCTTCATCAGATCGGCATAGGTGCTCACAATCAAATCCCCTTTTCGTTTTCCCCTTCTGTGACAACCTTCACATTTACGTTCAAGTATCGGCAAAACTACGTCATCGAACACGAGCGCATCCTGAACAGTTAGTGGCTTCACACGTTTGGGTTTCTCTGATTGTCCAGGTGACAGGTAGTCGCTGCCGTGTGTGAGGCTGCCGCCCTGATGTCCTGCATATACCATTACCACAACGACTGCAAATCCAAGCATTGTGGTGAGTCGACGACCTGCAGCAACGCCGGGCAACAAGTTGGATGCAAGAGCCCACCACACTCCGGTAAAAATTGCCAATAAGATTCCGGCGATTTTGTGGCTGCCCAGTATATCTTCATCATACGAACCGCTTAGCGACAGCAGATAGCCGAATACACATGCGATGACAGCCGATGCAAAGGCAAGCAACAACGCTGGGGCTACACCATTTCTCAGATGTTTATATCTGGTACTATAGCTGATCAAATCGAATGCAGCAGCAATAACCAGGAATCCGATTGGCAGGTGAACAACCATCGGATGCAAGCGCCCCAGAAACCCGAATACGTCCATTAGGATGATTAAGATATTAATGCGTTCACCACTTTTCCGTGAACGTCGGTGAGACGGAATCTTCGTCCCTGGAACTTATAGGTGAGACGTTCATGATCAATTCCCAACAGATACATCAGTGTTGCCTGGAAATCGTGCACGTGAACCGGGTCTTTAATAATGTTATAGCTGAAGTCATCCGTTTCACCGTATGACAAACCTGCTTTTACACCGGCGCCTGCCATCCACATCGTAAAACATCTTGGATGATGATCACGGCCATAATCGGTTGCCGTTAGTTTTCCCTGAGAATACACCGTGCGTCCGAATTCACCGCCCCAGATGATCAACGTATCTTCAAGAAGCCCGCGACGTTTCAAATCTGTCACCAGCGCAGCCGTTGCCTGATCCGTATCTTTACATTGCCGCGCAATGTTCTTCGGTAACCCACCGTGCTGATCCCAGCCCTGATGATAAAGCTGAACAAACTTTACATCCTTCTCTAAGAGTTTACGAGCCAGAATGCAGTTCGCCGCATATGTTCCTGCATCGCGGCTTCCCGGACCATAGAGATCAAATACTTCATCCGGCTCTTTGGAAAGATCAATAACTCCAGGAACAGATGTTTGCATTCTGAATGCCATTTCATATTGTGAGATTCGGTTGTCTATTTCAGGATCACCGAGTGCTTCATTCTGAAGACGATTGAGCTTGCAGAGATAGTCGAGCATTTCCTTGCGATCTGCGCCGTCGTACCCGTCAGGGTTGTTGAGAAACAAAACAGGATCTTTGCCCGAGCGAAACTGCACGCCCTGATGACGTGTCGGCAAAAATCCATTGCCCCATAGCTTCGCGTATAAGGGCTGATCCTGCGGCGCGTTTTTAGAAACGAGAACAATGAACGAGGGCAGATTCAGATTGTCCGACCCAAGTCCATAACTTACCCATGAACCGATACTTGGTCTGCCTGCGAGCTGATTACCTGTTTGAAAAAATGTAATTGCCGGATCGTGATTGATAGCCTCCGAGTAAAGTGACTTCACGATGCATAGGTCATCCACCACACTGGCCGTATGAGGTAATAGTTCACTTACCCAGGTCTGCGTCTTGCCGTGTTGATTAAACTTGTAGATCGATGGAACCATTGGCAATGCCACCTGGCTCGCACTCATGCCTGTCAGACGTTGACCCTTTCTTACGGACTCCGGAAGATTCTGTCCTGCAAGATTGACCAATGCAGGTTTATAATCGAGCGTTTCGAACTGAGAAGGACCGCCGGCCATAAATAGATAAACGACGCGCTTTGCCCTGGGTGCAAAGTGCGGAATCGCAGCAAGCAAAGCTTCTTCCGTAGACACTTCTTCTAAACCTGATTTCGCAGTATTTGCACGTAACGCATCCATGCCCAATAGGCTTCCCGTTGCCAAGGCGCCAAGTCCCAGCGACGTCTTGAGCAGAAAATTCCGACGATCCAGTTTTCGGTTCAGAATCGCTGCTTCGGGCGTATTCAATCTGAATTCCTCATCGTGATGTGAATGTCCCATAACATCATCTTTTGGTTAGTGTTGCGTCCGAGTTCATGATCGTGCTGGCCACCACTGTATTTGCGGCCACCAACGAAGTATCAAGGTTCCTGTCAACAGCGTATTGCCCTGCCGTTAGCCAGCCCTTTGCTTTATCAGGATGATCGTGAAATTTCTGATACTCCACGTGTTGCAATTCCAGCAGGAGATCGACTTCTTTTTGATCAGGCGTTCTGCCGGTAAGGCGACGATAAGCAGTTACTATGCCTTCACGCGCATTGGATTGTTTCGTCATCTGCTCTCCCAGCACACGTGCAGCTTCAACAAATGTCGGATCATTCAAGGTCACCAATGATTGAAGAGGCGTGTTAGTCTTCTGCCGACGGACGACACAGTAACTTCGACTAGGGGCGTCGAAAGTAGCCATCGTTGGATGAGGTACGGTGCGTTTCACGATCACATACAAACTCCTTCGGTATACAGCTTGTCCGGTGTCGGGAACATAACGCGTATTATTAATCTCCCACAATCCGTCAGGCTGATACGGCTTAATACTTTTACCTCCGATTTTCCGGGTAAGGAGGCCACAGGCGGCAAGCGCATTATCTCTCATCATCTCAGCCGAAAGGCGAATAGCCGGGCCGTGAGATAACAATCTGTTTTCGGGATCTTTGACCTTCGCCTCGGGGGTTGCGCGTGAATCCTGACGATAGGTTGCCGACATCACAATCAGCTTCTGCAATTGTTTTACATCCCATCCACCCTTTCGAAAGGTAATCGCTAGCCAGTCGAGCAGCTCCGGATGTGATGGTAATTGTCCCTGGTTGCCAAAGTCTTCAGTCGTCTTGACCAGACCGGTTCCAAAGTAGTTTTGCCAAAAGTGATTGACAGCAACACGCGCTGTGAGTGGGTTGTCTTCAAGCGTCAGCCATCGCGCAAGACCCAGCCGATTTCTCGGAAGATCAGTCGGAAATGCCAGTATCGATGCTGGCGTGTTGCTGGTCACCTCATCACCAAATGCGTCGTAGTTGCCCCGAAGCAGAACGTGCGTCTTTCGCGGCTTCGCCATTTCTTCCATCACCATCACTTCTTGTATGGATTCAGTCGAATCCGCGAGAAGAGTTCTGGCTGCCCTGAGTTCTTCAAGAGAAGCTGCAACATTCTTGTTCACCGCCGATCGATAATAAACCTTCAGCTCCTCCATTAAGGAGTTATCGTGATCGTCCAGCTTTCGGCCAATGGCAGACCATGATTCCTTTCCTGCGATAATCTTCACCTCAAGCGGCGTTACTTCACGGCTATAAACGATGATATCGTCCACGCTTGCATCCTTGATTCCCCATCCCCGATCCCATGCGCCAATTTGCAAACCAGGTTGCCCTTGGTACAACAAAATATCCTTGGTAAGGTTGTCTGCAACGGTCTCCATAGGTGCCTCTTTGCCATCCTGATAAAGACGCAATCCACTGGCGCGCGACGAGCCGTCATAAGTCATCATCAGATGGACCCACGTATCTCGTGGAAGATTTTCTATGGTGAACTTGCGAATGGCATTTGCTGGTGCTGCATGCGACAGGCTCAGCCGGAGTTTATTATCCTTCACATACAAATCGTAGCCACGATAGTTGAAGTGCCGTTCCATCGTGGACTTATGGAAAATAACTCCCTCCTTCAGTTTCTTCGGTATGTATACAGAGATGCCCACACTAAATGCGTCACTCTTTCTGAAGAGTCCAACTTCTCCGAGATCAAGCCAGGCGTCACCATTAAGGTGTAATGATTTGCCAGTACCACGAGAATCAAATGCAGGAAGTTCCGGTCCACTGGCAAGACGCATTGTACCTGCTTTACCGTGAACGATATTGTTTCTCAGAGAAGTGTCATCAAAAGTGTAATACCCAACAAGCCCAGTCTGTGGTATCTTTTCGCCAGATATCTTATGAACAGGATGTGTTGAATACCAGTTATCGAAATCTGCTGTTGCCTGGTTTTCAGACTCGCGAAGCCTGGCCTCTTTCTCTTTTATCTGATTGTCGAGGAACAACAGAATTTTTTCCTGCTGCCCGGTAGGCAGCATCATGGTTGGTCCAGGCATGGCATCGTCCCAGGAGATTTGACCTGCCTCGGGAACATTATTGAAAAAGCTAAAGAGCTCGTAATAGTTCTTTTGAGAGATTGGATCGTACTTGTGATCGTGACACCGGGCACAGCCCACTGAAAGTCCCAGGAATGCTTCGCCAAAAGTATTCGTGCGATCAACAACATATTCTGTCTGGAACTCTTCGTCTATTATACCACCCTCCATGTTCTGCGCATGGTTGCGATTGAATGCAGTTGCTAGTTTCATCTCGTTCGTAGCATCGGGCATCATGTCTCCAGCGAGTTGCCATTGGATGAACTTATCGTATGGATAGTTCTTATTGAATGCCTGAATGACCCAATCGCGATATGGAGACATGTCGCGAATTCTGTCAACTGTGTATCCGTGTGAGTCTGCAAAACGTGCAAGGTCAAGCCAGTCAACCGCCATTTTCTCTCCATACTGCTCGCTCTTCAGGAGCCGGTCAACCTGGTGTTCATACGCGTCAGGTGATTTGTCATTTGTAAATCGTTCGATCTCTTCAATTGAAGGTGGTAGTCCGGTTAGATCAAGTGACAGGCGTCGAAGGAGCAGTTCTTTATTGGCTTCAGGCGACGGAGCAAAACCTTCGCTTTCGAGTTTATTAAAAATGAAGTGATCAATTTCATTAACAGCCTTTGAATCGAACGGCGTCTCCGGCACTTCGGGTAGCGATGGCTTTACAAATGCCCAATGCGGCTTGTATTCCGCTCCATCTTCAATCCACTTTACAAGAATGGCTTTCTCTTTGGCGTTAAGGGTGAGATGTGATTCCGGTGATGGCATCAGATACTCCGGGTCAGTGCTGAGTATCCGATGCACCAATTCGCTTCCATCTGCGTCTCCTGGATCTATGGCATACTTTCCTGGAGATTCTGCAAGTTCTCCGACTGCGTTGTCGCGAATATCTAAACGCAAGCCGGCTTTCTGTTTTGCCTTGTCGGGGCCGTGACAAGCAAAACACTTATCGCTGAGCACTGGCTTGACATGTAAATTATAGTCGATGCTCTCGGGAAGACTTTCGTATGCTTCGGCTACGTCGTCTGGCAGAGATGGCGAACAGGCACCAAGGGCGACAGATAGTAACAGCGCAAAAAGCTTGCGATGTAAAACGAACCGGGTTTCGTTTTGTGAAATAGTTGTATACACAGGCATAGCCCAGAGATCTGTTCGATATTCATCTAATGAACAGATTTATTAGGCGAATCACAATAGGTGTTTTTTTGCCGGCTGGCCTAAGATCTATGAGAATAGATTTGAAATTGATCGCGGTCGTAGCGGGGATCACTTAAATCAAAAGAGCAGCATATTGCTGCTCTTTTCTAAAATCACTTTTATTGGACAGTTCGGTTCGCTACGGAGCTCCATATGATTGAAACCAATCACACTGCAGTAGAGAGTTGCTTTTGCTTATGTTGTTCAATAATCCTCAGGTAGATTGCCTCGATCTTGTCCAGGGCAAGGTCTGTATCGAAACGCCTGGCATTAGCAATTCCCGCTTCGATTGCAGCAGCACGTTCTGACTCGCTAAAGCCAACGATGTGTTCAACCAGCAAGCCTGCTTTTTTTGCCCACTCCTGCGTTTTGTCATTCGGGCGACGTGGAATATAGAAACCGGCATTTCCGGCAACTTCAGTCATTGGTGCTTCATTCGTTGTAACAACGGGACAGCCAGACGCCATTGCTTCGGCGACGGGCCATCCGAACCCTTCTGCCTTGGATGGAAAGAGGAATACCGTGGCTCCCGAATAGGCAGCATTCACGATGTTGTCAGGAACGTTCGTGATGAAATGAATGTCATCTTTGTATGGCGAAGAATCGTAGGCGGCCTGTAATGAAGCGGAAGGCTTTTGGCCAATTAATAACAGTGGCAGGCGAGTAGACGCAACCCTGCGCCACGCATCATAGATCTCAATGACCCCTACTCTGTTTTTATACCACTGATTTCCTCCAACATGCAGCAGATATCCTGCTGACAAATTCATTCCGAACTGTTTACCAACAAGGGCACGTGCGTGTTGTGTCTCGTGTCTTTCAAAACGTGTATACAGGCCGTTGTAAACAAGTTCACAAATTTCAGGGGGAGCAGGAAGGAATTTCATGAGATTACGTCGTGTACAATCTGATCCGGAGATGAAGTTCAGTCCTGTGGAATATCCATTTCGGATCATCTTCTGGTACTGCTTGCCGCTCCACTTAACCGGGTGTTCTTCAATTTCACCAAGCGCCGCCTGCTGAGCCATGAAGTCATGACAGTGAATAACGTGAGGCATACGAGCAGCCAGGGGGACCCATGGACCCAGGGCGTTGTCCGTAAATACAAAGAGGGTATTGTCAGGCAAAAGTTTCATCTGCCTTTTCACCTCTTCCGGAAATATCAGGTACTGATCGATATACCCAAGCCACTTTTTGAACTTCTCAGGGGCAGGTACGGAGTGAAATTTTGGTTGAGGCGACAGGGTTTGCACGCGATGTCCGCGCTTTCTCATGCCCTCGAGTAACATGGAGTGAAAACGCGGCATACTAACATGTCCTTCAAAATCGGGATGGGCCAGAAATACGATGTTCATCGCAGGCCGCACCGCTTTAAAGGGCGCACTGGCGCTCGTCTGATCTCCTAACTTATGGGCAATCATCACTTTTGGGGGTTGATAATTTTACACTTTTTGTCGTGTGTACTGAAGCCAGGCAGCACAAACAAGGCGTACCATCAAAGTTCAGTTTGAACAGTCTGTCACGGAAGAACTCTGCGATACACAGTCCTTCCCGAACATTCTTTCAAATTGTTGATGTCTCTTGAACACTTGTTGGTAACCGGTGTCTTACAACAAATTCAGGGTCATTCTTTGAACTCTGAATAGGCTGAAAATCAATACATTACAACAATGCTGTTATCGCTTTAGTACTGTGGGTGGGGCCGCGATAACGATAGTAAAATTACCAGGGTCTCATAAGTGCGCAAACGATCTCGGTCATTGCCCGCAAAGACTTTGAGCACCCATTTTTCTATTTTTGCACCCAACATGGAGAAAAGTGCCTTTAAATCGGGTTTTGTCAGTATCGTGGGACGCCCAAATGTGGGCAAGTCGACCCTTATGAACCGCCTGATGGGGGAGAAGCTCTCTATTATTACTCCCAAGGCCCAAACAACGCGCCATCGCATTATGGGTATCCTGACGGGCGATGATTACCAGATCGTTTATTCGGATACTCCAGGCATTCTCGAACCTAAGTATTCATTGCATGAAGCGATGATGAGCTACGTAAAAGTTTCGCTCGATGATGCCGACTTGATATTGCTTGTTGTAACGCCGGACGAAAAATTCGAAGAGGAACTCTATCGCCGGTTTGTCCTTCATCACACTCCCGTTCTTCTGATCATTAATAAGGTCGATACGGTCAAACCAAACGTGGTCGATGAAAAGGTGCAGTATTGGAAAGAGAAGTTGCCGAAAGTAAAAGAAGTGCTTTGTGTTTCGGCTGTCAAGGGGACAAATACGGACGTGGTGATGCCGAAGTTGCTTGAGATGATCCCGGAACATCCGCCCTACTTCCCGGAAGACGAGTACACCGATCGCACGGAGCGATTCTTTGCTTCGGAGATCCTTCGCGAAAAGATCTTTCTCAATTATGAGGAAGAGGTACCGTATAGCACTGAGGTTGCAATCGAATCTTTCAAGGAAGCTGAAGATATTATTCGCATCAGCGCCACCATATATATTGAAAGGGATTCTCAGAAAGGAATCATCATTGGAAAAGGTGGATCGGCGATCAAGAAGGTAGGAACTGATGCACGCAAGGATATGGAGTCCTTTTTCAAGAAAAAGGTTTTCCTCGAAACACACGTAAAAGTTGCCGATAACTGGAGAAAGCAGTCTGCCCGCCTGAGGCAATTCGGTTACACAGAATAAGTAAACACATGGCCAACATTGTAGCAATTGTAGGAAGACCCAACGTGGGTAAATCAACATTCTTTAATCGCCTCACGGAGAAACGCGAAGCGATCATGGATAACATGCCCGGCGTTACGCGCGACAGACACTATGGCTATGCCGAATGGTGCGGGAAATACTTTACGGTTATCGATACGGGTGGATATGTTACTGGATCGGAGGACAAGTTCGAATCTCAGATTCGTAAACAGGTGAAACTTGCCATCGACGAAGCATCCGCAGTTATCTTCATGGTTGACACCAAAGACGGACTCACAGGTTTCGATAAGGAATTTGCCAACGTGTTACGCACGAGCAAGAAGCCGATCTTCGTTGCAGCCAATAAGTCCGATACACCTGAGAAGGGGATGTCGGCAGCTGAGTTTTATGAACTGAGCCTCGGTGAAATCTATCCAATATCAGCTGAGAATGGAGGAGGCACAGGAGAGCTGCTTGACGAACTCGTCAAGACCTTTCCCACCGATGGAGTTGAAGATCCGGATGCAGGCATTCCCAAGATCGCGATATTGGGTCGCCCCAATGTTGGGAAGTCTTCCCTGTTGAATGCTCTTCTTGGAACAGAGCGCACCATTGTGACGGATGAAGCCGGAACCACACGCGACGCTATTCATTCTCACTATAATCTCTACGGAAAGAACTTTATTCTTATCGACACGGCTGGTGTACGGAAGAAGTCGAAGGTAAAGGAAGACATAGAATTCTATTCTGTACTTCGATCACTGCGTGCGCTCGAGGAAAGCGACGTTTGCATTGTGGTTGTTGACGCCGAACGGGGTATCGAAGCTCAGGAGGTAAACCTTATCAACCTCGCCAACCGCCAGGGTAAGGGTATGGTGATTATGGTGAACAAGTGGGATTTGATTCCGAAAGACTCCAAGACTGCCGATAAGTTCAAGAAGCAGATCATGGAGAAGCTGGCACCGATTGATTACCTGCCAATCATCTTCGCTTCAGCACTTGAGAAGCAACGCATATTTCAGGTAGTAGAGAAGGCCGTTGAAGTTTATGATAACAAGACGAAGAAGGTTCCAACGGCTAAGCTAAACGACACAATCTTACCTGAGATAGAACGTCAGCCGCCACCATCGATGAAAGGAAAACTCATCAACATAAAATACATTACACAGGTAACAGCACGATTTCCATCGTTTGTTTTCTTCTGTAATCTACCACAGTACATTCAACCATCGTACGAACGTTTCCTGGAAAACAAACTGCGTGACTATTTCGATTTCGAAGGCGTTCCGCTTCGATTAATCTTTCGTAAAAAATAATTTTCTTACGCCGCAATAAATGGCGTGCGGATTAATACTTATATTTGCGGTGAATTTTTTAAATCCTGTAAACTATGAAAAAATTGATCGCACTCGTAGCTGTAGCTGGTTTTGCATTTGCTTTCGCAGCATGTGGCAAGAAGGCTGAAACTGCAGAAACTAACGTTGATTCTGCTGCTACAGTAACTGAAGAAGTTGTTGCTGTTGATTCAGCTGCTTCTGACTCTGTTGCTGCTGATACAACAGCTGCTCACTAAGTCGAACAGAACTTCGAAACAAACGAAGGCTTTAGGAAACTAAAGCCTTTTTTTTTGGTGTTACCACACGCATACCATGGCATTCATCTAACCATGGACAAACACTTCGCATAAGGAATGACATCAGAACGCGTTTTTAACATTCTTCAATCGCATGTTCCAGCCCCAGCGTTGACGTATTGCGTCGACCTTTGGAAAGCAAGCCCGTTCGAATTGAAGATCACGCGCTCGCGACAAACTAAAGTCGGAGATTTTACCAGCCGCAATACCAAGGCACATCCGCGGATTACGCTTAATAACGATCTGAATCCTTTCCTGTTCCTCGTGACCTACGTACATGAGGTTGCCCACCTTCGGGTATACATCACCTTCGGTTCGCGCGTCGATCCTCATGGGGTTCAATGGCGCACTACCTTTACCGACCTGATGATTCCATTGTTATGGGAGGAGATCTTTCCAGAGGTGCTGCTTCATGAATTGCGTCGCCATATGATCAATCCTAAAGCAAGCTCATTCGCCGACGCACAACTCACAGAGGCTTTCAGAAGGTTTGACAAGAATCCGGCAGTCACGCTCGATCAGGTCCCTGAAGGTAGCATATTCAAACTCCAGGGCCGATGGTTCAAAAAAGGCAAGCTGCGCAGAACACGCGTGCTGTGTCGTGAACTGCAATCCAGGCGCGATTACCTGGTGCCCGTTGACGCAGTCGTTACCGACGTTCAGTTGAGCCTTCTTTGAATAAGAGTGCTTACCAGATCGCAGAAGTTTTGAGGACGTAAAGTCCGCCATTGATCGATCTGCAATGTACCGCCCATGTTGATGTATTGATCAACGTGATATTTTCTGAATTCATCCTGAACAAATTGAGGAAATGAAACGGCGGCTATCCAGCCATCACCCACCTCTTCAAACCATTCTTCATAGTATGAATCATCTGAACCATGATAGTTCAGAATGTTCTCACCGATAAGAATGAATTTGTTTAATCCTTCCGCCATCATCACCTCTAAAATGTTTCGCTTAAGCGTCATGATGTCGTTGTTGATCGCATCGTTCCATTCACCGATGAATTCTATAACGGCGTAACCGGTATGATAGTCGGCATAGAGGATCTTCATGTAGAGTGTTTCCGACCCAAAGCCGTCCCAGGCGGGATCTATGTAGTAGCCGTAAATGGTTTCGGAGTAGACGTCGTGATTATATTGCTTTCCGAAGAACGGCGAGCGATCGTCAGCTGAAGAATCGTAATACTTTAACCAGTTATAATACGGTTCAATGTTGTGCATGTTTCCAGGCGTCGATGGCCTTTCTCACAGAACCGTGTTGCTTGAGTAATTGTTCAGCTGTTGACGCTGGAGTGTTCGTCTCCTCCATGATCATACGCACGCCACGTTCCACCAGTTTGTGGTTCGTTAACTGCATGTCGACCATTTTATTCCCCACGACGTGTCCCAACTTGATCATTACCGTGGTCGAGATCATGTTCAATACAAGCTTTTGCGCTGTGCCGGCCTTCATCCGCGTACTGCCAGTTACAAATTCCGGGCCTACCACTACTTCAACAGGGAACTCAACTTCGCGAGCAAGAGCTGAACCTGCGTTGCACACAATACAGCCTGTGGCGATACCGTTGGCACGCGCAGTCTTCACACCCCCGATCACATAGGGTGTTCTTCCGGAAGCGGCGATCCCGATAAGTACGTCGTTGGAACTAATCTGATATTCCTGAAGGTCAAGCCACGCCTGCTTCTCATCGTCTTCAGCAAACTCAGCTGCTTTTCGTATGGCTTTATCGCCGCCAGCCATGATTCCCACCACGCGTCCGTGCGGTACCCCATACGTTGGAGGTATTTCTGAAGCGTCAACAATACCGAGTCTGCCGCTTGTTCCAGCGCCAATGTAAAACAGGCGTCCACCAGCGCTCATGCGCGAAACAATTACATTGACAAGCGGCTCGATACGATCAATCACCCTGGCGATAGAGAGTGGTACAGATTGATCTTCACGGTTGATGTTGTGAAGTAGCTCCTGAACACTCATGCGTTCAAGATTATGATAGTTCGAGCTCGACTCGGTGGTACTCAATTGATATCGTTTTTATGATAAAGTGTGAGACCAGCAATGGGTCCCTCAAGTATGTTCTTAACCGTGATTCCCTTGTCGTTTGCAACCTGACGCAACACGTCGCTGAAATAGAACGCAATGGAGCCAGTAAAGTGGACTTTCAGATTCTTGTAATTGTCGTACTTCATCACATTGTTCTCATAGAACTCTGCGAAGCTGTTATAGATCAGCTGATAGCAATACGGCTCTTTAAGATGTTGAAAGATGAACTTGGTAAAGCTTGCCAGGAAGGCGCTGGGTCTCTCCTGTTGGTAAACTTTTTCAAGGAACTCTTCCCTGGAGAGAGGATAACGCTCGCGAAACTGATTGCGCAGATTTTCGGGCATCACTTCGCGGAGGTAGTCAACCAGAAACTTCCGGCCGATGTTAGCACCTGACCCTTCATCTGCAAGGATCCACCCAAGATTAGCTACGTTGCCGATGATTTTGCCACCATCGTACAAACACGAGTTTGAACCCGTACCCATGATGCAGGCAATGCCAGGCTCGTGCCCACAGAGCGCCCTTGCAGCAGCAAGCAGATCCCAACCGATTTCAATATGTGCCCCGGGGAAGAACTCCAGAAATGCACTCTTGATCGTCAGCTGGTTCTTCACTGAGGAAACACCAGCACCGTAGAAGAAAATTTTGTTTACCTCTTCGTTGATCTTGGGCAAGAGCAACTCCTGCACAGATTTTTTCAGATCGTCGATCGGTTGGTAATATGGATTGAAACCAGGAGCGTTGGCCTGGTTTACCGCACCACTGTTATCGATTAGTCTCCAATCTGTTTTGGAGCCCCCACTGTCGGCAATAAGGATCATGTTGAATGAATGAGCGAGATTCTGTTGAAGATATGGTCACACTTCAAGCCGCAAAGCTAAAAGAAAAACCGTTAAAGCATACGTTCGAAATGATTCGTTTTTAGCTCTTTTTGAGACGACCGACGGCTTTGAATTTGTCGAACACATTTGCGTTGTGTGGAGCGTCCTTCAACTCATCTGTAAGATCTTGTCCCGCCCAGTGTTCATAGTGCTTTCCGTCCCTCCAGAGGCGTGAGCGCGTTACGTCATAAATGATGCCATCGAGCGCAACCCAGATCTCTGGCTTATCCTGTCCGTTGCGCAGCGCCAGATGTGCGCGTGTGTACTCGGGTAAATCATTCATATTCTGCCCGCCATCACAATACTGTAATCCTTCACAATGGTGTTAAGGAAATCCACAGCGCTCAGGTTGGATTGAATGCCGAGACGAGACTTGATCTTGTCAGTCAATGCTAACACTGGTTCGTCGTTGTCCTGCTGACGCATTACTTCGAGTGCACGATGGATGAGCTCTATGTCCCGATCACTCAAATCAGCAACCTGAGTAAAGGTTGGTGTGTGTGTTTCTTCCGGAGTAATGAAAATTTCATTGCCCGAGATCTCCTGCTGGCTACCACCCTTCACGACGGATGTATTCGCAACCATGTCACCAACCCGTTGCCCTCTTCCTCCCATGGCAATGCAGATCACAGCCACTACGCCAGACATGATGTAAAAATCAACCAAAGCAAAAATCCAACGGAGGAGGTAGCTGCCGATTGTCGCTGGTGTACCATCCAGCTTTACCACCTGAATATTCATGACACGCTTTCCGGGAGTTTGCCCATTCATGGTTATCTCAAACACAAGGCTGTAGAACATCCACGGTACACCAACAAAGGCAATCCACAACCAGATGTTATTGATGTTTGCCTGAACGAATATGGCAAACATAGCGACCGAATAGAGAATCAGAATAACACGATCAATGAGATAGGCAAGTATACGATCGCCAATGCTGGCGAGCGCATAATCGATAAAAACGTTTTGTGTTGTGCGGACTCGAATGGTTTGCATCCACCTTGAATTTTATGCAAATTTCAAATTAAAGCATTAAGAATGAATTTCCCCCGATCGCTTATTGCTGCATCCTGTAGACGATTCATTGGTAGTAAAGGTGAGAAACAAACCAGAGCTCTGAACTACTGGTCGCGGGAAGAGGCCATAGAATTCGGCTGGGATTTCGTTTTAACCGATGCGCCTGCAGCCTTCGGATACCAACTCACCGCTTTGCCTGACAGATGGCAGCATACGACAGTAGCAGGAACGAGCCGTTCCTGTCTGGTTATAGTGTCCAATTTAAAGGTTGAAAACGAGCCTGGAACCGTGGAATATCACTTTGAAAAGGGCATTCATGGCATCGTGTTCGGGCGTTTAACCAGCCATGAGATTGGGGTCTCAACAGACGATACCTTATGCTGTGGTAAACACCGGAATCCGTTCGGCGAAAAGGCTGCGGCAGATAGAGGCGGTGTTGGTATTATGGTGGATAATTTCGGGAGTGAACAGTGGGGCTCGTTAGGTAATCCATTATGAAGGAAGCAACGTTCGTAAAGCATAATAAGCCCCGATGGGAGGAGTTTGAAAAGGTTGTCAACAAGCGTCAGGCGGCAACACCCGATCGTCTTGCTGAGCTCTTCATCCAGGTTACGGATGACCTCTCATTCGCCCGAACACAGTATCCCGAAAGTCGCACGACAAAGTACCTGAACGCCCTTGCGGGAAAGGTCCGACTGGAGATATACAAGAACAAAAAGGAAAATAACCGGCGTTTCATCACCTTCTGGACGGAGGAAGTCCCTGATGTCATGTTCGCCTCCCGCAAAGTGCTGGCCTATGCGTTTATCATTTTCATGATAACGGTAACGATAGGCGCCGTTTCGGCCTTTTATGACGACACCTTTGTTCGCCTCATCCTGGGCGACGGCTACGTAAACATGACACTGGAAAACATCAAGAAAGGCAATCCAACAAATGTGTACGCCAGCGAATCACCTTTTATGATGTTCGTCATGATCGCCTGGAATAATATCTTTGTATCGTTTAAGGTGTTCGTCTATGGTCTCTTCGCTTCGATTGGGACGGGCGTATACTTGGGCTATAACGGCGTCATGGTGGGCGCCTTTACCACCTTTTTTGCCAAGGAACAACAATTTGCCCAGGCGTTTCCCGTCATCATGTTGCACGGAACCATTGAACTTACGTCGATTGTAATAGCTGCTGCTGCCGGATTCAGAATGGGTAATAGCCTTTTGTTTCCAGGCACCTACTCCAGAATGGTTTCGTTCAGAAAAGGTGCAATGGACGGATTGAAGATCGTAATGGGATTGGTTCCATTTTTCATCCTCGCGGCATTCATCGAGTCGTTTGTAACTCGTTATGCTTTTATGCACTGGACCCTGAAAACTCTGATCATCGGAGCTTCAGCATTTTTGATGACCTTCTATTTCATTTTTTATCCTATTCGACGCCATGCAAACCTTTCAACCGATCGAGTATCATCTGACGCGTGACTTTAGCCGCAAGATGAACGCGACGTTCGAGTTCATTAAACAAAACTGGAAATCACTCGGAAAGTCCACGTTAATGATCGCGGGCCCACCAGTGTTCATCGCGAGCTTGATCATGGGCTCCTTCTTCGGAGACATGTTCAGTCTCGGCATAGATGGCAATCCAGATAAGACTCTCGAACTATTCAGCTCTCCAACGTTCTGGTTGCAATTCCTGCTCGCAATGGTTTTGCTGGTGCTCAGCAGCGTAATGTCCATCGCTACCATCAACAACTATATAATCCTATACGAGGAACTTAAGACCAATGACATCCCAACAGCACTCGTCTGGGATCGCGTACGTAAAACCGTTTGGACTTACCTCGGAACAGTCATCTACTTCTTTTTTACGTTCGCTGGATTCTGCGTCCTGATCATGATTCCGATCGGTCTGTTTTCGGCGCTGTCACCAGTGGTTGCTGTATTGAGTATCTGGATCGTGATGTTTCTAATTTTTTATCTGATGGTGAGTGTGTCACTTACCTTTATCATCAGGGCATATGAAGGTGTTGGATTCTTTGACGCCCTTGGCCGGTCATTCAAACTTGTGAAAGGAAAATGGTGGAGTACATTTGGATTGATTTTCATCCTATACTTCATCATGATGACAATCTCGTACATTCCCATCTTCCCCCTTTACATAATCATGGCGGTTTCGGCGGTTCACAATATTTCGACTGATCCAACGGCCAATCCTTTTGAAGGCGGGAATCTCTCTACGGTTACCATGATCCTCATGGCCGCCTACTACATGGTTCAGCTTCTGCTTTCAGCACTCCCCAACATTGGAATCGCATTCCAGTACTTCAACCTCGTAGAGATGAAGGAGGCGAAAGGACTTATGTCGAGTATCGAATCATTTGGTGAATCCACTCCACCAACGCCAACCGACGAAACTTATTGATTCTGAACATGCGTGTCCTTCTTCTTTTGTTTGTCCTGGTATCTTTCTGCGTGTCTGCGCAGGATCAGGATTCTATTGAAGCGGAAGACTCGACCTTCTTCTCAGCATTTAAGCAACCACCGCAAAACCATGCATCTCCGGACACGACTTCAGTTGTTTCGCGCAGCTTCGATAGCGGGAAAGTAAACGAACTTAAGGAAGATCCGGAACTGCAGTACGAGACGGAGGCAACAGTAGGGGAATCGTTGTGGCAGCGTTTCCTGCGATGGCTGGGTGATCTGCTCAGCTCGTTATTTGACTCGGCGACAACAACGAACTGGGGCAGGTTCTTCGCGTATGCGTTTCTCCTTGTTGCTTTCGTCGTTATTGTTCTGATGATCCTGAAAGTGAATGCGTATCAGGTGTTTTATGGGACATCGGCATCGCCAACTTCGCACCGAACGCTTGATGAAAACATTCATGAGATGGACTTCGACCGGCTCATCCGGGAGGCGCTCTCGCGTAAAGATTATCGCCTGGGTGTCAGGCTGCAATTTCTATACGCATTGAAGATGTTATCAGATAAAGACTATATACACTGGGAGCAGGGAAAGACAAACACCGACTATGTGAATGAACTTGCGTCTGAAAACCTGAAGAAGGGATTCAGCGAACTCAACTACTATTTTGAGTATGCCTGGTATGGTAACTTCATGGTGACGGACGGCGTGTTTGCAAGAGTAAAACAAACCTTCGACGACTGGCGACGGAGCCTCTGATATGACGCGCGACTGGAAATACATATTGTACATTTCACTGGCGATCGGAGTGTTTGTCATTCTGAAAATGATGAGTCCGAAGCAATACAACTGGACCATTACCTATTCAGCTGAAGACAAAAATCCGTTTGGAGGTTATGCCTTGAATCAACTCCTGCGTACGCATGTTCCTTCACTGAAGCATTCTTACAAAACCTTGTACGAACTGAAGGATTCAATAAAGACGACATCATCGGTGTTTGTTGTGTCCGAGTCGTTTGCGCCCGGTGAGGAGGATGCAATAGCTCTTCTTGATCACGTACATGCCGGAGGTCGCGCGTTTGTGTCAGCCAGGCACTTCAGCGGAACCTTTGCGGACACGCTCAAACTTAAGGTCGATCCGGGTGACTTCGTTCAGGGAAAGGACTCATCATCACTTCGGCTCGTTGCTTCGAATATGGATACTGTTTCGTCCTTCTTTTATGAAGAAAGAAGGATCGATGGTTACTTTCGAAATTTCGACACTACGCGCACAACGGTTATCTCGGTCAATGAAGAAGTGTTCCCGGTTACCATACGCATGAAGTGGGGCAAAGGCGACCTGATACTCAATTCGACTCCGATCATGTTCACCAACATGTTCCTGCTCGCAGGCGATAATCACAAGTTCGTCTCTTCTCAACTCTCCTATCTTCCAGACACGGAACTGACGTGGACAGAGTATTATCAGCTTGGTCGACGCGAAATATCTACGCCATTACGTTTTATCCTTCTCAATGAACCATTGGCCTGGGCGTATTATGTATCAGTCATCAGCTTGCTGGCATTTATGCTGTTCGAAATGAAACGCAGACAACGTATTATACCCGTGATCAAACCACTTGGTAACACAACGCTCGAGTTTGTTGCAACAATTGGAGATCTGTACTATCAGAACGGTGATCACCGGAACATTGCTGATAAGAAGGTCATTTACTTTCTTGAGTACGTGCGTACCAAATTCTCACTTAGTACAAATCAACTCGATCCCGCTTTTGCTTCAGCTCTCGCGAAAAAGTCAGGACGGGACGAAAAGGATATAAGCAAACTGCTCTGGGCAATCAACGAGGTAAAAACGAGACCCGTAATTACTTCGGACCACCTGATTGAACTCAACAGCAGACTGGAATCATTTTATAATCGCAGATAAAAAACAACGACAGTGGAAGAAAGTATTTTCCGGAACCGCGTAGATCTTAGTATCGTAAATGAACGAATCAATGCCATCCGTGCCGAGGTAGCCAAGGTTATCGTCGGTCAGCACGGTATGGTTGACCTCCTGATTACAGCAATGCTCGCCGATGGGCACGTGCTGATTGAGGGCGTACCCGGGGTAGCCAAAACATTGACAGCAAAGCTTCTTTCGCGCGTCGTTTCCGTAAAGTTCACGCGTATTCAATTTACTCCCGATCTGATGCCTTCAGATGTTCTTGGAACTTCAGTGTTCAACATGAAGCACTCGGAATTTCAATTCAAACCAGGTCCGATATTCTCCAACATCGTGCTGATTGATGAGATCAACCGCGCGCCGGCTAAGACGCAGTCAGCTCTGTTTGAAGTAATGGAGGAGCGCCAGGTCACCGTAGATGGAACAACGTACCAACTGGATGCCCCATACATTGTTGTGGCTACCCAAAACCCCGTGGAGCACGAAGGCACCTATCGCCTTCCTGAAGCACAGCTCGATCGCTTCCTCTTTAAGATTGTTGTGCACTATCCAACGCTGGAGCAGGAAGTGGAAATTGTCGCAGGACATCATCAACGAAAGGGAGTGAAGCCCACACATGAGGTGAATCCTGTGCTTACAGCAGCCGATATAGCGGCATACCGTGCCATTGTTCAGGAGATCCATGTAGAACCAAACCTGCTGCGATATGTTGCTCAGCTCGTGCACGAAACACGATCAAGTTCTGCATTGTTTCTTGGAGCGTCGCCCCGCGCCTCTATCGCATTGCTTAATGCCGCCAAAGCATTCGCCTGCATCAACGGGCGCGATTTCGTGACTCCGGAAGATATCAAGACAATTGCTTTGCCCGTGCTGAGACATCGCGTGGCGCTCACACCAGACAAAGAGATGGAGGGCGTCACTACAGACGACGTTGTAAAACAGATTATCGACAAGATTGAAGTACCACGGTAATAGATAGTGTATCGCGGACTGTGAATCTCGCAGGAACCGACGGCACAAGTTGAACATGAACAATATTATTAACCACATCCAATGAAACTGATCAGGACACTTTACCTGAGCAAGCGGCTGTTTCAAATGGCGGGCGGGGTGGTATTTGTTTTCATAGTGACGTTTGTCTTCGATCTTTCGCTCCTTATTCCGAAGGTTCTGTTTGTCGCCTGGATGGCTGTCATACTAACCGATTTGATCCTGCTGTATAGAACCCGGATCGGTCTGCGTGGCAGCCGACGAGTTCCTGAGCGGCTTTCGAATGGCGATGAAAACGACATCAGGATTGCTCTCGATAATCTATATCCGTTCAGGGCATCAGTGGAGATCGTTGACGAAGTGCCACATCAGTTTCAGCGGCGTGACCTGTCGTTCCAGATTGCGATGAACGCAGGTGAATCGAAGGTTATTGTGTACAGCTTACGGCCGGTTAAACGAGGCGAATATTCATTCGGATCTGTTAATGTCTTCGTCGAATCACCCATTCGTTTCTTTAAGAGACGTTTTAAGTTTTCGGCGGACGTAGTCGTGCCAGTTTATCCGTCATTTATTCAAATGCGCAAGCTTGAACTGATGGCCATCTCGAATCGATTGACAGAGGTCGGCGTTAAGCGCATTCGCAGGATTGG
Source organism: Chryseolinea sp. (assembly GCA_049840655.1). Taxonomy (GTDB): domain Bacteria; phylum Bacteroidota; class Bacteroidia; order Cytophagales; family Cyclobacteriaceae; genus Chryseolinea. The sequence goes on from JASGJX010000014.1 coordinate 67,738, forward strand.
GCAGAACATGGAGTTTGAGCTCATCAAAGAATACGTAAGCGGCGACGATTTTCGGACAGTCAACTGGAGAGCTACTGCGCGCAAGAACACGCTAATGGTAAACCATTATCAGGACGAAAGATCTCAGCAGGTGTACAGCCTTATAGATAAAGGACGGGTTATGGAGATGCCGTTTAACGGACTTAGTCTGCTTGACTATGCGATCAATGCAAGCCTGGTGATCTCAAACATTGCCATCAAGAAATCTGATAAGGCTGGCCTGGTAACTTTTCAACATAAGGTAAGCGCCACTGTACCTGCCAGCAAGCAAAGTCGTCAGATGGCGACCATCCTGGAGGTTCTTTACAATCAGAAAACAGCATACAAAGAAACGGACTATGCTGCGCTGTTTAACCACATTCGAAGAAAGATTACACAACGCAGTCTCCTGCTGCTGTTTACCAATTTCGAATCGCTTTACAGCTTGCAACGGCAACTCCCCTACCTGAAACGAATTGCCGATCAACATTTATTGGTCGTCATATTTTTTGAGAACACAGAGTTACAAACGGTCATAGAAACGCCCGCGGAAAATATTCAACAGATCTACCACAAAGCTGTGGCAGAGAAGTTGAGCAATGACAAGAAAATGATCGTCAAAGAATTGTCACGAAATGGTATACAGGCGGTATTGACGGCGCCAGAACATTTAACCGTAAACACGATCAACAAGTATCTGGAGCTGAAGGCACGAGGAATGATCTAAGCTTCAGCGACCAATTTTTTAATCGAACGCAGTGGGAATGAGTTACAATTTTATAGGCGAGACAACATCTTTCAGAGACTACAGCAGGAACGATGGAAGCATTCGGCGTGATGTTGCGTCGTTATTTTTCGGAGCCTTCATCTTTCTGAGCGCTTTTGCGGCTGCGATAGAGACAAGCGGTCAGTCAAGTCGGGATCCACAAAAAAAGTTTACTGCGATCAATAGTGAATACGTATCTAATACCGTGTGGGTAAAGTTAAAGGCCGATCATGCCGGGATGCTGGGACCTGCAAATGGTCGCGTGCCTTCTTTACCTGGAGTTATATCTACTCGAGCATTGGTATCTGGAGCGAATCGTCCTTCCGGGCGAAGAGGGCCAGTGAATCAAACCATAGACATCAGTCGTTACCATGTTCTCAAACTCGACTCCAATCAACCGATTGAAATTGCAATTCAATTATTGACAGCAACTGGCCTTTTCGAAGTGGTTGAACCTGTGCCAGTGAATCAGCCTTTTCTAATACCAAATGATACCTGGTACGGCTTACAACAACAATACCTCAGTTTAATCAAGGCGCCTGATGCATGGGACCTTGTTCAGAATGAAGATCAATTAGTCATAGGAATTGTTGATACTGGCGGAGATCTGAGTCATCCTGATCTTGCAGGTAAGCTTTACATTGATCCGCTCGATCCAGTTGATGGAATTGACAACGATGGCGACGGCTACAAGGATAACAACAGGGGTTGGGACTTTTCGGGTGATGTTGCTTCACAGGTTGGAACACCCGGTTTTATAGGCGACAACGATCCATCGGTGCCTAAAGCAGGACTCTTTGGACACGGTACGTTGGTTGGAGGCTGTGCAGCAGCATCTACGAATGATGGATTCGGTATTGCCTCTGTCGGGAAGGGAGCTAAGTTACTTTTTACTAAGCATTATTCGGACGATCAGGATGCAAATGCGGGAAACTATTCATCAAACACTTATCTGGGGGTATTATATGCAGCCACGCATGGAGCCCGAATTATTAACTGTTCATGGGGAAGTTACAACCCCAGCACTATTGCTCAGGACATCATCAACTATGTGACGCTGGATCTGGGATGTCTCGTCATTGCTGCGGCCGGTAATAGTAATGTTGAGGCACCTATCTACCCGGCCTCCTACGATAATGTGTTATCGGTGGGATCCACGACGATCAATGATGAACGTGCTTCATTTTCTAACTTTGGTCGCACGCTGGATCTTGTTGCTCCGGGCCAGGACATTCTCACCACACAATATAAAGATACCTGGGTTTATGAGTCTGGTACGTCGTTGTCAGCTCCTATAGTGTCCGGTGCCGCAGCTTTGGTTTGGGCCCAGCATCAGAATTACACGCCTCATCAGGTAGCCGAGCAGTTGCGTGTGTCATCCGATCCTGCCATCTACGCATTGAATCCTTCCTATTTGAATAAACTTGGACACGGCCGTCTTGACGTGCTCGCCGCTTTGACAAAACAGAGTCCCTCAGTAAGGATCAGCAATCAACAATTCGTCAACGCTTCGAATCAAACTCCTGCTCCAGGAGAAACGGCCTTGTTGTATCTCGACTTTACAAACTACCTGCAAGCAGCGACAGGATCACTCACGGCTAAGATCAGTACCGCTTCTCCTTATGCATCCGTTCTGCAGGACAGCTATGTTATCGGTGCGTTAGGTACGGGTGCAACACGTCGAAACATCGGTGCTCCGTTTCGTGTTGAATTATCTCCGTCGCTGCCGCTCGATCAGGCCGTTGAGATTTTGGTCACGATTACCGATGACGGCTATGAAGACCACGAGCTGCTGAACTTTGTCATACCATCATACATCGAGATTCGCGAGAATAATATCATTACATCGCTATCGCCGAATGGACGAATCGGTTACGGCGAGCCAGCAACACAAAGTAGTGGATCAGGATTCCTCTATAATGAAGAGCGCCTTTTGTTTGAGATGGGATTGATTGTAGCAACTTCGAATGTAGACATCAGGAACAACGTGAGGGGCATTGCCGGCGGCTACGATGAGGACTTTGTTCAGCATGATGCAATGAAGAAGGAGACACCCGGGAAAAGATCATATTCGGAGGTCTCCGGAAGTCTCGAAAGTGGAGATAACGCACTCCTTGTCGGATATCGGAGTCTCGTTTGGAATGAACAGCCTGACAGAAACTTCGTCATCCTGGAATACACAGTGAAAAACCAAACTACGAGCACGATGCAGGACCTTTACTTCGGGTTGTTTGCCGACTGGGATATCGCCGATCAGGGTGCTCACGATCGGGCCGGATGGGACGCTCAGTCACGGTTGGGCTACGTGTATCCGATGACAGGCGTGCAATTGCCTCGCGCTGGCATTCAGGTGCTCACAGGACAGCCGCATTATCGCGCCCTTGATAACGATCCCTCCGTGGTAGGAAATCCCTTTGGACTTTATGATGGATTCACTGATGATGAAAAGTTTACCTCTATTTCTAATGGACTGTCACGCACAGAAGCAGGCTCCGTTTCCAATGGGGGAGATGTTAGTCACACCGTTGGATCGGGACCTTATACAATTGAACAGGGCGAGACGATCACAATAGCATTTGCACTCCATGCTGCCATGAGCCAGGATGAACTGATCGCATCTGCAAAGCGTGCAGACACTGTCTATAATTTAATGCTGAAGGCGCCAGTGCCCACGATCGGTGTAACCAAGACCTGCGAAGGAACGCCGGCCGTGCTAAAGCCATCTGGTGCGGGTACCTTTCATCTCTATAAAGACTTAATAGGTGGTGAGCCAATCGCAGCCGGAACAACACTGACAACCGGACCGATAACCGGTGATACGATATTCTACGTGTCCAACGCCGATCACAGCTATGAGAGTCTTCGCGTGCCGGCACCGGTTGAAGTAGTCGCTAATCCGACAATACAGGCATTAGGTGAAACAACCTTTTGTAAAGGAGGAAATGTTGTACTGGATGCAGGTGCGGGCGATACCTACACCTGGAGTACAGGTGAAACTTCAAAGACCATCACAGCAAGCTCCGCAGGAACGTTCACGGTCGCGGTGAACCGTGAAGGAATTTTCTGCGCCTCGTCGAATAGCCAAACCGTTGCTACTTATGAACTGCCGGATGCATCCTTTACGACCAATCCTGCAACACCTGTGACCGGCGAGCTGGTCACGTTTACCGCCACTGAATCAAATGCGGCTAGATATGAGTGGCTGGTTGCGGGAGGTGGAACTGGAGATGGAAAAGAGTTCAGGTATAAGTTTGATGAGGATGGTATTTACACAGTAAGATTAACTGTAACGAACGAGAATGATTGTGTGAACAATTCACAAGTTGAAATGGGTTTGATCACGGGGCTGGAAACAACCCTGTCAGGCGTTTCAGTTTATCCAAATCCTGTCGTGGATGACCGAATGCTTATATCTATACCTTCTGGAGCAGATGTCCAATTGGAGATCTTCGACATTGCCGGGCATCAGTTATATTCTGCAAAAGGTAGCAGCGGTGAGATCTCTGTCGTCAATACATCTTCATTCCGCAACGGCCAGTATATGCTACGGATGACCAGCGGAAGAACTACAGCAACTCACAAGTTTCTGATCGCGCGATAGGTGTGCAAGATATTGGACCGCTAAATATTTTGACGCTTCATCTCGTTGACTGCGTATTCACACGCCCGTGCTGTCAGTGCCATGTAAGTCAGTGATGGGTTAACGCAATTTGAAGATACCATTGCGGATCCGTCAGTGATAAACACATTCTTAACTTCGTGCATCTGGTTGAAAGAGTTTAGTACAGACGTCTTGCGGTCTTTTCCCATTCGTGCTGTACCCATCTCATGGTTTGCGTTCCCAGGGAAAGACATTTCGCGGTATGTTCGTACATTCTTGTAACCGAGATCTTCCAGCATTTCGCCCATTGCACTTTCCATGTCTACACTCATCGCCTTTTCATTCTCCTTGAATTCGGCGTCTACCGTTACCGTGTTGCGGCCCCACTTATCTTTCTTATCCGTATTCAGTGTGACACGATTGTCCTGATATGGAAGACATTCACCAAATCCACCCATACCGATACTCCATGGGCCGGGAGTCTGTACCGCCTCTTTCAATTCGGCGCCTATTGACTCCGTTGTAAGGTGGCTGTTCCAGCCCCCGCGCGACGCTCCGCCCTGATATCCAAATCCGCGGACATAGTCCTTCCGCTTGTCACCGAGATTTCTGAATCGGGGCAGATACAAACCATTTGGTCTTCTTCCAAAATAATACTCGTCCTCAAAACCTTCGACCGAGGCGTTCGCGCCAGCCTGCTTATGATGATCCATAAGGTTGCGCCCGACCTGATCGCTATCATTACCCAAACCATTCGGGAATCTTGACGAACGCGAATTCAGTAATATAAAAGCAGTAGAGACCGTTGAGGCATTCAGGAAAATTAGCTTCGCGTGAAAACGAATGACTTCGTTTGTTTCGGCGTCGACGATTTCAACCCCCGTTGCCCGCTTCCTGCCTTCATCGAATAGAACCTCATTAACAAGCGAATGCGTTCTTAGGGTAAGATTGCCAGTAGCAAACGCCGCAGGCAGTGTGCTTGCGTTCGTGCTAAAGTAGCCGCCATAGGGACAACCCCGATGACAGAGGTTCCGACTCTGACAAATACCCCGGCCCTTCACCGGAGCTGTCAGGTTGGCAGAGCGGCCGATAGTGACATGGCGGTCCGGAAATTTCGATTCGAGGCGCCTTTTGAAATCACGCTCCACGCAGTTCATGTCCATCGGCGGCTGGAAAACGCTGTCAGGCAAATGGGGAATTCCTTCTGCCTGACCGCTTACACCGATGAACTTCTCAACATAGGCGTACCAGGGTTCGATGTCTTTGTATCGAATGGGCCAATCAACACCATGACCATCACGGGCGTTGGCTTCAAAATCCAAATCACTCCACCGATAGCATTGCCGTGCCCACAATAATGATCGTCCACCAACCACGTCGCCTCTGATCCAATCGAATCGTTTAGCTTCGGTGTACGGATTTTCCAGGTCATTTATGTAGAAGTGCTTATTGTCCTCCCGGATGCTATAGTGCCTGGTTTGAATCCAGCACTTTTCACGCTCTTCAGGTGTAAGACGACCGCGATGAGGAAAATCCCAGGGATCCAGCGTCGAAGTTGGATAGTTGGGATGCTGCATCGGACCGCCTCGCTCAAGCATGAGCACCTTCAATCCTCGTTCGCACAATTCCTTTGCGGCCCAGCCGCCGCTGATACCCGAACCGACCACAATTGCGTCGTAGGTGTTTTCAGCCGTTGCCTTAATATTGAGATTCATATATAACTGTGTGAAATCCTCGATCGCCTCAATCCGCAACTAACTTTCACGGGTGGTCTTTCGGTCAGCAGGTAAGAAATAAATTTTCTTAAACATCTGAAAACAGTTCGCTGCAAACGGTGCCTGCGCACGCTTTGTATTTTTTTGGAATTAATATTCCCATTTGTGCGGCGAATCCGGTCCGTGTTTTATTTTTGCGCAATTTTGTTCGTCCCATTCCTGTTTAGACAATGCCAAGAGATAGAAGCATACGTTCCATACTCATTATTGGAAGTGGTCCAATCATCATCGGTCAAGCTTGCGAATTCGATTATGCGGGTTCACAGGCCTCCAGATCGCTGAGGGAAGAAGGAATTGAAGTCGTCCTGATCAATTCGAATCCCGCGACAATCATGACCGACAAGGTGACAGCAGATCACGTGTATCTGAAGCCGCTCACAAAGAAATCCATCAGAGAAATTCTCGAAAAACACCACATCGATGCAGTGCTTCCTACTATGGGTGGTCAAACTGCATTGAACCTGTGCATAGACTGCGAGAAAGCGGGTATCTGGCAACACTTCGGAGTAAGGATCATCGGTGTCGATATTAAGGCGATCGAGACAACGGAGGATAGGGAGAAATTCCGCCTCAAAATGCTGGAGCTTGAAGTGGGCGTTTGTAAGGGAGGCACGGCAACATCATTCTTACAGGGCAAAGAGATAGCGCAGGAGATTGGTTTTCCGCTCGTAATCAGACCTTCCTACACTTTGGGAGGAACCGGTGGGGCTTTTGTAAACAACCCTGAGGATTTCGACGATGCCCTGAACAACGGCCTTCATGCATCACCAATCCACGAAGTATTGGTAGAGCAAAGTATTATGGGCTGGAAAGAATACGAGCTCGAATTGCTGCGCGATAGTCTCGGTAACGTGATCATCATATGTTCCATCGAAAACTTCGATCCGATGGGCATTCACACTGGTGACTCGATTACCGTTGCTCCTGCGATGACGCTTCCTGATACCGTATATCAGCATATGCGTAACCTCGCGATCAAGATGATGAATGGTATCGGTCAGTTCGCAGGTGGTTGTAATGTTCAGTTCTCACTCAATCCCGATAATGACAACGATATCATCGGCATCGAGATCAACCCACGCGTATCACGGTCATCAGCGCTTGCATCAAAGGCAACCGGTTATCCGATCGCAAAGATCGCAGCCAAGCTCGCTATCGGATACAACCTTGACGAATTGAAAAATGCAATCACAGGTTCTACCTCGGCGTACTTCGAACCAGCGATTGACTATGTGATTGTGAAAGTGCCACGCTGGAACTTCGATAAGTTCCAAGGCGCTAACAGACAGCTCGGGCTTCAAATGAAATCGGTCGGTGAAGCGATGGGTATCGGAAGAAACTTCCAGGAAGCGCTGCAGAAAAGCATGTCAGTCACTCGAGATCAGAAGAAATGGTCTGGGTGCCGACGGAAAAGAATTAAAGAAACAAGACGAAATCCTGTACAGCCTGGAACATCCGAGCTGGAACCGGATTTTCCACATATATGATGCGCTGAAGCTCGGAATTCCAATGAAGACCGTGCAGAAACTCACCCGCATCGATCGTTGGTTCCTCAAACAAATTGAAGAACTGATCGAAGTCGAAAAAGAGATCAGCAAATACGAGATACATGACATCCCCGCCACGCTCATGCGCAAGGCAAAGGAGAAAGGTTACGCTGACAGACAAATCGCACATTTGCTCGACTGCTACGAAAGCGATGTCAATAAGAAGCGCAAAGACATGGGCATCAACCGGGTTTATAAGCTGGTGGATACCTGTTCAGCAGAATTTGAAGCGAGAACTCCTTATTACTATTCAACCTTTGACGCTGAAAACGAATCAGTCTCTTCGAACAGAAAGAAAGTGGTCGTACTTGGTTCCGGTCCAAATCGTATCGGTCAGGGCATTGAGTTCGACTACTCCTGTGTACACGGTGTGCTTGCAGCGAAGGAATGTGGTTATGAAACCATCATGATCAACTGTAATCCGGAGACCGTATCAACGGACTTCGATATAGCAGATAAGCTTTACTTCGAACCGGTATTCTGGGAACACATCTACGACATCATTCAACACGAGAAACCAGTTGGTGTAATCGTTCAGCTCGGTGGTCAAACCGCCCTCAAGCTGGCGGAGAAGCTTCATAAATATGGTATCAAGATTATCGGTACTTCATTTGACGCTCTTGACCTGGCCGAAGATCGCGGCCGATTCTCTACACTATTGAAGGAGCTTGCGATTCCTTATCCTGAATTCGGAGTAGCTGAAAACGCTGATGAAGCTCTCGAAGTATCAAAAACAATAGGCTTCCCGTTGCTTGTTCGTCCTTCCTACGTGTTGGGTGGACAAAGCATGAAGATCGTCATCAACGAAACTGAACTCGAGCATCATATACTCGATATCTGGAAGCATCTTCCTGAGAACAAAGTTCTCCTCGATCATTTTCTTGATGGTGCTATCGAAGCTGAAGCCGATGCAATCTGCGACGGAAAGGATGTATACATCATCGGTATCATGCAGCACATCGAGCCGGCGGGTATTCACTCCGGTGATTCGTATGCAGTGTTGCCTCCATATAACCTGGGCGACTTCGTCATCAAGCAGATTGAGCACTACACGCACAAGATCGCTCTTGCGCTTCAAACCGTTGGTCTCATCAACATTCAGTTTGCGATCAAAGGGGATACAGTTTACATCATCGAAGCTAATCCACGAGCTTCACGCACCGTGCCTTTTATCTGCAAAGCTTATGATGAGCCGTATGTTAACTACGCCACTAAAGTGATGTTGGGTGAGAAGAAGGTAAAAGACTTCCACTTCAATCCAACCAAGAAGGGATACGCGATAAAAGAGCCAGTGTTCTCGTTCCACAAGTTCCCTGATGTGAACAAAGAACTCGGACCAGAAATGAAGTCGACAGGTGAAGCGATCTACTTTATCGATGACCTGATGGACGACTACTTTATGAAGATCTACTCTGAGCGGAACCTCTATTTAAGCAGGTAAAGACCTCTGCTCTATCGCAATGCCCGGGCCTCAAATCCTGGGCATTGTTGTTTCCGGGCGGGCGACCCCAGACGGATCATGCGACTGATTATCAGGTCCTTGTGACGCTCCCATATGCCATTGCGGCCTCCTGAAGTGTCAGTGTTTCCATTGGGTTCGGTTGCGGCTCCGTTTAAGTGCGATTACAGCCTCACATCGAAATAATGGAGCGCGCCGTACGTCTATACCTTTAGAAACCCGTACCTTTGTTGTCCGGTTTTCGTTAAAACGTAAAACACTATGCTCAGATTTCTTGTCATTTTCGGCCTGGTCCTCTACGCCATTTACAAGGTTGGAAGTCTATTTTTTCGTGCTGGCGCTGCATCACAGGCGCTGAAGGAGCAGGAGCGTCGCAATTTCAATGCTAATGCGCAGCAGAAGAGTAAGAAACGCAGCGGTAGCAAATCTGGCGAATACATCGACTACGAAGAAGTGAAATAGAACTTCGCTCGTACACACTTTGTTTCTTCATAAGCAATACAATTAAACGAAGCACTTTTTTAGGTTAAGAGACCATTGATTTCTTAAATAATAAAGAGCTCAATACGCAGATTGACCTTCAGAGATCGTGAAAATCCATTTCTATAAGTATCAGGCAACCGGCAATGACTTCGTGGTGATAGACAACCGCGATGGAAGAATAACTCTGTCGGCAGATGAGATCAGTAGGATTTGCGACCGGCGCTTCGGTGTTGGTGCAGATGGCGTGATGCTTGTCGAAAACGATCCTAAGCTGAATTTCAATCTGAAATATTATAACAGCGATGGATCGCAAAGCCTTTGTGGTAATGGAAGTCGTGCCGCTGTGAGTTTTGCTTCCCGCTTAGGTATGATCAACGGTAAGGCTACCTTCAATGCTTATGATGGGGGACACATCGCTGAGTTATTCCCCGAAGGCACAGTAAAGTTCAAGTTGAACGATGTGAAGAGTGTTACTCCACAAGGTCAAGATTTGTTTATCAACACGGGGTCCCCGCATTACATTCGATTTGTTGATGACGTAAAGACCTATCCGGTTGTTGCTGAAGGCAGGAAAATACGGTATTCAGACGAGTTCAAGCCAGGTGGCACGAATGTAAACTTCGTTTCGTTAGATGCGGACAATACCATTTTTGTGAGAACTTATGAGCGGGGCGTTGAAGACGAAACACTTTCTTGTGGCACAGGAGTAACAGCGGCAGCACTGGCTGCCTCACTTCGCGGTTATCAATCACCTGTCCGCATCAAAACATTGGGAGGTGACCTCTCTGTAGACTTTGAAAAGGCCTCAACAAGCCACCCTGACACACATTCCGCCAGTTTCAAGGATATTTTCCTTTCAGGGCCTGCCAAAATGGTCTTCGAAGGCGATTTGGAACTGTAATTGTACATCCTGATTCCCGAAAAACAGACTAAATTTGACGCTCCTAAAGCCGGGCAGCTATTGCTCTGCATTGATTAGAACTGTAGTGCTGGTGGCATGGCGCCTACCCGCAACCTGGCTTAAGGACAAACTATTATCACCAAAGAGAGTGTCTTTTTGGTGGTATGGCTATTAACGGACAGACTATGTTAAAATTCATTGCCAAGATATTCGGCACCAAATCGGAGAAGGATATAAAGCGGATCATGCCGCTTGTTGAGGAAACAAAAACAGAAGGACAAAAGTTAAAATCGCTTTCGAACGACGCGCTTCGTGGCGAAACCTTCAAGATCGTGGATTTCATCAATCAGGAATTGAAACCCACTGACGATAAGATCGCTGGTTTGCACAAGCAGATTGCCGACAATCCGGAGCTTGAGATAAATGACAAGGAAGCAATATTCACGGAGATCGATAAACTCGAAGCAGGCCGCAACAAGGAACTTGAAAGAGTACTATTGAAAGTGCTTCCAAAGGCGTTCGCGATTGTACGCGAGACAGCCGATCGATTCAAAAACTCGGAATCGCTGGAAGTTACAGCTCAGGACTTCGATCGCGTGATGGCTGCCACAGCTCCTAACGTTACGATTGATGGAGATAAAGCCAGGTGGGCCAACCGTTGGATGGCTGCCGGCAATATGGTCACCTGGGACATGGTGCATTACGAAGTGCAAATCATAGGTGGTATCGTTCTTCACGAAGGTAAAATTGCCGAGATGGCTACCGGTGAAGGAAAGACACTGGTTGCGACGTTTCCGGCCTTCCTCAACGCCCTGGCTAAGCGCGGCGTGCACGTCGTCACAGTTAACTCTTACCTCGCTACCCGCGACAGCGAATGGATGGCGCCGATTTCCAATTCCATGGCCTCACCGTCGACTGTATCGATAAACATGAACCTAACTCTCCACAGAGGAGAAAGGCCTACCAGTCCGATATCATTTACGGTACCAACAACGAATTTGGCTTCGACTACCTCCGCGACAACATGGCGCGCGAACCACAAGAGCTGGTCCAACGTGCTCATCATTTCGCGATGGTCGATGAGGTGGACTCTGTCCTCATCGACGAAGCTCGTATTCCATTGATTATATCCGGTCCGGTACCGCGTGGAGATGAGCACGAATTTTATGATCTGAAGCCACGCATCTTCAGGCTTGTTGAAGCCCAGAAGAAACTGGTAAATGAATACCTCAACAGCGCCCGTAAACTCATCTCTGAAGGCAACAGAGAAAGAGCGGACTCGCATTATTCCGTGCTCACCGTGCGATGCCAAAGTACAAGCCCTTGATCAAAAACCTCAGTGAGACAGGTAACAAGGCAATTCTTCAGAAGACAGAGAACTCTTATCTGGCGGACAACAAGCGTAACATGCCAGAAGCGGATAAGCCGTTGTTCTTTATCATCGATGAAAAGGACAACAGCGTTGATCTGACTGAAAAGGGTATCGATCTCATCACCGGTCAGGGCGAAGATCCTAAGTTCTTCATCCTTCCTGAGATTGGCACTGAGCTAAGCAACTTAAGAAAGATACTTCCTTTGACGAAGCGACACGCTTCCATAGAAGGAGGAAATCATTCGTGACTACCAGGTGAAGTCACAACGCATTCACTCAGTTAGTCAATTGCTGAAGGCATATACACTTTTCAAAAGGATATTGAGTATATCATCGTTGACGGTAAAGTAAAAATCGTCGATGAGCAAACTGGTCGTGTGATGGAAGGCCGTCGTTATTCAGACGGTTTGCACCAGGCTATCGAAGCGAAGGAGAACGTGAAGGTTGAAGACGCTACTCAAACCTATGCGACCATCACCCTGCCAAGCTACTTCCGCATGTATCACAAGCTTGCAGGTATGACTGGTACTGCAGAGAAACGGAAGCAGGCGAATTGTGGGACATCTATAAACTGGATGTTGTAACCATTCCAACCAACCGCCCAGCTGTTCGGAAAGACTACGATGATGTCGTGTACGAAACGATGCGCGAGAGTTCAATGCAGCGATTGATGATATCGTTAAACTTACTGAGGCTGGTCGTCCGGTTCTTGTGGGTACGACTTCAGTTGAAATATCGGAACTCGTCAGCCGCATGTTGTCTATGCGTAAGATCAAACACCAGGTATTGAACGCGAAGCAGCACCAGCGTGAAGCTGAGTGTGGCAGAAGCGGGTAAGCCGGGTACAGTAACGATTGCTACCAATATGGCAGGTCGTGGTACCGACATCAAGCTTACACCTGAGTCACGTGCTGCAGGTGGTCTTGCCATCATCGGTACGGAACGCCACGAGTCACGTCGGGTAGACCGGCAGTTGCGTGGCCGCTCAGGACGTCAGGGAGATCCGGGTACTTCTCAGTTCTACGTCTCTCTCGAAGACAACCTCATGCGTCTTTTCATGCCAGAGCGTATTGCCCGGATCATGGATAAGCTCGGTCTCAAAGAAGGTGAGGTAATCCAGCATTCAATGGTGACCAATTCCATCGAACGCGCGCAAAAGAAAGTTGAGGAAAATAACTTCGGTATTCGCAAGCGCCTGCTCGAATACGATAACGTGATGAACTCACAACGCGAGGTCATTTACAAGCGTCGCAAGAATGCGCTCTTTGGTGAGCGCCTTGAGCTCGACATTCTTACAATGTTGTTCAACACCTGCGAAGACATGGTGATCAATGCCAAGAATGCTGCTGATTACGAAAGCCTCCGCCTCAATGCACTTGGTATACTGGGTCTTGACTATGAGATCTCTAAAGATGAATTCGATCGCACAGATCAGAATAAGTTGACGGATCAACTATATCACAAAGCACTCGAACACTATCATAAGAAGAATCAACACATTGCCGAGAAATCGCTCCCTGTTGTTACTGACATCTTCCGTACACGTGGTGCTACTATTGAGAACATCATGGTGCCGTTCAGTGATGGCAAGAAACAGATCGGCGTTGCTGCGAATCTTCAAAAGGCCTATGAAACAAAGAACGCAGAACTTGTAAAGTCCATGGAGAAAATGATCGCGCTGGCGATCATCGATCAGATGTGGAAGGAGCACTTGCGTGAAATGGACGACCTGAAGCAATCCGTTCAAAACGCCGTATACGAACAGAAGGATCCATTGTTGATCTACAAGTTCGAAGGCTTCGAATTGTTCCAGCGCTTTATCGCCAAAGTGAATGAAGAGACAATATCGTTCCTTATGAAGGCTGACATACCTGTCCAGCAACCTGATCAGGTGCAGGAGGCTCGTGCTCAGCGCGCACGAGTGAGATTGAGCGAACAAAAAGAGGAGAGCAAGTCTTTGTTGAATCAGGGCGGCGGCCAGCCGGAAGGTGAGCGCGCTCCTCAGCAGCAACCCAGCCGTCCTCCGCAAGAGAAGGTGATGCCTGCCAAATCTGAGAAGCTTGCTAATCGCAACGATAAAGTGAACGTGCAATACACCGACGGTAAGGTGCTTCGTGACGTGAAGTATAAGAAGGTAGAAGACGACATTTTAAATAATCGTTGCGTCATAATCGATTGATATGAGACAACTCTTTCGTGGCCTGATGGTATTTGGTAGTGCTGCCTTGTTGACGGCCTGCGCGACTGCAACCAAGACGTCGACCGTTTCAAGTACGCCTCAGAAATACAACGAGGATCTGACTGCGCTGAGACCAAAAGTTTCTTCGACGGGTACAACAGGTACTACCGGCACGACGACGTCACCGACAGATCCGAAAAGCAGACTCCGTATACCGAGCCAAAATATGCAGTAAACAAAAAGCTCGATGGGGTTCTCGATAGCATCGACCGCATTAATGTTCAGCGTGCATTCGTAGATGGCTTTACCATCCAGGTGTATTCTGGATCAAAGAAGGAAGATGCCATGAAGGCGAAGCAGGAACTGGCTTCATCTCTACCGGACCTGCAATCTGAGGTACTCTATTCTCAGCCGAACTTCCGTGTAAAAGTTGGCAAGTATTATTCCCGCATCGAAGCGCAGAAGGATTATCTCGACGTAAAGAAGTTGTTTCCTACTGCAATTGTTATCCCGGATAAGGTAGCGATTAACTGAGTAAAACGGACCGGACGCAGCTCCATTGCGTACTGATTCCGGGCATCATTGGATGGCTCGGTCTGTGAGCCGGATTGCTCGGCAAAAAAAATAGCCGGCTTTCGCTGGCGTCGTCCCTCCTTCGAATTTTGGCATTCATGTAAAAAAGTACCTTCGCCAAAACTGGTTTACATATTTTTCCCTCACACTTTACTTAAAAATATCAAGCCCACGGTAATCATTCCGCTTTGTGTAATGGCTATCCTCTTTCATGCTCTCGAAAGAGGATAAGAGACTCCGGACAAACTGAAATCACAAAATGGAAGGACAACAAACCAGCAGCAATTTCGATAACGTACGATGACGCATCTATCAACCAGTTCCGTCAGGCGTTGCCCATCATGGATACTCTTGGACTTAAGGGCACCTTCTTCATTAACACGGCTGACATCCCAGGCTCTCCAAGTTCGCACTGAAATTTATAGGCAGGCCATTGGCGGATATTGTCAGGGAGACAGCGACAGCAAGACTAATAAAGACAATCTTTTTGAACGTGCTTCAGCTCTACGTTTTCTAAACATCGAGAATGCTATAGAAATGCACAATCAATCTGGAGTGCTTTGGGAACAGAACAAGCCGAAAGATCTTTCAAACTTGTCGATGATGCTTATGCCCAGGCACGGAAGAAGAAAAATTCTGCAACGGAGATTAGGCCAGTTCTATTCGAATGCTCCTTTCATCACATGGCCTGAAATAAAAGCATTTGCAGTAAACGGACATGAATTCGGAAGTCATTCCATTTCACATCCAAGGCTTGCTGTGCTTGATGAGAAGAACATGCTGTATGAACTGGAGAAGTGTAAGGAAAAACTTCTAATCAACTCTGAACGGATCCACGCTTTTCCGCTGAATGTCCTTTCGGTACGAAAACGAAAGAGTGATGGACTATTCCCTTAAAGTACACCCTGCGCTGTGGTAACAGAATGCCAGAGCAATTTATTGTGAAATTAAACTATCAACAACGCCACTCCGGGATGAGTAGAAACGAAAGGATAGATCCAAACGGATTTGTACTACGAAAGACACAGGTCAGAGATAAAGTCTTATGTGGATACTGTTCTCCTGTGAATAATGTCTGGCTTGTCCTGACTTTTCATGGTGTTGATGGCGTGGGATGGGAGGCGAAACGACACCAGGAACACAAGGCTTATTTCGCCTATATGAAGGAGAACGAAGATAAACTTTGGGTGGCTACGTTCGGAGACGTGACAAAATACATGCGCGAACGAATGAATGGTTCCGCGAAAGTCGAAAAGCAAAGTGGAAAGGTCAGCGTCAATCTTACTCACACGCTGGACAAGAGTCTATATACTATACCTCTCACCTTAAAGACTTATGTAAACTCAGGCTGGAAAAAAGTCCAGGTGAAGCAAGGCTCTGAAACCATCACTACTTCACCCATGACTGACAGCGTTGGAACTTATGTGTTGTATCAGGCAAGACCGAATGGTGAAACCATTGACATCGTGTCTGCCGATTAACGTCTTAACTTTATTTCGTTCTCACAGCTTCTTCAACAACGTTCCCGTTTTCACGTACGATCATCTTATTGTCTACAAACTCGAAAGTAAGGTCACGACTTGTTTGAAAAAACAACGTCTTGCTTTCGGGATGAAGCTCATAGGTCTTGTCACCAATGGCCAGAGCAAGTAGACCATCCGATTGACTTACATTGCATTTGCCAGAGTTGGGTGCAACGTAGCTTCCTACGTGCTCGGACAGCTCTTTCTTAGTGAGCTTGACCTCTTTACGCTGGTTGATATACGGTGCCGGACCGTGGTCGTAACTGAGCACTCTCGACATCTTCCATCCTGATTCAGTGAGAACCCACAGGTGGGTGAACCGGGCGAGACCATCGAGACGTGGCGACTTGCCCTTTTGAAGAATGTAAAACACATGCTGCCCTGACAGGATAGCACCATAAACTTTTCCATCAGCCTTCATGGAAAGTAATCGTACTGTACCCTCGACAGCATCACGTCGCAGTCTGAAATTATCGTCACTGCATAAATTCCTCTTGGATGTGGCGACCAGCTGATCTATTCCCTTCATCGGTCCTCCTTTATCATGATAGAATTCAATGTCATCGGTAAAGTACTTGTTTATAGCATCAACGTTGCAAGTGTTGTAGGTACTCCAGAACGCGCTGTCGAGGGAACGAACGGCGCGCTCTTCTTCCGTGATCCCCTGTGCAAACGACAAGTTCGATAAGACAAGGCAAAGGAGGATAAGTCCTCCGGTGAGGATACGTTTTTTCATAATGGATGAGCTTGATTTGAAAGGTGAGTAGTGTTACGCTTCAATTCTGTTCGAATAAGGAACATGTCGAACATGGATGATCGATCCGGTCGCCGATCATCGCCATGGCCATCCGGCCGGGGCGCTGGCGCTGGTCGACGGCTGCCAGGGCGTCGTGCACGACATCGTCGACGTGCAGGCGCTCGACGCCGACTTCTACGTCTTCTCCGGCCACAAGCTGTACGGCCCCACCGGCATCGGCGTGCTGTACGGCAAGACACGGGCCCTGGCCGCCCTGCCGCCGTATCAGGGCGGCGGCGAGATGATCGGGGTGGTGACCGAGGAGGCCATCACCTACGCCGACCCGCCGCATCGGTTCGAGGCCGGCACGCCGCCGATCCTGGAAGCTATCGGCCTGGGCGCGGCGATCGACTGGCTGGCGACGCAGGACCGCGCCGCCATCCTGGCCCACGAGCACGCGCTGGTCACGACCGCGCTGTCGCCGCCCTGGAAGGGCAGAACTGGTTTCGGATCATCGGACAGGCTCCGGGAAAGGCTGCGGTCCTGAGCTTCGCCGTCGAGGGCGCCCATGCGCACGACGTGGCGCAGATCCTCGACCGCTACGGCGTGGCGGTGCGCGCGGGCACGCACTGCGCCGAGCCCCTGATGCGGCGTTTTGGGCGTAACCTCCAGCGCAGCGCGGCGTCCTTCGCCCTATATAAGACGCTGGACGAGGCGGACGCCTTCGCCGAGGCCCTTATCAAGACCCACGGTTTCTTCGCCTGACGATCGATATGGACGACGCTGCTTCCACGCCCGCTCCGGGCTCCGCCCTTTCCCAGCAGGAGCTGGACAAGCTGACCGACCAACTGGTCGACAAGCTGAAGACGGTGTTCGACCCGGAAATCCCGGTCGACATCTATGAGCTGGGCCTGATCTACAAGGTCGACGTCTCCGACGACCGCGACGTGGCGATCGACATGACCCTGACCGCGCCGGGCTGCCCGGTCGCCGGCGACATGCCGGGCTGGGTCAAGGACGCGGTGATGACATTCCCACCGTGCGCTCCTGCACGGTCGATCTGGTGTTCGATCCGCCGTGGGACCGTCGCGGATGTCCGACGAGGCCAAGCTGCAACTGAACATGTTCTGACCGATGGAAGCCGCCGCCCCCCGCGTCGCGCCCGCGTCCGCCCCTAGCCGTCACCCTGACGGAAGCCGCCGCCGCCCGCGTGCGTGAGATCATGGACCGTTCGGAGAAGCCCTATGCCGGCCTGCGCGTCGGGGTGAAGGCGGCGGGCTGCGCCGGCCAGTCCGTATACGTCTGGACTACGCCGGAGGCGGCGCCCAACGACGAGGTGGTGCAGGACAAGGGCGTGACCATCCTGATCGAGCCCAAGGCGGTGCTGTTCCTGCTGGGCTCTGAGATCGACTTCGAGACCGACGCCCTGTCGTCCAAGTTCGTGTTCCGCAATCCCGAACGAAACCGACGCCTGCGGCTGCGGCGAGAGCGTCACCATCATCCCGGCCCTCAAGGGGCCGCCCGGCGCTCGAGGCCGAGCAATCACCCGCTCGTCCCGGCGAAGGCCGGGACCCAAGCTGAAATCAGTTGAACGGCGCAGAGGCCGCTCGGGCCCCGACCTCGCCGGGGTGATCAAGTAGAACTGCGCCAGCAGCGAGCGCAGCATCCACGCCGATCTTCATCGTGAACTGGTCAGCGCTGGGTCAGTAGGTCGGCGGTCGGCTCGTCACCGGCCTTGTCGACGGTCGGGAAGATCGAACGTGCGGTGCGGGCGCACGGCTTCGTGGCCGGCGACCAGCTGGGCGATCATCTCCTGCGCTTCGGGCACGCCTTCGGCTTCGGGGATCGAAGACAGCTTGGCGAACTTCCTTGTAAGAACCCGGTGCCGGATAGCCCAGGGAACGGATGCGTTCAGCGATCAGGTCCACTGCCAGTGCCACAGCTTCGTTGTACTGGCCTTCATGAACATCAGGTGCAGGGTGTTGAACATCGGACCGGTCACGTTCCAGTGGAAGTTGTGGGTCTTCAGATACAGCGTGTAGGTGTCGGCCAGCAGCTTGGACAGGCCGTTGGCGATCTTTTCACGGTCCTTGCTCGCTGATCCCGATGTCGATCGCTGGTTCAGCGCTTTTCGCCATGCTCGTCCTCCTGTGAAGCCAGAAGAGCAATGTCGTCGCTCGCGGCCGCGCGTCGCAAGCGACGGGCGGGCGGAAAATTCGAGGTTGGGAGCGGGGGCGGGCGCCTCTGCGGCGGGCAGCCCTTGATTCGCCCACCTTCACGGCGGACAGCTGGTTCAGGTTAGCGGAATCATCGGCTTCATCGATGCGCCGCCGTGGCCGGTGTAGAGATCGATGCGTTCGCCCTTGATCGCCCCGCCGGCGTCGGAGGCGTACCAGTAGCCGTCGTGGACTCTCGCCGTTGGGCATCGGCATGCCGACGGTCTCCTTGATGAAGAGCATGGTACGGCGCGGGATCAAGCTGGTGTCACCGCGGCGGTGCGCATGGCGACGACCTTGCAGCCGAGCAAGTCCAGAGCGCCGACGCCCGTGGCGCCGGCGTGATAGAGCGTGGCCTTGAGCTTATAGGCCGGTGATGCCGGGCGAATCGTCCCGTCACACGCGACATGAGCATATCTCCGATCGGATCGGCGTTCGGCGGCTTGAGCAGCGCGCGCTCCCCCAGCCCCCAAAGGGCGGAAACAGCGGCCAGGGCGGCGAGGCGGCGTCGCAATGACGGCGTCTCCTTGGTCGTTGAACTGGTAGCGAGTCGGACCTTAGCCAGAGTCGATTTTCGAGTGCAACCCCGCTAATGGCTGAGCAAAGACACATCTCGCAGAGAAACGCATGGCGGCCGGATTCAGATGCAGATATATCCGAGCCCCATGTGGGACTCGTAGTGTGCAAGATATTGTCAGTGCGATCTTTGTAATGCGGCACGATTTATATGACATATACAACTATCCTGGCGTTGATGACGTCTTGATTGGCTTGTGCGTTTGACTAAATTTTGCGCATGTCTCAGCCAAGTGTAACTCAAGGCTCTGGAGCCGATCCTCGCGAAGACGAAGCGCAAGATAAGCTGGAAGACAGGCCAATGATGGTCTCGCCGCGGTCGCTTTGGTCGCCTATAGCCGTGGGGGACGCCCCGGCCTGATGGAGACCGCATGAGCCGCATGATCGCCTTGATGCCTGTTCGTCTTGACCGCTGCGCTCGCGGCGCCGGAGGCGCGCTGGCCTGGGGCGAGCGTCGGGCCATCGGATGGTCGGCGAGACGGCGGCCCCGCCCTGCCGGCCGAGGTTCCGGCCTTCCTGCGCACGCCCGCAGGCGGCGCGCGGACGTGGGCGAGCTCTCGCGTGAGCAGGACCGGTCCAAGGATTGCGGGCAAGCTGCACGATTCCGATCGCGACTCGGCACACTTCGTCGATGTCGAGGACGAGGGCGCTGCTGGGCGGCCCGCCCTCCTGCATTGCCGCCGACGCGCGCCGACTATGAGAAGGCGTTGCAGGCGGCCGGGCCCGACGGCTGGAAGGTCGGCTATCTGCCCTATGCGATCGTCGACCGCTGCCAGCAGCTTTCCAAGGACTTCGCCTATTGGCGCGTGCTGACGTACGGCCGAGGCCAACCCGCGCTACCGGCGCCAGCCGCGCCTGGTTCGCTGCAGGACCGTCGCCGGCCGCGAGGCGCAGATCCTGCGCGACCATGGGCGACCTTGTCGCACTTCGTCGGCGACGGCGCCCAGCCGCTGCACGTCACCGTCCACTACAACGGCTGGGGCGACTATCCGAACCCGAAGGGCTACACCACGGGCGAAGATACCGATGGGTCGTTCGAGGGCGCGATTTTGTCCTGCGACTGGTGACGCCGCGCCGATGTGACGACAGCCATGTCGCCGCTTCGACGCGCAGTCGACAGCTGGCCGGACCTTGTGGACGAGATTCCTGATCAACACGTCGCTCAGGTCGAGCCGCTCTACGACCTCGAGAAGGCCAGCGGCCTTTCGGACGGGAGATGCGCAAGGCGCGGCCTTCGATGACCGACCGCATGGCGGCCGGGGCTTCGGAGCTGCGCAACCTGATCGTCATCGCCTGGCACGATGAGCGCGAACCGAGAAGGTGGGCTGGCGGCCGTTGTGAGGTCGACCGACGTGCGTGGCGGGCCAGGTCGATCCCTATCCCTCGCTCTATGGAAGCAACTATGACGTCAGGCGCCCTCAGTTCGGCGAGCCGGCGGCCTGACGAGGCCTATCGCGACCGCCCCGCGGCCTTCGGCGTCGCGGAGCGCGACGGCAGATCGCCCTGGTGCAGGTGATTAAACCCGACGCCGCGCCCTAGTTCGACCTGCCCGGCGGCGCGGTCGATCCAGGCGAGACGGCGGCGGTGGCCGTGGTCCGCGAGTTCGGCGAGGAGACCGGGCTGGTCGTCGAGGCGAGGGGGGCGGCGTTCGCCCCGGCTGACCAGTTCTTCATCAACTCCGAGGGCAAGCCCTTCAACAACCGCAGCGCCTTCTTGTGGTTGAGGTGCTAGGCGAAGATACGGCCCTGAAGGTCGAGGACGACCATACGCTGGTCTGGCTGGACCCGCACCTGGCGGTGACCGGCCTGCGCCACGATTCGCACGCTTGGGCGGTGGCCGCCTGGCTCGCGCGCGGGCCCGACGCGGGCGCATTGCCAGGACTTCGGGGAACGGCTCGTTCGGCTACTCGTGTGCTGGATCTGAAGTTCGCTTGCATTTGGGTCATGCGCTCCGGACGCGAACTTCAGATTCGTCAAGCGCGTGGGCGGAAATCATAGTCTTGCTAGCGTCCTGATCGATTCCGAAGTTCGTCGGAGAGGGAGGGGGAAGCGGGGGGCACGGCGGACGACCACGGCCGGCCCGGCGGGGGGGGGGGGGGGGGGGGAGGGGGGGGAGGGGGGGGGGCCCGCCACAGGCGCTGGCGAACTTCGAAATGGGACGCTCCGCTGGAGCCCATGTCTGAAGCCAAGATCATCGACGGCAAGATCCTGGCCGAGCGCCTGCGCGACGAAGTCGCCGCGGAGGTCGCGCACCTGAAAGCCAAGCACAGCCTGCAGCCTGGCGCTGGCGGTGGTGCTGGTGGGCGAGGACCCGGCCAGCCAGATCTATGTCCGCTCCAAGGGCGAGCACTCGCAGGCCGCGGGCATGCATTCGGTGACCCACCGCCTGCCGGCCGACACCTCGCAGGAGGAACTGCTGGCCCTGGTCGCGCGAGCTCAACGCCGACCCGGCGATCCACGGCATCCTGGTGCAGCTGCCGCTGCCCGAAGGGGCTGGACGACACGCGGTGATGGCCGAGCATCGATCCGGACAAGGACGTCGATGGCCTGCACGTGGTCAACGCCGGGCGCCTGGCCAGCGGCCTGCCGGCCCTGACGCCCTGCACGCCGCTGGGCTGCATGATCATGCTGCGCGAGACGCTTGGCGACCTGACCGGCAAGCGGGCGGTGGTCGTGGGCCGCTCGGTGCTGGTGGGCAAGCCCGTCGCGCAGCTGCTGCTGCAGGCCGACTGCACTGTGACCATCGCCCATTCGCGGACCCGGGATCTGCCGGCGGTGTGCCGCGAGGCCGACATCCTGGTCGCCGCGGTCGGCCAGCCGCAGATGATCAAGGGCGACTGGATCAAGCCGGGCGCGACGGTGATCGATGTGGGCATCAACCGCGTGCCGTTCGCGACCCGGTGAAGGCCGCCCAGGGCAAGACCAAGGTGGTGGGCGATGTGGCCTTCAAGGAGCGCCATGAAGGTCGCCGGCGCCATCACCCCGGTGCCGGGCGGGGTCGGGCTGATGACGGTCGCCTGCCTGCTGCAGAACACCGTCACCGCGCGCCAAGCGGCATCGCCGGGCTGGACGCCTACCGGCTAGCCGGCGGCCGGCGCCCGCGGCGTTGGTCCAGGCGACGAGTTCGGCCAGTGATCTGGCCGACCGCCTTGTCGTAGGCGTCGACGATAGCGCTGACCCGGTTGTCGGCAGCGTGGACTCGAGCCTAGAACATCTGGTCGCCGGCGAGGCTGCGCTCGCGGTGTCGGTCAGGCTGGCGCGGGCGCGGATCGACGACTGTCGGCGCGGCCTTGGCGCCGTGATCGATAGACGGGTCTCGAAGTCGCGCACGTCGAGCCGCAGCACGATAATCGGATTACTGGGCTGGCCGCAGGCGAGCAGCCGCACCGGCGCGGAATGCTCGTCGAAGGCGCGAGACACCGCCTCGTCGAACAGCGCGACGGCCGGCGCCACCCAGCGGGCGCTCGGCTATATAAGCGACCTCGTTGCCGTTCATGGTCAGGATACGGTCGCCGGACGCGGCGCTGGATGAAGCTGGCCTGCCGTGGAGCACGTCGAACGCCGTGGTCGCCCAGCCGGCTGCGGCGGTTGCTGGCGCGGCGCGCCGTCGAAGCTGTAGAGCTTGACCGGATCGGTCTTCGGGCAGCAGCGAGATGCAGCCCGCGCGACAGGGCGTCAGGCGCCGATCAGCGGCGCCGCGCGGAGGCTGTGGCCGGTGCGCAGCTCATGGCTTCACCTCGATTTCTTGGGCTTCTGCCTTGCCGAGCACGCCCCGCGGGCTTCTCTTCGATGTCGTTGACCAGGCGCTCGAGGGCCTCGGCGGACTGCTGCAGCTGGCTGGCCGCCGGCGGTGATCTGCGGCAGGCCGGTGGTGGCGAAGTCGCTCGGTCGGGCCGTCCAGCCGGTGACCATCCTCGCACATCGTGGGCGGTGCCGCTCGGTCTCTTCCGAGGCGTCGGCCAGGTTCTTCATGGCGCGCTGCGGCCATCGGTGTCCACCAGGTTCTTGCCGGACTGGCGGTCAGCTGGCTGGCGGATCTGGTGGGCGCCTCGTCGAGCGTTCTGAATCGCCTTCTGAGCGTCGGCGATCATCGCGTTGCGCTCGCGCAGTTCGGCCGGTGACCGCCTGGATGTCGGCTGAGGGTGGCGCGTGAGGGTGTTGATGTTCTCGTCGGAGAGAATGCGGTTGATCCGGTCCAGGGCTTCGATGGCGCGGGTAAGCACCGTGCCGCCGCCCTCGAGCAGGTCGGACAGCGCGCTGCGCTGGCTATGGATGCACGGGGACTCTGCGTCGCGTCGGGCGCACGTCCTTCAGGAGCGGCTTGGACGGCGTGCCGGCGGTGATCTGGATGTAGTTGATGCCGGTGATGCCCTGCGGCTCCAGCGTGGCGTAGGAGTCTGTGCGGATCGGCACCTTGGAGCTCGACCCGCACTCTAGCGATGACTCCGGGGATCGGTCGCGGTCCAGCTCGATCCGGGTGCACCTCACCGACCTTGATGCCGTTGAAATGCACCTCGCCGCCCTGGCTGAGGCCGCTGACCGGGACCGCTGGAAGAGCAGTCGTAGACGGTCGTACTCGCGGCTGAACGAACACGCGCGCGAGCCAGACCAGAAGACCGCCAGGCCGATGAAGAGGATCAGCGTCGACAGGCCGACAAGGGCGTAGTTGGCGTTCTTTTCCATCAGTCTTTCCGTCCGGCTTCTGGGCCGCGCGCGCCGCGGCGCGTCCGCGCGGGCCCAGGAAATATTCCCGGATCCAGGGATGGTCGGATTTCTCGAGTTCTTCGCACCGGGTGCATCGCCACCACGTGCTTTTCGGCCAGCACCGCCACGTGGTCGGTGATCGTGTAGAGGCGTGTCGAGGTCGTGGGTGATCATGAAGACGGTCAGGTCGAGGCTGTCCGACAGGTCGTTGATCAGCTCGTCGAAGGCCGCCGCGCCGATCGGGTCGAGGCCAGCGGTCGGCTCGTCGAGGAACAGGAGCTCGGGATCGAGCGCGAGGGCGCGCGCCAGGCCGGCGCGCTTGCGCATGCCGCCCGAAAGCTCCGACGGGCTTCAGCGCGCCGGCGCTTCCGGCCGAGGCCGACCAGGGCGATCTTCAGGTCGGCCAGCTCGTTGATCTCGCTGCGGGTCAGGTCGGGTGTGTTCGCAGAGCGGAGCGGCGACGTTCTCCTTGACGGTCAGGTTGGAGAAGAGCGCGCCCTGCTGGAAGAGCACGCCCCATCTGCGCTCGATGGCCGTCCATCTGCGCCGGCGAGGCGTGTTGGATGTCCTGGCCGAAGATCTCGCACCGTGCCGGCCTGCGGGCGGCGCAGGCCGATGATGGTGTTGAGCAAGACCGACTTGCCGGTGCCCGAGCCGCCGACGACGCCCAGGACATCGCCGCGGTCGATGGTCAGGTCGAGGTCCTTGTGCACGATCTGGCTCGCCGAACTGCGAGCGCAGGCCGCGCACCTCGATGGCCGGGCCCATCTGCGCCAGGCATCCTCGGTCGAGGCTCGATGGCTCGGGCTCTTCGGCCTCATACGTTCAACTTCATGTAGATGAGGGCGAAGACCGCATCGATCAGGATGATGGCGAAGATCGCGTGCACCACCGCGGCGGTGACGCGCCGGCCCAGGGATTCCACGTCGTCGCCGACCTCCATGCCCTGGCGGCAGCCGACGCCGGCGATCACCACGGCCATGACCGGGGCCTTGGACAGGCCGACCCAGAAGTGGGTCGGCGCCGACATTGTCGAGGATGCGCTGCAGGAAGAAGGACGGGCCGAGGCCGAGCGCCGTCCAGGTGACGATCATGCCGCCCAGCATGCCGGCCAGGGTGGCCACGAAGGTCAGCAGCGGGATGGTCAGAAGCAGGGCGACGAAGCGCGGAAAGACCAGGGCCTCGAACGGATCGACGCCCATGACCTTCATGGCGTCGATCTCCTGGTTCATCTTCATCGCCCCGATCTCGGCGGCGAAGGACGAGGCCGAGCGGCCGGCCAGCAGCACGGCGGTGATGACGATGTTGAATTCGCGCAGCACGGCGATGCCGATCAGCTCGACGGCGAACACCTCGCGCCCCGAACTGCCGGAGCATGTTGGCGCCCATCAGGCCCGACCACCGCGCCGATGAAGAAGGCGGTGGTGGCGACGATCGGGATGGCGTCGAGGCCGGCGCGTTCGGCCAGGGCGAGGTGCAGGCGGCCCAGCGGATGCGGTTGGGATTGGCGATGGAGAGCCAGGGCCACGGCCAGGAGATGGCCGGCGAAGATCAAGGGTGTCCCCGGCGTCGCCCGCCCAGGCGACGACCGCCCGGCCGAGGCGCTCCAGGGAAGTCAGCGAAAGGTCTTCGGCCGAACCGGCGCCGAGGCCCATTGCTTGGCCGCCTGGCCGACGAGGTGGAGGATGCGCAGGGTCTCTTCGCGGGCCTGGACCTGTCTCAGGCTCCAGCCGCCCGCCCATGGCGCGGATGACGGCGAAGGCGCCGGCGGTGTCCATCTAGGTGCTGTTGGATTCTATCGTGTTTCCCTATTAACCTTAGCAATA
>JASGJX010000015.1:0-2500 GCA_049840655.1 Chryseolinea sp.
AAAGATAGGCAACGACTTACTCTCCCAGGTATTATCCCAGTACCATCAGCGCTGGTGGGCTTAACTGCTCTGTTCGGAATGGGAAGAGGTGATCCCCACCGCTATTGTCACCTTAAGATCTTGAATGACTTAGCATGGATCGACTTAGTATGACATCTGCTTTTTTGAGTCTGTAGGCATTAGAGCTGGAATACTTGCCTACTAATCAACCGCTCATGACTCAGGACTCAGGACTAACTACTGTGCTATAATGTGTTAGACATGAGAGATGAAAGAATAATAAAGCAGGTTGAAGTGAGAACTATGCTCAGAGACTTGGAGTAACATCAGCAGATTATATCATCAGAAAGTGAATTACGAGCACATAAGTTCGTTTTATTCTTCCTTATTTGAGCTGATGACGATATGTACATCATATGGAAGATCGATTGAAATTGTTTTTACCACTGTCTTGTTTTGAGCTGCCTTGCGGAAGAGCTCTTGAAAGACCTGTTGGGAGAGGGGCAGATACTGGATGGTGCCTGCCTTACTCTCCTTTCGTTTGTTTACGTAATTTTTCTATCGCTAGAAGCGTTCGGGTAATTAGTACTACTCAGCTTTGACATTTCTGCCTTTACACCTGTAGCCTATCAACGTCATAGTCTCTGACGTCCCTTAATGGAAGTCTCATCTTGAGGCGAGTTTCGCGCTTAGATGCTTTCAGCGCTTATCTCTTCCCAACGTAGCTACCCGGCTATGCAGCTGACGCCACAACCGGTATACCAGCGGTTGGTCCAACCCGGTCCTCTCGTACTAAGGTCAGGACCTCTCAAACTTCCTACGCCCATCACAGATAGGGACCGAACTGTCTCACGACGTTCTGAACCCAGCTCGCGTGCCACTTTAATAGGCGAACAGCCTAACCCTTGGGACCTTCTCCAGCCCCAGGATGTGACGAGCCGACATCGAGGTGCCAAACCTCCCCGTCGATATGAGCTCTTGGGGGAGATCAGCCTGTTATCCCCGGCGTACCTTTTATCCTTTGAGCGATGGCCCTTCCATACAGAACCACCGGATCACTATATCCGTCTTTCGACCCTGATCGACTTGTCAGTCTCACAGTCAAGCATGTTTATGCTATTGCACTCCACGTACGGTTACCAAGCGTACTGAACATACCTTTGAAAGCCTCCGATACACTTTCGGAGGCGACCACCCCAGTCAAACTACCCACCACGCACTGTTTCCTGTGGTCTACAGGATTAGACATCAGATAAATAAAGGGCGGTATTTCACCGTTGACTCCCCTACGGCTAGCGCCGCAGGATCAATGCCTCCCGCCTATCCTACACATCATCTACCCAATGTCAATGCGAAGCTATAGTAAAGGTGCACGGGGTCTTTCCGTCCCGTGACGGGTACACGGCATCTTCACCGTGACTACAATTTCACCGAGCTCATGGCTGAGACAGTGCCCAGATCGTTACACCATTCGTGCAGGTCGGAACTTACCCGACAAGGAATTTCGCTACCTTAGGACCGTTATAGTTACGGCCGCCGTTTACTGGGGCTTCAGTTCAAAGCGTCGCCTTGCGGCTAACTTCCCCCCTTAACCTTCCAGCACCGGGCAGGTGTCAGGCCTTATACTTCATCTTTCGATTTCGCAAAGCCATGTGTTTTTGTTAAACAGTCGCCTGGGCCATTTCTCTGCGACCTGCTGTATTGCTACAGCGAGGCACCCCTTTTCCCGAAGTTACAGGGTTAATTTGCCTAGTTCCTTAGCCATGGATCACTCGAGCACCTCAGGATTCTCTCCTTGACTACCTGTGTCGGTTTCCGGTACGGGTAGCGCATCAATAAGTTTAGAAGATTTTCTCGGAAGTCTGTTTACGCTTTCTATCCATTTGGCCGAAGCCTCCTGGTACTATTGGGTTTCAGCAAAACCGGCGGATTTACCTACCAGTCCTATACCTACGCCTTTTAACGCCCACATTCGTCAGGGCGCGAAGCTGTCACTACTCCTTCTCTCCATCACTCAATACGCTAGTATGGGAATATTAACCCATCATCCATCAGGTTCGCCTTTCGGCTACCCCTTAGGTCCCGACTTACCCGCGGTTGATTAGCATTGCCGCGGAACCCTTAGTCTATCGGTGGGCAGGTTTCTCGCCTGCCTTATCGTTACTTATGCCTACATTTGCTTTTCTAACCGCTCCACCGTCCATTACCAGACGACTTCGCCGCTGTTAGAATGCTCCCCTACCACTTGCATTGCTGCAAATCCTGAGCTTCGGTACTAGATTTTATGCCCGATTATTATCGATGCTCTGTCGCTCGACCAGTGAGCTGTTACGCACTCTTTAAATGAATTGCTGCTTCCAAGCAAACATCCTGGCTGTCTAAGCAACTGAACCGCCTTAGTTCAACTTAATCTAGATTTTGGGACCTTAGCTGCAGGTCTGGGTTCTTTCCCTCTCGGACACGGACCTTAGCACCCATGCCCTCATTGCAGAGTATATTT
>JASGJX010000015.1:7500-80499 GCA_049840655.1 Chryseolinea sp.
GAAAACGCGCCACCACGTCGTAACGTGGAGCGAGCACATCTACAATCTTTCCCTTTCCTTCGTCTCCCCATTGAAGACCTAATAATACATCTACCTTAGACATGTGTCGGTATTACAAATAGTTTACTACTTAATTACTTCGCTTTCTGTCTGCACGATATGGAAAATGTTATGCAGCTTGGTGATCACCAATAGTTTCTGAACACTTTCGGAGGGCTTCATTAAATACACCTCTCCATTCTTGTTTCTGAACTTTGTCAGAATCGTGATGAGCACTCCTATCCCGGCACTATTTATATATCTCAATCCCGATATATCGACAATGCAGGTGAGTACCTTCTTTTGCAGGGCATCGGCAACGACCTCGATAATGGCCGCACCATTTTCTTCGCCGATCAGATCGCCCGTAAGTTTTAGGGCGAGCGCATTCCCCTTGATTTCGTGCTTGAATTCCATAGTATTCAATTCTCTGATTTTCTGTTTTCGCAATTCTGCCGCGTGCAGGATGCGTACAGAATGAGAGAGTGGTGGAGTACGTTGAAGTGCAGAATCTCTTCAACCGTACTTTGAATGTTCTGAATGCGTGGATCGCAGAACTCAATCACCTTGTGACACTCGGTACAAATCAGATGATCGTGCTGCTTATATCCGTATGACTTCTCGTATTGAGCGAGGTTCTTACCAAACTGATGCTTGCTTACCAGGTCGCATTCCACCAACAGATCGAGCGTGTTGTAAACCGTTGCTCTGCTAACCCGATAATTCTTGTTCTTCATGCTGATATAGAGAGATTCCACATCAAAGTGGCCGTCGCGCGAGTAGATCTCTTCGAGAATAGCATAGCGCTCCGGGGTCTTCCTCAGCTCCTTGTTTTCAAGGTATGCTGTGAAGATCTTCTTCACCTCATCATATATTTTCGTATTCAGAACCATGTTAAATAACGCGCAAAGATAACAGGATAAAAGAATTTACATCATCTACTCTTTCGAATCGAACCGGCTCACTTTTTCTACGCCCTCGACCCCCCGCAACCGTTCTATAAGCTGCTCAAGATGACGCGTGTCATTTACGTACAACATAATTTCACCTTCAAATATTCCTGAATCCGTGTGTATCGACATGGAGCTCATATTCACTTTCAATTCCTCGGAAATGATTTTGGTGACGTCGTTAATCAAACCCACCCTGTCCGTTCCCAGGATTTTCAATCCGGTGAGAAACGCTACCTCGTGCTGGGAGGTCCATTTTGCCTTAACCACGCGGTTGCCGTGATGGGAGAGCAACTCGGGCGCGTTTTTGCAATTGGTACGGTGAATTTTGATCCCTTCGTTTACGGTCACAAATCCAAACACGTCGTCGCCAGGAATTGGCGTACAACATTTTGCCAGCTTGTAATCCACGACGTCCATGTCTTCCCCGATCAAAAGGATGTCGTGATATTTGGTCTTTGATCCGCTTATCTCCTGCTCGACCAGTTTTGATTCCGGGGCAACCAGACACTCTTGGCCGGACTACCGTGAGCGGTTTGTTTTCCACAAACTTCTTGACGTCGGCGCCGGAAATGAATCCCCGACCTACCCTGTAATACAGTTCAAAATTACCCGTCACTTTAAAATACTCGCGGGCCTGCTCCATCAGCTGAGGCGTCGGTTCTTCTTTTACCGACTTCAGTTTTCGAATTAAGATCTCCTTGCCTTCCTCTGCCGCCTTGCGCCGGTCTTCTTTCAATTCGTCCTTAATCCTCGTTTTGGCTTTCGAGCTCACCACAAACCTCAACCAATCCTCATGTGGTCGTTGTTTCTGAGACGTAAGTATCTCAATCTGATCTCCATTCTTAAGAACGTAATTGATGGGCACCAGCTTACTATTCACCTTCGCACCAATGCACTTTGAGCCGATCTGGGTGTGAATTTCAAAGGCGAAATCGAGCGCTGTCGCACCATAGGGAAGCGTCCGCAGCTCACCTTTCGGTGTAAATACGAAGACTTCATCGCTGAACAGGTTGCCGCGGAAATCGTCCACGAAGTCGAGAGCCGAGTGATTGTTTTGTTCGAGCAGATCACGCACCCGAGCCAGCCATTTTTCCAGGTTTGATTCTGCGGTTGTGTCCCGATCCTTGTACTTCCAATGAGCCGCATAACCCTTTTCAGCAATTTCGTCCATGCGCTTACTTCGGATCTGAACCTCAACCCACTGGCCGTTCTTGGCCATCACGGTTGTGTGCAGTGATTCGTAACCATTGGATTTTGGAGTACTGATCCAGTCGCGCAACCTGTTCGGATTCGGCTTGTAATGGTCCGTTACAATTGAATATACCTGCCAGCAGAGTCCCTTTTCGTGGTCGATCCCCGTATCAACTATAATGCGAATGGCGAAAAGGTCGAATACCTCCTCAAAGGGAATATTCTGCTTGCGCATTTTATTCCTGATTGAATAGATTGACTTCGGCCGGCCTTTGATCTCGTAGTCGACTTTCATCTTGTCCAGTTCGTCCTTTATAGGCACCATGAACTGTTTGATGAATTTTGTGCGGGCGGCACGTGTGGCGTCGATACTCCTCGCGATCGAATCGTACACCGGCTTATCTGTGAAGCGAAGATAGAGGTCCTCGAGCTCGGTTTTTATTGCGTTCAACCCAAGCCTGTGAGCCAGAGGGGCGTAAAGATAGATTGTCTCGTTTGCGACCTTCAGCTGTTTGTTTCGAGGCATACTGTCGAGCGTCCGCATGTTATGCAGGCGATCGGCCAGCTTAATGAGAATAACGCGAACATCTTCCGACAGCGTGAAAAGCATTTTCCGGAAGTTCTCAGCCTGCTGAGACGTACCGTATTCGAATACGCCGCGAATTTTTGTAAGACCGTCGATTATCCTCGCGATCTTCTTTCCGAACATACGTTCAATGTCCGCCAGTTCGATGTCGGTATCTTCAACCACATCGTGCATCAATGCCGAAATGATGGACGTTGTGCCGAGACCAATTTCTTCGACACAAATTTCTGCAACTGCCAAAGGGTGAAATATGAACGGCTCGCCGGATTTCCGACGCATATCTTTATGTGCGTCGAGCGATAGCGTAAATGCTTTTTTGATCAGTTTGGCATCGCCATCCTTTAAAATGGGTTTTGCCTTTCGCAGTAACCTTCTATATCGGCTGATTATTTCTTTCTTCTCGAGCTCTGCGTCTATAATCATCTCTAATAATCTGATTATTAGGTTTTAACTCGCTATTTTAATGAATTTCAAAGACGTTGTACACCTTTTTGTGTATAACACTTTTAAAGTATTTCTTATTTACGAATATTCCATAAATTTGCCCCTCATTTTTGCGAAATGCCAGTAGCCGAACGAGAATGGTTAGGATCGCTGGCGAAGGGTTAACAGCCTGAGGTTCTGCAACAATGAGGTCCGTTGAACAAACAGTCACATGCGGATGTGGCGTAATTGGTAGCCGTGCCAGACTTAGGATCTGGTGCCGAAAGGCGTGGGGGTTCGAGTCCCTTCATCCGCACCAGAACCCTCGCTGAACGTTGCTCGCAATGAACAGTGAGGGTTCTTAATTATTTAGTCAGCTGATCAAAAGATCGTTTGTAGTTGCCATCATAAACAGTAAAACAGTCAAGCTTTGGAAATAACACTCGACAAAACAAACAATACCGAAGGTCTGATCAAGATCAAGCTCAACGAGGGCGATTATCAGTCGAAGGTAGATGAAAAGGTAAAAGACTACGCGCGCAAAGCCACCATTAAAGGCTTTCGTCAGGGCAAGGTGCCTACAGGGGTGATCAAGCGCATGTTTGGCAAGTCAATCATGGTTGAAGAGATCAATCACCTTCTCTCCCACAAGCTGTCTGATTATATCAAGGACAACAACCTTAAGATCATCGGTGAGCCACTCCCTAACCAGGATAAGGCAGCGACGATCGACTGGGACCAACAAAAGAACTTTGAGTTCGAATACCAGATCGGTATGGTTGAAGATTTTAAATACGATGTGTCACAAAAAGTTAAGGTGAAGTCATTTCCTATAGAGATCGATGACAAGACCCTCAACGAAACGCTTGACGATCTGAAGAAACGCTTCGGCAAGGTTGACTACCCTGAGACCAGCGATGCTTCATGCAACATATTTGGAGAGGTTCGCTCGACAACAACGGATTTTAAACGCGAGCATGCCTTCATTGAGATTGCAAAACTCACGAAGAAAGAGCAAAAGAAATTTGTCGGTTTAAAGAAGGAAGATGAAGTAGAGTTCGATATCGACGCTACATTCTCTGATGCTTCTGAGAAAGAACAATTTCTGGGAATGACAGGCGAAGAGGCAGCCGCTGTAAAAGGGAGCTTTGTATTCAAAGTGAATAACATTTCGAAAACTGAGCCTGCGGAAGTCAACACGGAATTATTTGATCGCGTGTTTGGAAAGGATGCTGTGACAGATGAAGCGGCATTCCTTGAAAAAGTAAAAGAGACGATCGCAGAAAACTACAAGCGTGAATCAGATCACTTCCTCGATCATCACATTGAAGACTATTACATTTCTAACACCGATATCAACCTGCCTGATGAATTCCTGAAGAATTGGTTGAAGTCTTCGAGCAAAGGTGAACTTACAGACGATATGATCGCGCGCGAGTTCGATGATTACAAGCGTGGTTTGAAGTGGGACCTCGTGAAGAATCGTATTGCCGACGACAACAAGATTTCAGTTGAGGCTGATGAAGTACGCGCGAAGGCAAAGGATCTGATCCTGGCACAATTCGGTGGCCCTGCAATTGCCGCACAGCTTGGTGATCGCCTTGACGCTATCGCCGACAACTACCTGCAAAACGAGAATGGCCAGAATTTCATGAAGATTTACGGCCAGCTTCGCTCTGAAAAGATTCTAAAGTTCATCCGCGAGAACATCTCTGTACAGGAGAAGAAGGTGAGTGTTGATGAGTTTAAGAAGATTGTTCAGGAGCATAAGCACTGAGGAATTAAGAATTAAGAGTTAAGAATTAAGAATTTTGGGGCCCCGCTTTTGGCGGGGCTCTTTTTTTTGCTGCTTCATGGATTCTATGAGCTGATACCCTGGCAAAGGCTTACAATATTTTTAGCCTGGTATACGACAATGTTGAAGGTGGCTGGCAGAAACCTTGTCCGTCAGCTAAATGGGCAGTTGAACGTTGTCAATTGTGAATTATCAAACCATTTTCCGCTTATCACGGTTCTATGGTTGTATTTTAGCCTTACCTTAACTATGATTGCCCGGTCGTAAAAAGATCCGCGACCGAGCAACTTCTTACCCTGGATCGCCATAAAAAAGACAGTATGAATTATAACAATGAATTTAGGAAGTATGCTGTTCACCATCTGGGTATGAGCGGCAATACTATCGACAGCTATGCTCAGAAGATTGAAAATATGACCACTGCGGTCATTGAGGAACGCCCCGGAAACTTCCGCGCTATCGATGTATTTACAAGACTTATTTCCGACCGGATTATTTTCCTTGGCTTACCTGTGGATGATCAGGTTGCCAACCTTCTGACAGCCCAGCTATTGTTCCTAGAATCCTCCGATCCCAGGAAAGACATCGTGATGTATATCAACAGCCCTGGTGGCTCGGTTTATGCCGGTTTGGGCATTTACGACACCATGCAATATGTAAATCCAGACGTTGCAACGATTTGCACCGGATTGGCCGCCTCAATGGCTGCAGTGCTTCTTACGGCCGGCGCCGCGAAAAAACGTGCTGGTCTACCCCATTCCAGAGTGATGATCCATCAGCCGATGAGCGGCATGCAAGGACAGGCCTCTGATATGGAGATTTCGCTCAAGCAAACGCTTGAGGTGAAAAAGGACCTTTACAACATCCTGGCGAAACATAGCGGGATGAAGTACGAGCGAATCGAAAAAGATTCAGATCGCGACTACTGGATGCGTGCTGCTGAGGCCAAGGAATATGGCCTGATCGATGAAGTGCTCGAGCGCAAGAAAGTTTAGCAAAATTCGCAAGCATCGCAATTAGCGCCGATCTGCCAAATAATGATTATCTTTATCCCTTATTTGGCAAGTCGGCGCTCTATATTTAATGACGATTTATGGCTGAAGTTACCTGTTCATTCTGCGGTAGGAATAAGAAAGATGTGGACCTGATGATTTCAGGAATTCACGCGCATATCTGTGACAAGTGTGTTACCCAGGCGAATCAAATCCTGGGAGAAGAAAAGAAGAGCAAGACTGAAGCAGGGTTTTCGCCCAACTTCAAATTGATCAAACCACTTGAGATCAAGAAATTTTTAGATGAATACGTGATCGGCCAGGACGAGGCCAAAAAGATCATGTCTGTTGCTGTTTACAATCACTACAAGAGATTGATGCAGCGTAAGATGGACAACGACGTGAACATCGAGAAGTCCAATATCATTATGGCGGGAGAGACTGGTACAGGTAAAACGTACCTGGCCCGTACGCTCGCTAAACTTCTCCAGGTACCCTTTTGTATTGCTGATGCGACAGTGCTCACTGAGGCTGGTTACGTGGGAGAAGATGTTGAAAGTATTTTAACGCGCCTGCTACAAGCCGCCGACTACAACGTAGAGGCTGCTGAACGCGGCATTGTTTATATCGACGAGATAGATAAGATCGCACGCAAGTCGGACAACCCTTCCATTACACGCGATGTGAGCGGCGAGGGTGTTCAACAGGCACTGTTGAAGTTGCTTGAGGGAACAGCAGTAAACGTTCCGCCTCAGGGTGGACGGAAACATCCCGATCAAAAGATGATCACGGTGAACACCGAGAACATTCTTTTTATCTGCGGAGGAGCGTTCGAAGGAATATCACGGTTCATAGGAAACCGTTTGAACACAAGACCTCTTGGCTTTGTCGCTGGCCACGAAGGCGGCAACGCGAAGAATATGGACCGCGATAATCTGCTGCAGTTTATTACGGCGCAGGATCTCAAGAGCTTTGGTCTTATACCCGAATTGATCGGACGCTTACCGGTGGTGTCCTACCTCAATCCACTTGACGCTGATGCGCTGCGTAAGATTCTAACCGAACCAAAGAACGCTCTTCTCAAGCAGTACAAGAAGCTGTTCGATATGGAGGAGATCGAGCTTGAGTTCAAGGATGGTGCTATCGACTTCATCGTTGAAAAGGCTCTTGAATTTAAGCTGGGTGCTCGCGGACTTCGTTCAATATGCGAAGCCATCATCAATGATGCTATGTTCGAATTGCCCTCTGAAAAGAACATCAGCCACCTGGTTATCAACCGTGCCTATGCTGAAGAAAAGTTCAGTAAGTCGCAGTACAGTAAGCTGAAGGTCGCTTAGAAGTTCAGATTAAGATCTCTATTGATATGAAGCCGTCTCAAGAACTGAGACGGCTTTTTTTGTCTCGCTCACGCCAACGTAAGTTCCGGTCATAGGGCACGTAATGGTTTTGTTGCGAATCGGTCCCTCCACATTCTTTTTGTTGGCGTGAGACTGGGAAAGTCTGGGAAAGACTGGGACGAGACTGGACGAGACTGGGAGAAGACTGGGTGAAGACTGGGGCTACACTGGGACTATGCTGGCATTACTACGCTCAGTCGTGGGTCACCGGATGGATGAACCATAGGTCACACAAGGTGACAGATATCTTTTCTTAAGCGTTCCAGGAAGCCTTGTTCCAAATATCTGCGTGGCAAAAACTACTTTTTTCCAAGTCAACTAATGGTTTTTGAATGGACGAGTGACGAAAAACGAAGAGAGTTATAAACAACCGACAATGTTTGCTAACAAACGATCCAACACTGAGTGAAATGGAAAGGTGGTCTTTTTGGTCATTGCACCTTTAGGTTAAGCAGCAGCTGGCGCCTTAATACACTTGAGCGCCGGCTTTATTGCGAGACATAAAATCAAACAGTTTAATTATGGCTAAGATCAGAAACAATCCTATTCTTCAAAAAGTCACGGGCGTCCTCGGTAAAACAATTGTGTTTCGTCAAACCGTTAATGGGCCGGTAATGGCAAATGCTCCAAAGAAGCCAGATGTGTATCATCCGACACAAATCGCTTTACAAAATAGATTTCGCGATGCTACGCAGTATGCGAATTGTCAAAAAGTAAACGACGATGCACGGGCGATGTATGCAACCGGTATCGGTAAGAAGAGGAATTCCGTTTACCAGGTGGCCGTGGCGGACTATTTGAAAGCGCCGGAGGTCAAGCGGATTACAACTGATGACTACTGGGGAAACATAGGAAATGAAATCTTTATCTATGCTACCGATGACTTCAGCGTTGCTTCGGTACTGGTAGTTATCACCAGCTCAGCCGGCGATGAGATTGAACGAGGTCAGGCAGTATTATCTGAACTTCTGCGAAACACCTGGATTTACACTACGACGTCAAGCAATCAAACTATAGCGGGTACAGCAATCACGGCGACAGCAAAAGATATTCCCGGCAACACAGCCATACGAACCTTTACGTTTAATGCCGAACCGAGGTAGCACTTGTAGTGCACGGATTACTTTGACGATTGAACCCGCGGCGACTCCTTCAGATACTGAATGATAAGTGCAGCCGCGTTATCGGAGGCGGAGCCAGTATCAAGCACTTTGATGATATCGTCGTAAGCTGCAGTCATCTCGTTTCGATATTCGGGATCTGCTACGAGGCGGCTCACTTCGGTATACAGATAAGCGGCAGTCATTTCGGATTGAATCAGTTCTTTCACAACCTCCCGTCCTGCAATAAGATTGACCAGCGATATGTACTTCACTGTGATCATAAACTTTGCAAAACCATAGGTAACGGGGTTGGCTTTGTAAACAACAACCTGCGGAACGCGAAAGAGGGCTGTTTCAAGGGTAGCAGTTCCTGATGTTACGACGGCTGCCTTAGCATGCAACAAAAGGTTATAAGTGTCCTCAAATACCATCGTTACATTCGAGATGTACGGTAGCTCACCGTACAAGGAATTGTCGAGATTGTTCACGGCAGCCACACAAAAATGCTGGTTGCTCATTCGCTGCACCATCTTTTCCAATTCAGGAACAATGTACATAAGTTCCTGCTTTCGGCTTCCTGGCAAGAGCGCAACGAAAGGTTTGTCCAACAGCCCGTGCTTAGTTAAAAAATTATCGTTCTCGACGTGTTCCTTAACAGCATCCAGTACGGGATTGCCAACGTAGTGTGCCTCCCAATTGAACTTTCTGTAAAACTCTTTCTCAAATGGCAGGATGGTGAACAGTTTATCAACATGAGGCTTTAGCCAAAGGGCTCTGCCCGGCCACCATGCCCAATACTTTGGAAGGATATAGAAATAGACTTTGTAATGATGTTTCTTCCCGAACTTGGCTATCTCCAGATTGAAGCCGCCGTAGTCGACCAGTATGATAACGTCCGGGTTATACGCAGCGATATCTTCGCGACACCGCCTGATGTAGCGTTTGATTTTAAATGCATTCGTTAGAAGCTCTGCGAAACCCATGATCGCCAGTTCGCGGTAATGAACAGCAAGGTCCACTCCCTGCAGCTGCATATAATCGCCACCGAAGCCGCGAAAGCTTGCCTCGGGGTCCCGTTGTTTCAGGGCCTTTACAAGATTACTAGCATGCAGGTCTCCGGAGCGTTCGCCGGCAACGATGTAATACTTCATTCTCCAAAATATTCGACGTAGTTCCTGGGCGTTTCATAAAGGCGGATGCTGTGCAGCTGTCCATAACGGGTTATTGACGGTAGCATCGCTGCCAGGATTTTCCATATTTCCACGACCAGGGTCTCACAACTGGCAAGTTTTCCCTGCATGAAGTCGACGTCAAGATTCAGGTTCTTGTGATCCAGCTTATCAATCACCTCTTGCCTGATCAGGGTGCTCAACTTCTTCAAATCCACGACAAAGCCGGTTAGCGGATCGGGTTTGCCCTTAATCGTAACGATCAGATCGAAATTGTGTCCATGCCAGTTCTCATTCGCACATGGGCCAAATACCTCGACGTTCTTTTCGGGAGACCACGCCGGATTGTAAAGCTTATGCGCGGCATTAAAATGTTCTTTTCGGCTGACGTAAATCATGCGTTCAACTTCGATACAAATATAGAACCCTGGGTAGCGCTTACCAAAACCAATTGCAGACACAACGCACAGGGCGTACGTTAGAGTTCCTAAGGCAGGACACCGATTGGAATCAAGGTAACCATGGCACCAATGCCGCCTGATTTCATGACCTAAAACGACGTTTTTCAGCATCATTTTTTTAACGCCGTTTATCCTTATTATGAAGCATAGTTCACCGATTATTAGCAGTTTGAACCCCTATTTATTGCTGACGTTGGACAATGAGATGCCTCTTTTTTGTGCTGGTGACCTGTGCTTTTAGTCAGGTATCGGCCCAAACCCTCAAGGATATTGTAATCGATCAATCTTCCAATGGAAAGGTGCTTTCGGCCTTCCTGCAGGAGATGGAACAAAGCCACGGTATAGACTTTATAGGTGATATGGATCGCCTTCAGGCGCTCACCGTGCAGGGGATCGATAAGCCCACAAGGCTGGTAGACTATCTCGACACATTTTCAGGAATTATGGAGGTAGTTAAGGTCAGCGAAAAGATCATCGTACTCGCTGATCGCAGCATTCTGAAAAACACCATGGTCAGCAACAAACCACAATACATTGTGCTGGCAGAAAACCTGAGGGGTACCATTCGCGGCAAAGTTACGGATGCGCATTCCGAATCGAGTCTGGCCGGGACGCAGGTCTATATGCCTGCTTCAAAAAAAGGCACTGCGGCTGATGAGAACGGCGTATTCTCCGTCGCGGCTCCACAGGCACCATTGGTCGTAGCTCAGGTAAAGTTTGCTGGCTATGATGCCGAAACAGTGGTTATCGGTTGGAGTAAATATTCTGATGTTACCACCCTTGATCTCAAACTGTTTCAAACATCGAAGGAACTTGAGGGTGTAACTGTTACTGCGGAACGAATCAATGAGAACGTAGTTAGCCAGATCTCGGGTGTTGAACGTTTGAGCATCGAGACCATCAAGACGATCCCGACCTTTATGGGAGAGGTTGATCCCATTCGCAGTCTGACAACACTGCCCGGAGTCTCTACTGCCGGCGAACTTGCCTCAGGTTTCAATGTGAGAGGTGGAGAGTCGGGACAAAACCTGGTGCTGCAGGATGGGGCAACGATCTACAATCCATCTCATCTCTTTGGATTCTTTTCGGCGTTCAACCCGGATATGGTAAACGACATCACGCTCTACAAGGGCGCGGGTCCGGCAAGTTTTGGCAGCAGGATATCATCGGTATTGAACGTGTCGCTGAAGAAAGGCGATGCAACGAAACATAGCGTTTCAGGAGGTATTGGGCCAGTAACGTCGAGGCTATCTGTTCAGGGACCGATCATCAAGAACAAGTCTTCCTACATGATCGGAGGCCGCATCTCTTATGTGAACTGGCTGCTTCACGCAACAGACGATATCCGTCTCAAGCGAAGCGCGGCTAATTTTCATGACATCACCGCGAAGATCCTGCACACGTTTAACGACAAGAACTTTGTAACACTATCCGTATACAACAGCTATGACGATTTTCGCCTTGAAACAGACTCCGTATTCAGCTGGCAAACCACCAATGCAACACTCAAATGGGATCACACCTTTTCCGACAAGTGGTTCTCGACGGTTACGCTGACCAGCAGCAATTACCGAAGTGATGTTGACAGTCAGGATGAGATTGAACGATTTAACTATCGAAACTCCATTCAAAATCTCGGCGGACGTTTCGACCTTACTTATGCCATGACCGAAGACACGAAGTTCGTTGGTGGCTTCGAATCCACGTTTACCAAACTAGAACCCGGTAAGCTCGTACCTGCGAAAGGCTCGCATAACGTTGCCTTTCAGGATATGCAGGACCAGCGGATGGTTGAATCAGCTATCTTCTTACAGGGTGATACCAAGCTAACGGATCAGCTATCTGTCTCGGCGGGGCTTCGCTATTCTTACTTCATGAGACTGGGGCAAGAGGACATTTATTCATACGACTACAATACCATGCATGGCCGGTATCCAGCGATTTCTGATACCGTAAGCTATTCCTCGGGTCAGGTCATCTCGACGTACGGCGGATTTGAACCACGGCTTTCGTTGCGCTTCCTTGTCACCCCGAATGCGTCGCTGAAAGCAAGTTACTATCGCGGTTATCAGTATGTGCATTTGATCTCGAACACCACCTCTACAACGCCACAGGATTACTGGGTGGCCAGCGGTCCGCAGCTCAAGCCACAGATGGGTGACCAGTACTCATTAGGTTACTTCCAGAACTTCGCTGACAATATGATTGAGTTTTCAGTCGAAGGTTTTTACAAGACCATCGACAATGCCGTAGATTATATCGAAGGCGCCGATATCACGTTGAACCCGATCCTTGAGGCGGGCCTGTCTCAGGGTAAGGGCAAGGCATATGGTGGCGAATTATTTATTAAGAAGACTCGTGGAAAGTTTAACGGGTGGCTTTCATACACGTACAGCAGAAGCTTGAGAAAATTTGATGGCAACGAAGTTTCGGATATAGTTATCAATGAAGGCAAATACTATGCATCTGCATTTGATCAGCCGCACAATGTTTCGCTGGTACTGAACTATCGGGTTGGCATGCGTGGATTTTTCGCGGCGAACTTTCATTACAGCACTGGCCGCCCGATCACCATCCCTGTTTCCAAATTCAGCTATGATGTTTATCTCTCTGTGTTGAACTATTCTCAACGCAATGAGTATCGTATACCCGACTATCATCGACTTGACGTTTCGTTCACACTGAAGGACAAGCCGCACAAGCTATCGCGTTATCGCAGCGAATGGGTGTTCTCGGTGTTTAACGTCTATGGAAGAAAGAACGCATATTCAGTTTCATTTGATCGGTATGGGAAGGCCAAGAAACTCTCAGTACTGGGCACGGTATTCCCGTCAGTCACTTACAACTTCAACTTCTGATGATTAAGAACATTCGATTTGCGTTGGTCATGCTGTTGGTCGTTGGATGCATCGAACCCTATCAGTTCAGAATTACGGACGGCGATCCCGGCTTCGTTATTGAAGGGACCCTTTCTGACAAGTCATTTAGCGACACAAAAAATTATCCTTCCGATGGACGTTACTTCACTGTGAAGGTTAGCAAGACCAGTGATGTTACGAATGTAAGATCACAAATGGTGAGCTATGCAACGGTGATCTTAACGAATGAACAAGGGGAACAGTGGACTTATACCGAAGAAGATCCAATAAAAAAGCCGGGTATTTACAGGCTATTGGACGATGATTTTAAAGCCATGCCCGGTGTTCGCTACAGACTATTGGTGACTACACCCGATGATACATTTATTGAATCCGACTGGCAGCAAATGCCAGACAACGCTCCAGCTATCGGCGAAGTTTCTTATCAGGAGACAACGACCCAGCGCATCATTCTCAACGCGGTAACTGATGTAAAAGGTGTGACATCCAGGATAACCCTTCCAGCAAATGAAACAGGATCCACTGTCTACTATCGCTGGCGCTTCCTGCCTACCTGGTTATACGATGCTCCGCTGGCCAATGCCACTGATGCTCTGGCAAAGTACTGCTGGGCTACGAGCACGTTGTATCTCCGGGACTACACGATGCAAGCAGACGAAGAAGGTGGATACAGCAAGGATCTTTTCTTTTTAGATGTCGAACAGAATGAACGCGTCCTTCACGAGTTTTCGGCGTTGATCGAGCAGCAGGTGATGACTGAGGATTATTATTATTTCTGGAAAGAGATGAAGGATCTTAATCAGGCTGACGGCGTGTTTGCCACTCCACCTTTCAATCTTAAAAGCAACCTAACCGCTTCGAAAGGAAAAGCGTATGGCTATTTTGGAGTAGTACGTGAACAGGGTGTGCGCTGGTATTTCAACAGGACCGATCTCTCCTACAATATACCCAACTGGCTT
Organism: Chryseolinea sp.; assembly: GCA_049840655.1. GTDB lineage: Bacteria > Bacteroidota > Bacteroidia > Cytophagales > Cyclobacteriaceae > Chryseolinea. The sequence continues at coordinate 21,448 of JASGJX010000015.1, forward strand.
CCTGAACAATGCGCGAATCCCTGTGGTCCTGGTTGCCCTCCCCCTGCCTGCCTCAATTGCATGAGATACGAAGGTGGCGACGTTACGAATATCAGGCCAACCTGGTGGGGAAGATAGCCCTGCATGTTAATTCCAGCCGGCTATCACCAGCCTACATATTGAAACGTGCCTTGCGCGGCGCTGATAGCGCAATAGATGTTGACGACGATTAGCAGAAAATACCAAAGAGCAATCGCAATGTTCGCGAGACCTTTAGGCAGATATGTGCTTAACAACTTATACATAGCTAATTAAGAAAGAACAAAGTTTTATAAACCTGCCATGCCCGGTCGAGTGTGCCGTAGTCGATAACGATACAACTCAGACAGAAATAATGAAACACGAAGATCCTCCCGAAAACTTTGGTGTAAGGAATCTGTGTATTCCTGAATAGATACGCCAGATAAATGCCAGTGGCCTGAATGAGCCCCCAAAATACAAAGGCCAATGTGACCTCATGCCATACACCGATAATGATCATCGTCACAAAAATACCCAGCACCGGCTTCCTGTATAACGAAGCAATGGGTGTATAGATATAGTCGCGACAAAATGCTGAAAGAGACATGTGATACCTTGACCAAAACTCCTGCATGTTCGTTGCCAGGAAAGGAAAGTTAAAGTTCTCCATGATACGGAATCCCAAAAGCAATGAGATACCTATGGCGATGTCTGAATAACCAGCGAATTGAAAATAAGCGTTCAGCACCATCTGAATTGTTTCAAGGTATGCTTTCAGCCATGCATGACTCTCATTGAGACCGCCGATGAATGCTCCCATCTTAGTCGTGAGAATGTAGTTGCCGATAATAACGATCTTCGATATCCCGAATAACATCCGTTGCAATCCCAGAGAGAAATAATCGGCATTGAATCTTCTGCGCTCCCAGTCTCGCACAAATTCCGGATAACGGTTGATGGGCCCAATGATCAACACAGGCAAAAAGAAATTGTAAGCGAGATAATACAGGAGGCTTTCGTTTCGTATCCTGCCCTGAAAACATTCAACCGTATAGTGAATATTCCTGAAGATGTAGTAAGACATTCCTAATGGGATGATCCAGTTTTCATGGATGGTAAAGAGGAGTTTTACCGACGCAATCAGCATCACAAGTATGAACAGGCTGATTACAAGCTTTATATTCTTTGACCAATTCGCTTTATGTAGAAGGAAATAATTACCAAAGGAGACTACCGACAGGATTGCAAATGAAACAGGTGATTGATAGGCGATGAATGCACCTGTTATCAATATCTGGGAGAGCATCACAAATCTCTGAGGTAACGTCCAGGCAAGAATAACCATGGGTATCGCGAATAACACAACTTCTGCGAGTAGTTTCATATTAGTTTCGCGATGCTATTTCAGAAACAAACCACTTTTGATATTCCATAGCGCCTTTTGAATTCACGTGGGCGCCATCGTAAAAGCATGAATCAGCCATAACACCTGGATAGCGCCAATACTCAATTCCAAACTTTGAATGATAATACTGAAGCACCTCATCAAGCTTCACGGCCGAAGCGTCACTTAAGAAGTTTTTTCGCAGCCTGATGGATTGAGGCATGTCCAGGAAGACCACCTTCTTGTGTTGCGCGTTGAGATGCTTATAGGCAATGTTTGCCGCTCCGTTCCTTGATGCATTGCGGACCACGTTGATTTTACCCTGCAACGACTTAAACGTAGCGCTGTCAAAATCATTTGTGTAGTATGTACTTCCGGGAAGGGGTTTTGAATCGAACGTGTACCACTTAGCATAGTAGTTATCCTGTGTAGACATCCCGATTACTTTCCTAACATGATTTCTGATGTCCAGCAATGCTGCATCAATTTGCACCGGAATAAGGGATGAATCGCCATCGAGGTTTACAGTAAAATTTTCCAGAAACAGGTAGTCTGACGGGTGTTTGCTTATCAGTTCAAAGAATTTCATCCGTTCCGCAAGATCCATCGTCAAATAATTGATGGCGACTCGCAGCACTTTCGCTTTCCTATGAGTCATCCCTGAAACACTATCCTGAAGTGCAAGCGGATCCACCAGTGCCTGCTCTGTCAATGATGAACCCAAAATGACAAGCGAAACAGCTGAGGTATCGCGGGCATTTTCATCCAATGCTTTTTCAAGACTGCTGAACGATTGATCGAGCACGCGTTCATACGGACCGAAGCTTGAATAGGTGTAAGTAAAGAAAGCACCAACAATTATCAGGACTGTGAGAATTGGCAATATCCAAACTTTTAGCGGAGGCGATTCGGCAGACATTACTGAAGTTTTCTGGTAACTACGCTTTGGATTGATTCGATCGAAGTCATGCCCATTACGTCAGACGTCGAGAACTTTAGTTTGAATACCTGCTCAAGCCTGGTGATCAGCTCGAGATGATTCAGAGAGTCCCATCCAGAAACTGTACGGGTTGAACTTTTCGAAGTGATGTCAGCGGTGGCAACTTTGAACACTGTTGCTGCAAGCTGAATGATGGTGTTCAGTACACCCTGTCCTGTGTCGACCGTCACCAATTGACTTTGTGCCACGATCTTTTTGAGTTCTTCAACCTGCACTTTGCCGCTTATTCCGCGAGGAAAAGAATCTATGAAAAAAACTTCCTGCGGTACTTTCTCAGGCTCAAGGTTCTCGCGGAAAAGTTTGTACAAGGTTAATTCACTCAGCTCAACGCTGTCTCTGCGTTTCACGCAGGCAATCATCTTTTCAGTTAGGATTGGATCGGGCAAGCCGATCACTTTGCATTCATCAACTTCAGGGACTTTAAGAAGTAATTCTTCGATCTCTTCAGGTTGTACCCGAAACCCGCCGGCGTTGATCATGCTCTTCTTACGGCCGACGATTTTTATAAATCCTTCTTCGTCTTCTTTAGCGATATCTCCGGTATATAGCCAGCCATCAATCAACACCTTAGCCGTGGCTTCCGGATTGTTGAAGTAGCCGACCATGATGTGATCGCCTTTCAGCAGCAGTTCGCCCTTCTCTCCTTTTGCTACTTCATTGCCCGCGTCGTCGATTATTCTGATCAAACAATCCGCCGGCTTACCGACCGTGCCTATTTTAAATGTGTTGGTGGATGGTCCGCAGTAGACGCTGCCTGTAACCGTTTCAGTAAGGCCATAGATGTTGGCGATCTGAATTTTAAATATGGAAGACACCGAGTGCCAAAGGCGTTCCTCGAGCAGAGCCGCTACGGAAATGGCAAACTTAAAGTCCGGGGTTTGAAAACTTTCTTCGAACCCTTCATGATATTTTTCGAAGAAAGAAAGGACAGTAGGGACGATAAACAAATGCGTGGTCTTGTACTTATAGATCCCATCATAAATCAAGTCGAGGCGCGAGGTATCTAACTTAAAGGGATTCATCCAGGTTCCACCGCAATACAATGCAAGCATGGGACCCTGCGTGACGCCATCGGTATGATAAAGGTTGAGTACATTGAGGATTCTTACGGCATCATTCATCCCATACACAGTCTTCAACGTTTCCAAATGGGAGAACAGATTCTTGTGTGAGATAACAACGCCTTTCGGATCGGATGTAGATCCCGAAGTATACATCATATATGCTACAAGGGAAGTATCTATTTTATCCGGATACCTGGGAGGAGTATTCTCAAGGCTTCGGAGACATGCCGGGTATGAAGAATCAGGTGCTGCGCTTTCTTTTTTGTTACGGGCAAATATGCTATTGAGGAGTCCCTTCTTTTCTTCCGGACTTACTTTGATTTCAATGATATTTTCTTCCTTTAGTTTCCACGCAGTTGCCAACGCACTATCGACAAAGAATGCATCGGGACGCGCAGATTCAATGATGGAATGAATGCGGTCAGCTTTAGCGTTCGGGTCGGTTAAGATAACCGTCAGGCCATAGCGATAAGAGGCGATGTTAATTTCCGCCAGGCTTCTTTTATCCTCAGTGGACAAAACGATTTTGTCACCAGGCTTTAGTCCCAGTCCGTAAAAGACAACGCTCAGTTTGTCGACGGTAGATAACAAACTTCCATAGGTGATTGTTTGTCCATCGTGTAATACTGCAAATTCTTTTTTGGGGTACTTCTTCGCTCGGTCTAAGACCTCAACGATGTTTATCATATAATTATCAGTATCAAAAACGGTAGTGCCTGTTGCAGTGGGCAAAGGATGGTATTGGAACCGTCGCTTTAGTGCATACAAGCAATGTTACCTTCTAAAAAATTCCGGGTACGACTACCCGGCGACATATGCAATATCTCAAAACGCAATCGTTGCCCCCGTTTCTTTTCGACGAACCGTAAACAGCTGATTCAATTCGATGGTTTGCCAGGCACCGATCATCATTCGTTTAAACATCCATTCCCCGGCTAACATTGTCTATTCAGCGGCCACGCATCAAATACCCAACAAAGGTAGTGGTGGAGCGTTTGCGCCTTTCTCTGTGAAGTAATCGATGAGATGCCGTCGAACACCGACTTTATCAAGCTACCAGGTAACAAAAAAAGGCTGCCTTTTTGAGGCAGCCTTTCTTATCAATGTATTGTGCGTTCCGACTTAGTTAACGTCCCACCACAGCTTAGCTGCAGGAGAGTCAGCGCTATAGCGGCCGGCAGCTGTAGACCATTGTGCGCCGTTAACCGTCTGTTCAATAACAGGGTAGATCATACGGGTAGGAATGGTCAAAGCATTAGGAATGCTAGGTCCACTTGGAGGCAACAGCTTAGGGAAGTCGAGTCTTCTCCATTCAGTCCATGAATCCCATCCGCGGTTGTTCAATGCAATCCACTTCTGAGTTCCGATCTTCTCTTTGTAAGTACCAGTAGCAGAAGCATAGTTCACCTTCGCCTGGGCGATGTAGGTATCAGCAGCTGCTTTAGTACCACCCCAGTAGTAGATGGACATTCTTACTGCGTGATGGTAGAAGTCAGCTGCACTAGTCAGTGTAGTCGCTGCGCCATCAACTGTAACATTAGCAGAAGGAACAGTGTATCCACGCTCAATTGCTTCAGCGAGGTAGAAAGCTGTTTCAGATGCATCGATGAACAGTGCTTCGAAAGTTGGTTCCATGATCTTCGCGCTTACGTGTGAGAAATCAGCGTAAGCATTTGAGAAGCCATAGTTACCGCCCTTGTATTCGCCACCAACAGTTGTGAAGAATGCAGATCTTCTTGGATCAGCCACATCATTCATTGCATTGATGATCGTGCTTGCCATAACAAAGTCTTCACGGCTAGAGAACAACGGGTTCAGGTTAGCCGATACAGGATTGTTGTTTGGTGGTGCGCTGATGTAAGGGAAGCGTGCGTTATCTTCGTTGGCGAGAATTACGCCGGCTGCAGCAGCCTGTTCAGCAAGGGTCTTAGCCTTTGCGTTGTCGGAATCAGCAAGCAGCATAGCCATTCTCAACTTCAGTGAGTTACCGAACTTAATCCACTTAGCAGCAGATCCAGCGTAAACAACATCGTTACCGTTTGTGAATGTACCAGCAGTCGTCTTGAGGGAACCAATAGCTCCATCGAGACGAGTCAACAGATCAGCATAGATCGTTGCAGCATTGTCATACACAGGCAAAACGTTAGCAGGATCCAACGCCTCGGTATAAGGCACGTCACCGAAAGTGTTCACTAGGAAATTCCAGCAGTATACCTCTGCAATTTCAACCACTGCGAGCTGATTGGCCTTGAGATCAGGAGCAAGAGTTTCGTCTGCGTTGATCAACCTTTTTGCTTCTTTCAGGTCAATAAGTGCATCGCGATAAGCAGCATACCACTGATTCTGAGAATACAGGCGTTGCGTCATGTTGTAACGAGGCTCATCCAAATAAGTGGTTGTCGCCCAGTACTGCACGAACATGCGGAAGTTGTTGCTATTCACGTTCGGTGTAGTAACTATATCGATGATTCCTTTGAGTGCATTGGTGAACAATGTACGTGGGGGAACAACTGTTGCCTTCTTCTGATCAACGTTCCAATCGTCAAGGTTCTCCACGCACGCCGTCGTCAGCACAATCGGAAGAATGAAAATGATTACTCTTTTCATATTCGTTCAGCTTAGAAGGTTAGTTTAACATTAAATCCATAGGATCTCAACATCGGATAAGCACCGCTTTGGTAGCCGCTGATGTTTGAGGATCCTGAGCTCAGACCGTCTTCAGGATCGGAATATTTCATCTTCTTGTCGATGATCCACAAGTTGCGTCCGATCAAAGAAACGTCGATAGCTTTAAACGCTTTGCCAAGGCCAAGAGCAGCAACTGGCAATGAATAGGTGATCGTTGCTTCGCGCAGTTTCACGTAGCTGGCATCATATACATACCATGCGTGAGGTGCACCAGAGTAACCGTTGGCAGCATATCCGAAAGGAAGCTGGCCATCGCCATCCTGAGCTTCACCATAAACAGTGTTAGCAGATCCGTCAGCCTGTACACCAGGAAGGAGGATACCACCACCTTCATCAACAGGCGTACGCTTGTCAATACCGCGGTCGTTCAAACCAACGCTGTTAGGATACAGACCTGTTGCTTCGCCGTACCACTGGTCAAGTGACCATACGTTGCCACCCTTACGGATATCAACGAGGAAGCTAAGCGCAATACCCTTATACGAAAGTGAGTTGTTGATACCACCGATCCAGTCAGGCATTGCATTACCAATGATGACGTTAGAAGCAGTAGTTGTCTGATAGTATCCTGCAGAGTTAACTGTGCGCTCTCCATTTGTATAGACAAAGTCTTTACCACGGATCACACCAAAAGGATATCCTTTAGCCGCGTTGAACGATACACCGCCCTGTACAGAAGATACACCGAGAGGGTAGTTCGTTACTTCGCCAGTACCTTCACCGTAGAGGCTAACTACCATGTTACGGTTGCGGGTAAAGTTAAGATTCACTGTCCAGCTGAAGTCATTAGTCTGGATAGGTACTACGTAAAGAGAAGCCTCGATACCTTTGTTCGTGATCTCACCAGAGTTCACCCACTTACCAGTGTATCCAGTAGCACCGCTCACGGTTACGTTCAGGATCTGATCGAGTGATCTTGCCTCGTAGTATGTCAGGTCAACACCAACACGGTTGTCGAAGAAGTCTGCTTCTGCACCGACTTCCCAGCTCTTCGTGCGCTCAGGCATCAGAGTGGCATTGTTCTTAGTGTTTGGCAGAGAGAAGAGTGGAATAGATCCGATACCAGTAGGCTTGTCATAAACATCGTATACTGCTTGTGGCTGTCCTGCATTACCTACTTCGGCATAGTTAGCGCGGATCTTACCATTTGACAACCAATCAGCATCAATCGATTCAGAGAACACGAAGTTAGCGGCACCAGAATAGTACCAGTATGTATCATGCGCTGCAGGAAGAGCCGTTGATTGATCTCTCCGCACTGTTCCTTCGATGTATGCAAGCTCCTTATAACCGAGTGTCAGGTCTGCAAAAATACCGTCAACACCTTCGCGAATGTATTCTTCGGTTGGTGGGTTGATCGGGCTAAGAGAGTTGGAAAGGGCATACAGACGTGGCACAACCAAGCCGCCGTTCGTAGATGCACGCATAGTTTGCGTCAGATTGCGACGAAGGTTTGTTCCGACCAAACCTGTGAATGCGAAGTCTTCTGCAAACTTCTTCTTCACGGTAAACATCAGGTCATAGTTCTGCTCGCTGCCAGTGCGGTTGTAGCGTCCGTAAGAGCTGGTTCCAGCACTTCCAACTGCTACGCGTTCTTCCTGGAAGTCGGTTGCTCCATCATAAGCAGCGCGACCCAGTACGCTCAACCAGTCAGTGATCTGGTAATTAATACTCGCATAACCGAAGAAGTGGTTACGTGAATCGTTTGAGTAGTTTTCATAACGTGACCAGTATGGGTTATCAGAATACAGCGGACCTGTTCCAGCTGCGTTCCAGTTCCAGGTTACGTTCTGACGGTTGCGGAAGTAAGCTTCACGTTGCTCTTTGATGTCAACGTTAGTCTGCCACCACTGACGGAAAGTCTGGTTAGGGTTACGACCGTTGTAACCAGTTCCGTAGCGGCCGATACCTTTGATGTTGGTATAGTTCGCAGAAGTTGTGATCGTCATGTTCTTGATCAACTCAGTTGATGCCGTGAAGTTGAACATGTTGCGATCGATCGAGCTGTTAGGGAGCATACCCTTCTCGTCTACGCGGGTGTAACCTACTTTGTAAGTAGTTTTGTCACCACCGGCGCTGATACCAACGCTCTGGCTAGACGTTACTGCAGTTTCGTAGTAGCTGTTAGCAGGATCATTGGCTGCTGCTACCCAGGGACGTGACTTGTGATAGTATTGTGAGGAAGGATCGAGGGCGTCCCAGTGATAAACTGGCTGGCCATCGAACTTAGGACCGTAAGATGCATCATCACCGTATACTACTGTTGGTAGTGATCCATCATCGTATGTTTTGTTTGCACCGAAGCGAGGGATGTAACCTGCTCCATAGTCCTTCTGATACTTTACATAAGTGCTCTTGTCGATTTGTCCCCAGGTGAGACCTGAGTTAACAACTACGTCGAAAGAGTTCTTGCGGCCTTTCTTCGTTGTGATCAAGATCACACCGTTGGCACCACGTGAACCGTAGAGTGCTGTTGCGGCAGCTCCTTTCAGAACGTTAACAGAGGCAATGTTGTCAGGGTTGATGTCCTGAGCAGCGTTACCGTAGTCAACACCCACACCACCAGTTTGCTGAGCAAGTGTGTTAGTAGTAGCGTTTGTTACGGGAATACCGTCGACAACAAACAAAGCCTGGTTGCTTCCGGTAAGGGATTTGTAACCACGGATGATTACGTTTGTCGACCCACCCATGGTGTTGCTCGCCTTGATGTCGACCCCGGAAACTTTACCTGAAAGGGAATTAACGAAGTTAGTTCCACGCGCGGCAGTGATTTTGTCGCCGCTAACCTGCTGGGCAGCATAACCCAACTCATTCTTGTTACGCTCGATACCAAGCGCTGTAACTACAACTTCACTCAGCTGCGTTACATCTGCTGACAGATTTGCGTCTACCACCGCACGACCTGCAATGTCGATCTCCTGTGTCTTGAGACCGATAAAAGTAAACACAAGAACATTTCCACCTTCCGGTACTGCGAGCGAATAAGAACCATCCGCATCTGTTACCGTTCCTGACGTGGAACCTTTCACAACAACGTTAACCCCGGGAAGACCAGATCCGTCTTCGGCAGAGGTTACGTGACCCGTAACGGTTCTTTGTGCGAGCACGTCAGCTGCGCATAAAGTGAATACCGCTACAAGGCATCCCAGTAAAATTCTCCTCATAATTTAGTTTGGTTAATGATAAAATAGCTGCTTAAACCTTTGGAGTTTAAGCGTTCAAACTTAGATCATTTTGACTTTCGGGAAAAATTCAGATACACCATTTGGTGGTACCTATGGTGTTATATTATACCGCTTATTGCTGTATTTTATTTCCTCAACCCCTGATATGACCATCAAAATAAGATCTGTAAAAAAGATGTGACCGCGGAAAAATGGCCATGAATTGAATGTAACTACCTGTCAATTAATAATATAGTCGAACAAAGTTCGATCAGTAGTTACCTTGGGTGAGTCAATGTAAGATTCTGAATTCAATTCGCCTGTTTTTCTGACGTCCCACCTCGGTATCATTGGATGCGACGGGGCGATCTGGACCATAGCCTTTGGGTTCCAGACGTTTTGAGTCTATCCCGTGCTGCACCAAAAACTCGTAAACAGACCTTGCCCGCTTGTCAGAAAGCTCCCGGTTGTGGGTTGGGGAACCGGAGTTGTCGGTATGGCCACCGATCTCGACGCGAACTCCCGGGTTTTCTTTGAGAAATCTTACAATCTTCTGGAGCTCGGGGCTCGACTTCTCCATGAGCTCATACTTATCGACGTCGAAGAAGATATTATTGAGAATGGCAACCGATCCGGCCATGACCTTTTCGAGATCCACGTCTATCGTTATGGGTTCGAAGTCTGTGACTTCCGAATAATTGAAATTATAGCTCTTAAAAAGATACCCTGCCCGGGTTACGTACAGCGCGTACTCGTCGCCCTGTGTTAAGACCATTAGATACTCGCCAGTAACAGAGTCAGACGATACCAGAGAAACTACCTCGTCTGTCTTTATATTGAGCAATTCGATCTTTGCCCGCAGAGGTTTCCTGGAAACTTTATCGCGTATGACACCCTTGACGTAATTGCTTTTGAACCGAACCTGGCTGGACTGCGGAATAAGGACCTCAAAGATCTTACTTCGCGAATGACCGTCAGCCAGCCTCTCCTCCACTGAGTAATATCCTTTGGTTCCATCGGCTGTTATGAACAATGAAAATTGTTCGCTGTTGTCATTGATGGGCTGACCAAGATTTTTTGGCGTGGTCCATCCCGACAAATCACGATCGCTGTAGAATATATCGTAGCCTCCAAAACCGGGGCGACCATTTGTGAGAAGAAAAGGGTTTTGTTGTTCGCATGAATGATGGCGAGAATACTCATCGTAAGGCAGAATTCACAATTGGCCCGGCGTTCACGGCCTTAGTCCATTCACCTTTTTCATTTAGCGTAGAGACCCAAATGTCGCGCAGCCCCAGCCTCTCCGCCTCTGTTTGATATAAAATATAGAGTTTTGCCATCGGCAGAAAGCGAGGGTTGTGAGTCCCATCAGAACGGCTATTGACGTTCGGCCAGAGGTTACGCGGCGTGGACCAGGTGTTTCCTACCTTAATGCTTTCATACAAGTCACATCCACCATACGGGCAAACAGTCAGAATGAGTTTGTGACCGTCGGCGGAGATGCTGCAGGTACCTCTTTATTTTTCAGGGCGTGTTAATATTCCCGAGAGCTTTCGGGCGGCATCCATCAGCCTTGGAGTTGTTTCGCGAGATGACGAGGTCTTCGTCCTCATTGGGTCCATCCACCAGACGACGTGTGAAGATCAGTTCAGACTGGTCGGCGGTCAGCACCGGAAAATATTGCAGCTCGAACATATTGACCGTATCGCTCAGCGGGTGCGCTTGCAGGGCGTTGGTGTCGTTCTTGCTTTGCAGGGCAAACTCAGCACTCTTATATAACATGTTAGCGCGATCCAGACGCTGCTTACTGTTGCGTTCGTTGGCGATGAACAAACCAAGAACCTTCATTGCTTCTTCGTAGTCACCTGATAGAAGGTAGGGTTCCCCATGGCAAACCAGAATGCCTTTTGCTTATTAATGTCGTCTGCTAAGGCCAGTCCTTTTTCGAATTGTTTGATGGCGTTGGGATACTGCTTCATATTGGCGTATGTAACGCCTAGCCGGAGGTAAGCCTCTGTAAATTTTCAGTCTTTGGCAATCGCCTGGTTTAACAAGTCAATCGCCACGCGGTATTCGCCGCGCACGCGGAAATTGTCAGCGTCTGTATAAAGTTCTATGGCTTTCTTCGATTTCGTGCTGAGCACTGGTGCTGGCTGCGCTGCAGCAACGCCGATCGATAATATTCCAGTTAACAGAATAGCTAATCGCACCATTTTCAAAAATAGGACTAAAAGTTAATGTTAGACACAGGATATTCCGTGGACGAAAACTCCAGTAACGCATTAATGAGTTTATATCCGTCGTAAGCCACGATGTCGCGTACGCTTATTTCTGTCTCGGTTATTAACCCGTTTTGGATCAGGTATGCACGCATCGTACCTTTCAACAGAGGCTCGCTGGGCGTATACCATTTCGCGTCCCGACGGAATACAACATTGGCTATGGAACTGTCGGTAATTTGCCCATTCCTCGCAATGAGAATATCATCACATTCACCCCGTTGATCAAAAAGCCTGTTGATAGCAGACCTTTCCGCGAATTTGAACGGATAAGTGATGTCATTGTTTTCAATCACCTTTAATGTTTTTACGGAACGCGGAGTGTAAGCTGAAAACTGTATTTCGGTTACTTCGGCGTCGTAAAGCACCCGACACTTTACCATTCCGCGTTGCTGTACAGCGGCGGACTGGATAGCGGCGTATAGATCGATAGTTGTGCGCGGATAAAAAGCGTCCAGCGTACGGTTTATGCGCTGCTGATGCCATGACAGCCGCTGGATCTGACCATCGCGTATGGCAATGGACTCAAGAAACCGGGACATATATCTTATCGATCACTTCCTGATACTCCTTGTGCATGATGCTTTGGGTTGTTATACCTCCTCCACTTCTGTAAAAATACCTTCCTTCGTGATGCTCAATGAAACGGATCATAACACCACTGTCCAGGCTTTCTCCATCATAAATTCCAAACACGCCAGAGTAGTAGCCGCGCGGTTCGCCCTCCGATTCCGCTATGATTTCCGTTGTTTTTTTCTTCGGAGCACCTGACACGGAACCGGCAGGGAGTAAGGCAACAAGCAAATCTCCGGGCCGGTTCAAATATGGATCTGTAACGGTACCCCTGATGCTCGAGCTGACCTGAAGTAACTCACGATCGACGCTTGTGATCTTTTCTATGTATCGAAATCGCTCCACCTCAACGTGCTCGGCCACATTACTGAGATCATTGCGAATAAGGTCAACAATTGTAACGTGTTCGGCCAGCTCCTTTTCATCGTTGAGAATTATCTCAGCGGCATTGGGTATTGAAGCGTCGATTGTTCCTTTCATCGGATAGCTGCGAATTTCTCCGTTGACAACCTGCACGAATATCTCAGGTGAAAATACCAGGAACGAGTCCTTATATAATAGCTTGTAGCGGGCGCGACTGGCATAAAACAACTCGCGCAGAGACGCCGACATCGTAATCTCAGTCTTAACAGTCAGATTGGTCAGGTACGAATCGCCGTAGGTAAGATGATCGTATACCTTCTGGTATTTATGGTCGTAGACATCCCGTGGGATTGGTTTCGTGTTGAGCGATAACTCAAGCAACGATGGAGGAACCGGAGAGGCATTGGTTCGTCCATTTACCTCATAAAGCACGACTGCGGGGTCCAACTCATGCAACGGAAAAACCTCTGACTGGAGCATTTCAAAGTCGACCATGAAAAGGAACGGCGTGCGCGCTGCAGCCAGCGAATTCATTCTGTCACTGAACTCCTTGATCCGCATGACCCTTAAGGGATATTCATGTACTTATGAATTTGCAGGGACACCTGCCACTCTGGATTAGCCTTTACGAAATCAATGATTAAGGGCAACACTTCGTCATGGCGTGACCATTCCGGTTGGAGAAACAACTGGCAACCCGGTTTAAGTTGTGATGCAAAGCCGGTGGCCCATTCGATATCTGATTTGTGATAGACTACGACCTTCAGTTCGTCAGCCTGCTCAAAAACGGAAGGATGCGGCGCCTTGAATTTTTTCGGTGAGAAGCATACCCAATCCCACTTACCACTCATAGGGTATGCGCCGGAGGTCTCTATGTGCGCCCTCATTCCGCGTTCACGAATAGTCCTGGTCAGATTGGTCAGGTCGTACATGAGCGGTTCGCCACCCGTGACTACAACGATGTGGGTACGCGTATTCGATGCCCGGGTAACCATTTCATCGATTTCAACCAGCGGATGCGCTGATGCATCCCACGATTCTTTTACATCACACCACACGCATCCCACGTCACACCCGCCCAGTCGTATGAAATAGGCAGCTGCTCCCTGGTAAGTACCTTCGCCCTGGATGGTGTAAAAGTCCTCCATGAGCGGCAATGCGCTGGTGCTAACAAGTTCCTTCGTCGTCATGACGGTGGATGAAACATGATATTAAGGATTCCTCAACTCTGCGGCACGCAGGGTATTCAGCAAGAGCGATGCTATAGTCATCGGACCCACGCCGCCGGGAACAGGTGTTATGAACGACGCCTTTGGCGCTACGTTTTTAAAGTCGACGTCGCCCTTAATGGCCCACCCTTTCGGATACTCAGGCCCTTCCACCCGTGTCGTTCCGATGTCAATTACAACAGCTCCTTCTTTCACCATATCCGCTGTTACCAGCCCTGGCCTGCCTACTGCAACGAGGAGGATATCCGCGGACCGGGTATAAGTAGCCAGATCTTTAGTATACTTATGACAAATAGTGACGGTAGCATGACCCTGCTCGGTAAGCATCATACTCAATGGCGCACCGGCGATACGGCTCGCTCCGATAACAACTGCATGCTTGCCTTCTGTGACAATCTTATAACGTCTGAGAAGCTCCATTACACCGAACGGAGTAGCCGGCAATAACAACGGATTTTTCAGAGATAATACTTCCGAAGTTATGATTCGTAAAACCATCAACATCCTTATCGGAACGGATATTCTCTGTGATCCGTTCTACTGAGATGTGTGGAGGTAACGGAAGCTGAACGATAAATCCATCTACATCGTCGTCGTTGTTCACGTGGTCGATGTGTTTCATGAGCCGGTCTTCACTGATCGTGTCAGCGAATCGCATCATGGTATAATGAAAACCGACGCTCTTGCAGGCCTTTACTTTGTTGTCGACGTATGTTTGACTTGCGCCATCGTCGCCAATGAGTATGATAGCGAGATGCGGAATCTTTTTGCCGAGCTGCTTACGTTCAGCCACCCGCTGCGAGATTTCCATCTTTACGTCGCTGGATACCTTGCGGCCATCGATGAGTGTATATGAGGTCGTTGTTTCTACCATATCAGATGCTGACGATCATTCTATTTTCAATACAGCCATAAACGCCTCCTGAGGTATCTCTACGTTACCCACCTGACGCATACGCTTCTTACCCTTCTTTTGCTTTTCAAGGAGTTTTCTCTTACGCGAGATATCACCACCATAACATTTTGCCAACACGTTCTTTCGAATGGCACTAATGTTCTCGCGCGACACGATCTTTTGACCGATAGCCGCCTGAATGGCGATCTCGAACATCTGGCGTGGAATAAGTTCTTTCAATTTTTCGCACAGCTTGCGTCCCCAATCCTGGGCCTTGCTTCTGTGAACGATGGCACTCAACGCGTCCACCTTCTCTCCATTGAGCATGATGTCGAGTTTTACCATGTCCGACTCACGGAATCCGATCAGGTGATAATCCAGCGAAGCATATCCGCGGGAAATCGACTTAAGCTTGTCGAAGAAGTCAAATACGATTTCGGACAAAGGCATTTCAAATGAGAGCTCTACCCTATCCGTTGTTAAGTACTGCTGATTTTTGATGATCCCGCGCTTGTCCATACAGAGCCCGATGATTGGGCCGATGTATTCCGCCTTGCTGATGATTTGGGCACGGATATAAGGTTCTTCGATGCGATCAACCCGTGTCGGGTCAGGCATCTCCGAAGGTGCGTTAATGGAATGCTGAGAGCCGTCTGTAAGGTACGCTTGAAATTGTACCGAGGGCACCGTTGTAATAACGGTCATGTTGAACTCCCGTTCGAGTCGCTCCTGGATGATCTCCATGTGAAGCATGCCGAGGAAACCGCAGCGGAAGCCAAATCCCAAAGCTGCCGACGTCTCAAGTTCCCAAACCAGAGATGCATCATTGAGCTGGAGCTTCTCCATCGAAGCGCGTAACTCTTCAAACTCGGTGGTGTCAACGGGATAGATACCCGCAAATACCATTGGCTTCACCTGCTCGTATCCTTTCAGGGCCGCTCCAGGATTCGCAGCGTTTGTGATTGTATCACCAACGTGTACTTCCCGGGCAACCTTGATACCCGAAATCAAATAGCCTACGTTACCGGCGCTGATCTCCTGACGAGGATGCTTATCCAATTTCAGAACACCAATTTCATCAACGCCATATTCGCGATCCGTTCCGAGGAACTTGATCTTTTCGCCACTGCGGATGGTTCCGTTGAATACGCGGAAGTAGATTTCGATACCGCGAAACGAGTTGAATACTGAATCAAAAATCATGGCCTGCAGCGGTGCTTTTGGATCGCCTTTGGGGGGCTTAATCCGATTTACCACCGCTTCCAGTATTTCTGCTATTCCTTTACCCTCCTTAGCACTGGCGCGAAGCACATCCTCGCGGCGGCAGCCTACGAGATCAACGATCTCGTCTGTTACTTCCTCAGGCATAGCATGCGGAAGGTCGATCTTGTTCATCACCGGAATGATTTCCAGGTCATGTTCAAGGGCGAGATAAAGGTTCGAAATGGTCTGAGCTTCAATGCCCTGACTGGCGTCGACGATGAGCAGCGCGCCTTCACAGGCAGCGATAGATCGCGAAACTTCATAGGAGAAGTCAACGTGGCCAGGGGTGTCAATAAGATTCAGAACGTAGTCTTTGCCATCCAGTTTATAATTCATCTGGATCGCGTGCGATTTTATGGTGATGCCCTTTTCCTTCTCCAGGTCCATGTTGTCAAGAACCTGTGCCTCCATCTGGCGCTCATTCAGCGTTCCTGTAAACTCCAGCAACCTATCGGCAAGTGTGCTTTTGCCGTGGTCAATATGGGCTATGATGCAAAAATTGCGAATGTTTTCCATTTCGGCGCCTCCCTTATCCAGTCAGTTTTTTTGAGACGGCAAAAATAGTAAATAACCATGAGTAAATAGTCCTGAGTCCTTAGTCCCGAGTATTGGTTAGTAGTATTTTTAGTTCTTAGTACGCACGTTTCTAAAACGACTTAACTGGTAACTAAAAGTACTCAGGACCCACTCAGGACTTAGGACTAAAGACTCAAGACTACTGTTTATAGACCACGCCTTCTTTCATAACAAAAGTAACCGTCTCGATCGTCTTGATGTTTTTCAGGGGATTTTCGTCGGTGGCAACGATGTCGGCAAGCATGCCGGGGGCAATTGTACCGATCTTGTCTGACATGCCAAGGATGGCGGCGGGAACGGCAGTTGCCGATTTGATGGCTTCCATAGGAGGCATACCGGCTTCTACCATGAAATTAAACTCTTTAGCATTGTCACCATGGGGATAAACTCCTGCGTCGGTACCGAAGGCAATCTTCACACCGCGCTTATATGCCTTTGCAAACGTAGCCTGAATCTGGGGGCCGATTTCGAGGGCCTTGGGAACGACTAAAGGGTGGTAGTAGCCTGGAACTTTGGCCTGCTCGGCAACAAATTTTCCTGCTGAAATCGTGGGGACGAAGTAGGTTCCCTTTTTAATCATCAGATCCATTACCTCTTCCGTCATCTTAGTGCCGTGTTCGATCGTGGTGATACCCGCTTCCACGGCGCGTTTCATACCCTCGGCTCCGTGCGCATGAGCCGCAACGTGGTAGCCATATTCTTTTGCCGTTTCAATTATTGCTTTTAATTCTTCCATCGTGAACTGCGGACCGGAGCCATCTTTGGCAATACTCAACACTCCTCCTGTTGCAGTAATCTTGATCAGATCTGATCCATCTTTATATCGCTGACGCACGGCCTTTCGAGCTTCCTCCGCCGAATTGATGACACCATCTTTTGGTCCCGGATCACCCATCAAATCCTTTCGGTAACCATTCGTTGGATCGGCGTGCCCTCCCGTGGTGGCAATAGATTTGCCCGCGGTGAAAATTCTAGGGCCAACTACCAGTCCCTGATTGATCGCATTTCGCAGTGCGATGTTAACGCCCGATCCACCGAGATCTCTAACGGTCGTGAATCCTGCCATCAAAGTCTTTTTGGCAAATACGGTAGACCGAAAAGCAACATCGGCGTCGTTCAAAGTAAATCGTTGCAGTGCCTGATCCTTATTAGTTTCACTTTCCAGGTGCACGTGCATATCGATGAGTCCTGGCATTACCGTTTTCTTTGAGAGGTCAATAAGTTTATCAGTCCCTGTCGCCGCAGTAAAGCCTTTGTCAATCGATGTGATCTTGTTGCCCTCGATCACGAGCGTGACCTGCGACTGGATGTCGTTGCTTTTTCCATCAATGAGCGATCCACAATGAACAAGAATTTTTTGGGCAAAGACTCCAGGAGCCATCAGCAGGAAGCTGAAGATTAAACTGCGTAGTAACATATCTTAGGTTTAGGTTAAGTCCGGAAGTTAAGATAAACAAATACTTCGGACCAACAGACGGAGAGCCAGCGATGAATGCTATTTCAAATATTGACTGACATTCTTCTTCAGTGTTGCCTTCTCCTCCTCGGTCATTTCCGTTGTCTTGACGTGAAGAAGCATATCAAAAAGTGCCTGCACATCGTAGCCCAGGTTCTCTGCCATTTTTTTACAGAACAGCAATTCTTCCTTGAACATCTTTTCATCAACTTTCATGAGCTGAACCATTGACAAAAGATAATTGAACCTATCATCTTCCGACAGGTCACCAGGAAGTACAAGCGCATGCACCCTGTCAAACATCGGCTCAATTTCAGCGGGCTGAAGACCATTCAACTTTCCAATGTTAACGATGTAATGCCTCTCCTGTACTGCGATCGCTCCATCGATTTGCGCCAGGCTGATGAGGAGTTTCAATTTTTTGAGTGCCTGCGTGTGAGCGTTTTCCATATCTAACAACTTACTTAATGAACTAAATGCCAAATAACAGATAACTTTGTGTTGGATGAACTTTCTCGCACATATTTATTTGTCTGGCGCGAACCCGAGGGTGATGGTGGGAAACTTCATCGGCGATTTTGTAAAGGGAAAAAACCTCTTGCAGCAGTTTGATGAGGAGGTCGCGTTTGGCATTGAGCTGCATCGGTCGATTGACTATTATACCGACCATCATCCCGTCGTGAAGCAAAGCAAGAATCGCCTGTGGTCTGGCTATCGTCACTATGCGGCCGTGCTGATCGATGTGTTCTATGATCATTTCCTATCGCGTTACTGGGATGATTTTTCAACCACCCCTCTTACACAATACTCCACGAACACATATGCAGTTCTGAAATCGTTTGATGAAATTCTTCCGGAGGGTGTCCGACAACTGTTGCCCTACATGACGAGGCAAAACTGGCTGCTCAACTATGGCAACTTTGATGGTCTTCAGCAAACACTTAACGGCATGTCACGACGAGCGAGCCACAATTCAAAAATGGAGCGTTCACTTGCCGACCTCGAGCGAAACTACGATGACTTCAAAACTGAGTTTGAACAATTTTTCCCTGAGCTGATACAACATTGTAATGCCATCCTGGCTCAAGCCAATAAAACTTTGATTCCATATCTGAACTAAAACAACATGCACAACGATCCTGAGCTTAGCGGAAAATTTCTGGGTACCATCTCCGCAGACTTCGTCAAAGTAGCAGACGCCCTGCGTGAAGCTTCATATCAGATTCGAAAAGCTGGCTTCGATCAGCCCATATTTCCCATATGCAAGGAACCACAGCCCATCGGTCAATTGCTTTTCGATCCCGGGCGCAGCGGGACTGCATGGTACTACTATGCTTCATTCGCGAACGAGTTTATGCAACGCGAAATCATCATGAGCGATAAAGAAGCAGACTTCAAAGAGGCGTTTAAAGATCCGGATGAGTTCTGCTGTTTGTTTGTGATCGACCCAACGTTCACGCGATTCGTTTTTATCCCCTATCCCGAGGACTGATCGAGTACTTCGCTATTGTTTGAAATGATCCCAGCCCTGCGCACGCAGCGGCACGATGTTACCCTGTTTGGTAACGAGAACATTTTCGTCTTTCCGATCATGCGCATAACCTATGAAATGGATATCCGGATGATTCTTGATCTTTTCCTGATCCTCCCTGGTTATGGTGAACATCAATTCATAATCTTCACCACCATTCAGCGCACAGGTGAGCGGATCAAGTTTGAATTCAATGGCAGTCTCGTACGCGGCTGTATCGATGGGAATTTTGTCGTCGTATATTCTGAAGCCAACGCCAGAGGCACGCGACAAGTGAAATATGTCTGAAGCCAGGCCATCGGACAAATCGATCATTGCTGTTGGCTTAACCCCTGCGTCGAGGAGTTCACTGACGATGTCGGTTCTGGCTTCTGCTTTCAACAGCCGGCCAACGAGATACTCATACTTCTCGAGGTCAGGCTGCATGTTGGGGTCTTCCAGAAACACCTGCTTCTCCCGTTCAAGAACCTGAAGTCCAAGGAATGCGGCGCCCAGGTCACCCGTTACACACAGTATGTCATTGGGTTTTGCTCCGCTTCGGTAGGCTACTTTATCTTTGGGCACGCGACCAACTGCTGTTATGGAAATTACCAGCCCTGATGTTGATGACGTAGTATCGCCTCCGACAAGATCGACCCCGTAACTGGTGCAAGCGGACTGGATGCCCTGGTACAATGCGTCGATTGCCTCGACAGAAAAACGGCTGCTTATGGCTATGCTGACTGTGATTTGTTCTGCCTTCCCATTCATCGCGGCGATATCCGACACGTTAACAGCAACAGCTTTGTAGCCCAAATGCTGAATGGGTGAATAAGAGAGGTCAAAGTGAATTCCCTCGACAAGCATATCGGTCGATACGAGCATGTAATCCGAGCCTGTGTCAATTACGGCTGCATCGTCGCCGATGCCTCTGATGGATGACGCATTATTAAGGCTGAAGTTCTTGCTGATGCGGTTGATAAGGCCGAATTCCCCCAGCTGACTAATTTCCGAACGTTCCTGATCCATGAATTTGCGGTTGTAAAAAATGTGGTTTGCCGGAGCAAGCTGCGGCTCGGGTGCAAAAGTAAGGTTTGGTCGAATACGAATGGTTTCCTTTTCTTGACGGACGTATCTATACGTGATTTTAATCCTATGAGGCACTTTCTCACACTGTTTTTCGCTATCGTTATCTGCCTGACATCCTGTGGCCCTAAGCCTCAATACAAGACTGCCAAAGGCAAGAAGAAGCTAAAACACTACAACAGCCTGCAATTTGGCGGTGGAAACCAGACCGTCATGAAGCACCCTAAATAGCACGCAGCCTGTAAGTTGTTAATTAAGACCTGGACCTGTCCTGGCATAGTTCAATCAAAACCCCACCGGTTTGACGGGGGTGCAGAAAGCTTATCAGTTTATTGTCGGCCCCTTCCTTCGGGTCAGGATTTATGGGTTCAAAGCCGGCCTGACGATGTTCAGAAATGCTCTGGTGGATGTCGGAAACCGCAAATGCCAGGTGATGGATGCCCTCACCCCGCTTGTCGAGAAACTTCTCGATGGCGGAGCCAGCACGATAGGATTCCAGCAGTTCAATTTTTACTCCTGCCACGTCAAAAAACGAGGTACGCACGCCCTCAGACTCTACGTCCTCTGTCTTGTAAGGCTCTTTCCCGAGAAGTCTCGCAAAAAGCTTGTTGGCTTCATCGAGGTTCCGCACGGCGATTCCGATATGCTCCAGTTTTTCCATTATTGACTATCTTTGTAGTCCAAAAAAGAAACTTTTTGGCGAATTAGAAAGTTTGGAATTTGAATCTTTACCCATGACAGAAACGCTGAGCGACATGCACGTCGAAGCCGCCCGAATCCAGCAGGAGATCAAAGACTACCTCGGTTTAAGGACCTCCGATCTGGTTTTTGAGTATTCAAACGTGGACGGGAAGGTGCGGCTGGATTTGATCACAATCAATCCCCGCCACAATCAGGCGTTCCTTTTTCACAGTGAGCATGGGGCAGACAAGGTAGATGCCTTGAAGAAGATGTTGAATTACGTTCAGAAATATAAGGAGAAGGAAAACTCCTATACGATACAATGGGTAGCAAAGGGAGATACGGAGTTGCACACGTCGTACTTCAAGGCGAGCAATATCCTGAATGCTTTGCAAAAACTTTACTATGGCCGGGATATGAACACGATCACTGTTTTCAGTGTCGTTCTTAATCCCATCTCTTAAACAAAACGGAATATGATTACGGTTACTGATAAGGCGAAAGAAAAGATCATTTCACTGCGAAAGGAAGAGGGGCACGCCAACTATAATAACGTGCGTGTACTGGTTAAAGGCGGTGGCTGCTCGGGTTTGATGTATGATCTCAATTTCGACGACGAAATCAAACCTGCGGATCAGGTATTCGAAGACAAGGGGATCAAGATCCTTGTTGACAAAAAAAGCCTGCTTTACCTGGTGGGTACTGTACTCGACTTTTCTGATGGACTGAATGGCAAAGGATTTCAGTTCATTAATCCCAACGCGACTCGTACCTGCGGCTGCGGCGAAAGTTTCTCAGTATAATTTCAGCACGCGGTTAGTTTACAGGATTGTCGTATTCGAATTGCCATTCGGCGGTTTAATGGCATTGCAAAATCAGGCACGAACACAAGTGCTTTTGCCGCTGTCCCCGATCTGTGTAGGCGACAGTAACAAAATTCATTATCTTGGTTTTTAAGGTCCACGGTTCATACACCGCCCCCGTCCGGACCATTCCATGATAAACCTATCCTCACCCCCTCGATTCCGTCGATCTCTTACGTCATTTATTAAGGCTGGACTAGTTGGCCTTTTGTTCTTCGGGCCGTACTGTATCGTGCGCGCTCAGACCAGCCCTTCGCTCATTCTTTATAACAAATCTGAAATGCTGCTTGAGAATGCGCGTGTAGTTGACGTTGTGAAAGGCACGGTGCTTGAACAGCAGGCCATCCATATTTCCAATGGAAGGATTAAAGCGATCGGCACACGTAAGAAGCTCAAAGTTCCAAAAGGTATCAGCACGCTTGATTTGAAGGGAAGAACCGTGTTACCGGGACTAGTGATGCTTCATGAACATATGAATTACAACAACGGCGCCGGCGTGTGGCTGTTTCAACCAGCGAGTTTTCCAAAACTTTATCTCGCAGCGGGAGTCACAACTCTTCGAACGGCAGGAGCCGAGAACCCAATGTACGATCTGAATCTTAAGAAGCGTATCGACAAGGGAGTATCGATAGGGCCGCGAATGTATGTGACCGGCCCGATGTTCAACGACGCATCTGGTGGATTTCTGGGTGACTTTGTGATTACTACCTATGAAGACGCACGAAAGGCAACATCTTTTTGGGCGGACCAGGGATGCACATCGTTCAAAGTATATTCTGACATCAGTCGCAATGCCTTGATGGGCGTTATTGATGAGGCCCATGCCAGAGGACTTCCTGTAACAGGACACTTAGGCAAAATGTCTTGTTCCGAGGCGTGCGAACTCGGAATCGACAACATCGAACATGGATTTGCATCGTGCATGTCGGATTTAAATCTTGCGTTCGACTCGGTATGGCATGTCAACAGCGAGCAAAAGAAAGTTACCGATCTGATCAATCGCCTGATTGCCCGCAAGGTTGTATTGACCATTACGCCTTTTGCTGACAGCGACTTTGGCAATGTAAGCCTGTTCGACTATCTCAGCACAGATGAACGAAAACGAATAGAAGGGTACCTCACTGACAAGCCATCTCTGATACCAAAGGAGGAGAACGACATTCAATTGCGTCCACTGGAAAGAAAGTTTGTTAAACAGGGAGGTCAGATTGTACTGGGTGCGGATGCGGCTGACTTCGGCCTGCTTCCCGGATTTCAAAATCACAACGTGATGATCAGCATGGTGAAAGGCGGATGGCAACCTATGGAAGTTATCAGAATGGCTACTATAGATGGCGCGCGTTTTCTCAAAGCTGAACAAGAGCTGGGAAGTATTGACGTGGGCAAGAGTGCTGACCTCATTATTGTGTCGGGCAAGCCGGATCAGAGCATAAGCGACATCAGGAACGTTGACATCGTATTTGAAAAAGGTGTTGGCTATGATTCAAAGGCTCTGCGCGAAAGAACAAAGGGACTTGTCGGAAGGCATTAAACTAGTCGGCCTTCACAACGGCAGCGATACATTTCAATTCGATGGCGATAGGCGTTGGGAGCGCGTTTACCTCAACGGTAGTTCTGCAGGGTTTATTACCGGCGAAATACTCGGCGTAAATCTTGTTGAATGTTGCAAAGTCATCCTTCATATTGGTCAGGAACACTGTAACATCGATGAGACTTTCCCAGTCGGAGCCCGATGCCTCCAGTATGTGACGCACGTTCTCAAAAACAGAACGACATTGGACTTCAATATCGTAGGCCAGTATTTTTCCATTTTGATCCAACGTCACGCCAGGAATTGAAGTACTACCTTTCTTTCGCGGACCAACGCCGGACAGGAATAACAACTCACCGACTATACGCGCGTGGGGATAGGGACCTACCGGATCTGGTGCCTTGTCGGAGTGAATGTTCATATTTCAGAATATATTATGGCTTCACTGCAAACACGAGACTGCCCCAATAGCTTCTCCAGTCCGCTGCAGGATCTTTGGACGCGACCATGTTCACTACACTCACCATCCATGGTCCAGGATTGCTGATTTGCATTTCGATCATGCCATCCTTTTGAGTATAGATGTTCTGAATAGTAGTTCGATTTTCGTAGCGATTCCAGATGCGAACCTTTGCTCCGAACATTGGCTTACCATTAAAGAGAACAAGAAAGCGGCATTTATCGGCGAGCTTTAGCTCATAAGGATTTCGCTGAGGGATCAGTTCGATGGGCATACCCACTACCTTTCTGTAAGTTTCGTCACGGGTGTCGCCTACCTGCAAGAACAATTTAGTATGCCGCGAATAGTGCTCGCGTGCTTTGGATCCCAACGCCTTGTTCTTCTCGCGAAGGGCATATGCGTCGTCCAGTCCGTCTTCTTTCAAATACTGATTAAAGAGATTTGGTTCGAGCTCAATAAATGCAGCATTACTTTGCATTGCCAGCATCTTGGTGCCGGGCTTTGAGAATCGAACTGGCAGTGTTCCGGATTCACGATCGATGCTATCCGCGAGGCTTCGCTCGTTACCCGATTCAAAAAGCTGAAGTGACTCGACACGATGGATCTTCAGATCCCATGGTTCACCCGTGAAATCCTCCCCCACCATGAACTTTAGCTTTGTTGCTTCACCTGTTTTCAGAAAGTAACGATCGGCCTGGAGCCAGAATTCGTGCGCCTGCGCTGCGAACAGCACTACCAACACCGTTAATGTCGTAATCCAGAATCGCATGTCAATCAGGCTTGCATGATTGATTCAATTTCGTCTGCCTCCTCAGGAATGTTTCTCATAAGATCAAAAACTCCGTCTTCAAGGATGACAACGTTGTTTTCGATCCGAATTCCAAAACCTTCCTCGCGAATGTAAATACCAGGTTCAACGGTCCATACCTGTCCCGCGCGCATCTTGTGATACATGCTTCCAACGTCGTGAACATCGAGACCGAGTTGGTGGCCAGTGCCATGCATGAAATATTTTTGAAACAAAGGCTTGTTCTTGTCCTGATGTTTCACGTCCTGTTTGTCGAGCAGGCGAAGATCAATCAGCGCGGACTCCATGATTTTTTGAACCTCACGATGGTAGTCATAATACTTCTCACCTGGTTTCAGCATGTTGGTGGCTTCGCGCTTCACGTGTAATACGGCATCGTAAACTTCACGCTGGCGCGGTGTAAACTTTCCGCTCACAGGTATCGTGCGTGTAAGGTCAGCGTTGTAGTTAGCGTACTCAGCGCCGACGTCGAGCAATAACACTTCGCCAGCCTGGCAAGTTTGGTTATTTTCGATGTAGTGAAGCACACATGAATTCGCACCAGACGCGATGATCGGTTCATACGCAAAGCCTCTCGATCCGTTGCGCAGGAATTCGTGGGCCCACTCCGCTTCGATTTCGTATTCCTTAACACCTGGCTTGACGAATTTGAGCACCCGCTGAAATCCGAGCGCCGTGATGTCGCAGGCCCGCTGCATTAAGTCAAGTTCGAATTTTGATTTCACTGAACGAAGCCGGTGAAGGACGGGTGCCAAACGTTCGTAGCGATGGAGCGGGAATCTTTCCATACATGATCTGACAAAACGTGTCTCCCGCGACTCGACAGAAACATCAGCACGATAATGGTCGTTGGTATTGAGATAAACGTGATCAACATCGCCCATCACCATTAATAATTTGAAGACCTGCCAGAATTCAGATGTCCATAGCACGGTGTCAATTCCTGAAACTTCACGCGCTTCTTCTTTCGTAAGTTTGTGTCCTTCCCAGGTGGCGATCAAATCGCTTGTTTCGCGTACGAAGAGTACTTCGCGATATTTCTTATCTGGTGCATCGGGAAACAAAAGCAGGATGGTCTCCTCCTGATCAACACCAGACAAATAAAAAAGGTCGCTGTTTTGTCTGAACCGGAGTGTGCCATCGGAATTGGTGGGCATCACATCGTTGGCATTGAGCACCGCGATTGAATTTGCCTTCAGGTCCTTCACCAGGTGCTTCCTGTTGTTCACAAAGAGTTCGTTATTTATGCTTTCGTATCTCATATCGAATCCGTTAAATTGAGCGGTGCAATTTAACCGTAAAACCCAATGAAGCCAACCGCACTTGTGCTGAAGACCGTTCTGCTTTTACTCCTGAGTATGTCAATAAGCAATGCGCAATGGAAGTACGAACCTACGCCTGAGAATCTCAAGTCAAGGGAATGGTTTCAGGACGCAAAGTTTGGATTGTTTATACACTGGGGCGTCTATAGTGTGCTCGGTGATGGCGAGTGGGTTATGAATCAACAACAGATTCCGATCAAGGCCTATGAAAAGATACCTGGTTTTTTTAATCCGACTGAATTCGACCCAAAGGCCTGGGTCCAAATGGCTAAGAATGCCGGGATGAAATACATCACGATCACCAGTAAACATCACGATGGTTTCGCCATGTGGAATAGTCAGGTGTCTGATTATAATATCGTCAAGCGCACTCCGTATGGAAAAGATGTGCTGAAGATGCTCGCGGATGAGTGTCGTAAGGAAGGCATTAAGCTGTTCTTTTATCACTCTCAGCTTGACTGGCACCATCCGGATTATTTCCCAAGAGGTAATACAGGAGGAAGCTGGACTGGCAGACCTGAGAGCGGAGACTTCAATAAGTATCTCGATTATATGGATGCTCAATTGTCGGAACTGCTAACCAACTACGGTAACGTAGCGGGTATCTGGTTCGATGGCATGTGGGATAAAAAGGATGCTGACTGGCGTCTGGAAAAAACTTATAAGCTGATTCATCAGTTGCAGCCGGCGGCACTGGTGGGAAGTAATCATCATCGCGCACCTTACGAAGGCGAGGATTTTCAGATGTTCGAAAAAGATCTTCCAGGTCACAACACGACTGGTTTCTCGAGCGAGCAAGTAGTGGGTGCGTTGCCCAAGGAGACTTGTGAGACTATCAATAATTCGTGGGGCTTTCATTTGAAGGATGATCAGCATAAGAGCAAGAAAGTGCTGGTGCAGTATCTGGTGAAAGCAGCTGGTTACGGTGCAAACTTTCTGCTTAATGTTGGTCCCATGCCGAACGGAAAGATTCAACCGGAACATGTGGCATCGCTAAAGGAAGTGGGCGAATGGCTGACCGTGAACGGAGAAACTATTTATGGAACACGAGGCGGGCCATTAACCGCGCGAGACTGGGGAGTTACAACCCAAAATGGCAACAAGGTATATGTGCATATTCTGAATTGGTTTGATGAATCTCTCACGCTGCCTTCATGGGGTAAGAAGATCAAGTCGGCCAAGCTGTTTGCTGATAAGACGCCGATAAAGTTTCTGGAAAATGAATATGGGATAACGATAAAGATTCCCAAAGCAAAACTAAACGACGTAGATACTATTGTAGAGCTTGAATTGAAGTGAGCGCTGCAGCGGGTAATAGATCCAGGATATAGGCGAGCCACAGAAGCAGCCGCTGAGACTGCGGGGAAGCCCACCTACCGTACAGTAACACCGAGTCTACGGCTAGCAGCCGCCTAGCGGCCACCTAACGTACGTCTAAAGGATGCTTGACGGAACCTCAACGGGCCCTCAGCAGCTACAAAGTCACTATAAGGTCGCTATAAGGTCACTGCAAGGTCACTGTAAGGGTGTCCATTGAGATGCAAAAAACCGACCGGCTCAACGTATCATTCTGAACACGTTGAGCCAGTTGTTAAGATTTAGCGAATATTCTAGTGCGCGATCGGCTCAACCATCTTGTCACTTGCCAATTCTTTATCCATAGGTACGTTCACCTGGTCCGTAGTGACCCAGTTCAACAAAATGAATGTCATCAGCAGTGCAGAAAAGAACCCCTCGAGGGCGACGATGAATGCTGCCATATAGGGATTCAAATAACGACCCATGGGCTCGCGCGTGCGGATGGCCTCCATAAATGAAGAATCAAGCTGCATGTAAAGAAACAGGAACAGTCCAAATACAATGGATGCCACTGCACCTGTTGCAACGCCCATAATCAGGCCCCTAAAGTAGTTCAGGCGGTCCGTATGAGTTGCTTTGAACTTTCGCAACGCTGCCCATATCCCCACCGTGAGAATTATGAGGTTAAACAAACGAAGTTCCGCATTATGTGCCAGGTCAAGTAACTGCATCAGGAAGAAATAGGCGATTAGCGCCACGGCTATACGTAAGCCATAGTTTTCCGCTATCCGGTTTGGATTCGACAATATATTCATGGCCATTATAAATTTTGGTGTAATGACAATTTACACTATTAACTACATTTTCGAACGTTTTCTAAGCTAAAAAAACATGTAAATTTGACATCTGACCTGGCCCCTTATAGTCGATGAAACCGCTGAAAATTGCAGCTGTTGTTGTGCTCGTAGTTTGCATAATCATGGTGATCGTAATTACTGTTCAACCTGAGAGAGCCCACCTCGAACGTGAGATATTTATAGAGGCTCCTGACTCTGTAATCTTTCCTTATGTGAGCAATTACCGAAAGCTAAGCACCTGGTGGCCGTGGCCAAAAATGGATGCAGATCTCAAACAAAGCTATGAAGGTATAGACGGTGCGTTGGGCTCAAAAGTCATCTGGAGCGGAACGAAGGCGGGTAACGGAAGCATGACCGTACAGGAACTAATACAAAACAAGAGTGTAAAAAGCGTGATGGTTATTGCGAGCCAAAGGCAATCTGCCGTTAGCGAATTTACACTTCAGACAAAAGATAATGGTACCCAGGTCCATTGGAATTACAATGGCGTGAACGACGGTCTTATTGGCAAGGCTAAGTGGGTTGTTATGGGCACGTTGCTTGGAAGTCAGTACGATCTGGGGCTGAAGAATCTTAAAAAGATCATCGAGGATAAACAGGCCGCCGCCGATTCTGCTGATTAATTTGGGGCCATGGTAACTTTTGAAACTTTCAAAGAATCTCTCAAGAACAATGAGCCGCCCGACAACCTTCCGGTATTGCTTAAGGCAATGTGGTTCGAAGGCAAGGGAGACTGGCACTCAGCCCATGAGTTGGCTCAGGATGTAAATACCCGTGACGGTTCCTGGATTCATGCTTATTTACATCGCAAGGAAGGTGACATTGGCAACGCTGGTTATTGGTACAGCCGCGCCGGAAGGTCGATGCCAACGCACTCTCTTAATGCTGAGTGGGAGTTTATCACCCGGGAGCTTCTCAACGCAAATTGAGCCTTGTCACCTGCTCAACTAACGGCTTACTAACCGTGTCCTTCCGGCAATTTGTTTGTGGTTCACGGCTCAACTTCATGAGGGCGAACCTGGATCTTTCTAACACGCCACAATTCTAACTCGCGCTTCCTTTCAATCAGTTCCTCTTCGGAGGGTTGATATTTTAGAAGGTCTTGTACGTCAGGCTGTCCGGCATCGATCCAGGCGCTGTACCACAAACTTCCCGTCAGGCGGATTGCCGCCCGCATTCGTCTTGCCACCATTCCATGTAATCGCTTATGATATGAGCGGGCAAAACTTTCTGCATAGACCTTTGCTGTGATTCGTCCCTTGCTTTCAAATGAAAACTTTCGTCCCTCGTGATCGACAGTCAGTTCCCGCTCTATGTCGAGAACTGAGTCGACTGCATCGTGTGAATCCCTAATTGCCTGCCACGCAGCCGCGAGAGGATCTGTCACATAGTAAGCACGGCCGACCAAAAAATTAAAGTCGCGAGCAAACAGCTCAGGAAGCCGCGACTCCCAAAATCCATGAATGCCGTCCTGTCCGGTCAGTTGGCCATTATAGTTTTCAGTAGTGTGCAACGGAACATGGGCATCGCCAACGTAATGTCCCAGTTCCGATGAGACCTTAAGGATGCGGGCCGGGTCTTTCAACAGAAATGCGTCCCGGAGGGCATAGTACATGCGGCTTATGTGCCATGGCACAATGCCATAGGCGGTCAGGGTGTCTTCAGAAAAGCAGTCAACGGCGTCTTTCCAGTTTTTGTGAAGGATGTACGATGCGCTGTCACCATAGTGGTCGAGATCGATATAATGTCTGGGGGCTTCTTCGGGTACGGAATGGCGACGCCGATCGGGGTTTACTGAGACTTCCCGGATGTAGGCCAGGTTCGGTTTGTAGAAGGCAATCAACTCTGCCGGGAGGGTGTAAATAGCGAGTTCATTGATTTCCTGATGGGCATAGAAGCCCCAGGTGCAGCAAAAAATTGATATTGAATAGATTACGTTAAATAATGACATATTCTTCCGTACTAAACAGCTAAGGCAAATTTGAGTTGCGAGGGGAATGGAAGCAAAATTTAGCACCGAGCAAAACCAGGTAAAAATTGGCCAGGAAAGCTGGATTCGCGTTTTTTACCGGAAATGCTGCCTTAGGACCCGGTACAAAGGCTGTTTTTTGTTTTGCAAATCCGCCAAATGCCTTTACCTTTGCACTCCTTTTAGTACAGAAGCAAATGGCAAATCATAAGTCAGCAGAAAAGAGAATTCGGGCAAACGAAGCAAAGCGTGTTCGCAATCGCTATCAGCACAAGACCACCCGTACGGTGATCAAGAAGCTCAGAACTACTACTGTAAAGAACGATGCACTGGCTCTTTTGAAGGAGGCTTCGTCGCTCATCGATCGTCTTGCTAAGAAGAACGTGATCCATTGGAAAAAAGCGGCTAATCAGAAATCTAAACTGAGCCGTTTCGTAAATAAACTGGCCTAAGCCAGTCCTTACCTTAAGATTTTGAAACCCCACAGATTGTGGGGTTTTCCGTTTCCGGCCAGTCCTTCATTCCAATTCCCTTTTTGTTAATTAGTGCATAGTTAGGTCAGTTGTGGTTTTTCAAGCCGCCCTCTCCTGCCCGTTATATGTCCATTCTAATCGTTACCCTTAAATGACAACAGAAATCGTCCCCCTTCGCGACTGGTCACCACAAGACCTGCCAAGAGAAAAGCTGCTTCACAAAGGCACCTCGGCCCTATCGGATGCTGAACTGATATCGCTTCTGCTCGGTACAGGGACCCGAACAACCAGCAGTGTCGAGCTGGGGAGGCGGGTATTGCATCATGCAAATAACAGTCTCCATGATCTCGCGAGAATGACCGTTAAAGACTTAATCAGAGTAAGTGGCATAGGTAGTATAAAGGCTATGACGATCGTGGCCGCACTCGAGTTGGGTCGACGCCGTCGTGAATTGAGCCCGGAAACTCGTCCCCGGCTAAGTAAATCGTCGGACGCGTTTGATATCCTCAAGCCTTATCTGCAGGACATTCCGCATGAAGAGTTCTGGATTGTGCTGGTCAACCGGGCAAATCGTCTCATCAAGGTTGGACAGATAAGTCAGGGTGGAGTGGCGGGAACTGTTGCAGATCCAAAGCTCATTTTCAAGATGGCAATCGAAGAGCTTGCATCGGGAATAATTCTGGCGCATAATCATCCTTCGGGAAATACGACGGCAAGTCAGGCGGACATAGAACTTACCCGAAAGCTCTCAGCGGGCGCCCGTCTACTGGAGTTGCAAGTTCTCGATCACATTATTTTGGCCGGTCAAAAATATTTTAGTTTTGCAGATGAAGGGTTGATCTGAAATTGCAAGATGATTTAGTCGTTAAAGTCATAGATGAAGAAAAAGCATCCCATTATAATTGGATTGATTGTTATAGTTGTTCCGATACTAATTGGACAGGTAATGACTTCAAAGCGGGATCCGCAACCGCTCGCCTCTATTCGAAAGGAATATCCTAAGCGTCCGCCCAATCCAATTCTTGCGAAAGTAATTGAGGAGTACGATGAGAAACTGAGTGCTCTCATGGACAAAGCACAGACTCCGGGCATTGCGGTTGTCATTGTTCATGACAGCTCGATCGTTTATATGAAGGGCATGGGGCTTCGTGCCATTGGCAAGCCTGATTCCGTGGATGAAAACACCGTATTCCGCTTAGCCTCTGTTTCCAAATGCTTTGCTGCGTTCCTCACCGGCACGCTTGTTCAGGATCATGTTCTTTCATGGAATGATCACGTGTCAGATTACCTTCCGCGCTTTGCTCTGGAGACACCGGAAGAAACACAGAAACTTACTATCCGAAATGTACTGTCGCACACTACGGGTCTTCCTTACCATACCTATACTAATATGGTGGAGGAGGGTTCGCCTCTTGACACGATGTTATCGTGGTTGCGCAATGTGAGGATGGCGTCGAAGGTCGGAAAGTCGTACAGCTACCAGAATGTGGCGTACAGCCTTGTGGGGCCGATAATTCAAGCCAAGACCGGCAAGACATACGAGCAGGAGATGATCGAGCGGGTTTTTATTCCGCTAAATATGAAGACGGCGTCGATTGACTATCGAAGCATCATGGCCAACACCAATGTTGCGCAACCCCATCTCATGCGTCGTGGAAAGAAGTATGCTCAGGTAAAAATCAACGACACCTATTATAATGTAGCACCTGCGGGTGGCATAAATGCGAGCGTATCGGACATGGCGCAATGGATGATCGCCTTATTGGGGAACCGACCCCAGGTGATCCAAAAGGCGACTATAGATTCATTATTTACTCCCGTTATTTCTGCACCGTCGAAAAACCGGAACTATGGTCGGATGCACCGCCTTAGCAAGTCGTACTATGGGATGGGGTGGCGAATTCTTTATTATCCAAACGACACGTTGATGTATCACGGTGGATATGTGACAGGCTATCGAAGCGAGGTTGCCGTGAATCCCAAAGACAAGATTGCCGTTTGTATTCTGGCAAACGCGCCAGGCGAGGTTGCCGACAATGGTATTCCGCTGTTTTTCGATTTATTTGAACCCGCGAGACAAAGTGTGTTGCGCTATGAAGAGTCGCAGCGCCGCGTAATGAATCGTCAACCACCTCTTCAATAACTTTTTGCCCCAGCCAGCCATGAAACCTAAGAACATCATATTGATTGGAGTTGTGGCTGTTGCGCTTGCTGCGATTATTTACACATTCATGGGCAGCCAGGATCAGTCAGCTTACAGTGATCAGATTGAAAAGGAACGCGACGACCGCGATACATTTATGAAGTCTTCGCCCGAATCGCCGTTTGCGAAAGAGGCAAACAGCTACCAGGGATTGAAGTATTACCCACCTAATGTCCGTTATAAAGTAACGGCTACGCTCGAACTGGTTAAGGAAAAACAGCCCGTTGTGCTTTCTACGAGCGATGGAAAGGAACAACACTACCTGCCGTACGCCTATGCATCATTTGACCTCGACGGTTACAACAATAAACTGCTGATCCTTGAAAACATGGAAATGGGACCGCAACGAGGTACACTTTTCCTTCCATTTGGGGATGAGACCAGTGCGGGAGAAACGTATGGAGCGGGAAGATACCTCGACGTCGTAAAAACGCCTGGCAACAATTCAATGACCCTCGATTTCAATAAGGCTTACAATCCATATTGCGCTTACAACGACACCTATTCCTGCCCTTTTCCTCCCTCCGGCAACCTGCTTCGCGTCGCAATTCGGGCCGGAGAAAAATCCTATCATTGATATCGTTCTCAGAATCAGGTCGCTGTCCCTTCTCACATACATTTGACATTAGAAAATTTCGCGTAAACGATTAGTTTTGCCGTCTTCAGATCCGTGGGAACCAGCGCCCAGACTGAATTTACCCATGACGATTTCATACAACTGGCTTAAGCAGTACATCGACATTCCGGAAAGCGCCGAGGAGATAGGACACGTGTTGACGTCTGGGGGTCTGGAAGTAGAAAAGATAATACCCCATGAAACTATCAAGGGTGGATTGAAGGGGCTGGTTGTTGGCGAGGTGTTGACTTGCAGTAAACATCCGAATGCAGACAAGCTTTCGCTCACTACTGTTGATGTTGGAAACAATGTGGTGCTACCTATTGTCTGTGGTGCCCCTAACGTAGCCGCTGGACAAAAGGTAATTGTGGCTGTTCCCGGAACGACCGTACATCCTGCACAGGGAGATCCTTTCACGATTAAGTCGGCGAAAATCCGCGGTGAGAAATCAGAAGGCATGATTTGCGCAGAGGACGAGATCGGATTAGGTCAAAGCCATGCCGGTATCATCGTATTAAATACCAATGTGCCGAATGGAACATCCGCGGCTGCATTCTACGGTGTCCAGTCTGACTTTGTTATTGAAATCGGACTTACACCTAATCGTGCTGACGCAGCTTCACATGTTGGTGTAGCCAGAGATATTAAGGCAGCGAAAGACAGAACAATCAACTGGCCCAACGTTGAGTCGTTTGGTATAGATAATAATGAACTGGTTATCCCGGTCGAAGTAAAAGACACGACGGCTTGTCCAAGATATTCAAGCGTAACAATCAAAGGGGTACAGGTTACTGAGTCTCCTGAGTGGCTCAAGCAACGGCTTGCGACAATTGGTTTGACTCCCATAAACAATGTGGTTGATATCACCAATTTCGTTTGTCATGAACTCGGGCAACCGTTACATGCGTTTGACGCTGATCAGATCGCAGGTGGTAAAGTGATTGTAAGGACTTTGCCTGCAGGTACCAAGTTTGTAACGCTGGATGGGAAAGAGCGAACGCTTGCCGCTGCCGATCTCATGATTTGCAATGGACGCGAAGAAGGTATGTGCATTGCAGGTGTTTTTGGTGGACTAGGTTCAGGAATAACGGCTGACACAAAGAACATCTTTCTGGAAAGTGCATACTTCTCAGCAGATAGCATACGGCGCACATCGATTACTCATCAGTTGAAGACCGATGCATCGTTTCGTTTTGAACGCGGCGTAGATCCAAACAATACTGTATATGCATTGAAGCGCGCTGCGCTGCTGATTAAAGAAATTGCCGGAGGAAAGATTTCGTCAGACATACACGACTTCTATCCTCAACCCGTGGCCAACCGCGAAATCAAAGTGACCGACAAGCATGTGGATCGGCTTATCGGTAAACAAATTCCTCGCGACGAAGTGTTAAAGATTCTGCAACGCCTGGACATTAATGTTGTCACAGAATCGGCCGATAGCTATGTCGTTAGTGTGCCTCCCTATCGGGTTGACGTCACACAGGAGGCGGATGTAATTGAAGAGATCTTGCGAATCTACGGATTCAACAACATCGAGCTGTCAAAATTCGCCCGCACAGATTTTCTTGCTGAGTTTCCGGTGAAAGATATCGATCGTTATCGTCGAAGCATCAGTGAACTCCTGACTGGAAGGGGCTTTTACGAGATCTGGACAAACTCGCTCACGAATCAATTGTATCAGACGAAGCACAATCTTGATTTCGGTGCTGAGCCTGTTGAAATATTGAACAAGCTGAGTGAAGAGCAAGGCATTTTGCGACAGACCTTGTTGTTCACCGGATTAGAAGTTTGCGCATACAATATTAACAGGAAGCAGCGCGAGCTGAAGCTGTTTGAGTTTGGAAAGACTTATCACAAGAAGGAGAAGTATTTCGAAAAAGATAAGCTTGCACTTTACATAACTGGAAATCGTGAGCCTGAAAACTGGCAACGCGGTGCGCAAGCTGTGAGTTATCATGATCTGGCACAACAGGTGCAACATGTATTTCTCAAATCAGGAATCAAGAATGCTTCGCAGGAGATTATTAAGGATCAACTGTTCGAACATGGTGTTCGATTCTTACAAGGCAAAGAGGAAATTGGAAAAATAGGAAAAGTAAAAAGCGCATTGCTGAAAGATTTCGGCATCAAGCAGGAATTATTTTATGCAGAGCTGGACACTGCCTTGCTTTTCAAGCATGCAAATCCTAAGTTAGTAATTCAAGAAGTAACGAAGTTCCCTGAAGTAAGAAGGGATCTTTCACTTGTTATCGACAAGAAGGTGAGCTACGATGAAATTCGGAAACTCATTAAAGAGACAGAAGGAAAGTTGATAACGAACATTGTTGCCTTTGATGTTTATGAAGGTGACAAAGTTCCGGAAGGAAAGAAGGCGTACGCACTTGCATTCACCTTACAGGATGAAAACAAGACGTTGACGGACGAGGTAATAGACAAGACGATGGACAAGCTGATGAGAGTTTTGGAGTCGCAGCTGGGCGCCGTCATCAGAAAATAAAGAAGTTGCTGAAGGTTGTACAGCATAGAGGAGTGAGATCAGCAATGCTTGTTCGGACACAGGGTGAAGTTAAATAGATATCTAAGCTTCATCGATTGGGACTTTAATTGGAAAAACGTGGCTAGGGCTAACACCCGCTAGCATAAAACTTTCACATGGATCAGGAACTGCTAAAAACCAATCTTCATGGATTGGAGCGCAAGATTTTGGTGCTTATCAACGAGCACAAGAGCACTAAGGAAGAACTCAAAGCACTTAAGCGCGAGAATCAGTCATTAAAGGAGGCTATCCGGACGCGTGATGAACAGATATCAGGTTTTCATAATCAATTGAAAATCACTAAAATTGTAGATAGTTTAGGCCCGGAAGACGGAAGTGTTTCGGAGTTGAAGAAGAAGGTGGACGAATACATTCGCGAAATAGACAAATGCATCGCCCACTTAAGTAGATAATAGCAACCTGTACGTTAAATATTTCATGGAGGACCTCTCTATAAAGATCAAGATCGCGGACCGCGAATACCCGATGAAGGTAAAGAAGGCGGACGAAGAGCGGGTGAGAATAGCCGGGAAACTCATAAATGAAAAGATCAAGACTTACAGGGAGCAGTTTGGGATAGACGACAAGCAGGATCTGCTCGCGATGGTGGCTTTTGATTGCCTCATTGACAAGATGACTGCTGAAGACACCTATCAGTCAATTGATCAAACGGTATTTGAGAAGATCAGCCAGATGAATCATCTGGTTTCCCAATCCATACTCTAACTTCCCTTCACTCTCAGCCCTTCCCTAGCCAAGGCGGCACCGCCCGGGCAGTTCATAATATATTCTCTTATGTCAACAGAAGTCATAGTAATTGTGGCCAGTTTGATTGCCACAATCGTGCTGAGCCTGTTGTTCGGTTCTTTCCTTTATAAAAGAAAACTCAAAAAGAATGAGGAAGATGCCCAGGCCAAAGCAAAGCTCATCATCAAGGAGGCTGAAATCGCAGCCGACAATCTGAAGAAAGACAGGATCCTCGAAGCGAAGGAGAAGTTTCTGAAAATGAAATCCGAGTTTGAGGAGGAAGTCAACAAGAAGAAAAACGTTATTATCAGTAACGAACAAAAGATCAAGCAACGCGAGCAAACCCTCAGCAAAGAAATTGAAAGTCTCAAGCGCAAGGAAGGCGAACTTGACGACATTCGCACCGACCTCGCTGCTCAATTAGAGCACACCCGCAAACGCAAAGAGGAGCTTGACAAGTTTAATCAGCAGAAGATCCAGGTGTTAGAGAACATCTCGAAGCTTACCGCTGACGAGGCTCGTGAACAGCTGGTGGCGTCGTTGAAAGACGAAGCACAGACACGCGCATCAAGCTATGTTAAAGACATCATGGAGCAGGCAAAATTGACTGCCACCAAGGAAGCCAAGAAAATTGTAGTCGAAACCATTCAGCGCACTGCTACGGAACACGCCATTGAAAACTGTGTTTCCATCTTCAACATTGAAAGCGACGACATTAAAGGAAAAGTAATTGGTCGTGAAGGGCGTAACATCCGCGCACTTGAAGCGGCGACGGGTGTAGAGATCATTGTTGACGATACGCCTGAGGCTATTATCATTTCAGGTTTTGATCCGGTGCGCCGTGAGATCGCTCGTCTTTCGCTGCATCGCCTTGTTCAGGATGGCCGCATTCACCCTGCGCGCATCGAAGAAATTGTCGCCAAGACTACCAAGAACATTGAAGACGAAATCGTCGAAATTGGCGAGCGTACAGTTATTGATCTCGGGATCCATGGTTTGCATCCTGAACTTGTGAAGATGGTTGGTCGCATGCGCTTCCGGTCTTCATACGGTCAGAATTTGCTGCAACACTCTCGTGAGGTAGCGAATCTGTGTGCTATCATGGCCTCTGAGCTCGGCCTTAACGTGAAGCAGGCAAAACGCGCTGGTCTTCTCCACGATATCGGGAAAGTCTGGCCGGAGGAACTCGAGAAACCTCACGCGATTGTCGGCATGGAGCTCGCTCAGAAATACAAAGAGCATCCGGTGATCTGCAATGCCATTGGCGCCCATCACGATGAGATCGAGA
The DNA here is from genome assembly GCA_049840655.1 of Chryseolinea sp. GTDB lineage: Bacteria > Bacteroidota > Bacteroidia > Cytophagales > Cyclobacteriaceae > Chryseolinea. Next base: position 59,634 of record JASGJX010000015.1, read on the forward strand.
TGACAAGCATTATCTCTCCTATCGTTCAATCGTGCGATGCCATCAGCGGCGCTCGTCCTGGTGCACGTCGCGAAGTGATGGAACAATACATCAAGCGCCTGAAAGAACTGGAGCAACTCGGCTTAAGCTTCGAGGGCGTTGACAAATGTTATGCGATACAGGCAGGCCGGGAGTTGCGTGTAATCGTCGATGCTGAAAAAGCAACTGACGAGCGCGCGGGACAACTTAGCTTCGATATCTCTCAGAAGATAGAGCGCGACATGCAATATCCGGGACAAGTTAAGGTCACGGTTATTCGCGAAATGCGCAGCGTAGCATACGCTAAGTAATAATCAAATACATCGTTTTAGTAAGAGGCTGTCCTGGTGGCAGCCTCTTTTGCTTTCAGGTGCAGAAGACATGACTGCGGGGACGCGCAGAAGCCCTAAAAATCAGCCTTGTTTAACCGTTAAACGACTGAACCCATTAACGGTAAAACACTACGGCTGTGATCCCCTGCACTCTATCGCGAGAGCATGTACCATTTCAAAAAATGATCCGACGCGTCGATGGAACAGGGCACCCTGTCTATAATTTCGATTTTATTCTTTGGGCGGTAGGGCGGCCTTTCTATTTTTTTGTAGTTTCATTCGTTTGAACCTCCACCAACGCATGACAAGAAGTTTTACAACGGGTCTCCTGCTGCTCTTACTGGTGCAGGGCGCTGCGTTTGGCCAGCAGGCAAGTGCTGATACGCTCTTTCTGAGTGCGTCGAGGGACTATCAACGATCGCTATACAATGCATCAATACGCGGGCAATCGCGTCTTTTCAACGGAACAGAACATCGCGACTATCTAGCCCAAAATGATGAAAGCCCATACTTCGGCATCGACGACTGGCAATGGGGCTTCATATACTACGACGACGAACGTTACGATAGCGTTGCACTATTTTATGACCTAAGCCGTGATCAGGTAATTACTGAACACATGCTCACCGGCGCCAAGATTGAACTCATTGCCAAGAAGATCTCGGCCTTCACCATGAATGGCCACTACTTTGAACGCCTGCATCCTGACTCTGCAAATATGATTGCTGAAGGATTTTATGAACGTCTTTACAACGGAGACACTAAGGTATATGTGAGACGCACCAAGAATCTTTCTTCACGTGCTTCAGGCAACGAGTTGTTATATTCATTTGAAGAGCGTAATCGCATCTACCTTCTAAAAGACGGCCACTATCATCCGGTGAGATCAAAGAAGTCAGTGCTTAAAGTTCTGGACGACAAGCGACCGGAATTGAGGGACATGCTAAAGAAGGAGAAAATAAAATTTAAGAATGCCCGGGAGCATGGTATTGTGAGGATGGCGCAAACCTACGATTCAACCCCCCAATAAACGCATGAATAGACTCTACAGTTGGACTATCATATGCTTGCTTACTGTTTTTGCTACGCTCACCGCGTCTGCACAGACATTGCGTTTGATTTCGGGTACTTACGACAGCGCAAAATTCGACGACGTTGTTCTCGACATTGAAAAGCAAACGCCTTATCACATCTACTACGATCGTCGTTCGACTGACAGTGTTCGTGTAAGCATGTCATTCCAGAATAGCGAAGTAGGCGCCGTACTTGGGCAAATATTTTCAGGTACCGACCTCCACTTTGCTGTCGACGCCCACAATAACATATTTGTCACGCAGGGACGCGAGATCATGGCCGCACTTCCTGATGATTATTTCAATCAGGGTGGTGACCAGACCCGGGTTCAGACCGGGCCAGCATTTGACTATACAGAATACGAAAAGCGTGAAAAGCAAAAGAAGCTGGCTGAGTCACGATTGTATTCAATAGGGCCCAAAACAACCAACATGACGGGCAATGGTACAATTGCAGGAAGTGTTCGCGATGCAGCGAGCGGCGAGCCTGTTATTGGTGCCTCCGTTTATGTTGAAAATCCAATGATAGGAATCTCCACTGATCAATTCGGATACTATTCACTGACGCTTCCTAAGGGCAGACATGAACTAAAGATCAAAAGTGTTGGCATGAAATCGACCGTACGCCATATTATGGTATATGGTGCGGGTAAACTGGAAATTGAGCTTGAGCAGGACGTCACGCCTTTGAAAGAAGTGGTCATTGAATCTGAAAAAGATGTTCGTGTTACCGGACTGGCTATGGGTCTTGAAAAGCTCGACATCAAAACGATGAAGAACATGCCTTTGGCATTGGGTGAAACGGACATCATGAAAGTCGTACTTACGCTTCCGGGTGTCCAAACTGTGGGCGAAGGAACGGTCGGGCTAAACGTACGTGGTGGAGCAACCAATCAGAACCTTATTCTTTTCAACGATGCTGTAGTTTACAATCCCTCCCACTTGTTTGGATTCTTCTCAACATTCAATCCGGATGTACTTAAGAACGTAGAATTATATAAGAGTGGTATTACTGCCGACTATGGAGGCCGCCTCTCTTCGGTGTTAGATGTAAGCTCACGTGAAGGAAATTTGAAAAAGATCTCAGGCTCCGGTGGTATCAGTCCCATAACCGGCAGACTCACACTTGAAGGTCCTATCATTAAAGACAAAACTTCATTCCTCATTGGAGCGCGTACCACATACTCCGATTGGATACTGACCAAACTTGATGATCCCAGGCTTAACGACAGCAAGGCTTCATTCTACGATGTGAACCTCAATATCTCTCACAAGTTCGGTGAGAAAGATAATCTGTATCTCTCAGGATACATGAGCAAAGACAAGTTCAAACTGGATCAGGATACATCATACAGTTACAGCGATCGCAATGCTTCAGCTAAATGGAAACATATTTTTAATAATCGCTTGTTCGCTGTGCTGACCGGAGGCTTCAGCCGCTATCAATATGCTGTACAGAGCGACGCTAACCCTGTGAATGCATTCAATATGAATTTTGAAGTACAGCAGATCAACGGTAAGCTCGACTTCAATTATTTCCTCAACGCGAAGCACACCATTTCGGCCGGCCTCGCCTCCGTCCGTTATCAGTTGAAACCAGGCAACCTGCAACCAGAAGGTCCTGAGTCATTAGTAATACCTGACGTGCTGGAGAAGGAACAAGGACAAGAAAGTGCGATCTACATCGGCGACAATTTCGAAGCTTCACCTAAGCTTTCGCTGTATGCCGGCGTTCGCTATTCTTACTATCAATATCTCGGTCCAAAAACTGTTTACACTTATCCTCCTGGTGCAGCCCTTGATGCTTCCGTTATTCAAGACACGCTGCATTACGACAAGGGAAAATCCATTGCTAACTATCACGGAGCCGAGCCGCGCTTTTCTGCACGTTACAGCATTACTGATAAGATGTCTGTTAAGTTCAGTTACAATCGCATGAGACAGTATATTCAAATGCTGTCAAACACAACGGCTATTACACCGACTGATATCTGGAAGCTTTCTGACAATTATATCAAGCCTCAGATAGGAGATCAATATTCGCTTGGATTCTACGCGACACTTAGAAAAAGCACAATCGATGTTTCCGTTGAAGGGTACTACAAATCGATGGAGAATACGATCGACTTCAAGAATGGAGCTACACTACTGCTGAATCATCACATCGAAACCGACGTTGTGAACGCGCATGGGAAGGCATATGGGGCGGAGTTCATGGTTAAGAAATCCTCCGGAAAACTGAATGGCTGGATTAGCTATACGTGGTCCCGGACGTTCCTTCAGGCAAAAAGTCAGAATGAATCTGAAACCGTCAATGAAGGCGCGTGGTATCCCAGCAGTTACGACAAGCCTCACGCAGTTAACTTTGTTGGAAACTACAAATTCAGCCGCAGGTTTAATTTCTCTCTGAACACGACTTACAGCACTGGGCGTCCAATAACCCTGCCGTTAGCGAAATACGAATTGGGAGGAAGTACACGACTTTACTACAGCGATCGAAATCAGTATCGCATACCCGACTACTTCAGGATAGATGTTTCTATCAACGTGGAGGGCAACCATAAAGTCAAGAAGCTTGCACATAGTTCGTGGACCTTTGCGGTTTATAATCTTACAGGCAGGAGAAATGCTTATTCTGTATTCTTCCGGTCAGAAAATGGACAGGTCAACGGATACAAGTTATCTGTGTTCGGTCAGCCGATACCGACGGTCACTTACAACTTTAAATTCTGATATGCGCGGCGAGTGGTCCAAGTTGATTTTAGGTGGTTTGCTTCTGTGTGTCGGATGCCTCGATCCCTATTCTCCTCCTGTTGATGATACCGAAGTCAACATCCTGGTCGTTGATGGATTTTTCGATACGAGCGGAGGTATTGCTAACGTATCACTAAGTAAGGCGATTCCACTTTCGTCAGATGAAAAGGCGAGCCCTGAAACATCGGCCGCGGTCACACTGCTTGACCAAGTGGGTTCGAGCTATCAATTACATGAGGACAGCGCGGGACACTATAGTGTTACAGGTGTTCCTGTTCAATCAGATGCCCAGTACCGGATACACATTCGAACACAGGGGGGTAATGAGTATCAGTCAAGTCTCATGGAGATTTTTCCAACGCCGCCAATCGACAGCATAGGATGGATTACCGACGACGAAGAGCTGACTGTTCGCATTAACACTCACGACTTTAGTAACCGAACCAAGTACTTTAAATGGTCTTATGAAGAAACCTGGGCATATCATGCAGAGGTCCTGTCCATGTACAAGGTAGTTGGCAAAAAGTACGTGGACCGTCAGCCTAACGAGATGATCTTCTATTGTTATAAGACGCAACCGTCAACGAATATCATTATTGGGTCAACGGTGCGATTGAGTGAGAATATCATCAGTCAGGCTCCCCTGATCGTTATCCCGAAAGGTTCGCAGAAGCTGAGTATGAAGTACAGTATGCTGATCACTCAGCGTGGTCTCAGTGAAGAGGAATACACCTACCTGGATCAACTTCGGAGAACGACGGAGAGTGTTGGCGGTCTTTTTGATCCCCAGCCGTCACAGGTTCCGGGAAATATTCAGCGACTTGATCCATCGTCACCGCTGGCCATTGGTTTCTTTGGAGTGGGCAACACAGTTAAACAGCGTATATTCATTGACAATGCAGATCTGCCGGTTGACTATCAGTTCTCTGTTCCTCAGTTTGGCTGTTATCCACCTGATACCGTCTGCATCTTTCCGACGACTGTTAAGGTATGTAATGTTTCGGAGTATGATCTCGTTGAGGGCTACATGCTTGGGCAGGCAATCTACGTAGGCCGGAACATGGTGGGAATAACTCTATCGACACCAAGTTGCGCGGACTGGCAGGCTTCAGGGTGGAGTGCTTACTAAACCGGCATTCTGGCCATAGATCTAATACTATGAAATGGTTTACAAAATCACATAGGTCCTTCAATCAAGCCCGCTATTGCGCGTTTGTAATTTTGTGCCTGCTGGCTGGTAGGGCGAATGCACAACAGCAAGCCCTTGATTCGTTGGTGGGGAAATTTAAAGCTTATCGCCAGGTAGCTACAACGGAGAAGGTGTACGCACGTTTTGATCAGGATCTTTGCCTTACCGGTGAAACGTTGTGGTTTACGGTGTACCTGGTTAATGCGTCGTCGCACGAGCCATCCAAGATGAGTAAGGTGGCGTACGTTGAGGTATTGGATAATGTGAATCACGCAGTGCTGCAAACCAAGGTTGCCCTAAATGCAGGAATAGGCAGTGGGTCTCTGTTTATGCCTGCCTCACTTGCATCGGGCAATTATCTGGTGCGGGTCTATACGGCCTGGATGAAAAACTTCGACGCAAACTTCTTCTTTCATAAACAGATTACCGTGGTAAATCCTTTCCGTCGCCTTGAGGTGGAGAAGAAGGCGGCTGTCGCGAAGACGCAGGTTGAGTTCTTCCCCGAAGGTGGCACGTTGGTCAACGGTGTACCTACGCGCATTGCCTATCGCGTTGTAAATGCCGGCGATTCATCAAATCGTTTTTCGATTCGCATTATGAATAGCGATACGGTAACAGTTAAGCCTGATCGATACGGCATGGGGTCATTCAATTTAACACCACTTGCTGATCAAAGCTTCTCTGCGCTTCTGTTGGATGAGAACGGCAATTCTCAGATGCTCGCACTACCCAAGGCTACGAGCGCGGGCTATAGTCTTTCAGTAAAAGACAGTACACAGGATCTGATCTCTTTGAAAATCCGAAAAGTTAATGTGCAGGACGACGGCCAGAACGTGTTCATCGTTATTCAATCCAGGAACATGATCTCTCTGGCCCGGGTGCAACGAGTTCGCGAGGGAAAGGCATTGACCGTAGTACCGAAGAACATCCTGGCTGAGGGTATTTCTCAAATCACGCTGTTTGATGGTTCGATGCAACCCGTTTGCGAACGACTTTATTTTATGCCCATTAAACGTCAACTGACAATTTCCGGCAAGTTGACTCAGCAAGAGTACGGTATTCGCCGAAAAGTGAGAATGGATATTGATGTCCAGGCAAGCGCCGGTCCGGTAGCGGCAACCAGCCTGTCCGTTGCAGTTTATCGTCGCGATTCTCTGCGTCATAACAAAAGTGAAATTTTCAACTCCCTTTGGCTGGAATCAGACCTTCAAAATGTTCCCGATTTACCTTCAGATTTTTTTACCAGTTCATCACCTGAGAAGACTGCCGTGCTGGAGAACATTATGCTGACTCATGGTTGGCGCCGCTTCGCGTGGTCTGATATTACGGCGGGAAAGACTCCAGCCATTACGTTCATTCCTGAACTGCGTGGTCATATCATCAGAGGCAAAGTTGTTGATCCTGATGGGAAGCCTGAGCGAGGAAAGCTGACGTATCTGTCGGCACCGGGAACCAACATCCAGGTTTACGGTTCTTCCAGCGATGCGAATGGAAACGTTCAATTTGAAATGAAAGACTTCAGTGGATCCAGACGAATTGCTGTACAAACAAACCTTTCGAAAGACAGCACGAGTAAGGTGAGCATCACGAGCCCGTTCAGTGATCAATATGGACGTAGGAGCACAACTCCGTTTTCGTTGAATCCCAAGATTGTAGAGACGCTGGCGGCACGGAGCTTTAGTATGCAGGTGCAGGATATCTACTATCAGGACAAAGGCACGCAGTCGAGAAGTGTTACTGTTGATACTACCGCCTTCTATGGCAAGACTGACGCGACTTACTACCTTGATGACTATACGCGCTTCCCTGTAATGGAAGAAATCATGCGTGAATATGTGCCCGGTGTGCTGGTCAGAAAGCGTCGTGACGGATTCCACTTTATTAACCTCGACATTGTTAACAAAGGCACGTTCACGGAGGATCCTTTCATTATGCTGGATGGACTTCCAATCTTCGACGCCGATCAGATCATGGCATACGATCCTTTGAAAGTAAAGAAGCTTGAAGTAGTGACGCGTCGTTATTACATGGGGGTGCTGTCTCTTCCTGGAATTGTGAGCTATACAACATACAATGGCGACCTTTCCGGGTTCAACGTTGATCCGCATTGTCTTATGATTGACTACGAGGGAATGCAGTTGCAACGGGAGTACTATATGCCAAAGTATGAGAACTCCAGGCAGCGTGAATCGCGTTTGCCTGATCAGCGCGACAGGCTCTACTGGGCACCCTCTGTTGTCATCGATGGCAGCGGAAAGCAGTCCGTTGAATTCTATACATCAGATCTGACCGGTGACTACGAAGTACTTATAGAAGGAATGAGTTCAAAGGGCGCTGTCGGAAGCGGCAAAAGCAGATTTGAGGTGGTAAGTATTAACGACTAATATCGTGTAATGAAAATGACCACGTTATGCGCAACTACATCTTTTGGCTTATTTGTTTTGTTGCATTAGCCAGCTGTCTCGATCCTTATTTTCCTCCAGTTAAGTCTGGAGAGGTCAACATTCTGGTCGTGGATGGCTTTCTGGATGCCTCCGATGGTACGGCTTCGGTAAGACTGAGCCGTGGAGTACCTTTGACTGACGCGAACGTATTTCCTTCCATCAAGGGAGCATTTGTTGCCATTGAGGATGCTTCATCCAATTCTTATCCGTTAACTGAGGCAGATTCCGGACGGTATTCCCTCTCTGCAATACCCATTTCTGAGGGAGGCAAGTATCGGCTACACGTCATGACAAGTGAAAGAGACGAGTATTATTCTGATTATGTCAGTCCGTTAGCTACGCCGGAGATTGATAGTATAACATACGTGACCGATGATCAGAAACTAACGGTGCGGGTCAACACACACGATGATACCAACCAGGCGAGATATTTTCGATGGACATTCGATGAGACCTGGAATTATCACGCGGCAATACTGTCCATGTATATAGTTGTCGGGCCAGGCCAATTACAGGGGCGCAAGTATGATGAGATGATTTATTACTGCTGGAACACAAAACCTTCTTATGACATTCTAACGTCTCCACCGCACGTTTGTCCAGATCAATCATCAGTCAGTTTCCTGTGCAACATATTACTGCAGGCTCCATAAAGCTGCAAGATGCGCTACAGCATTCTGGTGAAGCAGACAAGCATCAGCGAGGAGTGAATACAACTACCTTGAGCAGCTTCGAAAGACTACTGAAAGTATTGGTGGACTATTTGACCCGCAGCCTGGGGCTGTGACGGGTAATGTAACCCGGGTGCGGAAGGTTTCGCCGATTGCAGTTGGCTATTTTTCGGCAGGCAGAACAACAAGCATGCGCACGTACATCAATGGCTTTGATCTTCCGAAGGTATTTAGAGAAATATGGCCACCTGCTAGGGTTGCAGTCCACCTGATACCGTGTGTGGTGTATCCGGCAGTAATTGTGCACGTACAGTCGCGGATTTGCGCCCGGGGGATATGGTTGGTATTCAAGTCGACCCTGGTTATACGCTCTCGAGCGTGCGATGCGCTGACTGCAGATCCCAGGGAGGTGTAACCACACCACCTGCGTTCTGGGAATGAGTGGTGTGTTTTGAGCTTGAAGCTTTCCTATCTTTATAGAAATAACGGGGATCACCTTCGGATTTTCTCACTTTGACATACGTTGGTCGCTTCTGAATAAAGGTTAGAAGTACTGCGCAACAAGTTAAATGGTACTTTGTAACAGCAAGGGTAATAAGGTTTATGCTTAATCGCATTATGATGATACTTTCAATTGCCGTGGTAACCGGATGCCTCGATCCGTATTACCCCGCTATCGAGTCATCTGATGTTAACATCCTTGTAGTGGACGGCGATTTAGACACCAGCACGGGAGATGCCTACGTCGCGCTTAGCCACGGCGTTGCGCTAACTGAGCCCGACAGCTTTCCGCGTGTAACAAATGCCTATGTCACCATTGAAGATGGTCTGGGCGGCGTCTATCTGCTGGCAAATGGCGGTGATGGTGCCGCGGCATCCAGGAGATGAACGTCGCGCTCGGCGGCACGCTGGCCACCGAGATCCAGGAGCGGGAAGGCGCGCTCGATCATCGCGCGCCGATCAGCGACAATCAGGACGAACGCTTCAAGATCCACCAGGCGGTGACGATCAAGCCCGGTTCCTGCCTGGCCGGCGTGTTCGGCGCCGGGGAAATCATGGTCAACTCGGTCCACCGCCAGGCGGTCGATCGCCTCGGCCCCAGCCTCCGGATCGAGGCCGTCGCCGCCGATGGCACCGTTGAGGCGGTCTCGGTGCGCGACGCCCGCGCCTTTGCCGTCGGCGTCCAGTGGCACCCCGAATATTGGGTGAAGTCGGACAGCGTCTCGGCGAAGATCTTCCGCGCCTTCGGCGATGCCGTGCGGCTGCACGCGGCGGCAAGGGCCGGCGCGCGCGCTGCGGCGGAATAGGCCGGTGGAATCAATTCTCGACGGCGGCCAGCGACAGCAGCGGGGCGGCCGGCGCGTAGGAATCATAGCCGTCGCCATCCGCAATCGCGAAGGTCACGATCGGATCGATCCCATCGGCGCTGAAGGCGATCGTGCCGTCGTCGCGCTCCCACCAGAACCTTGCGCGCTCAATGCCGGGCAGCACCCGTCCGCAATCGGGCGCCAGCGTCAGCGCGGAAAGCCCGTCGGCGATGCGGTCGCCGCGCCTGACCGAGCAGGCCGCCTCGTCGCCATTGGCCACCAGCCTGAACACCTCGCCGGACGCCGCCTGAACGGCCGGCCGATCTTCATTCGACCCGTCGTTATAGATCTGGAAGCCACCATACAGCGTCGCGCCGGCTAACAGAAGGGACAAGGTCTTCATTCAAGGTCTCCGCGCACGATTGCGTCCGCCTCGCGAGCGTGCAGGGCAAGTTGCGATGCGGCTTGCGGGCGTGATGCCGCCAAGCAAGGCGCGCTCGCGATGTCGGCACACACCCATGACGGGCCAACAATGATTTCTTAGGGTTAATCGGTCGTTAATAACCGGGCGGCAGCTTGCGTTCGGGTGCCGTCACGGCCGCTCTACGGGCCTGCCGGTGGACTGGCGCACATGCAGTTCCGGCTTGATGAGTTCCTGCGAGGGCCGCACCGTCTGCCCGTTCAACTTGTCCAGCAGGGCGCGGGCCGCGCGGCGCCCGACCTCGCGCTGGCCGTTCCAGACGGTGGTCAGCGCCGGCGTGGCGATCGCCGCTTCCTCGAGGTCGTCATAACCGGTGACCGAAATGTCGATGCCCGGCGCCAGCCCGGCGCGGGCGACGCCGTTCATCAGGCCGATGGCGACGAGGTCGTTCCAGCAGCAGGCGGCGGTCGGCTTGTCCTTGAGCGCGAGAAACTGGCTGGCCGCCTCGAAGCCGGCCTGCTTGGTGCGCGGACCGGCGATGCGCCATGACGGCTTCACCTCCAGGCCCGCTTTCTCCATCGCGTTGACGTAGCCCTGGTAGCGGTCGCGCCCGGTCGAGGTCTGGTCGGCGCCGCCGATCATGGCGATGCGCTTGTGGCCGAGCGAGATCAGATGGTTGGTGGCGAGCGCGGTGCCGTAGGCATCGTCGCCGCGAAACACCGGCACGTCCCGCGCCGTCGACGGTTCTGGCGATCAGCACCGCCGGCAGGCCGTTCTCCTCGGCCATGACGATGTCTTCCGGCGGGGTGCCTATGGCCGGCGACATGATGACGCCGTCGGCGCCGAGCTGCAGCAGCGTGTCGATGAAGGTCCGCTGCTTTTCGAGCTGGTCGTAATGGTTCGACAGGATGAAGGTCTGCCGGCTGCGGTCGAGCTCGCTTTCGATCGAGCGCAGTATCTCGGCGAAGAAGGGGTTCATGATGTCGTGCACGACGACCCCGACGATGCCCGAACGCGACGTGCGCAGGCTGGCGGCGCGCCGATTGTAGATATAGCCGATGGCGCGCGCATGCTCCTTGATGCGGTCGCGGGTGGCGTCGGCGACGAGCGGGCTGTCGCGCAAGGCCAGCGATACGGTGGCGGTGGAAACGCCAAGCGCGTCGGCGATCGTCGAAAGCTTGATCTTCTGTGCCAGCCTTTTGTGCTCCCCGCCCCGATTTAAACAGTTTAAAGGCGGCCTTATGCCATCGATCGGAGCCAAGTCAAAGTGTTTTTGCCAGCGCCTGGGCCTGCGCATCCGCCGCGGCGCGGCTGCGGAGCCGCCGCCTGTGCTCGCGATGCACGATGTAGAGGCCGCTGGCACCGATGATGGTGGCCCCCAACAGCGTCCAGCCGTCGGGAAGCTGGTCGAAGACGAGCCAGCCGGCGATGATCAGCCACACCATCTGCAAATAGGGGAAGGGCGCCAGCGCCGTCGCCGTCGCCATGCGGTAGGCCAGCACCACAAGCCAGTTCCCAAGCCCGCCGAAAAAACCGAGCATGACCAGCACCAGCCAGTGCCAGCCATCATGCGGCAGCGAAAGCGAGAACGGCAGGAAGGGAAGCAGCAGCACCGCGGGCGCCACGGCCGAGAACAGGGTCAGGCTTTCGGGCGTCTCGCTGGCCGACATGCCCCGCGTCATGATGACAAAGAAACCGTGGGACAGCATCGCACAGAGCGCGAAGACATGGCCGATGCCGAACACCCCGACTCCGGGCCGGGTGATGATGAGCACGCCGACGAATCCGACCAGGATGGCCAGCCAGCGGCGCCAGCCGGCCCGTTCGCCGAGCAGCGGCCCGGCAAGCGCGGTGATGACCATCGGCTCGAAGAAGTAGATGGAGGTGGTCTCGGCAAGCTGCAGCGTGCGCAGCGCCAGGATGCTGGTGATCGTCGAGCAGAACATGAGTATACCGCGCAGCATATGCGCGGGCAGGTTGACGGGCCAGAAGCGCGACGGCTGGCGCCAGCCGCGCAGGAAGGCGCCGATCACCAGCATATGGATGGCGAAGCGCGCCCATGTGATGAGCAGTGGCGAGACGCCCGCAACGACGAGATATTTGCTGCCGGTGTCGAGAAAAGCGAAGCTGACATAGGCCAGCAGCATGTAAAGCATCGCCGCGGGTGGCGTCGCGCTTTCGTCTTGTCTTTCGGGCGCGTTCAACATCAGACCGTCATTGTGGAGGCAGACACCCACCTTTGCGGGAGTCGCGCCGCGCCAGCAAGCCCGCTTCGGCCCTGGCCGGACCAAAAAAACGGCCGCTGCAACAAAGGCCCGGTGCCGAGGCCGCGCGGCAGGGAATGCGGCGAAACCGTCCGGAGCCTATTCCTCGGCCTCGGGCGCGTCGTCGACCAGCGCCATCTCCTCGTCGGAGAGGTTGGCCTCGATGTGGGCCAGAAGCTTGAAAAGCGTCTTCTGATCCTTCTTGTCGAGGCCCTTCAACGCCTGCTTCTCGGTCTTCCTCACCGACTTCTCGATGGCGCGGATCGCCTCGCGGCCGGCGCCGGTGAGGAAGATGTGCGCCTGTCTGGCATCGGCGTCGGATGCGCGCTTCTCCAGGAAGCCCTGCGCCTGCAGCCGGTTGATGGTCTTGGTGATGGTGGGCGGGCGGACGCCGAGGCGGCCGGCGAGATTGCCCGGCGTCTGGCCGTCTTCGCGGTCGAGCGCCAGCATGATCTGGTCCTGCCCGGCATAGAAGCCGTGCGCGAGAAGCCGCGCCGCCAGCGCGGTCCGTGCCAGCCGCGCCGCCGCGTGCAGCCGGCTCATCGTTGCGGTCTTGTCCGCCTTGGCCATGGTCATCCCTCTTCGGCCATACCGGTGCGCAAAGCATAGCTATGGGCGACCGGTTGGCAATCGACGATCAAAGGAAGCCGGCGCCTCGAACCGCTTTGCCGGCAAGCATTCACTATCCGCCACGGCTAATGCCAGATGATTATTTCAGTTCGATGACAAAGAGCCCCGGCGGAGCCTTCCAGCGACCTTGCCAGGCCCGGAACGCCCGACCGTCCCGGCGGCTGGCCCACAGCTTTGCAGCGTGCAAAAGCGTCGCGCGCACCCTATATGGAGCCGACGATCCCATTTGACGGCCTGGAATACGGGCCAGACTTTCGAGGCAAGCGATGAGCGACGCAAAACCGACAAGCGAAGCACGGACGACCGGCCAGACGCAGGAGCAGATCCCCGTGACCGTTCTCACCGGCTATCTCGGAGCCGGCAAGACGACGCTGCTCAACCGCATCCTGTCGGAGAACCACGGCAAGCGCTACGCCGTCATCGTCAACGAATTCGGCGAGATCGGCATCGACAACGACCTGATCGTGGAATCCGACGAGGAAATCTACGAGATGAACAATGGATGCGTGTGCTGCACGGTGCGGGGCGACCTGATCCGCGTGGTCGAGGGCCTGATGCGCCGGCCGGGCCGCTTCGACGCCATCGTGGTCGAAACCACGGGGCTCGCCGATCCCGTGCCGGTGGCGCAGACCTTCTTCATGGACGACGACGTGCGCACCAAGACCAGGCTCGACGCGGTCGTGGCGCTGGTCGACGCCAAGCACCTGCCGCTGCGGCTCAAGGATTTCAAGGAGGCCGAGGACCAGATCGCCTTCGCCGACGTGGTCGTGCTCAACAAGACCGACCTGGTGACGCCGGAGGAACTCGCCAAGGTCGAGGCGACCGTCCGCGCCATCAACCCGGCTGCGCGCATCCACCGTACGACGCGCGCCGGCGTCGCCCTTTCCGAGGTGCTCGACCGGGGTGCGTTCGATCTCTCGCGCGCCTGGAGAACGATCCGCATTTCCTCGAGGCGCACGACCATGACCACGACCATGAGTGCGGACCGGACTGCGATCACGACCATCACCATCATCATGATCATCACGGGCACGACCATCACGACCACGCCCATCCGTCCGACATCCATGACGTGACGGTCAAGTCGGTGTCGCTGCGCGGCGGCGAGATGGACCCGAAGAAATTCTTCCCCTGGATCGAGAAGGTCACCCAGATGGAAGGCCCGAACATCCTGCGGCTGAAGGGCATCATCGCGCTCAAGGGCGACGACGAACGCTATGTCCTCCAGGGCGTGCACATGATCATCGAGGGCGACCACCAACGCGCCTGGAAGGATGGCGAGAAGCACGAGAGCCGGCTGGTGTTCATCGGTCGCGATCTCGACGCCGAGCGGCTCAGGAAGAGCTTCGAAGCCTGCCAGGCGGCTTGATGGGGCAAAACTGGGCTCGAAGCACCTGGAAGACCGCCCGTCGACTGCTGGCCGACATTCCGGATGACAGTCTCTGGCGCGGCGACGTTATCCGACTCGTCCACGATCCGTCGCTAGGCCCCGGTTCGGCGCCCGCCGAGTTCATGCTCTTCGAACTGTGGGGGTATGATGACGTTCTGGGGCTGCTGAAACTCAAGGGCTACAAGGCCGGCCTGCCATTCCTGTATTTTCCGAAAGAGAGCCAGGGAAGCGGTAAACTGTCCCTGGAGACCGGTTGGCTCATCAGGAACTGGGACAAATGGTTTGTGTATAGCCATCACACCGACGAAAACGAGAAGCTCATTGCCCTTCCCCTCGAAGGCACATTGATCATAAGACGGTCCAAACCCGCGCCACGATTAAAGATCTGATGCCGACAGTCGCTCCACTCGATCTCGAAGGCCATTGCGTCGCCGCCGTCTTCCTCGACGACGTGCCGCATTTCGCGCTGGCCGACGGCGCCGTCCACCGGCTGGACCATGGCCGCAAGACCGCCCAGGCCAATGACGGGCTGCTCGCCGCCTTCCACGACGCCGCCAACGACCGGCTGATCACCGGCGGCGAGGACGGCAAGGTGTTCGCGGTCAAGGCGGGCGGCGAAGCGAGCGAACTGGCCGCTGTCGGCAGGAAATGGATCACCAGCGTCGCGGCCGGGCCGCAGGGCGCGATCGCCTATGCCTCGGGCAAGACCGCCTATGTGCGCTTCGCCGACGGCAAGACCAGGGAGTTCGCGCATCCGCGCTCGGTCGAGGGGCTGGCCTTCTCGCCCAAGGGCATGCGCATCGGCGTCGCGCGCTACAATGGCGCGACGCTGCATTTTCCCGCCGCCGAGGGCAAGCCGGTCGAGCTCGAATGGGCGGGCGCCCATACCGGCATCACCTTCTCGCCCGACGGCGCCTTCCTGGTCACCACCATGCAGGAGAACGCGCTGCATGGCTGGAAGCTTGCCGACGGCAAGCACATGCGCATGACCGGTTATCCCGGCAAGGTCAAAAGCCTCTCATGGAGCGTCAAGGGAAAATGGCTGGCCAGTTCCGGCGCCCCGGCGGCGATCGTCTGGCCGTTCTCGGGCAAGGACGGCCCGATGGGCAAGGCGCCGCTCGAGCTCGGCACGCGCGGCAACGCCATGGTGACCTGCGTGGCCTGCCATCCCAGCCAGGAGGTGGCGGCGATCGGCTATGACGACGGCATGATCCTGGCCGTGCGTTTCGCCGACGCCAAGGAAGTGCTGCTGCGCCGCCCGGGCAAGGGCGCCGTCACCGCCATGGGCTGGGACAGGGAAGAACGCCGCATCGCCTTCGGCAGCGCCGCGGGGGATTGCGGCGTCATCGACATTGCAGGTTGAGGGAGTAGGGGACAAGGCGGCAGGGTAGGTGAACCGGCCGGTCGCCGCCTTCGAGGCGGTTGCGGCAAGGCTTGCGGCGTGAGACAAGCGGCAGGAACAGCTGCTCCGCGCAATTCGAGCCGAAAGGCGGCATGCTTTCCTGGGATTGCTCCGGGCCAATCAGAGTTCCATCATGACCTCACCATCGGGCTCGACGCCCGCCGAGGCGCAAGCCTTTCTCGACGCCCATCCCGACATCGAGGCCTTCGACATCGTTCTCACCGACGTCAACGGCATCGGGCGTGGCAAGATCGTGCGCCGGCACGAATTGATGAGCATATTCAAGGGCGGACGGCACATGCCGACCTCGATCCTCGGGCTCGACATAGCCGGCGAGGACGTCCACGACACCGGCCTTGTCTGGGACACGGGCGACGGCGACCTGCTGGCATGGCCGATCCCCGGTACGCTGGTGCCGCTCCACGGAACCAGGCCGCCGCGCGGACAGGTGCTGATGTCGATGCACCATCTCGACGGCAAGCCGATGACCTCCGATCCGCGCCTGGCGCTGGCCAGGCAGGTCGAGATCCTGGCGTCGAGAGGCCTGCATCCGGCCGGTGCGTTCGAGCTCGAATTCTTCCTGCTCGCCGACGAGCGCGACGCGCGAGGGCCGGGTACAGCCGGCGCGCGCCGTGCTGGACGGACGCCGCTCGGCCAAGACGGAGGTCTATTCCGTCGATCACCTGCACGGCATGGAGCCGCTGTTTTCCGACATCTACGCGGCCGCGAAGGCGCAAGGCATTCCGGCCGAGACGGTCATTTCGGAATACGCGCCCGGCCAGTACGAGCTGACGCTGAACCATCGCAAGGACGTGCTGCGGGCCGCCGACGATCTGGTGATGCTGAAGCGGCTGGTGCGGGCACAGGCGCGCCGCCACGGCGTCACCGCCTGCTTCATGGCCAAGCCGATCGAGAAATACGCCGGCTCGGGCATGCATTTCCATGTTTCGCTGCAGGACGGCGCCGGCAGGAACGTGTTCACCGAGGCGGCCGGCGAGACGTGGTCGCCGAAGCTGCTCAGCGGGCTCGGCGGCCTTCTCCGCACGATGGCGGAATCGATGCTGGTGTTCGCCCCGCATGCGAATTCCTGGCGGCGCTTCGTTTCGCAATCCTATGCTCCGGTGGCGCCGACATGGGGCGTCAACAACCGCTCCGTGGCGCTGCGCGTGCCGGCGGGCGAGGCGAGGAACCGCCGCATCGAGCACCGGCCGTCCGGCGTCGACGCCAACCCCTACCTTGTGGCGGCAACCGTGCTGGCCGGCATCGTCAAGGGCCTCGACGAAGGGTTCGACCCCGGCGCCGAGACCAAGGGCAATGGCTATGAGCGGCAGCCGCCGACACACCGCATGCCCGTCGACTGGCGCACCGCCATCGAGGCGGCGAGAGGCTTCCAGCTTCCTGAAAGTCGCCCTGGGCGAGGATTTGCATCGCACCTTCGTCGCCATCAAGCAGGCCGAGTATCTGCGCGTGGCGCGCACCGTGCAGCGAGCTGGACTACCACCTCTATCTGCACGAGGTCTGATCTCGGCGGTCTGAACGGCGCGGCGATCACTTTTTGCCGCACCGTGTCAAAAATCATGGCGTCGGTGAGCTTTAGAACATATCATGAACAAATGTCCGCACTTTCCCTCTGTGAAAAACTCGCCATCCTGTCCGACGCCGCCAAATACGACGCCTCCTGCGCGTCGTCGGGGTCGATCAGGCGCGACTCGCTGAAGTCACGCGGCATCGGCTCGACCGAGGGCTCCGGCATCTGCCATTCCTATGCGCCGGACGGGCGCTGCATCTCGCTGCTCAAGATCCTGCTCACCAATTTCTGCATCTACGACTGCAGCTATTGCATCAACCGCTCGTCCTCGAACGTGCGGCGCGCCCGCTTCGGCGTCGACGAGGTGGTCAAGCTGACGATGGACTTCTATCGCCGCAACTACATCGAAGGGCTGTTCCTGTCCTCGGGGGTCATACGCTCTCCGGACGAGACGATGGGCGAGATGGTCGAGGTGGCGCGCCGGCTGCGGCTGCGAGGAGAAGTTCGGCGGCTACATCCATCTCAAAACCATCCCGGAAGCATCCGCCGGGCTGATCGAGATGGCCGGCCTCTACGCCGACCGCCTCTCGATCAACGTCGAATTGCCGACCGACGAGGGCGTGAAGAAGCTGGCGCCGGAAAAGAAGCCGGAGACGATCCGGCTTTCGATGGCGAAGCTGCGCCGCAAGATCGAGGAGAAGGCCGAGCCGACATTGCGGAGCCGCAAGCGCGAGCGCTTCGCGCCGGGCGGCCAGTCGACGCAGATGATCGTCGGCGCCGACAGCACCTCCGACGACGGCATCCTGCGCGCCAGCGCCCGGCTCTACGGCAGCTACCGTCTGCGCCGCGTCTATTATTCGGCGTTCAGCCCGATCCCGGATTCGTCGTCCGCGCCTGCCCTTGCAGAAGCCGCCGCTGATGCGCGAGCACCGGCTCTACCAGGCGGATTGGCTGATGCGCTTCTACGGCTTCTCGCAGCCGGAAATCCTGGCCGGCAGCAGCGACGGCATGCTCGACCTCGCCATCGATCCCAAGCTCGCCTGGGCGCTGCGCAACCGCGGCCGCTTCCCGGTCGACGTCAACGGCGCCGAGCGCGAAGCGCTGCTGCGCGTGCCGGGGCTGGGCGCCAAGGTGGTCGACAGGATATTGCAGACGCGCCGCCATCGCCGGCTGCGCCTCGAGGATGTCGGCCGGCTCTGCCATTCGATCGCCAAGGTGCGGCCGTTCATAACGGCGGAGGGATGGTCGCCGGGCCGCGCTCACCGACAAGGCCGGCCTGCGCGAGGCCGTCATCCGCTCTTGCGAGCAGCTTTCGCTGTTTTGACCATGGCAGGAACCCAGCTCAGCCTCGCGACCCATCTCGTCCGGCTCGAAAGCGAGACCAATTTCGACGGCTGGCGCGATGCGGCGCGCCGCCTGGCGACGAACGACGTTCACGCCGCAGGACGTGGCGTGGCAGGTCGAGCCGGATGCGGATCACCGCGACAGCGATTTGCCAGCCTGTTCGCCCGATGCGCGGCTCGTGCGTGCCGCGCGAATTCATCGAGCGCGCCGAAAGAACCATCTGCCATTCCGACCCCGAGCGGTTCGGTTTTCTCTATCGATTGCTCTGGCGGCTGCGCGCCGAGCCGAAGCTGCTTTCGATCGCCTCCGATCCGGACATCCGTCAGGCTGGAAACGATGGAGAAGGCAGTCGGCCGCGACATCCATAAGATGCGCGCCTTCCTGCGCTTCCGGAAGATCGGCGCAGGCGAGGACGAGCGCTATGTCGCCTGGTTCGAGCCCGACCATTTCATCGTCGAGCGTAATGCGGATTTCTTCGTACGCCGCTTCACCGGCATGCGCTGGACCATCCTCACGCCGCACGCCTCGGCCGACTGGGACGGCGAGCGGCTGGCGATCGGCCCCGGCGCCGGCAGGCGCGATGCGCCGGCCGAGGACGACGCCGAGACGCTGTGGCGAACCTATTTCGGCAGCATCTTCAACCCGGCCCGCCTCAAGGTGAAGGCGATGCAGAAGGAGATGCCGAAGAAATACTGGCGGAACCTTCCGGAGGCCTCGCTCATTCCAGACCTGATAGCAGGAGCCGACAGAGCCACCTCAGCCATGATCGCCCGCATGCCGACCATACCGGCGCCGCATCACGCCAAGGTCCAGGCCAGGCACTGGCCGCCGCCGCGGCCGGCCGATGCGGACGAATCCGAAAGCGCCGATACGATCCCGGAGCTGCGCGCGCTAGCGAAAAGCTGCCGTCGCTGTCCGCTCTGGCGCGAGGCGACGCAGACCGTGTTCGGCGAAGGGCCTGACGAATGCCGAGGTGATCTTCGTCGGCGAGCAGCCCGGCGACCAGGAGGATCTGGCCGGCAAGCCCTTTGTCGGCCCGGCCGGCAAGGTGTTCGACAGCATTCTCGAACAGGCCGAGATCGACCGCGCCAAGGTCTATGTGACCAATGCGGTGAAACACTTCAAATTCGAGCCGCGCGGCAAGCGGCGCATCCACTCCAAAGCCAAATGCCGGCGAGGTGCAGACCTGCCGCTGGTGGTTGGACAGGGAACTCGACATCGTCAAGCCGAAGCTCGTCGTTGCGCTGGGCGCGCACTGCGGCACTGTCGCTGCTCGGCAAGGCGGTGCCGATCACCAGGATGCGCGGCGATGTGGTCGAGCGCGAGGACGGCTTGCGCGTGTTCCTCACCATCCATCCGTCTTTCATCCTGCGCATCCGCGAACAGGAGGACAAGGAGGCGGAGCGGGAGCGGTTTCTCGGGGATATGCGGACGGTGAAGCGGTTGATGGTTGGTTAGCCGGAGCTCGTGGCGTTGAAACAGGCTGTTGCGATGCACCGGCCAACGACCGTTGGTCGACGCCGCCCCTTGTATCTGCCTGAGATTGATTTTGTGCGATGGAAGCGACTGAGGCTCGGGCCGGATGGCCATCCGGCCCGAGCCTTGGCGAAGTCGCCCGCTGCCCCTGCGGCCACAACCGTCAATGAGCCTGGGATCTTCGCCTGTGTCACGCACGACCGAATAGTCGCTTGGCTTCAATCGCACGAACAAGGCAGGTTACCGTGAACAGCATTATTTGTGGAGTTGACGTTTCGAAAGATTGGCTGGACGTCCATATCCGGCCGGGCGCAGCGTTTGCTCGCTTCGCCAACGATGCGGCGGGGCTGGGCGAGCTGCTGGTGTTTTGCCGCGGCCATCGTGTCGAGCTCGCGGTCATGGAGGCCACAGGCGGCTATGAGCGGTTGGCCTTCCTGTGGCTTTGGGAGAAGGGCCTGCCTTGCGGTATCGTCAATCCTCGCAGCGTGCGTCGCTTCGCCGAAGCAATGGGCACCTTGGAGAAGACCGATCGCATCGATGCGGCCGTGATTGCTCAGGTGCTGTTCGGATTCTATTGTGTTTCCCATGCTCAGCAATACGCAACTGAACGAAGAGACGACAGC
>JASGJX010000016.1:0-163155 GCA_049840655.1 Chryseolinea sp.
TGCCGAGGGCCGAAACAATTCCGATCCCTCCTGCAAGACGGGTAGCAATAAGCGTTTAGGGGTGAACGCAGCCTGAGGACTCGAACCTGCAACCCTCAGCTCCGTAGGCTGATGCTCTATCCAATTGAGCTAAGGCTGCCGTACAGACCAACCGGCCGGCCTTGGGCCGAACCGAAGTCCCGTATCCTTGCAGCGCGAGCCGAGGCTGTCAAGCTCGGCGGTGCAGCGGACCCGCTCGTCACACATACCGGCCGGGTCGATTTTCGCGTCCTACGACGACCCTTCGAGCAGGTCAAAAAGGGTGGGTTCGTGGGTGGCGGGGGCGGCGGGTTCGGGCTCGGGGCGGGCGAAATTGGGCAGGCTGTTGTAGATCGCCGCGATGCGGTCGAGGCGGTCGGCGTCTTCGGGGGTGCTTGTCAGTGCGTACTGCTTGATGCGTGGAACTTACGGCGTAGCCGCTGGCGTGTCGCTCCGAGTGCCGGATCTGGTCGCAGGCGATCTCGAGGACGACGTCCGGCGGGACTTCGAAAACCCGCCCCCGCCGCGCCACTGCGATCGCCAGAAAACGCTGCGTGAGTTCGGCGATCTCCGCGTCCGTCAGGCCCGAATAGGCCTTGCCGATGTTGACCAACCGCGCCGCCGGGTCCGCCGTCGGGTCGCGATCCAGACCGCGAACGTGTAGTCGGACAGCACGTCGCGACGTTTCCCGTGGCCGTACTCCGCGGCCGTCACCACGCAGTCGAACGTCGGCAGGTGGGTTTTGAGCTTGAACCACATCCGCCGGCGTTGCCCCGGCGAATACGGCGACGCCGGGTCCTTCAGCATGATCCCCTGTTCCGCCGTGCCTGTGCCAACTCGAACTCGCCCGCGATCTGCTCGGACGTCGAGACCTCGATCAACTGCGTGGTCAGCAGTTCCGACGTCCGCACTCCGACGGCAGCCCCGCCATCCTTGCCCACGGCATGGGAATCGTGGATCTGCGGGCACGCGTCGCACAACGACTGCAGTGCCGCCCGCCGCTCTCGCAACGGCCGATCCATCAGCAATTCGCCGTTCAGATGCAGGACGTCGAACGCGACGAACCGCGCCGGGTGGTCGCGCAGGATCTTCGGCGTCAGGCACCTTCCTGCCCAGCCGCTTCTGGATGTTCGCGAACGGCAGCACCTGCCCGTCGCGGTATGGGACGATCTCGCCGTCCAGAAGGAATTCACCGGGAATCCGGCGGACTTGCTCCATGACGTCCGGGAACGACTCGTGGGTCGCGTCCATCGTCCGCGTGTAGATCGCGATCCGGCCGCCAGCTTTGTGGACCTTGCGCGGATGCCGTCGAGCTTGTCTTCGCAGAAGAACGTCCGCCCCTCGAACGCCGCCTGCGCGTCGGCCGCCGTTTCGACCGGCGTCGCCAGCATGAACTGGATCGGGTGGAACAGCGTGAACGCCGCGCCGCCAGGGCGTCGTGCTTCGCCAGGACCGCGACGTCGTCGAGGTTGCCGACCAGCAGTTGCGGCGCTGGACGTCCTTCAACTCCTTCCCGAACGCCGCCGCCACCGCCGCCTGCAGCACGCCCTCCTGCACGCCGGTGCGCATATCGCGGAAAATGATCTTCGACACGTACGCGGCCTCGCGCCCCGTACGACAACGGCCGTAGAGTTCTCGCGGAGGATCTCGCGCTTCCGCTGCGTGTTGCCTGTCGACGCCAGCGCGTCGAACGCGGCGCGAGCAGGTCCACGAGCGACAGCGGAGGAGGGGATTGCGGATTTTGGATTGCGGATTGCGGATTGAGGGGGCCGGCCCGGGCGTGGACGTGTTCTCCGGAGCGGCAGTCGAATACCTCGGCGACGAGGGTCCGGCGTATCCTTTCATTCGTCCTGCTCTTGACGACCAGTCGCGTGGTACTGGTCCGGGTCCAGGCCCAACATCGGCAGCACGACCTGGCTGACGTTCGACCACCCGACGTTCAGCGTCCGCTCCTCCGTCGCCGCGAACGCCTTCCCCGCCGAGTATGTATCGCCAGCCGCAAGTCCTCGTCGTCCTCGATCGTTCGGAAATACGCCGCGAAGGATCCCGCTGCTTCTCCAGCTTCTTCGTCGTCGCCGCCGCGGCGTCCCCGGTCGAAGCGAATTCCTGAAGCGTGGCGCGGCTCACGTGCCGATTGTAGAGGCGCGGCCCCGCCGCCCGCAGTGCCCGACGCGGACGGCGTCCCGGATCGCACCGCAACTTATCGTCTCGGAAAGACTTAAAAGGTGTGCGGCGACAGTTGCCGCCGAAGTCGGATAGACTACGTCTCCCAGATGGTTCCCACGGCCGACTATCCCCGCTGGAAGCACGTCGCGATGCAGGTCGCGCTGTGGCTGGTGCTCGTCGCGACCGTCGCGGTCGCCCAGCAGGTCGTGAAGCGAAAGGCCGCGGTATTGCGGCCGGGGATGGCCGAGGCGGCCGTCGAACTCGGGAGTTTCAAGGTCCGCCTCCCCGAAGGCTGGGAGAACTCGGTGATCCGCCGCGGCGCGGCGGCCGTCCAGATCAACGCGGCCGAAGTCGCGGTCAAGAACTCGTTGTGCCGCACCCTGACGGTGATCTGGCAACACCTCCCGCAGTCCGTCGCCCCCATCGACGTCCTCCGCAGCAGCGGCCTGATGTCCCCGCGGCAGGGTTCGCAACCGCTGGCGGTGGAACTGGAGCGCTACCCGGACTATCCCGCCATCTACCTCGAGACGATGAAGGTCGCGCCGTGCGCCCCGGGGCAGTTCGTCTACATCAAGGACCTGATGGCCTGCGTGACGCTGCCGAACGGCGAGGTGCTGTTCGCCTACCTGAACGGACAGGGGCAGATCGACGAAGCGGACAAGCAACTGATCGGCGACCTCCTGTCGCTCGACATCGACCTGAAGCAGGACGCCCCGCAGCTCCCCCTGGTACGACTGCCGACGCCTCCGCCCGTCCCCGCGCCGCCAGGCCAGAACCCGGGGACGAGTGGATGGGGATTTGACGGAACCCGCCCGCAGCGGGGATGCTGGCGGCGGGACGGGCGTGCGCACCGCGATCGCCGTGCGCATGGCCGTGACCCGCGCGGTGGACACCGCGCCCGCAGGGATCACGACGCCGCCGGCTCGCCCCTACCCCGGCGGCCGCGGCGCGACAGGGGTTCCGGAGTCCGAACGAATCCGAACGAGACAACGATGATTGGGCACCACAAGAGAACGTCGGTCATTGCGTCGTGGATCTTCGCCGGCTGCATCGGCGCCGCCGCCGCCCAGGCACAACCCGTCGGCACACCGGCCCCGCCGCCGCCCGCCGCCGAACCGCTGCCCCAGCTCGCCAACCGTCCGGACCGCGACGCGACCGAGATCCTCGGCCCGGCCTACGAGAGCGCCGCCCACGGGATCATGCTGCGCGGGCCGGCCGGTTCGAAGGTCCTCCGCCGCGCCGTCTCGGCCGACGAGATCGTCCAGTTCGTCAACGACGCCAAGGACTGGCAACTCAAGGTCTCGATCGCCCAGCTTCGCCAGCCCGTCCCGCTCGTCGTGACCGCCGCGGACGCCAAGAAGGGCAAGAAGGGACTGCTCGCCCTGACGTGCGATCAGTTCCTGGAAGCCAACCCGGGGCGCCGAGGTGCTCCGCGACGACATGATCAACGTCCAGAACTTCGACACCGGCATGCTCGCGTTCCGCTTCACGCAGGAGCGTGCGCAGAAGCGGCTGATGCAACAGGCCGTCGTCCGCGTCACCGACGAAGTCTACTACGTCCTGACGATGACCAGCCCCGGCGCTTCGCCCCCAAAGGCCGCGGCCACCGGCGACGCCCCCGCCGAGCCCGAACCCGACCCGCGAGCGCGAGGCGGTCGAGACGTTCGGCGCGGTCGTCGACTCCGTCAAGCTGCTCGACCGCGGCAAGATCAAGGAGGACCAGGACGACCGCCTCTTCCGCACCCGCGCGTTCTACGTGAACCTCAACGCCGACCGGGTCCGCAAGGCCGTCGTACCCGAGCAGTACCTCCGCCTGATCCGCGAGGGCAAGGACATCGGCTACACGTACGTCGTCGAGGAGGTCTCGAAACACAAGGGCGCCGACAGCGTCCTGATCGGCATCCGCTTCCCACACCGAACCGGAGGCCGGCACGCGCGTCGACGTCGAGTCGTGGCTGATCAGCTCGGTCGACCGCAAGCGCGAGGAGTGGTCCACCGGTCGCCGGCCGCGACCGCCGGCAAGACCCAGAAGGAGCCCTACAGCGAGTTCGGCGAGAGCCTCCGTGACGTCAAGCGCGTCCTCGACCCCGAGCACGGCATGGTCGACAAGAACGACCCGAAGCAGCCGCCCGTCCGCCAGTTCGATACCTACACGCTGAGCGTCAACACGATCACCCGCCGGCCCGTCCGAACCCATCAAGCGCGAACTCGCCCCCTGGTACCTCCCGCAAGCGTTCGGCCACCTGCTCCCCCGGCTGCTCCCGACCACCGAACCGAAGACCTACCTGTTCGCGACTTGGTCGGCCGACAACCGCGAGGTCGTCGTGCGCTACGTGGACGTCGGCCCGCAAACGAACGTCAAGCTCGGCGCCGCCGGCCCTCAACGCGCGATCCCGATCAAGGACCGCCTCGGCATCGAGGGCTCTGTCACGACGCACTACGTGAGCCCCGACGGCAAGTACCTCGGCAGCGTCAGCGACGCCGGCATCACCGTCCTCCCGACCGACGCCGCCACGCTCGTCTCGATCTGGAAGACCCCCAACCTCACCCGCCCCGGCACCCCCCGACTGCCCCGCCGGCGAAGCCGAAGGCGCCGAACCCCCGAAGAGCCCGGCTCGCTAGTCGCCGCCCGCCGTTCCTTTCATGTGGCACGGGCGACCCGCCCGTGATTCCCATCCGAACGTGCGGGCGAGCGGCCCGTGCCACGACCGACGCATGAAGAACCTCTCCCGCATCGTCTCCTTCACCCTCCTGCTCGTCGCCGGGTTGGCCGCCGTCTGGCTCTACCACGGCCGGTTCTCCACCCAGCCGCCGCATCGCCCAACTTGAAGAGGAGAAGCGAACGCTCGAACGCGTCGTCGAACGCCTCTCCGCCGAACGCCGCGTCGCCGAGATCCTCGTCACCCGCCAGTGGACCGAGGGCGGCGTGCCGAAGACCGAACTGCTGTTCGTCGAATACGCTGCGCGACGGCAAGTCCACGCTCCCCCCGAAGAACTTCGTCGTCGAGGGCAGGATGATCCACGTCGACTCGCTGGTCGTGAAGTTCGACCGCGGCTTCGTCAAGGACGACGACGCGCTCCGCGGCCGCTCGTCGGCGCTGTTCCAGCGCATCTACGGCGACCAGCAGAAGCCCGCCGACGCCCCCCGGATCGACGACCCCGGCCGCATCCCCGCCTTCTACCGCGGCTCCGGCCCGGCGGTCTCCGAGTTCGAGTCCCAGCTCTGGGAGAACTTCTGGAAGCTCGCCTCCGACGAATCCTACCGGAAGGAGAGGGGCGTCCGCGTCGCCCAGGGCGAGGCCGTCTACCTCCCCTTCGAACTCGGCCGCCTCTACACGATCTCCCTCGAATCCTCCGGTGGCCTCAACCTGCTCAGCGAGCCCGTCAAAGGCATCTACCGCGAAGCCCTCAAGCAACAGAAGCCCACGCCCTAGCGGATGAGCCAAAAGCTCGGCGCTTTGGCAGGGTGTGCGCGAACGTAATGGAGCGCGGCCGGTCTTCGAAGGCGGTCATCGTTGCCCTTATTCAATTACAGGTGCGAAGGAGCAGAGGAGATGATCGCCGTCCCATTCTTGTTGTCCCTCACTCCCGCCTGTGTTCGGAACACTGAAGGATGGTGCATGGTCAAGCGGGTTGCGTTGGTAGCGCTGGTGGTGGTGTTCGGGGTTTACGCCGGCGTCCGGGGGGAGGTGGGCCGGGCCGGGCGGGTGGAGGTTGGGGTGTATTACTTCGCGAACTATCATCCCGGTGATGCGCGGAACGTAAAGCTGAAGGGGGGAGGGGTGGAGCGAGTGGGAGCTGGTGAAGAACGCCAGGCCGCGGTTTGAAGGGCACGACCAGCCGAAGTATTAATGATCCGCCGACTTTCACCATGGAGTTTGAGAATGACACCCTGAAATATGAACTCGGGAGTGAAATAAAAGTTCAGTTAACGAAAGCGTTTCGTTGTGCGGATCCTGACGGTGACCTTATCAAGCGCACAAATTGGATTTAATAGAGTAGATGGATTTCAATTCCGACCGGAGAACGACATGTTAACTTTTCCGTCTTCGCTCTTTGGAAAAATAACAGGGCTCGTTCGATAATGGAGTTTTGAAACTGGAAGGCGCGGCAACAACCGCGGAATACGATTCTGCACTGCATACCTGGACTGGTATCAGTATGTTAACGCCACCTAGTTCCTGCTTGACATGCGCAGCGTGTCCATCGTAATCAGCGACGGCTTTTTGAGCAGTACTCCGCAATCGCGACTAATTCAATTGATCTATACGTTCGAAGATCTCGAAATCCCTACAGCGTTCTCGCCGAACGCTGACCAGGTTAACGAAGTGTGGAATATCACTTCACGAACTGAAAATCTTTATGACGATGCGGAAGTGAAAGTCTATAACAAGAACGGTCTGTTGCTGTTCGAAACCAGAGGGATCCAAACCCCCTGGGACGGAGTCTATAAGTGCTTATTGTTACCAAATTCTGACTCTTACTACTATACCATCGACTTACATTATAATAAGGTGAGATACAAGGGCGCCGTTACGTTACTGAGATAAGCAAACATCGCAAGACTTCTCACTGACAATACTAACGATCTGCCTATTTACCGCCGGGCTTCGCGCGCAATACGTGCCCGGTACGAATTAGCCGTATCAATACGCGCCTGTATTCAATCCTGCATTTTCGGGTATCGAAGGATATAAAGATCTTAAACTTGGCTATCGCTACCAGTGGACCGGATTCGGCGGTGGTGCACCCAAGTGGCTTAATCTGACCTACAACTTCCTGTCTGAAGGAGCCGCTTGATATGAATCTTCACGCATTGCGCACAACCAGCGCGGTGAACAAGAATCGAAAACAAGTTGAGGTTCCTGCCATGAAACGCGTGATTGATGGATTCGGTGTTAATGTTTACAATGAATCATTAGGCCCGATCGACAGGGTGGGGGGGGGCATCAATTATGCTTTTCACTTCCCCGTGACCAATACCGTAAGGTTATCCGGCAGGTGTGGGTGTGATAGTTGATAATACGCGTATAGACCTGAACGCCCTTGAGCTGGCATTTCAGCAGAATCCCGATCTGTTCTGGATGAACATGCGCGCTAATGGATCAAATCACACCGACCTGAGCGTTCGTGCGGGGTCGTTACTTTATTCTCAAACATTTTACGTTGGATTTTCCTATCTACCCGTATACAACGCTACGCTGAAAACTTCTGAGGTTACTGGCGCCGATCCCTTTTACAAGGGAACTATTATGGCCGGAGTTGCCTTGCCTCTCAGTCCCTCGCTGATGCTGAAACCCAGCATTCTTCGTCGTCGGGGTAAACAGACAAGAAATTTGCCATCGATTATAACGCTAAGATGTATATAGAGCAGAAAATTTGGTTTGGAGCAACCTATAGAAGCACACGCAACCTGGTTGCTTTACTCGGTTTCAATCTCAACGAAATGTTGGGAGCATCTTATTCATATGAAATATCAACCGGAGGTATGCAGCAATTCAGCGATGGCAGTCACGAACTCGTGCTTTCGCTTCGCCTGAATAATTTCAAACGCCTGAGCCCGCAGACATGGTAAGATTACTATTTGTGTGGGTATGCCTGGTACCAGCAATAGCGATCGCGCAGGAATGGGAATTTGGCGTTGCCGAAAAACTGTCGGACAATGTAAATTCAGAATGCGACGACGTGATGCCTATCCTGTCGAACGACGGTAAAACACTCTTCTTCACCCGTTCATTCTGTGATCTCAACCGCGGTGGCAAGTACACTGGCACGGACATCTGGATGAGCATCTTCGATCCGGTGACAAAACTTTGGTCGAGGGCTACGAATGTTGAGCAGCTGAACGACAGAGCCAATAGCTCGGCCGTTGGCGTCGCGGAACAGGGCGATGTTTTGTTTTATTTAAAAACTTCCTCTTCCAAAAGACCTGAAGGTGTTAGCGTCATTTCGCGACAGGGTGCTGCGTGGTCAAGATCCCGTCTGATGCCGGTGCCGGGTCTCGAGCCTGACGAATACCTCGGCATGTATGTCACACCCGATCAGATGGTGATGATCATCTCCATGAATGGTCCCGATAGCCGGGGCCGTGAAGATCTTTACATCAGTGTTAAGAACGACCGCGGTGACTGGACGAAACCCAAGAATTTGGGCTCGACCGTAAACACGACAGGATTCGAGATGTCGCCGTTCCTCTCCGCGAACAAGCGAAGACTTTATTTCACCAGCAGCGGTCACTCGGGTCAGGGAAATGGCGATGTGTTCTATTCTGATCGCCTCTATGATTCATGGGAAATCTGGTCGGCACCCAAGAACCTGGGTGAGCAGGTGAACTCGAAATTCCTTGATGCTTATTTCGCGATCTACGGTGATACCGTGGCGTACTTCGCATCGAACAGGTTCAAGCAAATGGATCTTTTTAAGGTTCAGGTTTTTGAGAAAAAGTCCCAATTTGATATCGATCGACGCAACTACCTCACCGACGAAGAGATTCAGCGAATTGCCGGACTCACGCTTCAGCCACTGCTTTATTTCGATGCAGGAACGAGCGAACTCAATGATTATCAGAAACAAAACCTCGTCAGAATAAAGAATGGCCTAGCGAATCACAAGGATATCAAATTCAATATCATTGCGATGAAACCCTCAGACAAACCGCTGGAAACCTACCAGGCGCGGCTCCTGAATATTCTGGACTTCTTCAAACAGGCGGGAATAGAAGGTAATCGAATTATCTTCAGTACTGAACAGTCAGAAAGCACCATTCAAAGCAAAGAAATGGTTCGAATCAGGTTCTATCGATAACTTCGATACAGGCTGGATTGTTTTTCAATCGTTATTGCGGGAATACCTGATAAAATGTGGCGCCGGAAGCGCAAAATTTAAGTAAATTGACCGTCTAACATGGCTTTTTTCTCGAGGTCCGGGTTGTTTAGTATAAAATGGGTATTACTCATTTGCATTCCTCTATTGTCTGTAGGGGCGGCATACTATTTTATAACAACCGGTGACAAACAATTCCGCTCCACGGCACAGCTGGCCACAGGTTTTACAACCGATGATGCAGTAAAGCTCAGCGAAAGTCCAAGCACACCTTTTGACGTAAATACCAACTTCAACAACATCATCGAGTCCATGGGTTCTGTGCCCGTGCTTTCACTCGTATCGTATCGCTTGATGTTGCACGATCTCGAAGCAGATAAACCTTTCCGCGAATACGATCCAATCAAAGGCGAAGGCTCGCTCGAGACAGAAGAGATCGTGAAGTCGAAGATGATGTTTCAGGAAAAGCTCGAGAAGTTCAAGACATTGAATCTCTTCGATCCCAATGACCAACTGCTGTACCGAATCATCAAGGGCTATGGCTACGATCACGATAACATTTCCAAGACGCTAAGCATTCATCGCCTTGCTGCATCTGATTTTATCAACGTTGAATTCCTTTCGGAAGAACCTTTTCTGTCGGCCATGACCGTTAACGCTGTCTGCCAGGAATTTATTCGTTACAATAAAACACAAAAGACCGAGCGTTCCTCCGAATCACTGGAGTTCCTTGAGAACCTCGTGAATGAAAAGAAGAAAGTACTTGATGACAAGACACAGGCACTTAATGATTACAAGGTAAACAGTGGCGCTATCACTCAGGATGTTGAGAATAAGTCGAAGTATGCGCTGATCACCGACTATGAACTGAAGCGCGAACGCCAGACTTCAGAATTGAATTCCCAGAAGCTTTCACTGAACTCTCTCGATAAGAGCATTGAATCAAAGAAGGCAAGCCTGGGCAAGCTCAATCAGGATGAGATCCAGGTGGTGAATGCACGCATCGTTGAGCTGAAACGCCAGATCAATGAACTGCAGAACTCAGATGCAGAGGGAAATCGTCAGCGCATTTCGCGTCTTCGCGAGGATCTTCAGATGGAAAATTCCCGCGTGGAGGAGGTGGCTAAAAACAAGCAGATTGCAGAAGAACTCAAAGGCCAGGAAAAACAACGCGACGACCTGAAGCTTAAGATCGAGATCACGCAGTCGGATCTCGCTAACATTGAACTGTCTCTCCGGAAGCTGCGCTCTGAAGTGTCGAACAGCTCAACGAGACAACTGAATACATCCGACTACGAGCGTGAGGTTGAACTTGCCTCAACGGAATACATCAATGCACAGGACAAGTTCAATGCAGCGAAGAACAAGTCGATGGTGATCGGCAGTTCGATTCGTCAAATCCTTCAGGGACAACCCAGCTACGCTGCCGAACAAAACGACAACATCATGTGGTTGGGAATTGTTGGTGTCGGAAGCTTCCTGCTGACGGCTGCAGGCATATTCCTTGTAAACATCATCGATCCGAATATCAGAGTTGGTACAAGGCTGGAAAAAGCTACCGGACTGAAGAACCTTGGATCCGTGAACATTCTGAAGAGCAAAGATTTCAACATGCGTGAGATCTTCAGCGATCGAACCGCCAACCGTGAGTACGAGGTGTTCTCTCACTTCCTGCGAAAGCTTCGTTATGAAATTCAAAGTGCAGAAGGTAAGACGTTTCTGATCACCAGCACGCAGACTAAGGCGGGCAAAACTTTCCTGATCATCAGCCTGGCTTACGCATTGAGCCTGGTGAGCAAGAAGGTGCTGATCATTGATACGAACTTCAGACATAACTCGCTGACTAAGGCTTTGCTGCCGCGCGGTCGTGGCGAAAACAAGAAGCTGCTGCGCAAGGCTTTGCTGTTTGAGGAAGAAGAAGATGAACTCCTGATCGAAGAGAGCAAGGATGGCCGCGCCATGCAGGATGAAGACGACGCAGTTGCCCGCATGCAAAAGCAACGCACGAAGGCGTCCATCATCAACAAGACGCGTTTTGTTAATGTAGACATCATCGGCAATGTGGGAGGAAGAGACTCCCCATCGGAAATCATGGCCGGTCGCGACTTCAAGGAAATGATCCATGCGCTGTCACAGCAGTTCGATTATATCCTCATGGAAGGTCCTGCATTGAACGACTATTCAGATTCGAAGGAATTGATTGACTTTGCAGACAAGGTCATTCCGGTGTTCCGTGCCGACACGGCAATAACCAACATGGATAAGGAGTCGCTTAAGTATCTGCGCTCCATCAACGGTCGCCTTATGGGCACGGTGCTGAACTATGTTAGACTGAAAAATCTCAGCTACTAAAGCAATCGTGGCATGCCAGCCGGACGGCTGATGGCCAATTCTTAGCTCTTAATTCTTAATTCTTAATTGCTAGCTTCGCGGCATGGAAAAAGTTTGGCTGTCCTCCCCGCACATGGGCGACATGGAACGAAAGTTTGTGACTGAGGCCTTTGATACCAACTGGATCTCGCCGGTGGGGCCGCATATCAACGCTTTTGAAAAGGAGTTGGCGCAATGCGTTGGCATTGAACACTGTGCGGCATTGAGTTCGGGTACGGCGGCAATACATCTTGCTCTGATCCTCCTCGGAATCAAGGGTGGTGATGAAGTGATCTGCTCAACTTTTACATTTTCCGGATCCTGCAATCCCATTGCCTATGTGGGAGCGACACCCGTGTTTATTGATTCAGAATCGGCGACGTGGAATATGGATCCTGCGTTGCTGGACGAGTGTATTAAGGATAGACTTACGAAGACAGGGAAGAAGCCGGCGGCAATTATACTGGTGCACCTGTATGGTATGCCCGCGGATGTTGAATCGATCATGAATATTGCCCGCGCGCATAGCATTCCCGTTATTGAAGATGCGGCTGAGGCGCTGGGCTCTACTTATAAGGGAAAGGCCCTGGGTACTTTCGGTGACCTCGGCGTTTATTCATTCAACGGAAACAAGATCATCACGACTTCGGGAGGAGGAGCGCTGGTTTCAAATGATGCGTCGTGGATAACTAAGGCGAGGTTTCTGGCAACGCAGGCACGCGATCCGGCGCCGCATTATCAGCATTCGGAGATCGGATACAATTACAGATTGAGCAATGTGTGTGCAGGAATAGGAAGGGGACAACTCCTGGTGCTCGAGGAGCGTGTGCATCAGAGAAGGCGGAATTTTGATGCGTACTA
The DNA here is from genome assembly GCA_049840655.1 of Chryseolinea sp. GTDB lineage: Bacteria > Bacteroidota > Bacteroidia > Cytophagales > Cyclobacteriaceae > Chryseolinea. Next base: position 12,238 of record JASGJX010000016.1, read on the forward strand.
CGAGGGACTTCGGGATCTGATGGGAGTATCGTTTCCCCTGGAAGGAGACAGCGCCTATGCCAACCGTTGGCTGACAACCATGCTGATCGATCCCTTGAAATCCGGCACTAACAGGGTGAAGGTTGCTGCTGCGCTGGAGAGCGAGAATATAGAAAGTCGTCCGTTGTGGAAACCCATGCACCTGCAGCCTGTGTTTCAGTCGGCACCTGCGTATAGCCGTGGCGTTTCAGATGGCCTGTTTGACCAGGGACTTTGTCTTCCATCGGGCTCGAACCTTGCTGAACACGATCGTGACAGAGTGATCCGGCTGATCAGGGAATGCTGGGAACGTCAGTAGGGGACAAAGTTCTGACCGAAGAAAATCTTGTGAGTATCCAGTTGCTACGTGTTGTATTTATTTATCCCAGAACGGGACGTGTCATGAAATGAGCCATGTGAACATCTCATGTTGGCGACTCCGGGGCAACAAACTGTACCATCCTTTCGTCGCTAAGAGCCCGGCTGGCCATCCGTCATTCATCGGTTTGTCATCGGTATCCAGCTAGCATCTCATAGGTGTTTACCAGTGACTTCCCTGACTTTTTTGTCTTTTCCAGTGCGGTGCAATCGCGTACGGGTGCTTTTTGGGTCAAAAATTGCGGGAATGGCAGTGATTGCGACGTGTGCTTTTTTGCCCAGATTGGGATAAATCGTTGACGGAGCCAACCGTAGAGAAGTTGTTTACGTCAGGGAGTTTGGGCGGGGTCTGATCAGCGAAGGCGTGAGTGAGACTTGCAGACGGAGGCAAGGATTGAGCTAAAGTATAGCATGGAGAAAAGGATCGCATCAACCGGATTTACAAGTAGTTGGAAGTGATGTTCAGGCAGCGTGGGTTACGCTGATACCCAGGTCGTTAGGATGGTCCCGCAGGGTGGATAATATTGGCATAACACGATGGTTACTAGAAGTGCGGGAAACCTATCAAACAGGCAAGGTACTAATGTAAAATGGTAGGAAAACTTTCTTTACTTTTGTTGATAAAGCGCAAATCCGGTCGTATGATGAAGGGGATTTTTACTCTGGTTTTTTGTTTAGGAGTTTCGTATGTGTTTGGGCAGGCAACTAATGCGTACCGTAGTAACGTGACTACTGGTAACTGGTCCACAGTTGGATCATGGCAAAGGTGGAATGGAAGCACATGGGTGACAGCCACACAGGCGCCAACAAATACTAACGCACAGGCTGTTACTATATTAAATGGGCATACAATTACGGTCACTGACGACCGGAGTATAGATCAGGCAACCGTAGATGCTGGCGGCGCCGTCGTCGTCAACTCTGGCGTTACGTTTACGATCGCAAATGGAACGGGCGACGATTTCGCAGTCAACGGTACGGTTACGGTTGGCGGCACTTTGCAAATTGCCTCTAACGCTGTTGTTAGAACTGCTGTAGCCACGTCGTCGATTACAGTGAATGGTACACTCAATAATGCTGGATCAATTGCCAATTCCTCCGCTGCTCGCGTACATTTTGCAACTGGCTCGATATATAATCATGAAAATACGACTCCTGGCGTTGTGCCCGCTGCAGATTGGCAAAATGGTTCAAATTGCCGCATAACGGCTGACGTCATTGATGCTCCTGGTGGTTTAAGCCAATCATTTTACGATTTTGAATGGGATACCCCCGATTTGAGCTTTCCGGTAATATTGAACGGGGCATTGACCACCGTAAGACATGACCTGACTTTCACTGACACTGGTGGTCAGCGAATCATATTGTCCGATGGTGTAGCCCAGACGTTGAACGTGGGTGGAAATATGGTTGTCTCAACCAACGGACTTGTCGGCATAAATACAGATGCAAACAGTACTGTTAATGTAACTGGAAACCTTGACCTTGAGGGTGGCAGCTTGGGACTTTCATACGGAACTGGTTCTGTGACTATGGTTGTTGGCGGTAGCGTTTTACTTAATGGGGGGATTTTTGAAACCTCGGGAGTTTATAACACGCTAGGCTATAGCGGTACCGGAAATTCTAATATTTCAATAGCCGGCAGCTATACCAACAACGCTGCTTCTGTAAGGAAGACTGGCGGAGCAACTCAGTTTGACATGGCCTTTACTGGCGCGGGAACGCATTCGTTCACTTCAACGCCCGTTCCGACTTTCCCAATCAATTACGCAGTTACAGGAACAGGTAATCTTGATATCGCAGCCACCAGTCGCCTGGCTGGTCCTGGTACTTTCAACCTCGCTTCAACGGCGCGTGTAACTTTACGAAGCACATCTAGCCAGGGTGCGTATAGAACTTCGGTTGCGCAGGGTAACGTACAGGTTAGCGGTACACGGACAGTTGCTGGTACCGTTGTTTATGGAGGAACAGCTTTACAAAGAATTTCACCAGAGACACCTACGAACGTAACTACAATAATCAATAATACCTCGCACGTCCGGATGCTGAGTGACATTGACTTTACGCCAGGTACACTTGGCCTAACAGCGGGCAATTTGCAAATCCGACAATTCACACTGACTGTATCTAATGTTGACCAGTTAAGTGGACGACTCCAGGTTCAAAACACTTCCAAGCTAATCATCAATGGAACGGGCGCATATGGTAACGTTGCGGGAAACAACCCAACCGGCGCTTTGCTTCTCTCTGGAAATCAGATTGGTAGTCTGACAATCAACAAAACCTCTGGAGGATTTGTAACAAAGACAGGTACGCTTACAATCGCATCGTTACTTGATTTGCAGAACGGTAACCTCGCGCTGGGTGCCACCACAACTACAGTCAATGGAAACTTTGCAGCAACTGGCAGGCACCATGACCGGTGCTGGCGGAGTTCTCACGTTCCAGAATGCCGGAACAATGCCTGCAGGCGCGAACATATCGGGTACATTGGCGACGTTGACCATGAACAGAGCAGGTGCGCTTACTCTTACAAACACGGCCAATCTCGATGTGACTCGCCTGAACGTCTACAACGGTGACATTTCAAATACCGGTGCAGTGTTGAGAATGGCAAATGGTGGAACGATCTACCGGACAAACGGGCATTTGCTAGCGGCCATTGGCGCTATTGGTGTTTACAATATCCAGTACCTGAACTTCGCCGGCCCAAGCATAACAACTGAGTATGAATTCCCATTATCTGCAACGCCTGTGGTGGTAAATGCGGTAACAATTAACAATACATTGAGCGCCACCAATATGGTAGCGATGGATAGAGATATTGCAACTGCGGGACAAATTCGCGTTCAAAGCGGAAGACTGCACGCTAACAATAAAAACATTTCAACACGAGGCAACCTGAGGATAGACGCTGCGGGCGGACTTGTACCGGGTTATGGAACATATACATTTAATGGTTCGACAAATCAGTCCTACACAGCGCCTGCCATCTACTCGTTCAGGGACTGGGTTATAAACAAGACTGGTGGTTCCTTTACGATATCGGCAGGAATGGTGATCAGACAGAGCTTCTCTGTTAATTCCATCACAACGGTAGCCGCAGGCACTAATCTCCTGACATTGCGGTCGACAGCTGATACTACCGCTTATATCCCGACAATGCCTGGTACGGCCAATAACAATAGAGGCCGTATCAACGGTACAGTAATCGTTCAGCGCTGGCTGCCCAACGGAAACTCTACACGTCAATATCGTTATCTGTCAGCACCTACAACGAATTCTGTCGTTTCCGACTGGCAAACTGAAATTCCAATTACAGGATCGTTTAGCAATCCATCGTCTGGCACCTTTGATAACGTGACCGTCATCTCAAAAAATCCGTCGATGTTTTACTTTAATGAGCCGACCAATGCATATGTCGCTTATCCTTCTTCAGGATTATCGTCGGCCGCAGCTTTGGTAAACGGTAGGGGATACGCAGTATTTGGACGGGCAACCACCTTTACTCCTTCAACTCTCGACTCACATGGTACACTTGGCCAGTGGAACGTGAACGTGGGTATTACAAAAGGGACTAATGGTTTCAACCTGGTAGGTAATCCTTATCCTGCTGCTGTTTTGTGGGATAACGTAGTTGATCCGTCTACCACGACTAGTACAAACGTTGATGCATCTATCTCCTTTATTGACAACAATCAAAATGTAGGGACAATTGGATACGTGACCTACAATGGAATTACGAAGATGTCTGTACCCGGTGGATTTAACGGTCGCATTGCAATGGGACAAGCCTTTTGGGTTACGGCTAGCGGGACAGGTGCTGTAAGGTTTACAGAATCACACAAGGTCGCAGGACCAGCAACATTTGTAAGAGAAGGGGAGCCTGACAATTTGCTCAGGCTCGCGATGACACAGGGTACAATTACCGATCACCTTGCTGTCCTATTATACGAAGGAGCGACTGACGCATACGATTCTAAGTATGATGGGTTCAAGTTCCAATCATCTGGTCTTCGTGTAACGACATTGTCAAGCAATAACGAACACCTCGTGATCAACGCCATCGGCAAAGGCGGTTGCGACAAGATTGTGCCAGTCGAGATCTCCGACGCCGTTGTAGGAAGCTATACCTTCAACTTCACCGGCATCGAGAGCTTCGACTCTGACGTCGTTCCAGTGCTCGTCGACAAACTCGAAAATAAAACTATCACACTTTCATCTACGCCTACCTACACATTTAACGTAGGCAGTGCAGCTGCTGCAAAAGGCAGATTTGAACTTCGTTTCAGCGGACCTGCTTTGAATACTCAGCTTGCCGTTAAAGGTGAGACGATCTGCGTGGGTAATTCGTCGGCAGTTATTACGTTACCTACTACGCAGGATGGCGTGCAATACACGGCCATGCTGAATGAATCCGTAATCTCGTCGGCAGTGACCGGCAATGGCGGACAGATCCAAATACCATTGAGTGTGGATGCATTACCTCAGGGTGCTTCAGAAATCACCATCTCTGCACAGCGTGCAAGCTGTACGTCGCAATTGCTGACAGAGAAGGCTACGATCAACGTACTTCGCAAACCGTCCATCAGTAGCGTAACAGGTGGTCAGGTGTGTGGTACAGGAACAACAAGTCTCACCGCTGTCGCAGTGGACGGAAGTTTGTATAACTGGTACGAAGGTATTAACGATGCAACACCTATCGATGGACAACACGGTGCTTCCTTTACGACCGTGACGCTCAATAAGAGCAAGACATATTTTGTTGCTGCCGTGAATTCCGCAGGCTGTGAAGGCGAAAGGGTAGAAGTGAAGGCGACTGTGCTTGACCTTACGCCAGCTGCGATCACCATAAATGGTAACACATTGACATCGAATTACGAGTCTGGCAACCAATGGTATCTCGATGGTGAGTTGATGGATGGTGTCACTGGTAAATCGATTGAAGCATCGAAGTCAGGTGTTTACACGGTGGTGGTGAACACCGGTACTTGTACAACTACCAGCGAAGGTCGCGAGATGCTGATCCTGGGAACGGAAAGCGCCGATGCCTTTGTAAGAATTTATCCTAACCCAGCACCGGATAAGGTTTACGTGGAGGTACATGGCAAGTCAGATGCTGCTGTTCAGCTGATCTCAACAACCGGCGTGCAGCTGCGCAGTACACAATTGTCAGGTAATGATGATTTGAAGACAGCAACGTTTGACATAACTTCGCTGCCCGATGGCATGTACCTGGTTAGGGTGAATGCTGGCGCAAAAACATATACGAAGAAGATCCTCAAAGCAAAATGACTATAGTTCGGCGACTGGCATTTACGGTGATTCTCTTATTGACCTCGTGGTATGCGCAGGCCCAGGTTGGGCCCGGCAATCCTGGGAACCCACCCAATGGAGATCCTGATGTGGTGCCGATCACCGGCCTTGAGTATCTACTCATTGGTGGAGGCGTCTATGGCGCTTCGCGACTGATGCGCAGAAAAAAGGACTAGTCCACCAACCTGTGATCAAACAACTTTTTAACCGACTTACGGTTCTTCCACGCGGCGCGGTCATACTGATCGATCAGTTGCTGATTGTGCTTTCAGTAGGCCTGGCATTTCTGTTACGGTTTAACTTCAACATTCCGGAGATCCAGAATTTTAACCCTGGCCTCGCGACACTGTTATGCATGGGAGCAGCCATGCTCGCCACCATGATGACCAAGAGCTACGCGGGCATTGTGCGTTATACCGGTATACAGGATGGCTTCCGGATCATCGCCAACGAGCTCGTTACACTGGTGCTCGTGAGCGTCTTCAACCTCATCTACTTTTATAATTTTGGAAGGAACGTCATCCCATATTCAGTTGTCTTCATATCGTTCTTCATTTCGTCGCTACTGTTATATCAGTACAGGCTCCTGGTTAAGAACATATTTGTATACATCAAGTCGGATACGGTCCAACGTGTGCCGGTAGTCATCTTTGGTGCAGGCGTTGCCGGATTCCTCACAAAGCAGGCGATGGAGGCCGATGTATCCAGCCTCTTCAAACTGGTTGCCTTCCTCGACGACGATCCAAAGAAAGACGGAAAGGAAATCAACGGAACGCGGATTTACTCAACGCACAGGCTACCTGAACTGGTGAAAAAATTCAGAGTGCGGCAACTCGTTATTGCGACCAAAAGTTTGTCTATAGAGCGCAAGAATGAAATTGTTGATGCCGCGCTGCAGTTTCACATTCGCGTCAGCTACGTGCCGTCATTCGAGAAGTGGCTCCGGAACGAATTCGACATTTCACAGATTCGCGACATCAACATCGAGGATCTGCTGGGACGCGAAGTGATCAGCCTCGACAATAACGAGATCGGCAAACAGATCCAGAACAGAACCATCTGCATTACTGGTGCTGCCGGCTCGATCGGATCAGAACTCGCGCGGCAAGCGTTGAGACTACGACCCGCTACTTTGATATTGATCGATCAGGCTGAGTCGCCGCTGTACTCTATCGAACGCGAACTGAAGTCGAAGAATCAGCAAACGAACATCGTTGTGTTCGTGGCCGATATCTGCAATAAACCCCGCATGAATAACATCTTCCGCGACTACAAGCCGGAGATGGTATTTCACGCCGCAGCCTATAAACACGTGCCCCTGATGGAGAGCAATCCTTCGGAGGCGGTGATGGTAAACATATTCGGAACGCGCATGCTGGCCGACCTGTCAATCCAGCACAAGGTGAAGAAGTTTGTGATGATCTCGACCGACAAGGCTGTTAAGCCAACAAACGTCATGGGATGCACGAAGCGCATTGCCGAAATCTACGTTCAGTCGCTCGATACTCATTATCGTCGTCTCGGTCTGGAGAAGACTTCGTTCGTTACTACCCGGTTTGGCAACGTACTTGGATCCAACGGGTCTGTAATTCCAATCTTTAAGGAGCAGATCATGAAGGGTGGTCCGGTCACCGTGACACACCCCGAGATCACGCGATTCTTTATGACCATTCCTGAGGCGTGTGAACTGGTGATTGAAGCTGGCTGCATGGGGCAGGGGGGAGAGATTTTTATTTTCGATATGGGGCGACCCGTGAAGATCTATGACCTGGCCAAGAAGACGATTATGTTGTCTGGCAAGGAACTAGGAAAGGACATCGAGATCGTCTTTACAGGCCTTCGCGATGGTGAAAAGCTGTACGAGGAACTCCTTAACGATCAGGAAAATACATTGCCTACTCACCACGAAAAGATCCTGAAGGCACAGGTTTCTGAATACATGTACGACCACGTGTGTCAGCACCTGGGACTCCTGGAAGAACTGATTGAGGACAGGAACGAACTCAAGATGGTCGCTCTCATGAAGGAGATCGTTCCGGAGTACAAGAGCAATTATTCCCGCTTCGAGGTCCTTGACGGACAGGCGAATATGTAATGACTGGCTGCCAGGTCTGGTAAGTGTCATCCCTTTTGCTTACTTTGGTGTTGAGATAACACTTGTCAAGTCGAACATTATCAACTATTTGTGGAACAGGCATTTGAATCGACACGAAATGAAGAGGCAACCAAAATGATGCTTCAGCGGCGACAAAACATCGCCGAGGAGCAGAAGCAGGAAGTCCAGTGCCGCGAAGGCCGTAGCACCATGAAGGTAGCTTTTCGGAAGTCTGACGAAGAAGAGCGGCTTGTATCCATCCTTACGAAGCAAATCGAGGAGTAAAGTCCTGAGTCCATTGTCCTGAGTCCTGAGTATTGGTTAGTAGTCGAAAGTATTTATAGCAGACACTAAATTGTACTCAGCGCCCTCCATTCTTAATTCTTCATTCTTAACTCTTAATTCTTAATTCCGATCTTTTTTTAGCACGGATTTCCCGGTAGCAATTCCGCTTTGAACGCACTGCCTTCCCGTACATTTCGCCATGACGTTGTGTATGATCAAGGCCTGCCTGATGGCGGTTCTCATGTTCTTTATTGCCCGGGCGTATGGGCAGTCCGTTATTTCATTGCGAGATGGATACTGGGACGATCCGACCATATGGAGCACCGGCTCTGTTCCGGATGTATTCTCGGACGTAACAATAAATCACCACATCAATCTCCGCGCGCCATTGCCAGCAAAGATTTCTGGGGTGCTGGTGGCCGGACATCTCATCCTGGAAAGCGGCGCAACGCTGGAGCTGAATAATCCCGCCACGTCACGTATGCGGGTGGCGGGGGTTCTTGAGTGCGCTGAGGGAAGTCTTTTGGTAGGTGCCACTGCCTCCAACACGCGATTTGAACCCGCGTCGAGGTACATCCACAGGCAGGGACCTTTGGGCTTTATTCCGATGGCCACGTGGGACGTAGCGTCGACCTTTCAAATATCCGGCTTTGCCGACGACGGGTATATTAATCTTGCGCACAGTGCATCGTGGCGACAGTCGTTCGGTAACGTAGAGTATGATTGTCCTGGTCAAACGGTTTTTGTCGTGGATCTGAATAGTCATCTCCGCGACATCCGGGGCAACTTTACCGTGAAGAATACGAATAACAAAGCCCTTCGTCTGTGTACGACGCAACAGGCTACTATCAATATTGGCGGAAGCCTCTCGATTGAAGGGACAAGTCAGGTATGGTTCTCGACAAACAGTGCGAACTGTACCGTAAACATCGGCGGTGACTTTCAATACAAGACTACGTCGGGCTCGGGAAGTTATCTGACGACCCGGGGCAATATCAGGATGGTTATTGCGCGCAACTGGATTATTGACTCTCAAAGTGTGCTGCGGATGGCGTCCAGTGCAGCTGACAGTACAGGCTCAAGGCAGTCGTGGGTATCCGTTGGGGGCGACTTTTTGCTCTCGCGGGGCGGGCTGGTCGCGCCTCCGGCCGGCAGTGGCAAAGGCCTCATCGAATTCAATGGCACTGCGCTTCAGCGAGTCAGCATCGGGCCAGTAGCCAGTCCGTTGGTCGGCAACCTGGAGTACAGCATTAACCTGGGGTCAACAGTGAGCCTCGGTGAATCCGCCCTCGTGAGTGATCAGGGGGCACTGACAGTCAATGGAACGCTGCAGCTCGGTTCTACAGATGTGCTCGGAGCTATTCAGTCGGGCAGGAGTGGTGGCAATATTCGCATACCGGGCGTACGCACGTTTGGTGCACAGTCCACGATTGTTTACAAGGGCACAGCTCCGCAGACATTGAGTGCGGCGCATCCTCAGCCGTCGCGGACAATTCTTGACAATCTTACCGGCTTCACTCTCTCAGCTGAATTAACCGTTGGCAACGATCTGACGATCGAACACGGAGTTATCAATCAGGCCGGTCACGCGCTAACGGTGGGAGGAAACATAACGATCAAGACAGCCAACGCAAGGTTTGACAATATTCAACTATCAGGTGGGCGTAACCAGATCATCGATGCGAATGGAGCAATGCTGACAAAGCTGGTGCTGGTCAAATCCGGTGGCAGGGTGGACCTGTCCGGTCCGCTCTTTATAACGGGTGGGGTAGACGTCAGCGCGGGAGGCGTAACATTTGGCGCCAATGGTCTGCTCACCCTTGTGTCGACGGGTGACTCCGGGGGTCGCACGGCAAGGATAGGGTCGCTACCTGCCGGATCAACAGTTCAGGGCGATGTAATCGTGCAGCGCTTCATGAGCGCGGAGGGTCGACTATACCGGTACATTTCCAGTCCGATCAATACCGGTACAGTGGCTTCGTTGATGGATGATTTTCCGGTGACCGGATGGTTTGCCGATCCGAGTGCCGGGCCGGGTATCAACCCGGCGAATCCGTCGTTGTTTGAGTATGATGAATCATTGGGAGAAAAGCTTTCAGGGTGGAAGCCATATCCTCAAAATGTAAACGCCGCCGACGCTTCACTCCGGCCAGGCAAAGGATACGCTGCCTTCATAAGAAATCAGAGCGCAACAACCCTCGACTTTGCCGGCCCGATAAACCAAGGCGACATCACCTTGTCACTCAGCTATACATTACATGGAGGGCGACCCAATGGATGGCATCTTGTTGGCAATCCATACCCTGCGGCGATCAGCTGGGAGTCGTCGGCCCTCGCAAAGTATGCGCTATCAAATGTTATTGTCGTCACCGACAACGGCGACCGACGGTTTCGATATTGGGATGGAGATCCACAGTTTAGTGATCTTCCTGATGGACGCATTGCCCTTGGGCAGTCATTCTGGGTCAGAGCAACTTCAGGCGGCTCTTCGCTTACTTTTCGTGAAGGGGCCAAGTCGGAAGATGCATCGTTCTATCGGCGGCCCGTAGCGCCAGTACCGAGTCTGTGCGTGACCATTTCATCGGGAAGACTTTCTGATAGGGCCGTCCTCCGCCTTCGGAGGCAGAGCAAAGATTCCCTCGATGCCTGGGACGGAGCGAAGCTTTTCAACGACACTCTTAATGTTGCCATGACTACTGATGATGACTTTAGTCTTGCCATTGACAGTCGCCCGGCCTTACCCGACTCCATAGCTATCACCTTGTCGGAAATTCCTGAGGGCCGCTATAGTGTTCGCCTTTCTGCGAGTGATACACTCCGGGATCTTACCTACTATATCCGGGACAATTATCTCAGGCAAACGACCGCGATTTCTCTTTCAGACTCTCTGGAATTCATGATCACGGCAGACAAAGAGTCGGGGAGGGCAGACCGTTTTACCCTACTGATCCGCGATACTGTCAGGGCTCATGTCAAAGTACCTGATGCCACCATAGACACGTCATTGCTGTTTGTTAATCATGGAGTTTCCACGTATGGAGGGTTACGGGATTATCAGGGTGAGACGGATGATACAGTCTGCCTGCGGGCTTATCCCAACCCGGTGGTCAGCGATTTGATCATCGAACAATGTTGTGAATCCGCTAAGAGATCACCCGGCTATCTGTCGCCGGTTGAGCGCGCGAACCAGGCACCCCTTGAAGCCGCTGTTTATAACGCGGCGGGTATGCGCATTGAGTCAGCTATGTTCAGCCTGGATGCCGGGACGGAACGTAACAGATTAAGTCTACGCAGACATTGCAGGCGGTACGTGCTATCACTTCAACGGCTTCCACCTGGACCGTACCACTTACTTTTATCCTCAGGAAGGACAACGCGATGGATAAGATTTGTAAAGATGTGAGACGACTCAGAAAATGAAAATCAGAGTACTCGTGGGCTGATGACAGCCCACTCGCACATCTCAGAAACTGATTCGGTTTTAGGCGCCGAATAGGTTCTTTTGAATATCGGATACTTTTTGCTCCAATGCATCCTTTGCTTCAGCGAGCTTATCGCCAACAGTGTGAGCCACGTTTGAAGCGGTGTCTACAACTGCATCCTTAACCTCTGTAGCCTTTTCAGCTGAAGCGGCAGCCAATGATGCGGCTGTTGCCGATACATCCTTCTTAATGGCTTTGGCTTTCTTTACAACGGTCTTGCGGATAGCCTTTGCCTTAGCAACTACTTTCTTAGCAACCGACTTCTTAGCAGCTGACCTCTTAGCGGGCTTCGCAGCAGCCTTTTTGACTGTCTTCTTAGCGGCCTTCTTTACTTTTTTCGCTGCCTTCTTTGCTGCTTTAACAGCAGACTTTTTAGCAGCCTTCTTTGCTGGTTTCTTTGCAGCTTTCTTGGCAGTCTTCTTAACTTTTTTTGCCATGGCGTTGGGAGTTTAATACCCAAAAGTTAATTAATAAAATTCTTAGCATCCATGGCTATAGCAAATTTTTTGTCATTGTATGCAAACTTACAACGGATGGCGTATGCGAGACAGCCTCATCAGATGCGTGCCTGATAGGTATACAACTCAAAGTAGCGACCTTTCTTTGCAATGAGTTCATCATGCGTACCCCGTTCGACGATTGAACCATGTTCAATGATTAGGATCTGTGTGGCCTGTCGTATGGTGCTTAACCGATGGGCGATGACAAATGTTGTTCGTCCCTGCATCAACACCCGGAGACTCTCCTGAATGAGCGCTTCACTTTCGGTATCCAGGTTAGATGTAGCCTCATCCAGTATCAGCACGCGGGGATCAGCCAGGATAGCCCGGGCAATAGCTATTCGTTGCCTCTGACCACCGGAAAGTTTTACGCCCCGCTCTCCAATTACGGTATCAAGTCCTTTTTCAAAACGCGTTGTAAACTCCAGCACATGGGCCGCCTGCGCAGCACGCAGCAGTTGTTCTTCACTGGCATTCGGACGCGGAAAGAGAATGTTTGCGCGGATCGTACCTTCAAACAGGAAGTCGTCCTGAAGAACAACACCCAATTGACTGCGATAGCTATCCAGCACTACCGTTGACAGATCCAGCCCGTCGATCATGATCTTTCCGTCAACGGGGTTGAGAAACGATGCGGCCAGTCCTGCTATGGTTGTCTTACCTGAACCGGATGTACCCACCAGTGCGGTCACAGTACCTGCCGGCGCCTTGAAACTAATATCATTCAATACGTTCTTGTCCGCCTCATAGGCGAATGAAACGTTCCTGAACTCCATGTCGCCATGAATGTTGCCAATGCGCTGCGTCCTGGAAGCTTCATCATCCTCTGTAGTATGAGCCAGGAGTTCTTCCGTTCGATCGAGACCGGCGAAAGCCTCAGTAAGCTGACTTCCGATGTTGCTCATCTGCACAATGGGAGCGATCATAAAACCCAGGAACAAGGTGAATGAAAGGAAGTCGCCAATTGTCATCTGACCCTTGATGATCAGATATCCTCCTATGCCCATGATCCCGGCCGACGCGAGGCCCAGCAGAAACGTCGCAGAACTGGTCACGAGGCTGGTAGACGTGAGGCTCTTCTTAACGTTCTGAAAGAGTCTGTCTGACACCTTCGGCGAAAGTCCGGTACTCCTGCTCTTCCGCATCGAAGCCTTTGATTACCCGTACACCATTGAGTGTTTCCGTTAGACGTCCAGTTATCTTCTGCGCTTAAGCTTGCCCCGCTCCCGGAAGATCGGACGGATATATGCGAACGCTTTCAGTGAAACCAATCCAAATATGATAACGGGCACCAGCACACATACCGTCATAATCGGACTGATGCGAATAAGAATTACGAGCGAAATAACGGCACTAATGATTCCACCAATGAGTTGTACCAGTCCTGTACCAACAAGATTTCGAACGCCTTCGACATCAGTCATAATGCGGGATACCAGGGCACCCGCTTTGTTGTTGTCGAAGAACCCAATGGGCAGTCTGAGCAGGTGACGCTGTACTTTGGCGCGCAGAACTGAAATGAGATGCTGTGCCTCAACGCTGAGAAGCTTGGTCAGCAGGAATGACGTGACTGCCTGAATAACAATAGAACCCGTGACTGCGAGCAGCAGCAACTTCAGCATTTCGAGATTGTGCCTGGCGATAACCTCATCCATGAGGTACTTGCTTGCTGCCGGTAGTACAAGACTCGCGAGCCTGCTGATCACGATCAGAATCAATCCGATCAACAGCAGGGACCGCCGCGGCCAGACAATTGTCTTGAATACATATGCCAGGCTCACCCTGCTGGTCTTAACGTTGGCTTTCGTCATCGAGTCTTAGGTTTGGTTCGTTGTCAATGGTTTATGCTTGCCTGCAATTGCTGGCAGTTTGTTTACTAATGTCAATTACAACATTTCAGGATTGATGTTCATTCGATAAACATCACGCTGCATCAATCAACATTCACCCTGATTGAATCCATGGTCGGTAACGGGTATCCACATATTGTAGCACTTGTACAAAAGTTTCACGGATGATGTAGAATATATTCCGCATCCATTGCACAAACTGAATGTTTCGAGCCTTCTTCCAGCCTGGAATCGGCGATTTGAGCATCCGGCATGGTTTTTACAAATGTGTTGGCAGAAGTTGATTAAGTAAGACCATGTCAAAGAGACTAGCAGTCCTTTTCGCGGCCGTAACGCTGACGGCAACCTCAGCACTGGCCCAGGCAAAGGATGTACAGGATAAGAAGATTGAGACGATTCTCGGAACGTGGAAGATACAAAAGGTTCTTTCAGGTAATACTGAGGTAGCAAAGAACCCAACATCGGGACAGTGGATTGAATTTAAAAACAACGGACGATACGTCAACCATACGGCAAGTGTGGATAGCGGGTCTTTCAGATTGAATGAAAATCACTCGACCTTGTATCTCGAAAGTCAGCTGCAGCCAGATGCTGCCAAGATTGTAGAGTGGACAATTGCTTTGACCGACAATACGCTCACGATGGAACCGGCAGTCGCTGGTAACAAGAGCAAGAAATCGAACAAGGACAAGATGAAGTACGTCTATGTTCGTATTGAGAAAGGGTCAAACAAACTTAATAATTAGAAAATTTAGTTCGGCTTAATAAAGATTCTCGGAGCCGCTCCAGGCTCCATTTAATGGGGGTGTTTTACAACGGTCCAGGATTTTCCTGACGGGAGTTTCCTGGACCAAAGTACCTTGAGAATCCTGAGATGAGCCGGGTAACTATAAAGATTTCTTGGGGCCGTTCCAGGCTCCATTTAATGGGGGTGTTTTACACGGTCCAGGCTTTTATCCGGAAGGGATATCGCCTGGACCACTTTTGTTTACGGCCCTTCTACAGAGCGGCTCTTTAGCCACTAGCCTCCAACTACCGACCAATTTTACATTTTAAATTTAGCGTTTTGCATTTTGCGGTTCGCCCTCAGGTCCAATGCTTAGTCACGCATAATCACTTGAGGAGATCACTCAACCGGGATCCAACCTTCAGATCAACTTCAGTTCAATCAGCCGTTATTTGAACATGGCCTCAATCCTCGTAGCGAGGACGCTCTACTTAGCCTTCCGAATAACAACCGTCCATTCATTCCCGCTCTGCACATGGTGCGTCTCCGAAAAGTTTCCCAGATTGATAGCCAGCGAGAAGTTCAGGAGGCTGTTCAGGTAGCTAAGATCTTTTCCCTTTTCAACCGTCGCGAATGTTTCAACGAATGGAACACGTTCGTTGTAGACGACTTTTCCGTTGTGCGAGATCTTTACCTGTAACCAATCGCCGGCCGCTGCACCAAGCTTGCTGAATGTCGCCTTATCTACATTCGTCCATACGTTGCCGTATTGAATATCCAGTACCGGGATTCCCCCGATCACTTCACCATTGCTGAAGGCTGCCTTCTGGTACGGAATCAGCACAACGCTACCGGTATACACAGGCCCCACTTCTTCAAAGGCGATCACGCCTGCGGCCAGGCGCGCTCCGGTATAAGCATAAACATCGCGACCGTGAAAGGTATAAGACTCATTGGAATTCTTTAACCGGTTCTTCGCCTCGTCGATCTCGCGAACTTCTTCGATTCCCAACGACTCGGCAATATGGGTTAGTGTCCCGTTGTCTGGCGTGACGAAGAAGTGCCCTGATTTTGTTCGCGCCACAACGGAGCGACGCGAAGAGCCGACACCCGGATCGATGATCGATACAAAAACTGTCCCTTTCGGCCAGTAGGCTGCTGCCTGACCGAGGCGATAGGAGGCCTCCCAGATATTGTATGCAGGGATCTCATGGGTGAGATCGAAAATAGCGATCTCTGAAGATACTCCGAAGGCTACGCCTTTCATTGCGCCGACGGCTGCATCCCTCTGACCAAAGTCGGATTGGAACACCAGCGCACGTCGCTGTGCCTGGGTCGTAAGGACGGTCGCCGTAAGAAAAAGCAGAACGAACGTTTGAAATCGGGGGTGTGATAGTGGGCGCATAGAATACTTGGACGATGTCCCAATATCCGCCACGGAAACGGGACTTTTACTTATCTTTGCGGCTAATTTTCTATTCAGAAACATGATCGCAGCAAATAATCTGTCGTTGCAATTCGGGAAGCGGGTGTTGTTCGACGACGTCAACATAAAATTCACGCCTGGCAATTGCTACGGCGTTATCGGAGCAAACGGGGCAGGCAAGAGTACGTTTCTTAAGATCCTCGCGGGTGATGTCGATCCTACGCGCGGATCGGTAAGCATTGAGCCTGGAAAGCGCATGGCAGTGCTGCGTCAGAATCACTTCGAGTTTGACGAGGTTCCTGTTCTGGACACCGTGATGATGGGACACGGCAAGCTGTGGAGCATCATGAAAGAAAAGGATGCCATCTACGAAAAGGCTGACTTTTCAGAAGCGGACGGCATTCGCGCTTCAGAACTCGAAACCGAGTTTGCTGAAATGGACGGATGGAACGCCCAGTCGGATGCGGCCGCTCTCCTTAGCGGATTGGGTATCGCTGAAGAGGATCATGATAAACTCATGAAGACCCTGAGCGGTAACCAGAAAGTTCGCGTGTTGTTGGCTCAGGCGATATTCGGAAACCCTGACATTCTCATCCTGGATGAACCTACCAACGACCTGGACATCAATACGGTCTCATGGCTGGAGGACTTCCTCCTCGAG
Source organism: Chryseolinea sp. (assembly GCA_049840655.1). GTDB lineage: Bacteria > Bacteroidota > Bacteroidia > Cytophagales > Cyclobacteriaceae > Chryseolinea. The sequence continues at coordinate 28,976 of JASGJX010000016.1, forward strand.
TTCAAGAACACCGTGATCGTTGTATCTCACGACCGTCACTTTCTTGACACGGTTTGTACACACATCGTAGACATTGACTTCAGCGCGATTCGCCTGTACACGGGTAACTACACGTTCTGGTATCAGTCCAGTCAGCTGGCCTTGCAACAACGCTCATCGGCAAATAAGAAGGCGGAAGACAAGCGCAAGCGAACTGCAGGAGTTTATTGCGCGCTTTAGTGCAAACGCTTCGAAGTCGAAGCAGGCAACAAGCCGCCGTAAACTTTTGGAGAAGATCAACGTCGACGAGATCCAGGCTTCAACACGCAAGTATCCTGCGATCATCTTTCAGCAAAAGCGAACTGCCGGGGATCAGATTTTAACAGTTGATAATCTCAGCTATTCCATCGACGGCAGTCAGCTGTTTAAGGATGTAAGTTTCTACGTGAGAAAAAATGATAAGATCGCGTTCCTTTCAAAAGACAGCCTTGCGATCACATCGTTGTTCCAGATCCTTGCGGGTGAAGTGAAACCCGATAAAGGTGAATACAAGTTTGGTCAGACCATTACAACGGCCTACCTACCGGTCAATAATGAATCCTTTTTTCAGTCGGATGACAACCTCATCGACTGGCTTCGTCAGTTTGCAGAGGAAGAAAACAAGGACGAGATCTACGTTCGCGGATTCCTCGGGAAGATGCTGTTCTCCGGGGAAGAAGTTTTTAAGCGTTGTACGGTACTCTCCGGTGGAGAAAAGGTTCGGTGCATGGTATCCCGGATGATGCTTGCGGGTGCTAACCTGCTTATCCTGGATGAGCCGACCAACCACCTTGATCTCGAGTCCATCACCGCATTTAACAACGCACTGAAAGATTTTCCTGGGACGGTATTATTTACCTCACACGATCACGAGTTCACGCAGACCGTTGCCAACCGCATCATCGAACTTACTCCTCGCGGATTTATCGATAAGCTCATGACTTACGATGAATACATTTCGAGTGAGAAGGTGATGGAGCAGAAGGAAGTGTTGTACTCGTAAGCTCCGTACACGTAAGTGTTGTATTCCTAATTGTTCTACTCGCAAGAGACTTCAACGGCAATTTGAATGTTTGTTCACTATTGAATGATCATCAATAGATAGCCATTTGCTGAACTTGCGCGATTGCCGGATCAAAGGATCGTTACGGACTCCATTGCCGCTGCTCGCTGGCGAAGGATATCGATAACTTCCTGTTCGGAGATGGTGGGAAATTCCGCGTAGAGATGTTGCGCTGCCTGAGGTTCGATGGTGAGATAAACTATTCCATCGATCGCGTCGGAGATAAGTTGCGTGGCGGCAGGCGTTACGTTCGGAACAGCAACAACGATCTTTGCCGGGTTCTGAAGTCGCACGGCTTTTACACAAGCCAGAACACTGTCACCGGTAAGCATCAGGTCATCCACAACAATGATTGTTTTTCCCTGGAAGGATAACGGTGGACGGGCGGCTGCGTAGTGTCGCGACTGCATATCGATAACATGCTGGAGCAGCTGGATCTGGTGATAGATGTAGTCTTGCGGAAGATTACGGTCCTGTTCAGGTAATACAACGGCATCAACGCTCACGGCCCCGATAGTCTTTTGAGGATCCGCCGGATGTTTGATTTTACGGCAGGGCATTACATCAAGTGGCAGATTGAGCAGTTCCGACAGATAGGCGCCCATATGAATTCCTCCGCCGGGCACTGCGACCACGATGTTGTCAGTGTTGCGATATTCCATTAATCGCTCGCCAAGCAAAAAGGCCGCATGCCTCCTGTTTTGAAAGACAGCCTCCTGAGGTACTACCATAGGACAAACAGATATTAAGTTAAAGTCAAAAAGTCCAGCGCTTGCAGAACGGTATAGGCCCGCTGTGGGTAGCAACGGGGCGTTCTACTGAAAAAATCAGATAATGAAATTCACTCTATAATTGGTTAGAGTCAAGCGATTCCCCGACAAGGTACAGGTTTATCGTTGAATCACCACGCGGAACCGACAAACGTACCTTTAGATTCAGCAGTGAATAATTTCAGTGTTTCAATGGGCGGGGATTTTTACGCTGCTCAGGTGTTTCGCCCCCCACTCAACAACTCATTTGTATGATTGCGATCGGTGTGTATATTACAGTGATCGTAACATCCAATACGGATACGTCATACATCCTTCAACTGAAATCCAATGTAGTCTATGAATTCCAGACCCATCGTTTATCGCTTGTTGCTCGCAAGCCTGCTGATGTTTTTTGTTGTTGCCTGTCTGCATGCACAACCTGTAGAACAGTTCGTAAAGGTAGTCGTAGCACCGGACCATGCAGACTGGACGTACAAGTCGGGCGACCCCGTGACGTTTACGATCACCGTATTGCAGAATGGCAATCCACTTCACAATGTGTCGGTCAATTATCAGGTCGGTCCGGAAAAGATGGAACCGACTATAAAGAAGGAGGCAGTGATGGCAGCCAATGGAGTGTTGAGTGTGAAGGGTGGAACTATGAAAGGTTCGGGGTTTCTGCGCTGTACGGCAGAAGTGCAGGTAGATGGCAAGACCTATAAGGGACTGGGCACGGCTGGCTACGATCCACTTTCCATTAGACCTACCGTTGCAGAGAAGTCGGACTTTGTTGCTTTCTGGGAGCAGGCAAAAAAGGATCTGGCAACGATACCCCTGGATGCGCGCATGACGCTCATGCCCGAGCGATGCACCGAAACGGTGAACGTCTATCATGTAAACATTCAGAACTTCAGGATAGGCGCGCGCGTGTACGGGATTCTGTGCGTACCTAAGAAGGATGGCAAGTATCCTGCGCTTTTACGTGTGCCGGGTGCAGGTGTTCGTCCTTATGCGGGTGACGTCGCTATGGCGGAAAAAGGAATCATCACATTGGAGATCGGTATTCACGGCATTCCGGTAAATATGGACCCGGGCGTCTATAACGATCTTCGCGCCGGTGCATTGGCAGACTACAATACCTATAACCTCGATAACCGCGATCGCTATTATTACAAGCGTGTATATCTCGGCTGTGTTCGGGCGAACGACTTCCTGTTCTCATTGCCTCAATTCGATGGAACAAACCTCGCGGTAACCGGCGGCAGCCAGGGCGGCGCACTGTCCATCATAACTGCTGCATTGGATCCGCGCGTAAAATTTCTTGCAGCTTTCTATCCTGCACTCAGTGACATGACCGGCTATCTGAACGGCAGGGCAGGAGGGTGGCCTCACCTGTTCGATAAGAACAACGTCGCTGTTCACAACACTAAAGAAAAGTTAGAGACTGTACCCTACTATGACGTCGTAAATTTTGCCCGGCAGCTTAAAGTTCCTGGTCTTTATTCCTGGGGATTCAATGATGAGACTTGCCCGCCTACGTCGATGTACGCTGCGTACAATGTGATCTCCGCCCCGAAAGAGTTGATGCTTGCATTGGAGACCGGCCACTGGACGTACCCGGAGCAGAGGGACAAGTTTAATGCGTGGCTGGAGCAGAGGCTGAAGAAGTGAGTCCTGAGTCCTGAGTCCTGAGTCCTTAGTCCTGCGTCCTGAGTTTGATCTTTAGTCTTTTTAGTCAGTAGTAGTTACGTCAATCAAATACATAAGGTATTTAATTGACGTAACTATATTCTCAATCTCTCAACTCCACAGGCAGCAGCTGCTGCGGGAAATTCTGAAAGCATACAGGTCTTGTGAAACGGTAGATCGCCGTGGTGCCGACTGATGTCGTACGGGCATCTGTTGTTGCAGGGTAAGGCCCTCCGTGAACCATGGCGGGCGAAACCTCAACGCCAGTAGGGTATCCGTTGAAGATGATCCGGCCGACCTTCTGCCTTAAGACATCGATCAGAGGAGCAGCCTCACTGATCTCCGACTCTTCTCCCAGAACGGTAGCTGTTAATTGTCCTGGCAGCGACTTCGCAAAGCTGAGAAGCTCGTCCATCGAGTTCGCTACAACAGCCATGGATGATGGTCCGAACACTTCCTCTAAAACATGGGGATGAGTAACGGCATCTGATGCTTTGATCCAGGCGAGATGTGGAGAGGGCTTGGATGCTGGTCCTTCGGTAAGCGACTTCACTCCGGCAACGGATCGCTGCGCTTTAATACCTTCGATATAAGCATTGCAGATCGACGACGTCAGCATCGTGGCCGGTTGAACAGCAGCCAGCTCAGTTGCCAGTTCATTCAGAAAGTCCAGACTCTCGTCGCCACCGCTCAGCATCAGCAAGCCCGGATTAGTACAGAATTGTCCCGACCCAAGGGTTATAGAACCAGCCAGCAGCTTCGCTACATTTGTTCTGTTGCGTCTGGCTACAGATGGCAGAATCAATACAGGGTTAACACTTCCCATTTCAGCATACACCGGAATCGGTTCAGGGCGACGCACCGCCTGGTCGTATAGTGCCTTACCGCCGCGGAAGGAGCCTGTGAATGCCACGGCTTTTATATCCGGATGCATCACCAACGTACCGCCTACACGGTGGGATCGGCCGTGGATCATAGAGAAAGTTCCCGCCGGCAGTTCACATCTCTCAACGGCTCTCATGATTGCTGTTGCCACGAGTTCGCAGGTGGCAGGATGAGCCGGATGCGCCTTAAAAACCACAGGGCAACCGGAAGCGAGTGCCGACGCCGTATCACCACCGGCTACCGAGAAAGCCAGTGGGAAATTGCTGGCGCCGAATACTCCAACAGGCCCGATCGGCACCTGCATCTGCCTGAGATCAGGTTTGGGAAGTGGTTTCCGCTCGGGATCCGCCCGATCAATGATAATCCTCAACCATGATCCATCTTCAATGAACGACGCAAAAGCGTTGAGCTGATTCATCGTACGTCCCCGCTCGCCGCGCAGGCGCTCAAGGCCTAGTCCAGTCTCACTGCTCGCGGTTTCCAGCAACATCTCGCCAAGCTGCTCAATCTCCTGGGCGATGGTTCGAAGAAATTTCGCGCGCGACGTATGCGGCAACTTCCCGTAGACCCCAAATGCATCGACAGCGGCTTCCACTGCATCGTTGATCTCTTCATCTGTTGCCTCGTAAAATGTATGGTCCATATCGCTGCCCGTCGCCGCGTGAACAGATGCAAATGTCTCTTTACCCGTTGCGCGCTGCGAACCGCGAATCAATTGTTTTCCAGTGAGGTTCATGTTCATTGATATTTTAAAGGCGGAATTATGCCGCCGTGATGAAAACAAAACTTATTACTAACCAGTGCCCTGTCAGGCAACGAAGTTCACCAGCGTACCGATATTTTCAATCGTGATGATGATCTCATCACCAGCAGCAACCGTGAAATCGTTAGGAGGAACGATACCGGTGCCGGTCATCATGAATACACCGGTCGGGAAACTACACTCCATGAAAAGAAATCCCGCGAGCTCGACGTGCTTGCGTTTCATTTGGGTAATGGCGATAGAGTTGGCGAATACCGACTTTCCCCCGCGCCTGATCTCCAGTGAGATTTTTGTTTTTTCATCGATGGGTTTGCCGGGAACATAGATGCAAGGCCCCAGTCCCGCACATCCATCGTATACCTTAGCCTGAGGCAGATAAAGCGGATTTTCACCTTCAATGCTTCGCGAGCTCATGTCGTTGCCGACCGTATAGCCTACGATAGATCCACTGGTAGACATAAAAAGCGTAAGCTCGGGTTCAGGGACATTCCAGGTGGAATCTCTTCTTATGCGAACCTTACCACCTGTGCCAACAGTGCGATGTTTCGAACCCTTATAAAATATTTCAGGACGTTCGGCATCGTATACCTTATCGTAAAAAGTCCCACCGCCAGCATCCTTCGATTCCTCCATGCGCGCATCGCGGCTGCGGAGGTACGTAACGCCTGCAGCCCAGATCTCCTGCGAGCCAATAGGTGCCTCCAGCGTCTGCTTTGCAAACCAATCTTCGGTCACTGCCTTAGCAGCAGGGAGCTGATCGCTTAAGTACGATGCAAGATTGTCGCGGTTGATGAACGAGTCCCAGTCGTGCTGACCGACATCGTATTTCTTGCCTTCGGATTCAATGATGATGGTGTTTTTCGTCTTGTATATTTTCATAGGTCTGTTGTTCAAGCTGGTGATAAGTTAGTGAATAGTCAACCTACACGGTGTTGATAGGAGAGTTCAACGCAAAATGCGATAGATTATCCTCCGTAATGCGAAGAATCCTCGTGCGCGCCTCCAGACTTAGCCAGGCATTGTGCGGAGTGATCAAACAATTTGGAGCGCTAAGCAACGGGTTGCCGGCTGACGGTGGCTCAACGGAAAGTACATCGAGCGCTGCATGCGCAATAGTGCCTTCTCTGAGTGCTTCGGTAAGATCATTTTCTTCAATCAATGCACCCCGGGATGTATTGATCAGCCAAGCGCTACGCTTCATCTTCCGCAGCATGTCGCGGTTGATGAACCTGGTGTTTTCTTTTGTGAGCGGGCAGTGTAATGACACGATATCACTTTCTGTCATGAGCTGCTCCAGGGTTGCATATTCTGCGGTCGTGTTGGACTTAGGCTGACGGCTATGATAGAGAACACGCATATCGAAAGCCTGGGCAAGGCGGGCGACCTGGCTGCCGATCCGTCCGAGACCAACGATGCCCAGCGCCTTGCCCTGCAACTCCATTAGTGGTCCCTTTGAAAAAGCAAAGTCCGGGCAGGCTACCCAATCTCCGTTCGCAACGGCCCGGCTATTCGCGCCAACCAGGTTAGCAAGCTCAAGGATCAAAGCGAAGGTATGTTGCGCTACCGATGCTGTCCCGTAATCCGGAACATTACAAACAACCACGTTGTGCTGCCGGGCTGCCACCACATCAACAATGTTGTATCCCGTCGCCGTAACCAGAATCAGCTTCAGGTTTTGGGCCTGCCCGATAAGAGCAGCATCCACTGGGGCCTTATTGGTGATGATAATTTCCGCGTTTTTACAACGGGCCGACATTTCAGCAGCGGTAGTACGGTCGTAGTACGCCACATCTCCGAATTGTTCAATGCCTTTCCAGCTAAGGTCGCCGGGATTAAGCGTGTATCCATCAGCTATAACAATCTTGAACTTGTTTCCTTGCTTCACGTTTTACTTTCCTTGTTGTAGATCCTTACAATGTACTGTTGCCAGCAGCCCTGAGCAATCGCAGACCAGCTCTTTAAATGTGCGACCAATTGCCGGCCGGTTGAGTCGTGCTGGCTTCACTTTGCATCGGACGCTGATGCTAAGTTAGCGTGTGCATGCCTCAACGAGTGCGCAGATTACGAAAAATGATGCTGCCGCAAAGAAAAGTTTTTGTTACATTCATCGGTTAGGGTTGACACATCACCATTTAAAACGGGCGTATTGATCAAATGAACTGGACGCAAGTAATATATCCATTCGATAGCCTCATCGTTTCGGCACTCGTCGCCGCCATTCCCGTAATCTTCATCTTCTCCGCATTGATGCTGAAGGTTAAGGGCTACGTGGCCAGCCTGCTCACATTGGTGATAGCTTTAGTTCTGGTGTTAACGGCCTACCGGATGCCCGTATCCCTTGCGTTTTTCTCCGCGGTACAGGGCGCACTATACGGGTTGTTTCCCATATGCTGGATCATCCTCGGCCCGGTGTTTCTATTCAACCTGACGGTAAAAAGCGGACAGTTCGCCGTCATTCGGGATTTCATGGCAACGATCACTCCCGACAGACGACTGCAGGCACTGTTGATTGCCTTTTCGTTCGGGGCATTTCTTGAAGGTTTGGCCGGGTTTGGTGCCCCGGTCGCCATCTCGGCTGCTATGCTGATCGGACTGGGATTCAATCCTATGTACGCCGCCGGCCTTTGCCTGATTGCGAATACCGCTCCCGTTGCTTTCGGATCCATCGGAATACCAATCGTGATGGCGTCGCGCATTTCAGATCTTCCTGAGCTTGCCATTTCACAAATGGTGGGTCGTACCCTGCCCATGATCTCTTTATTCCTGCCACTCTACCTCGTGATCATCATGAGTGGATTCCGTCGCGCATGGGAGGTATGGCCGGCCATCTTGGTCTCAGGTGCTTCGTTTGCCTTTCTTCAATGGTTTACCGCCAACTATCTTGGCCCGATGCTGCCGGATGTGCTCGCGGGAATTGCTTCGATCATTTGTGTCCTTTTGCTGCTGCGCTTCTGGCGCCCGAAACAAACCTGGGAATTTCCGTCAGGCGAGCTTGCTGATAGCAACACCGTTGTAAATGACCCGACATTAACGCATCATTCCCGAAGTGAAATTCTTCGAGCCTGGTTTCCCTATGTTATTATGACTTTGTTCATCGTAACGTGGGGACTCGCACCAGTCAAGGCAACGCTCAACGAACTGGCGCTGTTCAAGATCAGGTTGCCGTTTATCCATGACTCGATCTACACCGCAGGCGGTGCACTGCTCGAAGTCAAACCCTATGAATTAAATCTTTTGTCTGCTCCCGGATCAGCCGTTCTTTTCGCTGCACTTATATCTGTTCCCGTCTCGGGATTAAGCTGGCGTGAAGCATTGACGGTATATGGCCAAACTTTGAAGCAACTGCGATGGGCTATTCTTACCATCGCTTCGATTGTCGCGTTTGCATTTGTTGCCAACTACTCGGGCATGTCACTAACACTTGGACTGGCGCTTGCGGCAACGGGGGTGCTATTCCCTTTTTTCTCTCCCATACTCGGTTGGGTCGGCGTCTTTATCACAGGATCTGATACATCATCGAATGCGTTGTTTTGCAAGCTACAGGCAACAACCGCTGAACGAATCGGTGTCGATCCGTTGGTGACTGTTTCGGCAAACGCATCGGGTGGAGTCACCGGCAAGATGATCTCTCCTCAGTCGGTAGCGACTGCTGCTGCGGCCGTTGGGCTGGCGGGTAAGGAGTCCGATCTTTTTCGCTTTACGGTTCGTCACAGCCTGATCATGTTGCTGATCATCGCGACAATAGTCATGCTGCAGGCATATGTGTTCAATGGAATCGTACCCGATTATGAGACGACAAAAAGTATTCAGGCGCCCAACGCAGGTACTTCTGGCTGGCCCTACCTGATTGCCCTCGGAATATCGCTGCTTGTTCTGTCCTTTATCATGGTGGCCTCTTCGCGACGCACGGCTAACCGCCAGTGATAGCACTAACTTGCCTTGCGGTAGTTGAGCACGGCGAGCGTATTCAAACCGACAGCCAGTGCAGCGACCACCATGAGGTGCCTCGCTATGTCTGCAAATCTGCTGCCCTTGAGCACCACCATACGCATTACATCAACGAGATAGTATACGGGGTTCGCATGCGCCACAGCTTTGGCCCAATCGGGCATACCATCAGTCGAAGTGAACAATCCGCTCATGAGGATGAAAATCATCATGAAGAAGAACATGATAAACATAGCCTGTTGCTGCGTCTCGCAGAACGTAGACACCAGGAGCCCCAGGCCCAGCACGCACAGCAGGTAAACGCCAATAAAAGAATAGAGCAATCCGAGATTGCCGGCTGGTATGATGCCATATATAAGCCACGAGACGATCAGTCCAACGCTGAATACCACATTGCCCAACACCCAAAACGGGATCAGCTTGCCGAGTATAAAATGATGCTTGCGTATGGGGGTAACGTTGATTTGTTCAATGGTTCCGATCTCTTTCTCTTTAACGATGTTAAGTGCCGACAAAAATCCTCCGATCATAGTTACCAGGATGGAGAGAATTCCGGGAACCATGAACAGCCTGTAATTCAAATGAGCATTGAACCAGTTGGACGATGTAAGGACCACAGACTGGGAAGCAGGGAATTTTCCAGGGCGGAACAAGCTCACCTGGATGTCGCGATTGTACCGCTGTATGATGCTGTTCAGGTAAGCTCCACCAAGATTGGCCTTCGTACCATTGATGGCATTCACCGCTACGAACAACTTCGATGCACCCGACCGGACCAGGTCTCTTTCAAACTGGTCGGGAACTTCCAGGATCAGATCGGCCTCATCGCTCTCTATGCGCTTATAGGATTCGTCATAGGAGTTATCGTAAGCAACAAGTTTAAAATAGCCTGAGCTGGTGATCGTCGAAAGCAGTTTTTGGGAATAGGGCGATCGGTCGCGGTCGACTACTGCGAGGTTAATGTTTTTCACTTCAAAGTCAGCGGCGAGGGGCAGTATCATCAGCTGTACGGTGGGCATCACAACGATCATCGCGAGAATCACCCGGTTCCGGAATATCTGACGGAATTCTTTTTGCAATAAAAATCGAACGGTTCTCATGCTAATCGGATCTTGAAGTTTTTAAGACTCAGTACCATCATGAAGATTGTAAGCCCTGCCAGGATGAGTGTTTCCTTCCAGATGCCCTCAAAGCCGAGTCCTTTGATCATCACCGACTTCACAATGATGTAATACCACTTGGCCGGAACTATGTTGGATATGACCTGCAAAGGCCAGGGCATATTTTCAATCGGAAACATAAATCCGCTGAAGAGGATAGTCGGCAGCATCATTCCCATTAGCGAAATCAGCATCGCTACCTGCTGGGAGCTTGTCTTCACAGAAATGAAAATGCCAACCGTTAGACAGGTAATAATGAACAGGATACTTTCGGCCATAAGCAAGAGTATGCTGCCGTTGATTGGCAGGTGTAGAACGAACACACTCAGCAACAGAATGGATATCACGTTGATGATAGACAACAGCAGATAGGGAATGGCCTTTGAGATCATCACCATAAGAGGTTGAAACGGTGATACCAGCAGAATTTCCATGGTGCCGAGTTCTTTTTCACGAACGATCGAAACAGCTGTCATCATCACACATACAAGCATCAGCACCAGGGCCATCACGCCGGGCACAAAATTATGTACTCCCTTAAGTTGCGGATTGTAGAGCATGCGCATTTCTGTTCGAATACTAACTGGCACAGCAGTGGGAGAGGAGAGTTCCGACTGAAAGTCAAGTAATACAGCATTGACATAGTTCGTCAGTGTAGTGGCCACGTTGGGATCGGAGGCATCCGCTATGATCTGCACCTCTGCGTTGTTATCGTGTGCCAGTTGCTGTTCGAACTGTGACGGGAAGATCACAACGAGTTTAGCTTCACCACTGCGAAGCGCATTCACGATCCGCCCCGGATCTGAAATGGTCTGCGCCACGTCGAAATACCGGCTGGCGTCGAGACGGTCGATCAAACGTCGTGTAGCGTTATCGTTAGACTGATCCACAACAACTATTCGGGCATTGCTCACTTCATTCGTAAGGGCGAATCCAAAGATGAGGATCTGCACAATGGGCATTCCGAAAAGAATCAGCAGCGTCTTCCGGTCCCGGAGTACGTGGGCAAACTCTTTGCGCAGGAAGGTTACAAATCGTTTCATGCGGCCGGGATTTATTATTCACTTCTTCTGGCACCGCGCGCCAGTGTATAAAAGACTTCTTCCATCGAGGTAGCGTTATATTTTTGTTTCAGTCGCGACGGCTCGTCCAGGGCTTCAATCCTGCCATCAACCATGATCGAAATGCGGTTACAATATTCTGCTTCATCCATGTAGTGCGTTGTTACAAAAACTGTAACACCGCTGTCAGCAGCACTATAGATCAGGTCCCAGAATTGCCGACGTGTCACCGGATCAACACCACCGGTAGGTTCGTCGAGAAACACGATTCGGGGATCGTGAAGAATAGCCACTGAAAATGCCAGTTTCTGCTTCCATCCCAATGGCAAAGTTGCCACCAGGCTATTGGCTTCATTCGCAAGTCCGAGCCGATCGATCAGTGACTTACTCTTATTCCTGATCTGCTCGTTGGTCAGCCCATAGATGCCACCGAAGAATTGAATGTTCTCCAGCACCGTAAGATCATCATAAAGCGAAAACTTCTGACTCATGTAGCCGATGTGCTTTTTGATCTCCTCGCGCTGGCGGTAAACATCGAATCCCGCGATCTTCGCGTTGCCGGATGTGGGCACCGATAGTCCGCACAGCATGCGCATAGCGGTTGTTTTACCCGCGCCGTTTGCACCGAGAAATCCAAAGATCTCGCCCTTGTAAACATCCAGCGTGATGGCATTTGTCGCTACAAAGTCGCCGAACTTCTTGGTCAGTTCCCGCGCTTCTATGACTGTTGATTTGTCCATTTGTTGCTGTTAACTCTGTGACTACTTTGCGACGTCCGTTGCTTTAATAAGAAGGCTGTCAAGCAGACTTCTTCTTCCCCAACAGCTTGATGAAAGCATCCTCGACAGTGACTTCCGCAGGAACGACCTCAGTGCCTTCAATGCCTGCATCATTTAGCCAATGCTGGAGCGCTTCAGGTTTGTTGTTCCTCACAGCCACATGTGCATACTCTCCGAAAGCATAGCTGTTAATTGTATCAGGATACGAAACGAGAGCCCTCAGCAATGCATGCATGTTCTTCGCCTTCACGGCCAGCAACGTGTCGCCGTAAGATGACGTGATCTTACCGGGACTGTCAATAGCCAGTATTTGACCGTCCTGTATGAGCGCAATCCTGTCGCAGCGATTGGCTTCATCCATGTATGGGGTGGAAACAAGAATCGTGATAGACTGTTGCTTCAATCTGGCAAGCATATCCCAGAACTCACGACGAGATACAGGGTCAACACCTGTAGTCGGTTCATCGAGGAAAAGTACCGTTGGCTTGTGGATCAGGGCGCAGCACAACGCGAGCTTCTGTTTCATTCCACCTGACAACTTTCCTGCCCTGCGGTCGGAGAACTTTTCAATCTGAACGTAGATGTCTTTGATCAGTTCGTAATTTTCTTCGATAGTGGTTCCAAAAACTGTAGCGAAGAAGTTCAGATTTTCGTTCACGGTAAGGTCCTGGTAGAGCGAAAACTTTCCGGGCATGTAACCCACTGTATTTCTGATGGCGCGATAATCCTTTACGATATCATGCCCGTCTACGGTAGCGCTTCCACCGTCGGGTAGGAGGAGGGTTGTGAGCATGCGGAAGATGCTTGTTTTGCCTGCGCCATCGGGCCCGATGAGTCCAAACAGCTCCCCTTTTTCAACGGAGAATGTTACGCGATTGACCGCAATCTTTTTCTCCTTTCCGTACGTCTTGGTAAGGTCCTTCAGTTCGATCATGATTGTCAGAATTTGACTTCACCGTACATGCCAATCTTCAGTCGACCATCGTTGGGTACGCGGATCTTGATTGCGTATACAAGATTGGCGCGCTCATCTTTTGTCTGGATCGTCTTGGGCGTGAATTCTGCCTTGTCACTGATCCATTCGATCTTTCCATCGCTGGCGGATTGTCCATCGGTAAGAACCTTTACAGACTGATCGATCTTAATCGATGGGAGTTGTTCGCCTGTAACATACGTGCGCAGCACCAGTGTTGAAAGATCCGCTACTTTGTACAGGGCTTTTCCAGGGCTTGTCATTTCAAAAGCCTCTGCATATTTGACCAGCACTGTGCCCCCAACAGGATTAATGATCCGACAACGAAAGAGTTGATCATTCAGCTGCTCGATCTGTATCTGTAGGGGTAATACATCTTCACCAATACCCTTGGTTGTTACCGCGAGGCTTGACTGCTGTCCTTCTATCTGCCTTTCGATTACGGATACCTGTGCCGTTGCATCATCGTATTGTTTTGGTGTTGCTGCGTCGGCCTTAAGGAGACGCGCAACTCTTTGTTGTTCGTTGCGCGCATGATCCAGCTGCGCGTACAACGCTGACAATTGTTTCGAAACATTCGGCGTGCGGGCGAGTACCGCGCGTATCTGCGCCTGCAGTTGTTTCTTTTTCAGGTAGAGTTGAACGCTGTCAACGTATCCGATTTGCTGCCCCGGCTGCAGCACCTGGCCTTCTTCAACGTTGAATGCTTTCAACGCACCCGTTGCCTCCGCCGAAACAATTGTCTCGACAGCTTCAAATGTCCCCGATGCATCATACTTGCTTTCCTTCGGCGAACAGCTGATTACAAACAGGGTAATACCAGCTACTGCTACACTATGTCCAAGACCTTTAACTATTGATTTCATAAAGACTGATTGTGAGTGGTAATTTTGATGTCTATCGAAATTCTTAATTCTTAATTCCCTTCGTTGTCTGCAACTCATACTGTGCCGACAACATCCGGATGTCATGCAGCACCTTCGCCTGTCGCGCCAGATTTTCCGCCTGCACTTCCCTGAGATATTCGCGTGAATCAATGACTCCATTTTCGAGTTGCACATAGGCCGTCTCTTTAATCTTCACGCGCAGTCCGATGATCTCATCGTCGCTGGCCGAAAGTTGTGCGAATCGTTCGATCTCCGTTTCCTGCTGCTTGCTCTGATAGCCAACATTGAAGAGGAAAGTTTCCTGTTGAACATCCACACCTCTGCGTTTTACATTGATCAGCTCCTTGTCGCGGCGGCGGTTGTAGAATCCGGTAAGATTCCAGTTGAGCTTAAAGCCGACGATGTAGTAGGTGTCAGGATTGTTTTCGAGCATGTTGAGTTCAGGTCTGCCGTAGCCGCCCTGGAGGAATGTGGACAGGCGTGGCGTTATGACGGTATTCAGGCGCTTGTTTTCAACGTCGAGCATGGCGCGCTGATATTCGTACAACTGAATTTCTGGACGATAAACATCCGCGGCGGGTTCAAGATATACGGGCTTGACGAGTGTTCCGGGCGCAACCTCCTGCGCAATGAGAAGTCCCAGCATCTCGAGGTAGGCCTTTCTCATGCTGAAAAGCTCAATGTCCACCTGGCGATTTCTGAGCAGCTCGGCGCGCAGTAAGTCCGCGCTGCTCTTCAGAGCCGTTCCATTGGTAATGGATGCCTCAGCCAGTTTCAAACCGTTCTCCAGGTCTTCCCGTATGAGCACCTGTTGCTCCAGCTGTCCATCGATCAGCAGCGCACCAAAATACAATTGATTGACGCGCTCATGGAGTTTGTATAATTCCACGTCCAGCGATTGCTCTTCAACTTTTGCATTGGCAGCAATGGCCTGTTTTTGACTATGGATCACGCCGCCATCGTAAATGGGCAACATCACATCGCCATAAACTTTATACTGATTCTTGCTTACGGGAGGAATGAGCGGTTCCACGCCGGGAACTGAGGGCACACCTGTTACGTCGGATTGATAGCTTTGCTGCCCATTCACAACTGCCGACGGCAGATAACCTGTCGTCGCGTTCTGAAGATTGTAATCACGCGATTGCGAAATTAGCTGCCGTTGTTTGATCATCGGATAGTTCTCCACGGCCAGCTGATAGCAGCGTTCCAGTGAAAGTTGCGCATGCGTGGTCACAGCGGTGGCCATCATGGCTAAGAAAATCGGCAGAGCTGAAAGTGCTTTCATAAAGAGCCTTTGTTTGTGATGTACGACTGGGTTAAACGCATGATTTAATCATTTGTTTAAAAAGTGATCAAAAAATAATGCTGCATTTCTGAAGCTGATTTAATGTCGTCAGATTATGTGGTTGCCATAAAGGCCGCGATCCACTTCGGGATCATCTTCTTGCGAACCGCCATCTGCGACCGGAATTCCTTTTCATTAAGCAGTTTGGTCTGTTCGAGCACCGGTTTCATGATGAATGGAAATACCACAAGTCCCAGCAAATTCATCATGAATTGCAAAGGATGGAGACCTTTGTGCTGCTTCTTTATTTGCTTCATGAAATCGGACTCAACAACCTTGGCCAGTGGAAATCTCGACGCGAATTGTGCAGGGTTCATCCTGATTTCACTTAAGATAAATATCGGCAGGTCAGGATTTTCGCTGAGCAGGTCGATATAGTTTTCAACGATCGACGACGTTTTCTGCTCCAGCGTCATTGATTTGTTTTCAAGAACGAACCAAACCACTCCGAAGAACTTCGTCATCTTTTCCATCATGACGATCTCGAAAAGCTTTTCCTTGCTTCTGAAGTAATAGTTGAGAAGTGCGAGGTTCATGCCCGCCTCTTCTGCAATGTCGCGGGTCCTGGTTGCGGCATATCCCTTTCGCGTAAAGACGGCACTCGCTGCCGCCTTGATCTTTTCCTCAGTCGAAAGATTCTCAACCGTCTCTTTTTTTCTTTTCGCCATAATCTCCTGATTCAGCAGAATCCCTTAGCCATGCGATAAAATCCCCGCAATGCCGCAGGAACCAAAAGGCAATGATGTGCCCACGGATGCAAAGGATGCAAATTGTATGGATTAATCAAAGGTTTTAATCAAATGATTAAAATATATTCATCGCTGGATTTTGCAGATCAGTCAACAAGCAACAAATGGTGGGAAGTGATTGGCATGACCTCCAGACCCATCGAAGTCTTCGGATCGATAATCGCCTAGCAGCGATTAACTACACCTTATTCAGCCAGCTCAGAATAAAGTCCGCGTCTTCTTTCCACGTCGGCTGTCCGAGAACAAAATGATTCCTTCCCGGAAACTCCTTGTACTCCGTAATAGAGCCGTCCTGTGGATAGCGCTTGAAGTTGCGCATATTCAGGTGTGCAGGAATGATGGTGTCCTTGTCTCCGGAAGTGAGTAACAATGGCGCGTGCGGTTTATTCCAAACCACCTTTGCAGCGCTCGTTAGTCCGCCCCGCGCCACACGCTTCGATTCTGGTATCGTATTTTCAATGTAGGCCTTCTGTTGTTCGGCCAGTGTCATGCCATTAACGAAGGCATACTGCCAGTCCTTAAACGACATGAGATAGGTCTTTCTCATAGATGTAAACAATCCCAATGCCTTCCAACCCGCTCTGAGGAAAGTAAACTCATAGGGAACAACGCCCAGTGGAGGTACTGAATGTATGGCAACCCCAGCCGCGGCAAGTCCACGGTTCACAATAATCTGCGTAATGAGGCCTCCCAGCGAATGTCCAATCACTATTGGCTTTTCATCGAATGACCGCACGACGCTCATATAGTGTTCTACCAGCTCATCGAGGGTGAGATCCGCCAGGTCTGTATCGTAGGGCTGTCGATCGCGTAGCTCTTCCGGTTCAAGATCTTTGTACGGCCACGGAGGGGCTATTGTGCGGTAACCATGTTCTTCAAAATACGCTTTCCAGGGATCCCATCCTTTGTGGGTAACGAACGCCCCCGTCACGAATACTACATCTTTGGCTTTTGTCATTTGCGCAGTTAACTGATTTCGCGGCTCCGGCCGTACAACTTCCTGAGCACAGTTGTTGTTGGTCTCATAGAAATCTCCCAATCATCCAGTTACCTAGCCAGGGCTTATCGGGGGTCTAAAGTCCTTTCTTAAAGATATAATACTTTCATTCACCATTGCTATGACGGGCGTTTTCTCACCGACAAAATTCCGTTGCCGTCGATATCCTCCAACAAACCCTCCAGTGTTTAAACATCTAATGGACTGTTTTGTGATTATCCGTTACTTTGTGGTGCCCAGGAGCTATTTCAAAACACAAACCATGACAAAACCCATACTGCGACCCGCGACCGCCAACGATACGGCAACTATTGCTGCACTTCACGCCGCCAGTTGGATAATCGCCTACAGGGGATTGCTTTCGGATGAGTACCTTGACAACGACCTGGCTGGTGAGCGGATCGCCTACTGGTCGAAGAAGTTGCCTGCGTTGTCGTCGCGGGAGTTCATCATACTGGCCACAGACGACAAGGACCAGGCTACCGGATTCATCGCCGTTATGGATCAGCCGGAAGTTGGATACAGTGCGCTGGTTGACAACCTGCATGTGCGCCCTGATCTCAAGGGAAATGGAATTGGGAAGAAACTTATGCAGCACGCTGCCCGGGTGCTCCTCGATTCAGGCAGAACCAGTTATTATTTGTGGGTACTGAATGGCAATGAGCCTGCCTGTCGCTTTTATGAATCCATTGGGGGAGTGGCAGCCGATGAAACTACCGTACATTTTGGAGGCAAGGATGTGAAGGCGACTCGTTATGTGTGGGAGACTTTTGACAAAGTGCTCCAATAATGAGATTTGACGGGCGGTCCTTTCCCGATAACGATAACTATTAAATTGCGTAACAACCTATCATCTATGCGCTTCGTCCTGATCGTCATTCTGTCGCTGCAACTTGTTATTGCATCGGCTCAGCCTGCTAAATTTACCCTGCCCAGAAGTACTCCTGAAGCTGAGGGTGTTTCATCCAAAGGCATCCTGGCATTCCTGGATGCCGCTGCGAACAGCAAACATGAATTTCATAGCATCATGATTCTGAGACACGGTAAAGTAATCTCGGAAGGGTGGTGGAATCCTTATAACTCAAGTCTGAAGCATACGCTCTATTCCTGCAGCAAAAGTTTCACGGCAACAGCAGTTGGTTTTGCCGTCGCGGAAAAGAAACTGTCGGTCGAGGATCAGGTCATATCATTCTTCCCGGATGATGTGCCGAATAATCCCTCCGATAACCTGAAGGCACTTCGCATCAAACACTTATTAAGCATGAGCGTTGGTCATGACAAAGACCCCACAGGTGCAACACGGGGAAGTGATAACTGGATCCGCTCTTTTCTTGAAGTTCCTGTGGTACATGAGCCAGGGACAAAATTCGTTTACAACTCCCTGGCTACCTACATGCTCTCGGCCATCGTTCAGAAAGTAACGGGTCAGACCGTGCTCGAGTACCTCAGACCAAGATTGTTCACACCTTTGGATATCACAGGAATGGATTGGGAAACAGATCCCGATGGCATTAACACCGGAGGTTGGGGACTCAGACTGAAAACGGAAGACATGGCCCGCTTCGGTCAGATGTTTCTACAAAAAGGAAAATGGAATGGCAAGCAAATTCTACCCGAATCATGGATCGAAGAAGCCTCCACTGCCAAGATCATTCAGGATCCAACAGCGCCACAGGCGCGCAAGGACTCCAGCGACTGGCTAGGGCTATTGTTATCAGATGTGGCGCAGCAGGCACAACAGCTACAGGGGCGATGGAGCTTATGGACAATTCATTCTCGTGCTGCCAGAGCAGGATGCCGTAATTGCTATTACCGCAGAGACTCCTGATATGCAGGGAGAGATCAATCTGGTGTGGAAGTATATTCTTCCCAGCTTTTCATCTGGCAAACTTCCTGCTGATCGCGCTACCGGGAAGAAGCTCAGGTCCCGGCTCGCTTCGCTTGCGCTTACCCCACCCGTTGGAATCGCCGCACCTTCTGCGGCACAGCAGGTTAGCGGCAAGTCTTACAGTATGTTCACCAATGACCGCCGCCTGAACAGCTTGTCAGCCTACTTTAGCGCTACCGGCTGTGAACTTGTTCTCAATACGGACTCTGTTGTGCACAAGCTCAACTTCGGCCCCGGTAAATGGGTCTACAATGAAACAGTGAAGTTTGGACCTTACCTGGTAGCAGGAGCAAGGGCGAACCGCGTTGGTCTTCCTCCCTTTAAGATTGCGGGTAGTTATTCATGGAAGGACGAGAAGACCGTTGAGTTTATTCTTCGCTATATCGAAAGCCCGCACCACGAAGTGATCACGTGTACATTCGAAGATGATTATGTCAATACCACTTTCCGCAGTTCATTTGATAAGAAGGAAAGAACGAGCAAAGGCGTTCTTCGAAAGACTGTCGCCAATCCACCGAGACTAATTGTACGTGGAGACGATATGGGCTTTTCGCACTCCGGTAATCTGGCTCTTGTTAAGTCGTACCGCGAGGGGATTGAAACATCTATCGAAGTGATCGCACCCTCGCCGTGGTTCCCCGAGGCAGTAAAGCTTTTGCAGCAAAATCCCAGAGCCGACGTCGGACTTCATTTTGCCATCACGAGCGAATGGGATAATATCAAATGGCGTCCGTTGAGTGATTGTCCTTCTATCACAAACGAAGACGGATACTTCTATCCGATGTTGTATAAGAACCGAAACTATCCCGGACAGGCCGTCCTCGATCACGAATGGAAGATTGAAGATATCGAAAGAGAGTTGCGTGCCCAGATCAAGCTCGCTCAAAAGTATATACCTGGTCTGACCCATATTTCCGGTCACATGGGAGCAACCGGTTTTGATCCCAACGTGAAGGCTATGGTGGCTCGCGTGGCCAGCGAATTCAACCTCTCTACCGTGGATTCTGATCCATCAAAAAATCAATTCAACTATGCGCGTGCTGAATTACAGGGAAAGAATACCGAACAACGTATTGAGGCTTTTGTAACCATGCTCAATGGACTCGAAGACGGAAAGACTTATGTATTCGTCGAGCATCCCGGACTTAACGATGATGAGCTTAAGGCCATCAGCCACATTGGGTATACCGATGTTGCCGAGGATCGTCAGGATGTAACCACAATTTTCACGAGCGAGAAAGTGCGCGAGGCGATTGCGAGAAAAGGTATTCAGCTCGTGAGCTACGAGGATGTATTGAAACCTGTAAAAACGGGAAGTAAGTAGGTCCTTTTACGGTACTACTATTTGCGAATAGCTTTCTTATTGATCGCTGTAATTTCTGATTGCAGCGATCAATTGTTTTTCAGGGCCTGTTTGAAATACTTGCCCTGCCTGGTTGGAGTATAGTTCCAGTCACTGAACAACATCGGCGCCCAGTTGGGATCAAAGACCCAGATCACATAGGAGATACCTCTTTCCGCCGTGTATTTGGTAATGGCATCACCATAAGACTCGTCACTGATTACCGGAATATGCGCGCCCTTTTCGTCAACTCCGCTGAAGCCAATTTCGGTGAGGATCACAGGATACTTCTTCGCGACATAGCCCCAATCTTCCGTCCACTGTGACTCCCAGGGCTGTTGCCTCTTTTGAGGATAAGGATGACTCACGTATCCAATACCTTCTGCGCGAATAGGATCGTTCGCCACTTCCTTCAGATCGTAGGCCCAGTTGAACCCCGCCACCAACGGTATGGCTGTAGCCTTGCATGCCCTGATGATTCCAATGATTTCCTCCATCATAATTTTCCACTGGATCCAGGTGCAGGTGCCCAGTTCTCCACTCATTGTCGTAGGTTCATTATACAGTTCGAAGAAGGCAACGGTAGTGTTGGCTTTGTAACGCTTTGCTATCGTTCGCCAGAATTCATACGTTTCTTTTGACGTAGTCTCATACATCGATGCCTGATACATCTCAGTGCGCAGATTCCCGATGCTGTGCCAGTCTATGATCACGTACAATCCCTGACTGCGCGCCATCTCCACACCCTTATCCAGCAATGCCAGATATGCTTTCTCACCGCGCTTTCTCCATGCTGAAGGGTGTACAGGAAACCGCACAATGTTCGCGCCCCAATTCTTAATCTCCTTGAAATGTCGCTCGTTCCAGTGACCTTCCGTCGAGAGTTTGTCAGGGTCCGAAACATTTACACCCCGAAACACCATGGGAGCTCCGTTAACCATAAACCTGTTTCCCTCTACGCTAACAGCAGGCAGATCAGGCACGTTCGATGCCGTTTGGCTCCAGCCTGTAGAATAAAAACTAATCAGAAGGAGTAAGACCCAGTAGTTGCGCTTCATGGAATGTTTACAAGTTTGCCGTGTGCCTGTACACACATTACCAATATCGCAAATATTCAAATATCATGGGAATGCGGTGTTTATTGGCCACTATATTTGATACTTATTGAGTCGTTTGAATCAGCATGATTAAGCATTATTGGGTAACCGCTATTCGCAACCTGGCACGTAACAGACGCTTCGTGATCATCAACGTGATCGGACTGTCGCTGAGCATAGCCGTGTTCCTCACCCTCACGAGCTACGTTCAATATCACCTGGGCTTTGACCAGTTTTATGCTGGCGGTGATCGCATCCAACGCATCGACTACTATGAATATCAGGATGGTCAGCCTGTGCTCGAAAGCGCCCGCACGCACGACCGGACCGCACTCCTGGTTCATTCTTACGTGCCGCAGGTAGAAGCCGTAACACGCGTATACAATGAACGCGCATACATCTTTACCGAAGATGTGAAGATCGTGGATCAGGACATGCTGTATGTCGACAGCTCTTTCTTCAAGGTGTTTCCGGTCGAGATGATCGAAGGAGATCCAGATAAGGCTCTTGTCCCACCGAAGGCAGTTGTGATATCACAGTCAGCCGCGCATCAATACTTTGGTGACAGCGATCCGATGGGCAAGACCCTTTATTTCAACGAACGCCTTCCTTTCATCGTCACCGGTGTGTATAAAGATATTCCATCGACGTCCTCCATTGATTACGATTTCCTGCTCAGCTGGTCAACGCTAAGTTTCTATGGTTGGGTGCCACGTGACGGCAACTTCGATTCCCCCTGGACTTTCACTTATGTGCGGCTGGCAGCCAACGCGAATGACATACCTGCAATTGACAATGCCCTTACGAGAATAGCGAATGATCACATGCACGACCTGAAACTCAAAGGTCATACTGCAAGACACACCCTGAGGCCCTATGAAGAACTACATTTTCTTAAGCCGCTTACCGGCGAGGCAAAATCCCCTGTGAGTAAGGTGCTGCTGTATACCTTAGTGTCGCTTTCAATTTTCGTACTTATTGCTGCGTGGATGAATTACATCAACCTTTCACTCGCTCAATCACTGACGAGAACAGGAGAGATGGGCGTTCGCAGAGCCTTTGGTGCTTCGAGAGCAATTATCGGAGGCCAGTTTTTCATGGAGGCAGTGATCGTGGCTTTTGTAACATTCTGTATCGGGGCTACAACGTACTGGCTACTCACTGGCCCTTACAATACCTTGTTATTCGACGGAGTTGTATTTGCCCAACCAAAACTGGTAACATGGTTGCTTTATGCATTTGGTTTTGTGCTGGCAACGGCTGTTGTCTCTTTTTATCCCTGCTATTTCATCACCAGGTTTAAACCTGTCGCCATGCTGAAAAACAAACTAGGCGAGGGCCGAGGACATGCTCACCTGCTTCAAAGATCACTGATGGTGTTTCAGCTGTTTCTTGCCGTGGCCGTAGTGGGCGTCACGTACATCGCCCGGCAACAGATCCACTTCATGCGCGAGAAGGATGCTGGATTCAATTCAGAACAAACCATCAGCCTGCGTGGACCTGCTTCGACGAATTCGGATTCACTTCGTTATGTGAGATATTCATCGTTTCGAAATGAAGTGCTTCAATTGCCTCAATTCACCAGTGGTGCATCTGTCTTCAATATTCCAGGACAGGAAATCCGCTTTCATGATGAAGCCCTTCACGCAGTAGGATCAGATAATCTTAAGAAGCAATCTTTTGGCGTGATGTGGATCGATGAAGGTTATCAGTCCACCTTTGACATGCAACTGATTAGCGGTCGAAACTTTGCCTTGCGTGAGCCTATCGGGTCATGCATTGTGAATGAAACAGCGGCGAGGGCGTTGGGATTTTCAGATCCGGCCACTGCGCTTACGGCTTCTTTGATTGGAGAAGGCAATGCAAAGTATCGCATCGTAGGAGTATGGAAAGATTATCACCATGAATCTCTTCATAAACCAATCACACCCGTGATGTTTATCTTCAGGCATCCGTTTGAGTATGGGTATATATCATTCAAGCTGGCGTCGACAAAGGGAGACTTTATGTCCAAGCTGGAAGACATTTGGAAGAAGCATTACCCCAATGACACGTTTACGTGCTATTT
The DNA here is from genome assembly GCA_049840655.1 of Chryseolinea sp. Taxonomy (GTDB): domain Bacteria; phylum Bacteroidota; class Bacteroidia; order Cytophagales; family Cyclobacteriaceae; genus Chryseolinea. The sequence goes on from JASGJX010000016.1 coordinate 52,443, forward strand.
CATGACTTCATTCTTTGAGGATCAGTACGCATCTGATAAGTTGTTTGCCAAGCTATTGGGAATCTTTGGATTCATCTCAGTAGCCATTGCAAGTCTTGGGTTGTTGGGCATGGCTTCATTGTCGATGGTGAGGAAAACAAAGGAGATCGGAGTTAGAAAAGTATTGGGTGCTTCAATTGGTAACATCCTGTTGATGCTTGCAAGAGAATATTTGTTGTTGCTTTCAATCAGTTCATTGCTGGCCTATCCGCTGATCTGGTATGCCACTTCTAAGTGGATAGAAGGATTTAGCTACAGAATTGATTTGAAATGGTGGATGATCATTGTCCCGGGTCTTTTGGTAATGATTGTTTCACTGATGGCTATCTCGGGCCAGGCGATAAGAGCTGCAATGATAAATCCTACTAAAAGCTTAAGGGAGTAGTTTGCAGCTCAGTCCTTAGTCTTGAGTCCTGAGTCGTGAGTTTGGTTATTAGTATTTTAGGTTTTTAGCAGTACACCTTTGGACCAGACTCTTAACTATTGACCAGAACGGACTCCATTGAATAGTCTGCAGAACCTCCCTGTTAAGTGTCAGACACCCGAACAGCCCGCCTGCTACTAACTAAACTACCAGTAACCAAACTCACGACTCAGTACTAAGGACTCAGGACTGCTCTCCAAATATTTACTAATTATGTTAGTATAAATACTAACATAATTAGTATCTTTGATCTATGATCACCTGCCGATATGGCCTTAGCAAGAGCAGAAAAAGTTGCGCAACTCCAGCAGGAAATACATCGAATGGAGGGTTTCCGGCCGGCGCCAAATCCAGCGATGAATACTGTGCTGGGTCCGCTGGCAGCCGCTTTTCCTTCGGGTGCATTTCCGTTGGGCGTACTGCATGAATTTTTGCTGGGCCAGGAACGCAATAAGGGTTCAATGGCTGCTTCGGTTGGCTTTATAGCAGCCATGGTTTCGTCGATACTCTCGGGGAGTGGGGTGATGATGTGGATAAGTGCTGAGAGGAGGGTATTTCCGCCATCATTAATTGGATTCGGTGTCAGGCCGGATCAGGTGATCTTTGTGGATATACGGAAGGCACGCAACGTATTGTGGGCAACGGAAGAGGCATTGAAGTGCAGTGCAGTCGCAGTGGTGGCAGCCGAGGTGGGACGCCTGGATCTGACCGTATCGAGAAGACTTCAGTTGTCTGCTGAACAAAGTCAGGCAACAGGATTTCTGATCAGGAACGATCTGCATCCAGGAATTACTTCCTCGGCTTCCCGATGGCGAATTACTCCGTCGGCAAGTGTACCGATTGGTTCATTGCCAGGCATCGGCCATCCTCAGTGGAAAGTAGAATTGCTAAAACTCCGTGGCGGGCATACAGGGAATTGGAATATTCGATACAGGCAGGGGAGATTCGAGGAAGTACAGGCTGAAAGTTTTGTGAAAATTTCGGCTCCTCTGGTGTCAAAAGTTGGCTGACCTATCATGAGCCGCCGATACGTTTCGATATGGTTTCCACATTTGCGCACGGACTGGTTTGCGCTTAGTGATCCATCCCTTCACAACCGACCCTTTGTGTTGAGAATCCAGGATCATGGGAGAATGGTGATCAGCGCCACTAATGTTAAGGCGGAGTTGAAGGGAATTCACGTTGGTCTTGTGCTTGCAGATGCACGCGCGATTGTAACTGACCTTGAGGCGCGCGATGATATTCCTGACATTCCTCTTAAAATTCTTACGGAGCTGGCACAATGGTGTGTGAGGTTCACTCCCAGCGCGGCGATAGATCCGGATGACGGCTTGATGCTGGAAGTATCGGGTTGTGCTCATCTGTGGGGAGGTGAGGAATTATACATGAAGGCAATCGAGACACGACTGAATGCCAGGGGCTTTGGTGTGAGATTGTCAATGGCGGATACCCCAATCGTTGCGTGGGCAATTGCGCGCTATGGAAAGGGATCTATGAGAATTGAGCCAGGTCAGCAGCAGACTGCACTTATGAGGCTGCCGCCCGAAGCGCTACGCATAGAAGTCGAGGTTATTCAACGACTACATAAACTCGGATTGCACCAGATTAGCCAGTTCTTCAAGATGCCTCGTCAGATACTCAGGCGCAGGTTTGGAAGGATGTTATTGGATCAGATGGACAAGGCTCTGGGCTTGCAGATTGATGAGATCGTTGCCGTGTTACCTCCGTCGCAATATGTTGAGCGTTTGCCATGCCTTGAGCCAGTCGCCACGAGGGAGGGCATTGAATACGCTTTGGAACAATTGCTTGTGGCTCTGTGCGGCCAATTACAAAAAGAACAAAAGGGCCTGCGTTCCGCATTGCTTAAGGCGTATCGTGTCGATGGTGTTACGCTTGAGGCAAAGATTGGGACACACCGACCCTCACATCATGTGGCTCATATAAAGAAGCTGTTTGAAAACAGGATCTCTATGCTTGAGCCTGGTCTTGGTTTTGAATTATTTGAGCTTGCAGCAATTGTTGTAGAAGATAATCCCGCTGAGCAGGAAAGAATATGGGAGACAGGATCTGGTCTGGATGATGAAAGGTTAACCGAATTGATTGATCGTTTGCTCGATCGTGATGGGATTGAAGTGTCCCGGTTTGTGGCAGCAGAGCATTACTGGCCGGAGCGGTCATTCAGAAAATGTGATGAGCTATCCGAGCCGGCATCTGTGAATTGGAGAACGGATGTTCTTCGTCCAACCCAACTGTTGTCGCCTCCCGAATTGATCGAGGTAACGGCACCAATTCCGGATTATCCTCCCATGCTTTTTGTATATGGCGGAAGGATCCATCGGGTAGTGAAAGCCGACGGGCCTGAACGCATCGAGCAGGAGTGGTGGCTTCAGCAGGGTCAGCATCGCGACTATTATCGCGTCGAAGATGAAACTGGTGAGCGCTATTGGATCTTTCGTCTCGGTCACTATCACGATGAAAACTATCAGTGGTTTTTACATGGTTTTTTTGCCTAGGGGATGCGTTATACAGAGTTACAAGTCACGACTAACTTCAGCTTCCTTCGCGGAGGCTCTCATCCTGAAGAGATGGTGCAACAGGCAGCAGCTTTGGGCTATGATACTATTGCCATCACGGATAGAAATACTTTTGCGGGAATCGTACGGGCGCATGTGGCGGCACGTAAGGCCGGGATCAGGATCATTCCTGCTTGCAGACTTGACCTGCTGAAAGGGCCGAGTCTTCTGGCGTATCCCCGGACAAGAGAAGCATACGCAAATCTTTCTGCCTTGTTAACGAGGGGCAACAGGCGGGCGGAGAAAGGGGAGTGTCATTTGCAACCTGACGATGTGATTGCGCTTCAGCAAGGATCCAGCTTCATAGTAATACCTCCGGCAGCGTTGAATGAAGCGTATGAATTCGATGCATCATTTGTTGAGAATCTGAAGAAATATAAGCGTGCGTTGGGAAACAACGTGTATCTGGCAGCATCGAGAACGTATACAGGTAATGATTCGAAGTTTTTGTATAGGCTTAATGAACTGAGCAGGAATGAGAATGTACCATTGGTAGCCACCAATGACGTGCACTATCATCATCCATTGAGAAGGGAATTGCAGGATGTCATGACGTGCGTCAGAGAGAAATGCACCATACAAACGGCAGGATTTAAGTTATGCCGGAATGCAGAGAGATATCTGAAGCCGAACGAAGAAATGCTTCGTTTATTTCAGCAATATCCAGATGCTATTGAGATGACATCCGTGATTGCTGATGGCTGCCAGTTCTCTTTGTCTGAATTGAAATATCAATATCCCAGTGAAGTATCAGGCAATGGAGATCCGCAGGAGGAACTGACGAGGCTGGTCTGGTCCGGTGCCACAAGGATCTTTGGCGATGAAATTCCTGAGAAGGTAACGGCAGCCATTGAAACTGAACTAAAGTTCATCGGTGACATGATCTATGCCGAATACTTTCTGACGGTATATGATATTGTCAGGTTCGCCAGAGAACGAAACATATTATGTCAGGGCAGGGGATCGGCAGCGAACTCAACTGTTTGTTATTGCCTCGGAATAACGTCTGTCGATCCATCCAAATTTGAGTTGCTGTTCGAAAGATTCTTATCTGCAGCAAGAAATGAACCGCCGGATATCGACGTCGATTTTGAACACGAACGAAGGGAAGAAGTTATTCAGTACATCTATAAGAAATACGGAAGGCATCGCGCTGCCATTGTGGCTACAGTTACGCAACAGCATCACAAGGGAGCAATTCGTGATGTCGGAAAGGCAATGGGATTGTCTGTCGATACGATCAACAGACTCTCATCCACGATGTGGGAGTTTACGGACGAATGGTTTGATCCGGAGACCATTGCTAAACATGGTTTGAATCCCAATGATAAGACCCTGATAAAAGTGCTGGAGCTAACGTCGCAGTTTATGGGATTCCCAAGGCAATTGGGTCAGCATACCGGTGGTTTTGTGATCACGGAAGGAAATCTGTCGGATCTGTGTCCGATTCTCAATGCACGTATGGAGGACAGAACATGCATTGAATGGAACAAGGATGATATCGAGGCGTTGGGCTTTCTTAAAATTGATGTACTGGGATTGGGAATGCTCACCTGCATCAGGAAGGCATTTGTGCTGGCGAAGGAACATTATGAACTTGATCTTACGTTGGCAAACATTCCCCAGGACGATCAGGCGGTTTATGACATGGTGAGTCACGCCGATACGATAGGTGTTTTTCAGATTGAGAGTCGTGCTCAGCAGTCGATGTTGCCCAGGCTGCGGCCGAAATGTTTTTATGATCTTGTGATAGAGGTGGCGATCGTTCGGCCGGGACCCATACAGGGAGATATGGTGCATCCATATCTGCGCCGGCGCAATAATGAAGAGCCTGTTGAATATCCGTCTCCGGAACTGGAGGCAATACTCAAGCGTACATTAGGGGTTCCGTTGTTTCAGGAACAGGCAATGAAGATTGCGATTGTCGGAGCGGGATTCACAGGTGCCGAGGCCGATGAGCTTCGCCGAAGCATGGCCACCTTTAAGGCTAAGGGGATGGTTTCATCATTCGAGGAGAAGCTCATCAAAGGAATGCTGAAGAATGGATATACACTGGAGTATGCGCGAAAGGTATTCCGGCAACTCGAAGGATTCGGCAGCTATGGATTCCCGGAGAGCCATGCAGTAAGTTTCGCCCTGCTGGTGTACGTGTCGTCGTGGCTGAAATGTTATTATCCTGATGTTTTCGCCTGCGCTCTGTTGAACAGTTTGCCCATGGGCTTCTATCAGCCTGCACAGATTGTTATTGATGCACGTAAGCACGGTGTGACGGTGGTGCCAGCAGATGTGAATCTGAGTGAGTGGGACAATAAGCTTGAAGACAAGATTGGAAAATACTGTGCACTTCGACTGGGATTTCGTCAGATCAAGGGACTGAAAGAAGATGAGGCCCAATTGTTACTGTCTTTTAGAGGCAACGGTTATAAAAGCATACAGCAATTGCGCGAGTTTGGCGTTTCAGATTCCGCGCTCGAACTTCTGGCAGACGCTGACGCTTTCAGATCAATGGGACTGGACCGGCGACAGGCACTTTGGCAAATCTCAGTTAAAGAAAAACCTAAACCTGTCTTTCGCTCCGGAGAGGATAACATTATCGATGAGCACATAAATGATTTACCTAAGATGTCGCTATCCGAGCACGTGATACACGACTATGCGGCAACATCGTTGTCGCTCAAGGCTCATCCGGTAAGTTTTGTGCGTGAGCAACTGGCAAGCCTGGGTATTGTTCGTTCCAACGATCTGGCCAACCTGAAAGACGGAGACTACGTGAAGGTTGCCGGACTTGTATTGGTACGTCAGCGACCCGGTACAGCAAGCGGTATTTGCTTCATAACCATTGAAGATGAATCAGGCTGCGCAAACCTCGTGGTATTTGAAAAGTTATTTAATCAGTTCCGGCCGGAGATCCTTCAATCGTCACTCCTTATGGTAGAGGGTAAAGTGCAGATTGAAGGGGAGGTGATTCACGTTATAGTGAGTCGCTGCTTTAACTACTCAGGACTATTGCGCCAGCTGGGAGCAAGTAAGGATGATGAACTGATCACGGCCCCGTTATCGAGAGCAGATGAAAGGAGTGCAACAACCGATGTTCGTTCGAATGTGAAGCAGGAATTTGTTCAGGGTAAGATCTTTCCTGAGGGAAGAAACTTCAGATAATACCGCATTTAGATCCCGTTAGGGATCTTCGATCTATAGAAAGAATCGATTATAAAAGCGAGTGCGCGAACTTCAAAATATTAAATGCTCTGACTCTTCCAGCGCGCGCAACGCACACATTATCAATTGAGAGGATCTACAGGTTATCTGAAATAAACGACTATGCACGCTGCGAATTCACCTTATCCCTTATCGATGAGTCCCGGACAATTAATTCATGCTTAAGCACAAGCGTTGTCAAACTCGATGAAGGCGCTTTATTTATTGCATTGATCAGCGTTGTCGCGGCGATCTGTCCCATTTCATAACCCGGATAATTCACCGTTGTAAGTTTGGGACGCGCAATCCAGGAAATCGGATCGTTATTAAAACCGACGACAGCAACATCTTCTGGTATCCTTACGCCGGCGTCCTGCAAAGTCTGCATACAAGCCACTGCCGACGAATCGTTAGCAGCAAAGACACCATCCGGCCGTGGCTTCATCTCCAGTAACTTCTTCGCCGCGTCAACACCCGTGTGCTCACTCAACACATCCGTGTGAACATATTTATCCGTAAATGAAATGTCCTTATCAGCAAGCGCAAGTTTATATCCCTTAAGACGGTCGGCATATACATTTCTCTTAAGACTTCCACCGACGTACATAATTCGTCTGCATCCCTGGTCGATGAGATGAGTTACGGCATCATAACCGGCCTGCACGTTATCGATGACAACGTTGGTGCAGTCAGGATGGGGAAGTACCCGATCAAAAAAGATGACGGGAATTTTCTTCCTCAGCAGCGATTCAAAATGCACAATGCGATCGGTATTGGAGGCGAGGGATACCAATAGTCCATCGACCCTGCTGTTAAACATCGTTGTGGCACTGGCAATTTCTTTATCGTAATCCTCCTGAGTCTGACTGATGATGAGGTTATAGCCCTTGCTGTTAACAACGTGTTCGACACCCGAAATCACCGATGACATGAAATTGCTGTTAATCCTCGGAATAATGATGCCTATGGTGTTTGTCTTTCTCGACCGAAGATTGCTGGCGAATGTATTGTTCTGATAGCCCATCTTGGCGGCCATCTCCTTGATGCGCTTCTTGGTCTCTTTCTTTATCGCCGGGTGGTCCTTTAAGCCACGGCTAACAGTGGCCGGAGAAATATCAAGCTTCTCAGCAATGTCGTATATCGTGACGTCTTTGTGCTCTTGCATCTGGGTTCAATGCTTACTGGGATGAGGTAAAACTAGTAAAAAAAACTACCCCTTCATGTCGATTCTTTGCAATCGGTTGAAATTTTACTAGTTTGTCTCGTGCAACTAAGGGATCAATTGACTGCCCGCGGAAGCAACTCTGATTCATGGAGCGACACTGATTCATGGAGCGACACTGATTCATGGAGCGACACTGATTCACGAAGCGACACTGATTCACGAAGTAAACACACCTACGATACAACACGATTACACAGTATGACAACACCCATCAATCAAAAGTACAGACGCTTCTTTGCTCATGCGATCATATCAACAATTCCAGCATTGTCGCTGACTTTGTTAGCCGGCCAAAGCATAGCACAGTCAAATGCTAAAGCTGATCTGTTCCAGGGAAAGAAACCTATCTCAAAGCCGCTGGTCTCTGATCAGTACAGCGCTGATCCTTCTGCGCATGTGTTCAACGGAAAGATCTACATCTATCCATCTCACGACATCGATGCTGGTGTGAAAGAGAATGACAATGGCGATCACTTTGACATGCGCGATTACCACGTTTATTCACTGGATGCTCCGGGCGGCAAAGTGAAAGATCATGGTGTCGCACTCGACAAGAAGAACGTTCCCTGGGTTGGCAAACAGCTCTGGGCTCCTGATGCGGCATTCAGCAACGGAAGCTACTACCTCTACTTTCCCGCCAAAGACAAGGATGGTGTTTTCAGAATTGGAGTAGCGAAGAGTAAATCACCTTCAGGTCCGTTCGTTCCTGAAGCAACACCGATTGAAGGAAGCTACAGCATCGATCCCTGCGTGTTCAAAGACGATGACGGAAGCCACTACATGTACTTCGGAGGCATCTGGGGTGGACAACTTCAGCGATGGCATGGAGGAACCTATAATGCAAGTGGCGCGGAACCTGCAGACGATCAACCCGCGATCAAACCCCGCATGGCAAAACTCGATGCCTCGATGACTAAGTTCGCTGAACCAGTTAAAGAAATCTCTATAGTTGATGAGTCTGGAAAAGAACTGCTGAGAGGTGATAACACGAGAAGATTTTTCGAAGCCGCATGGGTGCATAAATACAACGGGAAATATTATTTGTCATACTCAACTGGCGACACCCATCTGATCTGCTATGCAATCGGAGATAAGCCGTACGGACCATTTACCTACAAAGGTGTGATCCTGAAGCCGGTGCTCGGCTGGACGAATCATCATTCCATCGTTGAGTTCAAGGGCAAATGGTATTTGTTCTATCACGACAGTGAACTGTCAGGAGGGAAGACCCATCTTCGAAACATCAAAATGACAGAGCTGAAGTACAATGCTGATGGATCAATTCAAACCATCGAGCCGTACGTGAACTAACCGTCGCGGGCTTGACGCTCGAATCGATACAGATCGTTCTCACGCGCCAAGAGCAATGAGAGTTTAGCTAACGCTCTACCACTTCGGTCTGATGCCCGGCGCATACGGGAACTCAAGGCTTTCATAATACTCCAGTGTCTTATCTGCAGGCTCAACCCCAGCAGGCAACGGCATTCTGGAAAACTGTTGAAAGTACAACAGGCAGGAGTTTCTCCACCAACGAGCTTCCTTCAACTGTATCGTTAACAACCTGGCAACGTGAGCATGAGTGTCGGCATCGACTTTGCCGCTGAGAGATTGCCATTGCTGATTCATCCACCCAACAGTATCAACACCTTGTTGATAGTGAAGACACATTTCATCCCATAGCGTGCGCCCGGACTTCATGCGCTTGTTCCAGGCTACGTGATGAAACCAGAGCAAATACTGTTCGGGACACGTATCCGCGTTGTTAAAGATGTCGCGTACCTGAGGCGCGTATTGTTCGAGTGAGTTGCTGCCACTTTGTGAACGGTCGAATCCGATGCCCGTAGAATCAGCGCGATGATAATACACTGCAGTCCAGTCGGCTCGTGGTTTATTGCTGATCCATGGGCCGGGACCGTAGTGATGATCCCATCCCATAATATGATGAAGTCCCAGTGGCGTCATGTAATTCACGGCTGCTTCACGGGAAGCCATCATGATGGATGAAATGGTCCGGACGACATCAGGATCATTGCTGATGGTCATGCGCACCCATTCTTCCGCGATGGATTGTGAAGATAGCTCATGATCCCAGGCAAGTCTGCCGAAGGCATACCAGTTCGCTTGTGCCATTGGATGACCACACCAGTTGCGTTCATTGCCAATGTTGGCAACGCCTGCCATACCGGTAAGCTGATGATTGAAAAGTGAGCCGTTTACAATGCCAGACACGGGTGATGAGTTGCTTTTTACGAAGGTGTTGGCATCGAGACATTCTTTGTATAGAGGCGCCTGATAGAATAAATGAGTGGCAAAGCCCAAATACTCCTGCGTGATTTGAAATTCAGGGAGGATTCCCGTTGAAGTCATGCCTCCGAACAAGGGATGAAAAGGCTCTCGTGGTTGAAAGTCGAGCGGACCATTCTTCACCTGCACCATCACATTGGGAAGGAACTTTCCATCGAGTGGTTTGAATTCGTTATATGCCTGCTTGGTACGGTCTACCGGAACCTTGTTATCGTAAACAAATGCGCGCCACATAACGATACCGTTGTGCGGCTGAAGTGCGGAGGCCAGCATGTTGGCACCGTCGGCGTGAGAGCGGCCGTAGTTTTGGGGACCCGGCTGACCTTCGGAGTTTGCCTTCACGGTGAAGCCTCCAAAGTCGGGAACATACCTGTAGATCTCGTCGATCTTTGCCTTCCACCAGGCCTGTACTTTTTCGTCCAATGGATCTGCCGTGGGGAGTTTTCCGATTTCGATGGGTGCACTGAATCGCGCCGTGAGGTAGACCTTTATTCCGTAGGGCCTGAATATATCGGCAAGCGCCTTTACTTTCTCAAGATACTGCGGTGTTAAGATAAGTGCATTTGCATTCACATTGGTGAGTACTGTTGCATTGATACCGATCGAGGCGTTGGCCCGTGCATAGTCATAATAGCGGGGATCGATATAGTCGGGAAGCTTATGCCAGTCCCAGATGGAAAAGCCAGCATAGCCTCTCTCGACGGTTCGATCGAGATTGTCCCAGTGATTCAGGATCCTCACCTTCGTTCGCGGTGAGCTTTTTACCTCGGCTATATTGGCACCGGTCTGAATCATCCGCAGGAAATGAAATACACCATAAAGCATTCCCTGTTCGGAGGCGCTTACAATGACCCATGATTTTTTGCCATTGATGTTTGCAGTAGTGATCAGGAAACCATCGGAAGCAATTCCGCCTAGCCTGGGCGTTAACGAGGAGAGCAGTGGCGATTTTGTTGTGCCAATAATTATCTGCTGTAATGTGTTGGGAGACGACAGTTCAGATATTTTGCCGCCCAGTAAGGCAGGCAATGCGTGTCTCAGCTCGTCGCGAATGATAGTGGCTGTAGGTGATTGATCTGCAATAAACCATCCTTTGATAATGTTTTTGTAGCTATCGGCCTTTGCTGCCGGCAGGGTAGAGTAGCGAAGCCAGAGATCATATCCGTCGTAAGCCCGCGATTGAAAGCTGATTGCCAATAAAATCAGGAAGACCGTTAATGCGCGCCGGAATAAGAATCGAATAGCGAGGTTATTAGAATTGGTCCCGCTTAGTTGTCTTCGATCGGGCAAAGGGAGGATGCATAGTACAGACATATACGCAAATTATGCAATCGGATGCAAACTTCCGGCGTGTACCTGGGACGGAAAACTATTATTGTATTCAGGTAAGCCTGAAAGGCTCAAATTTGGATAACCCCCAATGAAATTGGGGGCAACGAGACAAAAAAATTGGGGGCAACGCGATTAGAAAGCTTGAGCCTGCTACTTCATCAACGACCTGAGGTCTGAGATGGCATGAGCACTGTTTTCGAGCGTAATGGTTCCTGTGCGCGGCCGGTCAAGATCAATGATAAAGAAAATCACGCAGGCAATCAGCGCACAAAATCCGACAGCCATGGCCCAGTCAAACTTGCCTTCACTTACGGATGTATGTCCTGCCACAAACGCAGATGAAAGACACAATATTAAAAGCATGGTAAGAATGGGTGCCGGTGTGCGTTGATACTCCGACCAGAATCTGGAATTGGCAATATCGAACATCTGATTAAGGGCTGGAATCATTTGGTTCGAAGCGACAAGATTGGCCGGGTATCGCGAATGATGGGCGGCAATGCCCCAAAGGGAGTCAGCCATACTTTGAGACCGTTTCATAGACTCTTTAATTTTGTCTACATCAACACCTGCATCAAAATAAGAGATACGCGCCTCGAGATATTCAGCAAAGTACTTTCTAAAGGCTGGTTGTACCGAGTCAGCGTAGAGCTTTAGCCTCAGCGTTGCAGTTCCAATTGCATTAGCCTCCTCAATGATAATGGTTCGTCGTTGACGGAATCTATCGCCCGACATTCCGAAAGTAAAGGCAAGCAATAATCCCAGCAACGCGTAAAGCGATGTTACCATCGCCGCGTTACCGGGATTCTTGGTGTGATCTGAAGTTATCCTGTCTTTTGATAAATACCTTCCGAGTACGATAAAGGCGATCATCAGCAGAAACAACATGAATGCCAGGACTGCGGTGTTTACAGAGTAATAAAATGATAGGTGCATTGCCGCGTCTGGGTATCAGTGATTCGTTGCGCTGACGATTAATTTTAGTTCCTGATAATTTGCAACAGGGATTATCTCTTTTGCTTTGATGCCATCACGAGCTGACCGTATGATGGAATCTGGTTCATGATCTGTGCACGGATCTGCGTCAGCATGTAGATCTCTGCCTGATAGAATTGAAAGGCAAGAACAGGATTGGTCGCTGTCTTAATCTTCTTGTAGAAAGTCTCAAGCTCTTTCTCCTGATCCATACGGTTGGCGAAATATTTAGTCGCCAGTGAATCAGCAACTCCAGGTGTCATATTCCCGTAAGCCATCGCTGTACGCTCATAAAGCTTGATCCTGTTCTTGGCTTCTTTCTTGTTCAGCACCTGATACTCATCGTAGAGTTTCCAGAATGCAACAGAGTCCTTTTTTTCTACAGCGACAAGTTGCCTCATGGCTTCTTTCTTTTGAACACCAAGGAGGTTGATGATCGCTTCGGCTTCGGCGTCACTTGTCTGTGCATAGCCTGCGAAGGAAACGCACAGGCCCAGCACAAGTGCAATGATAACTTTGGATTTCATTTTGGGTGGAGTAAGGGTGTTTAAGTAATATGAGTTACTTGGCAGTCTTGGGATACTTCTGAAAGATCATCGTGACCGCAGACTTGATGTTCGCCTCCTTTTTCTCAGGCTTTACATTTTCGTTGAGCGTCTTTGTTCCGCGACCCTGCCATACGATTTTCTCTGTACCGCGGTCTACCAGGCTGATAAACAAAGTACCCTTAACGTACTTGTTGTAATCAACATAAGTAGTACCACCGCCCCAGCCATATCCGTATCCCCAACGACCATAGCCGCCGGTGTTCGTAGCAGTAGCTGACATCTCTTCTTCTGTCTTGATGAAAACATCAGTTAGTACATCTGGCGAGGAGTCAGACTTAGTGTAGCCTCTCTTAGTCATTTCAGTATCGATGGCAGCAAGAATCCTGTCACGATCGAGACTGTTTATCTCAGGAAGCTTTTGTGTATGCTCGGTATAAGCGTAAGTCTTGTACTTGGTAAAGTCTGCTGACTTATCATAGTCAAAGCTCGTGGTCACAGATGAGCACGCTGCGACTGCGAAGAGGAATAGGGCATAATAGAAAACTTTCATAGGATTGGATTTAGAGTTTATTCACTGTTTACGTTAAAGGTTTGCAATTCAATCAGACTACATTTTACAATGAATTGTTCAGGATTTTTCATGTACGGCGCGTTTAACCGCAAAATGTAAAACGCTAAATGTAAAATGTAAAGTTACAAGTGGTTGTCAGACTGGGAGTTACTCCCCGCCGCCACCTAGCTTGATGGCGAGTCCGCCGCCTAATCCGAACTGGTACAAGGTCGAGTAGGTGCTCACCCCGGCGCCCGCGCCGCCAGTGCCAAAGTACAAACCTCCGCCAGCACCTTGAACTGCAGAGAGCACATAAGCCTGCAATTTTAAACCGACACGGTCCGACAGCCAGATATTTGTTCCGAGACGTGCTCCCCAGGCGAACTTGGTGGCGCTGGAGGCCTCGCTGCCTTGTGGATTCTTATTGTTGAATATAGCCATACCCAACAGAAGACCGCCATATGGTTCGACCTTCTCATTGGCAACCATTAAATAGCGCATGCCGCCGAGCATAATGTAATTAATGCCGAGGTCGATGGTCCGGTCGCGAACACCTGCGAGGTAAATGGGTGCTTTGGTGTCAAGACGATAGTAAGACAGTTCGGCCCCATAGTCATCTCTGATTCCGAGCTCGAGACCTGCGCCCCACATAAAGCCCCCTTTGATCTTGCCGTTAACATAAACGTTGCTGGAGTAATACGTATCGAACTTATCATCGAATACATAGGCACCATAGCCGTTCAGCCTGATATCCTTTTGCGCATGCGCTGCTATCACGAGCAGCGATAGGGCCAGGGTGTAAAATAGTTTTTTCATGGTTGGTTTGTTTTGTCTTCTGCTTATCGAATTGTCTTTATCCGAATTCTTGTTCAAAATCACATGCACTGATCTCCTTACTGCATGATCATTTATTGGTTTGATCAGCGCCTTCTTTGGCCGCTTCTTTTTTCCTCTTTTCTTTCTTCTCTTTTTTGTCGCCCGTTCCACATCCTCCGAGACACGCAAAGGGTGGAGTAAAGAGCATGACACCAAGCTCAAAGCCTGCACCGTTGTTTCCACGGAACTCCTGCCCATAGGTGATGGCAAACACTGCGTATGGAGTGGGCTCCCAGCGAAGGCCAATCTTGTATTCAGGTATTGCGGGTGCCTGACCTTCTGCTCCGAACACTTCGCCTACGATAGATCCTTTCGGACCGATCGGGTACCAGGCAAGTCGTGTCGCATACGTGAAGGCCCATGCGGTTGTTTTTTCGTCGCCATAGTTAATGGTGGCACTGGTGCCTGGCATGATGTCCCATGAAAACTTGTTGTTGTTGAATGGAAGAGTAATGGGTACGTTCATCCAATACGTCTTGAACGCGTCCTTGACCCGATCCTCTCCATCCATGTATCCTGGGAACATACCTGTTCCAGCCTTCACAGCGACTCCACCGGTTTCTGTTTTGTTCTCATAAATCATATACTTCATATAGAACGAGGAAGAGTAACCGTCATTGGTCAAAGGGTTGTTGTCATTGTTGTACAGGTATGCGGCGATCGTGAATTCCCATCGGGGAAATAGTGAATAGGTGTTCATGATCATCGAATTTCGTTGACCTACTGTTGGAATGATGGTGATCGTTCCATGCTTTTTTGATAGCCAGCTATCCGAACTGAACTGCTGGCTATGAACGTTAATTGATGCAACCAGGGCAGCGAAGAGAATTGTCACGAATGACGCGAGGTTACATCTTCTCCGTAAGGGATTGATGCCTTCGATATTTGGATATTTACCAACAGCCACGTGCTTCATTATGTTATGTTACATGACAGTAAACTGGATCCTGCTTTCAAAGAACGAGGTGGTGCCGCGCAAGCCGTACCTATCGAAAATACCATAACCATAGGTAAATTCCATGCGCATGATCCTCGAAAGGTACCAGTTAACCATGGGTGTTATCCTCCAGAACTGGCCACCCTGGACGCTGCCGTCGTTTACGTTAAACGTAGAGGCGCGCAGCACCGCCTCGAACTCTCCCCATCCGCCCTTGAACACCGACTTCCGGACATTGACGAACCCAAAAATGCTTCCGTCGGTTTTGTAAGGGCGCGTAGTGCCCGTGAGAAAATAGCTGAGCATTACATCGCCACCGTAAAAGCTATGGTCTTCACCCGCCTTTGCGTGAAAGTTGTGGACCATACCTTCTGATCCGACCATGAAGCGCTTATTGCTGTAATAGATTTCGTATCCGATATGATCCGAGCGATCGGCTGCAAATGTACCCGACGTTAGTACGAAAGGTGTAGGAGTGGACTCAGGCCGAGATTTGATAGCAAACTGTCCGTTATCAGGCTTGCCATACCGGAGGTTGGCGGCAATGTGAAGAATCCGGCTGTTCTCCTTGTCGTAGATGGGCATGAAGCCAATCCGGGCTACATACTGCCATTCGAATGTGCTGAAGCCCTGGTCCTTTGAGAGTACATCATTAAATGCACCGAGGTTCCAGAAGATGCGTGTATTGGGTTCGAAACCGAACCACTTGATGCCGTCGGCGAGAATGGGTATAGGATCCAATGCCATCTGCCTTTCGTTTGTCCAGGGTGAGTGGCCGTTCATGACCTTCACCATGGAAAATCCTTCTTTGGTACGGCCGATGAAGAAGTGGCCCCACAATTCGGGAACACCAATCGTAAATCCTGATTCTCTTACCAGCCAGCTGCCGATGTTACCATCGTACATGAATGCGAACTTCCACGATAGTGTTCTTTTGGTTCTGAATACACCACTTCCGAGAATACGGAAGTCTCGCAGTTTAATTTGAGGATCAAGCTTGGTGCCGAGCGAGTCCATCTGCTGGTTAAATACGTCGTCTGCCTTGTACGTCGTAGCATCGTAAATCAAGCCGAGACCGATTCGAAATGTTGAGAATGGTGCAGCGATTTCCTGAGGTGATACGACCTCTGGTTTTTTCGTGTTAATTGAATCCGGCGTTGGAACAGTAAGATCAAGTCCATCGCTACCATTGGGCACTACTTTCTCCGCAGGCTTTGTGTCCTGCGCATGCACGCAGACAACAAGCATGGTTAGGATCGATAGAACGAGCAGTGGACGCAGTGTGCGCATTGGTATTTAACGGTTTAAAAAATCCATTTAAATCAAAGGGCTGCTATCAGACAGCCCTTTGATTAGTTGTGATCAATATTCGTAGTATAATTTTTGGATTTCTCCAACCTTTCGTGGCTTCAGCAAAGCAACAGCAAGCAGGATGCGGGCCTTCTGCGGATTGAGGTCGTAAGAAGCAACAAGACCGAGCTGATCATCATTCACTTCAACATTGCGGTCAACATTTCCCGTGGTCACACGTGAGCTTCGAACTACGACTACACCTGCCTTAGCAGCTCTGGCACATGCATCAAGAGAAACCTTGTTCATGTTACCATTACCAACACCAGCGATGACAATACCCTTCGCTCCGAGCTTAACCGAAGAGTCGATCAGATCGGGTGACAAATCTGCGTCGGCATAGATAATGTCAACGCGTGGGAGTTTAGTTACTCCATCAACATTGAACTCGCTCTTTGCTCCATACTTGTTGTGTGGGTAGCGATAGTATTCATTCTTTCCATAGGCAGAGGTTCCGATGAGACCACGGATCGGAGACATGAAAGTTTGCACCGCAGTAGTGCTCACCTTGGTTAATGTTTGAGCGGAGTGGATCCAATCGTTCATCACGAGGAGGACACCGCGATTCCTGGCATTGGGGTCAGCTGCAACAGATACAGCATTGTACAGGTTAAGCGGGCCGTCTGCACTAACGGCAGTAGATGGTCGCATGGAACCTACAAGCACTACAGGTTTGTCGGTCTTCACAACAAGGTTCAGGAAGTAAGCCGTTTCTTCCATGGTATCGGTTCCGTGAGTGATCACGATGCCATCGCAGTCTGCAGTTGCTGCAAGCTCTGCGATGCGTTTGGCAAGCTTAAGCATGATTTCGAACGACATGTCCTGCGATCCTACGTTTGAAATCTGTTCGCCTTTGATATTGGCAAGCTTGGTAATGTCGGGCACGGCGTTAACCATCGCATCGATGGTTACCTGGCCGGATGTATATCCGGATTGAACTCCACTGCCAGCTGCTCCGGCAATGGTTCCACCTGTGGCTAAAATAACAACGTTGGCTTTCTTCTGCGCGATGGCAGAGAAGCTCACGACGATCAGTGCCACGGCAATGATCTTCGATAATAGGGGAGAAGGTTTCATAACTGGTAGGTGTTAGATAAGGTTGATTGGTTGGGTGTTTATGATAGTATTGATTACTATGCTCGTTATTTGACTGAAGTCATTGATGCAGGATCCATTACCTTCTTGATCTGGTCCTCGGTTAGCAATTTCTTCTCGCGAATGAGTTCCAGGATGCCCTTGTTGGTAGCAAGCGCTTCCTTCGCCAACTCAGTAGTCTTTTCGTAACCGAGCACTGGATTGAGTGCCGTCACGATACCCACGCTTCTGTTCATGTAATGTTCAAGAACTGACTTGTTAACGGTGATTCCTTCAATGCAATTCTTCTGGAACAACGGCACGGCTTTGAAGAAGAGTCCCTGGGACTCCATGATCGCGATTGCAACAACGGGCTCATAGGCGTTGAGCTGAAGTAATCCAGCATGCGAAGCAATACTCACCGTCGCATCATTACCGATCGCCTTGAAGCAAACTTCATTCATCACTTCGGGCATTACGGGATTTACTTTACCGGGCATGATAGATGAACCTGGCTGCAATGCGGGGAGATTGATCTCAAACACTCCGGCGCGTGGACCAGTAGCCAGGAAGATCAGATCGCTGCAGATCTTGGACATGGTAATCCCAAGACTCTTCAACGCAGAGCTATAGACAACGTAATCCTGCATGCTGCTGGTAGCGGCAATAAGATCTTTGCTCATGACGATCGGTTTACCGGTGATTTTGGCAAGTTGAACAGCAACCTTCTCAGCATATCCGGGTGATGCCGTGATACCGGTCCCAATTGCAGTGGCGCCCATGTTCTGATTGCAGAGGAAATGCTCGACGCGTTTCAACGCCTCGATCTCCCAGTCAAGCTGATTGCCAAAGGCATGAAACTCCTGACCGACAGTCATCGGCACGGCGTCTTGTCCTTCAGTGCGGCCCATCTTCAGGATGTCCTTAAACTCGTCGCCCTTTTTGTGAAAAGCCGCAGACAGCGATTGCAGAACTTTGATGAGTTTATCATTGTGTAACAACAACGCGATCTTGATCGAAGTAGGGTAGGTGTCGTTCGTCGATTGACCCATGTTCAGATCGTCATGCGGCTCGATGAATTGATATTCACCTTTCTTGTGACCGCTTAGTTCGAGGGCAATATTAGCCAGCACTTCGTTGGCATTCATGTTTGCCGAAGTGCCGGCACCACCCTGCATCATGTCTACTAAAAACTGATCGTGATATTTCCCGTCCATCACGGCCTGACAGGCCTTCTCGATTGATGCCAGCTTTTCGGGCTTCATCCGGCCTACTTCCGTGTTCGCTCTTGCTGCCGCGAGTTTTACAATGGCAAATGCCTTCACATAGTCGGGGTAAAACTTCGTGGGTACACCGCTGATTGGAAAGTTCTCCAAAGCGCGGGCTGTTTGAACGCCATAGTAGGCATTCGCCGGAATCTGCTTATCGCCAAGTAAATCGTGCTCTGTGCGGGTCTGTTGTGCGAAACCGACAGAGCAAAGAAGTGTCAGCACGGCTGCTCCTGCAAGCCGTGATTGGTCAACGGGTTTCATATGGGTGTTTTTTAGGTGTCCTTAGTCAGCGATCAACTTAGTGGAACGCGAAACCAACATTCAAAGTGAAGTACGACTGAGTTGAGTCGAAATCACCGGCCTTGAAGCCATTCAGATACTTCACGTTCACCAATATGCCCACAGCATCTCCTGCCTGATAACGAACGCCCACCTCCGGCTGAAGCACGAAGGGCCACCCTTCCTGTTCCAGGGTGTAAAGGTTCATGTCAGTATTACGGCGGGCATACATGGTACCGACACCTAAAGCAGCGTATGGACAAAGCGTTTCGTCCGGGCTGAGCAGATAGGTCACTGTCGCCAGCATCGGCACCGTATTGACATAGCGATACTGTTTACCAGTAAGCGTTGAGTTGTCTACAGTATAGCTGTCCATGCCTTTTTCTTCATAGAAGGTATTCCATCCCAGATTAAAGCCGATCGCGACGTTAGGCTGTACGGCATAGCGGTAGTCGAAAGAGATACCGCGGAAGCTTGCTTTCTTGATAAAGTCACCCATATCGCCGGTTCCAAATCCAATCGAATAGGCAACATCTACGTAACTGTTCTGCGCCTTGCTGAAGGTTACAGCGGCAACAGCTATTGTCAATGTGAGGATAAGTCGTTTCATGTCTTCGAGAGGTTATTATTTGGTTGTCAGATAGGGAGACTGCTTGAAAGCCTGATCTATTGATTTGGTGACGCGCGAAATGTCGTATGCATAGCTTACAAGACCGTTTGCTGCGCTTACCCATACCGTTTTAGAGCGGTTGATAGGGCTGTCTGCTGCTGCGTTAGGATCGCTGAGCGTCATGATCATTGAACCTGTCGTGTAGCTGCTCACCGTGTAATACGGCGGATAATACCATCCCCATCCACATCCATAGTAGCAACCATACCACCAGTCATACCAGTAGCTGTAGAAGTAAGTTGTTGAAGAAATGGCTGCCGGTGTGAGCAACAGATCAGGATCGTTCTTGAGCTGTACCCTGTCGTATCCGAGAGCAGTCATGTTTTCTTCAATCTTGTCGAAGATCGGCGCCGCGAATTTATCGGGCATGTATTCATACGTCGTGTCGCCGTTGTCGATCTCAACGTCCATCACGATCTTATCTGGCATCGCATACGTACCCTTATCCTTAAAAGCGTACTTGTCATCGTAGGTCGTATAAACCACGTCGGTGTCTTCTGCATAATCGGGTCCCTGCGGATAGCAACCCGCCAGCAACAGCACCAGCGAGGCTCTAAAAAAGTGTTTCATGGTTTTTTGGTTTTAGAAGTTGATTTATGGTTAAACTTTTTATTGAAGCAATTTATTCGTTACGATCCGTGCCCTCTAATCTCTGCAGCATTTAACCGTTAAAGGCCAAACCGGTACTGAAGTCCTGCAATGATCTGCTGCCTGGACCCCAGAAACCCGTACTCTACCCGCACCATCCAGTGCTTGTTGTGCTGGTATTGCGACCCTACGATAAAGTTCCACATGTCTTTTGGTCGTTTGTCAAGGGAATATTGCACCGTTGCGTGCTGCTCATCATTCAAAGCCTCATCGAGATTATTCAGAAATCCACCGGCAGTTGCCAGAGCGCGGTTTGCTGTTTCATACTTGGCCTTGTTCACAGGATTATTCTGCTGTGTATCTGAAAGTCCATTCCACCAGGTGTCGACCTGTGTTTGAGCAGCACCAACCTTGGTAATTCCATTATCTACCTTTGTTTGAAGTCCGCTCAGGTCCATGACTTCAGACAGGTCTAACGATCCTGTGGTTCCAGTATTGATCTTCAACCGGAAGCCGCCCACCCATCCGGTAAAATTCCTATCCTTTTTCCTGAACTTGACGCTTTTGCCAAAGCGTGGTCCGAATACGTAAGCGAAAGCAGGTTTCTCCAGTGCGGCAATGTCGCTCCAGGAAAAGTTCATGTCGAGTGCCATCCATCCACCTCCGACGCCCATGGTAGGCGTCAAACCGAAACCAACCGTGGTGGCGTCAAACTCAGCAACGCTCTTCAGCGAAATGACCTCATTCCAGTTGCCACCAGCGTCTGGCACGTAGATACCGTAGTTCACCTCAGTTGAGGGCTTTGACTTTGCAATGATTCCATAGACGTTGAGGAAAGGAAATAACCAGATATCAGGGCGAATGTTCAGGCCCTGAGCAGTGGATGTTGCCTTATCAAATCTTACCACCTCACTGAGATCTCTCATCGGATTATTGTTAAAACCGACCTGCAGGTTTTCGATAACGAGGTCAGACTCCTGCCACAGGTAGTTTATTCCCAACCCCGCAGAATACGGGAGGTTAAAACCGCGGGCCGCAGCTTTCTTGCCCCAGATGGGTAAGGCGTAAGGATACTCAGTACTCTTGATGCTGTCGATAAGATCAGCGTTCTTCTTGCCCACTTCTTTGTTCGAATAGACCTGTGCGTGCAGGGCACCCGATGTACCGAGCAGGCAGGTCAGGGAAACAAACAGGCACTTTATGAGTATTTTTGATTTCATCAGTTTCAGTTGTCGGTTGTAGTTGTTGCCTTAGGTTTCGCAGGATTAAGGAACATTTTATATCGAAGCTGCAAAACGTTGTCTAATCTGGAGTAGTCGCCACCAATTTCGTCACGCGAAGATTGCAGTGTATAAATCAATTCAAATCGGTTCCGATAGTTTAGCCTATATCCGACTCCGATCCTGCCACGTCTTCTGTTCGCATAACGTTCGTCCAGTTGTTTGTCGGTTACAAAAAACTCTTCATAGTCCAGAATGGCCCACCATAGGTTATCCTGGAAAAGATTGGGTCCGTTAATACTCGTTAAGATCTCACCTTTTAGCCGCATCCGGTTACTGAATTCCCAGGTATCTTCTTCAAAATCACGAAGCATGCGCTCTTCGAGTTTGAATACAATTTGACTGGTGACCCTTTTATTCTGGGTGATATGATATCGGACACCTATAGATGGGTCAATGTTAAAGGTTTCGTAATCCTCAGTTTGGTTTGTGAAGGAGAATGGTGTCGAAACGAGCACATCCAGAAATTCAAAAGACTGCCATTCGAAGTTCGGTGTTATGCCGATATTTCTCCATAAGTTATTTGCACTAACGCTCGTCTGATAGCTGGTTGTGACTTCGAATAAGTAGACGTTGGCAAATGGATAGTCCAGCTGATAATCAAACCACACCTGCTGTCCCTGCGCGTTACTTTCGCGGGCGACCAAACAGAGAGCAGATGCAGCGTATAATAATCGCATAGCCAATCGCACTTTCACGTTCATTTAATATTCGTTCGTTCCCACGTCCGCACTTTTCCACGGGCCGCGTCAAACAAGCGCACGTAATTGTCAAGCCTGATCTTCTGACTGGTTTCTTTAGTCAGTGCGTTCCACAGCGGCTCGTACATTTTATGGACCGCAAGATAAAACGGTTGATCGGGCGGAGCAACCACGTCTGTACCGAAGAGAAAACGGTCGGGGTATTTGTTGAATAACGCGGCCGAGTTCTGAATGCTTTGTGGCGAGCTGATGATGTACTTGGCAACCTCGTCCCAGGAGATATCAAAATATACATGAGATAGTTCGGGATCGGCGAGGATCTGATCCATCACCGAGATTTGTGTTGAGGTACGCTGGCCATTGGCGCCTGCCCCGTAGCCCACGGGATGTACGATGCGCCCCAACCCTGCATGAGCCCAGATGATTGTTGTAGACTTGTGTCGCTTCAGCAACTCCTTCATCTGATTCAAATACACAGGCTCTGCCTTGTCTTTTGCCATGGGCATATCGACATCGTTGTGAAGGATAACCAATAGCCCCACTTTTCCGGCGAAGTTGAGAATGCTGTCAAGAGCGGGATTGTTAAGGCTTGCCACTTCACCAGCTACTTTTGAGGATACAAACTCCTTGTGAATCGAGAATTCGCCAATGCCGGTAAACACTCCGGGAAATGTTTTCAGTACCCGTTCGATGTGTTTGTATGCATACATATCAGCAGGATTGAACCCTGTGATCATGGGATCGAGACGCGCCTGCTGAGCAGCCGTCAGAGACTTGTATTGCATCGCGATGTAGGCGTCCGTAAAAGAATAGTAGTACAGGGGAGCATCGCTTTGCAGGTAGTACGTGGGTGCGAAGTTTCCAGAGTTTTCATATGACCACTGTTGTTGCAGCGGGATGCCGAACAGTGTAGAGCGACTTACCTTATCACCCATCAATTCGAGGTGACGTTTTGCTGTGATGCCCTCCTGGATATAATTGGTTAAATGGAAGTGACTGTCGTTGAAGAGATAGGTTGAAGCTTTTGCACCGGACTGCCCCTGACTATTCATAGCGACGAGCATACATGCCATCGTGATTAGCCTGGATAGGTGTGAAGTGGATGAATAGTTGGTCCGTTGCATTAGCCTGATGATTGTTATTACAAAATGATGTCGGTTCCAAAAGTGAAGTTCATACCCGTCTGACCCGCCGTGTATAATCCAAAGACACCACCCGCTGCGCCTTTGTATACATGAATAGCCTGCATGTTAATGCGCCAGCTTCTGGTCTTGTATGGGTATATGTTTACGCCCAAACCGGCTTCCCATGGATTGCGCTTGAATTCATCACGGATCTGAGAAGTGAT
Source organism: Chryseolinea sp. (assembly GCA_049840655.1). GTDB lineage: Bacteria > Bacteroidota > Bacteroidia > Cytophagales > Cyclobacteriaceae > Chryseolinea. The sequence continues at coordinate 75,985 of JASGJX010000016.1, forward strand.
TCCATAAACACAGAGGATTTTGGGAACTGCCATGTACAATACTTCGACTTTGTATCCCACATCATGAATTCGCGTAAGAGGAAGTTCTCCATCAGCGTCGATATCGGATAGGGTGCGATTATAAAATTCGGTGTGCACAGCAAGACCGCGATATTTGAATCCAAGATCCACTGCGAACATATCATAATCAGCCTCTTCTGCGGTAACCCCTGGTGCCAGAGCACCCGTTTCAAAGAACAACATGCCATCGCTCATGCGCACCTGTGTGTTGTCGGGGCTTGGCGTATCAATATTGTTAAATCTGTTTTCACGGCTGTGGCAGTAGTTCGCGCCAAAGCGTGTTGAAAGTTTTGTATGCTCTTCGAAGTCGCCATTGCCCCCGCGGGGACCGAACTCTCCGGTCGTCGGCATCCATACAAGGCCCACACTTTTCGACATGTTTCTGGTGAGCTGGCCGGCCTTAATACCCAGCTGACTAAGATTGTTGCCCAGAAAGAGGCTATAGTTCAGCTTGGGAACAATTTCACCTGAGACGGTGAAGCCGTTCGTAAATCCGCCGCGCAAAGCATCTTCAACCATCGTCCGGTCGGTAGAAGTGAAGTATGGAAACGGACCCTGAAGACTCCTGATACAGAGGTTCGGCCCGATACCTATTGCAGCTCTAAAGTGCTTGTTAAATGTGTAATTGATGTTACCGTATACGAGTGTTTGCTGTGTGGTAAACACCGTCCATACGGTAGCCATATACTGAAGTTTTGGCGTGCCCAGGTGACCCGTAAACCAAAGCATCACTCGATGCCAGTAAATGTCGTTACGCCCCTTAAACGCGTGTGGGTTACCCAGGTGATCATACCACGTGTCTGTTGGTGGTGTTTGAGTAATGTAACGCGCCATCATGTACGCGCTGAAGTTGAGACTGGCAAACTGGTTCTTCACCAGTTTAAATCCCTTGCCGGGCGTGAATTCGCCGGCCGATGTATTCGGATAAACAGTTGCGCTTGGATCAATTTGTGTCGAGTCTGTCGGCGCCGTCATCTGCGCGTAACTGATTGACACGCTTCCAAGCGAAAGCAGGCACACGATCATTATCGTGTGCCATGATTTTAGATTTCTTGTTTGCTGGTTACTACTTCTGTGCTGTTGCATTCGCTGCCTTTGGTTCTACGTAATAGGGATTCACTTTCAACTCCTTCACAATTTCATAGATCGACTTCTGTGCCTTCACACTATTACCTACAACGTTAAGAGGAGGGGAGATTACAGCTATACCGAACTTACCCGGGCATACTGCGATGATACCTCCACCGACACCGCTCTTGCCGGGCAAACCCACGGCGTAGAGCCACTGACCTGAATCGTCGTATAGACCTGCCGTTGCCATAATGGACATGGTAAACGCTGAAGTCTCAGGTGACACAATCTTCTGCTTCGAAAGAGGGTTTGTACCTCCGTTAGCAAGCGTTGCTGCCATGGTTGCCAGGTCGCGCGCATTCACGTTGATGGCACAGGCCTTGGTATACACATCAGTTGATTGCACGGGATCGAAATACATTCTTCCATAAGCATACAAAAGGTGAGCGATCGCCTGGTTACGAAGATTGTCTCCGGCCTCGCTAATGTACACGGGCATGTTCAATGACAGCTTCCGGTTAGCAAACGCGCTGTGCGTGTCGAGCACGTTCTTCCACTTGGCTGCGGAGTCAGCTCCGTTGATCAGGCTTATTGCTGCTATAGCACCTGGATTAACAAGAGGATTAATCTCCTTTCCTTTCTGCAACTCGATGGCAACAATGGAGTTAAAACGAAGCCCTGTTGCATCAACTCCAATCTTATCCATCACCGCTTTGGCACCTTGTTCTTCAATGACTTTAGCTACGGTAAAGACTTTGGAGATTGACTGGATCGATACTTTGGAGTCAAGATCGCCGGCAGTGAATACCTGTCCGTCAACCGTTACGATCGCGATACCATAAATGTTAGGGTCTACGTTGGCGAGTTCCTTGATGTAGTCGGCGTTCTTGCCTTCTTTCAAATCTTTGAACTTTGCATACGCGTGATCAATCGCTGCCTGGTAGGGTGAGGGTGCAGCGGGAGCTTTCGTTTTCTTTGACTGTGCCATGCCAATAGTGGCCATCAGCATCAGGCACGGTGCGAGTGCGATGGCGAGTGAAGTTTTCATATTAATTAGGTTGGATGTGAGGTTCATGTTAACGATTACTTCTTGTAGAACGACTGTGAGAAGTTATACTTGAACGAAAACTGTGTCTTCAGAATAGAAGGATTGAAGTCATCACGGAAATTCTTACGATCACCGTACTGAAATTCAACGCCAGCCATCACGTTCTTCACTGGATAATACATGAGGTTCAATGCGGCGTATTGTCCTGCATGGAACGCGTCGTCATCCTGTCCGTCTGAGTTATCGATGCTCAGCATAGACCAACCCACGGAGGAAGTGAACTTATCGCTCCAGGTGTGATCGATAAAAGCCACGATGCCGACCAGCGGAAGGGCTACACCTTTTATTGGTGTCGTTGCATTACCAAAGTCGTTCTCGATGCCGACATCAACAGGCGCATCGTTCATGTAGTTTTGAATTCCTTTTCCATAAACAAATGAACCGCGGAAAGTATCTTTTCCACCGCCAAACTTGAGGTTCGTGCTCAGGTTCACACCCCAGCCGACAGCGCGACCGCTGAGGTCGTACTGGTCAGTGTTGTTGTCTTCCCATTCAATAAGTCGTGTAATAGCGGCAACTTCGACATAACCAATTGGAATTGCCTTGCGGAATTCACCAGACAAATCAGGTACACGGAATCTTGGAGTAACACCCTGAAGCTCGACACGGCCGGCATATGTGCCCTGATCGGCGCTGGCACCCGGACGTTCAAGTGCGAAAGTCAACCGTGTATCACCTTTGATAGGCATCCAGCGGAACTGAACGTTACGAAAGAACACCATGCCGTTAGGTCCCCAGTATTCAACTGTATTAGGGAAAACGTCGATGTCCATGAACGGACTCCAGTATTGGCCAACACCGAACTGACCCAACTCTGCGTATGCATGCCGCAGACGGATCGTGGTTTGTCCTGCATCAACACCGGTTCCGAACATTTCAAATTCAAACTGCGTGAACAGCTGTCCGAGTGGCGTGTCGAAGTAGTTCTTGAAACCCAAGCGAGTCTGACGAACACTGAAGTAAAAGTTGCCGTCAGTACCATATTGATTCTTGTACGTCGGTAGCTTTGTTGGACGAACAACATCAAACCAGTCGGGGTGGATCTGGTTGAAGTTGTAACCAGCGTCCATCATAATGAAACCATAGATATCCATGGTTTTGGTGCCTTCCTCTTCCTGGGCGCGCACGAGGGTGCTGGTGATCAGCAACAGCGCCGGCAGCAGATAGCGTAAGCGTGGTAATGAACCTTTCATAGGGGTGTGGAGATTAGGTTTAACAGATGGGGTGTTTTCATAGGTTAATAAAGGTGTTAGTTCATTTTTTAGTCCCCCTCTTCTTCAGTGATTTCGAAAATGTGTTCATCGATGAGGCTGGCCGCGAGGGACCGGTCGATGTATCCCAGCGTTCGAAATGAACCTTTAATGAGATCGCATTCTTCGCTGGTCTTGAAGGTCGCCAGGTCGGTGGCGGATCTCCAGAGCATCAGTACATGGTAGAGGTGCGGGTGGAAAACGTCAAGCGTGAGATGGCTGGAATAACAGCTCCCGGGCAACATGTTAAACACGAATCGAACGGTCTGCTCAAACTCCCGGTGTTTGGAAGACCCGATCGATCCGGAGATCTTGAGAAGGTAGCTCTTTTTATCCATGGTGGTTAAGGGGTTCGGCATTGATCAGGACAAAAGCAACGCCCGCCCTATACCAATTGCCATACCAACAACGAGAACGATACGGAATGCTATGATCTACGACTGAAAATCAATAACTTAAAATATAGCAACAGGTACTATCAACGAATGACAATAACCCTGATGGTGACGACGATGCGTGATGCTCACGAAATATCGTGAGTGATCAGTTGGTTTAGGCTGGCTCTTAATTTATGCTTGCGGGGGAATCTCAACCTTCCATCATCGGTCGACTGATTCCCAAACGTTTCATCTTTGACCTAAGCGTATTGGGGTTCATGTTGAGGACTTCGGCCGCGCCATTCTCCCCGTTAATTTTCCAGTTGCATTTCTCCATGACAGCCAGGATATGATCCCTTTCGATCCGCTCAAGACTATTGTCTGCTGTCCTGGTTCCTTCATTGTTTTCTGCTTCAGAATCCCACCAGTCCAACCGAAGGACCGCACCTTCGCTTAATATAACGGACCTTTCAATAACGTTCTTCAATTCGCGGATATTTCCAGGCCAGTTGTAATCCAGGAGTCGACGTAAGGCGCCCTGCGGTATCTGCTGAAAGGTTTTGTTATACGCTTTGGAATTTAATGCTATAAAGTGCTGGATTAGCAAAGGAAGGTCTTCCTTCCGTTGCTGCAGCGACGGTATGGTAATTGGAAAAACGCTCAGTCGATAATAAAGGTCACTGCGGAATTGACCACTTTGAACTTCATTCGCGAGCGTCCGGTTAGTGGCAGCCAGGATACGCACATTTACCTTGATGGTCTTCTGACCCCCGATACGTTCGAACTCACCGCTCTGCAATACCCGCAATAACTTAGGTTGCATGTCTAATGGCAATTCTCCTATCTCATCGAGAAACAGGGTTCCTCCGTCGGCGAGCTCGAACCTGCCTTTGCGAACTTGTATCGCCGAAGTAAATGCTCCTTTTTCGTGACCAAACAATTCATCTTCAACCAACTCTTTTGGCAATGCTCCGCAGTTGACTTTAATAAATGGCCTCTTTGAACGGGAGCTTTTCTCGTGGATAAAGTTGGCAAACAACTCCTTGCCCACGCCGGTTTCTCCTTCCAATAATACAGGGGCGTGGGTGTCAGCCACCTGACCCGCCTTCTGCAAAGCATACGTCAGTGCCTTGCTCGATCCGATGATTTCATGGGTATTGTGAGATATAGCGGAAAGATCCGGAAGCTTTTCTTTAGCGAGTTCATTCTTTAACTGTACCAGTAGTTTGCTGGCCTTTTCTTCATCAGTAACATTCTGACCGACGCCCATCATGCGTGTACCACCCGACTCGTCGGCCAGGATAAACGTGGCCCAGCTCACGGTAAGCAACTCGCCGCTTCTGGTCTTGACAATGGTCTTTATTGAAGCGGTTTGTTCGGCTTCTCCAGTCATCAGAGTATGGTGAAGCTGCTCCATGGCTATCCGGTTGTCCTTCTGAACAAACTTTTCAAACCAGTTTGCATTAATCAGTTCGCCGGGATTTGGATAACCGAGTAGTGCCGCGCCATAAGTGTTAATTGACAGAATGAAGCCTGCCTCATTGGTTTCCATGACGATGAATGGTGCATTATTAACGAACGACTTCAGTTTGTTTTCAGCATGATGCAGCTGTTCCTCAAGTTTGAATTTCTCGAACAGGTCGAGCACCAGGTGTTGTCCCATGATCAGGATGAAGAACAGCGAGTGAAAGTGAATAGGGAAGAACAATTCGAAATTGAAAAAGCGGGCCAGGGCGCCGGCCGTGAACTGGTTAACGGCAGTGAGTCCCACCAATACCGCATACAACGCCATTACGATATAGAGAGATCTGGCAGATGTGTGTTGATTACGGACCTGAAGATGGCGGGCCCCAACCAGGCCAAGCACCAGGATTCCGGTAAAGTTTACTACGGCGAGCTTTGCCCAAAAGGGCTTATCGGGGCCGGCCGGAGTAAAGGCCATGATTACAAAGCATATAATCACCAGAGAGGTCAGGGCATAGGCTGGCCACTTCTTTGGATAGCCAGTGTAATGGATGATAAACCAAGGTGTTACAGCATAGTAGCTGAATATAAAGATGCGCTTGAAAATCAAAGCTCCCGTGTAAGGTGGCGTATCATCGAGAATGAAACCAACGGGAGGCAGCAGGAAGAAAATGAAAAGTGAGAAGCCCATGACGCCGAAGAGAAGGTAGGTCATGGATTTACGCAGTGATCCCAGATAAAGGTATACACTGCCCATGGCCAAAGACACGCCGCACGACACCAGTCCGAATGATCGGTAAAACTCCTCCATATTAATTGGGACAGTAACGAGAAGCATCCCAACATTGACGTGGTTGTGGCACCAGAAAAGGAGGGATGTTTCTGATGCCGAAATATAGCAAGTTGCCCGCAAATAACTTAGGCCGGGTTTAACGGTTAAATCTTTAACAAATGGGTAATAAGGGCATTTTTGATTGGGTAGCCAGCACCCTGTTTCGAATGAGCTTGTCTCGTGTACGCTCACGGCAATAGACCCGCAGCATCCACTAAAAATGTTTGAACCATCACTAACTTTCACGATATATCGTCAGGATCACGACATATCATGCTTGGCGTGCATGGCTTTTGTCTATATTCGGCGTCGTTAGGTATTGTAGTTGATCGGGCAGGCCGTTGTACGTTCTGGCACAGGGATTGGAAGTAAGCGCGACTGGCCTTTATGCATCAACTGACCTGCTAAGTTAAACCCCGCATACTTCGTCTATGAAGACACTCTTTAACGTACTGAACATCCTCATCATTCTGATTGTCGTGTTTGTTTTCGCTGCCGGCGTATTTGTAACCGGTTTAGGCATCTACGACTTTACGCACGCCTTTCATTTCTTTGACCGGTCAGGCGAACATGGAAGCGTTCAGTATGCAACCCTCTCGTTGCTGAAGGCCGTCGACCTTTTTCTTCTGGCTATCGTACTGTTCGTGTTCTCGTTAGGCCTTATGGTATTGTTCAATAATAAGACTGAGCAGGCGTTGCCTCCGAACCTTCCGAGCTGGTTAAAGGTGAAAAACTTCATAGAGTTGAAGGTGATACTCTGGGAGGCCGTGCTGACAACCTTAGTCATCAGCTATCTGGCTTACCTCGCTGAACTTCGCATTGAAGGAAGGCCAATTACGTTTCAGGACCTTACGGTGCCGGGTGCAATCCTGCTCATCGCAGGCAGTTTGTTCCTGCTGAAGAAAGGGGAGCATTAATGCAGACTACGTAGTTCACAAAGGGCTATAGGTTTGAATGACAGACGGACATCCTCATACGTTGACCTTGATGGAAAGACAAATCATTTTAAGATGGACGAATTAAAGATCAGGGAACTTGACAGCGCAATTGTCAGTGCGTCCAAAAAGATCAAAGTGCTTTCGACGTTGAGCTGGCCGCTCGGCACGGAAGAAAAATTCCTGGAAGACTGGAGAGCGGGTAGTCGCGTTCTGCCAACCATCAATCTCAGCATTCCTGATCTCTCATCAAATGTCAGAGTGCTGAGCGATATTGCCGGCGCATGCGATCAGTCGGACCCTGTTGAAAAGTTCCTGCATGAAACGGCAGCGAGCTATGCGGATGCCGCAAAGATGATCATGGCTGCCGGTACTTCTGATTTCACAAAGCTATCATCAAGAATATACGGACGACCTGACTCCGTTTACAAAACTCAGGCATTCTCCGCTGTTGAAAGCGCACGGTTCTTCCTGGAACTCACGGATAACCTGTTGGGCAATGCGCAGATCCAGGCCCCTATGGTAGATATCACGGCCGAGGACTTTGCCAACTGGATGAAGTCGGAAGTGGACGAGTTTTTTGTTCATGATACGGTGGAGGTAATGATCGACCAGGCAATGGCCTCGAAAGCGCTGGCCAGCAGTTCGCGTATTCGCGTCCGGGGCAGTGCTCTCTTCTCGCAGCTTGATAAGGATCAACTTCTATATCACGAAGCCTTCGTGCATTCGGCGACACAGCTGAACGGAAAAAAGCAGCAGAATTTGCAATGCCTGGGACTTGGTGCTCCGCGCACTACGCGCACGCAGGAGGGGATTGCCGTGATGGCCGAGTTATTTACCAACTCCATGGACATCGCGCGCCTGCGGCGCATTGCATTGCGTGTAATCGCCATTCAAATGGCACTTGAAGGAGCAAACTTTATCGACGTCTTTGAGTTCTTTTTGAAAGGAGGGCAGACTGAAGAAGAATCGGTGCGCTCGACACAACGCGTCTTCAGAGGAGGCGCGGTGAAGGATGGAATTGTGTTCACCAAAGATGCCATGTATCTGCAGGGACTTCTGGAGGTGCATACCTTCTTCCGGCTGGCCATTAAGGAATGCAGACCCGAGCTCATTCGCAATGCCTTCTCGGGAAGGCTCACGTTAGCCGACACATTGCGCCTCGCTCCGTTGTTCGATAGTGGATGGCTCATTGGTCCTACGTACATTCCATTGTGGGCAAACGATCTGCAACGTCTCTCGGCATCATTGGCTTATTCAGCATTCATAGCGAACATCCGTCTGGATAAGATTTATCTGGAAAGGGCGATTGAATTTGAAGAAGAGCTGAAGATGCAGGTTGTCTGATCTTCTGATCTCAAGAGAGACTTGGTTTACACAATCTGTTACACTTCCGTCGGCAGACTCTGAATCTTGTGGGCGCCTTTTGTGGCCATCGATTAATCAACTATCTTACGGTCCCCATTGTTGCTTGAATGAAAGAACAAAAACTCGTCCTGTCAGCTATACTGCTTTGCCTGACTATAAGTGTGTTCGGACAAGCCGATACTACCGTTGCAAAGAAGGATACACTATCTGCCTTTGACTCGTTTAACAAGAAAATGGAAAAGTTCTTTAAGTATTCACCGGCACCGATAATTACTTATTCGAGTGAGGCGGGTAACACTTTCGGCCTGGCAAAGTTTAACGTTTTTAGCCTGTCGAAAAAGGACACGATTTCCCGCCCGTCCAAACTTTCTGAAGTGGTGACATTTTCAACAAAGGGCAGGATCAATATCTCCATTTCCAATGATCTTATTTTCAATGAGGATAAATGGATGGTGCTCTCATACTTTAACTATAAAAAGACGCCCGAATACATCCTTGGGATTGGCAACGATGTTTCCATCGATGATGTAGAACAAGTTACGATCGATCGCGCTAAATTCTCCACCAACATCTTGCGCAAAATTGCAAAGAACTATTACGGGGGAATAAGCTTTGACGTGGCAGATTACTTTGGCGTTAAACTCGATTCAAACAGCTTCGTCATTTCGGGATAACGTTCCAGGCCAAACGGGTGGAACCGACGTAGGAATCGGTTTCGCAGGAGCGCTTGACAGCAGGGACAATCGCTACAACGCCTACAAAGGCGCGTTGCTGTTGACTACTTTAACATTTTATCCCAAAGCATTGGGAAGCAGATATGAATTTGCAGCCTTCTATATTGATGGCCGAAAATATTTTAATCCCTGGCTCAAGCACGTAATTGCCGTTCAGGCGACGGCAACATATAATAACGGAACAGTTCCATTTTATGATCTTGCCCTGATGGGAGGGGAGGACCGCATGCGAGGTTATTACAAGGGAGCGTTAAGAGATAAGGTGCTGGTCGACGCGCAGGTAGAGTACCGGATGCCGATATGGAATATTTTCGGAATCACAACGTGGGTAGCTACTGGCCGTGTTGCTGATAAATTTAGCAACCTTAACTTCAATGGCTTTTGGCTCTCTTATGGAGGTGGTATACGCTTTCGGGTGGATTCAGAGCACAATACCAATCTCCGACTGGATATGGGTTTTGGGCCTGGCGGCGTAAGCGGATTCTACTTCAATTTTGCTGAGGCATTTTGAGGCTTACTTTTATCTTTTATTGATTAATCAATTGTCCGGAACATCCTGACCCAGGCTACCTGTCTCCCGACAGTGAACGTACAGTGAACGTACAGTGAACCAACAGGGGATCGGCTTTCGACCTACTTTCTACCTACTCGCTGCCTACTCTCTACCTACTCTCTTCGGGCTTTGTACCGGCTCTCTACCGGCTTTGTACCAGCTCTCAACCGGCTCTCTACCGGCTTTCCCAGGCTTTTGATATTACTGAAATGACCTGATAACAGACCTGACCTATCATTGTTCGAAAAGTTATCGCAGATAGAGCGCGGCCGCTGCGGCAATCATCTTGTCCACCTGACGATGACTCCAACGCGAAACAAAATTCGCATCCAGAAGCTCGAGTTGCTTATTGGCATCTGTTTGAAGTTTCTTCAGCGTTTCTACACTTCCTTCAAAGCCACCGCTCTTATTCCGGGCAGTCCAGAGTCGTTCGTGCTCCGTCAAAATAACAGGACATAGCGCGCTGATCTCACTGAGTATGTTTCGGTTTTGCTCCTCTGATTGCTCGAGATGAAAGAGGTTGTATTGTTTTAATAACGTGGCTGCGCGAGTCATCCGGATCGCATTCCGGTATTCTGCGACGATGAGCGCGCTGTCGGGTCGGTTCAGGGAGACACGATTGAGTGCTTCATCTTTCTGTGAGAGATAAGAAAGCAATGCACTGTATTGATAGGGTTTAGGATTGGCAAACATGGTTGTGATGCCGGCGTTCGTAACTGAATCAAATGGCGACAGTTCAATAACACCCTGTTGCATTTTTCCTCTGATGGCGTCCAGCATCACCGGGTCCATCATTCCTAACCGAAGCGCCAGATTGGTTGTGGTCATCGACAACATCGGATACTCTTCGAATTGGTTATAGCGTCCCAGATCCAGCACGAGACTTCCCATCAATCCTGATCTGTCGTTAAAGACGTGGGTGCTGAGAAAGTCTTCCAACCGCAGGTTTTCTTTGCTGGCATAGTTCCAGCTTAAGGCGCCGGAGTAGGCGAGTCCTGCGTAGCTCACTGTGAGATATTGCTGATGCGGCGTGTCGCCCCAGTCGGTGATCAGCATTCCGTCTGCTCCATATTTGATTCCACTGCCGATCGCATTTGAAACATTCGCCAGCATGTTATCCGTGCGACCCGTAAAGCTCGACCAGGAGCTTGTTCCAGGACAAACCATGTAATGCATTCCAGCCTGCTGATAACTCGCACAGATCTCGTCGAATGGCTGTATCGCTTCGTATCGCCACTCCAGCAGCGTGATATCCTTCGGTATCTGACTGATGACTTCAGGAGTTTTGGAAATTACGTCACCCCACATCATCATGCGCTTATTCTTTTCGCTTACATAAGCATGAAGATTGTTCACGTAGCCGAGATAGAGCTGAGCGATTGCCTTGTGGTCGGATATGGGGCGCTGTTTTGACTTTCCCAGTTCAAAGGGTTCGTCAAGGTTGACATTGAATTGCTGAGAAGAGAAGTTGGGCAACAGATCCTCACTCATCTTTTTCACCAGCTCAAGGCTTCGCGGGTCGGTAGGTGACAACGTGGTCTTCACTTCGATGAGGCCGAGTAACTTGTAACCTTCGGGGCACTCGGCAAGACTCATAAGATCGGGTTGTTTGAGCCAGTCCTGCATGTGTCCGAGAGAGTTCTGATTCGGAACCAGCTCGATGTAGCGATCCCTGCAATAACGGTCGATGGCCTGAATCTCCTCGGGCATGAGCGGAGTATGCGTATTTTCCCAGTACTGCTTGAATGATGGATAGCCAAAAGAAAAACCTTCGACATAGAGCTGCAGCTGATTGTATTTAAGGTCGGCAAGCAGGTCGATCAGCTCGTACACGGTTTCAACTTTAGGCACCTTCCCGCGGCTGATGTCGATCATTGCACCGCGTACAGCGAGGTCGGGCTCGTCGGCTATCGTAACTGCCGGTACGTTCAGATCTTTCGTGACGAGTTGTTTTAACGTTGTGAGTGCATGAAAGGCTCCCTCCAGTGATTTGTACTCTATCGAGATGATCGCAGGCTGTACAGTGAGACGATAACCCTGGTCTTTAAGTTGGTCGTTCTTCTGGAATCGGATGTGCCCCCCGGATGCCATGGATGATGTGCCGGGGAGTCGGTTCTTCAGCATGTTGAGAATCGCCTGAGTATCGTTGCCAGGTGCCTGAACCTTGATTTGCTCAGGAAGCTGAAAGCGTCCCTGATTCCATGTAACCTGCTTCGGAACGGGAACGAGAAGCGGACCCTCCGATAACGCAACACGGGCGGGCTGTACGCCGCTGATCTGCGTTGATGGCATATCCGGCTTCTGGTATCGCATCTGATAATACACGAGGAGAAAGATGACGCACGAAATGATGATGATTCCGATGCCGATAAACAGATACTTGAAAATGGCTTTAATGACGTTCATGGTGGTGACTGACGGTTGTGTAATTTAAACACTTTAAACCTTAAGCGATTGCTGCATCGCAAGAATACGACGATTCGCAAACGCGAATTATTGACAGCGTTGTAAGCAGGTAGAAAGCAACAAGAAAGCAACAAGGCAGCAACGTTTTGCCTAGTCGTCGGCCGTGGGTTAGCAAGCGGTAGGCTACCGTTACCCAACTGTTCAGCGACGTTTTACCAACTGTTTACCAGGGCCGCCCAGACTTCTTACCAATTCTTTACCAACTCGTCACCTGGTGTTTACCAAGACCTTACCAAGTCTTTATCAACTCTTCACCAAGTGTTTACCAACTGTTTACCAACTCGCCCAGTGTTCTGCGGCGCTCTTCAATTAAAGAAATGGTTGGTCGCCCTTGCCGATGATATTGAATAAAGTCTGATATTGGCGCGGATGTACCAGGGAGCACTGAGGGTTTTGAGCGGACTTTGGAGTCATCCGGACCTTAAGCAATACTGAGGAGATACATGATACGAAAACTAACCAACTAAATAATCCACCAATGAAATCGACAACACTCACGCGCGTGCTTCTCGCGCTAACGCTCACCTTCACCCTGAATACGATGTATGCGCAGTGCTCCATCGAAGACATGGTAAAGGACTGGGAACGTGCAAAGGCCTACACGAAGGAATACCTCGATGCCATGCCTGATGCAGGCTATGCGTTGAAACCTACACCGGAGATGCGCTCTTTTGCTGAACAGATGTTGCACCTCACGGATGCAAACTACGGCTTCGTAGCTATGGCATCAGGACAAAAGAGTCCCGTTGGATTCGGTGAGTCTGAAAAGGCGACCGATAAATCAAAAGCCAATGTTATTAAGCTGGTAATGGCAGGTTATGATTTTGCGATCAGCGCGATCAAAACGATGACTCCTGCACAACTCGCGGAAACCACCAAGCTCTTCGACAGATTCGAAATGACGAAGGCCATGGTGATTGCAAAAGCATTTGAGCATCAAACTCACCACCGCGGTCAGACGACCGTTTACATTCGCCTGGCTAAGGGAACACCGCCACAAGAGAAACTTTTCTAGAATTCAACAACAAAGGCGACAAAATCAGAGCGAGTGCGTGGAGCGAAGGCGAAACTCACTCGCTTTTTTACTTTCCTGTCAGACTGTTCCCCATAGCACCTCCGTTTTTTTTGTCGCATTCATTGCTAGATTTACAGGCTAAGCATCGACACTAAGTTCAAGGCAGGCCCTTGGATGACAGACCAATCAACAAATCAACAAGTCAACAAATAGATCAATAGCTTGCATACTGGTAGAAGATTTACCCCAGCCGAGTTTCTCAAATGGACGAGAAGAGATCTGTACTGGATGCTCATCCTCGCTACGATTCCCACGGTGATCTACGCCCTTGGATTGACGTTCATCGCGTTGCCCTGGCCGCCCGTTGCTATCCTCGGCACCTCGGTAGCCTTTATCGTAGGCTTCAAGAACAACGCGAGCTACTCGCGCCTGTGGGAGGCGCGTCAGATCTACGGATCGATTGTAAATGACAGTCGCAGTTATGGGTATACCTTGCGCGATGCCTTGTCGGGCGACCTGACCACGGTGCGGAGGATGTTTGGATATCATTTTGCCTGGCTAACTGCATTGAGATTTCAATTGAGGGACCCGCGTACCTGGGAAAACATGCAGCTCGCGAACAACAAAGAATATCTCAAGGGGCACTACGAGATTCCGGAACGCAAGAACAAGCTTGAAGATGAGCTGAAAATGTACTTGTCAGACGAGGACCAGCGCTATATTCTCAGCAAGAAGAACCGTGCAACCCAGCTGGTTGCTATGCAGTCGGCAGGCCTTGCGTCTTTGCGCAGGGCGGGAACCATCAATGACTTTCAGTGGACGCAGCTGCAGCAGTTGCTGACAAGGTTCACCGATGGGCAGGGGAGAGCCGAACGGATCAAAAACTTTCCATATCCGAGAAACTTCTCTTCCATTGCCAGCTATTTACTGTTCCTTTTTGTCGTCACTGTTCCGTTTGCCATGCTGAAGGAACTTGATAAACTCGGCGATGCGACCTTTCTGGAGGGGCTTACGATTTGGTTCAACATTCCGTTCTCGGCTATGGTCACCTGGGCGTTTCACACGCTCGACACCGTGGGAGAGAGTTCTGTGAATCCCTTTGAAGGAAGCGCCAACGATGTGCCTATTACTCAGATCAGCCGGATGATAGAGATTGATATGAAAGACATGCTGAACGACGAGTTGCCGGAACCTATTGTTCCGAAAAATAACATCGTGCTGTAAAGCTGCTGGAGTAAAGATTAGACTTAACAAAGGGTTCTGTGGGCCCGTTCACTAAATAGTTTGTTATGCTGAAGAGCGAAAGACTGAAGATTATCCGCCAGTGGTACCCGAACGCGGTCACTACAATTGATGCCGTGAACCGATTGGTTGACTTCGTAGAAGGAGATCTGATGCTTGAGCCATCGCAGGTGATGCTGGCCGACAGCATTTGCAGCGACGATGTGAACAGCATACAATATCCGGTGCGCGCGCAGGAATTTCTCGGTCCGTTCAAGATGGGTGGGCTTGACGGATTTCCATTCACCGGTCTCACAGGCATGGGAGCGTTTGCCAGTCACGTGCCCGATCATGGTGCCGTGCTCATCTATTACGGACCCCATATCGGTATTACCAAATCAGGAGCGCTGGGAGAGATTCATCGTTTTGGACAGAAAGACAACACAGGTTGCTGTGGAGCGGCCGGAGCGGCAACGGCCCGGCTATTGCACAATCAGATTACACCCGGTCATGTCACCGAACTGGATTACCAGATGAACACGATCGAACAGATTCTCGTCGCCAAAAAGGAAAGGATTGCAGGGGCAAAATTGCCATTGTTCGAGGCCACGGAAGTAATTTATGAAGCCATCGACGCCCGCATCCAGGAGTTGGTCGCTAAGACTTCCTACCATTGCAGGCATGTGATCCTCGTGGGCACTATCCTCATCAACAGCGACAGTGACATGGGATCTTTTCATTCCCTGAAGCGCGCAACACTCATCACGCTTGACTCAGGCGAGAGACGCGACATAACTAGCAGACTGTTGTAATTAAACAAACAGTCCAGGGACGTGTTTAAAACTAAATAATTAGTTAATTTTATTGTGCGCTGATAACATTCCGGCGTCCGGAGAATGCGGCATCATCAATTGTGTTAGCTCGCCTGTATGGATGCAAACCATAATACGATCGTCCGAAATTTATGCGCACTGCTGTTCTTTTGCCTCTTATCATCAACCGTTAGTGGTCAGCGGGTATTTGGAACACGGATTTACCGGTCGCCCGGAGATTCTGTCAAATACGAGGCAATCAGGCAACGGATCATCGACAACCTGAAGGCTGATATCAAGTCGGATAATCATGCCCTGCACGTAAAAGGGGAGAAGCTCATTGTCAAGTTCATTCCCATGTATCAGTACGGTACATATGCATTTTATGATGATCTCCAGCGCACCAACCGACCCGATACGATTACGAAGCTTGGACTGTACCTGCTTGACGGAAAGGAACTACCTGAAAAGGTGAGGCTGTGTACAAACCTCAGAGAACTGGACATCAGCGGATGTCACATCAATAAGCTACCGCCATGGCTAGGCGAACTCAAATACCTGGAAGTATTGACAGTTGCCAAATCCGGCCTGCGGCGGATGAAGATCCGCAACCTTCACACGAGCTCTGTTAAAACGGTCAACCTCGCTTACAATGAACTCCGACGTATACCCAAGGGGTTGGCAGCATTCGATTCCCTGGAGGAAATTAACCTGACGGGCAATCAGCTCCGATCCCTTCCCAAACTGTTAGGCCGGCTTCCACACCTGGCCTATGTCAACCTCGGCTACAATCATTTGCGCCATAGCCGGATGAAGGCAAACAACAACGTAAAGAGTATCAATTTATCACACAATGGCATGCATAGTATGCCATTCTCGCTTGGCAAATTCAGTCAGCTGACCTCCCTTAATTTGTCATACAACTCGATCTCCACTATTAAAAAGGACATCGGCGGATCGGCATTGATGGTTGTAAACCTTTATAATAACCGACTCAAGCAGGTTCCGGAAACTATCCTGAAACTTTCGGCCATCATGAATCTTGATCTGAGTCACAATGAAATCACCTCTGTGCCTTCTGGCATTGAGAGAATGAAGTCCCTTAACGTACTGTCTTTTTGGGATAACGATCTGACGAATCTTCCCAACGAACTGACCAGAATCCCTGGTCTGTCGACGTTATACCTCCAGGACAATCAACTTTCTGTTTTAAGCGATAGTCTTTCAAGGCTTCCGCTGGTAAAGCTCGATGTTGGGTATAATCGTCTCACGACAATTCCGGCGTGGGTTTTCAAAAGCCAGGCGATTCAGGAGCTTTATGTCAATAACAACGACATAGTTGAAATAGGAGAGGATATTCTCTCGATGCAGAACCTGAAGATCTTGTACATCTTCGGAAACCCCCTTACTGATGAGGCTACAATTCGCAGATATGTCAAAGTGCTGCGTGAGCGAAATGTCGACGTCAGGCAATAGATAACCCCCTCAATCTTGTTCTACAACGATTGCAATGAATCCCATCAGTGTCTTCGATCTGTAAGAAAAAGCGATTCAGATCCCTCACCATCTTCGATCCTGCACGAATAGTTGAATTAAGAACTGTCGTGAGCTACGCTTGATCTGTAGTGACGAGCGTTCGCATTTCGATCCCCTGAGATCTTCGATCCGTGGAATTTTATTGCATTCATAAGCCGTGACGGATCCTCGATCTGCAGAACAAACGTGCCCGGATTATTCATTGAAATTTTTCACCCGCATCCTGTTACTTTTTGCCATCATGATCATCTCAAGAGCGATCATAAGACTCTCGCAGGAATGCAAAATGATAGTTGTGATATCGATTTAAACTTAATGCAAACGTTAACAATGCTGTTTTCGACTGAGCGCAGCATTCACGGAGCGATACAATAGGTATGCGATGTTCTGTTGAGACAATTTTTTGCGTCACTCCTATAAATCCATCGTTTTTAGTTTCCGCCGGCAATCGTTTGAAAGATTTATTGAAGTATCACATGTAAGTAACTTGCTGTTTTTGAAGGAACTGAATTTGTGTGGAAAGCATTCATGGTGTAGTTTTATGGGTTAATTGATGAAGACACTTCTCAAGTACTTCCTTTCTGTCTGCTTGCTGGTATCGAGCGTATATACGCTACGGACAGCCTATGCGCATGGATTGACGAACGAATTGTCTGACTGTGCCGAGGTGATGTGTCCGGTCCGGACTGCATCGGTTGTACAATTGAAAGACCAGCAGACCTGGTGCACGCACGTATGGCTCGGCCGCGAAAAATCCACCCATGTTATTCAGGTGCCCGTGCTGGAGCGCCGCGAGAATGAGGAGGATGAGGATGAGTTTCGTTCACTCCAACGTTTCGGTCCAGCCTGCATTACTTCCGTATTTCTTTCATTATCGTCCGATAAGGATGACCTGCACGGGTCGTCTGTTCGTTATCATGATTTAGTCGATCTGCCGGCGTCCAGTCGGTATCTGATTCTTCAGGTCTTCAGGATCTGATCTGCAACTTCTTCGTCACTTCGGAGACCAGGTCTCTGATTAAAGGAAGCTAATACGATCCCCAAGATGTGTCGGTTTCCACCCTGATCTCAACGATCAATTACCCCAATATCCCAAATACATCATAAAATTAACCCTTAGGTTTATGAGAGGAATTCTCATGTTCATGACATGTTGTGCGCTGCTTGTGTATACAGGCTGTGCATCTAAGAAAGAAGAAAAAGAAGAAGAAGTTAAGTTTCTTGTTACGAATCCTCTGAAGAAGGATACGGTTACCATCAAGCAATACGTGTGTCAGATCCGCGCTATTCAGCATATTGAGCTGCGCGCGCTTGAGCGTGGTTACTTACAACACATATTCGTAGACGAAGGTCATTTTGTGAAGCAGGGTCAGCCCATGTTTCAGATTATGCCGATGTTATATAAAGCTGAGCTTCAAAAGGCACAGGCAGAAGTAAAATTCGCGGAGATAGAATATCAGAATACAAAAACCCTTGCTGACAGCAACGTGGTTTCTCCCAATGAGCTTGCACTGGCCAGGGCTAAGTACGAAAAAGCAAAAGCAGAAGAATCGCTTGCTGAAGTTCACCTTGGATTCACAGAGATCCGGGCTCCTTTCAGTGGTATCATGGACCACTTCCAGGTTCGTCTTGGAAGTTTGGTAGACGAGGGGGACCTGCTCACGACAATGTCGGACAACAGCAAGATGTGGGTCTACTTCAACGTGCCTGAAGCCGAGTACCTTGCTTACAAATCAAAGGCTGCGAAAGACAGCCCGATGAAGGTGCAGCTGGTGATGGCCGACCATCAAATGTTTCCCTATGAAGGTGTAGTTGAAACTATCGAGGCCGACTTTAATAACGAAACGGGTAACATTGAGTACCGCGCAACATTCCCGAACCCGGAGGGTTTGCTTCGTCATGGCGAGACCGGAAATATTCAGGTGAGAAAGACCATCAAGAATGGTCTTCTGATTCCTCAGAGAGCAACGTTCGAAGTACTCGAGAAGAAATTTGTTTACGTGATAGACAAGGACAATACGGTGCGTTCGCGTGAGATAGTTATCGCGGATGAACTGCCACACATCTTTATTGTTCAGAGCGGTCTTAACGAAGGTGACAAGATTTTGATGGAGGGTTTGCGCCAGGTGCGCGAGGCGGAAAAGATAGATTTCAGAATGGTTAAACCGGATTCCGTGCTCAACCACTTGAACTTATATGCCGAATAACCAAATCCTAATCACCGACAAACATGTTTAGTCAGTTTATACGCCGACCGGTATTTGCGATTATTATATCGGTCGTAATCGTCTTTGTTGGGATATTGGCTATCAAAAAACTTCCGATATCTCAGTTTCCGGATATTGCCCCTACAACGGTCAATATCTTTATTGCTTATCCAGGTTCCAGTGCCGACGTATTGGTGAAGTCAACGCTCATTACACTTGAGCAGGCCATTAACGGGGTTCAGGATATGCGTTACATCGCGACCGATGCAACCAGCGCAGGTGAAGCTACGCTTCGTATCATTTTTGAGCCCGGGACGGACCCGAACGATGCCGTAATTCGCGTGAAGACCAGGGTCGATCAGGTAATGCCACTGTTACCTCCTCTGGTACAACGCGAAGGTGTTATCATCACACCAATTCAGCCGAGTATGTTGATGTACGTCAACCTCTATTCGAAAGACAAGAGCATGGACGAGAAGTTCCTGTTCAACTATGCTACGGTGAAGATGATTCCCGAGATCCAGCGTACGAAGGGTGTGGCCAGAGCTCAGATCCTGGGTAGCCGTCGTTATGCGATGCGGGTATGGCTCAACCCTGAGCGTATGCGCGCCTATAGCATTTCCGTAGAAGAAGTGATGGACGCCATTGCCGAACAGAGTATCATCGGTCGTCCTGGCCGTATCGGTCAAAGCTCCGGTATTGCCGCACAGTCTTTGGAGTACGTGCTTACCTATAAAGGTCGCTATAACAAGGCTGAAGAATACGAAGGCATCATCATTCGGGCGAACTCGGAAGGACAAAGTATTCACCTGCGCGACATTGCAACGGTAGAGCTGGGCAGCGAGTTCTTCGATATCTATTCTAACCTCGATGGTCGTGCATCTGCGGCGATCGTGTTAAAGCAGAACTACGGAAGTAATGCCAGCGACGTTATCGAAAACGTGAAGGAGAAACTCGAAAAGATGAAAGAGAATTTTCCTCCCGGCATTGACTATAAGATCAGCTACGACGTATCACAATTCCTCGATGCATCTATTGAGCAGGTTATTGAAACGCTGCGTGATGCCTTCATCCTCGTGGCGATCGTAGTATTTGTGTTCCTGGGTGATTGGCGTTCGACGCTCATTCCGATCCTCGCTGTACCGGTATCACTGGTGGGGGCATTCTTTGTGATGCAGTTCTTCGGGCTATCGATTAACCTCGTAACACTCTTCGCCCTTGTGTTGGCGATTGGTATTGTGGTCGACGATGCCATTGTCGTCGTGGAAGCGGTTCACGCCAAGATGGAAGAGGAGCCGAATATCACACCTTATACCGCCGTGCGTAAAGTGCTTGGCGAAATCAGCGGCGCAATCATCGCGATCACCATGGTCATGGTGTCGGTGTTCGTTCCGATCTCGTTCATGACGGGTCCCGTTGGAACGTTCTATCGTCAGTTCTCTATTACAATGGCCAGTGCCATTGTGATTTCAGCATTGATTGCACTTACGCTTACTCCGGTTCTTTGCGCGATGTTGCTGAAGGGTCATTCGCATCATCCTAAAAAGAAGAATATTGTATCCAAGGCTCTTGATAGCTTCAATGCTGGTTTTGAAAAGATGACCGGCAAGTATGTCGGTTTGCTGAAACATATTGTGAGTCGCAGAGTGGTAACGTTCGGGGTACTCGCGTTGTTCTGCGTTGGTATCTGGTACGAAAACAAGATTGTGCCTTCGGGCTTTATTCCAAACGAAGATCAGGGAACGATCTATGCTATCATTCAGACACCTCCCGGTTCTACGCTCGAAATGACAAACCAGGTTTCGCAGCGTCTGCAAAAGATCTGCGAGGAGATCGATGGTGTCGAATCAGTATCATCACTGGCAGGATATGAGATCATGACTGAAGGTCGTGGTTCCAACGCCGGTACCTGTTTGATCAACCTCAAGAGCTGGTCTGAACGTCACCACACGGTGAAGGAGATCATGGAAGAGCTTGAAGAAAAATCGAAAGGCCTCGGCGCTATCGTAGAATTCTTCGAACCTCCGGCGATTCCGGGTTTCGGTACTTCCGGCGGTTTCTCCATGCGTTTGCTGGATAAGACGACCGACACCGACTATCAGGAGTTTGATAAGGTGAACAAAGAGTTCATGGACGCCCTTCGTAAACGCAAGGAACTCACCGGTCTGTTCACATTCTTTGCTGCCAACTATCCGCAGTACGAACTCGAAATCGACAACTCCCTGGCTATGCAGAAGGGTGTTTCGATCGGAAGGGCGATGGAGAACCTGAACATCATGATTGGTAGTACCTATGAGCAGGGCTTCATCAAGTTCAACCAGTTCTTTAAAGTTTATGTGCAGTCGGATCCGAAATTCAGACGTTTGCCCTCGGATATCCTCAACATGTTCGTGAAGAACGATCATGGCGAGATGGTTCCGTATTCATCGTTCATGAAACTGAAGAAGGGTCAGGGACCAAACGAAATCACCCGGTTCAACCTGTATAACTCGGCAGCTATTCAGGGTCTCCCGGCGAAGGGTTATACAACGGCCGACGCTATCGAGGCGATACGGGAGGTGGCGGCAAATACATTGCCTAAAGACTACGATATTGCATTCGAAGGTCTGTCGTACGATGAATCGATCAGAGGCAATGAGGCAATTTATGTGTTCGCGGTAGTTTTGTTGTTCGTTTACTTCGTGCTTGCTGCGCAATACGAAAGCTTCATCATTCCACTAGCGGTTGTGTTGTCACTTCCCGTCGGGGTATTTGGATCGTTCCTGTTGCTGAAGTTGATGGGACTCGAGAATAACATCTACGCCCAGATCGGTCTGATCATGCTTGTAGGTCTCTTAGGAAAGAACGCCGTTCTGATTGTGGAATTTGCCGTGCAGAAGCGACAGGATGGTAATACGATCTTAGAGGCGGCTATTGAAGGAGCAAGGGTTCGTTTTCGTCCGATCCTGATGACGTCGTTTGCCTTCGTTGCTGGTTTGATTCCATTGATCATTGCAAAGGGCGCCGGCGCTATTGGTAACCGTACGATTGGTTCTTCTGCATTAGGAGGTATGTTATTCGGAACTATCTTCGGTGTGATTATCATCCCTGGTTTATACTTCATATTTGGCAGCCTGGCGGACGGTCGCCGATTGATCAAGCATGAAGAAGAAGATTCATTGACGGAAGATCTGGTGCGTCATATCGACGACTGGACCGATGCCGAAGAAAGCGAAGAAAATGACGTTAAAAGCGAAGAAGATGACGTTAAGAAATAATTTGCACAGAGCGTTAACAGGTTGTGTGCTACTGCTGGCGACGGCCTGTGTCCCTACCGTTGTGCCGAAGAAGGAACGCACAACAACACCTGATCAATATGCCACCGGCGTTCGCGACAGCGTGAACTCGGCTAAGCTGAACTGGAAAGAGTTCTTCACGGATACTAACCTGACGGCATTGATCGACTCCGCTTTGCGTAACAACCAGGAGTATAATATCGTAACGCAGGAGATTGAGATCGCCCGCAACGAAGTGAAAGCGCGCAAAGGGGAGTATCTTCCGTTTCTCAGCATTGGCGCGGGAGCTGGTGTTGATAAAGTGGGTAAGTATACCCGTAATGGTGCCGTAGAGGAGAATCTGGAAATTGCACCCGAGAGAGCGTTCCCCGAGCCTTTGCCCGATCTGATGTTGGCGGCAAATGTTTCATGGGAGGCAGATATCTGGAGGAAGTTGCGCAATGCAAAGAAGGCGGCTGCTCACCGTTATCTCGCATCTGTTGAAGGAAGGAACTTCATGGTTACTCACCTCGTCGCTGAGATCGCGAGTTCGTACTACGAGTTAATGGCTCTCGATAATCAATTGATCATCCTGAGACGCAACATCGAAATCCAGACGAGCGCTCTTGAGATCGTGAGACTGGAGAAGCAGGCAGCGAAGGTAACCGAATTGGCTGTGCGCAGGTTTGAGGCTGAGGTACTCAAAAACCGAAGCACACAGTTCGATATCCAGCAGCGTATTGTGGAGACGGAGAACAGGATCAACTTCCTGGTTGGTCGCTATCCGCAGCCGGTGCAGCGGACCGCACAGGACTTTGCTCTGCTCGTACCTCCGGTTATTCAGGCAGGTATCCCTTCGCAGTTGTTGCAGAATCGTCCTGACATTCGTCGGGCGGAGCAGGAGCTCGAAGCATCGAAGCTGGATGTGAAGTCGGCGCGCGCCAATTTTTATCCTAACCTGCGTATTACAGCAGGAGTGGGATATAATGCATTTAACACGCAGTTCTTCTTCAAGTCACCAGCGTCGCTGATCTATTCGGCCGCAGGCGAGTTGATTGCTCCGGTAATAAACAGGAATGCGATCAAAGCATATTACAATTCAGCGAATGCACGCCAGGTGCAGAGCGTTTATAACTACGAACGTTCCATCCTGAATGCTTATGTTGAAGTGGCTAACCAGATGTCGAATATCAGCAACCTGCAACAGAGTTATACGTTGAGACAACAACAAGTGGAAGCTCTGACAGAGTCGATCAATATTTCGACGGGCTTGTTCAAGTCAGCGAGAGCCGACTACATGGAAGTGTTGTTGACGCAGCGTGATGCGCTCGAGTCCCGCTTTGAATTGGTTGAGACACGTATGAGACAAATGAACGCGGTGATCAATATCTACCAATCACTTGGTGGAGGTTGGAGCCGTTAAGATCTAGGCCGTTGATGAATTGAGGTAGCCAACCAGACGCTGCCGATTTTTCCAACGATTAAAGAGGTTGTCGAAAGGCAGCCTCTTTTTATTTGTTGATTTGTTGATTGGTTGATCTGTTGATTTGTTTGGTTGCTGATCGCACCGAACATAAGAAACGCCCTTTTGCTTCTTCATTTGGCAATTGTGCGCTTTTGTTCGAGGTATTTTGCGACTTCGCCAACGGGAGCGATCCAGATACCATTTGCAGGGTCCTTAGCATAGGCCAGGAGTTGTCTAAGCATGGACAGCCTTGTTGTCTGATTTCCGCCTTCCGCCATTTCGTGTCCCGCCAGCACAAGCCATTGATGGTTTGATTTGGCCTGATTGATTAACACCAGTATCTCATTAAAATCCTTGCCATCCGATTCCATTCCTGTGAGCTGGGCAAAGTCGCAGAACTGAGGATCGTTCGGCCCTTCATCCAGCCATCCGCGCCCTGACTGAAATAGTTCAGCAACGGTAGGTACATAGCTTTTGGTGTCTTTTCCACGACCAACGAACTTCTGTCCGCAGGGATAGGCGAATTGTTTAGCGGTTACGCCTAAGAGTTGTTGGATCTTTTTGTTTGCCTCAACAAGTTCATCCTTCATTTGTTTGCTCGTGTAGTTCTCAAGTGCTTTTTGCCGTGCCCATGGAAAATTGCCGGTACATGGATGGTTCAATGAATGATTTCCGATTTCATGCCCGCTGGCTACTGCCTTCTTCCAGCCCTCGAGCCGCTGTTCAACGGCAGACGGCACAACATAGAATGTTGCTTTAATGCCGAACTCGTCGAGGAGCGCAGTGCCACCTTCAACCTGGCTGTATCTGCCATCGTCGAACGTGAGAGTCAGCGCCATCTGCTTCCCTTCGGGCCAGGCGAATGTTTTGTCTTGCGCATTTGCATCTGAAAGGCAAGCCACAATCAGGAGTGAAGGAGCGGCGAGCAATGAAGTTAGTTTGTTCATAAAGTAATTGAAGTTCTTGTGATGCCCGGTTAAGTCCGGATCAGGATTCTATTGATTAATGATTTTGTTTCAGGAACGCGAGCAGGTCGGCCATTTGTTTGTGATCGATCTTTGTGGCAAAGTCTGTGGGCATAACCGACATGTTTAATGTCTTTAATGATTTGATATCACTTCGGTTAATCGTTCTGTCATTGCTGCCAATGTTCCGGAGTGTAACCGCACCCGGCGACTCGCTGGCAATGATACCCTGCGCCGTTGTTCCATCGTGCAATTCTACGCTGCATAAATCAAAGCCACTCGAGATGGATTGATTCGGTTTGACAATGTTGGACAGGATGGCCTCTGGTGACCAGTTGTGAACTGTGCCCAGATCCGGTCCAACGTTTATACCGAGTTGTCCCCGTACCTGGTGACAAAGTGCACAGTTCTGCTGATACACTTCCTGTCCGTGGAGTGCATCGCCTTTGATAGCAAGTACATCGGAGAGGCTATTGCGCAGCGCTGCGTCGTCGTTGTCCGTAAAGAGCTTTCTGGCCCGGTCACGAAGCGGAATATTGGATTGCGCCATGAGTCCCACTCTTCTCGGCCAGGCCACCGCTGAAGCGGGTATCTTATCTTCCTCGAGTGCGTGAAGCAGTAAGTCGATACGTTCATCTTCATCGAGAAATGTTCCTATCGCGGCGTCATGCACTTCGGGTGTGAGAGCAGACCAACGGGAAATGATTGCCTGTGATACCGCTGTTCCGGGAATGGCGTTGAGTGATCTTAATGCGGCAAGCTGAACAGGCATCGGTTGTCCGGCAGAGAGCAGATTGAGAAACACTTCCTGCTGTTGCTCTGATTTCATTAAGCCCAGGAAATCGATCGCCAGTGCGCGTTTCAAGTCAGGCTTTTTGGTGTCAACGGCCAGGCTGGTGGCCCGACGGAAGGATTCAGTGAGGTCTGCATCACGTTTGAGTGAAAGGTTCTTGAGGTACCGGAGAGCTGCTTTGCCAACGTCAGCAGAAGGATGATCAAATATCACATTTATGAATGCTGATTGTGGCATGAACGCGTTGCCTTTTTTTGCTGCACGGCTTCCTGCCATTCCATTCAGGATAGCAGCTTGTATCGTCGCCTCATGCAGCGGCGTGGATTTATTGATCTGAGTCGCCAAGGCCAGCAGTTCCCTCGCTTTCTTTGGATTTGTATCGGCAACAATGGCGCTCAGCTTCTCCATGAGAGACCGATAATCTTCGGGATGAGTTTCCGCCTTCTTGATTACTTCGTCAATCAGCCCGTCCGTTGTGTTTCCCGCACCGGTTAACGCCGCTACCTGTACCCAAGGATCTTTAAGATCCTGGAACAAGATCTGTTTGCGCACGAGACCGGCTTCTTCAGAGTCGACGAATCCGATGGTACATAACAGCTGATAGCGAACTCTGGGATCGGGATCACTGGCGAGTGAGAATAGTGGAGTCAACAGGTCTGTTTCCCCGGGCAGCTTAACCTCGGCCAGTCGGATAGCATTTTCTCTGACGCCTGCTTCGGGGTCTTTCAGTGCTTTTGAAATGATCGCGGCTTTCAGACTGTTCAATCCGTCGAGTGTCCACAATGCATGAACGCGTCCTGCAGATGAAGGAGAAGAAGTGGCAACAGTTTGTAGGTCGCGGGTAATCGTCGAATCGCGCCGGTCAACCAGCAGTCGCTGGGCATTCATTCTCCACCAGATGTTTTTGTCCGAGAGCTTGCTTAGTAAGTCTGCAGAGGACATATCACTCATGTTTATGCCTTTTGTCCATGAGGAAGCCGATGTGTTGTCTGCAGAGATGCGATAAATGCGACCCCTATCCTTATCGTTGTAAAGCTCACCAGACTTGACAACTTCATCGCCCATCCACTCGGGATGTTCAATGATTTG
Organism: Chryseolinea sp.; assembly: GCA_049840655.1. GTDB lineage: Bacteria > Bacteroidota > Bacteroidia > Cytophagales > Cyclobacteriaceae > Chryseolinea. Next base: position 102,560 of record JASGJX010000016.1, read on the forward strand.
CCTGTAGTAGTCTACGACATAAAGCGCGCCGTCCGGACCGATATACAGATTCACCGGTCGGAATTTTGCATCCCGCGATGCAAGGAATTCATTATGTTCAATCACGCGGCTGGCTACAAATGATGATCCCTTCGACGCAAGTTTATCAACGTGAACCAGATTACTCACCGGTTCCGCCACGAATGAAACAGATTCATCATATGGGGAAGGAAATGCACCACCCAGATAACTGATTAGTCCGCAGGCGGAAGTGATGACTCCGACGTCGGTGAGCAACTGATGTTGCGGATTTTCGGTGATGGGAAATACTTCAGCCGCTTCGCCATGATCGGACACAGACTCTGAAACATTCGAAATGGGTAGATTCTTGTTGCGCTGGACATAACCGGCTGCAATAGCTTCATAATAAATGTGGTTAGCATTGCCCACGAGAAAATGCCGGCCCCACTTGTCGAATGTGTGACCAAACTGCGTGCGGCCTGATGTCTCTTCCAGTAGCAACTGATCGGGCTTAAAGCGTACAGACCGGCCGTTGGCGTTTATACCAAGACGTGGTGATTGTGGATGATGTGAATAGTATATCTCGGCTCCCGGGTCGCCGAATTCTTTTTGATAAGTATCTGTAGACACTGCGCCCTCGTGGGCAAGATAGATCCAGTTGTCGAGTCCGAGCAACGGTGAATTTAAATTGTGCTGAGGGTTGGAAAGTGCAAACCCCGTGAGTAAAGTATCACGAACCTCTGCCTTGCCATCTCCATCAGTGTCTTCAAAATAAAGCACGTATGGAGCATCGGTTACAAGAATTCCGTTCTTCCATCGCATGACGCTGTTAGGCAATACAAGATTATCGGCGAAAACAACGCTGCTGTCCATCCGTCCATCACCGTTTTTGTCCATGAGCAGCTTAACCGTGCCCGTACCGCTTTTGTCTAATGGATAGCCTGGCATCTCAACAACATAGAGCCTGCCGTCTTCATCGATCTCCATATCAACGGGGTCGCCAACGAGCGGCTCTGCTGCGAGTACTTCTATTCTAAATCCCTCGGGTAATTGAAAAGAGGCGAGTGCCGAGTCGAGTGGAGATCGTCCTCCCTGTTGATTTGATTTACTGCAGCCGGCGGCGAAGATCAGGATGCAAAAGGAACAAAGATTAAATAGGGAAGCCGTTGTGCGGCATTGCGTGGAGTCGAGTGTCATCAGTTTTTCAAAAGCATTTTAAGTTTATGAAAAGCTGTCACATCTCAAACTGTAAGAACACTGAACGGTAAATCGCAACGTGATGCGTAGTTGTTGTGACTGCTTTCAAACAGTACAAAAAACTTTGTTTTTGATGTCAATTATGGAGAATCGGAGATTGCGGACACGGTGGAGAAAGATGTTGAAACGAAGTTGTGTGCAGACCTTTTACTATAGAGTACTAACAAACGCGATGCGATGATGCAATCGTTTTAAATTATATGAAAAAGTTGTTTTTACTTTTTTCACACATTATCTTCATTTCACTACTTCATCACAAAGGCCATGGGAAAAGTAAGAGACATCTTACAGATTAAAGGTCCAGGCACCTTTTCTGTCCAGCCGGCCACCACAGTTTATCAAGCATTGGAACTGATGGTAGAAAAGAATATTGGTTCATTGCTTGTAAGCGAACAGGGAAAGTTTGTCGGCATCTTTACAGAGCGCGATTACGCCCGAAAGGTTATTCTCAAGGGAAAAACCTCAAAGGATACCATGATCGGAGAGATCATGACGGAGAATCCAGTCACCGTTTCACCAGAAGATTGCATGGACGATTGCATGCAGCTGATGACGAATAGATTTATTCGTCACCTGCCAGTCGTAGATCATGGCGATCTTATTGGAATCATTTCCATTGGCGACGTGGTGAAATTCATTATCGAGGAACAACGGTACATCATCGAAGACCTCGAGCACTACATTACCGGACACCATTCCGAGTCTATCTAAAGAAAAAAGAACTAACGTACTCATCGGGTCGTCAATGTGACTTTGAAAATTATCTGCTGGAGGCGGATAGGTTTTGAATACATCAATTGAAAATTCGGTTCCCCTGTGGCCATTGCTACTCTATGGAGCGATCGTGTTGTCGCTCGTTGGTGCAATGCTGGGCTTGTCTTATATACTTGGACAACGCCATAAAGAACACGCCACCGAGGAACCATACGAAGGAGGAATCGCAAGCGACGGTTCGGCTCGCATTCGTTTCTCATCTCAATTCTACATGATTGCCATGCTCTTCGTCATTTTCGACGTGGAAACCATCTTCATCGTTTCGTGGGCAATTGCGTTCAAGGAACTTGGATGGTACGGCTATGCGGGTGTGTTGATATTTATCATCCTGCTCGTCGTGGTACTCATCTATGAATGGAGAAATGGTGCGCTTGACTTCGGGCCTGACGGCGGAAAGATCCTGAAGGCGTATAAAAAATTGATCAAGAAAGAATCTGCATGATGCAGTGACGCAACAGCTAACGACCCAACTGGGAGGCATTACAGACTTGAATCTTAATGTCAGTTTAGCGGTGCGTCGCGCGATCATCAACACTATAAATTATTCAACACATGAAATGGTGGTTAACAAAACCTGAGTCACCTGCTGAAGCGGAGAGAGGAACAAGTTCCCTGCAGGAGACGGTACAAAAAAGTATCATGCTCACCACCGTTCAGGATTTGCTGGCATGGGGCAGAAAGAATTCCATGTGGCCTTTTCACTTTGGTTTGTCGTGCTGTTTCGTAGAAATGGCGACGAGCATGACACCTAAATATGATGTTGCCCGCTTCGGGGCAGAGGTAATTCGAGGTACTCCGCGCGAAGCTGATGTCATGATCATTGCCGGTACAGTATTTATTAAGATGGCGCCAATCATTAAAAGGCTGCACGAGCAGATGATGGAACCACGTTGGGTTATTTCAATGGGTTCGTGCGCGAACTCTGGGGGCATGTACGATATCTACAGTGTGGTCCAAGGGGTTGACAAGTTTCTTCCCGTCGATGTTTATGTTCCAGGCTGCCCTCCGCGGCCTGACGCATTTATGGAGGGTCTCACATTGCTGGCTGAATCAGTAGGAAAGGAGCGACGTCCATTAAGCTGGACCATTGGTGACCAGGGTGTAATTAAAACGGAAAAAATAGCTGTTAAGCAGCGTCGATATGAAACAAGAAAGGCGATGACGACATTCAGGTCGCCCGATGAAATCTAACCGGTCTTATTCCTTTGCGAATAGGTAAATGAAGTTAAGGACAAACCATAAAAGCGAGTATGAGCGATTGATGCCCGAGAACTGATTAACGATTGAATAACTGAACAACAAAGTTCAGACGTCGTATGGAAACCGACATGCGTCTAACGGAACAGCTGAAGCTGAAATTCGGTGATTTAGATATCATCGAACAGCCTACGCAGGATGAAATGCTCACCCTGTGGCTGCCGTTAGAAAAATTGAAAAATGTGCTGTACTATCTGAAGAAAGAGATAGCCCAGCCCTTCATCCTTTTGTATGATCTTACCGCTATCGATGAGCGGACCCGCAAAAAAGATCGCGATTACCCCTCCCCGTATTTTACACTCGTCTACCATCTGTTCTCGTTTGACCGGAACAGCTTCCTTCGCATCAAGGTAGCGCTTGCGCATGACCACCCCGTTGCGCCGAGTATAACTTCCTTCTGGGCGAATGCTAACTGGTATGAGCGCGAGGTGTACGACATGTTCGGTATCGAGTTCGAAGGGCATCCGCATCTGAGGCGTATCCTTATGCCGCAGTCGTGGCAAGGTCATCCGCTGAGAAAAGAACACCCTGCCCGCGCTACAGAGATGGGACCCTTCCGCCTGTACGACGATAAGGTTGACTTCGAGCAGGCCTTGCTTCAGTTTAAACCTGAAGACTGGAACCTGCAGCGTCAGAGCGATGACTCCGACTTTATGTTCCTGAACATCGGACCTCAACACCCTGGAACACATGGTGTGTTGCGTATTGTTCTTCAGCTCGATGGCGAAGACATCGTCGATGCGATTCCGGACATAGGATTTCACCACCGCGGTGCCGAGAAGATGGCGGAGCGTCAATCATGGCATACCTACATACCGTATACCGACCGCGTTGACTACCTCGGTGGTGTGAATAACAACCTTGCCTATTTGCTGGCAGTTGAAAAACTCGCGGGCATTCAGGTACCTGAAAGAGCACAGGTGATTCGCGTGATGATGTGCGAGTTCTTTCGCATTGCCAGTCATCTTGTATGGTACGGAACCTTTGCGCAGGACGTAGGTCAATTGTCACCTGTGTTCTACATGTTCAGTGATCGTGAAAAGATCTTCGATGTAGTAGAAGCAGTGTGTGGCGGACGCATGCATCCTAACTGGTTTCGTATTGGAGGTGTTGCGCAGGATCTCCCGAAAGGATGGGAGACACTCGTTCAGAATTTCCTTGACTACTTCCCGAAGCGTCTTCGTGAGTACGATGCCATGGTTATGAAAAACAGTTTGTTCAAAGCAAGAACCGTTGGAATTGGCATCTTCACATTACAGGAAGCAATAGAGTGGGGAGTAACCGGACCTGGACTGAGGGCCTGCGGATTCGACTGGGACTTCCGTAAGAAGCGCCCGTATTCAGGTTACGAAAAGTTTGACTTTGAAATCCCAACAGCAAGCAATGGAGACTGTTATGATCGTGCGCTGGTTCGTGTCGAAGAGATGCGCCAGAGCCTGCGCATCATCGACCAGTGTTTGAAGAATATGCCCTCCGGACCCTACAAGTCCAGCCACCCCCTCGCCACTCCCCCCGTCAAGAACTTCACTCTCCAGGACATTGAAACACTGATCACACATTTTCTGAATGTGAGCTGGGGACCTGTTATCCCTTCGGGTGAGGCGATGAGTTGCATTGAAGCGACAAAGGGTGCTAATAGTTACTATGCGATCAGCGATGGTAACACGTCGCCATATCGCATGCACATCCGGACGCCATCATTCGCCCATATGCAGATGATCCCGTACATCAGCAAGGGCTACACTGTATCTGACCTGCTCAGTATACTGGGTGCCATGGATTATGTGCTGGCTGACATCGACCGATAGACTGAAAGTAAACTGAATTGATATGCTTACAGCAGACGAAATAACGGAAATCGACAAAGCCATCGGTCTTGTACCAGTTCGAAAGGCAGCCGGAATAGAGGCGCTCAAGATAGTTCAGCAACGGAGGCGCTGGATATCGGATGAGACGCTTCGCGATGTTGCCAGTCATATGCAAATGAGTGCAGAAGAACTGGACTCGGTGGCAACATTTTACAATCTGTTGTTTAGAAGACCAGTCGGGCGGCATGTAATTCTCGTCTGCGACAGCATTAGCTGTTGGGTAATGGGATATGAAAATCTGGTTAAGGCGCTGCACGAGAGACTGAATATCACATTCGGTGAGACGACAAAGGATTCGCGCTTCACTTTATTACCGAACTGTTGTCTCGGATGCTGCGATGGTGCGCCGGCATTAATGATCGACAATGATCTGTATAAGAACGTTACTGCTGAACAGCTTGGTGAGATACTGGGCATATACGAATAAAACGAAATGAGTACTGTCATGGAGAAACCGCTTACCGAACACATCCGTCCTGACGGCAAACCGCTTTCATTGAAAGAATATGAGGCCGTTGGAGGATATCAGGCCCTTAGAAAAGTGTTAGGCGGAATAGTTCCAAAGGATGTTCAGGCCGTTGTTAAGGATTCAAATCTCAGAGGGCGAGGTGGTGCTGGTTTTCTCACAGCATTGAAGTGGAGCTTTGTTCCGCTCGACGCGCCGAAGCCGAAGTATCTCATCGCAAATGCCGATGAGATGGAACCTGGTACATTTAAGGATCGCATCCTGCTGGAGAGCACACCTCATCAACTTATTGAAGGAATGATACTCGCTGCCTTTGCTATTCAGGCGAGTGAGTCGTTCGTATTTCTGCGATGGGCATATAAGGTAGCGGCACATGCTATTGAAAAGGCAATACATGAGGCTTATGATGCAGGGTATCTCGGTAAGAATATTCTGAAGTCAGGCTTTGATCTGGATATGCATCTCCACACCGGCGTTGGTCGCTACATGTGTGGTGAAGAAACTGCGCTGCTCAATTCACTGGAAGGTAAAAGGGCTACGCCACGTGCGAAGCCACCATTCCCGCAGATCAGTGGATTGTTTGGAAGACCAACGATCGTCAACAATGTGGAAACGCTTTGCAACATTCCGCATATCGTCAACAAAGGATCGGATTGGTTCAAGCGATTAAGTCGCACAGAGGACTCGGGAACAAAACTCTATGGCGTAAGCGGTAAGGTGAAGCGTCCCGGCGCATGGGAGTTACCCATGGGTGTAACCATGCGCGAGCTCATTGAAGAGTATGCCGGAGGAATGCAGGATGGATTGCGTTTTAAGGGAGCGTTGCCCGGTGGAGCATCAACAGACTTTCTCGTTGAGGAACATCTTGACGTCCGCATGGACTACGCGGGCGTGGCTGCTGCGGGTAGCCGTCTCGGTACAGGAACACTGGTTGTTCTCGACGACCACACCTGCCCGGTCGGATTTGTAAAGAACCTGGAACACTTCTTTGCTCAGGAGTCATGCGGCTTTTGCACGCCGTGTCGTGAAGGACTTCCCTGGGTTGAGAAAATATTACAAAGCATTGAAGATGGCAGGGGCAAGGAGAAAGACATTGACCTTCTTCATATGCACACGCGTTATCTCGGACCGGGCAACACGTTCTGCGCTTTGGCGCCGGGCGCCATGGAACCGCTTCAGAGCGCGCTTAAATATTTCAAGGCTGATTTTGATCAACACATACATGAACATCGCTGTCCATATCACGCGATACCTGCAACCTTAGAACACGCTTAGCATGGCTACCATTTTCATCGACAACAAAGCTTACGAAGTTCCCTCGGGCCGCAATATGCTTGAGACCTGTCTGACCCTGGGTTTTGATCTGCCGTACTTTTGCTGGCATCCTGCACTGGGGTCAGTCGGTGCATGCCGTCAGTGTGCAGTAAAAGTATACAAGGATGCCGACGATAAGAAAGGACGATTGATCATGTCGTGTATGGAGCCCGTTACGGACAAACAACGAATATCAATCGTTGATCCGGAAGCTAAGGAGTTCCGTGAGCATGTTATCGAATGGCTGATGACTAACCACCCGCACGATTGCGCTGTATGCGATGAAGGCGGGTCGTGTCACCTTCAGGATATGACGGTAATGACCGGTCACAACTACAGAAGGTTTCAATACAAGAAGCGCACGCATCAGAACCAGTATCTGGGGCCGTTCGTCAATCACGAGATGAACCGTTGTATCCAGTGCTACCGTTGCGTTCGTTTTTATAAGGATACAGCTGGTGGAAAGGACCTGGACGTGTTTGCCTCACGCGGTAACGTATACTTTGGTCGTTCCGAAGAAGGCGTACTGGAGAATGAGTTCAGTGGCAACCTTACAGAAGTGTGTCCTACGGGTGTGTTCACGGATAAGACACTCAAGGAACACTACACGCGCAAGTGGGACCTCACGATGGCGCCATCCGTTTGCCATCACTGCAGTCTGGGTTGCAACACGATTGCCGGCGAGCGTTATGGTGAGCTCAGGGTTATCATGAATCGTTATCACGGAGAAGTGAATGGATACTTCATCTGCGACAGAGGGAGGTACGGATATCAGCATGTGAGCGCGCCGGATCGGATTCGAAAGGCGCGGGTGGGAGATAAGGAGACTGACCGGCAACATGCACTGGAAGAAATTGCACGTCTGTGTGCTCCCGGTAAGAAGGTTATTGGAATAGGATCACCAAGGGCGTCGCTGCAATCGAACTTTGCTTTGAAGACACTGGTCGGTAAAGATAACTTTTACCATGGCGTTTCCGACGAAGAACACAGGCTTACAGAATTTGCCATCCGGATCCTGAAAGATGGATCTGTTGAAGCAGCAACGATCAAGGATGTCGAGCATGCCGATGCTGTATTAGTATTGGGAGAAGATCTTACAAACACAGCACCGCGACTGGCGCTGGCTGTTCGTCAGGCGGGCAAGCAGTCGTTTTTGCCTTCAATAAACAAGATAGGCGTACCGTCGTGGAATGATGCAGCAGTCCGCGAAGTTATTCAGGATAAGACCGGAGCTATTTTCATAGCAACGCTGGAACCTACGAAACTTGATGACGCAGCATCGGCAATATACCGGGGAGCACCGGATGATCTTGGACGATTCGGACAGGCGATTGCTCATCTGATGGAAGAAGCCGTTCCTGAAGTTCAGGGTCTTGACAATGAGACGCGCGAAATGGTCGAGCGCATAGCGGTCGCGTTGCTCCGGGCAGATCGCCCCGTCATCATTTCCGGAACATCCTTGGCTAACCAGTCGGTCATGAAGGCAGCCGCAAACATCGCGTGGGCGCTTCACAAAAAGAATAGCCATGCGCGATTGGCATTCACTTTCGCTGAGTGTAATTCAATGGGACTTGCTCTGATGGGTGGCCGCCGCCTCGACTCTGCGTTTGATGCTGTGCGAAACGGGCATGCTGACACGGTAATCATTATGGAGAATGATCTGTATCGCCATAGCCGGAAAGAACTCGCTGATAAGATCCTTTCGCAGTGCAAGCAAGTGATTGTATTTGATTGCCTGCCCAACGCAACAGTTCAAAAAGCATCTGTCGTTGTACCTGCAGGAACATTTGCAGAATCCGATGGCACGATGGTTAACAACGAAGGCCGTGCGCAACGCTTCTTTCAGGTATTCGAGTCCGGCAACGATATTCAGGAAAGCTGGCGTTCGATCCTCAATATCGGAGATCTTGCCAGTCATCCGAGGCTGATGAAATGGAAGAACTTTGAAGATCTCACGAAGGCTCTTGCGGAAGAAGAGCCATTCCTTATCGGTGTCGATAAGGCGTCGCCTTCTGCCGATTTCAGAATTGCAGGTCAGCGGATACCACGCGAACCTCATCGTTATAGTGGACGCACGGCTATGCAGGCGAACATCAACGTTTCTGAACCGAAGCCACCGGAGGACAACGATTCTGGACTTTCATACACCATGGAAGGTTATCGTGGCGTTCCGCCTTCCAGCATGATTCCGTTTTTCTGGTCACCCGGATGGAACTCTGTGCAGTCGGTCAATAAGTATCAGCAGGAGGTAGGGGGACCGTTGTCAGGTGGAGATCCCGGCATTCGGCTCATCCATTGTTCAAATGACTCACCGAAATTCTTCACTGATATTCCTGAAGCATTTAAACCGATGAATGATCGTCTATGGCTGCTGCCTGCGCACCACATATTCGGATCTGATGAACTGAGCGCACGTTCGGCCGTTCTGCAGGAACGGATTCCCAAGGCTTACCTTTTGATATCGGAGGCTTCCAGGGTTGAGATGGACATACGCGAAGGCGAGCTGCTTTCCTTTGAAGTTGCAGGTCGAACGTATTCACTGCCGTTGAAATTCAGTGCCACACTTCAAAAGGGAGTCGCGGTATTGCCGGAAGGTTTGGATGGTATTCCATATGTCGATCTGCCATCATGGGCGCTCGTAAAAGAGCATCATATGGCGGAAGTTGTCACGGTGAACATCAATTCAAAGAACAACCAATGAACGTAAGATGAATCTCACACCTCATATCTGGATAGTATTCGGCGTATTAGGAGGAGCATTGCTCATCGCGCCGGGACTCATATGGCTGGAAAGAAGAATGCTCGCACTCTGGCAGGATCGATATGGACCAAATCGCGCTGGACCATTTGGATTGCTAGTCGTGCTTGCTGATACACTCAAGCTGTTCTTCAAGGAAGACTGGACACCTCCATTCGCAGACCGGTTTGTGTTTGTGATTGCTCCTGCGATAGTAGTAGTCACCGTGCTGCTCAGTTTTGTAGTGATTCCCTTTTCGCCTGGCGTTATCGTTGCTGACCTGAACATCGGAATATTGTTCTTTTTGGCGATGTCGTCGATGGGAGCTTATAGTATCATTCTTGGAGGATGGGCCTCGAACAATAAGTATTCTCTGCTGGGTGCGATGCGTGGCGCCGCGCAGATGATCTCATACGAAGTATTCATGGGATTGGCTATCATGGGTGTTGTATTGCAGGCAGGTTCGTTCAGCCTGCACACGATCGTTGAAGCTCAAAAGGACTTGTGGTTCATCGTTCCGCAGTTTGTCGGTTTCGTCATCTTCCTCATTGCCGGCATTGCTGAGACACATCGGTTACCATTTGATATCCCCGAAGCAGAAAGTGAGTTGATCGCCGGTTTTCACTCTGAGTATTCCGGGATGAAGTTCGGAATGTTCTTCGTCGGCGAATATCTGGGGATCATGCTCATTTCGTCTGTCATTACGTGCCTTTACTTCGGCGGTTGGATTGGTCCCGCGTTTCTGCCACCCGTGGTGTGGTTCCTCATTAAGATGTTTGCTTTCATCATGTTCTTCATTCTGCTGCGGGCGTCATTGCCACGTCCGCGTTATGATCAACTCATGGAATACGGTTGGAAAGTCCTCTTTCCATTGACACTTGTCAATTTGTTGGCAACAGCAGGTATCATTCTGTATATGAAATCTTAACCTAAGCGATTATGTTCAGTATCATTCGAAGTATGTGGCTGACATTTCTCCACATGTTTCACAAGCGCGAAACCATCCAGTATCCGGAGGAAAAAGCAAAGCTTCCCACGCGATGGCGAGGGCGCATAGTGCTGACGCGCGATCCTGACATGGGCGAACGATGCGTTGGATGTTATCTCTGCGCAGCTGCATGTCCGGTGGATTGTATATCGCTTCAGGCTACAGAGGATGAACACGGCAGGAGATATCCTGATTTCTTCAGGATCAACTTCTCGCGATGCATCTTTTGCGGATTCTGCGAGGAAGCGTGCCCCACACTTGCTATTCAGCTCATTCCCGATTTTGAAATGGGTGAATACGCACGACAGAATCTTGTTTACGAGAAGCATGAGCTTCTTATTGATGGCCCTGGTAAGTATCCTGGATATAACTACTACAAGGTTGCAGGATTAGCGATTCAGGGCAAGGACAAAGGAGAAGCGATAAATGAATCGGAGCCGGTAGATGTGAAAAGTTTAATGCCTTAGCAATGGTAACGTTTTATATAGCCGGGTCGGTAGCGGTGATGGCCACCATCATGGTGATCACGCGTTACAACATGATTCATGCCCTCCTGTACCTCGTCATCTCATTCCTGGCGATTGCCATAGTGTTTCATGTTTTGGGCGCACCATTCATGGCCGCACTTGAGGTCATCGTGTATGCGGGGGCTATAGTAGTGTTGATCATCTTCGTGATTATGATGCTCAACCTGAAACAGGAGTCGGTCGACCAGGAGCGACAGTGGCTATCCCGAAAGTTGCTGATTGGTCCCGCGGCGCTGTCGCTGATTCTCCTGGCTGAATTGATCTATATCATTTCTACGACCGACACAGGTGCTATCGATCAACCTGCCCTTGACGCCAAGGCTGTAGGTCTGAGTTTGTATGGACCGTATGTGATCGGCGTTGAACTAAGTGGTATTCTTCTGATGTCGGGTATTGTGGGTGCCTATCACCTGGGGCGACAGAAGAAGAAAGTGGTACACAGATTCCTTGAAGTTCAGGAACGGTAAATCGTGTATAGATGCTATTGAAGGGCCGATGAGAATTGGTCTTCAATCGATTAACTAATTATAAACACTAACGCATGAAACCAATACCCGTAGAAGCAGGACTCATACTCGCAGGCATATTATTTATGCTGGGGTTAATCAGCGTATTGATCAGGCGCAACATCATCTTCATGCTGATCTCAGTTGAGATCATGCTCAATGCGGCAGGACTGGCATTCATTACGGCCGGAGCCCGCTGGGTGCAGGCCGATGGACAGGTAATGTTCATCTTCATACTGACTATGGCGGCAGCGGAAGTTTCGGTAGGGCTGGCGTTGATATTACAGATTTATCATCAATTGAAAACGCTCGACAGTGACGCAGCAAATACGATGAGAGGATAAGGTGTCGGGACCTCATGGTTCGCCCGACGCAAATCGTAAAACATTAATGATTCAGATTATGGAGTTACTTTGGCTAATACCCATTCTGCCGTATGTCGGCGCATGTCTTCTCATCCTGGTTGGGTCCATGATCTCTCGCAAACAGGTTCCGCTGATAGGTGCGGGAAGCATTGGACTGTCAGCGCTGGTTACGGCCGTCGTTGGAATTGATTTCCTTTCATCGGGTCAGCCATACTTCCAGCAAACACTCTGGAGCTGGATGAGTGTCGGTGGACTTGATGTTGGAGTAACCCTTTCTCTGGATGTTCTTTCATTGGTGTTCATCTTTGTAATCACTTTTGTTGGGTTCCTCATTCATATTTATTCATCGGAGTTTATGAAAGATGATGAGGGATTCGCGCGATTCTTCATTTTCATGAATCTGTTTGTCGGCTCGATGCTGATGCTGGTGCTGGCGGGTAACCTGGTCGTTATGTATCTCGGTTGGGAGGGTGTGGGACTTTGCAGCTACCTGCTGATCGGTTTCTGGTATCGGGAGGAAAAGAATGGTTTTGCGGCACGGAAGGCATTTATACTGACGCGCGTTGGAGACACTGCGCTGGCTATCGGATTGTTCATGTTATTCCAGAACCTCGGAACGCTCGACTTCAGAGAAATATCGTCAAGGGCTCCTGAGGCATTTCCCATTGGTTCCGAGACGGTAGTTATCATTGCATTCCTGTTATTGGGTGGAGCAGTTGGGAAATCAGCACAGCTTCCGCTGCAGACATGGTTGCCGGATGCAATGGCCGGACCATCACCAGTTAGTGCGCTTATCCATGCTGCGACCATGGTTACGGCTGGCGTATATATCATCGCAAGAACCCACGTTATTTTTGAGCTGGCACCTGCCGCCCAGGGAGCTGTTGCAACGGTCGGAGCACTTACGTTGTTGCTCGCTGGATGCAGCGCTATGATGCAATATGATCTCAAGCGAATATTAGCGTACTCCACCATCAGTCAAATAGGATACATGTTTCTGGCGCTTGGAGTCGGCGCGTGGTCTGCTGCAATATTTCATTTCATGATCCATGCATTCTTCAAAGCATTGCTCTTCCTGGGAGCAGGAACAGTTATCGCGTTGCTTCATCACGAACACGACATCTTCCGCATGGGGGGACTACGACGAAGTATGCCAACTGTCTACTGGACTTTTCTCATTGGCTCCGCTTCGCTGGCAGCCATACCGTTGGTGACGGCGGGCTTCTATAGCAAGGATCAGATCCTGTGGCTTGCTCTGGCAGGTGAGAAGGGCAATGGATGGCTTTTCACCGCAGCTCTTCTCGGCGCATTCATAACGGCAATCTATACGTTCAGAATGGTCTTCGTGGCATTCTGGGGTGAAGAAAAGACTCACCCGGCTCACCATGCAGGACCTGCTATGCTTTTGCCGCTGATCATCCTGGCCGCGTTGTCAACAGTTGGTGGTTTCATTGAGCTCCCGCATACGTTGGGGCATGTTCAATTGTTCACCGACTATCTTAAACCTGTACTACCAGCTGTGGTCATGAACGAGTCCCTTGTGCATGACGAATGGATCGTTCAACTCGGCGCAGCACTATTCACATTTGGCGGGATATACATTGCCTATCTCTTTTACATTCAGCAACCACATCTTCTTCCTCCGGTGAAAACATATTTCAGCGGGCTTAGACGGTGGTGGCTTGCAGGCTGGGGATTTGATGCTGTGTATAACGCTTTGTTTGTCCGACCATTCGTGGGCATAGCGACCATCAACAAGAACGATGTTGCCGACCGTTTGTCGGACGGCATGGTAGCGATCACCAATTACTTTCATCGTCTGTTCGCGTGGACGCAAAGTGGCATCATGCGATGGTACATGATGGGCATTGTGATCGGAACGATCATGGTGGTTACTATTTCAATGCTGATCAATACTTAAACAACTCCACTTATGATACTCCTTTGGATAATAGTTGTATTGATGGGTGGAGGATTACTCGCCTGGATTTCTCAACTCTCTGGCAAAGATCTTCCGCGTTACGTGGCGCTGTTAACTATGCTGACGGGACTGGTAGTTACAGTAGCGCTGTGGTGGCAATACCGGAGCAGCTCCTTTACCCTGGGTGCCGATGGCTGGATGATAACCTATTCTGTGTCGTGGATACCGGAATTTGGCATCAATTTTAGCCTAGCTCTCGATGGCTTAAGTCTGCTGATGCTCATGTTAAGTTTTTTCCTTGGCGTGACAGCTGTACTTATTTCATGGAAGGAGATACAGGACAGAGTAGGATTCTTTCATTTTAATTTGTTATGGGTACTGGCAGGCATCTGCGGCGTATTCCTCACGATGGATACGTTTCTGTTGTACTTTTTCTGGGAAGTGATGATCATCCCCATGTATTTCCTCATTGGCATCTGGGGACATGAGAACAAACGTTACGCTGCCTTCAAGTTCTTTATCTATACGCAGGCGAGTGGTTTGCTGATGCTGTTGTCGATCCTTGCCTTGTATTTTGTTCACGGTGCGGCTACTGGTCAGTACACTTACGACTATCGTTTGCTGCTGGGTACTCCAATGAATCTGGAGACATCAAGGTGGATCATGCTTGGTTTTCTTGTGGCATTCGCTGTCAAGCTACCCGTGGTACCGTTTCACACCTGGCTGCCTGATGCACACTCACAGGCGCCAACAGCGGGCAGCGTGATATTGGCTGGTTTGCTGTTAAAGACCGGCGCATACGGAATACTTCGATTTGTAATTCCGCTGTTCCCCGAAGCTTCGCATGAGATTGCTCCCTGGGCAATGGCCCTTGGTGTGTTGGGTATCCTTTATGGTGCCATTCTCGCTTTTGCTCAAACAGACCTGAAGCGGCTCGTTGCCTATACAAGTGTAAGTCACATGGGTTTTGTTATGCTGGGGGCCTTCGCCTTTAATGAGCTTGCGCTTCAGGGAGTGGTGATGCAGATGATTACACATGGTATCAGCACGGGGGCGTTGTTTCTTATAGCAGGTTTATTGTCAGAGCGGATTCATACACGTGATGTTAGTCAGATGGGCGGCTTCTGGCAGAGTATGCCTAAGCTGGGAGGTATTACTCTCGTATTTGTAATGGCGTCGTTGGGATTGCCTGGACTCGGAAACTTTGTCGCAGAGTTTCTCACATTGATTGGGTCATGGCAGGCTAACAGGGCAATGACAGTACTGGGAGCTATTGGCGTTGTGGGTGCAACAATCTATTCACTGAGAATCATGCAACGGGTATTCTATGGGCCGAAGACGAGCATCGACGAAGCGAAGTTGCCGGACCTGTCCGCACGTGAGAAGCTTATTATGATACCCATGGTCGTCCTGATCATATTGCTGGGACTGATGCCACAATTTGTACTGGATACATCACGCGCGGCGATGGTAACGATACTCAAGGGTCTTCCCATAATCAATTCCGACGCGCCGAGCGCAACATTAAAGCAAGGAGGTGAACATGACTTACGCTGACTTTCTTCATGTAGTTCCGCTGTTTATTCTGACCAGCGCTTCTATTCTCATTCTGTTTTCGATCGCCGTAAAGCGAAACCATAAGGTAATTTATGTAATCACGACGGTGTCGCTGCTGGCGGATTTGTTTTATGTGCTTAACGTCAGCGCCAAGACTACGAATTGGATCGAACCTCTTTTCGTCTTCGACGGATTCGGAACGTTCAACGTTGCGCTCATCCTCGCCATCGCGTTGGCAGTAACCATGCTATCGTACGCTTATTTTGAACAGCGGGAGGAACGAAAGGAGGAATACTACATTCTTCTTATACTGGCGACGCTCGGTTCCGTTGTGCTGGTGATCAGTAAACACTTTGTATCCGTTTTTCTCGGCCTGGAGATTTTGAGTGTTTCGCTTTATTCGATGATTGCCTATCTGCGAAAGCGCGAACGGTCGGATGAAGCTGGTATTAAGTATCTGATCCTGGCGGCCTTTTCATCAGCGTTCCTGTTGTTTGGCATGGCACTCGTCTATACAGTCGTAGGATCAATGGAGTTCGGCGCCATTGCTGAATTTTTATCCAGCCATCCTGTTATGCCGCTTATGCTTTTACTGGGGATTGGTATGATGATCGTTGGCATAGGCTTCAAACTGGGTGTTGTACCCTTTCACATGTGGACGGCTGATGTTTACGAAGGAGCACCGGCCCCGGTCACTGCCTTTATTGCTACGGTTTCGAAAGGAGGGATGGTTGCTCTGCTCGTGCGCTTCTTTACCCAGGTGAACGGACATCACGATTCGATCATCACCATCTTCACCGTGGTAGCAATTGCGTCGATGTTTACCGGAAACTTCCTGGCGCTGCAGCAGACGAATGTAAAACGTATCCTCGCGTATTCATCTATCTCTCACATCGGTTATCTCCTTGTCGCGTTTCTTGCCGGAGGAAAGCTTGGAGTTGAGGCGGTGAGCTTTTACCTCGTGGCTTATTTCATCACGACGACAAGCGCGTTCGGTATTGTTGCCGGCTTGTCTGACAAAGACCGCGATGCGGAATTGATCGACGATTACAGAGGACTATTCTGGAAACGACCGTGGACAGCTGCGGTTTTCACCACCATGCTGCTATCTCTCGCCGGCATACCACTTACGGCTGGCTTTGTTGGCAAGTTTTATATACTTGCTGCGGGGGTGAATACGAACCATTGGCTGCTCGTGGTGATGTTAGTTTTGAACAGTGCTATCGGGTTGTACTACTATATCAAACTGATTGCCGTGATGTTCGAAAAGCAGTCCGAAGGCGCGACTGACACGACCACGGAACTGCATCCTTATTTCTATGCAGTAAGCGGAGTTACGATGACTGCCCTTACACTTACACTTCTGTGGATGGGCATTTTCCCACATGGGATGATTACGCTCATCAGAACGTTTATAGCGAGCTACTGAGAGTTAAGTACATCTCCTTCGGCCTTCTGAGCTTTCCGGCGTCGGACCGACCATGCCACGGGACGCGACACAAGCGCCCGAAAAGAAAACTTTGTCATTTGTGATCGGTTTCCTCGAGGAAACCAGGGTCATTTTTGGTGAGCCAAATTGAACACTTTTGCGTTGTAGGATGGAAAGGATGTTTAACAACCATTAAATTCATCTATATGACAATAAAGAGAAAGGCAGCCTGGGTATATGCACCTCCGTCACATCCGGGCTTTTTAGGTAACGGGCACGTTGCACGCCCGGTGATACAATCTGAATATGCAGACAGCGATCCATTTATCATCCTCATGGACGATATGCTGGACAAAAAGGATGATGTTCCTGGAGGGGGCCCGCATCCACACGCTGGTTTCGAAACCGTAACCTTGCTGCTGGAGGGTACGCTGGGTGATGGTCCTGATGCAATGAAGGCCGGTGATTTTGAAATGATGACTGGCAGGGAAAGGTGTGGTCCATACCGAAGTGATCACAAAAAAGGAGAAGTTTCGTTTGTTGCAGCTTTGGCTCAATCTTCCTAAGAAAGACAGGCACGCCGAGCCGCGTGTACAAAGACTGAGTGGAGCTAATGCACCCACGAGGACGGCCAATGGAGCGACCGTGAAATTGTACAGCGGAGCATTCGCAGGACTGAATTCTCCAATTAAAAACTACACACCGGTAATCATTGCTAGTATTACACTAGCACCGGGCGCTTCGCTAGACGAAGTGCTTCCGACAAACTTTAATACCTTTTTATACGTCATCAAGGGAGATATCAAAATCGGTGATGAAGGCGATGTCCTGACAGATGAAGTAGCATGGCTTGATTTGCATGATGAAGCAACTGCGAGCGAATTAAAAGTATCAGCCGGCGACCAGGGTGCACAGTTCGTTTTATATGGCGGCCTGCCACAGAAACACGAAATCGTAAGTCATGGACCCTTCATCGCAGACTCAGCAGATGAGATCAGGCAACTTTATGCTGACTTCAGACATGGGAAGATGGAGCACATCATGGAAGTCGCGGATGAACAGAAGTTTGTGTATTAATACGAAAAGGTGCTATCCCGATAGGCCACTTTGTCACCCGTATTGGTAAGAAGCACCTTTACATTCCAGATATCCTCAGGAGCGATTGACGTAATATCGCGATCGAGTACGACGAAGTCTGCGAGTTTTCCCCGTTCAAGAGTGCCCTTAACTTTTTCTTCGAAGGACGAGAAAGCTGCGTTACGTGTGTAACAGATCAGGGCCTCTTCCACAGAGATCTTTTGTTCCGGTACCCAGCCCGTTGGATTTTTGCCATCGAGGGTTCTTCGCGTAGCGGCCGCGTAGATCCCTTCGAGTGGTGTTGCTGGTGCGACGAACCAGTCGCTGCCGAAAGCAAGCCTGGCATTTGCATCCAGCAAGGAGCGGAAGGCATACGTTGACTTTGAACGTTCGCTTCCAATGACGCGATCAGCCCATCGTCCGTCGTCAATGGCATGATAAGGTTGCATGCTGGGAATCACCGACAGATCGTTAAATCGCACGAAGTCATCGGGGCGAATGTGTTGCGCGTGTTCGATTCTAAACCGGCGGTCGCGATCACCATTCTCTTTTGCAACCCGCTCAAAAATATTCAGCAATGTATGAATAGCACGATCGCCTATTGCGTGCACCATCAACTGTAATCCTGCGCTGTCTGCAGATTTTATTCTTTGATACAATAGTGCTTCGTCGATCAGAAAGAAGCCGGAATCCGTCGGGGTGTCATTAAAGGGTTTGAAAAAAGCGGCAGTATGTGAACCCAGAGAGCCGTCAACAAACTCCTTTACGTTTCCAATCCGCAGCCAATTGTCGCCGTGACCATCCTTCGATAGTTTCGCCTGAACAATACGCCAGTCCTTGAGCAGCATTCCGGCGTAGATTCGTGTCTTTAATTTGCCAGCAGCATGAGCGCGTTCAAATACGTCATTGTAGCCGCTCATGTTGTGAACCGATGTGACACCGCGCGCTGCAACGTAGTCCATAGCCGCATACAGGGCTTTATCTGCCTGCTCCGGCGAAGGCGGAGGTACCACAGCATAAATAAGGTCCATCGCATTGTCTTTAAAAATCCCGGTAAGTCGGTGGTCTTTCGTGCGCACAATACTTCCACCGGCTACATCCTTCACATTATTTTCGATTTTGGCTTTTTGCAGAGCAGCGGTGTTGGCCAAACACATATGTCCGTCGAGGCGGTTAATCCAAACGGGATTGTCGCGGGTCACTGAATCGATCCATTCGCGGGACGGTAGTTCGCCACCCCAGTTCTCATGATCCCAATCGCCGGAGGTGATCCACTCGCCAGGCTTTAACGTTTTGGCAAAGGCTGCGATTCTCCTGATAAACTCTTCTTTGGTTTTTGCGTCGCGAAGCTGCACCGAGGATAACGCAAGACCGCCATCAATAAAATGCGTGTGTGTATCGATGAACCCCGGAACGATAAGCTGGGTGCCGGTAAGTCTGACGACCTTTGTTTTTTCGGTAATCCAGTTTTCAAGATCAGATGCCTTGCCAACGTAGGCTATGGTGTCAGCGACAATGGCAATGCCTTCACTCCAGGGCTGATTTTCGTCGCCAGTCCACGTCTTGCCGATGAATACTTTGTCCGCACTATGTTTTTCACGACAGGAGAATAGGATGAGCGCGAGTGCGCATAGGAAGTATTTCACAGTGGAGTGGTTTGTGAATCAATATAAAGAATAACTGCTTATTGAGATCTATATCAATAGCTGTTTAGCAATGTTTAAACTCCTGATATTTCTCCTGGGCTGGTGGATTGCTTTCTGTATTTGGCCATCGAACTCAATTGATGACCTCAATCCGGAAATGTTTTTGGTGTGCAGCGGTCGTGGGTGGTGGCATGGCCTCCGACCGATATAGAAAGAGAGCCGGACTAGTCCGCTTATCGTATGGCCTTCACTATCTTTACTCAATTCGCCGTCCTTTGCCGAAGTATAGGGCGATAGATTAATTATCACGTCAACTGCCAAAGTGAAATGAAGACTTTTAGCTTGCCAGGCATGTTTTTGTTCTTCGCACTGGTATTCATGCAACCGGACATCGTGTATGGTCAGAAAAGTGTGCTGCTGTCGGAAATGCGTCACATCCGAAATACCGGTTCACGTGAATGGACAGAATTTGCTGAAAAGGCAGATTCAGAGTTGACCTTGAATTTTGCTGTTGAATCAGAAGCCATTGATCAGACACTGGAGCTAACACAATACGACGTAAAGCTGCAATGGAAGGTACTGGTTAACGGTACGGGTATTGGTACATTGATTCAGGATGAAAAGAAGACAACAACATATTTTCGAATCCCGGCAACTCTGCTGAAAACTACTGATAACGTACTCACTATCCGTTCGGAGGAGAAAGTGCCGGATGACATTCTTGTGAGTGGAATTGCCATACACCGCGGAGCTTTGGATAATCTGATGACAGCAGCTGTGGACCTTACTATTGTCGACGAACTCGGCACACTCGTCCCTGGACGGATTACAATAATCAATGACAAAAGGAGTCTCCAGCAATTTGTAGTTGGGAGCAATAAGAATGTGGCAGCCAGACCTGGATGTTTGTATGAAGCCGATGCAGTGCCGATTCGCATTCCTCCCGGAACGTATACTATGTTTGGTACACGTGGATTTGAATATGGTGTTGATTCAATAATACTGACATTGAAAGCTGGTGATCATGTCAAACATCAATTTGTTGTTCGTAGAGAGGTAGATACCGATGGTTTGGTGGCTGCCGATACACACGTTCATACCTTCACGTATTCGAAGCATGGAGACGCAAATCTTCGCGAGCGGGTCCTCACCCTTGCAGGTGAAGGGATCGAATTACCTGTCATGACAGATCACAATATCTATGTCGGCGTCAAACCAGTAGTTGACTCAGTCGTGCAGGACTGTCCTGCTGTAAAGTTAACACCTGTTGTCGGCGACGAGGTTACAACTATAGTAGGTCACTTCAACGTACTGGATGTTTCTATTACTGATCCTTTGATTGACTATCGTGGAAAGAACTGGAGCGATGTTGGAAAGGCGATCACTTCTGTTGCTCCCGGTAATATTGTGATATTAAATCATGCGCGTGACGATCATGACAATTTTCGACCTTTTGATCCGTCACGCCATTTGTCGGTCGTTGGTGTGGATAGGGATGGATGGAAACTACCGGCGACAGCCATGGAAGTCATCAATTCAGGATCTCAGCAAAGCAACTACATGGTCCTGTTCGATGATTGGTTTGGTATGCTGAACGGAGGTGTCAACCTGACTCCGGTCGGGAGTAGTGATTCTCACGATGTGAATCGATTCATCGTGGGGCAGGGCAGAACGTACGTAAAGGTAAAGGACGATGATCCGGGCAACATTGATATCGAATCGGCTATGCGCGCGATGGGTAAAGGTGAAGTATTGGTTAGTTGTGGACTTTTGGTGAAGATCTTCATCAATCAGAAATACGGCCCCGGTGAGTTGGCTAAA
The DNA here is from genome assembly GCA_049840655.1 of Chryseolinea sp. GTDB lineage: Bacteria > Bacteroidota > Bacteroidia > Cytophagales > Cyclobacteriaceae > Chryseolinea. The sequence continues at coordinate 124,070 of JASGJX010000016.1, forward strand.
GCAACGAAGCGCGTTACTGTGAGATTGGATGTATTGGGACCGTCCTGGTCGCGAGCGGAAGTCGTTAGTCTGTATATGAATGGCTCAAAGATCAGAGAGGAGAGGATACTTGTAAATCCCGGGGCACCGATAGCACAAGCCTTCTCCTGGGATATTGACCTGCCGCCTCATGACGTATTCTTTGCAGCTATCGCAGAGGGCAAAGTAGGTGACACCCCATTCTGGCCCATTGCCAAGCCGTATCAGCCAGCATCCATTGAATGGACACCCAGAGTTTACGCAGGAACGGGAGCCGTATGGGTCGACGGAAATGGAAATGGCCGCCGTGAGAGTGCAGGTACAATAGCAGCAGGATTGTTAAAACAAAATACCAGCAGTTTGGCTGGACTGTTTTCAAAACTCAAGTCTCACGACGAATCAGTCGTTTCGCAAGTGGCTACTTTACTTTGGAAGAATGGTGAAGATCTAAAAAGCGATAAGTTTAGGGAATTATTAGCGAAGGCACCTGATCACGTAAGGCAAGGCTTCGGCGTTGTGGTGAAGGAAACTTCAAAGCTCAAAAGATAATTGCCATGATGGTGCATCTGATCGACGGAACTTATGAACTCTTCCGTCATTTTTATGGATTGAGAAGTTTCAACAAAGGAAAAGATAAGCCGTATGGTGCTGTGGCTGGTGTGCTCCATGATGTGTTGAAAATGATTGAGGACGGTGCGACGCATATAGGTGTTGCAACTGATCACATTATCGAGTCGTTCAGAAACGATCTTTGGGCCTACTATAAAACCGGAGCTGGTATTGATCGCATACTCTGGGCGCAGTTTCATCCGTTGGAGCAGGCTCTTGCGTCTATGGGCATCGTTGTATGGCCGATGACAGATCTAGAGGCAGATGACGGACTTGCTTCGGCAGCACATCTTGCGGCTGGTGACTCGCGCGTTCTAAAAGTTTGTATCTGGACACCTGACAAGGACCTTGCACAATGTGTGGTGGGCGACCGGGTAGTTCAAATTGATCGCAGGGCTAAGATTATCCGGGATGCCAATGCCATAAGAAAGAAGTTCGGTGTCGATCCCCATGCTATTCCAGACTATCTCGCATTAGTGGGAGACAGTGCGGATGGTTATCCTGGTATTGCGGGCATAGGTAAGACTGGTGCTGCACGTTTGGTAAATGAATATGGCTCTATTGAAGCATTTCCCGAAAAGGTGTTGGGTAAGCAACGTAACAACGCACTGCTGTTCAAGAAGCTGGCGACGTTACGTATAGATGCACCGTTGTTTGCTGATGTTGATGAGCTTCGCTGGAAAGGGCCTTCCTCAGATTTTACAAGGTATGTGGAAAAAATCGGTGACTCAAAACTGTTAGCGCGGGCGGACTCCGCATGGAAAAAGTTTAACGAGTCGGCTGGTTGACCTGCTGATGTGAACGTATCACAATTCATGTTGCTGATGCATCCACGTTGCTGCCCCGGCAAATACATTGCTGCCTGCCAGGCAATTCACTGATTGAACCATGCGTCGTAAAGCTTGTTAATGATGCTTTGAATTTCAGCTCCGGGAATGCTGCCAAACTCAAATAGAATCTCGGGGCTTTTTCTGCGCTTTGAGCGTCCTGAATAGAATTGACTCGCCGGCGTAATGGGTATGCCCTGATCCGTTGCTCTCCTTACGATTTCCGCCTCACTGGTTGAAGTGTGAAGTGTCAGGAAGATGTTAAGACCAGATGGGTTGTTATTGAAACGTATCTTGTCCGACGGCAGTTTGCGCAAAGCCTGAATACACGCTTCATACTTTACCCGATAGATTTTGTTCATTCGTCTGAGATTACTTTCCCAGTATCCACCTTCCATAAATAGCGCTAACGTTTTGCGGGTTACGAAAGGCACAGTGTTGGTGAGATATCTGAATGGCATCGTTAAATCGATCAACGACAGAGGCAAAACCATGTATGCCACCCGTAATGATGGCATCAGCGCGCTCGAGAATGTTCCTACATAGATAACATTGCCTGATGCATCCAACGCTTGTAGTGACGGCATCAGTTTAGTCTTATATCTGAACTCGCAGTCAAAATCATCCTCGATTATAAATGCGGACGTTCTTTTTGCCCAGTCAAGAACCTGCAGCCGATGACTTACCGGTAAAGCTACACCAGTTGGATACTGATGGGAAGGTGTAAGATAAAGCAGGTCGGCACGTTGTTTTTTTAACGCCTCTACGTCCACACCAAGGGGTCCAACAGAGATAGAAGTTATGTTATAGTCAAATTCTTCGAAGAGTTTTCTTACACGTGTATATCCAGGCTCCTCGAACAAGAGCTTTGAACAGCGTTTACGCAAAACAAAGGCCAGCCAGAAGAGAAGCGAGCTTGTGCCTGACCCGACGATAAGTTGATCATGTACGGCTGTTACGCCTCTGTATTTGTACAGATATTTTAACAACTCTTCTTTAAGCGGATCATTGCGTTCGTGTTCCTCGTATTGATAGCTAATGTTATCCAGTGCCAGATTGCTGCATCTCCTCCATTGTCGTATGGGAAAGTTTATTTGGTCAACCAGGTGAACAGAGGCACTGAAAGACATTCTGCGCCTGGGACTCTCTGTTTTTGGCAGACTTACCGGACGAGGCCATTGCCATTTCTTGATTTCGATCTTGTTTATGTACAGACCTTTCCTCGGTTCGTTTTTCAGGTAACCTTCGGCTATCAATTGATCATATGCCTGAAGAACCGTGTTATTTGAAACACCGATCTGCCTGGCCAACCATCTGTAGGAGGGGAGCTTTGTCCCTGAAGTTAAACGTTGCTCTAGAATCGCCGATTTGTAGTATTCGTAGATCTGTCGATAGCGTGGTCCGTTACCCTGGCGGATGGGAGGTATCATAATCTGCACCTATTAATTTCATCAAATATGCACCTGTTGATGGGGGCAAAGTTAGTCTAATTTCACCTGCAGATAATCACTCATGCATATGAAAACACACATGTTGTCAATTGTTTTTGCCTTTGCGTTTGCACTGAATGTAGCCGACGCTCAAATTGAAAAGAACTTTAAGATGGTCAATGCACGCCTGGACAGCAAGGGAGAACTCGTTGTTACCGCTTCGGCGAACTCATCCAAGCGCGACTTTGATTTTCTCGCCGGTGAATGGACCATGGATAACAGAAGGTTGAAGTGCAGGCTGAACGGTTGCACGGAATGGATTGAGTACAAGTCATCGGATCAAAACTGGGGGCCCGTACTCAACGGTCAGGCTAATATTGATCTATATAAGACTTCGTACAATACTACTGGCAATTCCCCATACGAGGGCCTTACGATCAGGCTATTCGATCCCAATACCCGTCTATGGAGTCTTTATTGGGTTGATAGCAATATTGGGCGTCTGGATCCGCCCGTGGTGGGTTCGTTTGAAGGTGACGTTGGCACGTTCTACTGTAAAGACGTATTCCAGGGAAAGAAAATACTGGTGATGTTCAAGTGGGACAAGACTGATCCGAATAATCCAGTCTGGAGCCAGGCGTTTTCCGAAGACAATGGCAAGACCTGGGAGATGAACATGACGAACGTATCTCATCGCATCAACCAATCGAATTCAACGGAAGCCAGGAATTGATCATTGCCGCATGTATTGAGTGGCACAGCAGTTTCCTGTCGAATACATTTACGGACTGAAGTTGTTGATCAGGCAGCTTCAGTCCGTCGTTGTTTATCTGATCGGATCTGGTGCACCAACAAAACGCCGATGGCGACCGGTGAGCGTTCCAGCAAATGCGACAACCGGAAAAATAACCTTCCGAACAAAACCAGGGATTTCCACGAGGTCGAATTCAGTTTTGTATCGGGTTTGTAAATACGCTCCATCAAAGAACTGCGGACGCGGAGTGGTGTTGTTCTTTGTCGACCAAAAGATTTCCGTGAGGAAGTACTCCATGTTGTGAGCAGGACTAACAAAGCCCCTGCATATCAGCATATCATTACCGGCATTCCAGAAGCGATGAGCGACGCCTCTGTTGAATGTGATCGTCTCACCGGGCCCGTGAAAGGTTGGCTTCTCACCGAATACCTGTCCGGCTATTTGACCCTGTACGACAGTGAGACTTTCATCCTGAAGATGGTGCACATGCATAGGAGGCCCCGCTCCGGGTTTGACTTTGTTTTCAATTTCGAGGGTTCCACCTTCTTCGCTTGGAATAAATCGGACAAAGGTGATCTCCTCGCCGTGGCCATTGTCTATTGTGTGTGGATAGGTGTATCTCATGACGCAGATTTTTTAGAAGTGGAGATCAGAAGAGTAAACGCTGCCACAGAGTTAGCGAGACAAATAAGGCTGCGAACCCAGTTCATTCTTGACCATTCTTGCCACGCATTAGTGATTGCATTGTTGTCAATTGGCGCTAGAAACATGATTTCGTTGCGGGGGTAGAAATATCCGAAGGTTAAAATGTCGCCGAGCACGGCAAATGCAAGCGCGCTTAAAGCAATATAGCGGTTATTTTTCCATGATATGATCACGGCAACGAGGGCGAGTACCTGATTGAAGGGTGAAAATACCCGAAAGAAACTACCAGGATTAGCGACTGTAAAGTAGGTGCGCGCAGCCTCAATAGAGTGGGGAATATCGGCGCCCCAGTTGGGTGCATCGACGATCGAGTTGTACAGATTGACAAAAAGGAGTCCTGCGGCAGTTGCAGCAGACGCACCTAAGAAGATGGACCGGAGCATGTTTTTTTTTCGTGTTTATTTAGGATATTTGGGCAATGCCCTAATTAACGGAGATCGATTTCAAAAGTTAGGGCAATGCCCAAATATTTATGAAAAGTAATTTACCGCTGGAAGACCGGATCGTTGAGACTGCCTTAAAAATGTTTAATGAAAGTGGAATTGAATATGTAGGTATGCGTGAACTCGCGACAGCCCTTGGGATCAGAATAGGGAACCTTAACTATTATTTTCCTACGAAAGATGACCTTGTGAATCGGATCTCCCTTCAGTTAGCAGAGGAGAACTCCAGGGTAATTGTACCGGTTGAAGACATGACAATGCCTCTTTTTTTTGACATGCTGAGTAAGGTGTTTAACAATCATTTGAAGTATCGGTGTCTCATGCTGAGTTTCGTACATATCATGCAGCGGAATCCGCTGATAGCAAAACGATACAGTAAGACTCAGGCGGAACGATCTGACACCTGGAGCAGGAATATACAGGCGTTGGTTGGCAAGCGATTGCTGACGGCGAACAAGGATGAGGTTGCCTATCTCGTTTCGTCCATCAGCCTAACTGCCAGGTTTTGGATTTCGGAAGCGGTTGTATCGTTTCGCAAAGAGCCGGAGGACGAGCAAGCGCTGCATTATCTGAAGATGGTTGCCAGAACTATATTGCCATTCAGTACGAGCAAAACACGCCGCTATCTCGAAGAGTACATAGGGACGTAGCGTCCTACTTCAGTTTCATGCCGGGTATCAGGGGTTGCTGTTCGATCAGCTCCAACGAAAGCACCATTTCTTTAGTACCGTTCTTGTATTTAATGAAGTGAGGAGTTTGAATGTGCTTTTTATAAGCATCATCACTTTCATAGATCTCAAGAATGGTGATTTTGGTTGGATCCTTCTTGTCCGCCATGGCAAATAGCGTTATTACACCGGGTTCAACCTTTAGCGACGTCTCAATTTCTTCTTTCAGAAACGCATTGTATTGTTCAAGTTTAGCCGGGTCGATACCGAGTTTGGCCAATCGAACAATCTGTTTGTTGTCCTGAGCTGTTGAAGGAAAAGAAAGCATCATTGCCGTGATAGTGAATAGCAGTACAAGTTTCATTCTTCAAGAATTTAATGCTGCATGATGAGCAGAATAAATTTACGAAGAATGTACGAGAACGGAGAGGCTGATCAGTCGCTGCCTGAAGACTCGTAACGAGCAACAAATGTTGTTGCTATTCTCTTAGATCAATGATCATCATTCCGATTTTGTCGAATAGTTCTCCAACTCCCAATGAGGCCCACAAAATGAAAAGCGCGAGGAGCACTTTCAGATAGCCGGGTATACGGCGGCCAATCTTCTCCTGCACGATAGCCGTGATCGGAGGAAAAAACGCACATGATAAAATGATAATGAATATTCCGAAGCCAGGGTCATTTCCCCAGAAGGTGTTTACTATGCCGATAGCAAGAGCCAAAATTCCAAAGAATACGCTGATGATATTGAAGATGATGCCAGCAGGGCTGGTTACTGTTTGCACTTTGTTCATAAGATTTGGTTGTAACTGTAAAATAGAATCCCTTCCGACCCAATTGGATCGTCATTGTACCTATGCGTCGACGACGGTTCGAAGATATGCAAAAGTACTTTGAAGTACAAAGTGATGGTCATGATTATTGCTGGAGCAGCAGGGGCAGGGGAACAACCATGAATATTAATCCGCCTACAACATCCTGAAATCCAGTGTGTTTGTGGGAACTTAATGACGCTTCTCCAGGATAAAGAGACGGTCTTTATTTTTTATTTAATTCCTTTCGATACGACGCAGGGCTCTTGCCGGTGTGTTTTCGGAATGTTCTGGTAAAGTGACTTTGGTCGGAGAACCCGGTGAGATATGAAATCTCAGCAAGCGAATACCTGGAATCTTTCAACAGCTCCAGTGCCTTGTCGATTCTCAGTTTTCTGATATAGTCACCAAAGCTCAGATTGTCGAAGTATTTTGAGAATTCACGTGACAGATATGTAGGGTGAACATTCAAACTTAGAGAGATTTCCTTGAGGCTTAAAGTCAGGTTTGTGTCGATCTGATCCTGTATAATCTCCTTGAGTTCCTTCGCCCAGTCGGGAATCTTTTTGCCCTTATCAGTCAGAAATCTTTTATAAACATCGAGGAGCAGGTTTTCGAATGGGTTTTGAGTATGTCTTTCGTTTTGCAGTAGTTTGGCCCAGGTATAGAGACCATCATAGATTACCATACCCTGATCCAGCAATTCGTAGTCATCTTTAATGTTGTGAGCGATTCCTGCTGATATAGCCCAAAGGCCGGACGCCTGAGCCGCAACGTCATGCCTATCTGTGTCGGCACCTCTCACAATCAACGCAAGGGTTTGAATTGCCTTATCCTCTATGCAGTGTTTTCTTATAATATAATCAAAAGTGCATTCGTCACCATAGTGTGTGTATTCCACGCCGGGAATATCATACGGGATTGCTTCCAGTGCCTTGGCCTGTTCAATGACCTGATCAAACGGTACATAGATAAACTGTGCCTCAGGATCAACGAATCGCCTGATGAGCCAGGGACATGCGATGCGATCAATTTTCGGTCGCTCTCTTGTAATCCATTTCATAGCGTATAATCGTCATTATCGCAGTGGTCACCAACTACCTTTGGAGTCTGCGAAGTCCGGCAGTTCTTTAATAGATGGCTAAATGCAGGTAACTATCTGAATTGTTTGGGAAGTACACCCTCATTTGCCGAAGTGGTAAATTCAACGATTCGTTTGTGACGCGTTTCGGGCCGCCTGGCAAGTGTGATCCAATGTAGGATGATTTTTCGAACACTTTTGCTTAGACTCGTGTAGTAGGCTTTCGCTTTTGGATCCTTTTTGAAAGCCGCTTTTAGCTCCGCTGGAAGTTCTAGTTTTTCAATGCGATCCAGAGTAGTCCACGATCCGTTTTTCTTTGCGTCCTCGATACATTGGAGTCCTGCGGCAGTCATACGTCCTTCACTGATCAGGCGTTCGACCTTCTCTTTGTTTATCCTTGACCACCCGCTGCCGGGCTTGCGCTTGCAGAAGTACTGAATGAACTTGTCTTTGTCTACGGATTTTCGCGTACTGTCGATCCATCCAAAACAAAGCGCTTCGTCTACGGCATCGCTCCATACAACGGTCGGCATACTAGCGCTTTTCTTATAGCATTCCATCCAAACGGCCCCTTTGTCGCGATGGTTCTTTTGCAACCATTGCCTCCAATGCTTTTTGCTCGTTGGGTAGAATGTTGTAATCGCCTCTGTGTTAATCTTACCTGTTCTTTTCATAGCTAAACCTGGGTACCCGGGTGCGTAAAGCCTTACTTTAGGCAGCCACAATATAGCACGGAGACCATGATCAGGCATGTTCCTGCTCTTTTTGTACACTTTCTGGGAAGTTTCTTACAATCGTTTGGATCGCACTAATTTGCCCGAAATTGCCCTTTTTTTATTTCGAGATTTGTGCTACATGGAATAGTCTGCTATAGCACTGGTCCGTGGTAGCTTCCTTTTCGCTACACCATTTTTTAATGTTTACAGGTTTGATGAAGTCATGAAAGAATTTATTGCTAAGAACCTTGTGCGTATCGCGATTGGCGTGGTTGCCGTCCTGATAATCTTCAGCGCTTCCCTGTCGTGGTACAACAAAAGTGTAATGAGCAACGCCCTGATACTAAAGGAGCAATCGAACTATGTTCTTAAGGAAGTCGAGCGGACATATCAGAATATCCAGCTGATGGATATTAGTTCGCGGGGATACGCTTTGATCCGTACGCCTGACTATTTATTCTGGACGGTGAAAATGGCGCGTGACAGAAATCGCGAAATCTTCCATCGCCTCGACAGCATGTTTGTACTTCAGGGATATCCGGAACCGAAATATTACAGTCAGGTAAAAGAAGGACTGGATAAGTATACAGACATGTATGCCGAGATGGTGGTACATCTTGATGCCAAAGAAGATGACCAGTATTTTGTGCTGCTTAAAAAGGATGTAGGAAGATATTTCTGGGAGGTATTCAATCCTTTCTCTAAGGATGTGAATGACTTTGAAACTTCTGTCAACACACAGGCGCAGGCATCTTATGAAAAGGCTGTCGTTCGAAATGTTGTCGTGCAGACGCTCCTGATTTTGATCGGTATTCCTACTTTGATATTCGTCGTATTAACGCTTATCAAAGACGAGAAAGAAAGGGCGTCGCTGCTTGCAAACGTATTGGAAAATAACAGAGCTTACTTGTTCCATGACGGTCAGAAAGTAAAGTCTGACGCACATGAAATACTGGGGCGTTCCATTGATGACTTGAAGAAGGCTGCAGATTTCGTGAGCGAAATGTCGAGGGGGAATTACGAAGCAAACTGGGCGGGAATTGAGTCAACCGATCCGGAACTAAATAAGAATACTTTAGCTGGCCGCCTTTTATTCATGCGTGACGAGATGAAGAAGGTAAAAGATGACGATCGCAAGGAATTATGGGCGACAGAAGGGCTTTCAGAGTTTTCTCAGATCATCAGAAAACACCAACATGAATTGAAGGAACTCACTTTGCAAGCGCTTACCTACCTTATCAAATACACAGGCTCTCAGCAGGGCAGCTTATTTGTTCATGAAGAAGATGAAACTGGTAACGCATTCCTTCAACTAAGCGCTTGTTACGCATTTGATCGTAAGAAATTCGTGGACAAGACTATTCAAATAGGACAGGGGCTCGTCGGTCAGACGTACCTTGAAGGTCAGACGGTTCTGCTGAAGACAATTCCAGCTAACTATCTCTCCATAACTTCAGGCCTGGGACAGGCATCACCGAAATGTCTGATTATCGTTCCACTCAAACACAACGATGTAACGCATGCTATTCTTGAGCTGGCGAACTTCAATGTTTTTGAGCCTTATCAGGTTGCATTCCTTGAGAAGGCGGGCGAGTTTATCGCGTCAGCAATTTCGGGAGCCCAGACCTCTGAGAAGAATAAGCTCATCATGGAGCAAATGAGGATACAAACAGAGCAGATGCGCGCCCAGGAGGAAGAACTCAGACAAAATTTGGAGGAGTTGGAGGCAACGCAGGAACAAATGCGCAGGAAGGAAGTCTACATGCGCGAGAGTTGATTCCAATACTCAACTGCTGTGTTGGATCGATGTGCTTTCAAAACTGTGTTGTATCAGCTATTCGTTCGGTAAGCTTTCACAACCGTACCTAACAGGCCGGCGACCATCAAGCAGGACAATAGAAACACGAGTCTCAGCAGCTCTACCGTTGTAGTATTAGCGTTTTCACTCCAGGGTGAAACAGCCAGAAGAAATTCGGAGATAATGAAGCTTCCGGCTATTAAGCGCGTCTCCCAGTGTACTGTTGCGGGTATTACTTTCTTATGTATCAGCCATCCGAACAGGAAGAACGAAGTGAATCCCACTAGTACCAAATGAAGGTAGGCAATAACCACGTGTCTGAATTCATTGGCGAATTCTGCCGCGGCGGGAAATGCAGAAATGAATTGCAGACCGAACTTAATGATGAGCGCCACGGAACTCAGCGCGAAGAAAAGTCTCGCGTTTCCGGAAATGTCTTTTTGGTTGATTAGCTTTTTCATCGGTGCCCATATCAAAAGAAGGCCGGCCAGTTGTGTTATCGCTGATAACATACCAATGATATTGAAGATTAAAGACGGTTTCGACCATAATGTGCTTAGTAAAAATGCCGGAAGGCAAGCTATGATGAATGCATGACATGCGTACTGCAGACGACGGAGATCTTTTGAAGGCAGGTAGATTTCTGCAAGCCTTGCGATCAGGCTAAGAATTCCAAAGAAGAAAAAGCCATTGTACTGAAAATGCAAATAGAAATAAATGGCGAAACGATAGATGTTCGAGTGCTCAGGGGCATTGGACTTAAGGTACCCCAGTGCAAATGGTCCAAACGATGAGAGCACAAAGAACACGAGCGCTGCCTTTGCCAGCATCAGAGAGAAAGATGATTTTCCTCGTGTCGCTCTTAAGAAGAGTATGATGAAGGCAAACGTTCCGATCGTATGCAGACTGGAAAAGACAATGGAAAAGACTCCGTATCCTTGCAGCGGGAACGATACCAGCATCCCTAATACTAATGACTGCAAAACCCAGAAAAGTGCACGGAACATCTTGACCTCTGCGAATTCGAGGCTAAATGCGATTAACAGTACGTTGAATATCCAGCCGAGAAACATCACATGCGAATGGGCATGCAACAGATGGGAATAGACAACCGCGGGCAGTGGCCAGATCTGCTGAGATCTCAACAGCAGACCAAGCATGGATGCTATTAATAAAAACGCCAACGGTACCTTGAATAATCTGGACGCGTCGGCGTTTGTTACTTCTGTCAAATCTTCAACAACGTTTGGGTCAATTGGCCCGGTCATTTTAATAAAGCGTCCGCTCGAACTCGTATGTGTGGAACCTTTCAAATGCTGCTTTCTCCAATTCTTCGCGATGATTTGGATGCGCGATATCTATCAACGCTTTCGCACGTTGACGCATATTCTTTCCATATAAATAAGCCACGCCATATTCGGTCACAACGTAATGGGCATGCGCCCGGGTGGTAACCACCCCTGCTCCCTGTTTCAGGAATGGAGATACCCTTGAAATACCTTTTGATGTCGTTGACGGCAAGGCTATAATTGGCTTGCCTCCTTCAGAGAGCGACGCACCCCGCACAAAGTCCATTTGGCCGCCGACACCTGAGTAGTGATATGTACCTATCGAATCGGCGCAAACCTGACCCGTAATGTCAACTTCAATCGCGCTATTGATCGCTGTCACTTTGGGATTCGTTCTGATCACTGCGGTATCATTGACGTAATCAATGTTAAGCGCTACTACAGCGGGATTGTCGTCAACGAAGTCATACAACTTCCGTGTTCCCAAAAGGAATGAGGTTACAGTCTTGCCTCTGTATTTTCTCTTATGCTGATTGGTGATGGTACCATTCTCGATCAGCAGAATAATTCCATCAGAAAACATTTCCGTGTGAACACCTAGCTCCTTATGATTGGTGAGACTTGCAAGAACGGCGTCGGGTATTGAACCGATGCCCATTTGCAGCGTTGCTCCATCTTCAACAAGCTCAGCGCAGTAAGCACCTATGCGCATGGAGATTTCATTCATTGAGCGATCGTAGCTTACCTGAGGAAGTTCCTGTTCTGCGTACACTATTGCGTCGAAATCGTCTATTTTGACAATCCCATCACCGAGTGTCCTTGGCATTCTGGGATTGACCTGCGCAATTACCTTCTTCGCCGTCTTCACTGCCGTAGCAGCGATATCGACGGAGACACCAAGCGAACAATATCCATGTTTATCCGGTGCCGATACCTGTACAATCGCTACATCCAGCGGAAGGATGTTTCGTTTGAACAAGATGGGGATCTCGCTTAGAAAGATCGGAACGTAATCGGCGCGGCCGTCGTTAACAGCTTCCCTGATGTTCTGCGAGACAAATAGCGAATTGATCCTGAAACTATCTTTGTATTTCTTGTCGGCGATTACCGCATCGCCCTGCAAGCTTATGCTAATCACCTCAACATTCCACAACTCGGCCGATCTCTCGGCAAGTTTTTTTAATAGGTAATGCGGAGTAGCCGCACCGCCGTGTACAAATATCCGTTGACCTGGTTTAACTAATTTTACTGCTTCTTCGCCTGTTACGTAATTCATAAAGGTTAGAATTTTCTCTTGCGTTATTGCAATACAAAGATGAGTGTGATGAGGATTAACCGCATCCTGTTACGTCAGTTGAATTCCTGATTTTTGTCAGTTTCCGATCACCTATTTTAGGCTGGAAATGCAACTGTAAGCACAGAATCGTTTGCGGGCTACTTGTTTGACTCAGGGAAGGGAATGCCTGTTATCTCTCTGCACTTCGTCAGGAATTGCTCTTGTAACGACGCGTCGTCGGCTTGTGTGTTGTAGCGTCGCTCCATCTGGTGTTTAAAGTATCGGCCGGTTACCAGAGCCTTGGCATCGTCGCTGACGGCCAGCCACGATTGCGTCTCGTATCCCTTTTCCAGATCCTCCGGTGCGCCTGGACCACCCATTCTTGTGGGTACCCATCCGGGATCAACTGCATTGGCGTAAGTATGATGCCACCGCCGGGCTACTGCTTTAGCAAGCATCAATACATGTAGCTTGGAGTCAGAGTAGCTTACCTGTTCCCGTCTGAAGTTTTCAAAGTTTGGACGCCCATGCATATGCATACCCGAGCTCATGTAAACGAGTCTCGCCGGCGCGGAGATCAGCGAAGTCAATACATACGGCGCAATCGTATTTACGGCAAAGATCTCCTTCGACGAAACCTGATACACTCCCGCATTGTGAATAACCGCATCAAACTTTCCTAACGCGTTCGCCTGTTCAGCCACATTTATGGTTTCTTCCAGACTTGATAAATCACCAAACAGGACAGCGTGTGCACCCGGAGTCTGTAACCTGACTTTTTTCGATCGTTCCTCATTTCGCGCATGCAATACGACAGAGTGACCTTCAGATATGAGCAATCTTGCCGACAACAAACCCAGACCGTCGGCCGAACCAGTGAGCAATACTTTCGCCATCAGATGGTACGTTGTATTTAATGAACCCTTAATCTATTCAAAACAATGATACAGCTTTGAAGAGTTCCAAAAAATGGGATGAGCATGGTTCAGGTTCCCGCCAACGACATCGGAAACTTCTTTTTATAGCGAAGTGCAGGTCGCTCTATAAATTTATACGACAAACCTGCGATCGCGATTGATAAAATAATTCTTAAAAAGGATACAAGAACAAAATTCAATGGATCATGAGGTCTTCTCAAATGTTCCAATACAAGAAAAATTGGATAGTGGTAGACGTAAATTCCATATGAACGCTGACCAATCCACGTAATGGCTTTGTTACTGAAAATTGGACTGTCAGAATTTCTCAATGCCTCAAACACTACAATAGCCGAGACCGCATTGGTAAGTAGAAATCCGCCTTTTAACCAAAACGAGTCGGACCAGTTAATCATGAACCCGAACGATACAAACGCGAGCATGGAGAAGGTGAGGAGTAGCTGATGCAATTTTTTGTTGCCGCTAATGAGAGACAGACTTCCGCACTGAATAGAAAAGTACATCAATGCACCAATGAGGATGCAGTCAATCCGGCAAAGTGTGAAACTATAAGGATCGATTACGATTCGTCCATAGTGCCATTCTCCATGATAGCCCGCCATGATTCGGAATAACGTTGTGCCGATGATTAATAATGTAATGAACGACACTCTTTGGGCTGACGCCAACCCGGACAATACCGCAAGGATTATCAACGGCCAGATAAGATAGAAGTGCTCTTCCACGGACAATGACCAAAAAGGATTCATGTTGCCCATGACTTCATCATCAACGATGTTGGCGAGGTAGAAGAAACTTGAGAATGCAGCGATAAATGGATCACCAGCTTTCCAGATGTTTGTATACCTCCAAAGCGCAAGGGCAATCACTACAGCAATCAGTAGAGCCGGATACAGCCGTAGCAATCTTCGCGCATAAAAGTTTTTACGCGATATCGTTCCGGTAGCTGCGCACTCGGACCAAAGCATCCCGGTTATGAGGTAGCCACTAATGACAAAGAAAAGATCAACACCCAGGAAGCCTCCAGGGAAGAGACCATAACTTCCATGGCACATGACTACCATTAGCACCGCGAAACCGCGAAGACCGTCGAAGCTTTCGACATATTCCAGCTTTGGTGACCGAATCACTTGGGATACGTTTAAATAGACCAGGACAATACCAAATAACAAATGCAACGCGGTGTGGGCGAGCGTGCTGTTTAGCCGGAGAAGAATTGAGGTACTATAAATCTACCAAAAAGGGGCCCGGCGTCCTAACAATGCGCTATGACAAAAAAAAGATCATCTTTTTCTTGCGCAGTTAAGTGACTGCATATACTTTAGCAGTCAAATAGCTGCATATTATTTATGGAACTGAGAAGAGATGTTTTTCAGGCCATCGCCGATCCAACCAGGCGGGCGATCCTGACTTTAGTTGCGCTTCAGGCAATGACTCCCACCGCAATTGCCGAAAAGTTTGACTCATCACGCCAGACAATTTCGAAGCACATTCAGATTCTCACCGAATGTGAGATTCTGGGGCAAACGCAAAACGGCCGGGAGATACACTATCACCTTAATCCTCAAAAGATGAAAGAAATCGCAGAGTTTATTGAGCCATTCCGAAAGCTATGGGATGACCGCTTTAACAAACTGGAATCAATCATGAAGAAGTATAAACCAAAAAAATAACGTTATGGAACTCAAAACAAAACTCAACGTCGAAGATGGTAAACAGGAGATCTTGATTACAAGGGAGTTTGATCTACCCGTGGAGCTTCTGTTTCAGGCCTATACCGACGCTGAAATAGTAGAACAGTGGATGAACACCAAGGTTCTCAAACTTGAAAATCACAAGCATGGCGGCTGGCAATTCGAAACCCGTGATGCGGATGGTAAAGTTGCAGTTCGGATGAACGGAGTCATCCATGAGTTTTCACCTAACGAAAGGATCGTGCGAACATTTGAAATGGAGAATACACCGTTTCCGGCACAGCTCGAATTCCTAGAATTTGAGAAACTAACGGAGGATACCAGCAAAATTAACATGCTGATCGTTTACAAATCATTAGCCCATCGTGACCAAATGCTCAAGCTTCCTTTTGCGCAAGGCCTGAACATGGCTCACAACCGTCTTCAACAGGTTGCCACTAAACTTAAAACTGCTGATCATGACAAAGCGAAATAAAATCATCTATTGGGTTTCCACGCTCTGGTTGTCCCTGGGCATGGTTTCTACCGGAATAGTGCAATTGCTGAGAGTTAAGGAAGAAACCGAATTCATCATTGCAATGGGATATCCTGCCTATTTTCTAACGTTGCTCGGTGTTTGGAAGATACTCGGCGTTGTTGCTGTACTGGTTCCTAAGTTTCCCTTGTTTAAAGAATGGGCCTATGCTGGATTTTTCTTCGCAATGTCTGGTGCCGTCTATTCGCATATCATTTTGCGACATTCGTTCGGTGAGACGTTTCCTCCAATGCTATTGTTGATTCTTACAATTGTGTCGTGGTCATTCAGACCAGCTGACAGAAAATTGATTCCGACCTACCAATAAGCATTCGGATACAGCTGGCAAAAGCTATCTTAAAATATCATTGCAATAGTTATCCTAAACATGATACATACATGAGCAAAGGCAATAGCACCAGGAAACAGTTGTCACTTGAGCAAAAGGAGGAACTGCTTTCCGTACTGAAGAAGCGCTTCGAAAAGAATTTGAAGCGCCACAAGGGAATTGAATGGGAGAAGGTTGAAAACAAACTGGAAAAGGACGCAGGGAAGCTGTGGTCGCTGAAGGAAATGGAGCGCACAGAAGGAGAACCGGATGTGGTTGGCTACGACAAGAAAACAAACGAGTATATCTTCTTTGATTGTGCGGCTGAAAGTCCGAAAGGCCGTAGAAGTGTGTGTTACGATCATGAGGCTCTCGAGTCAAGGAAAGAACACAAGCCAGGTAATAGCGCTTTGGGCATGGCACATGAAATTGGTGCAGAGCTGATGACAGAAGAACAGTACCGTGAGCTTCAGAATCTTGGTGAATTTGATACTAAGACCTCAAGCTGGATCGTCACGCCTGATGAAATACGCAAGCGGGGAGGAGCCATTTTTGGTGACCGTCGATATGATCATGTGTTCGTATATCACAATGGCGCAGAATCATACTACGCTGCCAGAGGTTTCCGTTGCGTATTGAAAGTATAATCACAACGTGAGTTAAATGCGGCTATACTGGACGAACTAAACAAGAAACAATGGCAAAGAAGGCGATGAATCCTAAGGTTGATTTCTATTTCGAAAAGGAAAAGACGTGGCAGGAAGAGATAAAGAAATTGCGAACAATAATTCTGGATTCCGGTCTTACGGAGGAGCTGAAATGGGGATGTCCTTGTTATACACTTGATGGGAGTAACATTGTCCTGATTCACACATTTAAGGAATACTGTGCAGTGCTGTTCTTCAAGGGTGCCTTGCTGAAGGACAAGGATGGCATTTTAGTACAGCAGACAAAGAATGTTCAATCCGCGCGACAGGTGAGATTTACTAATGTCCGGGAAGTAACAACGGCAAAGGCACTTTTGAAAAAGTACGTTCAGGAAGCGATTGAAGTTGAAAAGGCAGGCCTCAAAGTGAGTTTCAAGAAGCCGACGGAGTTTGCCGTGGCTGAGGAATTTCAGGAGCGATTAGGTGAAAGCCCGGCCTGCAGAAGGCTTTTGAGTCTTTGACACCCAGGCCGTCAGCGTGGCTATTCGCTATATTTTTCTTCCGCAAAACAATCCAAGACAAGACACGATCGTGTCGAAAAGTCCATTCCAAATATCCTCAAAGGCAAAGGCCTGGAGGATTAGCTAGGATTAAGTCAGAGAAAAGTTTGTCATTAGTATTGTGTCGTCATTTAACGACACATATATTTGTCGTTAAATGACGACAGATGATTGAAAGACGTGATATTTTCCAGGCCATAGCGGATCCCACCAGAAGGGCTATCCTGATACTACTGGCTTCCCAGCCAGTCACCGCGGGCGGCATCGCAGAGAAGTTCGAGGCCGCCCGCTCTACAGTCTCCAAACACGTGCAAATTCTTATAGAATGTGGACTGCTCGACTCCAACCAGCAGGGTCGGGAAATTTATTATCAACTCAAGTTTGAAAAACTTAAAGAGATTGACCTCTGGATGGATCAGCTGCGATTAATTTGGGAGGCACGTCTGGACAGCCTGGATAGTTATCTAAACAAACTTCAAAAAGACTGAATATGGAAAACACTAAAGAACGGGAGATACGGACGGTCAGAATGTTCAAAGCTCCGTTGGAGCTGATGTGGGAGGTTTGGACTAGTCCGGATCACATAGCGAACTGGTGGGGGCCCAAAGCGTTCACCTCTACAATCCATCAAATGGATTTCAGGGAAGGCGGCGAATGGAGACTAACGCTTCATGGACCGGACGGTACAAACTATCCAAACCGAAGTGTTTTCAAGGAGATCGTTCCATTTAAGAAGATCGTCTTTGAACACTTTAATCCTCATTTTGTCACGACGGTGGTATTCGATTCGATAGGCAATGAGACTCAGGTCGACTGGTGCATGGTATTCGATACAGCGGAACTCCGCGAAATTGTAGTGAAGGCACACGGTGCAGAAGAGGGGCAAAAACAAAATGCCGACAGACTTGGCGAGTATTTGCTGACAAAACTTCAGCAGTCAGCGTCAAAATAAGCAAGCAAAATCCTTAACAGAACGAGCCAGACTGCCGTGCAGCTCTGGCTTTTTTTATGTAAATTATTATTGGATTTCGTCATCAGTAATGACGTTAAGCAATAGCTTCTGACGCTGTGGGATTTCAATAACATACACGCCCATGAGAAACCTTTATACGATCATTATTGTGATGGCTTCGTTTGTCGCTCAGGCGCAGAAGTGGGGCTTCGAAATTGGCGCCAACTACCTTTATGCTAATCCATTTGGAGGGATGGGGAAGGTGATCGATCGCGGCCATGGCGCTAATCTCAATTTTGGAGTAGTCACTCCTTCGAATAGGTTTGTGTTCGGTGTCGATATGAGCTACACGCAGTACGACAGCGAAAAATCGACTCAGCAGTATACACTCGATGATGGAACTGTCGCGCCAATGGACATGAATGTTATAAGCTATTATATGAATTTCACCGGTTATGCAAGATGGTATATGACAACCCATGGCGTCGTGCGTCCGTACCTGGTGGGCAAGCTGGGATATGCGATGTACGCAACAGATCTGAACATCTATGATCCCGACGACACGGACCATTGTGAGCCGCTGGAGAACGACGTCCTTTATAATGATGGTGCGTTCATCGCCAGCATCGGGGTTGGGGCGAAGTTTGATATGGTAACGATATTCAAGAAAATGAATCCAGGCACATTCTATTTTGAAAGCTCAGTGAACATGACACAAGGTGGACAGGTTCGATACATGGACGCAGATGCAGACCATCATCAAAATACCAATCCCCGGGCTGTGGATCATGCTACCGCGCAATTCATCAATACACAAACACAGATCGTACACGAACATCATGTTGGATACTTGTATTCGAACCCCATTCAGATGATGGAGCTACGCTTTGGGTTCTCCTGGAACCTGGCCCGATAGGTTAGGTGCTTTCCGACGATGTTGGCATAATTCAATCCGGTTCGTTATTTTCCGCACTGGTCAGGAGCATGAATGCCAATCCCGACCGATTCGTTCAATGAAGAACCGCCCTAAGCTCTACACATTTGTTTTAATTCTTGTTCTTATCGCGCTCACGGTTCTCAGCTGTGATATATACCATCCGCAAAAGAGCTTTCTGATAGCAGTACCAAAGACAGATCTTCAGGTAAACACAATGTTCACTCATGTGAAGTCTCTTCTCGAGCGAAATGGCTATAAGATTTCTGTTATATACACCGATCGCAATGTTGAAGCAAACAGATTAGTCGCTCAGGGTAAGGCAGATCTCGCTTTCGTAAACAATGTCAGCTCGCACATTATTGAAGCACTTGCGGAAGATGCAGGTGAGCTTCGATGTGTCCTTCCGCTGACGAGACGTGCGTTGCTTGGCTTTTCTCGTCAGTCAACGGCCGGACAGAACGCACGGGAGATTTTTGCGAACAAGACAATTGGTGTGGAGATCCTGAACGGAGAGGGCCACGGAAATATTGCTGAGCTTTTCTCCCGCGCGCACATCAGCAACACCAAAATAGTTCAAAGCGATAAAGATTCGTTTGACGTTCGTTTGTTCTGGGGAAGCCCTTATGGAAAACGCGCTCAGCAAATGCTGGATTCCGGATGGCAAGCCGTTTCTTTTCCCGACGACTGGATTGACTTTCAGACAATGGGAGAACCTGCGCTCGAACCACTCACTATGGCTGCGCTCCCCGGAGATCCTCACTCAACAACCATTCACACGTTCGCAACAGATGCCATATTGGTGACACGAAAAGATGCCGGAGAGAATGCGATCTTCCTTCTCGCAGAAACGATTCTACAGGGCAAGATGGCATTGGTTAGGGACGATCCCATGTTTCGCTCAATTACGGAATCAATCAATCGCGAAACACTATTGTTTCCTCTGCATGAAGGTACGTCAAGCTATATCAGACGGGACACGCCTACCTTTCTTGAACGTTATGCAGATACGCTTGCCCTCGTTCTTTCAATTGCGGTTCTCCTGTATGGCGTCGTCCAGGCTGTGCAGAACAGGATCCGACAGATCAAGAAGGATCGCATCGATGAATACTTCCTGGAGTTTCTCGACATCCGTTCAAAGTCCAACCTCACGGTGCAGGAACAGTCGGACAGATTGAACGACTTATTTCAGCGCGCGTTGCATCAAATGACTAGCGAAAAGATGGATAAGAACGATTTCCATATCTTCTCACGTCTGTTGCAGCAGGAGCTCACTAACCTGCGATTGCGATAGAGTCATCGCGCAAGTTCGTCAAAACAAGATCGTTGCATGCGGTACGGCAATTGCATGGGAACGCACCTTACAACGGGAAGTCTATTGGTCAGATTCTCTTCGGAGCCTGCCGTCGATGCCGTCATCTTCCTACAAGTTGCTGCGATTGTTGAGGGTAACGTGCACCTTGTACCTGGATGTGAGCAAACATCTCCTCAATCTCTGACAGCTCAGCCCTCGATAATTCGAGTTGCTCACCCTTGAGATTCTCTTCCAGCCGGCCAATCTTTGTCGTACCGGGAATAGGAACGATCCAGGGTTTCTGTGCCAGGACCCACGCCAGCGCCACCTGTGCGGGTGTTGCGTTCTTCTTCGTGGCAAACTCACTGATCTTATCAACAATTACCTGGTTAGCTTTCCTGTTTTCTTCAGCAAACCGAGGCACGACATTCCGAAAGTCATTCTTGTCAAACTTGGTGTTCTCATTGATGGCCCCGGTTAGAAAGCCCTTACCGAGTGGACTGAACGGTACAAATCCAATACCCAGCTCTTCCAGTGTTGGAATTATCTCTTTTTCTGGTTCACGCCACCACAGTGAATATTCGCTTTGCAGAGCGGTAACAGGTTGGATGGTGTGGGCTTTTCTGATGCTTTGTGCTCCGGCTTCCGACAAACCAAAATGTTTGACCTTTCCCGCCTGAATCAACTCCTTTACGGTACCTGCAACGTCCTCCATGGGAACATTCGGATCAACCCGATGTTGGTACAGCAGATCAATGCGATCTGTCCTGAGGCGCTTGAGAGCGTCATCAGTCATACTGCGGATATTCTCTGGCTTGCTGTTCAGACCCAGGCTCGTCTTTCCCTGCTCAAAACCAAATTTGGTTGCTATCGCCACTTCGTCCCTGAAAGAAGCCAGAGCTTCGCCCAGAATCTCCTCGTTCTTATAGGGCCCATACGCTTCCGCGGTATCGAAGAAGGTCACACCCAGTTCAAATGCCCTTCGAATGAGTTTTATTGCATCATCCTTGCTCGTCTCGGATCCATAACCAAAACTCAATCCCATGCAGCCAAGGCCAATGGCAGACACTTCCAGGCCGCTACGTCCAAGTTTTCGCTTTTTCATTTTTCTAGACTTTATATAAAGGAAACAGTCATTGACAGCTGTACAGGCCGCCACAAATTATTTACCAAAGGTGGAGTAGCCTGATAAAGTTAACTAACGGGAATCAAACGAAGAGTTACGAAAATCAAACATTCCGAAACTGCGTTGGAGAGCTACCGGTGTGCTTCTTGAAGAAATTGTTAAAGTGTGTAGGTTCGGCAAAGCCCAACGCAAAGGCAATATCAGCCACACCCCACTTACTATGACGCAGCAGAATCTTAGCTTCGTGCAACAATCGCTCAGCAATCACCTGCGTTGTTGTTTTTAGCAGCGTTTCTTTCACTGCGCGATTTAAATGATTGACATGAATATTCAGCTGATTCGAAAAGTCAGATGCAGTTCTGATCTGAATAAGAGGATGCTGATCATCAATTGGAAATTGACGCTCAAGTAATTCTACAAACAATGTTGAAATTCTCTGAGATGCATGGGCAACCTGCTTGTCTTGCTCTGGTGGCTGCAGCTTCAGACCCAAATGCAACAGCTCAGAGACCAGGTTGCGTATAATATCATATTTGTATTTGTACTCAGAGTTGAACTCCTTTTCAATGCGACTGAAAATCTCAACTACTGCTGAAGTTTGGTCATCAGTCAATTCAAAAATGTGCCTTCCCGTAGGTTGAAAAACCTCATACTGTGTGAGCTGACCGTATTGATGAAATAACTGCTGATTAAAAATACAGTATATGCCGTCGCGGATTTTGTCGAGGTGATCCCACTTGTATGGGATCTGGGGATTGGAAAAACAAAGTGCCTGTTTTTTTACAGTGACGATGCGATCAGCAAAGTGGACTTCACTTTGTCCCCTGACAAGCATGATCTTATAGAAGTCTCTCCGGCGATAGGGGATGCTGGTTGGTTTGCCTTCAATATAGGGTTCAAGGCGAAAGAGATTGAAGTGACCAATCTCTGCCGTAAAGCTTTCCGGAAGCTCGTTGAATTTTCTCCGATAGAATTCCTGTAATGTTTCAGCCGCTTCCATGTTAACGCAAAGATACTAAAACGCCGATGATCACTTCTGGCGATAGCGCAACATGCAAATTAAGTTAAAGTTGATGGCATCCAGAGAAGGACGACAACCGCGCTGTCTGATAATGCGGGAGGGTGTCATGAGTAATTGTCCACCAAAGGGAGCATCGGTTCAACGTTAAATTAATAATCCGAACGTTCCACTTTTAACAAGAATAAATACTCCCAAAAGAAAAAGAACAATAGGCATTGCGATATGTCCGTATCGATCCAGCTGCCGGGCAATTACTGGTCGGTTTGCAAGATATTTTGCTATTGCACACCAGACGTAAGTCATCGCAGCGAACACAATCAATAATTGGATCTTTTCAAAATTCCCCATTGTCGTTAACAAAGGAACGTATACACCGACATTGTCACCCCCGTTGGCTATGGTCACGCCGGCTATTGCAAGAATCCCGGTGCTCTTCAATGCGGTCTGACTTTCATCGTTTGAATCCACATTGTTTCCAAAAAGATCAATAACATGTTTCACGGCGAGGTAGATGGGGAATAATCCAAGCAGACCAATGAATCGCTGATCTACAAAATTTCCAATGAAGGAACCGATGTAGGATGCCAGAACAAGCGTTCCAATGCCAAGAGATTGGCCCATTAAAATGTTCCGTGGCTTGATACTTTTGTTTCCATAGAAGAGCATCAGAATGAAGATGTCATCGATGTTGGTGGCGGCGAATGCCAGAATCGAAGTGACTAAATTCTGAACCATGCTTAGATTGCGCTTGCCGGGTAAATAATCTGGATTGCTTTTACTCTAAATTTTGGCTAGCGCAATTCCGCCAAATGTTGCGAGCAGACAAACTACAAAGCTTGCGGCTGCATACATCGCAAAGGTCAGATAGTTTTCACTTTGAAGGAGCCTTACATTCTCATATGCAAACGCAGAGAAGGTAGTGAACCCTCCGCATATTCCGGTGGTAAGAAAGATTCTCCATTCGCTATTCAACCAATTAAAGCGCTCTGATGCGCCGAAAAATATTCCAATTAAAAGACACCCGATGATGTTCACAACGAATGTCCCGAATGGAAATGGAGGTGGAACTACTTTGTTGAAATAAAGGGTCGTAAGATACCGGGCTATACTGCCGATGAATCCCCCAACACCAACAAGAACCACTGTCTTCATAAACTATTTATCTATATCCGTAAAAGTATTGATTTCGGAACGCTAATTGAAATACTGTTTGTTTACTTCATTCACCGGCTATCGATTGTATCCAAATGGCTATCTTTCCTCATGCTACACCAGGAATTTGACTCACCGGATATCCTGAAAGATACGGTAAAGTGTTTTTGGTACAACTCCAGAGATGTTGGTGACGGGCATGCAGCGTTCGAAGTGCTGCCGGATGGCTACGCCGAAATCATCTTTCATTTTGGTAGTCTGAGTTTCGTCGCCGCCGACGGCCTGCTTCAATCATTGCCATCGCCTTTTATGATTGGTTTGCTAAATGAACCTGCACAATTTTATTCCAGGAGTCGTCTTCAAATCATAGGGGTCAGGTGCTT
Organism: Chryseolinea sp.; assembly: GCA_049840655.1. GTDB lineage: Bacteria > Bacteroidota > Bacteroidia > Cytophagales > Cyclobacteriaceae > Chryseolinea. The sequence goes on from JASGJX010000016.1 coordinate 148,039, forward strand.
TCCGTGGTCAGTGTTCGACTTAATGGGAATTCCATCAGGCAAAGCCGGCATTCACATCTTTGAACATCCTGTCGCGCATCTGCAAACACAATTAGCTCAATACATTCAGGAGGGTAGGGTAGACGAGGCGATCAGTCATGTGAGGCAATATTTTGTTGATATAAGGTCGCGGATAGCAATTGATAGTATGCTGTTTAAGGCTGGTATCGCCATGACCAAAGCCAACGGCACTTTACCGGTGAGTGGTGTGGCTGCCGCTGCTCATGCAACGGTTCGTACACTGGAACGAAAATTCAAACAGTCTTCGGGTCATTCAGTTAAAGACGTGTCAGCCGTGATGCGATTTGAGCAGGTGAGAAATCACTTGTGGCTTGATCCGAATGTTAGCATTGCAGGGCTGGCGGAAGAATTAGGCTATACGGATCAATCTCACCTAAGCAGGGAATTCAAACGTTACAGTGGCACAACGCCCGGGGCATTCGCACGAAAGGCAAGAAAAGAGAAACAATCTGTGGGCGGCGATTTTGTCGCGTTTGTACAAGAATAGAACTGTCGTATTAAGGAGTTTTGTGTCACAATCAATAAGCATGAAAGTGATACCTCACGACAACGAAACTGTACTTACACAATCCATAAACGACGTTATTATCTCAGGAGCAGGCCCTGTCGGTTTATTCCTTGCCTGTGAATTGGCGCTGGCGAAATGTTCCGTCCTGGTACTGGAGAAAGCAGATAACTCCAGCTCAGCCATTAAGAGGTTGCCGTTTGGAATTCGGGGCTTGTCAGCACCGTCAATTGAAGCGCTCGATCGCCGGGGATTGTTAACGCAACTTGAGCTTCACAAGCGGCTCAAGAATCCTCACTCAACAAACGTGCAGGAGGGACCGGCACGTCAGGTAGGACACTTCGCCGGTATCCCCATTCTGGAAGGCAACGTTGACTATTCCCGTTGGAAAAATCGTCTCGCCTCTTCCACTGAACTGTCCTTGTTGTCGGAGATGGAAGAAATTGAATCCGTACTCACTCACCGTGCGCTTGAGCTGGGCGTTTATATCAGACGAGGAATTGTTGTAACAGCGTTTGATCAAACCGGTGACATGGTAACCGTGCTGTCTGGCGAACAGTCATTCAAATGTAAATGGCTTGTCGGTTGTGATGGAAGCCGCAGCATTGTCCGAAAGACAGGCGGGTTTGAGTTTGCCGGTACGGAACCAGAGTTCACGGGTTATTCCGTTCAGGCCGACATAGTCGATCCTGAAAAACTTCGTCCAGGCCGAAACCTGACAGCAACAGGCATGTATTTGCAATCGCAGCCAGGTTATTTAAACATTCAGGACTTTGATAACGGTGCATTTCATGATTCGGGAGAATCGATCACGCGCGAACATGTACAGCGTATTTTGCGCCGCATTTCAAACACCGACGTTTCCATTGATACTCTACGCATAGCCACAACGTGGACAGATCGTTCCAGACAGGTAACTTCTTATCGCAAGGGAAAAATATTGTTGGCTGGCGATGCTGCTCACATTCATTCTCCATTAGGCGGACAGGGACTTAACCTTGGTTTGGGAGATGCTATGAACCTGGGCTGGAAACTTGCAGCCGTGATTCGGGGGAATGCATCCGACGACTTGCTGGACACCTATCATGATGAGCGGCATCCAATTGGAGCTCAGGTTCTCGATTGGTCAAGGGCACAGGTTGCCATCATGAGACCCACACCTCACGCCCGTGCTCTGAATGCAGTGATGCGCGACCTCATGAACACACCCGATGGTGCCACCTACATGGCAGGTCGCGTGTGGAACGTTCAGTCTTGCTACGATCTTGGCGGCCATCATCCTATGGTGGGATACAGTGTTCCTAACTTTGAGTTCGAAGATAGTACAACCTTAGATAAACTGATGCACGATGCCCGTGGTATCTTACTTAGTTTCGACAAGGATGACCACTCACTCAAGAACTTTGCAGGTGAACATTCAAAACAATTCAAATATGTTTCAGGTAACGTAAAAGATAGGCTGGGAGTGAAGGCCTTACTTATACGACCTGATGGCATTGTTGCGTGGGCGTGCGACCATCAGATTGATTCCAACGAACTCAACCTGGCTGTCGCGCGATGGTTTGGTTGTTCAGCGGTTAAGCAATTGTTGCATAAGTGATCGATTGCCCCTGGAAACTATGTGCAGAGAAAGTCCTATTCGCCCTGCAAAAGAGTCCCCTGCTTCCAATTTCAAATGGTGATCGGGACGTGAGGGAATTGAAAGCAACGACGAATCCTGCCACGCCATACGTCGTGGAGGCAGGCATTGGGATCACCATCGAACCGAAATCAGGTTTAAGCGGGCAGCCTCAGGGTGAAATTAACTAGTGAGAATAAACCTGCTGGTCCAAACACAGGTTTATCAACTCAGCGCGTCATATCATTTCCACTCCATAAGTCTGAAGTGATGTTACGAAGTGTTGAATCAACTCAGGGGGAGGAGGGCCTTGTAACTGGGGCAATGGATTGCCGTCGGGAGCAGGTACACTATTATCCCAGAACCATGTATCCAATCCCGCTGGTGATATCCACATCAGCAGTTCCGCCTTTGCCGTAAGTATCTTGAATGAATGAGGTAAGTCTTTAGGCAGATAAACATACTCTCCGGCATGGACTGTGATTTCATCCTCACCAATGTTGTAGCGAACGCTCCCCTCGAGCACATAGTACGATTCATCTTCACGGGAGTGGGTATGTGCTGGTGGCTCAGCACCCTGTTGTACACTGATCCTGATTAGAGCATGACGACCATTGGTTTCATTTCCCCTGGCCAGGAAGTTGAACACGGCACCTGGTATGGCGCGGGTGTTTTCGGGAGCGGGTGCGCTCTTAAAGCCTCTTGAAAGTTCCTGTTGTGTTTTCATTTTGATTAGTCAGTTTACCTGACTAAATTTACGGAGTCTAATGGAGAAGGTTACGATGTCGTCAAAAAAAACTTATATCAACACAGGTGCCTACCTGCGACAATTGTATGATGCGCTGGTATCGAATCTTCATAAGAGACTGGCGGACGAGGGATACCCCGAGATCACTCCGTCTCATGGACTTGTATTCCAGTATTTGAAGGAAGCGGGATCACGAATCACCGAACTGGCAGTTCTCGCAGGGATGACGAAGCAGTCAATGAGCGCCCTGGTCTACCAATTGGAAGACCTTGGATATTTGAAGCGCAGGAATGATCCTGAGGATGCGCGCGCCGTCCTCTTTGTACTTACGCCAAAGGGCTCAGCACTCAAGCAGAAAGCTCAGCAGTTTAACTATGAGTTTGAAAAGAACTGGGAACGAACACTGGGAACTGTTCAGTACGATAAGTTCAGGGATTACCTGACACTCTTAACCGGGGCGGATAGATAAGATTTTCCACGCTCGCCGGCAGCTTATTAAGGCATGCCGGGCGGCGTGTGATGTAAGGTCAGATCTTTTTTACGGAGACGGCTGTCGGTCCTTTTACCCCATTCTCAACCTGAAAGGAAACTAAATCATTCTCTTTTACAGGGGTCGACAGTGAGCTCATGTGAACGAAAATGCTCTCCTGACTTTCGAGGTCCTTGATAAACCCGTAACCCTTGGAAGTGTTGAAATAGGTTACTCTTCCTTTCCTGGCAGAAATAGCCTCGATTCCACCGATGTTTCTGGAACCAATGACAATTTCCTCTTCTTTTACATCACGTCTTTTGGTTGGATCAGGTGGCTTCGATGAAATATTACCATTTTCATCTACGTAGGCCATCATGTCTTCCATCGAAGTGGACTTTGCGTTAGCCTTTCGTTCAGCCTTACGCTCTTCCTTTTCCTTTTTCTTCTGCTGTTTTCTTTTTTCTAGTTCTTTTTTGTTGAATGTATCTGCCATGCGATCGTTTTATTTCAGAGCTTTTGTATGTGCAAAACAAATTGTTTGTCAAGCGAAAACTGATATGCCGAATCGGAAATCAGCTCACTTGCCTTCCGCGACATCTGCAGGATCTCCAAAAGATCCTGGGCAACCAATGATTCTTTTAGACCTTTTACCGGCTTCCCGTTGGATAATTCCAACAGGAACGTGAAAGTTCCCTTCTTGCCGTTGTTTAATGCTTCAAATTCATGGTGCGACAACTGATATTTCTGCGGCGTTGTGGCAGCATCAAGCATCAACCTTAGAATAGCTGGCCTGTATTTGCTCCATAAACCGGTGTATGTTCTTGTCGTCATGAGTTTCGAATTGTGGTCCGTCGTGTTAAGTTTCTATTTCCTGGCCCGGGTCGTTATTTAATCAACATTTCAACGCCTAACGTTTTGTCAAAATACCATTTACCCCACTTGTGAAACGAATGATTTGTTTCATCCCGTGCCGTCAGCAAGCTGCTTTCCGACCCGTGCTAATTGTAGTTTCCGATCTGATGTTGGTACAATCAGCGGTTCGGCTTTCATTGGGTGGCTCTTCCAAGTTTACCCACCGGAAGAGGAAATGTTGAATGCTACATTCAAGCCGGCCGTATAGGTTAACAAAGAGCCCAAACCTACTGCTTTTTCGGGCAATAACCTACCGAATCGCGTAAAGGAGTGTTAAGTCATCGGAGCGTACTGGAACAAGGGACCTGAGTCAAATCGACCTCCTTTTTTCAACAGCGATTGTGTAGAATTAATTCGTCTGCGCTATCCAGCCCGTCCAGCGAATCTCTGATTCAGGATGCAACAACGTGCGCGCTTATGGAAGTATCAGTACGGCTAAAGGACGATAACTAATTCAGGCATTGTCACTTGCAAGCTGATTAAATGCATTTCGCTTTTCCTCCATCCAGGCATTCATGGCCTGTGGCGAACTCATGCTTTTTCGCATCTCGTTCATAGCCTCAATGTGCGCCGCATCACCCTGCTGGACCATTTCGCGCGCGTGTTTGCTCACCATCATGGCGATCTCATCAAAAGTATTGGCGCTGAATGTCTGGTTGCAGGCCCCGCCCAATTGTTTGCAGGTCATCGTTTTCATGGAGTGAAGATTTGTTGAAATAAAGGTAGACAGCAGCTTCCGATTTTGCTATCAGGCGTCCGGCACTTCAGTGCAATGTCCCTCCGCCAACAACGCATAACCCGGTCGTTGAGGGCAGATTGTTAACTTGACCTTTTTCGAAACCTTCGATCTTCAGACAGACAACATAATTCTTCGCAGCCCTGGGAATCTTCAGCTCCAGCAACAGCGGCGCCGCGACTTCGCGGATACCGTAGACTCTTGATTCTGCCGAAACGGTTACTGCTTTCTTTTTAACAAGATCTGGAAACACACCGATCACAGTGAATCGATACCCGTCAATGTATGATGTTTTCGAATAATTCGGGGCGTGAGTATTCTTGAATTCTACGAGCAGGACCGAGTTTTTTAGGGCTGGCTTTACCTCTGGCTGAGCATTTACGAATCGATCTATCGGGTAATCAGCGTGAAACTCAAATCGCTCCATATTTCTGAAATCATACTGACCTCGTTCTTTCCACTGCAGGCGAAACAGTGAGCCCAACCGTTGCCAAAGCAATCCACCAGGCAAATTTGTTCGATAAGGATCGATCGCATCCTTTAATAGTTTGGCTGGAAGATTCGCTCTCACGAGATTCTTGTTTTCCAGCTTGAAAGCTTTGTTCAGTTTCGCCTCCTTGTATGTTCCGCGCCTGGCACGAGGATGATCGCCATACGTTCGACTTTTTACATGAACAACATCATCATTCTTTCGCGACTTCTTTCGCACACGCTTTTTTTAGCCATAACGGTTAGCTTTGTTTACCTTAACTCTCCCTGCTTAAGATAGAGAACATTCCTTGGGCAACAAATCCCCGGCGGCAGTTTTTGGCCATCCTTATACCGACCTTATACCGATCGAACGTCGATGTATCGTGCATATGCCGTGGATGTATCGTGGAGGCAACGTGTATCTATAGTCTGTTTCCAGCGGATGCATGCTGAATTCTTGGTCTATACTTTCCAGCCGGAAATGCCATTAATCAATTGTGAACGCACAACATCTTTGGAGTGAATGGCAAACTTGAATGGTCGTCAAGTGAGCATTCCAGCTTTTTACGCGTTATCTGTTTCAAAGTGAAACGCTTTTGATTGGGATGCCGTACGGTGGGCACTGTACGCTACATGATTTGCCACTTTAGAATGCGAAAGTGTTGTAACGCCGTTTTCATTGTGTGAGAAATACACAATAATGATAGAACGTTTCTGATGAATGCTTTAAATTAAACGTATAAAACCCCACCTCTATGAAACTCATTTTGTTATTGATCTTGCTTCCGTTTCTATGTAATGCTCAGTCGTGCATTCCCTGCGAGAAACTGGTGGACCTCAAGATACCGCAGGTAACAATATTGAAAGCTCAACGACTAGATGGTGATACAATTCGTTACAATGATCCGTTCGCTCCAATAGTTATTCTTAAGAAATCATTTTGTCGTGTACAGGCACGGATTGATGCGGAGATCAAATTCGAACTTCTGATGCCTCAGGACTGGAACGGTCGTTTTATCATGTCAGGAGGTGGAGTGTTTGTAGGTAACACAATGAACTTTAACAGTTCGACTGTGGACAACGGTTACGCTACCGCAGCTACGGACACAGGGCATGAGGCAAATCCTTTCTCTGCTGAATGGGCGTATAATAACATGGAGCGTCAGTTGAATTTTGGCAAGCTCGGCGTTCATCGAACCGCCGTCATATCCAAAGTAATCATGGAGACGTATTATTGCAAACAGCCATCCTATTCCTATTTTGTTGGCTGCTCTCGTGGCGGGGGACAAGGCATGATCGAAGCACAGTACTATCCTGAGGACTTCGATGGAATAGTTGCTGGTGCGCCTGCCTACAGCTGGCCCGCCATCGGAGCAAAAGTGATCAGTATATGCCAGAAGAACTATCCAAATCCTAAGGACCTTAAACCAGTTCTTACAGCAGATAATCTTAAGCTTTTGCAGGAATTCGTCCTGAAGCAATGCGACATCCTTGATAAGGTTAAAGATGGAATTGTGGGTGATCCTCGCGACTGTAAATTCGATTACTCCAAAATTCCCATGTGTTCCGGAGACAAACCTGGCCCTTCTTGTCTTACACGTGGCCAGCTGGATGTAGCAAAGGCGGTGTATGAACCGCTTGTTAAAGAGGGAAAAGTGATTTACCCGGGATTTCCCTTTGGAGCCGAAGCTGAACCTTTTTCGTGGGATATCACCATAGCAGGCACAAGCCCTATGATGCAGCCAAGTTTTCACTTTCAGGTTGGTACGAACATGTTCAAGTTCCTGGTGTTTAATGACCCTTCGTGGGACTACTCGAAGTATGATTTTAGCAATTTTTATAGTCAGACAAGCTTCGCTTCGTCGTTCCTCGATGCAACGCAGACCGACTACGCTGGTTTAAAGAAGAGGGATGCTAAAATGATTTTGTATCATGGTTGGAACGATCCTGTGCTTTCGGCCTATTCGACTATTGAGCACTATGAGGCAGCATTACAAAAGGACAAGGATCTTTCTAAGAACATTCGCCTTTTCCTTTTGCCTGGCGTGCTGCATTGTTCGGGCGGTCCTGGCTGCGCAGATGTTGATTGGATCAGTTTGATACAGAACTGGGTCGAAAATAAGCAGGAACCTGTGGTAGCTATGAGCTCCAAAGCCGTTGACGGAAAGGTAGTGGCCACCAAACCCGTATATAACTATCCTAAAGTTGCCATATACAAAGGCACTGGTGATGTCAGCAAGGATACAAGCTATGGTTTGAAGAATTGATCTAAAGTATTTCCGTGCAAAGGCATCAACTGTTACGGATAAACTGAGATCACTCGCTCCTGAGCGAATCTATCGGATTGGTGAGCGCCGCCCGCAGTGCGTTAAAGATCACGGACCCAACTGCAATCACCAAACACGCCGCTATGGATATCACGAACACATCAGCGGTGATGTTGATTTTGTATACGAACTTCGATAACCAAGTATTCATCGCATACCACGACAACGGCAGGCCTATTAGCGAACCAACAATCACCAGCACGATGAACTCCTTCGATACAATGTTCACAATCGCAGGAACTGTAGCACCTACAATCTTCCTGATACCAATCTCTTTGCGCCGCGTTTGCATAGTGATGGCCGATAGCCCAAATAGTCCCACGCAGGAGATCACAATCATGAACACAGAGAACGTATTGAACAAAACATTCATTTTATTCTCTTCCTTGTATTGCTCGTTCCAATGGTCTTCGATAAAGGTATAAGCGAAAAGATGAGAAGGTGCAATCGCTCTGACAGTAGTTTCTACATGACTGATCACGCTCTGCAGGTTGCTGGAGTTGGTTTTGATCAGCAGGTGGTTGGCGTACTCAGGATTGTACTGAAGGAGCAGCGGTTCCACAGCATTATGCAGCGACGAAAAATGATAATCGTCCACCACTCCAACGATGGTACCAGCCATATTTCTGGTTTGGTTGACAATCCTTGCACCGATGGGATTGGTGATATTGAGCGCCTTGAGCGCTGACTTATTAACAATGAAGGCGGCCGAATCGTTGTAAGCCCTCGAGAAGGCACGGCCTTCGATGATAGGAACCTGAAGTGTTTGAAGAAAGCCATCGTCAATAGACATTACGCGGAACTGAGGAAACTCAGCATTTGGATCCGATCCCTCAGGCACAACATTTTCAACACTTAATTCTCCACCCGGAAGATTTGTCCCTGATCCAATGCTGACGATCGACGGGTCTTTCATCAACTGTGACTTGACATAGTCGGGATTCTTCGAATTGGTCTTTGCAAAGTCACCGTAGAGGTTCACTGAGATCACCTTGTCCTTATTGAAACCGAGGTCCTGATCCTGAAAGAAGTGCATTTGACGCACAATGATCAGCGTGCTGGCGATCATAAACGCTGACACTGCGAATTGAAATACGACGAGACCTCTTCGTATTGCCGGCGTGGATGAGCCAGGGCCTTTCTGACTTCTCAATGCATCCACTGGTTTGAAGCGCGACATAAAAAGTGCTGGATACGCCCCCGACAGTGCGCTTACTCCAACAATGAGCGCGAGCATGATGGCGATGTTCTCAAATGTCAGCACGTCTGTAAGCTGAACCTTGCGCCCAGCCAGAGAGTTGTAGTTGGGCAGCACGGCAAGGAAAAGGCAGAGCGCCAGAACCAGGGCGAAGCTGCTCATCACCAGGGTCTCGGCAAGGTATTGCTTCACCAATTGAGGCCGAAGTGCACCCATCACTTTCCGAAGTCCCGTCTCTTTCATTCTGTTGAATGTAAGCGACATGTTTAGGTTAATGAAGTTAACAGTAGCCATAAACAGAATAAACAATGCCACTGCCGCGAAGATGTACAGATAGCCAGCGTTACTGTTTTCACTCACTTCCTGCTCGAGATGCGAGTGAAGATGGATATCCTTCAGGGGCTGCAATTCAAGCAGGACCTTATTGCGCAAGTTCTCCGGCGTATCCCATCCTTCGTAGAACTTCGCCTGGAACTCCGGCATTTTGCTTTCCACTTTTGCCAGTTGACCAGGTTCGATAGTTAAATAGGTGAAAGGAGCCATCCATCCGCGATTGGAAGTCCAGTTGTCGGGAATGATCTTGTAGAACGTAGAGAATGACACCAGCATCTCAAACTGAAGGTGAGTATTCTCTGGCAGGTCTTTAACCACTCCGGTTATACTTAACTCCAGGTCTTCGTTAAGTTTTACAGTCTTTCCAACGGCGTTATCATCACCAAAGATCTTCCTGGCGAGTGACTCTGAGATAATCGCCGTAAAAGGCACCCGCAATGAACTCTCAGCATTGCCTTCAATGAACTGATAGTTAAAAAGACCAAGTGCAGTGCTGTCCGCCATGTGCGAACCTCCAAGCTCTGTGCGATAGTCGTTGTAAGAGAGAATGGCCCCACGGCCGAAGGGATAAAACCGTGCAGTTGTTTTTATTTCGGGAAAGAAGTCTTCCAATGCCTGTGCGGTAGGAGGTGAGCTCTTCGCCCATTCGGGTGGGTGAATGCGATAGATGTTCTGGTAGTTTGGATAGAACTTTTCGTAGCTGATCTCACTGTTGATGTGAAAGATGATGAGAAAACACGACGCCATAGCGAGCGCGAATCCTGTGACGTTGATCAATGTGAAGGTCCGATGTTTAATGAAATTCCTCCACGCAATGAGAATGTAGTTTCTGAGCATAGACCGGTGATTCTGGATGTTTTGAAGATATAATCAACTCGCTGCTAGCTGTATCGCACTGCGCTCTCCAGCCAAAAATCGACCCAATCCCAATGGCCCATTCTGTGTGAATTTCCAACTCTTCAGCTAACGCCCTGAGCGTTATCGGTCGAATCCGTTCGGCGGCGGTCACCGTTAAGTATTCTGGTTCTTAACGGGATAACAAGGGTGCACCCTTTAACGGTTGACCTGGAAAAGGATTCTTTCAACCGACCAACGGGTAGCTAAGATAGAGAGTCACTGTGGGAATAATGTTTTGACATGGCGTGTTATTAAGAGTGGGTATGAAGTCAGGATGAATTTTAATTCAATCGTTTTCTATCCGTGTTAATTCGTTGTGTACACAAGCTCAGCCGTTAGCCTATGGGTTGATTGTACGATCTATGAATTTCGTAAGCTCGATATTTCCCTGAATGATTGCCACACTCTGAAACGGAAGTAGCGCGCTGCTTGTTATGTATCCGTTCTTCGTTCGTACTTTACAAAGATTTCCTTAGGACATGCAAAACACCGTGACCCTGGCCCCGAAGCATCTTCTTTTAGCACTTGTAACAATTGTCGTCTGGGGATTGAACTTCATCGCCATTTACTATGGCCTTAAAGGCTTTCCACCTCTGCTGCTTTCAGCATTTCGTTTCGGACTTGCTGCCTTCCCCTGGGTGTTTTTCCTTCCACGCCCCAAGGCGCCTCTCAAGTATATCCTGGGCTATGGACTCTTCACGTTCGTGCTGCAGTTTGGATTTCTTTTCAGCGGTATCTATCTGGGCTTGTCTCCCGGATTATCATCGCTGGTGCTGCAAATCCAGGTATTCTTTTCAATAGGATTGGCGACAATATTCTTTCATGATCGTCCGGGAACATGGAAGATAATCGGTTCGCTGATCTCCTTTATTGGAATTGGTATCGTGGCCGGGCATCGCAGTGCAGGAGCGACAACAATTGGTCTTACTCTTACTTTGCTCGCGGCTCTGTGCTGGGCAGCAGGAAACATGTTTTCTAAAAAGGTAGAGGCAGATTCTCCGCTTTCGCTGGTCGTCTGGGGCAACCTCGTGGCTTTTCCTTTTATGGTTGTTCTTTCGTTGATTGTTGAAGGACCCACTTTAGTTCTCAATTCAGTGCAAAACATTTCTGTCACAACGATGATTGCAATTGCCTACATCACCTATATGTCAACGCATATCGGATACGGTGCATGGGGATTTCTTTTGAATAAATACTCCACTGCTGCAGTTGTTCCTTTCACATTATTGATTCCCGTCATTGGATTTCTTGGCTCTACAATCTTTTTGGGTGAAGACTTTCCTTCGTGGAAACTCGTAGCTTCGTTATTCGTGATGGGTGGGCTGGTGTTTAACTTGCTTGAGAAACAGATCCTTTCAGTGTTTGCCAAAACACGAGCAAGGCAGGAATAGCAGGCGCAGACCGGATCCGGCCTCATTTGAGAAGATCACGATACATGGTCTCAAACTGAATGAAGAAAGTCCGATGAATTATCAAACGTTCCCCGCGCACACCGATCTAAGTTCATTCGTGAAATGCTATTGGATACTGGAAGTTCCTCTTCAGCAGGATGTGGAAAAGCAACTCATCGTCCCTGATGGCTGCATCGAGATGTTCTTCATTTTGGGGGACGATGTAAAGCGATTTACATCTGATAATGATTACATCATTCAACCCCGCGAGATGGTGTTGGGACAGATCACGGAACCCTTCTATGTTCAGCCAGCCGGCCACGTCAACACGTTTGCAGTGCGCTTTTATCCGTACGGATTCTCAAACTTTGTGTTGTGTTCTATTAAGGATCTGGCAAACAAGGAAACGCCATTGGCTGCGCTGTTTGGGGCTGAAGCTGCAACGACATTGGCAAACGACATCAGACGTGCAGCGGATACGTTAAAGAGAATCGAAATAGTCGAAGCATTTCTTTTGCAAAGACTAACCGATAGTGTAACCGTTGACGGCATTGTGAAACAAACCATCGATGCCATTTTTTGCTCAGGAGGTGCTGCGTCTATTAATTCCATCCTTAAAGACGACCCATCAAAGAGACGGCAACTGGAAAGGAAGTTCATGAAACAGGTAGGCGTTAGCCCCAAACAATTGGGAAAGATGATCAGGCTACAATCGGCTTTGAAGATCCTTCTTAACCAGCAAGCCGGTAGTCTGACCGAGATCGCGTACGAAAGCGACTATTACGATCAGGCACATTTCATTAAAGATTTTAAAGACTTCACGGGTACAACTCCCAGAGCATTCTTAGGTGACGCAGCGATGACGCTTTCTTCCGTTTTCTACAAAGAAGACTAGGTGTCGCATTTTTACAATTTCAGCAGACATCACAACGCTATCCTTACGATGTAATTCACTGGGGTCAATGGCAGTGCCAAAATAACGGTGTGGTTAGGGTGATGCGGCCAGGCTCACTCTAAAAGGTATTGCCTGCACTATCAGTTATTAACTTCTTCGGAAAACATCAAATAAAAGGTCAATATGAAAAGCTTGATTTCAATTGTTGAAATCCCGACAAAGGACTTCAGCAGAGCTATGAATTTTTACAGGAAAATCCTCGATATCGATATCGAAGTCGTGGACATGGAAGGGATAAAGATGGGTTTGTTTCCAGGAGCTGGCGAAGGACTTTCGGTTCAGCTGCTGCACGCGGAAGGTTATAAGCCTTCGTCTGAGGGAACAGTGGTTTATCTAAACGCAGGAGCCGACCTGCAGACGGTGGCAGATAAAATTGAGCCGGGTGGAGGAAAGATAGTTCTTCCTAAGACTGAAATAGGACCTGATATGGGTTTCTATGCAATGTTTACCGACACTGAGGGTAACAGAGTTGGTTTGCATTCAATGCATTGAGACAGGCTTCAGCCATGTGACTAACGAGACCTGTTTGAATAGGTGCAAATAGCTATCCCGGTTTTGACCTTATTGCTATCTTACCATTCAATTGGTTCGTAAAATCGAATTGCATGGGTAACGGAGCGTTGTTTTTTATCAGTGCCCTGGGGGCATTTAATGGATTGGTGCTGGGTATCTACTTCCTTCTCTTTTCAAAAAAAGAGAACATTGCGAACTACTTTCTGGGAGGGTTTCTTGTTGCGCTCAGTCTGAGGATTGGAAAGTCAGTTCTCTACTATTTTGATACCAGTCTGCTAAAGATCTATTTGCAGTTCGGTCTGACCGCCTGTTGGTTTATCGGTCCTTTTCTGTTTTATTATATCCGCGCGGAAAAGAATCAAATCAAAGCGTTGCCGCGAAACTGGTCGCTGAGCATAGCGTCTTTAGCCATTATCATTGCCGCTGTGGGACTGATCTTTCCTTATCAAAGTCATCCCTTGGTATGGAATAAGTATCTCGTGCAATTGATCTATGCTCAATGGGGCATCTTTCTCTTATTGTCAATAGTCGATTTGAAAGAGGTTCTCGTTAAGCTCGTGCAGCGTGAATCATTAAAATCATCGGAAGTGCTGGTGATGTCAATGTTGGTGGTGAACCTGGTTATCTTCATTTGTTATCTCTGGGCACTCGTAGGGCATTCCAAAGGTGTTTATATAAGCAGTGCGATTATTTTTTCCACTGTGTTGTATGTTGGGGGCCTGGTGGTCCTGCACAGAAGAAAGCGGGTTGATACCTCTTCATCTCCACAGGTTAAGTATGCCAACAAAAAGATTAGAGAGGATGACGTTCAGTTGATGTTGCGCAGGCTGGATAAGGTCATGACAGAAAAAAGCACTTTTAGAAATCCCAATCTCAAGCTTAATGACCTGGCCGGCGAGATTAACGTATCCGCGCATCAGTTGTCACAACTGCTCAATGATAGCCTGGGGAAGAGCTTCACGGTATTCGTGAATGAATATCGAATCGGGGAGGCCTGCAAAATGTTGTCGACCACTGACAATTTGACCATTGAAGCAATCGGAGAGGAAGTGGGCTTCAATTCAAAATCTACCTTCTTTGCTGCATTCAAGAAGATGAAGGGCATGACGCCCTCGATGTACCAGCAGAGTCTGGAGAAAGTATAACAAACACACCGGCCGTCCATCGATAAGGCGCCGCATCGTTTAGATAATTTGTCGGAACCCCTGGCAGCAGGCCTGTTTTGTGCCAGTTGAAGTACTGTTTTATAGATCCGTACTCCGGAATCAGGGCTTTAATACTGCCTGAAATCTGTTGCCTTCAATATTTGCAGGGTTAACTAACCCTACAAATGAAATACGCTAAATGGTCAGCAATAGTCGCGCTTGTTGCAGCATGCTGCAGTAATCTCTCCCATGCACAAAACACACCACCGTCAGACAGGTTGGCAGTGGAAGAGCTGATACAAATCTACTTCGACGGTTGGGCTACCGGCGACACCACGAAGTTGGGCATAGCGATGCACGCTTCCTGTCAGCTAAAATTCTTTCGCGACGGGAAGTTCACGGTGATGGATCGGACAAAATATCTCGGCCTTCAACAATTGCATGCCAGAAACAAGGACCTGATCACACAGGTAGTGGCATTGGATGTAACCGGAAACGCAGGCGGTGCGAAGGCTGAGATCATCACACTCAATGATAAGTTTACGGACTACTTCAATCTCATGAAGGTGGATGAACGATGGTACATCGTTGATAAGATCTCGACGAGAACACCACATAAAATAGTTGAGAAGCCCGCCCGTCCGGAGAAGGAAGTAGTTCTTGATCAGCTCAGGCGACCCTGGAGCGTAGCCTTCTTATCTGAGAATGAAGTATTGATCTCCGAGAAGGAGGGCGACCTGCTTAAGGTGAATCTGGTGACGAAGGAAAGAACCAAAATCAACGGCTTCCCGGCCGATATGGCTGATAGCATTGCCTTTTATCATCCGGGTGATAAC
>JASGJX010000017.1:0-118422 GCA_049840655.1 Chryseolinea sp.
GTTTATGTACATCTACTTCGTTCAGTCGTCTTGTTGGGACATCGGGAAACACGATGAATCCGAACAGCACCTCCTCATCGAGACCAGCTGGAACCGCAGAAGTGATGCCTTGGAGCTGAAGGCACCCGGCCTCTCTGAGAAGACCATGGTTACCTCACCGGTGAGGAGGCTGAAAAAACCTCGTTTGGTGCAGACGTCAAGCATCTGGCCCGCAAGGTGTCTGAACTCTCGTCCGATGACCGCGAAGAGCTGGGGCGATTCGCCGACTTCCTGCGAGCCAGGAAGAAGTAGGGAGGATGAGTCGTGGCACTACGCGATGACATCCTGAATGCAGTCTACGAAGCCAACCGCTTCCACAAGGAATACGACCCGAAGCTCGAGCCAAAGGTGGTGAGGGCCGAGTCGATGTATTCGGGATGCTCGTCTGACAAGGATATCCCAGTTATGTTCCGGCCGCTGAGGAATCTGCTCGGTGCGTATATCGATTGGAGATGACGATCCAGGCCAAGGCGTGATGGTGACGACCCAACGTCAATTGCCCGTCCAGCGGTTCACAGCCGCGCACGAACTCGGGCATGCGGCGCTGGGACACGAAGCAAGTCTCGATGAAGAGGATGTTTTCACCCGCGCTCTTCGATCAGCGGGTGCGCAAGTTCGATTCGGCGGGAAATTCAGGCAAACGCCTTTGCGACGGCGTTGCTGACGCCTCAGTGGTTGATAGTCGAGCATATGCAGCGTCAGGGCTGGAATCGAAATGATCTTACCGATCCGATCATCGTGTACCAGTTGTCGTTGCGGATGGGGACGAGCTTTTCCGCGACCTGCTACGCATTAATGGACTGCAAGGGGATCGACCAGCCCGCTTGCGACAAGTTGATGGAAACGAACAAGAAGAAGCGAGTGATGAAGCAGTCGCTCGCGAACCCGTACACGCCGGAAAATTGGTACGGCGACGTGTGGGTCGTCACAGAAAAAGACAATGGAATGGTGCTGGAGGGAAGTCACTCCGACCTCGTCGTGGTGAAGGTGCAGGAGCACGCGAGTTCGGGCTTCGTGTGGCAGTTCGGAGATTTGGCGAAAGCCGGCCTCGCAATCCGGGAGGACGGTCGCGCTGTCGGGTAGCCGCAAACATCGGCGGTCGTCTTTCCGAACCGTGATCGCTGAGGCGGACGGAACCGGCAGCGGTCACGTCTCCCTTCGTGAAGTGCGGCCGTGGCAGGCCAACAGGCACACCGCTTGAACTCGGTGGAACTCGATGTTGATTTGTCCGGGCCAGTGGCAGCCGGATCTTCTTCCGTTCCAGCGTGAGGCACTACTGGAAGTCGCATGAGTTCGATCACGGTCCGCCACGACCTCCGCAGCCGATTCGGGCCGGCGCGAGAACAGGGAGGGCGAGAAACATGTCTGGCGTTCGCGATGAGCGATGCACACGCGGCTGCGATCGGATGGACCGTGGTCGCCGCTGAGCTGCGAATACCTGTTCTACCACGCTAAGCAGCGGGACAAGACGCCGCCCATCAGGGCACGCGCCCGCCGCTGCAATGGCGGCGCTCGAGCACGATGGACAACCGGTCGAGGGCGACTGGCCGTATCTAGCGAATCTGCCGAAAGACCTAACCAAGTGGAAGCCCCCGACGATAATCGGGCGTTGTTCCGTGGAAATCAAAGCCTAACGCCATGGCGTTCCGCGAGGAAATCTGGAAAGCTGTCGAGAGCCGACACACCGACGGTGGTCGGATGTCGCTCTCGGTGAGCTTTGGGCCCCGGACACGGATGGGCGTTATCGACTCTGACGAACCGGAAGACCCGGCTATCAAGCACGCGGTCCTGGCCGTTGCCACAGGGATGCTGGGCAAAAAGAAGCTCGTGCTCGTTCGCAATACGTGGGGTGACACTTGGGGGTTATCGGGCTACGCATGGCTGAGCAAGCGTTACCTCGATCCCCGCGTGATCGTCGCGTTGGCGTCGAATAGGAAATCGACTGTACAAAGGCGTTCTGCCTCGGAAGAGGTGCGCGCGACCGTGGGTCGCCGCATGCAACGCGGTGATAACAGCGGGGACGAAGGCTACATACGTCGTGATCGACATCGCGACCCTGTCACTCACAGCGACAAGGATAACGAAGCCATCACCCTGGTGGAAAATTCCTGAAGCTGTACGACAAGTACCCGATCATCTCGGTCGCCAACACAATCTTCCCGCAATCACTGCTGGATGCCCATGGCCCGACTGAGTTTTACAGAATCTATCACCGCGGATTTCGACCTGCTCTCCGAGACGAGCGCTGGGGGCGGTACTTCGAGAGAATGACCCGGCACCGAAAGCGGACGGCATGGAGTACAACCCGCTCCAGGAAATGATCGAGAAGATGAAGCCGAAGGAGGCGGGCAGTACAAGGCCGCATACGAACTGGCCGTGTACGACCCCTCCTCGATGGCCGTGTTTTCCGAGGTGGTCAGTGCTTGAGCTTTCTCAGCTTCAAGATTCATCCCGAAGCATGGCCTGCTGCTCACTGCGATGTATCGCAACCATACCTACATCACGCGCCTGCTGGGGAACCTGATCGGTCTGGGACGATTGCAGGCATTCGTACCAAGCAGGTCGGGCTCAAATTGGGCTCGCTGACCATCATCTCGACTCATGCCGACTGGACACAGCAAAATGGGGAATGAAAGACGCGCGGGAACTTGGTGATTCCAGGCGGCGGCAATACTCAAATTCTTAACGCGCGCCGTGGCTGCATTATGGAACTCGTTCGGAGGTGATGGTGGGTAGGCAGAAATCGACAACCGGGACACTATGGGCCTGTCCGAGCAACGACCGACTCAAGACCGTCCGCCGTCTATGACTCGTATTGGCGGTTTGCGGCAGAACGGCAGGCCGTGTTCTTCCGACGGCTCGAAGGCCACCCGCCACCGTGGACTAAGGACCCAGTGATCCTGGCGCACAAATTCACGAACGCTTACCGGGCTCGCGATCGGGTCAGTCAGTATCTGATCCGCAAGGTGATCTACCGCCGCGACCTGGCGGAAGATAATCGACGAGGTCTTCTTTCGCATCCTGCTCTTCAAGCTGTTCAACAAGATCGAGACGTGGGAGACTGCTCGAAAAGGCGGTCGGGGCCAGCTGACGTTCAAAGACTATTCGTTCAAGCGATACGACCGGGTCCTTAGACAAGGCGATGGCCCGTGGTCAGTCGATCTACTCGGCCGCGTACATCATGCCGTCCGGCGGGTCGCTCTGGGCCACAGCCAAGAAGCACCGGAACCACCTGACGCTGATTGAGCGGATGATGGCCGACTCCTTGCCGTCACGGCTGGCGGATGCCGGCTCGATCCAAGAAGCATTCGAACTGATCCTCTGCCTACCCGACGATCGGGGACTTCCTCGCCTATCAGTACGTCACCGACATCAACTACAGCACGATGACCAACTTCTCGGAGATGGAGTTCGTGGTGCCGGGTCCGGGCGCGATCGACGGCATCCGGAAGTGCTTCCCGACACCGGCGGCCTGTCCGGGCCGGACGTGATCCGGGTGATGGCTGACCGACAAGAGAGCAGAGTTCGAGCGGCTCGGCCTGCATTTCCGCGACCTGCTGGGGGCGGAAGCTACAGTTGATCGACTGCCAGAACCTGTTCTGCGAAACCGACAAGTACGCCCGGTGTCGCCACCCGGAGGCAAGCGGGAAGACGGGGCGGACGCGGATCAAACAGAAGTTCAAGGCGAACGAGGAGCCTATCGACTATTGGTATCCGCCGAAGTGGGGCTCAATGACGCGAACCGCGTCGGCCAGTATCGGGAAAGTACGCCACTACACTTGTTCGAGATTACCCGGGAGGACTCAATGGATCTTCGTGACGTATCAGGAGCGGGCCAAGCAGACGGACCGCAACCCAGGACCGATGAGCAAGCGCGAATGATTCCGCTCGCTGGGCTCGCCAGTGAGACCGGTGAACTGCTTGGCGAGTACAAGAAGTACCTTCGTGATGGTGAGAATCACACAAGCTATTCCAGGAGACGGCTGGCTGAGGAAGTGGGCGATCTGCTCTGGTACGTTGCAAACGTGGCGACCAAGTTCGACCTCGATCTAGCGAGAGTGGCGGAGCAGAACCTCGCCAAGTGCGAGGGGCGGTGGGGCGAACTTGCAAGCATCGCCGACCGTTCGACGCGGAGTTGCAACGCAGAGCGGACGATTCCCTCAGTCAGGTTCTCGATCGACTTCTCGACCTACCACGACGAGGACGATGACGCAGCAGTCCGAGTGATGTACAAGGGCAAGCCAGTTCGGGGACGAGTTGACCGACAATGCCCACACAAAAGACGGATACGGTTACCACGACGTGATCCATTTGGCGTTCGCCGCCGTTTGGATGGTCGCCGCTCGTAAGGAAGATGCTTGGGGTGAAGCGGAAGAGCAAGCCCAAGGTCGACCAGGTCGAGGACGGCGGGAGGGCGATCGCGACGGAGGAGGGTGTTGTCGGCGATGATCTTTGCCTATGTCCGGGATTACAACTTCTTTGAAGGTAAGTCGTCAGTCAGCACCGAAGTGTTGCGGATGATCCACAACATGGTTCGGCACCTAGAGGTTTCGGACTGCTCGTCAGGTGAATGGGAGCGGGCAATCATTCAGGGCTTCAAGGTCTGGCGGGAAGTGAAAAGACGCCGCGGCGGAACGGTAGACGTGGATTCGGACAAGAGGGCGATCACACTTCGGGAAGTATGATGAGGGCAAACAAATGCGAATCATCGGACACGGAATTGACGCCGAGTGCATTTCTGGGATAAAGGATCAAGTAGATTCCTCGAATAGGAGGAATGGACGGACCGGTTCTGCTCGGCCGATGAGCGTGCGCGAAGCCGACGATCCTCCGGTGTACATTACCGATACTATGCGGGAAAGATATGCCGCGGAAGAGGTGGTCGATAAAGCTATTGGAACTGGGTTCGCAGGGGACATTATTTGGCGAGGAATCGAAATCGTGCACGGCGATAGCGGTGTCGCCGTATGTTCGACTTAGTGATGAGGTCAAAGCTTTAGCGGAGAAACTTGGAATCACCGATTGGTTTATTAGCATCAGCTACACCGAAGAGGTGGCTTTTGCGAGCGTCATCGCTGTGGGCAACTAGCCGGAAATGACTTGGAACCGGCCGGGCCATTGTTTCCGTCCGCAGGCCCCTTCTGCTAGCCTGAAATGATGGAGCGGTCCCCCAGGGAGGGAAAGTGTTCCGGAAGAAGCGTCTGATGTACTCCTCGACCCGCACATCCACATGGTCTCGCGGATCACCGACGACTACGAGACGTTGGCCAAGATGGGCTGCGTGGCGATGAGCGAGCCGGCCTTTTGGGCTGGCTTCGATCGCGGCAGCGTCGACGGCTTTCGCGACTACTTCCGCCAGCTCACCGAGTTCGAGCCGAAGCGGGCCGGCTGGTACGGCATGCAGCACTTCACCTGGCTGTGCATCAACGCCAAGGAAGCGGAGAACGTCAAGCCTTTCGCGCGAAGTGATCGCGATGATCCCCGAGTTCCTCGAACTGCCCCGGCGTGCTCGGCATCGGCGAGATCGGGCTCAACAAAAACACCAAGAACGAATCGATCATCTTCCTGGAGCACATGGAACTGGCGGTCAAGCACGAACGAGCAGATTCTGATTCACACGCCGCACCTGGAAGACAAGTACCAAGGGACGCGGATGATCCTCGACATGCTCATGCGACGACGCGCGGCTCGATCGTAGCCGCGTGCTGGTCGACCACGTCGAAGAACACACGATTCGGCCTGTGCTCGAAGCGGGCTTTTGGGCGGGCATGACGTTGTACCCGATGAGCAAGTGCACGCCGCAGCGCGCGGTGCGACATGATCGAGATCTACGGCCCGGAGCGATTGCTGGTGAACTCAGCCGGGCGACTGGGGCCCGTCGAAACCGACCGCGGTGCCCGACTTCATCTTCGGAGATGCGACGCCGCGGCCACCCGAAAGTCGCTGATCCGCAAGATCGTGTACGAGAACCCGCTCGAGTTTCAGCCAGAGCCGCAACTTCAACTTCACCCCGCCCGACGCGGTGGCGACGCCGTAACGCAGATTGCCGCGCATCGCTCAATGAAGGCCCTCGGCAAACTCGCCAAGGGCTCTTGAAGTTCAATCGATCCGCCAACGAACCAGCACTGCACCGTCTGCTCTCGCGTCCGGCAGCGGGAACAGTGGGCGTCGGCCTTCGATCACGTCCTTGGTCGTGATGTCCACGCTCGGCGCCCTTCTCAGGCAGCTCGAACATGATGTCGAGCATGATCTCTTCCACGATCGACCGCAGGCCGCGGGCGCCCGTGTCTTTTCATCGCCTTGTCGGCGATCGCCCGCAGGGCGTCGTCGGTGAAGGTGAGCTCGGCGTTCTCCATCGAGAACAGCTTCTGGTACTGCTTGACCAGGGCGTTCTTGGGTTCCTTGAGCACCGAGCAGAAGGAATCGACGTCGAGCGGCGTGAGGGCCGAGGACAACCGGCAAGCGGCCCACGAGCTCGGGGATCAGGCCGAACTCAAGAAGATGTCGTCGCTGGTGACCTGCGGGAGCAGCTCGCTGAGCTCGGCGTCTCCCTTGAGGCCCCCTTCTTGGCCGAAGCCGATCATGCGGCGGCCGAGCCGCTTGCTGATGATCTCTCGATGCCGACGAACGTTCCGCGGTCGGCTTGCTGTCAACAACGGCATGAAGAACTGCTTGATCTGGCCTTTCACAATCTTCTCCTGCTCTTTGGTCAGTTGAAAGTCATCGATGCGCTGAGAGATAATGCGGACCAAATGATCTTTCCAGGCGTCAACAGATAACAGCCCGTAGGTAATATTGTTGACCGCGCTGTAGTCGGTTTTCAATGCGGCCCGATCCCGAGCCAGATTATAGATCGTGAAGCTGCAATACATTGCAGCAATCAGCAGGGGTGTTAGCTACGATGCCCAGTAGGAGTTTTTTTTTGACCAATAGTCAAGACCTTCGCCATACGAATGCAACCCACGTTGGAGTTATTCTTGACATGGGGCGCCCTGGTATTGTCAAATGACACGCCGGAGATGAGCGCGTTTTAGGGGCCTTTCAAATCGACTTGAGCAAATGAGCGTTAAAATTTTTCTCTACCTGCGCAAAATGTTACACGTTATCTACAGAGATGAATTCGAAACGCGTCAAACAACTGAAATAAAGGCTGGCAAAGGATAGTACTGCATGAGTGAGGCTTATTACTTCCGAATGTTATCGTCCAGATAATCATCAGTGAAATGCCCTCTATGTTTGGGTTCTGAAAACTTATCGGCGTTGTAGGTCTTCGAATCACCTCTGGGAATAGAAAGTGATTTCCATTGGTCGCCGGTAAGCATCTTGCCGATCAGGACGATTTGTCCCACATGATACGGATAATGTGCCAGCTGGCGATTGATGGCTTCCATAACGGTATGGCCCTGATTACGGATGTAGATTATCTTGTTCAGGTCGTCGGAGGTAAGAGCGTTTAGCGCATTGAACAGACAGCTCCAACCCTCGTTCCACTTGTCGATCAGGTCCTGGCGGCTGGCAATACTGTTTTCAAATTCGGCGTCGCGATTGCGCCATTCCTTTTCGCCATCTGAGGTGAGGAAGTCGGTCCATCGGGAGAGCATGTTGCCCCAGAGGTGCCTTACCACAACGGCAATGCTATTGCTTCCTTCAGTATATTCCCAGAAGAACTGTTCGTCCTGTGAGCTGCGCGAAAGTTTTGTCTCCGAGCATTTTGTAGTACTCGAATTGCTTGCGTGCGCTTTCGATGTAGTTGGTGTTTGTGTCGCTCATGTTGATTTTAGTCTAAAAGGTTATCGAATTGAACGAATGACAAAGTTTGTGTCAACGGTATGATGGGAGCAATGTTGCAAAATGAAAGGCAGCTGAGGAAGCAGGGGGCGCAGCTTTCCACCGCAGAGGCGGGGAGGCGCGGAGTTGCGCAAAGATTTTTATTAACAGTGCGCATAGTAAGGTATGTGTTATACATGAGAGTCACATCTTACTTAGCTGATCGTTCCTGAGATTGTTGTCTATTGTCTCAGGATCTTCTCCATCTTCTTCCCTTTCGCCAGTTCATCGACGAGCTTATCCATGTAGCGGATCTTTTGCATGAGCTTGTCCTCGATCTCTTCAACACGATAACCACATATCACTCCGGTAATTAAAGATACATTCGGGTTGAGGCGAGGTGCCTGCGCAAAGAATGTCTCGAGGTCTGCCTTGCTATCTATTTGCTGCTTCAGGGACTTTGCATTGTATCCGGTGAGCCAGAAAATAACCTCATCAACTTCATCCCTGGTGCGGCCTTTTTTCTCCGCCTTCTGGATGTACATCGGGTAGATGCTTGCGAAAGAATATCTGTATACTCTTGTGTTATCTGTTTTCATACAACTAATCTATTTATGACATCAAAAGGGCCTACTAATTTATTATGAAAATAATATATCTTTAGAAATAGCTAATTAAAGAAGCTCATGCAAAAGTTCGTTTACACCATCCTTCTTGTTTTAGGTGCATTTGTCACCAACGCGCAATCCAAATTCGACGGCCTCGACATGAACCTTAGTAACCTGTCGCGGGTGTCGGATGCAAAAACGCGGTCGATAAGTCCTGAAAATTTCACTGGCGAGAAAGGTAAGGGTGCTCTCGCGGATCCGATCAAGCAGAAGGGACAGCGCAATGTGGCGAATGCGGCTAACGAAGCTGACGAGCTTGGAGTGGGCTGGAAAGTGAACCCGTTTATTGTCATCAATTCGAAAGAGACATTTACCATTGCAGAGATTGATGGATCCGGTGCGATACAACACATCTGGATGACACCAACCGGGAATTGGCAGTTTTCTGTCATCCGTTTCTATTGGGACGATGAGAAGACGCCTTCCGTAGAAGCTCCTATTGGCGCGTTCTTTGGAATGGCCTGGAATCAATACGCTCCTATGAACTCGCTCGCAATGACTGTGAATCCAGGAAGTGCATTTAACAGTTACTGGAAGATGCCATTCCGGAAGAAATGCAAGATCACGGTGGAGAACATCAATCCGGATGAGGCGATGCGACTGTATTATCAGGTAGACTATACGTTGACGACCGTTGGCGATGATGAAGCATACTTCCACGCGCAGTATCGTCGTTCTAATCCAAACAAAGGATCGTTGCATACCATTCTTGATGGAGTGAAAGGTAAAGGGCAATATGTAGGCACATACATGGGCGTTGGTACGCGCAACAATGGGTGGTGGGGCGAAGGCGAGATCAAGTTCTTTATGGATGGCGACAAAGAAAACGCGACCATTGTTGGTACAGGAACTGAAGACTATTTCTGTGGATCGTACAACTTCGAGAACAAGGCGAAGAAGCAATATGAAGAATACAGTACGCCGTATGCAGGATTGCACCAGGTGATCCGACCGGATGGATTATACATTTCTCAGCAGCGATTCGGAATGTATCGCTGGCACATTCAGGATCCCATTCGCTTTGATTCAGATTTGAAAGTTACCATTCAGGATCTTGGCTGGCGGCAGGGAGGATATCTTCCACAGGAGTCGGATATTATAACGGTGGCCTACTGGTATCAGAGAGAGCCGCACGGGGCGTTTCCAAAGTTACCGGCGAAGACGGAGATAGAGATCCATTAAAGCTCCAAAGGCAAACGAGAATTGAGTGAAGCTTAAACCGTTGCTCACTGATTGAATAGAGAGCCAGGAGAAGCAAAATATAATTTGGCTGAGTTCACAACAGAATATCTTCATTGCTGCCAATCTTGTAACGTCCAATCAATCCGTTCATAGTGGTCAGGTAGCTGGCGACAACTTCTCTTTTGACCTCGCCGTTGATTTCGTAGTCGATTACTACTTCGCAGTCGCTGGGGATGTCGATCCAAACTGTCGTTGTATCTCCATTCTTTAATGATGAAGTCACTCGTTCCTCACAACCACTAATTCTTATCGAAGTCAGGTCGCTCCCGGTTGTATTTTCAAATGTTATCCGGGCGATATTCAAGAGAACTACTACAATGTAGGCATAGCACAATGCTACAGGGATGTTTATTATCATCACAAGGACTGCCTTGACCGCCGTTAGTCCGTCGGTTTTCTTCGTTGCAACTCTAACGGCAAGTATGACCAGAAAAAGCAATCCAACCAGAATTGACATTACTGTAAAGATGTATCCGATTATGCCGACGAATGAATCCAGCGTGAATACAAACAGCAAAAGAATGACTGTCCCCACGACAACCAGTCCGATGGTAAGTTTTACAGCGAACCTGAAGTCGTTCATATTTGTCGCGAGCGGCGGATGACTCATAATGGCAACGGGTGGAGTAGACGATCCCAAAATAGAAATAAATAACGAGAGGCAATGCACAACAACTTTGACAGCTGGTGCATTGCCAGGGAGGTCCCTACTCGCTTGAATAAATCCATCAGGCTGCCAGACATGGCATCCCGATGCCAAACATTAAGGCATATTGCTGGGTTTCTTCTTTGTGATGGTGACGCCTCCGATGGCGTAGATCTGCGCTCCGGAGGTTCCCTGATTTGATACGCTTATCTGAGGTCTTGCCGGGTTGAAGAATTCGGTCGCGTTGGTGGTGAGCATATTTTTATTCGACACCGTTATTGCAGGTCCGGTTTCTTTAAAGATGGTGACATTGTATTTCAGCTCGCCTGCAAAAGTGGTGAACACGATCGTATGCACCTGACTGCCTACATTACCAATTACGTCCTCTGTGACATAGGTAAGATCGCGCGTTAAGGCAACATCTCCATTCGGATGGATTGTCAATCGGGCAATTGGATGACTACCGCCATCGGACACATCCATGTATACATCATTGGATGTCGCATTAGTATTCTGCCCGGACAGCACGAACCACACCGTTTGAGTCAGATCGGTAGACTTTCCCTTAAACGAGATTCCCTTTTGATGGCCGGAAATGTCAGCGATGGCCGCGAGTGAAAAAGTGCAGCGCCTTGCTTCCGGCAATTGGAGAGTTCTGAACCTTGAGGCGCGGCTCCATCTCGGTAACGTACAGCAGCTCGTCGCCAGCAGGATCGCCCGGTAACGTTTTGTTCGGGGAACTTCCAACGGCATCCTCTTCAAAGGTGGCGTTAAGAAGAGTGGTGGTTTTACATGATGTAGAAACAATGGATAGGACTGCAAAGCAAATCCAAAGGCTGAGGGTTTTCATTTTTTTAGTATTTAAGTATAGCACACAATTAGAAACATGATTTCAACGGGGCTATTCACCAACGGTCCGCAATGATTCGATGGGCGGATTAACTGGACTACGAGTCAAAATTACGTAGCGGCTGGGCGCCGCGAAATACCAGTTTATATGTATTTATATACCTGATTGGAGTGAGGAGGGAAATGCCAAAAGATAAATCAACTACAATTCAAACTAACTTATTACTCAGGATTTGCAGAAGCCAATAGCTGTCTATGGAGTCGGTAAATGACCTGTCAGGTTTGACAACCTGGTAGCGAAGGTCGTTGGACTTTGGTTGATTCCAGATCCTTACAAGGTACGATGTCAGCTATTTAACTCTCCACCCTTCAATATTACTGAATGTCTCGTAGTTAAACTTAGTAACATGAAAATAGTCGTCCGTTCTTGTTTTTTTATTGTACGCTTCCATGGCCACGTTTAAAAGCGCTTCGAAATCCATACCCTTAGGCATTTCTTCCGGATGTGAAAGAATGTAGTTAAATACATCCCTTCCATTTGCAACAACGCAACATCGTACATAAAGAAAATAGTCAACGGAGAAATGTTGGTCGTCGCCTTTGTAGCTGTCCTCTCCAATGTTGGATGCATAGGTTATACCATCCAGCTGGTACAGCTTTTCCGACATGATATCTTCGAACTCATAGATATCTTCGATGGTCATACCGGCAAGCCTTTTCACCGCGGGCCTTATAACAGCATCATCATCTCCAAGTTTTTTCCAGTCAAACAGAGAGATAACTTCCCAAAACAAGTCCTCGTCCATTGGTCTGTATGCCTGAACGGGCTTTTTGAGAATACTTACCTCGTCAGAAACTTCATGGTAACCTTTGCCGAGTTTCTCTTTCACCAGTTTGTCAACTTCCCTGGTACATTCGTCCGGCGATGAAAATGTTTTATCATTCGTTCGTCCATCGGTACCGACTTTACCCCAGGTTACTGTGTAAGAATTGCCAGATTGGTCTATGCTCCAGAACTTGTTTGAATCTCCTGATTGATTTACGAATAGTCGTTTCATTGATTCTATCAAGGTCTTGCGGTAACGAAAGACAAATGCTCTTTCAGATGCTATGACTACTATCTATTGGACTGCCGTCACTTTTTCTACGTTGAGAATCAAGTCCGACTTATCAGCTCCAATTTCATTAATTACATCCAGGACATACCCGATGCCCTCATATCCTTTCATGCTTTTATCAAACTGCAAGAGCCGCTGATTCAGAAAGTCTCTCTCCTTATAGTTCCAAAAGCCAATAACCTGATCGGCGTCGGGAGTGATAAATGCATTGCTGTTTTTGATTGAGCGACCTTGAATCAGGTAGTTCCAGATCATAATCAAATCCTCGTCGCCGGATTTAGTAATCAATTGAGTGCTGCTGTCGTAATGTCGGGTGTACATCATCGGGCCCACGATCGTGAACTTTTCATCGCCGGGTCCTACGTCGCAATAGGTGAGGAAATACTCATGCACCATTTCATCGATTATGCGCTGATTCCACTCCTGCAAATTTTCAGTCTCGTGCTCCCTCAGGAACAATTCCAATTCGTAACTGATGAGTCTCTCATTAAACTCCTTCAGTGAAGCATCATTATTTGCAAGTATCCACTCGCGAAAATCCTGGTAGTCTGTCTGGAGATTATCCCTAAGCGATTGACCGTTTGCCGGAAGGTAAAAAACTGTTCTTTGTCCCATAAGTTTATACTATACCAAATTCACCACAATCCAAAGAGTCCCTTCTTTTCACAGACGTTCTTTCGAATTGGGTCCACAATATCGCCAATTCCCGCTTGTTCCAACTTATCCAGTAAATTATCGGTGCCATGTTTTAGCTTAAAATCCATCTCTTCTTTATACAAAGGGTAAAGACAATTAAAATTGATTGTCTTCTTGTCCGTCTTGAGTTCGTAGAACTCTGCTCCGAGCGTGACACTTGGAAAAAGCATCATACAGCCGAACCTGGTTGCGTCGGCAAAAGGATCAGCATTCTCCCCGTTCGGGATAGTATGCTCCGCCCCTACCCAAGTATTGAAAGAGTGAGGAAATCTGGCAATCATCTTCAGCCATCGCACAGGCCAATAGACGTTCTCGTCAGAAAAGGCCCTCTCTTCAATTTGCCAGTGATGAGGGAGAAGGATACAGAGTTCAAGGTACTGTGGTGCTTCTATCCCAGCTGGTATGTTCATCGGTTTGTCGCTCATGCTCTGACGTCACCAAAACGTGGAATGGTCGATCACTGGTTGCCTTCACCCAATACACATCGACGTGTACCTGGTCGGAGACGATTTCATGAAATACCATCTCAATCGGTCCAACGTGCTTTTCGATATGGGCTGAAATCAGCTCGATGCCCTCTGGATTGTCGATACCTGGTGTAAACTTGTTAAACTGGTTCTCGGTATAGCGATAGATGCGCACTCCGGATTCGGATTCTTCGGGTTCTTCCATTGGTGGGATGTTGTCGGATTTGCTGGCAACGTTTGGGCAATAAGGTAGGCATCAGAACGAACCTGAGCAAGATAACCGACTACCTCAGTTGTCTCAATCTCAAATCGAGAAATCTGCAGCATATCAGACGCACAAGTGTCAATTTTCATGTACCCTTTAATACGCGATCACTGTTGGAAAATTACATTGTTCCGGTCAGAGCTGGCTTCGACCTGCCTGTGGACGCCTGTCCACACTCTCCAAACCGGACCTCCGATATTCTTTCATATGATGCCTTCGTCTGATGTGATGGTTCAGCTCAAACCAGGAACCGCAGCTAATGATACACAACAACGCCTCAGTTTCTTACAATGACAGGTTCATTAACGAATCGGATCACTGTGAATAATCCTCCCCATAATCGCATTGTAATTCAAAAACAACGAGGTGCGGCTGAGCAAAAATCCATTAGCAGTCTTAAGATGAAACATTTCATTCCCAATTCGAACACTTTTTGATTGCTGTATTGTCAGCAATTGGTTCACTTCCTAAAGGAAACCTCAGTTTTCAAGATGCAGAAAGGTCTTTTCCCGTTCGGCGTGTAGGGCCACGGTAGTCATGCCTATCTATTCCATAGTATTTGTACGTGGCGACACGCAAATAAAACACTCATGAAACTGAAACACTTTACTCTTGGGCTTGCGATGACGTGCACGGCAGGGATTGGATGGGCTCAACAGAGGGACTCAACTGATCTGTATTCCTTTAGTCTCGAAGAACTCATGAACATTCAAATTGAATCCGCTTCTAAAAAGGTGGAGAGTCTGTTTGATGCTTCCCTTTCTGCTTCCGTTCTTACTCGTGAAGAGATCAAACATTCGGGAGTCACCTCTATTATGGAAGCATTGCGGCTTGTCCCTGGTGTGATTGTACGCGAGATCTCTAATGGCAATTATGACATTCACGTACGCGGACTCGACAACGTTCCGCCTAACTCTCTTATTCTTGCATCAACGAACACCACTACCCTGGTGATGATTAACAATCGTCCTGTTTACAACTACCTTCAGGGCGGTACATTCTGGGAATCGCTTCCGATCGACCTGAACGACGTTGAAAAGATCGAGGTGGTTAGGGGTCCCTCTTCGACGCTTTATGGTCCCAACGCCGTGTCGGGTGTGATCAATATTATAACGACTCGCCTCGCCAATGAAGGACTTACCGTTCGCGGCACTGGTCAATATGGTTCCTTGAAAACAGGAATCGCTAACGCGAGCGTTGGATATAAATTCAACGACAAGTTCGATATCACGGTATCGGGAAACACGCAGGTTCGCGATCGTTCCAATGGACTGTACTACAACAATGCCACACATGAGTGGGTAAACTCACCGGCCGATCTGAATGTACCCAATGCCGACGAGCGTTACCCCGATCCAAGCAAGTCGATGAAAAAGTATGGCGCCAACGCGTTTGTTAACTATAGGGCTAACAGCAATTCACGCTTCAGTTTGGCAACCGGGTTGCAGGATTCGAAAGTGCAATCTATCATGTTTGATAATCCGGCGACCAATATCAGCACGACCACTACAAATTCGAAGTACGTGGACTTCCAGTCCCAAACATACGGCTTAACTACGCAGCTATCTTACGTGACCGCAGTACAGGCGCCGGTTCTGGGCATGCAGGGTTCAAAATACGACTATAATGTCGTTGATGCCTCTGCTGAATACGACATCAACATCCACGGTCTATCTGTCAAGCCTGGTGTTACATACAGAAGCGCAACATACGACGATGGGACCTACTCAGACATAGCTAATGGTGGTGGAACATTCGGCGGGTCACAGACAATGAACACTTTCGGTGGTGGTTTGAGACTCGACTACAAATTTCTCCAAGAGCGTATGCGCTTTACTGGTGGTGTTCGCATGGATAAGTTCACCTATCCTTCAAAATGGTTTGCTTCATACCAGGCAGCGCTGTCTTACAAGGTCAATGACAAGAACATTATCCGCGCCGTCTATTCAAGGGCTTATCGTTCTCCTTTCATCTTCGATACTTTCGTGAGCTATACGTCGGTTAATCCTATCGGAGCAGGAATGTACAGTCAATACGCTGTAACAGGTAATAAGAACATGGCACTCCTTCACTCAGACATGATGGAACTCGGCTATCGTTCCATGCTCATGAGCAATCTGTCACTTGACATCGAGGGGTACTATACCAAGACGAGCAACTACTCAGCCCTCATTCAGGATGTAACGGTTCTTACACCGGAGAACTATCCGATCGTAGCGAACACGTCGATGAGCATTGAAAACATCCCGATGACCGTACATCAAACAGGTGTGAGCCTCTCTATTACCGCAGTGATCAGCAAAGTGCAGATCAAGCCGTTCATTACGCTGCAAAACACGAAGCTCGAGGATTATTCACAATACTTCTCAACTACTAATGCGGCACCTGGTATCAACAACAACTTTGATCCGGCGAATTACAATGTCAATTCCGGAATCGGAACAGAAACGAACCACAAGTTTACGCCAAAGGCGTATGGTGGAGCACAGATCAATTACAGCTTCGCGAAGTTCAATGTTAATGTGAATACGTATTGGTTCTCCAAGCAGACTTTCTATCAGCTTGACAACACGCTTGTTAATGATGGAACGACCGGTATCGAGCACATCAGCGGTAAGGCGCTGGTAAACGCAAAGGTGTCGTACTCACCGGTGAAGGCGCTGTCGATCTTTGTGACTGGCAAGAACCTGCTGAATCAGAAATCAATTGAATACTACAAATCGGACGCGACGCCAGCTATGGTACTTGGCGGTGTGAGCTTCGACTTCTAAGATAAGGTTAATTGATAAAGTGGAACTCCGTGGCGCGAGCTGCGGAGTTTTGCTTTTTTAAAGTGACGATCACAAAGAGATTTTCAGTTTGGTTGAAACATGAATAGTCAATGCATAGCTGATGCTACCAGCGGCGCCTTTCTGATCCAGTCCCTTGATGTTGTTTGACGAACCAGGAACGATCCCAGGTCGTCGAGCATAATGGTAGTCCCCGGCATTTTGGTATCATCGGCCAATACATTTCCAGAACCGGGTTTCGTTGAGAAGAAGGCCGGTCTGACAAAAGTCCACTCGATACCTGGCTCGCGTAGCACAGCATCCATTACAGCCTCATTGACCAACTTCTTCTCTTTAAAGAACAGGTTAACGAGCACTCTAATGGCCTTCCTCTGAAAATCCAACTTCTCGTTCGGCAAATGAATTACGGCCAGGGAGATGTTGATCAGCCTTGTTATTCCCTGCCGCTTCATTGCTGCTACCAGAATAGGACCGATTGTTTTAAACTTTTCGACCTGATCGTCTTCTTTTACCGCGCCCGATACGTTAATGACGGCGGAGCTTCCGTTTAAAGACTTTTCTACTGACACTTCATCCAGCAAATTCCCCTGAACGACAATCACATTATCTTTCAGTTCGCCCAGTTTTTCGGGATCCCGTACAAGTACCTTAACCTGATACTTTTCCTTCAGCGCCTGGTTGAGCACTGCTTTACCTAACTGACCGGTTGAGCCTAGAATTGTTATTTGCATATAACATCAACATTTAAGTTCTGTCGAATGCAGTACTAATGTTTACAACAGTCAGAGCTGGTAAACTGAAATAAACGGTCACCTCTAATTGTTCGGACTGCCTGGTGTGAATGTTTCCACAACCTCAAACATTCCCATGTCGAACTTTGCGAATGTGAGTGCTTCTGTCAGGTAGGGGGACGCGGTTGAATTACTGCGCATATTCTGATAGTCTTCGATGCTTCGCCATTGGGCGTACATCGTAACTTTTGTTCCGTCAATGCCCCGATGCAGACTGGCTGAAATAAAGCCAGTGATATTCCTTACGCTACTTCAGTTGCCATTGTCAGCAAGTCAATAAGTCGTTGCTGATTGACAGGGTCAACTGTGAAGGTATTGATCAGGGTAAGAAACTTAGAATCTTTGTTTATGATCGTTTCCCGGGCCATCGCTTCAGATGTTAATAGGGCCATACCGAAATTCGCGATGTAACTTTCCTGAAGAAACTATCGCTGAAGTATCTACTTCACGACCTCAATACTGAAGTTACTATAAAAAGTTGAGCCCGGCTTCAAAGTCTGCATTTTCCTTGATATCCCGGACCGGATAGGTTCGTGACCTACTTACTTCCTTTGCTTTCTTTGTCTGCTACATGTTGCAAATAGTAGCAATACAAGAGTTGTCCTTTACGGATGCTTGACAACCGGAAGTACTCATTTGATGCATGCCACTTTTCGTCCGGTTGTTCGAAACCCAGTGAGTAGGGATATATTCCAAGCGTCTCTTTAATATCTATCAACGGCCCCACGCTTCCGCCTGTAGCAATCTGCAAGGGCTCTTTCCCATAAATCTTAACCAAAGCGTCCGATACATAATTATACGCCTTATTGTCTGCACGGAACTTCATGGGTCTGGCACCATCCTTCCCCCTGGAGAATTTATATGAAACTGTAGCTCCGGGCGGGAGGTTCTTGTCGATGTGTTTCACTATCAAATCAAGTATCTCTTTCGCTGATTGATCGCTAACCAACCGGCATGTTATCCGTGCCATTGCATTACCGGGAATAATATTTGAATGACCTTCAGCGGCCGTATAACCACTCTGCATTCCAATGATCTCAAGTGTGGGGCGATACCATACGCGTTCGAGAGACAAAAATGTAGTGTCGCCTGCCTCGGCCGTCGTTCCCAATAACTTCATATCCGCAGCTTTATCATAGGGCACCTTCTTTATCATTTCCTTTTCCTGCGCAGTGGCTGGCACCACCCTATCATAAAATCCTTCGACGGCTACATTTCCCTCCTTCGTGTAAAAAGAAGCTATGATCTGAGACATGATAACCGCGGCGTTGGGCGTCTTCCCACCAAACTGCCCTGAGTGTGCATCCGTCGTGGCTGTCTGTATGTTAAACTCCATCACAGCGGTGCCTCTTAAGCTCATTAGAATTGATGGTGTAGTGTCGCTGAACTGAACTCCGTCAGCGTTTAATGCAAAGTCTGCTTTCAGCAAGTCTTTGTTCTTAGAGACAAAATCCTTGAAACCAGGACTCCCCTTCTCCTCCTCTCCATCAAAAATAAATTTGACGTTCACGGGTAATTTCCCGTCCGTACGCAACATAGCCTCGACTGCCCAAATAGTAATCATTACACCACTCTTGTCGTCGCTTGCGCCACGGCCGAATAATTTGCCATCGATTACCTTTGGTGCAAATGGTGGATTATCCCATTCAGATTCTTTTACCGGTTGCACATCATAATGAGCATAAATTAAAACCGTGGGTTTGCCTGGCGCTTTGTCCCAACTGCCGAATACAAATGGATTTCCGTCAGTCTGTATTGTTTGGGCGGTCGTCATGCCAATAGCTTTCAACTTATTCACTATCCATGAGGCGGCCTTTTCAACATCTGGTTTGTTCGCCGGAATGGATGATATACTTGGGATAGCAACCAGCTCCATAAATTCTTTCAGGTGCGCATCATTATTTGCGTCGATGTATTTTTCATACGATGCCAGGGACGACGTTGCCTTGTCTTTTTTTGACGTTTTAGATGCAGTACTCTGCGCTGGCATCGTGGTATACGCCAACACATTCAAGCCAATCAAGGTTGACAGGGCGATAGATTTAATGAAAGTCATTACGGGTTATACTTTAGGGATGAGACGAAGGGGGCGTTGAACGGGGTTACTTAAGCCCAGCAACAAGGTAAAGAAAACGGAGAAAAGACACCATACTCCTCTCCGTTTGCCTCATCATCAGAAATAAAATTCCATCAACTGCTCTATTTCACGCGCTTATCGAGCCAATTCAAAATATCTTTCATTACAACCTCCCGATCGAGATCGTTCAGCAAGTCGTGATAGTGTCCCTCATATAACTTCAATGTCTTGTCCTTTGACGAAGCATGGTCAAAGAAATACTGGCTTCCGCTCGGCTTTGTAGCTTGATCGGACGTACCGTGAATGATCAACAACGGAAGGTCTATCTTCGCCATCTCTTCTTTCAATCGAATGTCGGCCAAAGAAAGCTGCTGTACTGTTTTAGTGGGCTGAACTTCATTGGCCAGGAGCACGTCGCTATCCATCGTATCAACGACTTCCTGATTGCGAGAAAAGTCTTTGTTATTCAGCTTGAGCACGTGAGCATGGGGGAACAAATGACTCACGCCCCTGAGAACAGCCAATGCAAAGTCTGGCGCAGGGACCTGGAACGCAAAACTCTCGCAAACAAAGCCAGCGAGTTTGTCCTGATGTTCCAATGTATAGATGGAGGATAATACGCCTCCAGCACTGTGCCCCAATAAGAATGTCGGCAATCCGGGATGTGCAGCCTTTGCAATATTGACGAGCTTGTCTAGTTCAGTTACAAACTGATTATAGTCGGCGATGTAGTATCGCTCCCCGTCGGAGTTTCCTCTGCCTGGGAAGTCAATTCCATAAGCTTCGTAATTCTGAGCAACTAACTGTTCTGCAGTCCACTGAAAATATCCGCTGTGCGAGTTGAATCCATGCGCGAGGACAACTATAGCTTTCGGGTTGCCGGATGACTTCCAATACTTGTAAGAAACATTAAGACCTTCTTCGGAAACGAATGTGTTTACTTGTGGTTGAATACTGCTTTGCATAAGAGGGGTTAATTTAACTTAGTGTAAATATTATTCTTGTGTTACGCGCGATGAATTGCTGCGTCGCCCGAATATATGGATTGTTAATATTGAATCTCTCTGGTTTGATAGGTACGTTCTTTAAAATCAGCTGCGTTCTCGTATGTGAGTTGTGGGGCCGTTAGGTGTTTAGCCTCACATCTTTATGCAAGTGGCCTTGTATACTAGTTGCCCGCTGTGAAAACCGTTCATTGATGTTGGGCCACCGTTTGATCGCACAGATTAACTAGTCGATTTGCAGGTCTACGCGCAGATCACTTAGTTTTTCGATAAGCTCTGTCTTGTTGAGAGGTCCTGTAATATTTGCCAGTATTGCACTATCCGAATCAAGGTTGACACCGCCTTCGAATGACCGTTTGGCGACGATCCAGTAGCTTTTCTTTTTTGTCTTGACTCGCACAGTTCGAACAACAATAAAATCGTCATTGGATGTTGCACTTTCCGCAAATTCGGCGTAGTGCCCTTCCTCCATATGTCTTGAATAAACGGGTACTATGGAAATTCCTGCATGACATATACCGTAATCGCGACCAGTACAATAAACGACCAGTCTGTCCTCTATTCTATCGCCTTCAAGAAGAGAGAACTTATCTCCCAAATCATTGTCGCCCCAAAGAGATTGGCAGGAAATGAGAACGAAGATTAAGGGTAAAATATTCTGACCATTCTTCACGATCACGCAACCGACAGGCAGTCCTTTGTTAGTCTTGTAAGCCATTTCGGAGAGCTCAACAGCCCGCTGCATGAATGTCTCGTTGTAGTTGCCTTCTGACATCATGATAAGAATTGTTTTTACTCCATCCCAACTAATCGATCCCAAGGTCATCCGTAATTCTATGGTGCAGCCTTATCTCGTCAATGGGCACGCCACATGATTCACTTATGATGCCACTGACAATCCGCTCGATGTCCGACTTATCACAGAGATTCCGTGGATTCAAAAATTTCTCATGGTTCAGCGAAAGCATCCAGTTGACCAAATCCCCAACTGTCCCAGTAGTCACTGGCTTCTTTCTAGTCCAAACTTTCAGGTCGAAAAAAGTTACTTCGGTTGATGCATTCGGGTCAAAGTCCAACCGGGAAAGGTCAGGCAGTTTTATGAGGAAATGAAGTTGGATAGATGTCCAAACCGATTTCAGGTCACTGACTGGAATCAATTGGTTCAATTTTGTTCCGGGTGAAATGTCTTCTCTTCTAACGCCGAGCTTTTCAGTTAAAAACTCCCGGCACTTATAAAACAAAATCTGTGATTTACATTTCTGGTCAGGATGAAGAATAACCCTGGAGAATATGCAGTCGGCGAAATCCTGAACAGTATATATCCTCTCCGCTTCCTGGTTTGAAATAGAAATGCCGAAGTGCCTTTCTACGTCAACAATCAGTGTTACGCTATCGAGTCCCATGCTTTAACTTTACAGCACTTAAGTCAGATTCCAAGGATAGTTATTATCAGTATTCGAACTAATCTTTCGACCAAATTCTGTTTGCGTCTTGACTTTCTCATCCAATACACTACTAATATCAACAACACCACAGAGAAAGCCAGAAAGAATCCAAAGACTTCGACAGTCTGCTCGTGGTACACCAGTGTGCTACCTTCGTCGAACCATCTTCCCTCCTTGTTGTAGTCCAGGCCTATCCGAAAGTAAAACTCCCAACCAAACAAGCATACAAGGATCACGCAAATGATCAAAGCCAGCCATTGCGTAACAAGACGAAACTTCCTCATTCAGGAAAAAGCAATTCGGGATTTAGCAACATGCTGTTCAGATCATTCATTCGCCAGGTTGGGCATCACAGTTATCCAATGATTTGAACACCACGCTCATCTTAAATGAAGAGCCTTCGAATGCGGAGTTTAATTCGAAACGAGTTAACGTAATCGCATTTTTAGACACGTCAATGTGCCAGGTAGTGTTAAGTGAGGGCAATCCGATATAATCGGTGATAGCGACGCTGTCCTGTTTTTGATTCAGCGTCCAGAATTGCTTATCGACATAAGTTTGTGGGGAGTCTTCATGATACTTGATTTTACCTTCGCTGACGACAACACTGCCGTCCGGATAAAAGGTGGTGACGTTGTCTTTTATTGATTCGGGGAATCCGTCACAAGCCTCAATGGTTTGAAGTTGCTTGCGATCTGTGCTGCAATAATTTGAAATGGTCTGGAAGCTCGTCATTTGCCACTGCTTTCCATTTGCGTTGTTACCGGAAAGTAATTTCACCTTATCGGCGCGAGGATTCACGTCTTCATCATAGCATGATATTAAAATCAACATCAGGCTGAGCACAAGAATTGGGAGTTTCATATTGACAACGAGTTAGTTTAACTCAGATCGCGAAAGTCACTTGCCAAGAATATGAAGTTAAAACCTCATTTCACCAGCAGTTAACATTTATGGCGAGGCTCTAAACAAGATATCAAAAAAAGCCGACATTCGGTAGATTAAACCAAGCGGAGCGTGTGCAAGTAAGAGCTGACAATAAAGGCTGACCTTCCGTCTGCGCTATTTAGTCGTCTTCGCTCCCATATCCACACCCATCTTTTCGTACACGATGTCGTTGGGCTCCCAAAGCTCAATTTTGTTCCCTTCAGCATCGAGGATATGGACGAACTTTCCGTAGTCATAAGTCTCGATATTGTCCACTACAGTAACACCGTTCTTTTTTAGCTCTTCTACCAGAGCCTCGAGGTTTTCAACCCGGTAGTTCACCATGAAGTCTCGGGTTGAGGGTTCGAAGTACTTCGATTTTTCAGCGAAGGGACTCCAGGTCGTAAACCCTTTCTTCGTGTTGTCAGCGCCCTGATACCATTCAAACACCGCTCCGTATTCATTGGTGTTGAGTCCAAGGTTGGTTTGATACCATTCCTTCATTTTGTTGGGGTCTTTGCATTTAAAGAAGATGCCGCCTATGCCCGTAACCTTTTTCATTGCATTATTATTTTTTTGAATTTGAGAAGATCTGAAAGCGAAACCGAAAATAAAGGAAGTCGCCATCAACATGACGATTATTGATATTTTTCTCATGTGGCAGAAATTAAGGGCGTGGGTATTGTCGCGACCGGATGGCATCAAACCAATACAATTTAAGAATAAAAAATGCAGGCCGGCACTGCTGATCAATTTTGACATCTTACCAATTCTTTGTATCTCGTCACGCTTACCAACACCGTGGCCCGCATCGCGTCCATATTCCTGCTTTCTGCCTTCGTGTTACACCTGGGTGGTTACTACTTCATATCCCTAACGTGGAGGCAGTACGCACGCATGACGATGGACACGCGTATAGAAAATGAATCCTATAACACCGAGGAGACAATAACTCTTAAACTGCCCTTTACGCTGCCCTATGCGCCAGCCGATGGTAAGTTTGAATCGGCACATGGTTCTTTCGAATATAATGGTGAATTCTACAAGCTGGTAAAGCAAAAACTGGAAGGTGACACGCTGTATGTAGTGGTCATCAAGGATGTAAAGGAAAAGATGATCTTTGGGTACATGTCGGACTTCGTTAAGGAGTCATCGGACGTTGATGGCTCAAAGGCGTTTAAACTCCTAACTGAATTCACCAAAGATTATTTTGCCAGCGTACCCGTAGTTATGGTATCTCAATACGGTTGGTCGTACGAAATAGGCTATACAGTCGCTCCCGAGCACGCATCCACCCCACGCATAGCGGTCGAGTCGCCTCCGCCAGATGTAGCCTGACTTTTCCCGGCCTTCAGTTTCTCCATTAAAATTTACACAGAATGACTAATAGCTTATGGGCAATATTTGCCAGGAGCTATCTATTCGTTTTGCAAATGAAGTTGGACTGCTTTCAAGCCAACACAGCAATGGCTACTATCCGGCCTGGAAAGCTAAGTGCATTCTGATCACCAGACTGCGGAACATCTCACCTTTACTACCTATAACACACAAATGCCCAAACATGACTAGAATATCTACGGACTTACATAAATGCCCTGGAAGCCCTCAGGCGGTGCCACGGTGTGGACTGCTCTTCATTTTGCTGCTAATTGCAACGGTTGCCCTGGGGCAAGAAACGACACTGAGCGGAAAGGTAATGGACTCCGGCAATGGCAAACCACTATCCTATGCCACGCTGGTCGTGAAAGGAACAGTGGACGCCACAACGACCAACGCCGAAGGAGAATTTACTCTTCGCACCGGCGCTTCACTTCCATTGACTCTATCCGTCACGGCGGTTGGCTTCGGACAACTCGACATCGTAGCCAACAGCAGTGAGCCCCTTGTAATATCGCTCGAAGAAAGCACTACCACGCTTTCCGAAGTGGTGATCTCAAGTGGATACAACGTCCAGAAGAAGGAGTCCTTTTCAGGATCGGTGGCGACGGTGTCTTCGAAACAGTTGATGAACCGCCCCACAGTAAGCTTTGACCAACTTCTGGGAGGGCAAGCAGCGGGTGTGGATATTATTCAGCCGACGAATATTCTTAACAACACTCCTGTGATGCGTGTGCGTGGTATCAATTCGATCACTTCGGGATTGTTTCCCCTCGTGGTAGTGGATGGCGTGACGATGTTTGTCGGCTCTGTCGGCGGGCTCGTTGGGAACAATCCTCTATCCGACATCAACCCGAATGACATTCAAACAATTGATGTGCTTAAAGATGCCTCTGCAGGAGCAATCTATGGATCACGTGCGGCAAATGGCGTAATCGTTATTACCACGAAAAAGGGTAAGCCTGGAAAGACGAAGGTCGACTACGACATGTGGATCAGTCGTTCTACGCCATACAATCTCCCTGATCTTCTGAGTGCCGAAGACTACATGATGATCAAAAATGAAGCGTTGGTGAACGCGGGAAAAGAACCCGGTTATTTTCCCACACTAAACGAAGACGGATCAACCTTGAATACCAACTGGTACGATGTGGGCTTCAAGCCCGGCTTTTCCCAAAGCCACAATGTAAGCGTATCGGGAGGAACGGAAACCACGTCATACTTTTTCTCCGCAGGCTATACGAATCAGGATAGCTACATACGGAATAACTCCTATGAACGCACGGGTGTACGATTCAACATCGACCAAAAAGTAACCAAAAAGATCACTATAGGTGGGAACGTCACTTACAGCAACGGGATGAATATTGGTACGAACACCGGTGCGATCCCGGCCAACTCAATGGGTCCTTCTACTTATAACACCGAGTATATCACTAACGAGCCGCTTGCCCGGATGACTTATGTACTTCCTCCGAACGTTCCAGTGTACAGACCAGACGGCAGCTACAGCATACAAAATGGCGTATCGGTAGGATACGGGGCCAACATTCCCGCGATTATCGGGACGATCAATGCGTACAATCTGGCGATGGTACAAACACTCGATCTGAATTCTTCTGAAAACAACACCTTATTTGGTAACGTGTATGGCGAAGTAGAGATCCTTCGTAATCTGAAGTTTCGAACCAGTTATGGTATCAACAATCTGCAGGTCCAGAACAAATCGTTCTTCAATTCAGTGCATGGAGGTGGTGCTTCATCGAATGGTATTTCCAGAAACACTCATTCAAAGTTTTACAGAACCGATTGGGTAAGTACGCTGTCATATAACCTTTCACTTGCAGGCGGTCATAATATTTATGCATTGGGTGGTTATGAGATCATCAAAACATTGTCAGATGGTTGGGGTGCCTCCGAGAGCAACGTAACCGATCCGGACTATTCAAACTATCAGGGCCGCTATACTAATATTGCGCCCTTTGGGAATTTCTATTCTGAAAACGCACTCCTCTCCTATTTCGCCAATGTCAATTATGACTTCAATAAGAAGTACCTCATTAGCTTCAACTTCCGTCGAGACGGATTATCTGCTTTGGCAGAGGGGAACAAGTATGGAAACTTCGGTGGCGTCGCGCTTGGGTGGAATGTTCATGAAGAAAGTTTCTTCCGCGACTCGTTCCTGTCAGGAATAATCGGAACTCTTAAGGTGCGCGGCAGCTATGGCATAGTAGGTAACAGTGAGATTGGAGACTACCCAGCAGCCGGTATGTACAGTTCAAACACGTATGGCGGAGTGCCTACGCTGGGTTTCTCACAGGCTGCTAATCCTGATCTCAAATGGGAAACGAGCAAAAAGACTGACATCGGAGTCGACTTCACCGTATGGAACGATCGCATAGCCCTATCCTTCGACTACTATAAAAACGATGTAAATGATCTTATCCTGAAGGCTCCACAATCTCTCTCGGCCGGCATACCAGGTAACTATATCAACTCCAACGTCGGCAGTCTGTACAATCAGGGTGTTGAGTTAGGGATCAATGCAGTATTGATTAACAAGGCCGACTTCCAATGGAATGCAGGGTTGAACATATCAACCCTGAAGAATCGCGTGACTTCATTAGTGTCTGACGTGTTTGTCCCCTCGGTTTTCGGAGTACAGAACATGACGAGGGTTGGATATTCCATCGGATCAATCTTTGCGGTGCCTTGTAATGGGGTAAATCCTGAAAACGGACAAATGATCTTTGTCAATCATGATGGCCGTGAGGTTCAGTACAATCATATCGGTTCACCCAAATGGACGTATGTGTCCGACGGCAAAGAGGCCCCAGCCATTGACAACTACACGGATGGCGTCATGCAGGGTCCGTCGCTGCCGAAAGTATTCGGTGGCTTTAACAATACGCTTCTTTATAAGGGCTTTGATTTGAACTTCAATTTCACATTTGTTACCGGAAACTTGTTGTATAACGGAACACGTGCGACCAACAGCGATCAGCGATACTTCAACAATGGCGAGTTTATCATGGACCGCTGGACAACACCAGGACAGATAACCGATATCCAGAAGCTGTACTACGGCGACAATGTATCGGCCGGCTT
Organism: Chryseolinea sp.; assembly: GCA_049840655.1. GTDB lineage: Bacteria > Bacteroidota > Bacteroidia > Cytophagales > Cyclobacteriaceae > Chryseolinea. The sequence goes on from JASGJX010000017.1 coordinate 27,276, forward strand.
CTCTTTCTCCGCTACATCAAAGGTAGAGAAAGGCGATTATGTAAAGCTGAAGAATATTTCGCTGGGTTATACTATCCCATTTGCGCGGACCTTCCTTGCAGGTAAGATCTCTAATGCTCACGTGTTCATACAAGGAAGCAACGTGTTTACGATCACCAGGTATCGTGGCTCGGATCCAGAGGTATCTATAAATGGAAATTCCATTCACTCCGGAAAAGATCAGAATGTGCCGCCAAATGCACAAGTTGTTACTGTAGGACTTAACCTGGGCATTTAATCATGAGAACAGAATTCAAGATTGATTTCGATAAACCGACTTCAAACAACAGTATCCTAATGAATATCAAACATACATTATTATGCGTCGCATTCGCTCTGGGATGCACGGCGATGATGACAAGCTGCAATGATGACGTACTCAATACAGTGCCCAGGACGACAATTCCCGAGGAAGATGCTTATAGCACATCCGGAAAGATCCAGGCGCAGGTGAACAATTTGTATGGTCAGTTGCAAAGCGCGACGTTTTATGGAGGACGACTGATCGTATTCAATGAACAGCGGGCAGATGAGTTCGGACAGAACGATGGTAACGCTGCCGCAGGGTCTGCTGTGTGGAATCAGAACGTAGCCAGCACAAGTGAATACATCAATAACGTATGGTCAGCAGGATATACAGCAATTAATGCCGCGAATATTCTTATTGACAAACTTAAAGACGGGAATGTCGTTTCTGACTCACTGGAAAGATTATATACCGGCGAGGCAAAGTTCGTGCGTGCGCTGAGCTACTTCTGTCTTGTACAAACCTACGCGAAGTCATATTACCTTGATCAGGACGGACTCGGTCTGCCATTGCGTGTAAACCCGATTACAGGTGCAGGATTTAATGACATGGCGAGAAGCAGCGTAACAGAAATTTATGGACAGATCCTCCAGGATTTGAATGATGCGGAGACTGCGCTACCGAGCAACTATTCAACGGCGACACTAAACGCCACACGTGCCAAGAAAGCAACGGCCGTCGCACTGAAGACCCGCGTTTATCTGCACAAGGGTGACTACGCAAGTGTTATCGCAGAAGCCCGTAAGCTGGTAACCGATGCCCCTCCGTTTCAATACACCGTTGGGAACCTTACCCAAAGATTAGAGCCCAACCTTGCAAATGTTTTCAGTGGAAGTTATACCGGCAGTGAGGCGATCTTTACTATTCCTTTCGCAAACACGACCACGGAAACACCTCCGTCGCAGAGCTCGCTTGCATACAACTACCTTGGGCAGCCAATCATTTTTCTGGCTGCTAACGGTGTCGTGGCAAATCCCGTATTTAGTACAACGGCCGACGCACGCTCTGCACTGGTGAGTACAAATTCTGCTAAACAAAAAGTGCTTCGGAAATTCAGCATTACCACGGCGCCGTTCAGAGACTATGTTCCTGTGATCCGCTACGCAGAAATTCTGTTGAACTATGCGGAAGCAGCGGCACGGACCAATGATCTTGCGAAGGCAACGCAGTTGCTAAGCGCAGTTCGGAACAGGGCACATCCCGCCTACGTGTTTCCAGACGCGTCTGTTTCTACGCAGGACGCATTGATCGAAACGATACTTACGGAACGTCGTGTTGAGTTTGTAGGTGAAGGATTCAGGCTTGGAGACCTTCAGCGTTTGGGACGTACGATACCAGCGAAGGTTGGCGCCATCGGGACCGCACCACAAGTACCACCTACTTCCAGCAATTATATCTGGCCCATCCCGAGCGGAGAAATATCAACAAACAAACTCATCGAATTGAATCCGTAATCATAAAATGGCAGGCCTGGTATGCCGTCGTACCGGGCTTGTCTTTACATTTCGTTTCGCGAGAAGTACTTGTATAGAACGTAAACCAGAGTTGGTAGTGCCAGGGCGACCACTATTTTTAAGTCAATAGTTGCATTAAAATACATGGCGATGCCCAACTGAACCATGAATAATAAGATTCCGATGATGGAGTTTTGCATCGACATAGGCATAGATCAGAGGTAGGGAGTAAGGAAGTCAGCCAACAGTCCTGTTCCTATACCAAACAAAAATGTTATGGCGATCAGTATGGCGGGCACTTTAAGCCCTCCCAGCTTTTCGCGTGTAAGAATCATGGTGAACATTCCGTATGATGGCGCAGTGAAAAGCATTGCAGCGATGGCTCCGTTTGCGAAACCCAATTGAAGTAACACAGTGCCCAACATAATTTCAAACAAAACAGGGATGGAAAGAAATGTTCCAATGAAAGAAACGATTACAATGACCAGAAACGAATTGTAGCTGGCGATTTGTTCCAGCATTTCGTTGGGAAACAAAACTCTGAATAGTGCCACCAATAACGTTCCCAGCAACATCAGCGGTAATAATTTGAGTGCCAGGTTGCCTGTAAGGGTCAACCAATCCGCAAATGCTTTGATAACCGTTTGAATGTATGTTTTCTCAGGGAAGTAGCATGAGATGGTGTTCACCATTTTATCACTCAGGACAGTCTGCTGAGGAGACTGGAGAGACTTCGAAACCAACGGCACCACGACCAGGATCATGAGCAGGCTAAACACGATACGCGAGACCACCACAGCAGGGTCGAATAGCGTAAACATCGTTGCTATCCCAATAAAGTTAAAAAGCGCACCGCCAAGGATAATGCCCAGTGTCGACTCAGCACTGCCTGAAGTTGCATTGATTCCCATACTCGCCACTGCCGAACAATTGGCGCACATGTTAAGTGGCATACCGATGATGGACCCGAGAGCTGCGCCTTTAATTCCTTTGTTCTCCAGAAAAGAACTTATTCGCTTGTATGAAAGCACTAATGACAATCCGGCTCCGCCGATCACCAGTGCGAAAGTCATCCCACTTGCGTTGGCGGCCCAAAAGTTTGCAGATGATTTGAGTGTAGCGACGGCAAACGCATCACCATGTTCGACAGGAAACTGCTCATGAAAGCCAAGCTCACCATGATCGTGAGGCTTCTCACATTTCTCTTCCAGGCATACGACCTTATTCGCCTCCGACTGGAACCGACTACCCAACAGAAACAGCAACAGAAAGGCTGCGAGCATCACTGCTTTGATGATATTCTCTTTGTTCACGGTTGGGGTACTGGTAGCCTATAAGCGAATGGTGAAAATAATAGATGTAAAAAGCATAAACAACCACACGCCTAAATTTCAAGTAAGATTTGTGGAGCAAGAATCTATATGGCAATGATCAAACAGTCTCCAATTACCTTCTGAGACAACTTCTATGTTTCCATTGATCACTTTAATAGCCGTGTTATCGTCTATCGCATACGACTTCATCGGCAAGGTCGCCGCCAGCTTTTTAACGTTCTCAAACGAGTTATCCGGAAAGTCTTTATAATCAAGATGAGGATGAATAGCGAAGTCAACAATACCTAATGATTTCACACTCTCTGGAGGCAATGTATGATTACCATAAGTCGTTCCATAGCGTGTCATGATCATACTCCCGGCGCTTAAACCAACATAAACAGTCTTATCGAGTAACTTTGGTAAGAGATCCGTCAATCCCGACTGTTGCATCCAATAACACAGGTATTGGCAGTCGCCGCCGCCGACTAACAGAGCATCGGTTTCCTCTAACATAGGAATCCAAATCTCCTTCTTCATCGTGGGTAGCGCTGAAAGCTCCAACAACCCAAGTGATTTCCAGCCCAGATCACAAAAAGGATCACCAAGCGTTCCGCAGATTACCCTGCGTACAATATCACCACCATTCCGAATGCCATAGATAGCCGTTGGAATGAAAAGCGCCCTTGACTCGGCAATCGGTTTACCCAGAAGTTCGATCAGAGCGTCACGGATGCTATTGTTGCTGATACCAGCAGAAGTGAGAAGAAGTTTCATGAGGTTTTGTCAGTGCTTTATGCCAGGAGTCAACCATCAATGTTATTGTTGGCCGAGGGATGCTCCCGTTAACTTAGCCAAAGAATAAAAGACTCCCAAATTGTCAAAACGCTGAGCCAAAAGTTAGTCGTCGTCGTCATCGTCCTCAGCAAGCGGCGAAATGAATGCTGCTCGTGTTGGTCCCGGAAACGGAACATCTCCCTTCAAGCCGTGCCACAGCACAAGATTGAACTCAATGTCATTGTTTCTGTCTTCCTTATCGTAGCGAAACGACTCCGACTTCTTTTGCCAGATGTTGATCGCTACGTTCTTCTCGTTGAGATCGACAGAAGGAATGCTTGCCTTAAAATCGGAGGGCAGAGGCTTATCCATGAACGAATTCCACATCGGAGTAGCGGCGGCATCGTATTGCGTCATGGGTTCCAATCCCAGGATCAACTCTAAAGTTTTCAATATGGAAGCCGTTGTATAGAAAGTGTGATCAACAAAGTTTCGTTTGATGAATCCACCGGCGATGTACGCAGTACTGCGGTGAGCATCGACGTGATCGGCACCATTTTGAGCATCATCTTCCACTACGAACACAACGGTTTCGTTCCAGATGGGGCTTTCAGCTAATGTTTGAATGAACATACCCACAGCCAGGTCGTTGTCGGCCACATGCGCATACGGCGAAGGCCTTCCGAGTCGCATGCCTTCTGTATGGTCGTTGCCAAAGCGCACGGTATTAAACTGAGGAACTTTGTTCTGCTTTAACAGTTTTTGAAAATCTTTCTTCCATGCATAGAATCTCGAAGTGTCGCGTATGGCGAGCGTGTAGCTTGCGAATTCTGTACACACGTTATTCTCCAGCACTTTTATCTTCGGTTTTCCATCATCAACGAATTCCCCATAGCTGCGGAACGTGACTCCATACCGATGGCAGTTGTCCCAGATAAATCCGTCCTTGTTGTTTGCAATTTCTCTTTCACCTTCTCCACCATAAGTACCGCCTCTTCCACCATAGCTCGTCGGCCATGTTTTCTCGACATAATCTGTGGCATAACCACCAACCGTCCAGTTGTGTCCATCTGCACTTACTTCGGCGTTTACGAAGAAATTATCGAGCAACACAAAAGATTCGGCAATCCTGTGTTGATTAGGGGTGTTCTTTCTTCCAAAGAGCAATAACGTTGAGTCGCCATTGCCCTGCTTCAGGTCGGACAAGACCTGATCGTAAGTACGATTCTCTTTGATGATGTAAAACACATGTTTGATCGGGGACGACTTACCCAAAGCAATGGGCGCTGTCGCAGCAACACCTTTCATGTAGCTCGTGTAAGGTGAGTTCTCATACACTGATTTTGAATAAGCAGCCAGTTGAGTTTTATCAGGGATGGAGATAATGCTCATCGCTCCCTTCAGCAACGATCCAATATACTGTACATCGCTCCCCTGCTTTGTGATACCGCCGTGATGAATGACGTCCTCCTTTTTTCGGGTTGGAGCCGGGCCGAAAGGGTTGGCTTTGGATTCAAATCCTTTTCCGTTGGATACCCACAACTTAGTGCCTACCAGCCGGACGCACGTAGGATACCATCCTGTCGGAATAAATCCCAATGGCTGACTTTGGCCTGGTTTTGAAAAGTTGAACACTGCCAGACAGTTATTATCAGCATTGGCTATGTACAATGTCTTCGACTTTTCATCCAACGCAAGACTATTGGTTGTTGATCCGGTCGGTGAATCCGGGAACAGGGCGGCGTCCAGTGTCTCGATCACTCTTGTCTGTTTGAGATCGATCACTGAAACGGTATTGTCATTGGCGTTGCAGACGAGCAGATGCTTGCCATTGGCAGTCAGCAACAATTCGTTTGGATTGTCGCCCACATGAATCGATTGCTTCCATACGTTCTTTGTAAGATCGAAGATGAGGACCTTGTCACAGCCCCAGCATGATAAGTATAACTCGTTCCTATCCTTGCTCAGTTTGCTGGCGTATCCCTCTGCGGGAATTCCAAATCTTGACAACACTATTTTCTTCTTAGTGTCGAGCACGTAAAGCATCTTATCCTCGCGGGTAACAACGTAGAGCCTGTTGCGCGATGCATCAACGGTTATACCTGCAGGTCCAATGCGGTTAGGCCATGGTTCGCCAAGAGTGATACTATCAGCAAGTTGAAGTTTACTGTTGCTGATTGCGTAGATGAGGATATTGTTGTTGTGGCCGCCGGAGACATACAGTTGCTTCTCATCCGGGGAAAAAGCCAATCCATACCAGGCACGTTTGATGACGATCGAATCGGTTTTGACCCGTCGCTGCAGATCGATAAGCTCAATAGTTTGTATACCCTGACCGTTGTTCGTCACGGCCATCATCTTTCCGGATGGGCTGACTTCAAGGTTAAGCGGGAGATCACCGAGGGGCATGCTCTCGCCGGCGGGAGAAAGTTTCCATCCGTTTGGTAGCGTGACTTGCTTTTTCTGCTGAGCGAATACAGCTGCAAGAAACAAACAGGAACAGAGCGGTGGTAAAAGCGTTTCTCATCCGTTTTTTTTATGAAACTACGAATGAAAATTGACTTGAAATAAGATTTTATGTTACGCGTGGATCAATTCCAATTCAGCGGTTCAATTTCAACTGCCGGCTCAGGAATGTTGTCAACAGTCGCAATACATAAAAGGCGATGAATCCGAAGGACAGTCCAATAATGAAACCCAATACGGCACCGGTTGTAAGCGCCGCCTGAGTGGTCCACCCGTGCACCACTTCGTTTAAGAGGTTATGTACTTACATAGCAATGATTCTCCGGACATGAGAGAACGTGTGGGTATACGTTTTGGTATCACCGTTGAGAATTCCTTTGTCGTCCACGTGATCAACCCTAACCCTACCCGACGCGTGGATCACGCGGTCTGCTTCCAGCAAAATAGCCACGTGGTTGACCTGCTCTTCTTCGTTCTTAAAAAACACCAGGTCGCCGGGCTTACCCTCGGCTACTGTCGCAAAGTACTTGCCCTGATTCGCCTGTTGCCAGCTGTCGCGGAAGAGTTTGTATCCCGAGATCTTATAAACCATTTGCGTGAAGCCGGAGCAATCAATGCCGAAAGGGCTTCGTCCACCCCAGAGATAGGGTGTATTGAAATATTTAAACGCGACGCTGCGCAAGTATTCGTATTCACGCTTCTGTCCGAGGTTTTTTGCTTCGCCATTAAAAGCAAACTGCTCTTCCATCTTGAAGAGTTCGAAGCTTGAGATAGGTATCATGCTTCCCAGCAGGATCATGAGCGGCGACTTGTTGTACAGGATCGTGGACGTGGTGTCGGTAGTGATCTTAAACTCCGCGCGATTTAAATAGTCAAAATATTCATGGCTGATGCCGTGATGTTGCTTATAATCGATCCAACCTTCGTATTGATCGAAGTGCGTTCTTATGCGAAACCACCTGAGGTCATGCGTCTTGAAGATCACCTCATAGTGATCGCCAAAAAGCAACTGCGATACCTGCTCGGATCTATCGTTGGCCTCCATTCGAACGGGAACAACACTCAGGCGACAGACGCCGTACTCAAAAGTCTCCATTCGTGCTTAAAAAATGTGTCATTTCAACTTGAGCCTGTTTAACTCACGCTTTGCATCCCGCTCCTTTATACTATCTCTCTTATCGTGTAGTTTCTTACCTTTCCCTAACGCGAACTCGAGCTTGGCTAATCCACGATCATTAATAAATAATCTCGTGGGTACCAGCGTGAGTCCTTTTTCGTCAACCTTTCCTTCCAGCTTTTTCAACTCCGACCGTTTCAACAACAGCTTTCGCTCGCGGGTTGCATCATGATTATAGTGGGTGCCTTGTGCGTAAGGTGTAATATTAATGCCTTTGACGAACATTTCGCCATCGTTCATATAACAATAACCGTCCTGGAGATTTACTTTTCCTTCGCGAATGGATTTTATCTCGGTGCCAGTGAGCACCATGCCGGCAACGTACTTATCGAGCAGCTCGTATTGAAACCCCGCCTGCCGATTGCGGATATTGATATCGTTGGAAAATCGTTGTGGCTTCATCCCTGTAAAACTGCAATAATACTGTGGCGAACAAAGCAGTCTTTGTTCGGCTATTGACACAGCACGAGGTAAAAAAGTTCTAGTCCGCCGACAATATAGCAATTTTACACGGCGAGCGGGGTTGTGATTGATCCCGTGTTGATCAAATAATTTGAGTTTAAGCAACAATATCGCGACTTTGCTTGGGTCGAAGGCATTTCACCCCAGTATATGATCGCATCTGTTACCATGTTGTTGGCAGCCGGAATATTACTATCAGGGTGCCAGCTAACGCTAATCAGTCACCGTGAAAACCAGCAGGCGAGTCGCTGGATGGGAATGTTTTTCTTTGCCTTTGCATTGACCCTTATCCATACTTCCCTGGAGGGCCAGGCACTTCTTGTTGACAACACAGTACTGCAGATTGTCTTTGAGATTCCGGTATTTGTGCTGGCCCCGGCACTATATCTGGCAATTGTGGCATTCACTACAGCCAACTATCATACCACGAAAAAGGACCTGGTCCACTTTATACCTCTTGCTGTTTTTGGAATTGGTCTGATCGTTGGTCTGCAGCATCTGCTCCCTGAAAACTTCTTATCGCCGACCGCATTTCGTTGGATTGGTCTATTCGTGATGGTGTTCATACGGGCCCAGGCGCTTGTGTACTGGATTCTCTCGATCCGTAGGTTGGCAAAATACAGACGGACATTAAAGGACTACTCAGCAGACGTAACAACGACGGACCTGGCATGGCTACAATGGTTTCTCATCGCCATTGCAGCAGCCATTTTTTTATGGATCGGAACGCTGTTTCGTTCGTCGTGGCTGCAAGAGATTACCCCTTTTATTTATCTGATTGTCGCCATGGCCGTGACCTATTTCGCTGTCACACAGCGTGAACTATTCCCCTATTCACAGAAACATCGGGAAGAAATTCAATCGCTCAGCGAGCCATCCCTTGAACCGGGGAGCCAGTTAAGATTGTCCGAAAAAGAAATTGAAACCTATAAGGTTCGCGTGGAGAATCTAATGGTTGCGGAGAAATTGTTTCTTGATCCCGAACTCTCACTACCCAGGCTTGCAGACGAGGCCGGACTCAGTACTCACGCGTTGTCGTACTTGTTAAATACAGGCTTTGGCGAAAACTTCTATGCATTCGTAAACCGGTATCGGGTAGAAGAGGCCAAGCACTTGCTGTCTACCCGGGTCAAGACGCTATCCATGCTGGGAATCGCATACGAAGCTGGCTTCCGGTCGAAAACCACTTTTAACAACGCCTTCAAGAAGCACACAGGTTTGTCGCCGAGCCAGTACGTTGCGAATGGCGATGCAAGCCGTGAAGCTGCTTCGCCAGCTTGAATTTCAGACCAAGCGTTACGTTTAAAAAGTTGATTAAACCTGTTCTTCTGGATCCATCGGGGCGACAAAACAACGTCCATTCGGCAGTTTTCGAACATAAACGAAAAATCTATGTCAATCGAAACTGCGCAATCAACCTCCAGGTCTAAACTGTCCTATTTCCTTGCCGCCGTGCTTGCTGGAATCACTGTAGGCCAAATCTTTCACCGCATCACCGACCGCTTTTTTTTTCATTGGCTTCCTCAACCAGTAACTCTCGTACTGGCCCTGATCATCTTAGTGATGGGCATTTATGTAGGGATTAGGCAATGGATTGCTACTGACAAGGTGTCGGTCACAAAACTCCGGGAACTTGCTGACACTATCCTATGCTATGCCGTTGCTCTGGACCTGTCGCTGTTTGGATTCCAGAAGATCTTCGGAATGCAATTCGTGGTTCCGGTAGCCATGCTCGATGAACCATTCAGTAAGCTTTCCAGCGATTCGCTCACCTGGGCATATTTCGGTCACTCCTATCCCTACACGGTTTGCCTTGCCATCGCCCAAATAGCAGGATCTATTTTACTAACCACAAAGCGAACTCATCTGTTGGGCGCTATTGTGCTTCTTCCAATTCTTGTCAACATCGTCCTGATCGACTATTTCTATTCGCTACCCATTCCCGTGATGATACACGCCATTTTTTTACTGCTTGCTTGCTGTTATTTCGTTTCACGAAATATCCCTCTTCTTAAAAGTATTTTCCTCACCTCTGAGAGCTCAAAAAATTGGATCATCACCTCAATCTCGCTACTGGTAATTCCATTGTTGCTGGTTGTGAGTGTATTTAAGCACCCATCACCGTATGGAAAATTTGGGGCAATGAATCAAAACGCAGATTCATTGAATGTGCAGAACTCTATTTCGCCATCGACGATATATTTTGATTACAATAACGAACTGGTGTTCGACTTTAATGATCATCGTGAGAGGTACTTTGGAACCTTCAGCATGAAAGGAGATTCGATGTCTATCACCTGGCACTATCCTCCGAACTCTCCGGCATGGTCGGGCGTGTTGTTGTTTCGCGATGATGCCCCCGAACAGTTAAAGGGTACTTTGGGTGACAGTGCTATCGATGTCCGGTTGGTTAAGGAGCGAATGGCAGGAATTCGGTTCAGGGATTTTTAAGTGATAAGATTGATGTTAGAGGGGATGCGTTGCGTGCGATGAGCGTGAGATTTTCATTGAACTATTCGAATGTCGCACGCCTTTCCATTGTGACGTCTCTGCTACTGACGGAGATCCCGAAGGGATCTGATCAACAAATAGTCAGATTGGCATTCTTGCGAGCGGAGTGACATCAAGTCCGCAGAAGTCGCCAGCGCGGTATTTATAATAAGCAGCGATGGCAATCATCGCGGCATTATCGGTGCAGTATTCAAAGGCTGGGACGTAAACGTTCCAGCCTTTCTTCGGCGCCATGCTATTGAGTCGGTTCCTTAGTCCTGAATTCGCAGATACTCCTCCGGCAATAGCGATCTGCCTGATGCCGGTTTGTTCACTGGCCTCTTCGAGTCGGGAGACCAGCATGGTGACGAGATGTTCCTGTATCGATGCGCAGATGTCGTTCATGCGTTCATCGATAAACGATGGGTTCTTAGCTACTTCATCGCGAAGGAAATACATGAACTGCGTCTTGATTCCGCTGAATGAAAAGTCCAGTCCGGGCATTGAGGTTTGCGAAAACTTAAATGCTTTTGAATTTCCCAGTTTGGCATATTTGTCGATCAGCGGTCCGCCCGGGTAAGGCAGGCCCATGATCTTGGCTGTTTTGTCGAAGGCCTCTCCCACGGCGTCGTCCTGGGTTTCTCCAATGACCCTCATTTTCAGAAAGTCCTCAACCAGCACGATCTGGGTGTGTCCGCCGCTTACCGTCAGGCACAGGAATGGAAATGTCGGATGGGGGTCATCGATGAAATGGGCCAGCACGTGAGCCTGCATATGATTGACCTCGATCAGAGGTTTGTCGAGCGCAATGGCAAGCCCCTTCGCAAAGGAGGTTCCTACCAGAAGGGAGCCTAATAAACCAGGTCCCCGGGTGAACGCAATCGCATCCAGGTCCGTTGAAAGGATATGGGCATCGTCCATCGCCTCCTTGACAACGGCAACGATGTTCTGTTGATGCGCACGAGAGGCGAGCTCAGGTACCACCCCACCGTATTTTTGGTGCATCGCCTGGGTAGCGATAATATTATTAAGTACCTTGCCGTTTACAATTACCGAGGCTGAGGTCTCATCGCAGGAAGACTCAATGGCAAGGATAATGGAACGCATGTGGTAGCAGATGAACCCGCAAGTTATCAAAAATAGGATAGGCAAAGTACTGGCCTACACCTTGACGGCTATTCTGTTTATCGGCATCTCCTGCTTCCTCGTCCTCCAGATGCCGCCCGTCCAAAAGTACCTCATCACCAAATTTCTGGGAAATTTCAGTCAGGTGACCGGTTTTCGGACCACCGTGGAAGGATTTCGCATGCTCTGGTTTGACCGCCTGGAACTCACGAACGTAACCGTTTACGACACTGAAAATAACAAGATGATCAGGGCCAAAGAGATCCTGGTCAACTTCAAACTGACGGAATTGCTTGACAACAAGAACGTGAACATTGATGGCGTTTACCTCGACAGTGCACACGTGTTCCTGACGAAGGTGAACGAGTCCGATACGTCGCGCGATCTAAATATCAATGTATTCATTGCCAACATCAACAACGGATATGGTGGCAGCGGCGGTGGCGGAGGAAAGACTCCTCGCATCAACATCGGTGAGGCTTTCGTAAATGAAAGTCAGTTCACCTATGTCGATCAGGATCTCGACAGTGTCAAAAACGGATTTGACTACAAACACTTTTCACTGAGCGTCGACGAGGGTCAGCTCAACAGCTTCGTTATTCTTGGTGATACAACTGAGTTCAATGTAAAGACGCTCATCGCGCAGGATCTTGCCACGCAGTTTACTGTTCATCAGATCTCCAGTTTCTTCCGGATATGTCAAACGGGAATGGAGTTCATCGGGCTGGATCTTATGGCCGGGAAGACGACCGTGTCAGATACGATCATCTTCCGATATAATACACTTCGGGATCTCAATGATTTTGTTGAGAAGGTGAATATCCACGCTCACCTTACCAATTCGGTTATTGACCCTAATGATCTTGAGTACTTTGCCCATGGCGCCGATCAGGTAGATCAACCGTTCATGCTTAACGGAACTTTCAACGGCAAGATCAATAAGTTCAAGTACACCAAGATGCGTGTCGACATCGGCAATTCGCATTTGAGTGGCTCAATTGAAATGGACGGTCTTCCGAACATTAACGAAACGTTCATGGTCGTGAACCTTAGAAACTCGGTGGTTGATACGCGCGACCTTACGTTCCTCTTCAACCAGGGGACTATGCGCCGGATGCGACCCCTGGGAGAGTTAACGCTGAATGGCCAGTTCCTCGGCTATCCAACCGACTTCGTGGCGAATGGAAATTTCATGTCGTCGCTTGGCGGAATCAGAAGCGATATAAACTTCAAGGTAAACGAGAAAGACATCGACAGATCGGTCTACAGTGGTAATCTCTCACTCGATGCATTTGACCTGGGCACGTATCTTGAAGACAGCACTTTCCAGCGAGTGACGATGCAAGGACATGTTCGTGGAGTGGGTATTACAGCAGAGACCGCCGACTTCCGCCTCGACGGACAAGTTCATGAAATTGGATTCAAGGGCTATAACTACACCAACATTCTTACTAATGCACGTGTTGCCTCCGAACGTTTCGACGGCTTCGTTCAGATAGATGATCCTAACCTGCAGTTCACGGCCACCGGTTCAATAGATTTGAGCGGAGGACACAACATCGTTAAGTTACAGGCTTCACTTGATACCGCGTTCTTCCACAATCTGAAGCTCACGAAGGACAGTGTTTTCGTTCATACCGACCTCGTTGCCGACATCAGTGGTTTGAGCCTTGACTCACTCGAGGGAACAGCAAGCTTTCACAATTTTCAAATCGACTACAAGGGAGAGACACTTGAGCTCGACAGTATTATACTTGACGCAGAAAGGGATGACCTGATGCGGAAGTTCTCTCTGAAGACATCCCTGGCAGATGCTGAAATCACCGGCAAGTATTATCTATCCGATCTCTTCGATAACCTTCAGACCCTTTCGAAGGAATTTAAGCTGAACATCAAAAACAACGCGGCGGCTACCGCCAGTTATTATAAGCAAAAGCAGGAACGCCCCAAATCGTATCAGGCAAACTTCGTATTGAATCTAAAAAACATCGCTCCGCTCACGCGATTGTTAAACCAGGATATCAATGTCTCGAAGAATACTGTGCTTCAGGGTACCTTCACCAGTGGATACACCAGTATCCTTCGGGGTTATGGCGCCATCGATTCGCTGTGGTACAACGGAGCAGTCTTTGCCCACAGCGAGATAGATCTTTCGGCTTCCAAGATATCTGATAGTACTAACGTTCTCGGTGTCGTCTCTGTGACGTCCGAAAGCCAGGTATTCACATCAGCTTTCAAAACGAAGGACCTTCTGCTCGAAGGTATCTGGAATAAGAATCATATCGACTTCAGCCTCGATGCAGACCAGGATGGGCAACCCAACTATATCCGTCTCAAAGGTGGTGTTGACTTCATGCTCGACAGCACTGTTCTTGCGATGCAACCGTCGGAGTTAAAATTGCTTGGGCGTGACTGGCGTTTCACTGAAGATAACCGTACGGTTATACGCGGAACCGATGTCCGCTTTCACAATCTTAAGCTTGCCAACGACCAGCAATATGTTGGATTAGATGGTTTGCTTTCTGAAGATCCGTCGAAGATTCTTTCCCTCACTGCCGATGAACTTGATTTTTCACTGATCAATGTACTCTCCAAGAAGAAGTTTAAGGGCATCGTGGATGCGAAGGTCGACATCAGCAATTTCTATCATCGTCTCTCGGTTCAAAACGATGTGAGCATCCGCGGCTTTACGGTAGATGACTTTCTCGTAGGAGACGTCACAGGCAAGAATGAGTGGGACACTGTCAAGAACAAATTCGCCATCAATCTGGCCATCGATCAGCAGAAGTCACGCATCCTCAATCTCATAGGAGAATATGACCCAAGGGCGAAAGAATCACCGCTCAATCTGTTGGCTCGTCTTGAGGGCGCCAATATCAATTTACTGGAGCCGTTCCTCGGCGATATCTTCAGTAAGATGGGCGGTACCGTTTCGGGTGACTTCCGGATAACGGGTGAGCTGGAGGCGCCACAGATCGCCGGTGAAGGAGATGTGATCAACGGACAGCTGATGGTAAACTATCTGAAGACATTCTATCAGTTCAAGGGGAAAGTAGGGCTAACACCAACGTCAATCTATTTCAAGGATATTGATATCACTGACAGCTACCGGAACAAGGGCAAACTAATGGGTGCGGTGAATCACGTCAACTTCAACAGCATGTCGATCGTACTGGATGCTTCGTTCACCAACTTTCAGGTATTAAATACCAGTACAAAAGACAACACGCTGTTCTTCGGTCAGGCATACGCGACCGGAACGATGGAAATGAGGGGACCCATTTCCAACCTGCGTATCTATTCCGCCGCGACGACGCAACCAAACACCAAGATCTACATTCCGGTAAGCGGTGCGTCGAGTACGGATCAGAAAGAGTTTATCACTTTCAATAATTTTACCGACACTACCCACATCAAGAAGGTAATCAATACCTTTTCAAAACGGGTGAGCCTGACCGGTGTTACCTTTGACCTCGATCTTGATGTTACACCGGACGCGTACTGTGAGATCATTTTCGATGTGAAGGCCGGCGACATTATCCGTGGTCGTGGCAATGGTGACCTTAAGATCCAGGTCGACTCCAAAGGAGACTTTAACATGTTCGGACCATTTGTATTCACAGAAGGCCGATACAATTTTACGCTATACGATATCATCAACAAGGAATTCGAGATCAAACCAGGCAGTACTATCAACTGGTCGGGCAATCCTTACGAAGGTATTATGGACATTGACGCGTCGTACAACCAGCTGGCATCACTCTATTCGCTATACTCAAATGGAAGCAACGGTACTACGTTTGACGAGAGTGCGAATCAACAACTGAAGCGCAAGTATCCCATTCAGGTTCTGCTCATGATAGACGGGCCAATGTTGTCACCCACTATCAACTTCGACATTTTAGCGAAAGACCTTCCACAGTCGGCCGGGACGAGCGGAGTAAATCTCGATCTGATGTTTACAGCCTTTAAGGCAAAGCTTGACGAGCAGGAATTGAAACGACAAGTGTTTAGTCTGATCGTGCTGAGGCGCTTTTCCCCTCCTGAATCGTTTAACACCAGCGGGTCCGTTGCGAGCAGTCTAAGTGAATTGCTTTCCAATCAGCTCAGTTACTGGATGAGCCAGGTAGATGAAAATCTTGAACTGGATGTCGATGTCGCATCGATGGATCAGGAATCGTTTAATACGTTCCAGTTGCGTTTCTCGTATACATTTTTGAACGGACGACTAAGGGTGACCGGTGATGGCACCTATTACAATCAGAGCCAGGTCAATCAAACTCAGGCAACGCCGACGAATATTGCCGGCGACTGGACTGTAGACTACAAGTTGACCGCTGACGGCAAGCTGAGGGTGAAGATGTACAGCCGCACGAACATCAATCCAATTCCAACGGCGGCACAACAAACTTATATGACTACTGGCGCCAGCATTGTTCACACACAAAGCTTTGATGAATTGCGCGACATGTTTGCATCACAACGTAAGCAAAAACGACGCGAAGCAGAACGTGCGAGAGCTAATGCAGAGGCCACCAAACGTGAAGATGGCAGCGACTAGAGCGTTGGTCATGTTCATCCTCTCATGCTCCTGCGTGTTGGGACAATCCAAAGTGGACGGCACAAGGGATAGCGTCGGGATATCGAGTTCACCTACCGGTGACTCTACACGCACGGTAAACAAGAAACGACTTACTGGTCTTGTTGTTGGGTCCACCGTTGCATACGGCATTGCTCTTTACGGATTGAACGAATTATGGTATAGTAATAATCCAAGAGAGTCTTTCCATTTTTTTAACGACAATGCGGAGTGGAAGCAGGTCGATAAGGTCGGTCATTTCTATTCAACCTTTTATATCAGCTATGCTGCAGACCACGCGCTTAGGTGGTCGGGTGTGAAGGACAGAAGGGCCGCGATGATCGGATCTCTGGTTGGCTTTGGTGTTATGCTTCCTATAGAAATCATGGATGGCTACTCAGAGGCGTATGGTGCATCCGTTGGAGATCTTGCCGCCAATGCGGCTGGCGCAGCGCTTTATCTTGGACAAACGCTCATCTGGAAGGAGCTTCGTATCTATCCTAAGTTTTCATTTCATCAAACGGACTACGCACCCATGCGCCCGAATGTGCTGGGAGACAATCTGGTTTCGGAGATGTTCAAAGATTATAATGGTCAGACATACTGGCTATCGGTTGACATGGACAAGTTTATGCGATTCCCAAAATGGCTCAATCTGGCGGTAGGCTACGGAGCAGAAGGGATGGTGTATGCCAGGGATGATCAGAATATTGAGGCGCAGATCGGCACGCCTTACCGGCAGTATTACCTGGGGATTGATTTCGACCTAAGAGCTATCAGAACGCGTTCCAGGTTCCTGAAGGGACTTATTGAGGTTGTGAGTATCATCCGGCTTCCCGCTCCTGCTCTACAGTTCTCCGAGAAGGGTGTGCGGGCTTATGCGTTCTATTTCTAAGGCGGCGTTGACAGAAATTAATGCCGTGCCCCCCTGAACAACCACGGCTTATTTTAAGTAAATTTAGTTGAGCCAAATAAACCCCTTTATGAACCTTATGAATTTTGTTCAGCTATCCGCTGAACAGATCGGTGGGGAATACACTGACTACGATCACACCAAATCGGTAGTAGTTGTTCCCATCAACGGTACACGGTACCAGACGGTTCTTGCAGTGAAGCAAACCAGCGCGGTATCCGGACGTGATCAGGCGACCTTCACCTCGAAGGTATGTGAGTACCACACTAAATTAGATCTGAAGCTACTGATGGAGCAGAACTCGCGGTTCGATTACAGTAAGTTCGTGCTGGATGACGGGTTCCTCAAGGTCGAGGCTTCATGTCTTGCATCGAGTGTGTCTCAGGAGCAGATCAAAGAGATGATTCAGGAAGTTGCTCAGCTGGCTGACCACTACGAGTTGAAGCTGACGGGGAAGGACGTCCACTAATTCATTTGTTGATCTGGCGATTTGTTGATCTGCGATTGGATCGGTTTGTTATTCTGACCGGAGCAATACGTACAGGATCTTGCATGCGCGTGCACAAGGCTATCGCGAGAAACGGGCTAAATGAAGTAGTTGCGAAAGTTTATTCTGCGTGGTGACTGCCAATCCATCTTTTGAGTTCGCGGTGCGCCGAACAATTCAAGATGGAATTACCGGATCTGCTATCGCGTCAGGTCCCAGTTGCTGTTATATGACTTGCCAGATTTCGCCGTTACCCAAATGAGTCCAAGTTCCTGCTTGAAGTTCATGATCAAAGGCAGAATTGAATCACCCCATTCTTTTATAGGATCCTTGAGGCGCCACCACCCTAGTTCTTTGCTCCCGTTCATTCCATCTTCATCTGCGGGATATCCAATCTGAAACGCACATGCTGTGGGTGCAAAATGATTTGCCCATTCCGCAAATCCTTTATTGAGATCTTCAATATTCGCCTCGGAAGCATCACATACAAAAATTAAATCCCCCTTACCACGATACGTCGCGGGCATATAATCTTTGTTATAGTGTCTTAGAAACAACCGATAGTTGGGGTTGTGTTGTTTTAGTTTTTTATCCCAAGCTGCAGTAAGGTCGTCTGTAGCCTTGCCAAAGTATTCAAGCTCCACTCCTACTCCCGCAATACACTTGTGATGTTTGAATTTCATCAGCCATCTATCGATCTCTGCTTCAACGTTCGTTACTTTTTGACCTCTGCTATCATCTGCTTTGAAGGGAAAAATCTCGAGGAAGATGGCAACGCCTTTCTCGTCCATTGCTGCCAGGTAAGATTCATGTGCTGCGTCAGAAAGAGTTTCACCAGAAGGGATAGCCCTCGTTAAATCGCCGACAGTCCACGTCGCCCATGGCTTTGATCCTGGAAACTTGCCGTTAATATTCGCGATCAGGTTCAGATGCGATTGTTTATCGGGAAGTGTGATGAAGCGACCGATCTTAGTGTCGAGCTCAGTGATTCCATCTCGTGCGCTGATGCGTGTGGGTATCCAGGCTCCGGACCATGTGTAGGCTGCGGCACGGCCTGAGCTGGATTCAAGCTGTTGAGCTCGTGCCGGCACGATAGTAAACATGACAAGAACAATGGGGCAAAGAGAAATTCGCATGGTAAATGAAATGGGTGTTAACCGTTAAGGTACAACATGATTCGAGTTATCAAACCGTAGATTCTATTCCGCTCTCCGTTGTTGAAAAAGCCAATCGAAGACTCCAGGCGTTTGTATGACGTACTCCCAGATGTTGTGACCGGCGTTTGGGAACTCAGTGTACTTCGGTTCACCGCCAGCCTTTTGTATGGCGGCGATCATATCTCTGGATCCACTCACAGGAACATTAACATCGTCCTCGCCGTGGAATGCCCAGATGGAAACATCGATCATGTTAGCGGCACCGTTGGGATCTCCTGCTCCACAGACGGGCATCGCTGCAGCAAAAAGATCGGGTCGTTGTGAAATAAAGTGCCACGACCCATAGGCACCTCGTGAAACACCTGTGATGTAAACCCTGTTGGCATCAATAGAATGAATTTCCTGTTCCACGGCTTCAATGCCTTCGAAGACTACCGTGTCAACCGTAGGATAACCAGGAACTCCGCCCCAGCCCGAACCCTCCGGACAAAACGGCACGAATAAAAATGCAGGGTATTTATCTCTGTTTTCTTTCTTTAAAAGAAATTTCGCTGCCGGTGACCCGTCTATTCCACCACCGTAGGGCAGGCAAACCACCATAGGATACCATGCGGCAGAATCCATAGACTCTGGATAGATGAGTTGATATCTCAATGTTTGACCTTTAGAGCCCACAAAAGTTCTTGCCCCTCTTACCTCTTCCCAATGATCAGTTTGCCTCGCAAGCTTTCGTAACCACAAAAACTTTTCTGTTGCCTCAGTTACAAGTGTGAGTGAAAGGACGAGCGTTGCAAGCATAGCAATCACCTGAAGACCCGAGACGAAAGGTTCCCATCTGGCTGGGTTCAAAGCTTCCTTTTCTGAAGGCAATTCCTTCAATTCATTCCGCAAGTTCATCATGATGAACACTGGTCCGATCCAGGCTGTCAGCGAGAACCAGCGGACAATCAGTTCAATCGTTGCGGCCCTGTTCGGCATGGTCGATTCATGGTATTGAATCGTAGCAGCTAAAAGAATCAAAGCTGTGATGAACAACAAAAGACCAGCGGCACGAAGCCAATAGCCCTTCCCTGCCCGCGAGAAGACAAACGCCAATCCTAAGATGCAGGTGGAAACGAGCAGTATCAATTGGGCCGTCATGTAAAAGGGGATCCATTCTTTGATACGCATCATGGCTCCTGTGAAGATCACAGTTGCGAAAATTCCGGAGACGATGTTCATCAGAAGCGACCAGTGCGAAAATGTATCCTTCCTTTGCCTGAAATAGTTTATGTAAATAACCGATGCAAGGATGACGATAGTGTTGTGCACCAGGTACCACGTGAAGAATATGGGAACTACATAGAGCTGTTGTCCGGCGAGGAAATAGGCGATGCCCTGGATAAAATAAACGATGGCATGTAACGCAGCGGCGAAGATGGCCAATGAATAGAACTTACGGGTTAACGGCATTTTCTAAGATACGAATTTGTAGTGTATTGCTTCTTATCGGCAAGTTTGACACGAACCCCTAGAATAGTTCCTCTTGAGTTCCGGTCACTTCAATCGGGCGTCCCTGAGAACAACACCCACCACAACCCTACGGGAAGCCTTAATTGTCAATTATCAATTATCAATTATCAATTTTCCCCTACCTTTGTCGTTGGCAATGCCACCTTATCGCTCTTCAGCAATGGAGAGAGGAAAGTCCGGGCAGCACAGGGCAACGTACTTCCTAACGGGAAGGACTTTCGGGCAACCGGGAGGACAGATAGTGCCACAGAAAACAGACTACCGCGTTCTGACTAGTCGGGATGAGGAAAAGGTGAAAAGGCGAGGTAAGAGCTCACCGGCTGTTTGGTGACAAACAGTGCATGGTAAACCTTACGTGCTGAAAGGTCAAATAGGTCACGTCCACTTCGGTGGCTAGCGGCTCGTTAGTATTCGGCGTGATGGGTAGACTGCTAGATCCCGATAGCGATGTCGGGACCAGATAAATGATAGGGGCCCCGACATGTCGGGGAACAGAACCCGGCTTACAGGCATGCCTTTTTAAAACCTGTCAGCAAGCAAAAGCTGACAGGTTTTTCTATTTTTAACCCGATTGTACTGGCCGGTTGCCAGTCGACTTTAACATTCACAAGATGTCCAAGATCCTGATCATAGAAGACGACAATAAGATCCGCACCATTCTGAAAGAAATATTGGAAGAGAAAGACCACGAAGTGGATGAGGCGGCAGATGGCCAGGATGGCTTGAAGAAACTGGAAAGCGGCGCCTATGATTTGTGCCTTTGCGACATCAAGATGCCCAAGATGGATGGCCTGGAAGTTTTGCAGAAAGCGAAGGAAGCGGGAATTGGCACAAACTTCATCATCATATCGGCACATGGAACTATCGACATCGCCGTTGAAGCGGTAAAGAAAGGTGCATTCGATTTTCTTCAAAAACCTTTTGATCTCGGTCGTCTCGAGATCACCTTGCGCAATGCGTTGGATAAGACCTCGCTGATCAGGGAGACGAGGACGTTGAAGAAGAAGATCTCCCGCAAGAACGAGATGGTAGGTGAATCCAACACCATTGTGGAGGTTAAGGAGATGATCGACAAAGTAGCGACTACTGATGCGCGTGTTCTGATCATCGGGCCAAACGGATCCGGAAAGGAGTTGGTAGCACGATGGATTCACGACAAGAGCAAG
Source organism: Chryseolinea sp. (assembly GCA_049840655.1). GTDB lineage: Bacteria > Bacteroidota > Bacteroidia > Cytophagales > Cyclobacteriaceae > Chryseolinea. Next base: position 48,700 of record JASGJX010000017.1, read on the forward strand.
CGTGCAGCCGGGGCGTTGGTCGAAGTAAACTGTGCTGCGATTCCCTCGGAGCTAATTGAAAGTGAGTTGTTCGGTCATGAAAAGGGTTCGTTCACGTCGGCTATCAAACAAAGACTTGGAAAGTTTGAGCTGGCCGAAGGTGGTACGTTGTTTCTTGACGAGATCGGCGACATGAGCCTATCGGCACAGGCCAAGGTGCTACGGGCATTGCAGGAGAACAAGATCACCCGCGTAGGTGGCGACAAGGAAATAACAGTCCATGTGCGGGTAATCGCTGCGACGAACAAAGACCTTCGTAAAGAGATCGAAGAGAACCGCTTCCGTGAAGACCTCTACCATAGGCTAAGCGTTATAGTAATCAAAGTCCCTTCGCTGAACGATCGCTCAGATGATATACCTCAACTGGTGGACAAGTTCCTGGACGACCTTGCAGAGGACTACGGAGCGAAGAAGAAATCCATTGCACCTGAAGCTATTAAGGCATTGCAAAGCCACAACTGGACCGGAAACATCCGCGAGCTAAGGAATGTGGTGGAGCGCCTGGTCATTATGAGCGGTGACACGATCAGCGAGGCAGATGTTAAAAAGTATCTTTAGTCATCCCTGAGCTTATCGAACGTTTCCAAGCTTTCCAAAAGCGCGGAAGATTGTGCTATCAACAAAGGCAAACTGGTTGCTGAGATACAACCTTTGCGCTATTTGCTGCGTACACATCAGCTGGTGTAGTTCAAACCGATAATTGACCTGGTTTGCAGTCACTAAATTTTCAAAAGTCTCTCAGCCAAATTACCGAACAATGCAGTTAGCACAAGTAAACATTGCAAGAATGCTTGCACCCATCGACAGCCCTGTTATGCGTGAGTTCGTCGAAAACCTTGATCCTGTCAATGCCCTTGCTGAGAATAGTCCCGGCTTCGTCTGGCGACTCAAAGATGATACGAACAATGCTACCTCCATCAAAGTTTTTGACGATGACTTCATTATCGTAAACATGTCTGTATGGACTGATGTGGACGCTCTGTTCAACTATGTTTACAAAAGTGATCATACCCAAGTATTGAAACGCAAATCTGAGTGGTTTGAACATATGCGTGAACGTCATATGGCATTGTGGTACGTTCAGCCCGGGCGATATCCAACCGTTCAGGACGCCATAGATAGAATCAATCACCTGAGACAACACGGTGAAACACCGCATGCATTCACATTTAAGAAGAGGTTTGCACCTCAGGATGTTGTGTAAATTGTTCGGCAGCAGGCTCATTGTGATTGTCGGTCGGCTTATGACAGGTGCAGCTGTCGCATCATATCACCGGGATCCATGATCATGGCAGCTTGTTTCGTTGTCGGCGTTTTATGTTATTCTGTTGCGTCGTTCTGGTGGCCTTCGGTTGCACCGGAGGCTATTCATGTTTAACTCTTTCAGAGTTTTTAACTCCTTTGGAGTTTTGCCAGTTGTCCGTTTTTGAAAAGGACTGTGCGTATGCGGCACTTAAGGATTAGGGAAATCTTTCTTAAACCATCTCCATGTAAACACACCTGGTCGGTTGCAGCCTGCGGCCGCGGCATTTGTGCCATTTAACATGTGAACGCATTTGACACATGTTTGAACGCCATGAACAGCGTGATTTGAACGCTTTTTGTCGGTGGGGCCGAAAACCAAAATACGTGCGTTAATCATGAAGAACACTAGATCATTACTGATAGCAGGGATCGTCTGTTGCCTGCTAGCGATTGTTGCGCCAGCGCTCGCGCAAAAGGGAAAGAAACAAACGGCACCAGCGTCCGAACTTAAGGTACCGATGGTAACGGAGCGCTGGGAAGGAACACCGGCCGGTGTCGAGTTTGTACAGCATAAGAATGTCCCGGCCATGAAGATCATCGGCAAAGAACGTATCCTCCTGAAGGATTACACGTTCGCCGACGGTACCATTGAATATGATGTTGAGCCACTGTCTGAAGGGTTTGCCGGTATTTACTTTCACATGGCAGACAACAACGAGACTGAGTATCTCTATCTGCGAACGGCAAGAGCGGGAAATCCCGTCGCGATGGATGCCATTCAGTATGCGCCGTACAACAAAGGGGTGCTGTTATGGGACATGTACTACTGGTTTCAAGGGCCGGCAAAGATTAAAAAGAATGATTGGAACCATATCAAGATCATTGTTTCAGGAGCGCAGATGATTGTCTACGTGAACGACGTGAATACCACGACGCTTGAGATTCCCAGGCTGGAAGGGAATCAGCAAAGCGGTCGCATCGCGTTCGACGGGAAATGCGTTGTTGCCAACGTTGTGATCAAACCCGGAGCAACTGAAGGGCTTTCATCCCGCGAAGGTTTCGATCCAACACATCACGATCCCCGATATCTTAGATCCTGGCAGGTGAGCAAACCTGCAGAGCTGCCACGCGGCAAAGAGCTGATTGACGCAGATTTCCCTACAAACGCAACGGAGTGGCTAACATTCAATGCCGAAAGACGTGGAATGATCAACCTTACGCGGGAATATGGCGCAAGCACGAATCGACGCTATGTGTGGCTTCGAACCAAAGTCCATGCGCCAGTTGCTAAAAAAGTACAGATGTCTCTCGGTTTCAGCGACGATGTCTGGGTATACATCAATCGCGCGCCCGTCTTCGTCGACCGGAATGACTACCGCTCGGCGGCCATGCGTAAGAACCCGGATGGGCGAATCTCCATAGACAATGCACACATCGAAATTCCGTTAAAGGAGGGTGACAATGAACTGCTCATCGGTCTCGCCAATGACTTTTACGGATGGGGCATCATCGCTTTGCTGGAGGACATGGAAGGCCTTACCATCTCTTCAGAGTTTCCTAAACCGCCCGACACACCAAAAGACCTGACGAAGTATACGGGCACCTATAAGTCACCCGAGCTACCCGACATTATCTTTACTGCAGAGAACAATTTACTTGTGGGAAAGAATCCCGGTCTACCATCCATAGTGCTGGAGTACTTTGACACGGACAAGTTCAGATACACGCCCGGCGATCTTGTGGTCGAGTTCCATCTCAACGAAAATAAATTCATCCTCCGGCAGGGAGGCAGGGAATCGACATTCACAAAACAATAGTTCACCGGTACTTCCGACCTCAACAAAATACCCGCGACATGATCTCAGTCTATGTCGCGGGTATTAACTATGACTCAGTCTTTGGCAGATGCAATATGATTATTACCGGGAATAACAGCCTGGAGCTCATAGCTGTTTTGAAAGCCAATCATGATATGATATCATGCTAGTTCATTTAGTGCCGCGCAATAGCTGACGAATAGCGACGAGATGGCAAAACAAAACAGCAGGTACCACAAACGCCGGCAGCCAGCTGAATGGAAAATACAAGACGGCCTTGTTAGGTTGATCGAATGCAAGCTTTTGAAGTGGCGATGGCACGGCCAGCACAGCAATGATCACGATGTTGAACAAGAGCCCGAGGCATATAAAATTCCAGATGATCATCGTTGATCGTGTCAGCATGTTTTTGCGGACACCAAGCCAGGCAACTATGGGTGCTGTGAGTCCAGCAATGATATCCAGGTTTCTGCCTTCAAATGTCATCACCTCTGGAACTGCTGTCTCCAGAAATAACCACCAAAGAATGAGTTCCACCAGGATGCGAATGGTGTGCAGTGATGTCACCTGAAACAAGTCAAGTGAGTCGACGAATTGCCTGCCGGACGGAGTGACGAACGTTGCCATGATAACAATCAATGCCGGCAACACACCGAATAGGAATATACGTGGTGGCAGGGCGTCCAGATTATTTGAATAAACTCCAGAATAAGAAACCACCCCCTGAACGCTCAGCCACACGAGCATAGTCCAGGTGATGGTGTTTACGAGTTGGCGTGTCCGGGGAGTGACTGCCTGCGATACGATACGGCGAAACAGCACGAACGTGAGCAATGTAACGAGTACGAAAGCAACAGATACTGAGATGGGGAGGTGTTCAAGCATATAGAATAAGATCTGGTTCGCGATGATTGCTGTCGGCGTTCCACTATCTCCTACCCTAAACTCATGCTTATCGTCGGCAGCATGTCCGCTGGCGCACAGAGGCGATTCGCCGGCGGGCACTGCAAAAATATACTACCCTCCTAATTTCATCCAAATCGGCGATGCGCGCTTTGGCACAATTCTTATTCCTACAAATAGGAAAATAGTAACATTCAGCTTTGTCGAGGCGATCAGATATCAGACAGAAAAAACAGGCCATGCCGCCTGCGGTGGCCCATCGATTCTTCAGATGGTATTGTCGTCGTGATCTATTAACTCACATCGAAGGCGATCTCCTGGAAGAGTTTAATGCAAACTCCAAAGCTCAAACGGAGCGGTTTGCCAGGTGGCGCTTCACTCGCGATGTTATCCTGTTGTTCCGTCCCGGCATTATCAGATCACCTAAAAAAGTCAAATACACAAACCCCACTATCATGTACAAAAGCTATATGAAAATTGCCTGGCGAAATCTTCAGAAGAACCGGGGATTCTCGCTCATTAATGTTGGTGGGCTGGCGATGGGTATGGCAGTTGCTATCCTCATTGGCCTTTGGATTTATGATGAGATGACCTTCAATACCTACTTCGACAACTACAATCGCATTGCAAGAGTACATCGTACCGGTACGCTTAATGGCGAGACAATGGCCACAACCTATCTTCCTGTTGCTTTGGGTGAAGAGCTGCGTACCAAATACGGTTCTGACTTCAGGCACGTTGTCATGACATGGCCAACTGGCGATCACGTCATCGCTTCAGAGAAAGAGAGCTGGTCACTTAAAGGTGCTTACATTGAACCGAAGGGACTGGAGATGTTTTCACTCAAAATGGTTGAGGGGTCATATGCTCCATTCAGCGATCCGCACAGCATCGTATTATCGAAGTCAGCGGCCACCACACTCTTCGGACGCGAAAGTGCCGTTAACAAGCTGGTTCGGATTGACAATACGATGGACGCGAAAGTTGTTGGTGTATTTGAAGACATTCCACGCAACGCTCACTTCAACGATGTTCAGTTCTTTTCGCCGTGGGATCTGATCGTATCGGTGAATCCCTGGATCACGTCGCAGGGCTTTGATAACAACTTCCTGGAAATCTATGTGCAACTCAACGACAATGCTGATGTCAATGATGTGTCGTCGCACATTAAGGATGCCATCCTCAACAACATCCAAAGTGCGGACTATAAAGCCGTGAATCCTCAGTTGTTTCTCCATCCCATGGAGAAATGGCATCTCTGGGCCGACTTTCACAACGGTGTGATTACCGGTCAGATCGACATGGTGTGGTTATTTGGTGTAGTCGGCGTGTTTGTACTCGTGCTCGCCTGTATCAATTTTATGAACCTTAGCACTGCACGCGCTGAAAAGCGGGCGAAAGAAATCGGGATACGCAAAGCTATAGGATCCATCCGGTCGCAACTGGTTGCTCAATTCTACAGTGAGTCTTTTCTCATCGCCTCCGCTGCATTCGTACTTTCTATAGCAATGGTGACGATCAGCTTACCCTGGCTCAATGACATTTCGTACAAACAGATTTCAATGCCCTGGACAAATCCCTACTTCTGGGGATTCTGCGTCTGCTTCGTTCTAGTTACCGGCATTCTTGCCGGAAGCTATCCTGCGATATTCCTTTCTTCCTTCAATGCATCAAAGGCACTAAAGGGTGGAATGAAATTCTCGCATGCAACTTCGCTTCCGAGAAAAGTATTGGTGGTGACGCAATTTTCTGTCTCTGTTATCCTGATACTTGGAACCATTGTGGTTTACAACCAAATCAGCTATGCAAAAGATCGCCCCATTGGATACGAAAGAAATGGACTCGTAAACGTTTTGCTGAACTCTCAGGAATATCAGGGTAAGAACGATGCGCTGCGTAATGAACTTCTTGCAAGCGGCACAGTCACTGATGTTGGATTCTGTTCCAGTCCTCCTACTGATATCTGGAACTCAAACGGTGGTTTTACCTGGGAAGGTATGGCTCCCGGATTTTTGGCAGAGTTTGGAACGTTTACCGTGACGCCGGGATATGGTACAACTGTGGGATGGCAGTTTACTGAAGGGCGTGACTTTAATCGTGATCTCGCGAGCGACTCTTCGGGGTTCGTTATTAATGAAGCTGCGGCCAAACTCATGGGCTTTCAGACTTCCGTTGGAAAGCAGGTCAAATACGAATCATGGTGGACTAATGGTGTGAGGGATTTTTATGTGATTGGTGTCATCAAAGACCAGATCATGAAATCTCCATATGATCCTGCAGTGCCGTCGGTGTATTTTCTAAAGGGTTACGTCAACTGGTTGGCGATGAGAATAAAGCCTCAGCTATCTACATCAGAGGCGATGAAGGGAATCCAAACTGCATTCAACAAAGTTGTTCCCGGAGTGCCCGTACAATATAAGTTTGCTGATCAGGAATACGCTTTGAAGTTTGCGGCGGAAGAGCGCGTTGGCGTTCTGGCAGCTGTATTTTCTTCTCTGGCCATACTTATCAGTTGTCTGGGTCTGTTCGCGCTGGCGGCCTATGTGGCCGAGCAACGGACCAAAGAGATTGGAATCAGAAAAGTGGTTGGAGCATCTGTGTTGAACTTGTGGTCGATGCTGTCGGGACAATTCATAGTGCTCATTGTCATTTCTTGTATCGTAGCTATGCCGATCGCCTACTTTGCGATGGATAGCTGGTTGGGAAAATTCAATTACAGGACACATGTTGCCTGGTGGGTATTTGCTGTTACAGGTCTTGGTGCGATAGCCATTACGTTGCTAACAGTGAGTTTCCAGGCAGTAAGAGCTGCATTGATGAATCCGGTTAAGAGTCTGAGGTCGGAGTAAGAATCATCAGTGAAGACATCATAGAACGTGTTGTGATTTACCTTACACGCTGATGTTGGAAGTTAGATCAATGATATTGGACGACTGGTGCAGGGGCTGTTAATAGGCCAGTACAGCAGCGTAAGCAGAAGACGCAGTTTTCCACCGCAGAGACGCGGAGGCGCGGAGTTTCGCAAAGACAATACTAATAGGATGTTGATTTACGAAGCATTCAGTTGTATGACCGCCCCCATTTTCCATTCGCCAACCGCACTTGCTCGCAATCTGTATGCAGCAGGATGTCATTTGCAGAAACGCTTCTCCTGATTGGTCATCACTTCGTCAAGTATTGCAGACCGTGCGTCATAGAGGCGAGCCGGCCGTTTTTGATCGCCGTACATTCATAATAGAATGAGGCACGATCGTGTCTCCTGGACTAAAATAATTTATCATGAAAACGAAATTGTTTCTTGCAATCGCGTTGCCTGCTACTCTCTGCCTGCTTGCGTCATTTTCATTTCGACCAGGTGTCGATACGTTTGAAGTATACTTAGGTGGTGAGCTATTGATGAAGGAACGCGCCTATGGCCAACGATCGAACAATCCGATTGTGCTTGAAAAAAACTCAAACGCTGCTATAACAGTAAGCTATGACCACTGCGGCATTACCGGTTCCTCCCGTAAACTTAGCCTGCTCGATGATCAGAAGAAGCTCTTAAAGGAATGGTCGTTTGCCGACGTTGCTTCAAAGGTGAAAGATCCAATGCCCGTTGCTGTAAAAGAAATTGTCGCGGCCTCGAATGGCAAAAGTGCGACGCTCTATTACAAATCCAACGAGATCGATAATGCTGTGATGATTGCGCCTGTTAAGCTTGTCGATAAATCAACGGCCAGCAAGTAAGGCCATGCATCGCACCAATCAAAAGCAGAAGGCTATTCGGATTAGCGCTTCTGCTTTTGATTCCATTGATAATGCATTTTAATTACGCGCCCTTGAACGCCGGCTTCCTCTTCTCGAGAAACGCCTTCACGCCTTCGGCATGATCGGCTGTTTGTCCTGCTATTTCCTGACAATAAGCTTCGTATGTAAGCATATCCTCCAGCGATGATGTTCCTGAACGATACAACATTTGTTTGATCAGACCCACAGCTTTCGTAGCAGCGTTTGAATAGTGTTGAACATATGCTTCAACGGCCTCATCAAGTTTGTCAGCAGGAACTACCTTATTAACGAGTCCGAGCGCGAGCGCCTCAGCAGCAGTAACTTTCTTTCCTGTCGTAGCCAATTCGAATGCCTGGGCGAGTCCTGTTAGCCGAGGCAGAAAGAATGCTGATCCGGAATCAGGAACAAGGCCGATATTCACAAATGCCTGAGACATTGCCGAGGTATCTGACGCGATGATAAGATCACAAGCCAGTGCGAGGGAGCATCCCGCTCCTGCTGCAATGCCATTCAGTCGACAAATAATCGGCTTGGGCATACCACGCATTAATCTGATGATCGGGTTGTAACGGCGCTCGATTGCTGACTTGAAAGAAAAGCCAGGCTCGGGAGAAATGCCTTTAAGGTCCTGCCCGGAGCTGAAGGCATTGCCGGCGCCGGTCAACACAACAACCCTGCAGTTATCATCTGCCTGAATCTTCTTTAACGCATCCTGCAGTTCGAAGGTGAGCTGGTCGTTCAGGGCGTTGTAAACTTCGGGACGATTAAGGGTGAGACGTGCGACTTTTCCGTCGGCTTTGTAATCGAGGTACTTGTAATCCATGTGAGAATTGGGTTGTCGTGTTCGGATCAAATTAACACAACAAAGGATTTATCACAAACGGTTGCGATATAGTTATAATCTTCTTTCAGCAAGACGCGAATAAGTAGTCAACGTAGCTTTTTGAGGGCTGTGCGAAGACCTGTCCTGAGAAGTTCTACACAGGTTGTTTTTTGCTGAAAGAACAGAGATTAGAATGAAAATTCTGGCTTCATGTCAGAACAACACCATCATCCCACCAACACTCAACAGAATTCCCGTCAGAGCGCCGACCATTATCTCCCTCGGCGTGTGGGCATTCAGTTGGAGGCGAGCAGACATGATAACTCCCGCCAATAGTATGGCTATTATGGTCGGTGCAAAGAGCTTGCCTTCCTCGGAGATCTTATTCAACGGAAGCAGGATACCAATGAAAGCCCACACCGCCATGGCGTGAACGCTTACTTTATAGAAGAATGTAATGATGGTGGCCACAACAACCAGCACATCAATCAATACGAGGAACTTCAGCAGGTTGTCGTTCAGGCTAATACGTGTTCTCGAATACAACAGCCAGGTGATCAAAACATAGAGTATTGCTACAAAAGAAAACGGAATCATGCGTTCGCGTCGTGACTGAAGTGTTACAGAGCTGATTGTTCCCAGTGCTTTAAACAGGAAAATGTTCAACGCCGGCAAGGCAAACGTGACGCAGAAAATCAGGATTATAAACTTCAATTGACCGTCTTCGCGAATGGGATCCATTCCAGCGGGCAGCAATAAAGTAAACAATGTAAACAGGTATGTTGCCAGCAGTAGCGGATGGAATACCCATGAGACAATTCTCGCCAATGTCATCAGGTTACATCTCCTTTCTCAGTCGAGCCACCGGAATATTTAATTGTTCGCGGTACTTAGCTACCGTACGGCGCGCAATGTTATATCCCTTCTCGTTAAGAATAGTTTCGAGCTTGTCGTCGGAGAAAGGCCTGTCCTTGTCTTCGCTTTCGATGATGTCTTTGATGATTTGTTTCACCTCGCGGCTACTCACCTCCTCGCCGGAGTCAGTGGCAATGCCTTCTGAGAAGAAGTATTTTAAAGGATATATTCCAAAATCGGTTTGAATCGCCTTGCTGGACGCGACGCGCGACACGGTGGAAATATCCATGCTGATCATGCTGGCAATATCTTTCAGGATCATGGGACGAAGTTTTGTCTCGTCGCCTTCCAGAAAGAAATCATACTGGAATTCAATGATCGCATTCATCGTCTTGAGCAATGTTTGCTGACGCTGTTTGATGGCGTCAATGAACCACTTCGCCGCGTCGAGCTTTTGCTTCACGAATGTTACCGCTTCCTTGAGCTTCTTGTCTTTCTTGTTGCTCTTTTCGTATGCCTTGAACATATCGCTGTATGAGCGGCTGATACGCAGATCAGGCGCATTTCGACTGTTCAAGGTGAGCTCGAGCTTTCCGTTATTGTTCGTGAGAATGTAATCCGGAATGATGTACTGATTCTTTGTCGCAGCTTGTGTGCTACCTCCGCCTGGCTTTGGATTTAACTTCACGATTACTTCCATCGCATCGCGGATGAAGTCCTCATCTTCAGTATCCAGCTTCTTCTGAATCTTTTGATAATGCTTCTTCGTGAACTCGTCGTAACAGTCTGAAATAATCTTCTTGGCGACAGCGACGTCGATATCGTGACCGTTGTCCATGCGGTCGAGTTGAAGCAACAGGCATTCCTGTAAATTACGGGCAGCGATTCCTGGAGGATCGAAGGTTTGGATCATCTTCAGAACCTGCTCAACCTCGTCTGCTGTTGTCTCAATGCCCTGAGCAAAGGCCAGATCGTTCACGATAGATTCCAGCTCTCTTCTTATATATCCGTCACTCTCGATAGAGCCGACCAACTGCTTTCCAATGGCATATTGCTTGTCGTCGAGGCCGAGAAAATCCAGCTGTCCCATCAACTGCTCATGCAGCGATGAAGACATGGGGATGGGCATTTCACGATTATCTTCATCTGAATCGCCGTCGCCCTGCATCTTGTACCCACTGTAGTCGTCGTCCTGGAGATAATCTTTAATGTCGACGTCATCGTTCGTGGCCGACTCCTGAAACTCTTCTGTTTCCGTTTCAGTGTTGGATTCTTCGGGCTTCTCCTGTTCCTGCTCTTCTCCCTCTTCGAGGGCCGGGTTTACTTCCAGCTCCTCTTCGATTCTGCCTTCAAGTTCAGCCGTTGGAACCTGCAGCAACTTGATAAACTGTATCTGCTGCGGGGAAAGCTTTTGCTGTAATGACTGATTTAAACCAAGCTTTTGCATCTTCCTCTCTTAAAATACCAAATGTAATACATCAAATCTAATAAAATAAAGTGAGCCGGGGGTGGCGGAAACAGTTACCAGCCAGATCGTTCCACGAATCGCGATTAGTGGAGCTGGGGCTATGAAAATCTGCCGGATTTTCGTTTTTTGCGAACCCTTTGGCCGGAGCGAAACGCTATCGGCTGTGCTTTCACTAACCATGAAATGCCAATCTGCAAAAAGCAGACCCAACAAAATGGTCATGCCCCTGGACATTCCGTAAGTGAGATCATTGTGAATGGTAAGGTGCACAGTTATAGGGTAGAGCGGATCAACTGATACTTGATTATATACATGAAACGTACCAAAATAAAAGAATTGTTGCAGATCGAACCGACAGGCCAGCTGGCCACGGTACACGGTTGGATTCGTTCATTCAGAAACAATCAGTTCATTGAGATAAACGACGGTTCGACAATTAAGAATCTTCAGGCCGTCGTGGATCGTGACGCACTGGGGGAAGCTACCCTGAAGAGACTGACGGTAGGTGCCTGCATTGAAGTTAAAGGCGAGATGCACAAGTCGTTAGGAAAAGGACAGCCGCTTGATCTGATGGTTAAGGAACTCAACGTATTGGGAGATTGCGACCCTGAAAAGTATCCACTTCAGCTGAAGAACCGTCCGAGCCTGGAGTATCTGAGAGAGATCGCGCATCTGAGATCCCGCACAAATACGTTCGGCGCTGTGATGCGTCTTCGCCATGCGATGGCGTATGCAGTCCACAAATTCTTCAACGAGCGTGGATTCTTTTACATACACACTCCGGTAATTACAGGCTCCGATGCCGAAGGAGCAGGCGCGATGTTTCGGGTAACAACCCTCGATGCAAACAATCCGCCCCGCACACCATCGGGCAGCATTGATTTTAAAGAAGACTTCTTTGGAAGGGAAACCAACCTGACGGTATCGGGTCAGCTGGAGGGAGAGACCTATGCTCTGGCTCTCGGAGATATCTATACTTTTGGTCCAACGTTCAGGGCCGAAAACTCAAACACGGCACGTCACCTTGCCGAGTTCTGGATGATTGAACCTGAGATGGCTTTCTACGACCTGCAGGACAACATGCAGCTCGCTCAGGACACTTTGCAATATCTTGTGCGCTATGCGCTTGACAACTGCCAGGAAGATCTGGAGTTTCTCAATAAGCGGGCGCAAGATGAGGAAAATACGAAGCCTCAGGACAAGCGGGCCGAAATGGGTCTCATCGACCGGTTGCGCTTTGTGACTGAAAACGACTTCCAACGTACCTCCTACACGGAGGCGATTGATATTCTTAAGAACTCGAATCCGAACAAGAAGAAGAAGTTTCAATATATTATTGAATCCTGGGGCACTGACCTTCAATCGGAGCACGAGCGATATCTTGTCGAAAAGCACTTCAAGAAGCCGGTAATTCTTTACGACTATCCTGCTGCGATCAAGTCTTTCTACATGCGTCAGAATGAGGACGGCAAAACGGTTGGTGCGATGGATGTATTGTTCCCGGGTATTGGAGAAATTATCGGTGGTTCTGTGCGCGAAGAGCGTTACGACAGGCTGATGCGTCGTGTGGAAGAGCTCAAGCTTCCTGAAAAGGATCTTTGGTGGTACCTGGAGCTACGCAAGTTTGGTTCTGCGCCGCATGCAGGATTTGGTCTGGGCTTCGAGAGATTGATGCTCTTCGTTAGCGGTATGACCAACATTCGCGACGTGATCCCCTACCCTCGCTATCCGGGCAACTCGGAATTCTAACAGGCAACGTATGGCTACCGGAAAGAGAACCTTTGCAAGCGATAACTATGCAGGCGTTCATCCAGAAGTGATGGAAGCGCTCATTCGCGTCAATGCGGATCACGCCGGCTCTTACGGTGCAGATCCGTATACCGAAAGAGCCGTTAATTTATTCCGGCAATCTTTTGGCGACGACGCTGAGGTGTTTCTTGTATACAATGGCACTGCCGCTAATACCCTCGGGCTAAGCGCAATCACGAAGTCATACAATTCAATAATCTGCTCATCGCTTGCGCACATCAATGTTGATGAATCTACAGCTCCCGAGAAGTTCACCGGATGCAAGTTGATTACAATCGACTCACCCGACTGCAAGCTATTACCCGGACAAATAGAAGCAAAGATTCAACGCGTCGGCGATCAGCACCATCCTCAGGTTAAGGTAATCTCAATTTCTCAATCAACAGAGTACGGAACCGTGTACACCGCTGATGAAGTACGTGCAATCAGCGCCGTTGCCAAGAAGCACAAACTCTATCTGCATATGGATGGCTCGCGCATTTCTAACGCTGCCGTGAGCCTGAACGCTGACTTTCGCAGTTTCACACGCGACGCCGGTGTCGATGTACTTTCCTTTGGCGGCACAAAGAACGGGATGATGTTCGGCGAGGCCGTTATTTTCTTCAATCGCGACCTTGCCACCGACTTCTCCTACATCCGTAAGCAAGGCATGCAGCTGCATTCCAAAATGCGCTTCATCGGTGCGCAGTTCGAAGCTTTACTCAGCAACGATCTGTGGAAACGCAACGCCACGCATGCAAATAAGATGGCTCAGAAGCTTGCTGATGTCATCAAAAAGAATGGCGGAACTATCACTCAGTGTGTCGACGCCAATGGGGTGTTTGCCATGCTGCCACTAAACACCATTGCACCATTGCAGGAAGAACGCTTTTTCTATATCTGGAATGATGTTACGAACGAGGTGAGGCTGATGTGCTCGTTCGAAACAACGGAGGAGGACGTTGAGGCGTTTGGGAGGAGAATGGGAGAAATTAAGAATTAAGAATTAAGAGTTAAGAATTATCTATCACGACCTTCGGTCGTGCCACTGACGGCCAAAAGGCCGGTGGCTTATTCTTAACTCTTAATTCTTAATTATTTCGCAGGCAATTGACCGGATTCATCCACGCTGCCCTCAGTGCCTGATAGCTAACCGTAAGTAACGTGATGGACAAAGCAACCACTCCGGTAATTGCGAATATGCCCCATGTTATGTCTATGCGATATTCGTACTGAGCAAGCCACTTGCCCATCAGATAATACGCCAGGGGAAACGCGAGAGTCATCGCCACAAGCACCAGCAACACAAAGTCCAGCGACAACATTCCCCACAGCTTAAACACTGAAGCGCCTAATACTTTTCGAATACCAATCTCTTTAATGCGCTGGCTGGCAGCAAAGGCAGCAAGTCCAAAGATGCCTATGCAACTGATTACGATAGCCAGCGCAGCAAACAGTGCGGCGAGTTTACCCATCCGGTCTTCGTCGTGAAATAACTTCTCATAGTTTTCATCCTGAAATTCGTATTCAAATGGTGAGCTCGGATCACGGCGATGGATCACGTCCTCCACTTTCTTTAATGCGTCTGCGGTGGGCATCGCAGGATTCAGCCTTATCGTTAGATGTCCCATTCCTTCGTAACTGAGATAGTATATGTGTGGTGATTGTTTTGAGAAAGGAGTCCAGCGTACCTGATCTTTGATAATACCAATCACCGTACGCTCCTTACCAGAAAAGAATTTGATCTTCATGCCCATCGCTTTGTCTTTACCAAACAGTTCTGCAGCCATCTCGTTGATGATTACGGCAGATGAGTCCGATGCAAGCTCACGGGAAAAATCACGACCTTCTACGAACTGGAAACCGTTGGTGGCTGGAAAATCATGACTACAGTGATTCATGGCTATCAAAGGATGAAGGTCCGGGTCTTTTCCTTCCCAGCTTAGACCAGCATCGGCAGCTACTGCTCCGGTCATTGGGAAGTCGGACTTTGCCATATTTATTACTGCTCCCGAAGAAATCAATTCGCTTCTCAGCGCATTATAATCTGCGTTGGCCAGATCCTTTGTCAGTATCTGCATCTGAATAATCCCTGCCCGATCAAATCCCACTTCTCTGTTCCTGGCGTGCCGGATCTCAAGGAATACGACAATCGTTCCAACGATAAGCAGAATCGAAATCGTGAATTGAAATACAACCATCACTTTACGGGGAAGTGTTGCAGCCTTGCCTGCTTTGAAAGTTCCCTTCAGTACCTGAACAGGGTTAAATGCCGATAAGTATAATGCCGGGTAACTTCCTGCCAGGAGGGCAGTGAGCGACACAAAAGAAAATATACTAACATAAAACAGAGGTTCGCTCCACGGTAGTTGAATCTGTTTACCAATCACATCATTAAAAGCTGGAAGTACAATCCAGGCAATTACCAACGCGATCAAAGCACCAATTATTACGATCATCAATGACTCGCTGAGGAACTGGCGAATCAATTGCGTACGTATAGATCCCATCACTTTCCTGACGCCAACTTCTTTGGATCGCATTTCACTTCTCGCTGTGCTGAGATTCATAAAATTGATGCACGCCAGAGCAAGAACGAAGATTCCGATGGTACCAAACATCCAAACGTATTGCATGCGGGGAGGATCACCCGAGCCATCGTTAAAATTTACGTGGAGATGCCAATCGTTCATGGCAAACAAAAAGCCCTGAGGCTTCATAGTCTTTCCTTCCTTGGAAGACTTTTCAAAGAGCATCTGCTCCAACTTGCTGCTCAGCTGTGTGGCAGAAGTTCCAGGCTTGAGCAGCGCGTAACAATCAAAAGCATAGCTATCCCAACTATCACGGCTTTTCCAATCACCGGGATTGCTGACGAACATATATTCAATGGGTACTAATAAATGAACCTGGGAAAAATGAGAATTGGTTGGAAAGTCTTCATACACACCCGTCACCATGAGTTGTTCCTGGTTGTCGAATTTCAGCATCTTACCTACTGGCTGATCAGTGAATAGTTTCCGTGCGAGAGACTTCGACAACACAATAGAGTGAACGTTGTTGAGCGCTTCGTGAGAACCCTCCACCAAGTTCACTGAGAAAATCCTGAGGAATGCAGGATCGACGAACATGCCTTTCTCAGTCATCTTGACGTTGTCCAGAGCAACAATGTGATCTCCTTCTCCTGAAGACATACTCACTTCCTCGACATCTGCATAAGCCGATTTTAACGCGGACCCATAGGGATAACCCACACCACTTGTCGCGAATTGGTCCTCGCCAAGCGTGATGTTGTGATACACCTGAGTGATTCTGTCATGGTTGGGAAAAGACTTATTAAAGCTTAATTCATCGTGTACCCAAAGCCCAATGAGCATGGCCACACACATGCCGACGGACAGTCCGAAGACATTGATTGCTGAGAAACCAAAGGCGCGAACGAGGTTACGCCACCCGATAATGATGTAGTTCTTTAGCATGAGAGGTAAGTAAGGATGCTGTTATGATGACGGCAACAAGGAAATAGTTTTGTGCTATTCCCTGCCACAAAATAAAACTCAAATCGCGACTGTTCTAACGCCGACCCTATTGCTGCCCTCCAAGCTGGTTCAAGAGTTTAAAACAGGGTGTAATGTTTTGACTACAAAGTCGACTAATGCTGGCAGAATATGTTTGCCACTACTGTCATCGGAATTTGCTGGACCACTGTTGTTGTCATTTGGCTGATTTCTGGTATTCATGCAGCAAAAACCAGGAAGACCGCAAGCGGAAAAGCCGGACGGTGGTTTCGGTTTATTCTCGCAGTAGCGTTTCCAGTCTGTTTTCTCTCCAACGATCTAAGAACACTTAACACGATATATTTATTTTCAAGTGACGCATTTGTACAATGGGTCAGTGTCGCGCTTTGCTTCACTGGAATTTCAGTTGCCATCTGGGCCCGACTTCACATAGGAAAAAGCTGGGCGATGCCGATGGCTCAAACGGAGAATACCGAGCTTATTACGTCGGGACCATACCGTTTAGTACGGCATCCGATTTACGCGGGATTAATTTTGGCGATGATTGGCTCTATGATAAGTGCCAGTATTTTATGGAGTGCATGGTACATTCTCTGGACGCTGTACTTTCTGTACAGTGCATTCATGGAGGAACAGGCATTGCAGGCGCAATACCCAATGGACTACAATGATTATAAGAGAAAAAGCAAGATGTTTATCCCCTTTGTTTTTTAGCCATTGCAGGTCGATTGAATACAATGGAGGCCTGGTAAGTCTGAAGCCACGCATGATAAAGCACCTGAAAAATCGATCACTAGTGAACGATGGTGTCAAATGAGCTTATAACCAAATAAAGTCCTGCTATCATACCCAATACAGTATCCATCCGCAACAACGCGCGCATTCCGTAACGCTTGCTCATGCGAAAAGAACCTGCCAAAAAAAGGCCCCTTTCGGAGCCTCTATAAATTATCAATTGAAATTCTATCGCTTCAGGAATTTGTAAGTGCCCCTGAAGTTTGACTGTTCATCACGGAGAGCCAGCAGATAATAGCCAGCATCAAAGTCCTTCACGCGGATGCGCAGTTCATGGTCGTCGACCTTTTCCGTTTCGATGGGAAGTTCGTTACCAATGATGTTATGCATGGAAACCTTAACGTGATCGATGTTCATTGATTCGAGGCGAATGTGTACAAACTCGGTCGTCGGGTTGGGGTAAAGATGTACAGGTTTCGCCGTTTCAGAGCGGACTCCGCCTTGGTCGAATCCGGATCCACCCGGACCCTGAGCGAAGGCGCCACCCGCAAGAATCATTATCAGTATGAGAGAGTAGAGTATTTTCATTCTAGTTGATATGTATAATATACGACAACTTTCGCACCAGAGTTTTACCGGCCTCAGCGTTTTGCCGCTTTGTATACCATTTAGATGATTGATTCGCCTAAAAGGTTTAAAAGCACGACGAAAAAAGTTTGTTTAGCCAGGAATTTTTGGCGTTACCCCACCAGAATGACATGCTGACGATTGAATTTTTTAACCGCAAGTCACTTGCGGAGCAGTCTCAGGAAGGCTGCAGGAAGGAATTCAGTAATGTCGGAAGCGATCAAACTGGTCATGCCCCGCTCCCGGGCAGCCAGATCGCCGGCCAGGCCGTGTACAAACACTCCTATTCTGGCAGCATCAAATGGCGCATATTTCTGACCAAGAAGGCTGGTGATAATCCCTGTGAGCGTGTCGCCAGTACCTCCTGTGGCCATGCCAGGATTTCCTGTGCTATTGAAATGTACGCGACCCGTAGGCTCTGCGATGGCTGTATAAGCACCTTTTAAGACGACGACGCATCGCGTTCGGGAGGCCAGTTCCCGAAGCGCATCCAGGCGCGCAAAGTCATCGGAGGTTTGACCAGCGATACGTTCAAACTCCCTGGGGTGAGGTGTGAGGATACTACCTTCCGGAATAAGGCTGATCAGGTCTTTTCTCTCTGAGAGAATGTTCAGTGCATCAGCATCTAATACTATTGGCTGACGGTAATGATTCAGAACAAATTCCAGCGCCTGGACAGTTTCACTGCTTCTTCCGAGGCCAGGACCGATACCCAGCGCTGAATAGGTATCCAATGCCGGCGGCGAAGTAAACATTTCTTCATCCCGGTCGAGGCTAACCATGGCTTCAGGTACAGAAGTTTGAAGAACAGTATTTCCACATCGCGGGATATGTACCGTGAGCAACCCGAGCCCTGTTCTGAGCGCTGCTCTCGATGCGAGAACCGCTGCACCGATTTTGCCAAGACTACCGGCGATCAATAATGCGTGTCCGTAGGTGCCCTTATGATCAAACCGACTACGCGGTCGCAAGAGCCTTCTGATTGCTTTCTCCCGCGTATAACAAAAGGCGGTGTCCGTGTTTTTGATAAACTCCCTGTTGAGGCCTATATCAACAAGCTCCCATTCACCTACATACTTTCCGTTTTGTGGAAGCATGAATGCCAATTTGGGCAATTGAAAAGATATGGTGTAATCTGCGATTACAATCGGTGCCATTGACGTGGCATCAACACGAAGTCCTGAAGGAATATCCACTGCTATCCTGTATGCATCGCTTCGGTTCATTTCTTCGATGACCCACGCATACAACCCCTCGGCTGGGCGCGAAAGACCGGAGCCAAATAATGCATCGATCAGGACATCACACTCATTGAATAAATGATCTGATGGTTCTGAAACTTCAAAGATTCTGACGCCTGCTGTTTGCGCGCGTTCAAGGTTGGCAGAGAAGTCATTCGTAACAGACATTCCTGATTTAATCACCCAGCACGTTGGCTCGTATCCCTGCTCGCGAAGCATGCGCGCAATGCCCATACCATCGCCGCCATTGTTGCCCGTGCCACACACTATGCCTACATGTTCTCTACCCTGAAAATGTGCCACGAACCAGTTTGAGAATGCGCGACATGCACGCTCCATCAGATCAATGGATGCGATAGGCGTTTGTGCTATCGTATAAGCATCGAGTTCCCGGATCTGGCTGGCCGATAATATCTTCATGGTATTACCTATCAACTTCGCCCATCACTACGTCGATTGATCCGATAATGGCGATCAGGTCTGCAATGAGAATGCCTTTTGCCAACTCAGGCAATACAGAAAGATTAACGAAGCTGCAGGAACGACACTTGCATCTGAATGGAACATCACTCTTGCCATCGGCACGAAAGAAGAATCCCAGCTCTCCTTTCGGGATTTCGGCGCGAATATAAAAATCCTGTGCCTTGGGTCTGATCTTCTTTGGCAGCAGAGCCTGAGGATCGAAGTCACGCGTGCGCTTATGCTCACCGTTGAGCTTGTCCAGGCATTGTGAAATAATCTTGAGCGACTCATATATCTCCTGTACACGAACGTAAGTCCGGTCCCAGCAATCGCCTATTGTCCCCATCTCACCGGTTCCGACGGGTATATCAAAGTCAATTTCAGGATAGACAGAGTATCCGTCGACGCGTCGCAGATCGAAGCGAAGACCTGATGCACGCAGCATTGGACCCGTTACACCGCAGTTAATGGCCAGGTCGCGTGAGAGCACGCCAACGTTTGCTGTTCGCCTGATAAAGATTTCATTCTTAAGCAGCACTGTTTCAAGCTCGGCCATCTTTGGCTTGATGTATTGAACAAACTCAGCACAGCGCTCTTCAAAGCCAACAGGCAGATCGTAGAAGAGTCCGCCGATCCAGATGTAGTTGTATAACAATCGCGCGCCCGAGGCCCATTCAAGTAGTCTGAGAATATGCTCGCGATCGCGCATGATCCAGAAGAATGGAGTGAACGCTCCGATGTCCATGCCGTAGGTACCAACAGCAATGAAATGAGAAGCAATTCGATTGAGCTCTGCAACCAACACGCGAACGTACTCAACGCGTTTCGGAATTTGCTGATCAATACCGAGCATGCGTTCCACCCCCATGGCGTAAGCATGCTCATTATTCATGGCCGCCACATAGTCGAGTCTGTCAACAAACGGTATGACCTGATTGTATGGAAGGTTCTCAGCGTGCTTTTCGAAACAACGGTGAAGATATCCGATGTGCGGAACTACTTCTTTAACAATCTCGCCCTCCATCAATAACTCCAGTCGTAAAACTCCGTGCGTGGATGGATGCTGAGGCCCCAGATTGATAATCATTTCCTCGGCACGAAGAGATTCGGGACGCAATTTGTTCGGCGCGGAAGCCTGTAAGTTTCCAGGCTTGTATTTGTATTGAACGGTGCTTTGTGCCATACTCAATACTCGACTTTTATATCTCTGTAATAATCCTGGTGCTTATAGTCCTTGCGAAGGGGATATCCCTCCCAGTCGGCGGGCATCAATATCCTTCGGAGGTCGGGGTGATTAAGAAATATCACGCCGTACATATCAAAGATTTCACGTTCAAGCCAGTTGGCGGAACGCCAGAAATGGTTTATAGATTCTACCCTTGGCTCATCGCGATTCAACCTCACTTTGATCATTACCTGATGACCGAAAGGTATCGAGTAAAGGTTGTAAGCAACCTCCAGGTCGTTGCCAGGTCCGTTGTCTATGCCTGTCACACATGAGAGCATATCGAAGTAGAGCGAAGGATTGTTAAGCATTTCCTCCATGACGCTTATCAGGTCGTCTGCGTGGATGCGAATCCCCTTTGGAGTTGCCACCTCGTCGGCAATTGGATCGCTATGCGTGCACTTTGATTTCACACGCGCCAGGATTTCTTCAAACGGCTGCATGTGATTCTGTTTGTGTTAAGAGTTTCTCAATTGCCTTCGGAGCCACGAGTGTCTCTTGCCGGATCTTTTCCTGTAGTTTCAGAAATCCTCCTATTAATGCCTCCGGACGCGGAGGACACCCCGGGACATATATATCTACCGGAATGATTCGGTCAACTCCCTTCACAACATGATAGCCATGCTGCCAATATGGACCTCCACAATTTGCGCACGATCCCATAGAGATTACATACCGTGGCTCGGCCATCTGCTCATATAATCTTCTGATCCGATCGGCCATCTTGAACGTTACAGTCCCTGCGATGATCATCACGTCTGCCTGTCTTGGACTTGATCGTGGTAAAATGCCAAGGCGGTCCATGTCGTATACGGTCGTTCCAGTGCTCATGAACTCAATTGCACAGCAGGCAATACCAAACGTCATTGGAAACAACGATGATAAACGCGACCAGTTTAAGACGTCATCAAGTCGCGTCACAATGATCCCACCATTCTCAAATTTTTGATCCAGCAATCCCATTGTAGATGATCATTTAGTCGAATCCGCCCTACCCTTGTACTTCTCGTTGATTGCATCGTACAACGCGGTGGGCACTTGAGACTGATGCCGTGTAGGCATCGGGTTAGGTTTATCCCAGGTTAGAAATCCGTTGCGCCAGGCGTACGCTAACCCAAGCGCAAGGATGGCAATAAATACCACCATTTCTCCCATTGCCATCCAACTCCATTGTGGAGCTGCCTCCTGCAATTTTGGATCGGCATATACCGTAGTCCATGGAAAAAGGAAGACAATCTCGACTTCAAAAAGCAGAAATATCAGAGCTACGATGTAAAATCGAAAATTGAACTGAACCCAGGCATTGCCAACAGCTTCCTCGCCGCTTTCATACGTTGCCATCTTTTCGGGATTAGGGCGGTTCGGTCTGAGCATTCGCGACACCAGCATCGTGACAGAGACGAACATGGCCCCTACAATGATGAAAATCAGCGCTTCACCGAATCCCGACAAATAAAGTCCTTTGTCCATGAAGACAAAGATAGATTCATTTGGAGATTTACTGATATCGGGCTATGGAGATTTGAGGAAGTTGAGGAATTGTTGGAATAATATGGAATTGTATTCTACAGGTTAGTCGTGTTAAAGGTGTCGCCCTGGTTCACATCACCGGTTTCAAATCCTTTCTTAAACCAACGCATCCGCTGCTCAGAAGTGCCGTGTGTGAAAGAATCAGGAACAACTTGTCCCTGTGCCTGTTTCTGAAGCCGATCGTCTCCGATTGCACTGGCAGCATTTAATGCTTCGTCGATGTCTCCAGGGTCAAGTATTTTGTCCATCGCGTCGGCATGATGCGCCCATACGCCAGCGAGAAAGTCGGCCTGCAACTCCAGTCTTACGGACAATCTATTGTATTCTGCTTCGCTGAGACGTTCGCGCTGTGCGTGCACTTTATCGGTTATGCCCATAAGGTGCTGCACATGGTGCCCAACTTCATGTGCAATCACGTAGGCTTGTGCAAAGTCGCCTGGAGCACCAAAACGGTTCTTCAGTTCATCATAAAAACTCAGGTCGATGTAAAGACGCTCGTCCTGGCTGCAGTAGAAAGGCCCCACCGATGATGATGCTTGTCCACAACCAGAGTTGACAGCATCGGTGAACATTGTGAGCGTTGGGTCGCGATAATCGCTCATCAACTTATGCCAAACGTCCTCAGTGCTGGCGAGGACAACAGTGACGAACTGGGCAAGCTCCTCTTCTTCCGGGCTGGCCTGATACGGCGCAGATTGTTCCGTGGCCGGTTCCTGCGTCTGCATCTGCGACAACAGTCGTAACGGATTCTCACCTGTAATGAGACTAATCACCAGCACGATTGCAATAGTGCCGATGCCGCCTTTGAAAGCCATTGGTCCTACGCCGCCCCGACCGCGTTGATCATCGACGTTTGAACTTTGTCTTCTTCCTCTCCATTGCATAAAAGTGTCTTTATTTGAGGAGGAAAATACAAAAGACGTTCCACAGACGGAACACATGGCAGTTGTTATTTCCAGGCTGCCAGGATAACACCCATGAGCGTTAGTGCCACAATGCTGTAGCCTGCATTGATAAGGAAGAGTTTAAGAGACCGACGTTCAAAGAGGTAATGAGTACCTACAAAGGTAGCCACCCAACCAAATCCCGCGAGAAATCCCCACAGAGCTCCCATAGCAGGGTCGTCCTCCGGCCCCATAAACATGGCAAGGTTAATAGCGGCAACCACTCCCAGGAGAAAGGCGAGGCCGAATATTTTAGCCATGTTTCCTCCTTTCATACTTTCTTCCGTGAATCCATTTTCACGCATCCATGCCTTGCCGAACAAGGCAGGTGAATACCAAAGTCCGCCGATGAGGAAAGTAGAAAGTGCCGCAACAAGCACGGCCCAGATATTAAAAGGTGCATTCATAGGGGAGAAAATTTAAAATAGTTGAGTAGAAGGGGTAAAATTCATACGGTGAATTTTATATAAACATGCATGGAATATCGCAAGATGATAAACACGAAATTGTACGCAATTACCGAAGCGGCATAAATGACAACCGGGACGGACTTGCAGAAAGACTCTCAGGCAAATCGAGACAATCAGACTTCAGCATCAACGGAAATTGCGCTGAATGATCGGCTGATGCGCGCCATTGGCATTCCGTTCTTTGGCATCGCGATCCCAAATCTGACAGGATTGTTTGGATCTCTCACGCCGGGGGACCTTTACTATTGGTTGGGGTATGTGTATTTCATTGCTCTGGCCTTTTGCATCTGGCAAGGCAATCGATATCTGTTATTCAGGACCCGTAAACGGTTCACCTGGTTCGATAAGCCCATAGAGAAACTGATCCTGTTGTTCATGAACAACATCTTTTTCACCTCTCCGCTAACTATTGCCTGGCTTTGCATTTGGTATCGATGGGTTGAATTCCCGGAAATCAAATGGAACGTTATTACAACGGTGACGCTGGTGAACGTGATCTGCGTGTTGCTTGTAACCCACGTGTACGAAACCGTGTTCATGGTAAAGGAACAACAAAGCGAACAGCTTCGAAGCGCGCGTTTGTTAAAAGCGAAGGCGGAGGCAGAACTTGAGGCGCTGAAAAATCAAATCGATCCTCATTTCATGTTCAATTCATTAAATTCACTTACCTATCTGATCGATGCAGATCCATCACGGGCCAGACAATTTACCGAACATCTGGCGGAGGTATTCCGATACATTCTGATGCAGAAGGAGCGCACGCTAGTTATGGTCGACGATGAATTAGCTTTTGTCCGCCATTACGTGACCCTGTTACAGCTTCGTTTCGGAACGGCGCTTGAAATCGCTCACGATCTTCCTGATGCCGCTGACGCACTTATCCCACCAATCTCGGCTTTTGTTGCGCTGGAGAATGCAGTAAAACACAATGAGGTTTCAACGCATTCTCCGCTGAAAATTAACGTGATGATGCGCGACGGCGCTCTGGTAGTTCAAAACAAGCTTCAGCCAAAGCGCAGCCTATTGCATTCCTCAGGAATAGGATTAAAGAACCTCGACGAGCGCTTTTTCATTATCACGGGCAAACGGATTAGCATTGAAAATGATGGAAAACACTTCACGGTGCGCATGCCGCTGATGTCGTCATCCGCCAATTAATAGTGGTAGCGCAATATTAGTTATTCGACGTATCATTGAATTCAAGCTGATGAAAGTCATTATTATAGAAGATGAATTACTTGCACAGGCGAACCTGGAGCACCTTCTGGGAAAGGTCAGCAGCAATATCATTGTGGAGGCAAAACTTGCGAGTGTCCGAGAGACCATTGCCTGGCTCACCAATCATCCTGCACCCGATCTGGCATTTGTTGACATCCAATTGTCAGATGACCACTCATTCGAAATATTCAGAAAATTCGAACCAAAATTTCCGATCGTTTTTACAACTGCCTTTGACAAGTACGTACTCGAAAGTTTCGAGTATAATTCGATCGACTACCTGCTAAAACCGATCACGGAAGAAAAACTGAGTCGCTCGCTGGAGAAAGTTGGTCGACTAAGTCAACACTTCAGCCGACAGCAATTGTCGGCGCTTATGGGTCAAGGTGTTGAACATAAGAACGGTTTTGCTGAAAGAATAGTGGCCCGTAAAGGAAGTCAGTATGTGGTTGTGCCCATCGAACAGGTTGCCTATTTATTCACGATGCATAAGATCGTCTTCCTGCGCGATTTCTCGGGGAAGCAAATGATCGTTGATAAGAATCTCACATTGCTTGAGAGCACGTTGGATCCTTCGAGATTCTTGAGACTGAACAGGAAGTACATCTCGTCAGCACGGGCTATAAAACAGTATGTACCCGTGCAAGGAAAGATCCGTGTCGAACTGGAACCTGAGAGTGGAGAAGAAGTTTATGTGAGTAAAGAATCAGCGCCTGCCTTCCGGGTTTGGATCGGTCAACGGGCGCTGAATGAATAGTAATCAATCATTTCTTTGCGCCTGGTTCGCGCTTCAGGAATTCATCGTACAGCAATGTCTGACGGCTCACCATAGGCATTTGCCATCCGGCGATGAATACCTGCAGGATGTTCGTTTTCGTTTCAAACGGATCACCATCACTTACAAACAGATTTGCTATTTTACCAACCTCGATGGAACCCAACTTGTCGGCAACGCCGAATAGTTCCGCAGGTATGATTGTAACGGCACGCAATGCTTCTTCCTGGCCGAGGCCGTAAGCAGCGGCGAAGCCGGCGTTGTAAGGAAGGTTCCTGACATTTTCAGTTTGCTGAGTTCTGATCGCGACTGTCACACCAGCCTTGCGCATAAGGCCTGCGTTGGCATAGGCTTTATCGTACCGGTCGTATTCGCGTGCGGGCAGTGCCAATACAGGTCCGGTAATAACCGGAAGCTTAGCTTTGGCGATATCAGAAGCTACCCGCCAACCTTCGGCTACGCCGGTTAGTATCACTTTCTTTACTTTTCGTTCTGTTACCCATTTAATGGCGGCGAGAATGTCTTTGCTCGTATTGGCTTCGATCATCAGCGGCCGCTCGCCCCGTACAACCGGGAGCAAGGCCTGCATCTCCGGATAGTATTTAGTGTTTTTTGTTGCTGAATCAAGCTTGTGGTACTGAACAGCCATCTCCCAGGTCTCGTTCAGTTTTTCCATTGCCTTATCTACTCCCTTACGGATTTCTTCGGGAGTTCTTCGGTCCATGAACCCCTTCCTTCCGGTATTCGGAAAATTCAGAATAACGCCTTCGAAACCTGCAAACATTTGATCCGGCGTATAGCCATGCAGATTGATCAAAGCAGCAGTTCCGGGCATCAGGTCTCCAACAGGATTTGCGATAACTGTAGTTACTCCGCTTACACGTGTTACAGGAATCAATACAGAGTTCGGGTTTACAGCTGTAATGGCTCGTACCTGCGGAATAACATCGCCTACTTCATTGAAGTCGCGTGTACGCGGATCAGAGTTCACTTCACTCAGGCCAAGCGTTGTCCCTCCATCGATCAATCCGGGATATATCCACTTACCGGTGCAGTCAATAACCGTCGCGCCCGGCGGAGGAGTAATATTAGTACCGACTGCGGAGATCTTCCCGTCAGTGATAATAACGGTGCCTTGCTGAATGACACCCTTCGTAACGGTCTGGATAGATGCATTGGTTAAGGCAAACGTTCCGTATATGCCTTTTGGACTTTGTGCCAGCGCCGGCACGTTTGCCGATGCAACGAAAAACAAACAGAATATATATATAAAGCTACGCATAGAACGGGCTATCATTTTAGTTCGAACAGGTTGTAGAACATTTCTTCGGCGTCCTTCATACAGTTGTCTGAAAGGTCAGTATTTGTCTCGATGTTGATGGCATCAAGAGGTTCCTTTGGATCCACCACCAGGCGCATGTCATCTGCGTCTTTCTGACGATCAAATCGCACGATGCCGTCGACTATCGTCACCATGGGTACGGCATATACAGAAAGCGGATGTCCTTTAAATATCGCTATGTCGCCTTCCTTGCCAACTTCAAGCGAGCCTACGCGAGACTCGATACCCAATTGTTTCGCTGGATTGATCGTTATCAAAGAGAGGGCTTCATCGTCTGTCAGCGCACCATACTTTTGTGTCTTACCTGCTTCATGGTACAAATGACGCATCAATTCTCCGTCGTCGGAATTGATAGACGTGACTACGCCATTCTTAGTAAGTATTGCTGCGTTGTAGGCAGTGGAATAATATACTTCAAACTTGTAGGCCCACCAGTCGGCGAAAACTGATGCCATCGCTCCGTACTCCGCCAATTCAGGAGCTACTTTGAAACCTTCATTTACGTGCTGAAACACGATGCGTTTGATACCGTATTCCTTGCAGATTTTGAGCACAGAATAAATCTCATCGGCGCGGTAGCTGTGGCAATGAATGATGATGTTTCCTTTGAGGATCTCGGCCAATGTCTCGAGTCGAAGACTGTAGTTTGGTGGTGCACCTCTAAACCCTTTCTGAGTCTTATCTTTATTGTACTTGTCCCATGCTGCGCTGTATTCCTTTGCTTTCGCAAATGCTTCGCGAATAACGAATTCAACGCCCATTCGCGTTCTTGGTAAGATATTACTACCACCGCCATGAACGCGTGTAGGGTTTTCTCCAAGTGCAAACTTGATGGTGCGTGGCGCTCCCTCCATACGCAATGCGCTGGCGTCTTTCACACCATACCGTAGTTTGATGGTCTCACATTCACCCCCGATCGCGTTTGCCGAGCCATGCATGGCGTGGATCGTTGTAACGCCTCCTCCAAGCGCGCGATAGATTCCTATATCAAATGGATTGAGTACTTCTCCAGTGTACACCTCGGAAGTAACAGGGCTGGTCGCTTCGTTAATTGCATCAAGAGCGGCATGCGAATGCGCATCAATAATACCTGGCATTACAAACATCCCCGTAGCATCAATAGTTGCACTGTTCGCGGGGGCTGCAATACCCTTTCCTATTTGCACAATCTTGCCATCCCTGACAAGAAGATCGGTGTTCTCAAGTGTTCCCTTTGTGACTGTAATAACCGTCCCTCCTTTTACGAGCACAGTTCCCGTATTCTGAGCGTGTAGGGCCACCGTAGTAGCCAGTATTGCCAGTACCGCGGCACGAAGACGCAGCGATAGCTTGATTGACAAAAATTTCATAACAATGTCTTGAGTCATGTGTGTGTGTTATTCACTCGTTACGGTTTCTCTTTCTTTTTGTCAGCGTCAGTTTTTTCGGGAGAACTATCCACTTTGTATAGTTTGCCGGCAATGAACACGTACATCACTTTCGATTTGTCGTCGAAATATGGGCGACGGCTGATCACCAGGTTGGCAATTTTACCGTTGTCGATTGTGCCCAAACGATCGCTCATGCCAATTGCCTGGGCACCACCTGTGGTCAGAGCGGCAAGCGCTGCATCTTCAGAAAGGCCTGCTTTGATCATGCGCTTCAAATTTCCCTTCACATCTTTGGGTTTGGCCGACAGGGTCGAGAAACCAAATGATACTCCTGCTTTTTGAAAGGCAGCAGCCTGATTAGCATACAATGCAATAAAATCTTCCCGACGTTTTTCAAGAGCTTTCAACTCAAGAGTATCGGGAAACAGTGCTTGTTCATCCTTCTTCTTATCGGGATCTGGTTTTGCTTTGTCGTCCTTTTTTTCTTCAGGCAATTCGAGGCTTAAGAAGACTTTCGCATTCGATTTTACTGCAGGAATGAGATCCCAGCCTTCCTTCACTTCTGTTAATGTCAGATTGAATCCAAGCTGAGATTTCAAAGCTAAGACGCGTTGGATATCAAGGCTCTTTTCAGCTTTGAACACAACCGGCAGCTGTTTATCAATTACCGGGTAGAACGCTTCGAGCACACGGTCTGATTCAGGCGCCTCGAGGCCAGCCTTGTTGGCAGCATATACACCTGAATATGTTTTAGCATACGTAGATTGTCTGTATAGTTCCTTCCATTTGGCGAGTACTCCCAGTATAGTAGCGGGGTACATCCTTTCGGCTGGTGTGAGCTCAGAGTAAAGGCCTGCGGAATGGTTCAGCACCATCTTGTCTACAGCCTCACCGTTATAATAGATCAGCGCTGAATGTCCAGGCAACATACCGCCGTAGGGAACGACTTGTCCAACGGTGAAACCTAAATCTCTCCATTCTCCAATGGATTTTTCTACGGGATTAAGCAGTCCACGCAAATCAACATAGGGTGCAATGCCGGCGGCTTCAGGAGCAGGATTACCAGGATCCTTTTGCCTTTCTTTATTCGTTTCTTCTTTTGGCTTGTTCACGGCAACCCGCGACAGACCATCGATAAAGCCCGCATACACGTAGAGACTGTCGCCCTTCACTATTACGGCATCCGAGGGAATCGGGAGATTTTGCCCTACGCCGGAAATAATGCCATCCCGGACAAGCACAGTCGCATTGTCAAGTTTACGGCCCGGCGCCTGGACTACCGTGACTTTGGTGATTGCATAGGATCGGGAAACGGGGCGAAGATTTCTGACATCCTGGCCATTGAGGCCGAAGGGTAGGATGCCCATCAGGGCCAGGAACAAAGCCAGCCCCGAAGAACAGCTGGGGTTCTTCATTTTTTAGCGTATGGGTTTAGGTTATCGACGGGCTCAAGATAGGAAGCTTTACATATCACACCAAACAGAATACATAGGTGGCGTTTTCGCGTTTTCAAAAGTTTGCGGTTCGGCGGCTACACAGCCTTTACAACTCAGTACAGTTCTGTGACGGTTCAATACAAGACCCTTTTGGATGCCGAATCCTGCCACCATACTTGTACCGTATTAGTGTAGAGAAACCATTTAGTGTATGAAATTTTCAGGTATCAGCATAGTAGCCATCATAGCCATTGCGATGTGCGCAACCATTCAGACTTCCGGGCAGGAAATGAGCGCAGAATCGAGTTCGTCCAACAGCCATAGCAGCAACGGACGAAGCGTTAACCGCTGGCGAAATACAAACGGCGCGTCTGATTTCAATGTCGAAACAAGAGGTTCAATTGAATTAACTGACGATGACAAAGACATAAAAAGCCTCTCTAATGACGGATACCTGGAGATCACCAAAACGGTGTTTGGTGCCCGTCGTCAAATCGTCATCGAGTCACTCGGCGGCGGTAAAGTAAAAAAGGAATATTATGAGGGTCGCACCAAGATGGAGTGGGATCCGAACGGAAAAAACTGGCTTGGTGAAATACTTCCGGAACTCGTTCGATCTACCACTCTTGGCGCTGAGGGTCGGGTGAACCGAATCTTCCAAAAAGGAGGCGCTGCTGCTGTCCTTGAAGAGATAGACAGAATGAGCGGCGACTATGCAAAAGCACACTACGCAAAGTTGTTGTTGGAGAAAAATATTTCCTCGGCAGATATGGCGAGCGTTGTATCCCGTATCGCAGAGGAGATCCACTCAGACTATTACCTGGCTTCGGTATATCAGAATCACATCGAAAAGATGCTGGTCACTCCAGCATCAGCCAATGCCTTCTATCAGGGCACACAACGAATCAATTCAGATTATTACAAAACCGTGGTATTGAAGGAAGCGCTGAAGAAATTTTCAGCATCACCTGCTCAGATCAAAACCATTTTACAATCGGCTGCATCTATAAAGTCGGATTACTATCTGTCGGTTGTACTTAGTGCATTGCTTGAGGAGGATAACCTCAAAGATGAATCATTATCAGACCTGATTGCCGTTTCCGCGAACATTCCAAGCGCCTACTATCGCTCGCAGGTACTTGGCAAAGCATTAGAGAAAAAAGGGCTGTCAGCAAAAGCACAAAAGGAGTTAGTGAGTTCTTTATCGGGGGTGAGCTCTGATTATTATAAAACCGGAGTTGTAACCAAAATGGCTGAAAGCGGTACTATTGATAAGGGCGTTCAGGCGGAAGTGATCACCCTTGTGAGCAATAGCGTGTCATCTGATTATTATGCCGCGATTGCGTTAAAGAGTCTTCTCGAACATCAAAAGCTCAGCGATGAATCGTTCAAGCAGGTTGTTATTGCCGGAGGCAAATTGAACTCTGCTAACTATGCATCGGAAGTTTTGAAGCGGGCAGGCGATGAACAACTCAGCAAAGAACAAATGCTCGAATTGTTGAAGGCTACAGGCAGCATCAATTCAGATCACTATCTGTCGGAGGTGCTGACCAGCGTAGCTGATCAGGTTAAGAACTCGGACCAGCAGGTGAAGGATGCGTACCGGCAAGCAGCCAAACGGCTCAATAACGATACCTACTATGGCCGTGCT
Organism: Chryseolinea sp.; assembly: GCA_049840655.1. Lineage (GTDB taxonomy): Bacteria > Bacteroidota > Bacteroidia > Cytophagales > Cyclobacteriaceae > Chryseolinea. The sequence goes on from JASGJX010000017.1 coordinate 79,950, forward strand.
CTTAAAGCAATAGACTGATCACCAGGCCACTCGCGAGTTGGTGATCATTAATGATTAACTTCGCGTATGGCCCGATTCAACACAGGAATAACAACCATGCTCCCCACGATTCGCCGGTTCCTGCTGGTCATCTCGGTTGCCTCTTCTGTAGGGGTACTCATATTCGCCTACCTGCACTTCAGCGAAAATGGATATTTCGCCGCGTTCAGTGAGACGCCCTCGGGTTTCTTCGGCAGCGGATTGATCGGTGCGCTTACCGGCCTGTTATTATACCTGGGCAATCGTCTGCTTGACCACTGGATTCCGTGGCGAAAGAATTTTGCGGCCCGTTTTACAGCCGGGTATGTAGTTAGCACCACACTGGCTTTTGCTACAACGTTCGGGCTGGCTGCAATGCTTGTTAGTATGAAGGGGCCCGACTATTTCTGGGAAGGATACTCGCCTTATGACGATGACATGAACATCAAGGTTGGTATTCTGCTCGCCGCTACGATTTTCATTTACACAATCATTTATGCTTTGTTATATTCTTACCAGCAATATGCTGTGGCTCAGCTGGAGCACTTGCAGCAGGAACGCAAGCAGACGGAGCTGCAGTTCGAAGCGCTAAAAAGTCAATTGAGTCCCCACTATTTATTTAATAGCCTCAATACCATTTCATCGCTGATATACAAAGATACCCCATCCGCAGAACAGTTTGTCCGGCGGCTCTCTCAAACCTATCAGTACATCCTCTCTACACAACACAGACGATATGTTAGTGTGCAGGAGGAAATAGATTTTGTTCAATCATATTATTATCTACTGCGGATCAGGTTTCAGCAACAACTTAGCCTGGAAGTGAACCTTCCTGCCTCCGTGTTACGCAGTCGGATTCCGCCGCTCACGTTGCAGATACTTGTTGAAAATGCAGTAAAGCATAACGTTCTGCATCAGCAGGAAGAAAAGCTCTTCATCTATATATCAGCTCAGGATAATACCTACCTGCGGATTATCAATACTAAATCGCAATCAACTGCGCCTGTGCATTCTTTTCGCCTCGGGTTGGAAAATATCAGAAAGCGTTATGAGTTCTTCACGGAGAAAAAGATTGTGATACGCGACGATGAAAAGTTTACGGTCGCATTGCCAGTACTGGCAGATGCAAGCGACACAAAAGGCGAATCGCGGACCGACAAGGATGCGCGACGCTTTACATACGCTAACGCTTCGCCGTCATGAAGAGATTTTTTGTTCATAACGCTTTCTTCCGGCTACTGGCACCGCTCATCTATGGCGTGCTGGTGTACCTTCTCATATTGCTCATCAATAATAATGTATCACAGGTGAACGACTTCTTCAGCAGTGAAGAGCTCTACATTTGTGTTGGGCTGACCTATATCTCCTTCGAACTATGTCGTCTGCTGATTGTTACGTTTGACCGTGTGGTGCCTGAAAAATACTTTCGGCTACGGATCATCGTGCAGCCTTTCGCATCTATCGTGTTATCGGTCGGCATCATCATATTATTGCTGACGCAATACTTCAGGTTCTACATTGGATTCTCGATCAGTACAATGCAGCTGGTGATTTTCAGCGTGACTTATACCGTAACAGTTTTGCTGTACAATCTGCTTTATTTTAGCAACTACTATCTGCAACGGGAAAATACTGTGAAGTTGACAGCAGAGCGCAACCAGCATCATGTACTTGAAATGGAAATGACAGAATTCCGGAATGACATTAATCCCGAGCTTCTGTTCGAAAGTCTTGAAAGCCTGATTAGCCTGATGTACCGGGATGTGGAGAAAGCCGAAGCGTACATAGACTGCCTCGCGAATGCTTATCGGTATGTGCTCACTAATCGCCAGGAAGAATTGGTGCCCGTATCTCAGGAGCTGGACGCAGCGCGCAACGTTATCGCCATCCTAAATGAAAGGTGGTTTGGCTATCTGAGATTTGAGTCAGCCCTCGATGAAGACGAGCTAAGAGCTATGCTCATTCCAGGCACGCTACCATTAATTGTTGAGGCTCTGGTCCGCAACACTATTGTTTCGCGATTCGAACCTTTGGTGATTCGTTGTTACCTTGAAGACGATTACATCACTGTTCAAAGCAAACTGAACGATCGGCTGGCACAGCCCCAGCAACAGGCGGCCCTTGCAAGGCTGCAAAAATCATATGGACTTTACAGCGACCGGCCCATGATACGGGTAAAAGCGTACGACGAGAATTATATTAAATTGCCGATCATTAATGTCGCCGAAGAAATTCCAATTAACAGATGAAGGTATTGATTATAGAGGATGAAGCGCCGGCTGCAGAGAAACTGGAAAGGTACCTTCATAAATTCGATCCTTCCATCGAGATCATGGGTGTGTTCGACAATACTGTTGCTGCCATTGAATACCTGAGAACCGAAAAGCCAGATCTCATCTTCATGGACATTCAGCTTCGGGATGGACTCAGCTTCCAGATCTTTCAGCAGGTACAGGTTAGAACCCCGGTCATCTTCACTACAGCCTTTAACGAGTTTGCTTTGGATGCATTCAAAGTGAACAGCATCGACTATCTCCTCAAACCTATAACATTCACAGCGCTGACGGCAAGCATGCAAAAGCTGGAAGCCATGAAGTCGGCATTAAATAATGACGAGCAAGACCTTCGCATGAAGGCTGTGTTCTCTAATCCCAACCTGAAAACAAAGGACTACAAAACGCGCTTCATGGTAAAGTTGGGCGAGCACATTCGCTCAATAACTACTGACCAGATCACAGTTATGTATGCTGATGGTCGCGATGTCTATCTGGTGACGCAACAAAATCGGAAGTTCATCATTGACTACACCCTGGAGTCTTTAGAAGAAGTTCTCGACCCTGGGCAGTTCTTTCGGCCGAATCGAACATTCATCATCAATATCAACGCCATCAAAGACGTCCTGGTATACTCCAACAGCAGGCTAAAAATCTCTCTTACTCAGGAGTTCGACAAGGAGATTATTGTAAGTCGCGAGAAGGTGGCAGAATTTAAGGAGTGGTTCGATGGCCAGGGAGGCGCGCGTTAAGTGTCATTGAACGAAAAGACTTCACCCCTTCCTCTTGGCTTTGTAACCTTCCTTAATAAGAATCGCCACGAGTTTGTCCCTATGATCGCCCTGAATAATCACCTGGCCATCCTTAACTGATCCTCCCACGCCGCATTTCGACTTCAACATTTTCCCGAGGACCTCAAGATCAGCGGAGGTTCCGACGAACCCCGTGACAAGAGTTACCTGCTTTCCTGCACGCATGCTTTTGTCCAGCTCAACCCGAAGGTCCTGTTGACGTGAAGGGAGCGTTTCAGCTTCAGTTTGTTCCTGGTAGGAATAATCAAACTCACTATTTGTGGAGTATACAACTCCATCGCGCTTCTTCCAGTCATTTTTTTTTGCCATGGCTACGATATCAGAATGAGTGCGATAAAGAAAATGAATATCACAAAAGTAGCAACGCCTAGGTTAAAACCATAATCCACATCACGTCTGCTAAGAACGCCAAATCCTGAAACGATCATCAGGGCAATGGGTGCAAATATGAAGCTGCCATAAATGTTAGCTCTTAGTGGTAACGATATTTCCTTTGAATCGATCTGCACGGTTATCCTGAACAACAACGAGCGGTGGAGTACCACGTTGTCGCCTGGCATAAACGAATTGGATCGCTCGAAGGGAATATCGATGGTGTGTTTACCAACGGTGTGTATGACCCACCAGGTGATCGAACCGGAACGCCTGTAGTCACGCCGTTGCGTTACATATTCAATGTTGTCCGATACTTGCTGTCGCGGAAAAACGTAGTCGATTGTGAGCAGCACGCAGAGTGAAAAGCAAAAGATGGAAATCCTCGTAGTATAGGGCAAAGATTTGATCATCATGTCGCGCAGACGTTCGCTTTCACTCTTTCGGTATGGGCGATTACGTCGCGGTCGGTATGCAGGATCACGATGACGTGGTGGCTGCGGCGCCGGCTGCACTAAGACAGTCGACCCTGACAATTCCAGATCGTAACGAGAGCGCTTGGGCGGATCGCCAAGCACCTCGTACGCTTCATTAATGAGTTTAAAAAGCTGCTCCGCCGAAGGGTCCGGATTCTTATCAGGGTGATAGGCAACAGCCAGACGACGGTAAGCTCGTTTGATATCCGATGCTGTAGCCGATCGCGGAACGCCAAGGATGTCGTAGTACGTCATTGATTTTCCCCTTTTCGCAAATCCGTAGATAAGTTACCAGCGATTAGCGGCAACCGGCTAACTATAGACCCGACGACGCCGTCAAGTAACGTGATGTGTACACGCGTCGATATGCGTGTACACAGCGAAACGAAATATGATTAGCGCTTGCGGCGCTTGGTGACAAAGGTCAAAACCGGCCGACGGCTGTGACTTACTACATCCTCAGCAATGCTTCCGGCAAGAACGTGAGCAAAACCTGTTCTTCCATGCGTTGACATGGCAACGAGATCCGCGTTGATGCTGTCTGCGAAATAGATGATGCCTTCTTCTTCACTTACGTCGTTGAAGACGTTGATCGTATAGTTCTTCAACTGAAGACGTTTCGCAAAATCCTGCATGTACTTCTTCACGAGCACGTCTCGTTGAAAGTTGGCAGGTGTGTTGATCCTTACAAGGTGGATCGTAGAGTTGTACAATTGCTGCGTAGTGCGCACAATTCTGGAGAAGACTTCCTCATCCTTGTCCATCGACGTCGCGTATACAATGTCCTTAAACTCTTTTGTCGCAGGTTTGTTATGTACAGTTAGCACCGGACATCCTGCAGTGCGCACGACCTTTTCAGTGTTAGATCCGATGATCATTTGCTCCAGATCAGATCGACCCGACGTACCCATAACAACAAGATCTACTTTCTTCTCTGTGATGATCTTATTCATGCCATGGTACGGAGTGCCTACACGGAGTTCCGTTTTCAGACGTACGCCTTCGAATCTTGAGTCTTCAGAAAGCTTGGCCATCTGTTTCTTTGCTTTCTCGATCAATTTCAGATTGAATATCTTTTCTTCCCACCCCGCATCGGCAGTTACCTGTCCTTCGACGTTAAGCGAGTTGCCAACTACTTCTTCGATTACGTGTAACAGAGTGAGTTCAGCACCCGATTTTTTTGCAATGTCTGCGGCGACGCCGATAGCGATTCCTGCCGGTTTGGAGAAATCTGTGGGAACTAAGATCTTCTTCATAGTTTGAAAAAATAAATGAGTTACAATGGGATGTTGATAATCTTCTAAAATTAGAACAAATCCCTCAGATTCAAAGGAAACGGTCGACGACCGGGTAGTTTAGCCGACGACCACCGCCCTAATGTGATGCCCACTTAAGTCCGGCTACAGATCCGATGAGTGTTGCAATAAAGAACACGCGCCAGAAGTCGGCGGGCTCTTTAAAGAAGATGATCCCCATGATAGCGGTTCCTACTGCACCAACACCCGTCCATACTGCGTAGGCGGTTCCAACAGGTAGAGTGAGTGTGGCCCGATAAAGCAGGTACATGCTGATGAAGAGACATACTGTAAAACCAGTCCACCAAAGCATGGCGGCTGACCCCGTAGCCTCGCGCGCTTTGCCCAGGCAAGTAGCGAATCCCACTTCGAAGAGTCCGGCGATTATCAGTATTATCCAGTTCATGCTATTTGTTGATTTGTTGATCTGTTGATTGAGTGCCGTCGCCAAAGACGGCGGAAGGTCCAAAAGTAGACACTTTCATGGCTTGGATTGAATATGTGGGGATCTTTCCTCGGTCATTTATTGAATTCACCACACGGTTAAAGCGGGCGGGCGAATTTGTCGTGATCTTTCCTACATTTGTCCCGATGGTCAAAATGGCCACCAATTCACATCCAATAACCAGCAATGCAATGAAGATTTCCAAAAATAAGGTAGCGGCGATTCACTATACGCTGACGGACAATACAGGTAACGTGCTGGACACGAGCGATGGTCGCGAACCGCTTCATTATCTCCACGGCGCGGGTAATCTGATAGCCGGGATGGAGGAAGGACTTGAAGGCAAAGCCAAGGGCGACAAATTTTCGATCAAAGTGCCGCCGTCGAAAGGCTATGGTGATCTCGACCCGTCAATGACTCAGAGTGTTCCACGTTCTGCATTTGGTGATCAGCCCGTGAAGAAGGGGATGAAGTTTTCCACCGGTAGCGGTGCCGTTGTTACAGTTGTTGATGTTGGACTTGATTCGGTAACTGTAGATGCGAACCATCCTCTTGCAGGTGTTGAACTGAACTTCGTGGTTGAAGTTATGGACGTCCGCGACGCAACGAATGAAGAAATCACCCACGGTCACGTACACGGTCCCGGTGGCCACCACCATTAACATTTGGAGATATATTGATATTGAGATTTGGAGATTTGGTCACGCCCTGCCGCGTGATAAATTTCAGCTGCAACGCAGCTGTACTTATATCTCGAAATCCCAATATCAATGCATCTGCAAATGTTAGAAGTCCGGGCAGGGAATTATCAGCTTATCACGAGGTGGCTTGCGCGGATTGCGCATGGGCCAGGTGTAAACAAGACTAAACTCGTGCGCTCCTCCACTACCTGTACCCAATTTTGATATGGTGTAGTCGAAGCTGTAGCCAATGTTGATTGCATCTTTTGCACCCAGTTGTGTGAAGCCAAGCAATAGAACAATCGACTCATTATTCATGTAGTCTTCTACTTTCTTAAAGGGCACACCGCGATACCATGCTCCTACTACAAGTGGCGCAGCAGTGAAATACATACCAAGATCCATCTGATCAAACTTTCCCTGATGGCGATATTGAAACGCAGGTGCGATGCTTCGTTCCACTTTCTTTGCATAGGCGCCGGTGCCCTGAACGCCCTGCCTCAAATAAAACTTGAAACCGCCATGCATCGAGAACTTCATTGGCAAAGGGCTCGACTCATCAATGATGGATTGATTGGGTTCAGTCAGGTGCCACACCGATAATCCCAGATAAGCAACTCTTGTGAATAGAACTCCACCCAATGAAAGGTCTACGAAAGTCTTTTTTGAATTGGAGCGAAATGTTTCTGCTGTTGGCTGATCAAGGAATGCACCAGTTGTCGGGTCATATTGATCACCAAATGTTAGTCGACCGAAGTTGATGTCACGATTGAACAACGCTACCTGCACGCCCGGACGGAACGCAAGGTTATCGCTGAGTTTCAATTCATATCCATATTGTAAACCGAGACTGAAAGAGCGCAAGCCTGCGAGACCTTCACGATCCTGGGTAATGATAGCACCAATTGAACTCTTGTAATCTTCTAGATAATAATCGAAATAGGCAGAAACCGTTGTGAAGTTGGCATCAATAGCTGGCCACTGATTTCTATAGTTAATGCCGGCACGCGCTTGTCCTGTTGAGCCCGCGAGTGCAGGATTCAGGTACAGTGGTGCGGCATAAAATTGGGAAAACTGTGGATCCTGTGCTAAAACCGAACCCTCAAACGCCAGCATCAGGAAGCACAAAAGCAGGGTAAACCTGTACATCAACTTCGTCATTATATTTCCGCAATCAAGGCAAATTAACGGTATCCCGGAAATTTATGAAACAGTTTGTCCCTTTCCTCGGTAGGTTCTTCGTGTATCAACGCTGTTCGACACGAACCAACCTTATTCATCCCCGTTTTCGTCTCCGATATCTGCGCGGCGGTATCTATTAACGACAATTTTCTGCAAATTGTATACTTTAGCAAAACTTGGGCGTTTTACAATTAGTCAGAGCCGGACTATCAAAGTAAGTTGAAGCGCGTTTGCATTATGAAGAGGTTGATTACGAATTCATTACGCTCCCTGCTGTTGCTCGTTTTGCCCCTTTTGGTGTCGTTGGGCGTCGACGGGCAGAATCTAACTGGAACACATTGGTATTTCGGAACAACGCCACAGGGTGTACGTTTCGAACGCTCCGACAAATCTGCCACGTTGATAACCAGTCCTGCGACCGGTGGTACAGGTGGTGGTGCGGTAGTAAGCAGCGCAGTAAACGGCGATCTGCTGTTCTATAGCGACGGTCAGACAATTTTCGACGTATCAAATCAGGCTATGCCAAATGGCAGCGGCCTGGGTGGTAATACGGCGGGCAACCAGGCCGTTGCTGTCGCCAAGGTGCCTGGTCAGGACAATCAATATTATGTCTTTGTCAACTCTGCCAATGGCACGACTCCAGGTAGCGTTTCGTACCGTCTGGTAGACATGTCGTTGCCAGGTAACGCCGTCTTCCCAAATCCTATACCGCTGGGGGCTGCCACTTCAGCCACCAATACTCCGCTTCCCGGACTTACAACCACGTCAGAGTCGATGATTGTGATTCCTCAGCAGGGAACTGAAAACTTCTACCTGATTACTCACGACAACGGAACTACCACTTATACAGTGACGCTGTTTACTTCAGCAGGACCTCAAACGCCAGCGACCTACAACGTCGGTGTCATTACACAGCCTGGCAATTTTGATTATCACGCAGGCTCCAACAAGATTGCTGTGTCGCCACAGGAGGCAAACAGGAATGTCGAGATCCTCAACTTTGATCCGGCCACCGGTGCATTAACGCTCGATCAGGAGGTACCTAACTCAGCAGTGCCAACGGTTAGCGCGGGATCGGCTATTTATGACACAGAATGGAGCTTTAGCGGTCGCTATCTTTATATATCAAGTGAAGGTGAGCCTGGCGTCCCTGGCAATGTGATGCAGTTCGATACGCAAACTCCTACGCTCACGATGCAAAGCGTGCTGCCTCAGCCTAACAATATTTATCAGAGTTATGGATTGCAGATGGCACCCGACAGTTCCATCTATCATCTTTATCAGGCAACTCCCGGAGGACCTTTTCTCATGGGCAAAATTTCCGATACCGACTCCGTTGCAGCGGATGTTGTTTATACGGCACAGGCATTTCCTGGCAATGTAAATTTCGGCGCGACACAGTTCCCAAGCTTCGCTCCTGGTGACACTGCTAATCTCCAGGTTTCGTTTACTTATAAGGATACTTGTGCCAACAACGCCACTGCCTTCTTCCCTACTGTAGTTCCAGGCGCAGATAGCCTTCGTTGGGACTTCGGCGATGGATCAGGATCCAGCGATTGGAGTCCTGTCTATACGTATACAGGCGCTGGCACATACAACGTAACGGTTACTGCCTATCTGAATGGCCAGACCACTACCACGACGCAACCTTTAACTATAATAGATTTCGATACGCAAATCTCACTGGTTCAAGATACGACTGCCTGTAGCTGTGAACTGCCCTTTCCTAAAGCGCCTAATCCGAAACCAAGATGTGGAACATTTAGCGTGAAGGCATCTGTTCAGGGAAATGGAACTCCACAACTTCAATGGTATGGTCCGGGCGGGTTGATCGCCGGTGCCACAACGGAGACCCTACAACCCGACTCAGCCGGCTACTATTATCTCGTAGCGACAGTGGGTGGATGTGCGACCTACGCAGGCGTGAACATTAAAGAATATGATGTTGAAGATCAGCGGGCGAACGTCTGGTACTTTGGTAATCATGCTGGTATTGACTTTAATCCCAACATACCCAACGCTCCGATAGCGATTAGCAACCCGGTAATGAACGCTCCTGCTGGAACTTCTACTATTAGTGATCGCAATGGCCAGGTCGTCTTCTTCACAGACGGCGTTAGTGTTTGGGACAGGAATTTCACTATGGTTTCAACCGCACCTCCACCAGGTATCGGCGGTTCAGCAAATTCGGCACAAGCTGCGCTTATTATTCCTGTGCCAGGAGATGAAACGTTATACTACATCTTTACAACAAAAGATGTTTACGGCGATGGAACGTTCGAACTGCGCTATTCTCTTTTTGACCTAAAGATGAATGGTGGCACTGGTGGCATGCGTGAAGAGAATCAACTCCTGTTTGCCCGCAGCACTGAGCGAATTACAGGTAATTCAGGATGGCTTATTGCACATGAGTATGGGAACAATTCATTCAGAGCTTATCCGATCAGCAGTCTTGGAATCGGCAATCCCGTTGGTGTCGGCGGTGGGTTCGGACCATTCCATTACGACAGCTGCCGAGGCTCAGGGCTATATGAAGCTCGGTCCCAACAATCGTCTGGCGGTTGCGTTGTCGCAGGGTGGCCGCCAATGTGGTGGAGATTTTTGATTTCGATAATACTACCGGGTAATTACAAATCCGAGAGTGGCTGATCTCAATACGCCAACTGGCCAGGTGTATGGCGTTGAGTTCTCACCAGGTGGCAACAAATTGTATGCGACACTCAGAGACGGAGGCAACTCGAAGCTTGTAGAATTCTCACTTGATTCACTCGGACGTCCTACACTGATGAATCCTCCTCTGTACACCGGTCCGGAATTGGGCGCTGTGCAGATTGGGCCCGACGGACAGGTATATGTTGCAGAGCCAGGCAAGGGAACACTAGGCCGGATTCAGCCAAGTGAACTTAAAACAGTTGCATCTGTCTACAGACCAGGTGATTTTCCTCTTGTGGGAGGAACAACAAGTACCTATGGTCTTCCTAATTTCATACAAAGTCTTGCTGATCCCATACAGGGTCCGTTCATGACAATAACAGGGCAATGCGTGCAGGATTCTGTCAACGTTCAGCGCGACACCTACTGATCAAATTGACAAATTCTTCTGGCAGGTTCGTTTGAATTCGAGTGTGGTGGCAACATCGCAGGCTCAGGAATTCAAATAGTTCTTTACCACTCCGGGGCTATACGATGTATCGTTGCGGCTTACCAATCGTTGCGGATTAGATACGACACTTGTGCAGCAATTGCGAATCAATGATCTTCCTCCGGATCCATCCGGCTCGGCCGTATTGTGTACAGGGGCTGCCGTGCTGGATGCTAATCCGACTAACTTACCGGGTCTCTCTTACGTGTGGTCTACGGGAGATTCTACCGAGACTATTTCCGTCAACCGGCATGGCTATTATGATGTGACGGTCACAAATGCTGCAGGTTGCAGTAAAGACGGAAGAATCCTTGCGGCGGATAACCGTCCCGTTGTAGATATCGGCGATAATCAAACCATATGTCAAAATACTACCGATAGCGGCATTAGACGCGGTGAATCCAGGTATGACTTATCAGTGGACGCTGACGCTGAATGGTGGCGCTGCGAATCCGCTCGGAACCCGACGCACTCAAGCAGTAAACACCGCCATCGGAACGCCTACTCAGGCTGAATATGAAGTAACAGTAACTGATCCGGTAACAACATGTTTTGTGAAGGACTCTGTAATATTCACGATCAATCCGCTGCCTGTCATCACTCCACCGGTTGCAAACTCAATAGCTTGTGGATCAACCGGCGGTACCATTGATCTGAGTATCACGTCTCCTGCTTCGGCCCTGTTTACCTATTCGATCACGGGACCTTCGACGTCGATTATTGATTCAGATCTTACCGTTGGGCCGATCCCTCAGGCAACGGGTCTCGCGGCGGGCACGTATAGCATAACCGTTGCAGACCAGATTACGACCTGTGCCGTGACAACTGCTGCCACGATCAACAACAACAACTTCACGGTCGCCGGTATTCCCGACGCGACATGCGATCCTATTAACATAGCTGCTACGATTACACCGACGGGGCCTCCTTCGGCAAGCTATACATGGCGAGTGATTGATACCTCGCTCCCTCTTCCTCCAGCCGGCCAGGGCGTCCAGACGGGTAGCACAACAACTGTTGCATTCAACACTAACACAGCGTCTACAGGTCCAATAGGGTTACCTAGCAACAACAAGCAATACATTGTAGAGGTTAAGGATGTATCGAACTGTATCTCATCTTCGCCGCCGATCGCTATCAATCATGCAGCCAAAGTTCCGGCACTCTTTGATGTGATTTGCGACCCTGTTGCACCAGTGTCGATAACGGCGTCTCAGGGAGACAGCTTTGTTTGGACCGGGCCCGTGAATTATCTCTGGAGCGAATGCCGCCAACATGAAGGCGAATCCACCTGCAGGCACTCAGCAGTATCAGGTACTCATTACTCAAGCTGGATTCTGCGACCTTGATACCACGCTTTCTGTAGTCGTCCAACCACCAATACTTGCTGCAATTTCACAGGATGATGCCTGCTCTGACCTCGTGACTGTAACGGCGACACCTAATGGCAACTTCCTCTACCGTTGGTATATCAACAATACACTCCAGCCTTCATTGGGTGGTCCGCAGGTATTTGCCAATTTGTCAAACGATGGCCAACAATACTCCGTGTCGATTTTCAGTCCGGTTACTGGATGCGAAAGTACTTCCAACGGTCTGATCGTGCAGGTCGATAATTTATTGACTGTCGACGTTACCTCTACGACGCCGTGTGAAGGATCTCCTTTTACGCTTACAGCGACCACGAACCGTACAGCTACTTTTGTATGGACGATTGATGGCAGCACCATTCCAGGGCAAACAGCGGGTACCCTTCAGGACCAGCGGGGCGGGCTTTATCAGGTCACAGCATCAGCGGCAACGTGTAAAGCCACTGACAATATTGATATCACACTGGCTCCCGTAACGCCAGGCCTGTTAAACGAGGAGGCGTATATCTGTCCGGATCCAGCGAACCCTGATCCCAATACTCGTTCGGTTGTGCTGAGGCCTGGAGATTTCGCCAGCTATGATTGGCTGAAGGATGGCGTCAATCTCGGCATCAATACTCCTACACTCACAGCAGATGAGCCGGGGTTGTACAGCGTCCTTCTCGAAAACAGTTTTGGATGCGGAAGCTCCGATAAAACCGATGTGCTGGTAGAATGTGATCCTGTCATTGTTGGACCGAACGCATTCCGTCCTACGAGCGCCGTGGTCGGACTCGAAGGCGACATGGTAAACCAATCTTTCCACCTCTACACATTCTTCATCGATGACGAAAACTTTGAAGTGTTCATCTTCAACCGCTGGGGCGAAATGATCTTTCAGTCCGGCGATCGTGAATTCCGTTGGAATGGTGGCTACAAGAACAACCTCGCGCAGCTATCCCCTGCCGGCACTTACTCGTACCTCGTGCGTTATAAGAGCTCTTATCGCCCTGAGTTGGGAATCATGGAGAAACGGGGTGGTGTGGTGTTGATGAGATAGAGCCTCAATTGATAATTTACAATTGATAGTTACAGAGCCCCCCTTTCGGGGGCTTTTTTATTCGCTTGTTCTTGTAATAAGTTCAGGACTTCAGATAATGGTTATTCAGGCTATTGGCGGATTGGGAAGGCCATTATTCAACGGATGATCAACGATGGCAACCTCCACGCGGCATTTCATCGAATAGTGGATTGGCGGAGTTGAAAAAACGCGTATTTTCAAAGCTCTAAAATGAATGAACTTATGAAACGGGTACTTATTGTGTTTGCACTTTTTGCTATTGTGGGATTGGCTCACGGGGTTCAATTGATCAAAACGACTTTGAGCGTAACGGTGCGTGACGAGGTTGGCAATACAGTCGAGGGTGCTAAAGTTCGCCTGTTTGAAAATGAGCAGGACTATAAGAGCGAGGAGCACATGGCTGTTGAAGGAGTTACTGATGCTAAAGGTCTCGTGAAGTTCAAGGACCTGAAGGCTATTGGATACTATGTCATTGCTGAAAAGGGGGATCTTGATAATTCGGGAGGTGGCGAAAAGACTGCAAAGCTTGAAGAGAAGAAAGTGAACAAAGTCACGATTATCATCCAATAACAAAACAGCGAGTCGAAGGTCTGCTTTCGATACATCACAAAGGCTTGCCGATGGTGAGCCTTTTCTTTTACCACCAAAATCGTTGACGTACTAATTAAGTCCTGATCTGTAACGATAGATCTCCTGTGAAGTTGATTAAAGATGCCTAACGAAACCATACTAGCTACTTATGCCAGTCTTGAAATCTCGCCGGCGGAAAAAAATCAGCATTTTCAAATCAACAAATCAACAGATCAACAGATCAACCAATAGTCATCGTCTCGTACGCATATTTCAGTAGATACCAGGTCATCACGAAACACACAATCAGTTTGAGAAGGGTTCCTATGAGAAAACCTACAAATGATCCCCACGCCGAACGCAATGCCATTTGCGAGTCCTGATTAGCAAGTATCTCTCCAACAAATGCTCCTATGAACGGTCCTACGATAATTCCCAGCGGACCAAACCAGAATCCTGCGATCAGGCCGATGGTACAGCCCCAGATTCCGTACTTCGTTCCACCGAAGCGTTTAGTTCCCATGACCGGAATCAGATATTCAAGCGCCACAACCAGCGCCGTTACGCCGGCCCATATCCACATAAACTTCCTTGAAAAAGGCGGATCGTGATTAAACTGCTGTACGAGCAGCCCCAGAAAGCAAAGTGGCGGGCCCGGAAGAAATGGCAATACGCAACCAACGATGCCTACAATCATCAATAGTATTCCAACTATAATCCATAATGTCACCATATAGGAAGGTTTCTCCGAAAATACATATTTTAGGCCATGTTGAAGATCAGTCGGATTCACCACGTCGCCATCATCTGTTCGGACTATGCGCGTTCAAAACAATTTTACGTTGACATCCTCGGATGCAAAGTAGTTGCCGAACATTATCGTGAAGCAAGAAAATCATATAAGCTTGACCTGGAACTGGGAGGTCAATATTGCATTGAACTGTTTTCTTTCCCGAACCCGCCAGCAAGACCTTCCAGACCAGAAGCTCGCGGCCTGAGGCATCTTGCATTTGCCGTAGCGGACCTGGACTCCAGCGTTGCCTGGTTAAATCAAAACGGTGTTACAACGGAGCCCATACGCGTCGATGAATACACCAATAAAAGATTCACCTTCTTTGCAGATCCTGATGACCTGCCACTTGAATTTTACGAATTATAAAACCACGTCATTAACAAAGAAACAACACCATGTCTTCGCAAGACCCTCACATCGATGCAAACTTGTTCATCAGCAGATGGTCGGCAGTGTTTGGTCCGTCCGCAGAGCCACCCTGGCGCCTGCCTTCCATTGCTGAGCGTGTGATTACTGAAAGATCTAAAGGTTTATCAAGCGACTACGTTAAAACTGGCTCGGCATACGTTCATCACTCCGCAATCGTAGAGCCACACGTAACCATGAAAGGTGCGATCATTATTGGGCCCGGATGTTTCATAGGCTCGCATGCCTATCTGCGCGGCGGAGTGTTCCTTGAAGACGGGGTAGTTGTTGGGCCTGGCTGTGAGGTGAAATCAACTTTTATGTTTCGGGGAAGCGCACTCGCTCACTTTAATTTCGCGGGCGACTCCATCATCGGCGAAGGAGTAAACATGGAAGCGGGAAGTATACTTGCCAATCATTACAACGAAAGAGAGGATAAGTCAATCCGAAGCCTCGTTAACGGGGAGACTTACCTACTGCCTGTCACAAAGTTTGGGTCATTCATTGGCGACAGATCAAGGATCGGTGCTAACGCGGTTTTGTCGCCTGGAACAGTATTGCCTCCGAATAGTATTGTCAATCGACTCCAACTGGTGGAGCAGGTTAAACCGTCCTGAGCGCAGTTGACCACCGGTGCAGGTGACAACCGGGTAACAATCAGTCTGTCGACGCCTTCATGGCGAAGTATTCAATCGAACGCAGAACCATATTCGTCCGCTCAATCAACAAATCAACTGATCAACAAATAAAAAGGCCATCTGTGAGATGGCCTTTTTATTCAGTTAGAGATAGTCCTTTTCAACAATCAGCTATTCACTAAAAGCGTACTGTCTTCAGTGCACCAGTGCTGTTAGAAATTTCGAATGTGACGCCTTCAATTTCTTTCAGCGAGAAAAGCTGAGCAAAATCGCCAGAGGCTTCTTTGGTGCTTACGTGCACAAGGTTGTTCGCGCCGTCAAAGATTTTAACGGTAAATGTTTCCTTAGCATTGTTCGTAACCGAGATCAGGAATTTGTCGGCCTGAGCAAGTTTAGCTACGTGAACATTTGACGCAGCTTTAACAGGCTGATAAGAAATCTTTTCAGTCTTCTTGCCAGAAGCGTCAGTCAGTTCGATAGTATACTCTCCGAATGCAAGACCTGAGAAATTCAGTGGACGAATAAATCCACCAACATTGCCGAGGTTTTCAGTAAATACTACCTGAGCACTTGCATTGTATACACTCAACTTCACCTTGCTGGGAACTTCACTCTTGTAGATTACTCTGAATACTTCAGATCCCTTAACGGGTACTACTGCGAGACCGAGGGCGGCAGGTTCATCTTTTCCAACTGCTGTAATGGCCGCAGCCAGAATCATCAGCGCTGCGACGTAAAGTGATTTAGTTTTCATCGTCGTGTTTTGTTTTATTATGATTCAAATATACGGTAGCCATATACGCACGACGGTCCGTTGTAAGTAAACCTGTTTTTTATATTGAAACAACGATTGCACCTAAATCAATACATAGCAAACAGTGGAAATAACAACTTTGAGAGACCGCAATCGATTCTTGTAATTCTGAATTTTTTACAACGATTGCAGCAATCGTTGTTTAATGAACGCACCAATCCCTTACATACATTTTCTAACAACGAAACCCCTACCTGCCGAGGCTAATTCGAAAAAATTACCGTTCAACCGGACCAGCTAACACCCGTGACCAACCCAATCCTGAGAAGATAACCACAGCGGCCTCCATGGGTAAATAAAACCGATTGTCCCAATCTACCGTCGTCGCGACAACCAGCAGACAGTTTCCAACCAGAAGCGCGATTAAAGAAGTCTTGAAAAAAGAAACGGGCATAGCACGGACTCCGATGACTGTCCCAGTGTAAACAAAGCTCATCCAGATAACCGTGATAATGTTATGCAAAGCCGAATAGTAAGGTCTTGTTCCAGACAATAAATAGAATAGTTTGAAGAACGAGATCATCAGGACATGTAATGGCCGGTTCCATAGGAACCGAATTGTACGAACCACAGGCGACTGACCACTTGTGTCGACGTAATCAGGATCGAATTGTATTGCACTTTTGTCACCGGAATAAGTATCCGCATAGGTGACAACATTTCCCCGATAATATTGGTCAGTAAAATCCCAAATACCGGACAACCAGGTAGAGAGTAAAATTACGCCCGCAGCAATTACAAGAACGATCACAAAAACAGCCCTCTTTTCATGTTCGATCGCGCCTATATAATAATGAAAGAGAGTGGCACCCGCAGCGAATACCAGCAGGATGCCGACAGGACGCGTGAAGACTGCCGCGATCAGAAGTAAAATCAAGAGCCAAAATCCTCCTCTGTTTCTAATCCCCATGACAGAGTGCAGGAAAAACAGTACAAGACTCCCAAACAAAGAGTCGGTCATGACCAGCACATTCCAACGCAGGTTGTCAGCCCACAATACAAATATCATTGCAGATAAGAACGCTGCCTTTTGTGTACTGATGCTCTCTGTGATTTTATAAAGTGCATAAACCGCGCATGCAGAAACAACAACCTGGAGGATGATATAAGCCATACCTGGTTCGTTAAACAGATATGTGAAGGCGGCAAGCAACGCGATCGGCACGAAATACATCGGATGGAAGTGTTCATCAATTCTTCCTTCGTTGAGCAACACCTCCCCCGCTTCCAAATAATGTTTAACATCATCAAGGGGCCTTGCCTGATAAATTAAATAGCAGGCCACGTTCACTACAAGAAACGTTACACAGATAATGACCCACTGTGTTTTTGGAGACGGTATTGATAAAACCATGTGTGTCTCTGACGCTGGCCAGAAGCAGATTAAAAATACTGGCACACTACAATATACACTATTAGTTCAGACAAACGTCACTGCGGTCAGAGTGGCGATCAGGTATCAGAACGTTGACAAAAAAAATGAGGCCATCCTTATCGAATGGCCTCGAGGGGTCCTTATATATGACTATAGACTAATGTGCGCTTAGTAGTTCACTACTTTAGCATTGCCTTTTTGATCTTTGATCTCAAAAGTGACTTCACCCTTTACCTTCTTAAGATTGTAGATCTTGGCAAAATCTGAGCTGATCTCCATTACTTCGTCGTAGATAACTTTATCATCAGCGAGAATGCGGATGCTGATACCCTTTGCTTCCTTTGAAGGGATCGCCAAAAGGTACTTTCCGTCTTCACCAGTTACACGAAGCAGGCTGGCAAGTTCAGGTTTGTGTTGTTGACCGATGGTTACTTTCTCAGTATGCGTAGAGTACTCATCCGTAACCTCAATAGTGTACTCACCAGATGGTGCACTTGCAAGATTGTACGGACGAACGAATCCATCAGTGTTCTTTAGTTTCTCGGTATAAACGATCTGACCTTCTTCATTAGATATAGAGATCTTCACGTTCGATTCAGAAGCTGCTTTGTAGTATAGCTTCAACGTTGTGCCATTGCTAACAACTGCAACTCCGGCTGCAGCCGTGGGTTTATTACCTGCGAATGCTCCGAAGGTAACCAGCAGAGCAGCTGTCAGGATCAAGAAATTCTTTTTCATGAGCGATGTGTTTTGTATAGCGTTAAGACGGCCACATCGTGCTTCAGGTTGCAGCGCAATCGTTAATTTGTGTTAATGAATCGTTAAAAAAAAGGAGACAAATTGTGTCTCGAATCTTATTCTAAAGAAGGCACCAATAACGAAACAACAGCCTGTGAAGATTCAAAATGTCGATAGAAAAATCGCCTACGATTTATCCCAAAATAGGTTACTGAAATCATCTCCCCCCGCTGAAGGTAATTTCTCAGATACAATATAAAACTATGTTGTAACGATGAATGGACGAAAACTTCGCCGGTTGGAAGTCAGTTAGAAACTCAATTAAGATAGTAGTTGTCCTTGCTCTTTTCCTCTTGCTGCAATAGGTGCATCTGGAATTTAATGCGGTTCAAGACGAATACTTCCTTCTTTTCATCGGGGCTTGTGAGGAAGCGATAACGATCGCTTACGTCCATGTTCAGTTCGTTCGCAATCTGATACAGGTTAAATACATTGACGTGTTGGCTGATATTCCTCAGCTTAAGGTAGGCCAGGAAAAGGTCATAGAGTTCGTGTCCGGGAAATGTATTCTGATCTACGCTCCAAAAACGAACTTCGCCACCGGGATATGGCTTTGAGCGATAAGTGCGCGTAAGCATCCCCATGGTAAAGATGTCGTCACATTTTACAATAATATCGGCCTCTCCTCCGGGATACCGCTTAATGACACTTTCAAGCTTTACAAGGCTTCCGATCTTCTGATCATTGATCTCATGCGTAAAGTAAATACCGAACTCTATGTCGTTTACTTCCGCATCCTGCAACAGTTGCCTGTAGCGAGGCTCAAAAATATGCAGCGGTACGAGCTCTCCTGGCATCGGCAGGATTGTCAGTGGAAACATCGGTATGTTGGTCAGCTCGGACATGTTCTTAATTCCGTATTAGAAAGTCACTAAAGAAAACGGCTCTGTACCAAATTCCTGTTTTAACTTTTCTCCTCCCAGCAGAAAACTCAAATTAATAATAAAAGAGAAACCAGCGACATGGCCACCGGCGAGTTGAATAAGCCTGGCTGTGGCAGCAGCGGTTCCGCCCGTTGCAAGGACGTCGTCATGTACGAGCACGTTCCATCCAGGCTGCACAGCATCGATATGCATCTCAAGCGTTGCGTGGCCATATTCCAGAGCATAGTCTTGTTTCAAGGTCTTGTAGGGCAGTTTGCCGGCCTTTCTCACAGGGATAAATGGCACTCCAAGCTCCATAGCCAGAATCGATCCGAAGATAAACCCGCGGGCCTCACACGCAGCAATTGCATCAGGTTTGGAAGCCCTGTACCGGTCTGACAGCATGCGAACAGCTGCCCGCATCAAATCAGGTTGCGCTAGCAGTGGCGTTATATCCTTGAATACAATGCCTGGCTTGGGGTAGTCCTTTATTTCGCGCAATGCGCCCTTTATCGATTCTGCAACATCCATGGAGCAATGATATGGTCCAAAAATATGCGAGGACACCGGCTTATCAAATAACTTATTATGTTTAGAACAAAATATCACATCATGAAAATAACAACCCGGATGATCGACGACGATCTCTTTGAATCTTCGACTGAAGCGGGTCACCTCGCTCGCATCGATATGCGCAATGCATCGGAGAAAACTGGTCAGTCGCCAGTTGAGATACTTCAATCTGCACTGGCCGCCTGTGCAGGAGTTGAAGTTGCCGGGATGATGAAGAAGCGCAGAAAGTCAGTAAATGGACTTACGATTGAAGTGACTTGCGTGCGCAATCATGAAACTCCCCGTTGGCTAAAAGAGATTCATTGTAAGTACATTCTCAATTCTCCGGATGCCACTATTGAAGAACTTGAAAAGGTCACAAGACTTGCAATAGAGAAATACTGTTCTGTCGCATCGTCACTAAAATCAGTTATCACCTTTTCTGTAGAGATTGAACGATGATCATAATCTTATGATCCATAAATTACGTCTTCATAAAGCGACGTTTGCATTGAGACAACGCATAACGTTCGAAGGTACTCACAGCTAATTGCTGGATGCTGACCTTTTCTGTGCTCTGTTCATTTTATAACCTGTCCTTTCAGGATAACGGTATCCACAACACTCGATCCAAAAGCGTAAGGCATATGCGCAATAGATGGAATTGGTTTGGTGATAAAGACATTCGCGACTCTTCCGATTCCAATGCTTCCCATATGCTCCTGCAACTTCAGTGTGCATGCTGTATTGATGGTAGCCGCGTTGATGGCTTCCTCCGGAAGCAATCTCATCTTGATGCACGCAAGAGAAATCATCAGGGGCATATTACCACTTGGTGCGCTGCCTGGATTATAATCAGAGGCTATTGCCAGCGGGCATCCTGAATCAATAAGTTTCCTTGCGGGAGTAAAAGGCAGGTTCAAAAAGAACGCTGCGCCGGGCAACGAGGTGGGCATCACGTTGCTTTTCAACAACAGGCCGATCTCTTCATCGCCGATGTTTTCAAGGTGGTCAACGCTGACTGCTCCCGTTTTCACACCGACCTGAACTCCTCCCGAACGATGGAGTTGATTGGCGTGGATTCTTCCTGGCATACCCGCTGCTTTCCCGGCCTCTATGATGCGCTCCGTATCGATAGGTGTGAAGAACCCTTCCTCGCAAAAAACGTCGATGTAGTCCGCCAGTTGTTGCTCTGCAATGGCTGGTATCATCTCATTGATCACCCTTTCAATATACTGCTCGCGCGAACTATCTCTGGGAATAGCATGCGCACCGAGAAAGGTAGTGCGCACAGTTAATGGAGTAGTTTGTCCGATTCTTCGGGCCACACGCAGCATCTTTATTTCATCGGCGGTTGTTAGTCCGTAGCCGCTCTTGATTTCAACGGCCCCTGTACCCGTCCTGATAATCTCTTCGGCTCGTACAAGTGAGCGCTCGAAAAGTTCATCTTCCGACATCGCCTGCAACCTGCGGGCTGAGTTCAGTATTCCTCCGCCCTTCGAGGCAATGTCGGCATAAGAGGCGCCTTTCAGCTTCATCACGAACTCCTCTTCGCGGCTGGCCGCAAAGACCAGATGCGTGTGTGAGTCGACAAATGAAGGGAATACGAAACGGTCTGTTGCGTCAATGATGCTCGTGGCACCTGACGTGCCTATGGATGAAAATCCACTCATCGGACCGTAGCCAACGACGAGCCCGTCTTTAATGGCTAAATACGCATCAGCAATGACAGGGAGGATTGCCATGTCAGGTCCGGCCAAAGGCTTCACAACGCCTTCTCTGACCTGTACGAGGCCTTTGATATTCTTGATTAGGATGTCCAAGCAGGAGCCATTAGAATTGCTCCTGAAGGTACTACTTTCCGAAGGATTCGACCTTATAGTCGAGGTTAGTGCCGAACACAGGGAACGCGATCTTAAACATCACGTACAACCCGCGGCCGCCAACGCTGGGGCGATACCCAACCTCGCCGCCATACGACCAGCTGAACATTCTGTTAAAGCGTCCTTCCATGCCTGCGCGGAAACCAATCATTTTGGTATCCAGCACGCTTACATCGTAAGTATGTTTGCCTGCATTAGGGCTGGCGGGATCTTCGTCAACATATACGACATCGTCAACCACGAGACTAGGCGCGATAAGTGCATCGAGATAGACGGTGAAGATCAGATCATCCACGCCGTCTTCAAACTTATCAAAACTAACGGCAACGTTCTTAATCCAGGTCATAGAACCTCCAACGTACAAGCCGCGGGAGGCAACGTTACTGAATACGTCAAAGGTTTCTGTTTCGCCATTCTTGACGATCGTCGTAGGCAGTCCAACTCCCTCTTCATTCTTGAGGTCTGCGTTGGTCATTCCTTGTTTCTCCAGGGCACGTCCGATGTCGGTTGAGCTATCCCAAAATATGCCACCTAATCTGGCGCCATAGATCTTTCTCACCTTGCAGGGAACTTCAGCATTGAGGGGTACGCGTGCAGCCCACTTGTTGCCCTTGTAGCTGTTCTTGTAAAGGAACATCTTGGTTTTAGAGCTCTCTTCAAAATCTTTGATGTGATAGGTCGCTCCGAATTCGTAGTAGTTATAAATCTCCGCGTGGTTATCTACATCACTTTTCTTTGACGCGAGGTCCCGGGCAAAGTCGTAGAACTGGCGGCTATAGGTCTTTCGGAAATGAGCACGGAAATCAAACTTATCCTTGTGATAGTACACCGCTTCCGCTCCATATCCAGCGTTGACGTTGGTGGCAAACATGTCGGCGTACAAAGGGATGAAGCCTATAAACAGCTTGTTTACGGAGTATGGTTCGTCATACAATTCTTCGTAGGTAACAGCCGTTTTATCCTTCCGTTCACCCTGCGCAAAAAGGCCAGTCGTACAGACCAGCAACGCAGCTATGGCGCTAAAAAAACGATAAGTCATGACCCTATAATTAGGTGTTTACAAGTAAAGTTAGTGAAAGTTGCGCGAATTATCAGTAATCGCTCCCGCGCCTGAACTTCCACTGGTATTACCTGGTCCAAAAATTCAACTGTTTAACTGGCGCGTTTCTGAACAAGTCGACGTAACTCTTCGAGCTCTACCAGGCTTGATTCCATAAGCGCCTCCTTGCGTTTTCGATCGGTAATATCTTCGAACATCCCCAGAACGGCTACTACCTCTGCGTGCTTGTTTAATACCGGCACCTTGCTGGTGAGCACCCACGATTCCACGCCGTCGGAGTTTACGTTTCTCTCCTCGAGGTCGAGTCTTGCCTTTCGGCTGTTCATCACGGCAAGATCATCGTCACGGTAGGCATCTCCATGTTCCTTCCATGGCATTTCATAGTCCGTCTTGCCAATGAGATCCTTCGGCGACTTGAGCCCCGCCACGTTCGCGAATATGCGGTTACATCCCTGGAAGCGCAGATCTTTGTCTTTCCAGAACACCGCGCGGGGAATATTGTCAATGATAGTTTGCATGGTCTCCTGATCATCGCTAAGCTGCTCAAGCATGACATTAATGCGATGTGTATTGAAGGCCACCGTGATCAGGTCGGCACATGCCTTCAGGAATTCGACATCCTCTTCTGTCCAATCTTTTTGATCATGCTGATGCTCGCAGGTGATAACACCGGCGATCTTGCCTTCATTAAAATAGGGAACCTGGAGTACGGATTGTATTCCTGTACCGCGATAGTGTTCCATAGCCAGCTCCCGTGTTGCAGGATGTGTGAGAGCCTCTTTCGCAATGACAGTTTCCTCGCTTGTAACAGCTTCAAAATATCCAGGGTACATACGTGCAGCAAGCTCCTGGCCAGACTCAAAAGAACCTTTAACCTGAGAGTAGAGCTTTGCACACACCATTTTCTTTTCAGCACCGAAATACTGCCAGATGCTTGCGCGTGATACGCCTAGCTGTCGGGTTATCGCGCCCGTGATCTTCTCAAGAGTTTCCTGCCATCTTCCATCCTGAATGTCCTTATTCTTGGTAAGCTCCATGATGAGCTGACGGTTCTTAAGACTGATCTCATTGCGTTTCTTCTCGCTGTCGAGCATGTTTTGAATATGCTTTTCCTTCCGGCGCATTTCTTCCTGTGTCGCCTCGAGTTCCTCCATATTCTGACGCATCTCTTCTTCCTGTGCACGCATCTCCTCTGCCTGTTGCTGTGTCTTCTCGAGGAGAATCCGTGTGCTCTCGCTCACGTTCACCGCTGAGATTGTAGATGCGATACTCTCGGTAAGCTTCTCTACCAATTCGATCTCATGTTCTTCGTACTTGCTGAAAGATGCAAGTTCAAGCACACCGAAGATCTTATCATTGACCTTTAGCGGGACAAGCAGAAGGGCACTTGGTAATGAACCACCAAGGCCTGAGGTAATGGTAACATATTCTGAAGGTACCTCGAGCAAATAGATTCGTTCGCCTTCGAGATAACACTGCCCTACCAGACCCTCGCCTATGATGATCCGCTTCTTCAAATATTTCTTTCGTTCGAACGCGTAGCACGCAACAAGCTCCAGGAATTGATCCGTCTCACTGTCATTGTTGAAAATGAAAAGTCCACCCTGGTTGCTCTTGGTGTACTTCACCACGAACTTGATGATGCTGTCATACAGTTCAGTCTTCGACGCGTTGTTAACACGCAGGATCTCTCCTATTTGTGCTAATCCTGATGTAGACCAGTTGCGCTTGCGGTCATCATCGGCATTCTCGCGAAGTTTATTACGCATTTTGTGCAGTGCTTCACCGAGTCCAGACTCAGACTCCAAAGTGATCTCTGCGCCATAATCGCCTGCCGATATTGCTTCAATGAATGTGGAAAGGGAAGCTACGGCTTTATTGGTTTGCGCGAGTCGGGTATCCTGTTCAACCTTCATTTGTTTTGTGTCGATCTGAAGGCGCCACAAGCGATAGACCGCTCCTGCAATGACTGCCACTAACAGTAGGCCAACAAACCACGCCATTCCTGAGTAGAACGAAGCATCGCTGTCAACCATTTCGGTAACGTGGTTCTCCAGCTTCAGCATAGCGTTGTTAAAATCAGTGTAGGGCGACTCTGCCAGTGCAACCTTCGGAGCGGGCGGAACAACGCCCATGCTATCCGCAACAGGTTTCGGAGCCTTAGCCAACTGATCGATAGAAGCCTGATTTGTTGCTGCCAGTTTCTCCAAATCGATAATGCCCTGGCGTATGAGGAGTTGTGTTTCATCGTTCAGATAACGTGATACATCTCCTGCAGCAAGTTTATTGTCGTGGGCAGCATGAAGCTGAGTTTTCACCGCTTCCAATGGACCCTGTACCTGCTGCTCAACCCCAACATTTGTGTCTCCTGTAAGATACTTGTGTAATTGTAATGAAGTTT
This sequence comes from Chryseolinea sp., assembly GCA_049840655.1. GTDB lineage: Bacteria > Bacteroidota > Bacteroidia > Cytophagales > Cyclobacteriaceae > Chryseolinea. The sequence goes on from JASGJX010000017.1 coordinate 105,227, forward strand.
GGGCTACCTCGGAACGGGCATTTTTGGCCGCCGCGATCAGAGATAGACCATGCTTTTGCGTGGTTACCAGGCCCCGATGCACATAGGTTGTCAAAATGGCGATGAAAACACCGAGTGCCGCAAAAACGATAGTGAGTGTTAGCGTGCGATTCTTCATGAGATTAAAAAGTGTTTCGGCTACATCAAAAGGTAGCTAATCGGGTCATCCCAACCGAAGTTGCGATGCGCCGACAGCGTTTGCAGATACAAATGTGATGTAATGAACACCGGGGATTTGCATGTTTTTCGACCAATTCCACATTGGTCGGATCAAACTGCAGACAGAACCGCATGAGTATAATTCAACAGGTATCAGCACAGGAACATCAAAGATGATTTTGAAGCCAGGCCGCCCCTGCTCAGACGTGATAGCTGAATAATCAAGAGCGTGTATCAACGAAGCGGGCAGATGAACCCGGAGATTAGGAGCACGCTTAGATACTGTTTAGCGCCATCTCACTTGCATCAAGAATCCGATCAACAAGACCGTCGTCTATCGACGCAGATATAAACATCGCCTCGTATTGAGAAGGTGCCATATACACGCCCTGATTTAGCATACTGTTGAAATAGCGACCAAATGCGGCTGTATCCGATGATGTCGCTGTCGCAAAGTCCCTGACCTGGCTGTCCGTGAAGAACAATGTAAACATAGACCCCACCTGGTTAATCGTGTAGTTTAACCCCTTCGCAAATAACTGCTGCTTTAAACCACCAACGAGACGGCTAGTGATTTCATTGATGTGATTGTATACTTCCGGATGTGACTTCAAATAAGACACCATAGCCAGGCCGGCAGCCATTGCTAACGGATTACCTGAAAGCGTCCCTGCCTGGTACACTGGTCCAACTGGTGAAACGGATTCCATGATCTCACGACGACCACCGTACGCACCCACTGGAAGTCCTCCTCCGATGATCTTGCCCATCGTAGTCATGTCGGGCGTTACACCATAAAGTTCCTGTGCGCCTCCCAGAGAAAGTCTGAAGCCAGTCATTACTTCATCAAAGATCAGGACGATGCCATGCTTGCTGCTCAGTTTTCGAAGATCCTGAAGGTATCCGGGCTGAGGCGCAACGCAACCCATGTTTCCAACAACAGGCTCCAGAATAATTGCTGCAATCTGATCAGGATTGTTTTCGATTATACGTGCTACAGCTTCAGCATCATTAAAGGGTGCAATCAATGTATCGGCTGCGGTTCCTTTTGTAACGCCTGGGCTATCGGGTGAACCGAATGTAAGCGCACCGCTGCCTGCTGCTATAAGAAACGAGTCGCCATGTCCATGATAACAGCCTTCCATTTTGATAATCTTGTCGCGGCCGGTAAAACCGCGGGCAACTCGTATCGCAGACATAGTCGCCTCCGTGCCGGAGTTTACCATGCGCACGCGTTCAACAGACGGAACGATGGAACAAATCAACTCAGCCATGTCAACTTCGCGCGAAGTTGGCGCTCCAAATGACGATGACCCAGTGAGTGCGCCGCGAACAGCCTCCTCTACCAATGGATGCGCATGACCAAGGATCATCGGTCCCCAGGAATTGATGAGGTCGATGTAACTATTGCCATCCTCATCGTGGAGCCACGCGCCTTTCGCCGACTTCATGAACACAGGGTTGCCACCTACTGCCCTAAACGCGCGAACCGGTGAATTCACACCACCAGGAATTGACTTCCTGGCGCGTTCGAACAATGACTGACTCTTATCCCTCGGAATAGATTGCGTGCTCATTTACTTCCTTTCAATAACCTTCATGTTTCCAGCTTCAAACCGTACGAAAGGGACGAGGTCGTTGCTGCGTCCAGCCTGGTAGTTATGTCCTTCCATAATAAAACCAGGAATGGTCCCAGCTTTCGACATGGCGTCCTGAAAATAAACGCCGTTCTTCTTCAACTGACTCCCCAGGAACAACATCAGTTCATAACCCGTGCTGGCATACGTTGTAGGAACTCGTCCGTGAGTCTTCACGTACTTTCTGTTAAAAGCTCTTGCGTATGGCTTTCCGGTATCGACATAGTTTGGTGCTACCAGAGTAATAGGAAGGTTCTGAAATTTCTCAAGATCGATCGTGTGTTGTTCGAGCCAGCTTTCTGATCCAAGTACGGGAATCTGATCACCCCGCGTTTCAATGCCACTGATCACTTTGGCATAAATCAATGCATCATCCGAAGCCACATAAATACCTCCAATGCTGTCCTTCTTAAGGGCGAACTGCTTGGGGTTTTTGAAATCATCATACTCGGTCGCTGTCGTGAGTATCGTAAGTATGTTTCCTGATTGCTCTCTTGACAGCCGGTGCGTAGCCAAAATACGCATTCCTTTTGCCTGCGCGGAAGCTGCGAAACTCGCAGCAAGCGTTGAATCACGACGCGTCGTTCCGTAGAACACGAGGCAGGTTTTTTTCTTTGCATTTGCCGACAAGAACTCTCCAGCCTTCCGTCCAATTGTTTCGAGCGATGGCTGGTAAAGAAACGCATAAGGGTTAGTGCCGATCAATTCAATATTATTGTGTAATGGATTAAAAAGATTTACACCACTTGCCAGAGAAAAGTCCTGAATCGGCTTCACCTCCTCCTGAAAAAACGGACCAATAACCAGGTCAGTATTCTTCAGTTCATCAGTGTTCACAACGCTCTTGATCTTGTTTACATTCCGCTCAGTGTCGTATGCGCGCAAACTGATCTTGACTCCCTGCCTGGCAAGCGTATCAACCGCCAGTTTCATACCTTCATAAAAATCAAGTACGTTCTGATTGCGCTTACTACCTGTAGACGGTTCAAGCGTATTGACCATGAAAGGCATCATCACCGATACCGAATAAGTGTCTTTGAAGAAAGACTTAGGCGCTTCAGGTACAAAGTCAGCACGGTTGAGATTGAAGGTTCTGATCAACTCATCAAGCTGAGCCTTGTCAGCAGGATTAGCAGGATTCTTAGCGAGTTGTGTTGCCAGTTGCTTACCGACAACCGCATCACGGGGATGCTCCTCGCGCATCATGCGAAGTGTTTCCAGATCTGTGACCTCCGATAAACTTTTAGTCTTTAATTGGTCGAGCAGGGGCTGCAGACTTTTGTCCTGAATGCCTGCCCACATCTTCAATCCCTGGAAGTAATCGCGATCCTCCATGTTGATCTTTCCGATCCAGAAGTTCACTTCATCCATTTTGTCCCAGGTAGGACTCAGCTTTTTGATTTCGTTCAGCGACGTTCTCGCCAAAGGCCTAAAGCCCTGGTTGTACGCAGCCAGCGCGTAATAGAACGATGCATATTGAGAATAAGGATTGTTCTTGTCGTAGGCAATCAACGGCTTAAACGTCTCCATCGCCAGGTTGTATTTACCCTCCCGATATAACGTCTTTGCGTTGGCATATTGTTTATGGTAGTCCAACTGCGCGCACGCCGGTACGACGCAAAAAAGCATCAGCAGGTAAGCAAGTTTCATTGTTCTCATCATCGCCAAAAAATAAGGATTCAGGTGCCAGCGAAATCGTGTATCCTACTCCCACTCAATGGTGGCAGGAGGTTTCGAACTGATGTCGTACACGACGCGGTTAACACCTTTGACTTTGTTAATGATATCACTCGACACGTTGGCCAGGAATTCGTATGGTAGATGTGCCCAGTCGGCAGTCATTCCATCAGTGCTGGTCACAGCTCTAAGGCTGACAACGCGCTCATATGTTCTTTCATCACCCATTACACCCACCGATTGAACTGGTAGAAGCATTGCTCCAGCCTGCCAAACCTGATCGTAGAGTCCGTGCTTGCGCAGTCCTGAGATGAAGATAGAATCAACTTCCTGCAGGATACGAACCTTGTCAGCCGTAATATCGCCCAATATGCGTATGCCCAAACCAGGTCCAGGGAATGGATGCCTTCCAAGGATTTTTGGATCGATGCCCAACGTATGGCCTACAACACGAACCTCATCTTTGAACAAGGTCTTCAACGGCTCGATTACCTTTAGCTTCATCTTTGCCGGCAGTCCACCCACGTTGTGATGCGACTTGATGGTTTGAGACGGTCCATTTACCGAAACAGATTCTATGACGTCAGGATAGATCGTTCCCTGGCCCAGCCATTTCACGTCAGTGATCCTATGCGACTCTTCATCAAAGACATCAATAAACGTTTTACCGATAGCCTTACGCTTTGCTTCCGGATCGGTCAACCCTTCGAGCGCTCCGTAAAACTTATCCCGGCTGTCCACGCCTTTAATGTTCAGCCCCATGTGCTTGTAAGAATCGAGCACCTCCTCAAATTCATTCTTCCGAAGAAGCCCATTGTCGACAAAGATACAGGAGAGATTCTTGCCTATAGCGCGGTGAATCAGCGTAGCTGCTACGGTTGAGTCAACACCGCCCGACAACGCCATCACTACACGATCGTCGCCCAGAGTAGCCTTTAGCGACTCCACGGTGCTTTCTACAAATTGTTCTGAAGTCCAGTCCTGGGCGCACTTGCAGATATGCACTACAAAGTTTCTCAAGAGCGTCTTGCCCTGAAGAGTATGAGTGACTTCCGGATGGAACTGTATCCCGTATACCTCTTCTCCCCTTTTCTTGAAAGCAGCCACTGCAACCGATGGCGTACTGGCGATGACATCGAAACCCTGCGGCGCTGCTGAGATGGTGTCAGCATGCGACATCCAAACCTGGGTATCCAGCGATATTTCTTTAAACAAGGCATTATGATGATCAACCGACGACAACAGTGCCCGGCCGTATTCCCTGTGGTGCGACGGCATCACCTGCCCCCCACCCGCCTGGGCCATCAACTGCGCTCCATAGCACACGCCAAGTAAAGGAAGGTTCTTGAAAAGCTGCAGGTCAACCATGGGCGCTCCATTATCGCGAACCGAACATGGACTGCCAGAAAGGATGACTCCTTTGATATCGGAAGTTATTGTGGGGATCTTATTAAAAGGATGAATCTCACAGTAGACATTTAGCTCTCGTACCCTGCGCGCAATCAATTGCGTGTACTGCGATCCAAAGTCGAGAATAAGGATTTGTTGCATGGCTGCAAAGATAACAGAACCCTGCAGGCACGCATCACAAGCGGTAAAAAAACTGGGTGGGCGTCAGGAGGGGCCGCTCACGCGGCAACTACCACTGAAGGGCCACAATACCTATGTTGAAACCTGCAGCCATGAAGTTGTTGTATCCGTAGGTTTCGCTTCTGTTTGTTGAAAAGTCATAGTGCACAGCGGCCGTCAGTCCAAAGCGTCTGCGTTCGCCGATGCGCACCAGAATTCCCGCCTCGGGACGGGCCAGAAACCCATATGCCGACTCTTCATCCTGATAGATGTTGTATGATACGGTGTATCGGTTTCGGTTCGCTCCCAGCCCGAGTCCCACGTATGGATAAAATACCTGCTTGTCACCGATCGGAAAATAGTATTGTCCACTTAGTGCTGCAGCTACCTGAGCGATGTCATTAAAATAATCCGTTGTTACAGCCCCGTTATCGGTATAAAACGTTTCGGTTGGTTTGTACGTCTCGAAGTAATTCCAGTTCACATCAAGTCCGACAGAAATCCGCCGTTGCTGTCCAATGAATTTTCGAAATCCAACTCTGGCGCCCCTTGTGCTGGTGTCTTCTATCCAATTCGTATTCGACAAAGGTTGATTAACGTCCCAGGCAAAATAGAAGTAACTGCGTTGGGCAAAAGACGTTACTGCGGTAGCAAGTAAAAACATCGCTGTCACTATTGCCTTTCGCGTCATCGACCAATTGGATTTCTCATGTACACCTGAAACCAATTGATTGTTTGTATATGATCGTTTATTCGTTCGCATGATGTCGTACTAAGGTCTGCACTGTTACCTTCCCAAATATGGCGATTGAACAAAAGCCTGGTCTAACGCTTCCTCCGACTGTTTAATGAGATCGATCGTACTGTAGACGTCACCCATCGAAGCATTCCATATCGACTTCACTTTTTTATCGGCAGTAGGATGCCTGAGGTCAAGTATTTCTACGATCAGCGCACCAGTGTTCGAAGCATAAGTACTCACGTAGGGGTATCCGCCGTAGTAACCACCATAACCGTACCCATATCCATAGTAAGACGGATAGTAATAGCCTGGATAGTTGACTTGCTGATACACGTTGTAATCGTTCACTACGTAAACATTTACACGCACATCAGGATCTTCATTTCGTCCGACGCGTTGAAATCCGCGCGCCTGCAGATTCTGTTGCACCTTGCTTAAGACAGGCCGAGCATAGTTACTCTTGGAATTCTCCACAATGATCGTATCATTAGGAGACTGGTTCGAAAAAAATCCAATAGTGTCTGTAGCCATCGAATACGTTCTGTATTCTGAAAAATTGGCATCGGGGTCATATGTGGTGGAAACCACCAATTGATCCAGTAGCCTCATCGTATCGGCGGGTGGCTCGCAGGCCATTACGATGATGGCTGGTAGTAAGAGCAGTAATTTCTTCATATCATTTCATCCTCTGATTCCACATTCCTCTAAATAAACGCCCATTTACAGCTGCAAATTGCGTGCAGTATTGACACGGTTTTCACTGAGAAGGTTTGAAGGGAGGGCCGAATTGTATCAAAATATCACCAATCCTTGCTGAAACTATAGCAGCAAGCCAATACCAAAGAGCACAACAAACACCAGGGTACTCAAAGCCATTTGCTTGAGATAGGGATCAAGCTCGCGTGAAGGTTTTCGGGATACCGCTATGCCTATTCGCACAAACATGGGTGCGCTCAGCAAGAAGAGAAACTGCAACGGTGTTTCATAGTCAAGCAAGGTGTAGGCGATTGCTGCCGCCAGCCCCCCGACAATGAGAAACCAATGATACTGTGCAGCACGTACTTTCCCGATGCGAACCGGTATTGAATACTTTCCCGCTGCCCGGTCTGAATCAATGTCCCTCATGTTGTTCACATTAAGAACTCCTATGGAAAAGAATCCACAGCTCAGCGCAGGCAGCGCCTCGTGCCACGATATTTCCTTGGTAAATAAATAATACGAGCCCAGGACTCCGACAAGTCCAAAAAAGATCAGGACCGAAACATCACCCAAGCCTGCATATCCATATGGCCGTCGGCCCACAGTATAAGCAATTGCCGCTACGATGCTCAGCACGCCAAGTCCAAAGAAGAACAGGATAGCGTTCCAATCGAATCCAAACGAAACAAACAGAAGTGTTATACCACTGACAAGGCAAAGCAGAACAAAAATTGTCACGGCTGTTTTCATTTGCGTTAATGAAATCACACCGCTTTGAACTGCTCTCGAAGGTCCCGTACGCGCAGCACTATCTGCGCCATTTACGGTGTCGCCATAATCATTGGCAAGGTTAGACAAGATCTGAAGGAAGATAGTAGTGGTAACACAAAGCAGAAATATGTCCCACCGGAAAGCGTTTGCATTAGCTGCAAGAAAGCCTCCCATACCAATGCACGACAGCGCCAGTGGAAGCGTACGAAGCCTGAAGGCGCCAAGCCAGGATTTAACTGTCATCAATAATTATATTTCCAACTCCTTAAGAATCTCGGCGCTCATCGGCGTGACCTTCGATGAAAAGAATGAAACCTTTTCGCCATCAGGACTCACCGTATACTTGCAGAAGTTCCACGAAGGAGAATGTCCCGTTTTGCTCTTCAGCCATTGATAAAGCGGATGCTGGTCCCGCCCCTTAACAGAGATCTTTTCAAACATTTGAAAAGAAACGCCATAGTTCTTTTGGCAGAATGAAGCGATATCCTCATTACTTCCGGGTTCCTGCCACAGGAAGTTATTGGCGGGGAAGCCAAGCACCACAACCCTGTCGCCATACGTTTCATGAAGTTTCTCCAGATCTGCGTACTGCGGCGTGTAACCACATTTGGAAGCAGTGTTTACAATGAGGAGGTGCTTGCCTTTAAATTTCGAAAAATCAATATCAGTTCCGTCAAGCGCTTTCATCCTGAGATCATACAACGACGAAGGAATGTTTCCCGTCCCATCGGACATCACTTTGTTCGAAATAAATGCTGCAAGTCCCATGACCAGGATGACTAGTACTATTGACTTAATTAATCTCATTGACTATCTGAGGATCGAGAGGACTAACCTTTGATGCAAAGAATTTGATCGTTCCGTCAGGCTTCACCAGGTATTTGCAGAAGTTCCAGCTTGGTTCCTGTCCTGTCTTATCCTTCAGGAACTTAAACAATGCATCCTGGTCATCACCTTTTACTGAGACCTTTTCAAACATCTGAAAAGTTACACCGTAATTCTTCTGGCAGAACTCAGAGATCTCTGTATTTGAACCAGGCTCCTGACCGCCGAAATTGTTAGCCGGGAATCCGAGGATGGTAATCTTGGATCCGTATTGATCGTTCAGTTTTTGGAGTTCTGCGTATTGTGGTGTGAAGCCGCACTTCGATGCTGTATTAACAATCAACAAAGTTTTGCCTTTGTACTTGCTGAAGTCGATCACATCGCCGTCGATCGAATTCTTCTTGAATTCATAAACTGAAGCTGCAGGTGCCATAAGGCAAATAAGCGCAAAAAGAAGGGTTTTCATAAGGCTGTTCTTTGGATAAAGTTAGTTTGTTATGTCGAATACAGCATACGGATTTATAACCGGTTGATGTTGCCACTCACGGACTGCGGGTCACAGTGATCACACGGCATTTCCATACAGTATTCAGGAAACAAAGTTAAACCGCAAACCGTTTCTCAGGTCTTCGGAAAGATCGAAATATTACGCAAACGGTAACTATATGGGTTACATCTTATCGGGAACCAAGATTCCCAGTACCCCCATGGCTTTTCGGAGAGTATCTGCGACAACACGCGACAGCGCTATACGAAATCTCAGTTGTACGGGATCGGTACCTGGCTCCTTAAAAATCGGAACGTTCTGATAAAACTTATTGTACTCCTTCGCCAGATCGTATGCAAAGTTGGCAATTACAGCAGGTGAATACTCACGTGCGGCTTCATGCAGGCGATTCTCATAAGTACAGAGTACGCCTAATGTTTCGCGCTCGGATGGGTGCAGGTTGGTCACCTTCGACAGGTCAGACGCATCAGGAACGATATTCATCTTCTCTGCCGTTCGAATGATCGAACGTATGCGCGCGTGGGTGTATTGAATAAATGGAGCAGTAAATCCGTGAAGTGCTATTGACTCATTAGGATCGAATAGCATTCGCTTTTTAGGATCGACCTTCAGCAGAAAGAATTTAAGCGCACCCATGCCGATCATTTCGAACAGCACCTTCAATTCACTTTCATCCCACCCTTCTATTTTGCCGGCTTCACGCGTTGTCTTTTCAGCTTCTTCGACCATCTCCTGCATGAGATCATCGGCATCCACAACCGTGCCCTCGCGGGATTTCATCTTGCCAGTAGGAAGATCAACCATCCCGTAGGAAAGATGGAAGCAACGCTCGGCCCACTCAAAGCCCAACTTGCGGAGGATGAGAAACAGAACTTTAAAATGATACTCCTGCTCATTGCCAACAGTGTAGATCTGTCCTTCGATACGAGGGAAGTCATGGAATCGTAGTATAGCCGTACCGATATCCTGCGTCATGTATACAGACGTTCCATCCGCGCGCAGTAATACCTTTTGATCCAATCCGTCGGAAGTCAGGTCAACCCACACAGAGCCGTCTTCCTTGCGAAAGAAGGTTCCGTTGTCTACCCCCTTCAACACTTCTTCTTTTCCCAGCAGATAAGTATCCGACTCATAATACAGTTTCTCGAACACAACACCCATGCGTGTATACGTTGAGTTGAACCCAGCGTACACCCAATTGTTCATGGTGCGCCAGAGCTCCACTGTCTCAACATCTTTTTGCTCCCACTTGCGAAGCATGTCGACTGCCAGCTGCATGATGGGCGCATCCTTTTCAGCCTGCTTCTCATCCGCGCCGGCCTCCATGAGCTTAGCTTTCTCAGCTTTGAAAGTTTTGTCGAACAACACATAGTACTTCCCGACAAGATGATCCCCCTTGATGCCGCTGCTCTCCGGCGTTTCACCATTGCCATACAGCTTCCAGGCTGCCATCGACTTACAAATGTGTATGCCACGATCGTTGATGATCTGGACGCGGTTCACTTTGTACCCGATTGCCGCATAGATTGCAGCAACACTATAACCGAGGAAGTTATTTCTTAAATGGCCAAGATGTAATGGCTTGTTAGTATTCGGTGATGAATACTCAATCATGATCTCCTGACCATTGGGAGAAAGTTCGCCGAAGCGTTCATTGCTGAATACACCCGCAAACTCCGACAACCATACACTGTCGCGAAGCACCAGGTTGAGGAAACCCTTTACTACATTGAAGCGCTCCACCTGCGTGCCGTTCTCAACCAACCACGTGCCTACTGCTTTCGCTGTCTCTTCAGGATTCTTTCGTGACATCTTCACCAAAGGAAAACACACAAGCGTATGCGTCCCCTCGAACTCCTGATTGGTAGGTTGTAATTGTAAGCTATCAACGCGCTGGCCGAATAAGGCTACCACCGCGTCCTGAATTTCTTTTCTTAATAGCTGATCAAGATTCATGCAATACAAATTCTTATTTGCCCCGGCCCCGCATAGATCACCACGCGATGCAAGAATGTTGCTTAAGCTCTACACGAACGCTGTTCACAACTCTATCCCCTCATGGTCAATGCGACAAAGATGAGTATAGATGACAACGGCCCGACTACCATTCCAGCACGTAGGCAAATAGCAACGGCGCTACGATTGTTGCGTCGCTTTCGATGATATACTTGGGTGTCTCAATGCTGAGCTTACCCCAGGTGATCTTTTCATTGGGAACAGCGCCCGAATATGAACCGTAGCTCGTCGTTGAGTCGCTGATTTGACAGAAGAAACTCCAGTATGGTACGTTATCCATTTCGAGATCCTGGTGGAGCATCGGCACAACGCAGATTGGGAAATCGCCTGCGATACCTCCTCCAATCTGAAAGAAACCAATTCCATCTTTACCAGAATTCTTGATGTACCAGTCAGCCAGCCATGTCATGTACTCGATACCGCTCTTCATCGTTGATGCCTTCAGTTCGCCTGTGTAAACGTACGACGCAAAAATATTTCCCATTGTTGAGTCTTCCCATCCAGGCACAACCATCGGCATATTCTTTTCAGCGGCCGCTATCATCCATGAGTTCTTTGGATCGATCTCATAATATTGTTTCAAATCTCCGCTGTTAAGCAAACGGAACATGAATTCATGAGGGAACAGACGCTCACCTTTGTCTTCTGCATCCTTCCAAACGGCGAAGAGATGTTTCTGCAATTTGCGGAAAGCTTCTTCTTCCGGAATGCAGGTGTCTGTTACGCGATTAAGGTGATTTTGTAACAAGTCCCACTCCTGTGCAGGAGTAAGGTCGCGGTAGTTAGGGATGCGTTTGTAATGAGAGTGAGCCACCAGATTCATGATGTCCTCTTCGAGATTGGCACCAGTACAGGAAATGATCTGCACTTTGTTCTGGCGGATCATTTCGGCAAAACTGATTCCCAATTCGCCGGTACTCATGGCACCTGCCAATGTCACCATCATTTTCTTTCCGGACTCGATGTGCTTCTTGTAGCCTTTTGCGGCATCTACAAGGGCTGCAGCGTTGAAATGAAGGAAATGCTTCTCAATAAATGAAGTAATGGGTTTGCTTTGACTCATGATAATGGCGAATTGACGTGAAACTCATTTTTCCGGCGAAATTAAGCTAAAAGTCCTGAAGATAAAGGACTATTTTTAACGATAGCGCATCCTATAAGGCGATGCAACCTCAAGCACTGCCTTTGAGTCATTACTAAAAGCGACTGCCTATGATGTACGTGTTCACTCTGCTGTTTCTGGGGCTCATGCTTACCCAGCAGGTCGTACGGGCTCAGGGAAACGATTATGGCGAGTTTCAGCTGGTAAAACGCTCCGGCGATATCAGCCTCTACGAACGCTGGATAGATATTCCCGGAGAAGAAGAAAAGCAGGCACGCGAAGTCAGAAGTATTTTCTATTACAAGAACTCCATCCACGCAGGACTTAGCTTGCTGAAAGATCAGTCCAGGGGCATGAAGTGGCAGGATCATGTCAGTGAATTCAGGGTTTTTCCTCAGCGTGACACCACCATCTGGCACGAATATTCATATCACGACGTGCCCTGGCCGGTGAGTGATCAGGACCATTTCATGGAGTATCGGATCTCATCCTGCAGTCAGCAGCAATTACTGATTTCATTTAAATCGAAAGTGAATAAAGACCTCGCCCCTGAACGCAAGGGAGTCACACGAATGATGCTAACAGGCAGCTGGCTCTTTGAGCAGACCGACGCGGGCCGTGTAAAAGTCACTTACACGATCTTCTCCATGCCTCTCGATATACCACGCATGATTACAGATCCGATCATAAGATCGAACATGGTGAGCACCATCGAAGACTTTGTAGCGTTGGTTGAAAAGCCGTAAGCGCCTATTCGGCAAGCACTGGTCGGCTGGCCACAGATCGGGCGGTAGTCTCCAATATTTCAAAAGCGCTTTCCGCCATACGGTTTTCTGTATCGAGCGTTGGATTTACTTCCACAATTTCCCAGGCACAGACTTTAGGGCTTTTTGCCAGTGTGGCATTCAAAACCTTGGCTTCCTCTACAGTCAGTCCGTCGGGAACGGGAGTTCCGGTTCCAGTCGATATTCTTGAATCAAGTGAATCAACATCAAAAGACACATAAATCAGGTCGCAGTGATCCAGCATTTCGAGCGCGCGCTCAGCCATAACTGCCGCTCCGGACTTCTTTATGTCCTCAGTCTCTATGAAGTTAATGTTATATTTGTTCACGAGATAGTTTTCCGGTTTTTCCAAATCGCGAACAGCAATGTAGACAACGTCCTCCGGTAACACCTTCGCTCCGGGGATTCCTACGTTCTTGATCTCCTCCCAGTAATCAAGGGTTTCACCACTTGGATCATTAACCTTACACTCCAGGTTGTCGATGCCGCATGCCATCGCCAATGCCATTCCGTGCATATTACCCGAAGGCGTTGTAAAAGGTGTATGGATGTCTGCATGAGCATCAATCCATATCACTCCCAGACGGAGTTTTGGATTTGCCTTCTTGATTCCGGCTATTGTACCATAAGCTGTACTGTGATCACCAGCAATGACCATAGGGAAGTA
>JASGJX010000018.1:0-425785 GCA_049840655.1 Chryseolinea sp.
AAGGTTCATCGGGAAACACGATAGAATCCAACAGCACCTGACCTGATCTGTCGCCATGTGCCTGCGCAAAAGCTCGTCTGCGCTCGACGAGCCGTCCGGCGTCCAGGCCGCACGACGCGGATCCGATCCCGAGGTCCTGGGAAAGGCGCACGATATTTCGATCGGGATATGACGTGACGAACAAGCCCGCCTTGTCCTGGCAATGTCCGTGTTGAACGATGCCCGCAACTCGCACGCCTTCCCGCAGCCGATCCTCCGTGAAGCGCCTGAGTATGTCGTCTGGCTTCTCCGCCCTCGAATATACGAGTGCTGCGATATCGCATTCGACGTCGAGGCGTCTCTGGTCCCGACCGACGATCCTGATTGGCCGATGTCATACGCCTACCCCTGCGCCAGATTGCTCGATTGCCTCGGCGACGGCATCGATATATACAAGAGAACATAGCGTTGGGAAGAGCTTTATTCGACAGCCCCCGATGCGTCCCTCCAACGAGCGAGAGCCGATGACGGAAATCGTCTGGCGATGCCCTGTCCCAGTTCGACGTGATCGGCGATGGCAGCGGGGCCAGGATCGTGTTCCTCTACGCCGAGCGGCGACGTCGATCTTCCTGATGCCGTCGGAATGCCTGCATCAGCTCCTTATGACGCTGCCGCGGGCGATCTCGCTCGCGATGCAGGCGCGGCACAAGAACGAACGAGCTGCGCTTGGTATCTGCCACTCGAGGATTGGCTGCTCGAGACGACGGGAAATGTCGAGGACCGGCTGATCCTGACGCTGGCGACGACCAACGGTTTCTCCGTCGCCTTCTCCGTCAGCCACAACGATCTGGCCGGAATGTTCGTGTCGGCGGAAATGCGTTTCAGCGAGCCGACGACGAGCGAGTCGCCGCCGACCCGGCGACTGAATTGAGGTCGAGCACGGAAGCGGTCTCCCGCGCGACAATGCGTTCACTGATCGAGGGCAATGATGGAAGCCGACTGGCGACAATCTCGATCCAGGCTCCGATGGAGGTCGTGGTGGGCGCGCTCAACGACCCGGAGGTGCTGAAGCTGGCCATTCCCGGCTGCGAGATGCTCGGAAGAAGGCGAGACGCAGTTCGGCGACGGTGGCGATGAGGTTGGTCCCGTGCAGGCGCGCTTCAAAGGCCAGGTCGAGCTCACCGATCTCGATCCGCCCAACGGATACACGATCTCCGGCCAGGGCTCGGGCGGCGTGGCCGGCAATGCGCGCGGCGCCGCCAAGGTGCGCCTGATCGCCGAAGGGGACGCGACGCGGCTCTCCTACGATGTCGATGCTCAAGTCACGGGCAAGCTCGCGCAGCTCGGTTCGCGCCTCATCGATTCGACCGCGAAGATGATCGCCGGCCAGTTCTTCGATCGCTTCGGCAAAATCGTCGGCGATGCGGACCGACAAGAGGCGGACGAGACAGCGGGAGACGGCGCCACGTCGTCGGAGCCGCGAAAGAAATGGCGGGCATCTTCAGGGTGATCTCGCTCCGGCCGTGAAATGTCATGTTCCGGTAGGCCGGCGTCGCGTTGGTGCTCCGCCGCGATGGCGTCTGCTTCCTCGAACGACAGCACGATCCTGTCGCCGCGGACGAACGGCTTCGGGCCGTTGCGATAGCGGACACGAACGGTGCGACCGTCGATCAGCACGGTGGCGAGGCCGGCGCTGTCAGGTCCGTCGATATGGTCACCGAAGCATTTCAAAGCCTCTGCCGGCTGCACGCTCGCGAAGGCTCGCGCCGGCTCGCCGTCGAAGACGACGCGCCTCCTCCTCCAGGCGGATCACGCGATCGGCCAATCTCAATATCTCGGCGGGATCGTGGCTCACCCATCAGCGTGGTCGTTCCGAACGCGCGGTGCAGATCGCGCAGCTCGCCTTGAAGCCTCCGCCGCATATCCCAATCCAAAGACGCAAGACAACGGCTCGTCGAGCATGAGCAGGGCGGGCCGCCTGCGCGAGTGCGCGTATCAGGGCGAGCCGTTGGCGCTGACCACCCGAGAGCCATTCCGGCGATGAGGACTGTAACCCGGCGAGGTCGACGAGCTCCAAAAGCCGGTCTACCTCCCGCCGCGTCTGGACCGGTCCCATCGCGTACTCGATGTTGCCCCGCACGGTCATGTTCGGGAAGAGCGCGTAGTCCTGGAAGACGAAGCCGATCGATCGATCTCGGCGTGGGAACACTCGGCTCCCCGAGCGGTATCGCACCACACCCGATTGCCGAAGCAGATGGTGCCATGCGTCGGTCGGGCGAGGCCGGCGATCACACGCAGCAGTGTCGTCTTTCCAGCGCCGGATGGCCCAACGATCGCGACGAGATTCCCTGCACGATCTCCAGGGTGACATCCAGCTCGAACGGCCCGGCCGGGCCTTCGGAGGGGCAGCCGGACATCGCAGCTGAGCGCGATCAGGGTTGCCGATGGCGATGTGCTCGCTATCGGACGCGACATGATCTCGCATTCTGCCACTACCACCGATATCGTCGTGTTCACACGACTATAGCGATGATATGCCGTGCTGTCTTTGCGGGAGAGGAAGAGCGATGCGACCGCTGTCGATTGCCATTTCGTTGAGTGCGGTGGCTCTGGCCGCGTCGTCCGTTGTCCATGCCGAGGAGGCGCTTCTCGCCGCTGGTGCTGGCTATCGCCGACCGATCTCCGAGATCGCCACTGCTTTCGAAGCGAAGACGGGCCACAAGATCCTGCAGACCTATGGCCACATGGGGCAGGTGATCGCGCAGGCGAAGGAGGGCGGGCGGATCGCGGTCGTGTGCGGCGACCGTGTCGTGCTCGATGGCGCCCGCGGCCTCGCGTTCGAACGCATGATCCCGCTCGGAACAGGCCGGCTCGTCGTGGCTTGGCGCAAGGGCCTCGAGCTGGCGGCTCCAGCCGGCATCACAGATCAAAGCTTCAAACGGATCGCTGTTGCCGACCAGACCAATGCCATTTTCGGCAAGGCCGCGCGTCAGTACCTGGATCGCGTGAAGCTCTACGACATCGTGGAAAGCCGCATCATCGGCGTGTCGACGGTTCCGCAGGTCACGAGCTATGTCGCGAGCGGGGAGGTCGATGCAGGCTTCGTCAACGCTACCGACGCGATCGGCGCCGTGGAGATCTCGGCGGCTTCATCGAGGTGCCCCAGAGCTTACTACGAATCCGATCGAAATTTCGTGTGGGCTGATGAAGGCAAGCTCAGGCTCAGCCGCCGTGGCGGCATTTGCCGAGTACCTCGTCTCGCCGACGGCCAGGGACGTGCTGGCGCGATACGGATGTGACGAGGCTCAGGGCCGGCTGATCCGTGTGATTTTCGATCCCTCGATCTCGTTTCCCCTTTGGCTGACGCTGCGCGTCGCTGCCATCACTCTCGTCCTGCACCTCGTTCTCGGTACGCTGTTGGCCTGGGCGCTCTCGTTTCCCCGTTGGCGCGGGCGAACGCTGCTCGATACGCTCGTCGTGCTGCCGATGGTTTCCCTCCGCTCGCAATGGGCTTCCTGCTGCTGATGCTGCTGGGCCGGCGAAGTCCCTGTCGGCTCCTTTCTCGATCAGCGTCTCGGTATCTCGTTCGTATTCACGACGACGGGCGTCGTTCTGGCCTCGGTTATCGCCGGGCTGCCGCTCGTCGTGAAGCCGATCGAGGCCGCGATCGCGAGCGTCTCGGCGAGGTTGGGGGAGGCATCGCGCACGCTGGGTCGCAGCGAGCTTCGTACATTCGTTCTACGTGATCCTTCCAAATGTCCTGTCCCTCGATCGTGGCAGGTCTCGTGCTCGGGACAGCGCGGTCTATCGGCGAGGTCGGCATCACGTTGATGCTGGGCGGGAACATCGCGGGGCGCACCAATACGACGTCGCTCGAGGTATACAACGCGGTGCTCGCTACGGAGTACCGCAAGGCAGTCGTGCTTTCTGTGTTGCTGGGTGCCGGGGCAATGGGCCTACTCGTGGTCGTGCGCCGCTTCGGCCGGACGGCGTCGCGCTGAAGCGGGCACGGCCGGGCGATTAACCAGCCCAAGCGGATCCGTGGTACGGAGTTGGCCGAGCCTGCACCTCGGGAACGAAGTCATGACCCGCATTACGATCCGCATCGATTTCGACGGCAGCACATCGGTCACGGTAAGATCCGGCTGCTCGAGCTGATCGCGGAGCACGGCTCGATCAGTCAGGCGGCGCGGGAGATGCCGATGTCTTACCGGCGCGCGTGGCTGCTCGCGGACGAGGTCAACACGATGTTCGACGAGCCGGTGCTGGAAACGCAGCATGGCGGTGCAGGCGGCGGCACGCACGGCTGACCTCGTTCGGCCACGCGCTGATCGGCCACTATCGCGCGATCGAAGCGCACAGCGACGCAGCGCGTTCGAGAAGCAGCTCACGAACTCTCGCGCAGCCTGAAGACTTCCAAGGCTAAGGCGCGAAGTGCGCATCGGATACTTCGGTGTTATGCGCTTGCTCGCAAAGGCCTCCGTCGCGTATCAAGCCGATATATAGCTCAAGAGACATATCATGGGGCAAGAGTGACGCATGCTTGAGCGTCGCCACGATGCGTACCGTCAGCGCTGGCGCTTGTGTCGGCTACCGGTCTGCATCCATCGCCACCCGTGCCACGCGGCCGAGGTCAAGGTCGCGGTCGCCGCCAACTTCACTGATCCGTCGAAGGAGATCGCCGCGCTGTTCGAGAAGGCGAGCGGACACAAGATGGTGCTGAGCTTCGGCGCGACCGGCCAGTTCTATGCCCAGATCACGCAGGGCGCGCCGTTCGAGGTGTTTCTCGCCGCCGACAAGTCGACGCCGACCAAAGCCGTGGCGAGGGTCTCGCGCATCAAGGGCACTCGTTCACCTATGCCGTCGGCAAGCTCGTGCTGTTCAGCAAGACAGCCGGTCTCGTGACCGGTGAGGAGACGCTGAAAGCATGGCAAGTTCCAGAAGATCTCGATCGCCAACCCGGCGGCCGCTCCCTATGGCGCCGCCGCCGTCGAGACGATGAAGGCGCTCGGCCTCTACGACACGCTGCGCCGAAGATCGTGCAAGGCCAGAACATCGCGCAGGCCTTCCAGTTCGTCGATAGTGGCAATGCCGAAGCTCGGGTTCGTCGCGCTGTCCCAGGTGGCCTTCGTGAAGGGCGGCTCGCGCTGGATCGTGCCGGCCAAGTCTCATTCCCCGATCCGCGCAGGATGCCGTGCTGCTGAAGCCCGGCGCCGAGAACGATGCTGCGCAGCGCCTTTCTCGCCTTCCTGAAGGGCAAGGAAGCACGCGTCGTGATCGAGAAATTCGGCTATGGAGTGGCCGAGTGAGCTAGCCGGCGATGCTCGATTTCTCCGGAGCTCTGGTCTCCGATCCGCCTCACGCTCGAACTGGCCGCGATCACGACAGTACTGCTGCTGATCGTCGGGCACACCGATCGCCTGGTGGCTGGCGCGATCCAAGGCTTGGTGGAAAGAAGCCGTCGCGGCGATCGTCGCCATGCCGCTCGTGCTTCCGCCGACCGTGCTCGGCTTCTATCTGCTGCTCGCTGTTCGGACCGAACGGCCCGGGCGGAGTGATCGCTTCGCTGTGGGGCGCGCGCACGCTGGCCTTCACGTTCGAGGGACTGGTGATCGCTTCGGTCCTCTATTCGATGCCGTTCGTGGTGCAGCCGATCCGCAATGCATTCGAGGCGATCGGCGACCGGCCGTTGGAGGTCGCGGCGACGCTGCGCGCTTCACCCTGGGATGCGTTCTGGTCGGTAGCGGTCCCGCTGGCACGCCCGGGCTTCATGACGGCGACGGTGCTCGGCTTCGCGCACACGGTCGGTGAGTTCGGCGTCGTACTGATGATCGGCGGCAATATTCCCGAACCAGACCAAGGTGATGTCGGTCGCGATCTACGACTTCGTCGAGACGCAGCGCTGGACGGAGGCGCACGTCGCTCGCGGGCGGCATGGTGGTCTTCGCGTTCGCGGTGATCCCGACGATGATGGTGCTCGAGAAGCGCGTTGGACGCGCGCGCCGCATGACGATCGCCGGCGCGGACGCTTGAGCTTGCGCTTCGACCGGGCAGGCTCGGCTGCTTCGAGTTGGATGTCTCGTTTCAGCGTGCCGACGCGCGGCGTCACCGCGCTGTTCGGCCCGTCCGGTTGCGGCAAGACGACGATCCTGCGCTGCATCGCCGGACTGCAGAAGATCGTGCGGGCCGCATCGTGCTCGGCGGCGACACGTGGCAGGACACCGCATCGGGCACGGATGTGCCGACGCACCAGCGGCACGTGGCAGATACAGAGATGGTCGTCGAAATAGAGCCTTTATTGCTGTCATTACCAGAGTATATGGCATAGAAATTATGGATGCCACTTGCCGAGAATGATACTGCCTGAGTCGCGCCCGAACTACTTTTGAAATTATATAGTGGCACACCATCTTGGTAAATTGTGATGACACCAATGGCATAATCAGGAAACGCATCAACGGCTCCCAAGCTTACGGCAGCAGTTATTGTGGAAGATTGCCCAATGCTTACCGTACTTGGATTTGCGCTTATGGTAATTGTTGAGTTTGCACTGGTGTTCGAATTATACGGTGCCACCACCATTTGATTCCAGACGGGCGACGTGACCGTGACAAGCGATCCATTTCGCATTTCACGATATTTGGCGGTGATACTGTGCGTTCCGACAGATAAATTCACATGAACCACGCGACTGATGCCCGTGATTTGATTCTGCACAATAGGATCCAAATCGGCAGATCGTTGCAGACACTCCCATCACACCAGGACCAAATACCCTGCGCTGCAGCGTCGCCACCAGACAAACTCAGTATCAATTCCAATCCATAGACGCCTGCATCGACAGCATTAGACGGATTACGCAAAGAAGATACAAAAATGGACCTGCTGGAATTCTGACCAGGCGCGAATTTCATCAAGTAAATTTGATTCTTATTCCACCCCAGCTCATTTGTGAGGGAGCTTAATTGCGCTCCATAAACACCATAGCTGAGCGTTGATCCAGACAAATAAAAACTACCCGACGAATCACAAACCAGAGCATTTATACCATCAAAGCTGCTGTAAGGCGCAGTAAGAGCCATGGAGAACAGCAAAGAGTGCCCTGTTTTGTCAAACGAGGCAACAAACGGTTGCTCTTTTTGATTTGCAAAGAAGCCAGGCAGAATTTCATTTTTAACTGGAAAAGTTGAAGCGCTGCTGGACCCAGTAAAAATCAAATTGCCACTCGAATCAATCTTAATTAAATCAACTTCAGAACGCTCAGACGCACCTCCCAATCCGCCATAATAAGTTGAATACACAAGTTGGTTTGCACCATTTCCAAGCGCAGGATTCAATTTTGCCACGAACCCTGTTTGCGGCTGCGTATAGTCTGTTGAAGAAGTCGAATAATGGTAGGGGTTGGGCGCCGAAGCCATGAATCCATCTGGCGTCGTGGGGAAATCAGCTGAGCTGGTTGCTCCCGCCAAAACAATATTGCCGTCGGCATCAAGCACCATCGCATTAATGCCATCTGTACCCGAACCACCAAAGTAGGATGCATAAAGAACGCTCGAAGCGTTAGATGACAACTTATAAATAAAGCCGTTCCCTGTGCTTCCCTTCATTATGGCTTGATATGCATTCGATGTCGTCGATATGCCTGCCGCGGTGGCTTGCCCTGCGAGAATAACATTTCCCGCGGCATCAATTGCCATGTCATTAAACGAAATGTACCCCCCCATAGATGGCGCTGATGATGGAACAAGATTGTCCAGATAGGTGGCATACACATATTGAGTCGCACTGGGATTTATTTTTACCAGGAACAACGAGTTATACCCGGAACCATTTACCAGCACACTGGTTCGTCCGACCACCCCCGGCGTGGTAGGAAAAGCAAGAGAGCTTGTATCCCCCAACGCATAGACACTCCCGTCAGAGGCGATTTGAATTTTATCAATGTCTGTAAATTGCCCGGCTTGACCCGCCCCGGCAATATAAGTGGCGTATAAAAAATTTGTCCCGTCTGGCTTCAACTTTGCGAGCAGCCCAAATGAATCATAATCGGTAATGTTATAGGCACTCCCCACCGTGCCAGGAGTTGTAGGGAATCCTTCACCACAGGCGCCTGCGATAAAAATATTCCCTGATGAATCAACCTTGAGGTCGTTAAATCTGTTGACATCATAAGCACCACCGAAATAAGTTGCGAAAACTGGTGCGGAGCCATCAGGGTTGATTTTCAATAAATACCCATAACGAGAAGGATAACCTCCAGCAGGAATTGGAGGGATACTTCCATTATTAAGCGGAAAATCGGGAGACCCCGTGAATCCGAGCAGATAAACTGCCCCACTGGAATCCACAGCCATTGCACCAACCTCGTCATCCTGACTGCCACCGATATAATCAGAATAGGCTAGTCGGCCCTGAACAACCCGCAAAGCCGCATGCTTGTTGGGTGTAAACGGCAAATAGGGATGGTGCAGTTTGCAAGAAACCGATCCAATGGATATCGATTCCTTGCAAATGCAGCGGAGAAACGATGGGCCCCAAGCAGCCAAAACGCGATGAAGAACACGATCTGTTGCGCATGGAGCTGGTCAACCTGATTGATCAGCGGCACGAACTGGCGCGACTGGTCGAGTTGATTGATTGGCAAGCCTTCAGCGATCAATGGAGCCCGCAGTTCACATCGACGACCGGGCGCCCGGCGTTGCCCACACGGCTGATGGCGGCGCTGCTGTACCTCAAGCACCTGTACGCACTGAGCGACGAGGAAGTGGTCGAACGTTGGGTGGAGAACCCGTATTGGCAGCACTTCAGTGGCGAGCGGTACTTCCGCCATGACCTGCCTTGCGATCCATCGAGCCTGGTGCGTTGGCGCCAACGCATCGGCGAAGCGGGCTGCGAGTGGCTGTTGGCCCAGAGCATCGAGGCGGCACGCAAAGGCGGCTTCATCAAGCGAGCCAGCTTGCAGACGGTGGTGCTGGACACGACGGTGCAGCCCAAGGCCATCGCTCATCCGACAGACAGCCGGCTGCTCAATCGTGCGCGAGAGCAACTGGTCAAAGCCGCGCAAGACAACGGCATCGTGCTGCGCCAAAGCTACGCCCGCTTGGGCACGGCCGCTGAACGGCAGGCCAGCCGTTACGCCCATGCCAGGCAGTACAAGGGGATGCGGCGCGAACTTCGCAAGCTGCGCACGTGGCTGGGCCGTGTCATCCGCGATGTACGGCGCAAGGGTTCAACCATGAGCAAAGCATTGCAGGCCAAGCTGGCCACCGCTGAGCGTTTGCATGCTCAGCAGCGCCAAGACAAGAACAAGCTGTACGCACTGCACGCCCCCGAAGTCGAGTGCCTGGCCAAAGGCAAGGCCAGAACGCCTTACGAGTTCGGTGTGAAGGTCTCGGTGGCCGTGACAGCCAGGCAAGGCCTGGTGGTGGGCATGCGCTCCATGCCCGGCAACCCCTACGACGGTCACACGGTAGACAGCCAGCTCGAACAGGTGTCCATTCTCACCGGGCAGATGCCAGCAATGGCGCTGGCCGACCGGGGCTACCGCGGTGTCGAGCCTTCATCCGGCACGAAGCTGCTGATCAGCCACACCCGCAAGCTGCCAGCCAGGCTCAAGAAGTTGCTCAAGCGCCGCCAGGTGGTCGAGCCGATGATCGGACACATGAAAAGCGATGGCCTGTTGGCCAGGAACTGGCTCAAGGGTGAAATGGGTGACGCTGTTCATGCCCTGTTGTGCGGTGCCGGACACAACCTGCGCATGATCCTGGCGTACCTCAGGGCGTTTTTACTGCGCTTGATGACGCTGCTTGTCCTGATCTTCGGCATCACCACCCCTGGTGCCTACGCACCGGATATGGTTGTCGCCGCTTGAAATGACTTGTTCAGGGCCGACTAGGCTAGAATTGGATCGATGGTAAGCTCATACTTGACATCATAAGCCCCGACAGAGAACGATATTTGATCGTTGGCTTGAATAACGAATTGACCATCAATGACTTTCTTCACGCCGCCGATTTGTTGGTAAATCTGCGGCCTGTGTTGCGTTACGCTCCCCGAAGGCAAGTCAATGACCAAATCTCCCTGCGCATTGATGCTCAGTTTTTGAGCGCCAGTGATTTTTTCTCTGATGACTCCGGGATCGGCGCCAGGCTTGACGATCCAATCATATTCAATAGAACTACCGTTACCGTAGTAGAGTTGATCAATATTGGGGTAAACATCCAGGCGCCTGAGCTTGGCGTAATTCGGCACATTGGTGCGCCATTTCGACTTATCTTTGTCAGTGAGGTAATTGGTTTTGGTGATGGTCAAGTCCTCAGGGACCATCTTGGGGTTAAGTTTGGCCCCAGGAAAGCTGACACGGAGCACATCGTCGGCTGGCGTGGTCAATGCTGTGCTGCGGTTGTTGGCGGATACAGTCGAGGTGCGTGGCGTGGCGCTCGTGGCAGTCGGCTGCGGCTGACTCCTTCGATGCCTGAGTCTCATCACAGACTCGTTCTGAGTAAAAAACAGGTGATAGCCTGGCCCTCTAGCCAGATACTGGACGGCATTGCTGTGCTGTCCCTGATTCAGTTCAAACGTCAAGGGCAGGCGACTCAGCAAACTGCTCGCCGAGTTGCTGCCCGCTGAAATCGTCGTTGTGCTGTTGGTTGCTGTCGCTGGCGCCGGCGTTGTCACCGATTGATTGACGCTGGTATTGGTGCCGACATTTTTCGTCAAGGGTTGTGAGCTGGCGAATGTGCCCGGTATCGTTGCCGCAGCAGGTGTGCCTTTCCATTGCGACTCGATGGATGAGGCTTGTCTACCGAACGCGTCGGTGGCCGTTGCCTGGAAATTCAGCTTTGGGCTTTGCGTGTCTTGCGCACTTAGCCAGATTGAAGTCTGACGCGTATCCGGATCAACGCTCAAAACCCCCAGCGACACCCCATTGATCGACGCGCGAATGTCCAAGCCAGTGAAGTAGTCAGCTGACAAATTGCAAGGCCCAAAGACGCAACTGGCATTCGCTTGCAGCGACAGTGTTGAGCCGCCCTGCACTGTCTGGAATGGATCTGGCGATAGCAGCGCCAATTGAGGCGTGGCTGCAAACGGAGCCGCCGCAATTGCCTTGATTGGCCCCAGATCGGGATACTTCAGATCGGCTGCAACGGTGGTAGTGGTATCGATTCGGGTCACACCATGGTCATGCACCACCCACAAATAGCGCCCACTGGGATCTGCGGAGAATTGCCTGGCTGATGTGATGCCCTTGGCTGACAGAGAGATCGAACCCACTGCACTGCCGTCTGATTTGTACTCTGTCAGTGCCTTGGCGCTGAGGATCCACAAGTTGCCATTATTGGGGGTGACCAGGAACGATGCGTATCCCGCACTGCCTTGCAAATCAAGTCTCGGCGTTGCCGCAGACAAATCAATCCGCGACAGTCCCTTGGTGGAGCCCAACCAGGCGCTGTGGTGAATCGGATCCAACGCCAACCTGGTTGGCACTGCAGGCAGGTTTTCAATGCTGAACGAATCAACCAAACGGCCACCGGCTTGTACGGACTCCAGGTGGCGCAGGGTCTTGGTGCCCAACAGCCAGAGGCTCTGGTCCCAGCCGATCACCATGTCCCGCAATGACTCTGGGGCCAGTTGCATACCAACCAGTGCCCCGTCCACGCCGACATGCCAAATATAGGTGTCATTGGCCAGCCAGGCACTGCCATCAGTGGGGTCCGTGCGAAGAATCTGTACCGGCGTGATACCCCGCGCACCAAGATCGACCGATTGACGCATTACGGGCACGCTTGGCGGGATCGTCGGTGTCTCCCAGCGTTGAAGGTGATCTTGCGTCAGCACCCAGGCATTGCCTGATACGTCCTCACTGACGCTCACCCCGCCGGAAACAACAAATGCTTGCTGGACCTGAGCCCTGTCTGAGTCGACCTGGTAAAGCCGCTTGCTGTCAAGTACCCATGTCGACAAGCTGCTTCCGGCGGCATTGCCGTAGGCGATGCCCAGCGCAATGGTCAAGCCACCACATGCCCAGTCCCAAAACTGACGCTTCATCCATTCCACCCTGTTCATTTGTTCCGTCACCTGCGACGATTGACACGCTCACCAATTCACGCGACCAAGCGCTGCAATGCATCAGCCATTTGCAAGCAAACCACATGCAGTTTGCTCATGCTTCGCAACCCTACTTCACTCAATTGCACATGAACACCCCCAATGAGAGGGATACAAGCAGCAGAACAAGATACTGCGGACGCCTCTGCTGGCTTATGCCAAGCGTACAGAAAAAGACACCCTCTACGGAGTGCGCTCCTCAAGGGGATCGCGCCGGCCTGGGCTGAACGCTAAGGTTCGTTCGCCGTCCATATGGCGGCGTCCTATTCAACGAAACCACAGGAGAACCTATGAGCCAGAACCTAGTGTCCATCACCTTCAGTGACAGCAACATTACCACGCTGGACAACGCCATCGGCGCGCTAGAAAACACCCTCACCCATTTGATCGACCTGAGCTCTGACCAGCGGCGCAGCCTGACCAAGATGGGCGGCAAGTCCGAAGCCTTCTGCCGGCAGGCGCTCAATGTACTGGCGCAGAACCCCCATATCGTGCCGACCACCCTGGACCTGGCCGAGGCCCAGCGCGACCTGCAGGCGCTGGACATCCTGCGCAGCCGCACCGCGCGCCTGCGTCAACTCGTCGGCCGTCTGGAAGACACTGAGTTGGCCCTCGGCAGCGATGTCATGACCGCATCGCTGGACGGCTACGCCCTCCTGAAAGTGTTCGGCAAAGGCTCTGGACTGGAGACACTTCGTGCCGAAGTGGGCTTGCGTTTCGCCAAAAATTCCACCAAAGCCGTTCCGGAAGCAAGCTGAGCCCTGCTTGAAGGCATCGCCTCCTCATATCAACCGACGCACAACCCGCGCCAGGGCATGCGTCGGTTTTTTTCTTTCAGGCATGCTCTTTCGCAGGTCAGGCACGACCAACAACAAACAAGCGTTGAGGCCATTCGATCTCAAGGTTGATGCTATTTTCAGCAGCGCTGCCCCTTAACAGGGCATGGTTGACATTGCGGGTGACAACACTGGCTCTGAGTTTGTCATCAGTGGCCATCGGCTTGAAATCGCTGGCTGGCAGAACTGCTGCCCAAGTTGTCAACGTCGCGTCACACACGCGTCTTGCGTGTGTCACAGGCGACCGCGAGCATAGGGGGCATGCGGCCCTGGATCAACGCCCCTTTGCTGAGAGCCTTGACATCGCCCGCTGGCTTCACGGCCGGTGCGGGACGGGAGCCGGTTTCCCCGCAGGATGACGACAAGTCGCCGAGCCACCAGGTCCGCACCGTGTGGATCTCGGACGTGCACCTGGGCACGCCCGGTTGCCAGGCCGATGCCTTGCTCGACTTCCTCAAGCACGTCGAGTGCGACACGCTCTACCTCGTGGGCGACATCGTCGATGGCTGGCAGTTGCGCCGCAACTGGTACTGGCCGCAGGCCCACAACGACGTCGTGCAAAAGCTCTTGCGCAAGGCCCGCAAGGGCACGCGCGTGATCTTCATCCCGGGCAACCACGACGAGTTCGCGCGCAAGTACCTCGGCCACGCCTTCGGCGGCATCGAGGTCGCCGAAGAATGGATCCACACGACGGCCGATGGCCGCAAGCTGTGGATCACGCATGGCGATCTGTACGACGGCGTGATCCAGGTGGCGCGCTGGCTGGCGCTGCTGGGCGACTCGCTGTACGAGTTCACGCTCAAGCTCAATCGGCATCTCAACTCATGGCGCGCGCGTGCCGGGCTGCCTTACTGGTCACTGTCCAAGTACCTCAAGCTCAAGGTCAAGCGGGCCGTGAGCTATGTGGGCGACTTCGAGCAGGCACTGGCCCGCGAGGCCCGCAAGCGCGGCGTCGAGGGCCTGGTCTGCGGGCACATCCACCATGCGGAGATGCGCCACATCGACGGCATCCTGTATTGCAACGATGGCGACTGGGTCGAGAGCCTCACGGCCCTGGTCGAGCATGCCGATGGGCAACTCGCGATCCTGGACTGGGCCGAACACATGGCCACACGCCACAGCGGCATCGCCCATGATGCTGAAAGGCAAAGCGCCACAGCCTGAGCATCGAGCTCAAGACTGCGGCGCTTCATGTCGGCACGTCAGTTGCGGTCCAGCACCGAGTTGGCGTCGCGGTCGATGCCCATGCGTGTGCCATTGCCCGGCGGCACGCACGTGAAGGTCACGGCCGATCCCGCATCGGTGACCTGGCTGAGCAGGCCGGCCAGCGTCACAGGCGTTTCGGATGCACGATCGGGCACGAAGCTCTGGCTGCTGTTCATGACCCAGCCACGCGCCTCGCTGCCGATCACGCCCTTGGCGATCAGCTCGCACTCGGGTCGCGGGCTCGTGACCGCCGCGCGCTGCGCCAGCAAAGCTACACGCGCGGCAACATCGGCCTGCTGCGCATTGGCCGCCGTCACGGTCACCTGCTGCCCGACGATCGGGTTGAGGTTGCTCGGCATGGCCAGCACCAGTTGCTCCACCTGCGTGCGCTGCGTGTCGGTCAGCGTGAACACGTCTGCCTTCAGGAACTGGAAGATCGTGCCCGAGGTGCCCGACTTGTCGAAGCCGAAGCCCCGGATCTGCTCGCCCACATTGACCGCGTCGGGCAGGTCCACGTTGCGCGTGAACATGCCGACCTTCTGATAGACATTGCGCAACTGCGGGATCTTGAAATCCTCCGCGACCTGCAAGCCCTCGAAGGACATGAGCCCCGCCGTGCCGAACTTGCCGTTCGTCGCGTCCAGCACGTGGCAGCTGTTGCAGGTACCCAGGCCGGTCGCCTTCGTCTTGTTGTACACGTTCAGGCCGGCGGCCTGCGCGGCGGTCAGCGTGTTGTCGAGGTTGGCGTTCGGGTTGGGCGGGTAGCTCAGGTTCATCGCGTACTTGGCGAACGAGGTCATCTGCGCGTCCGTCAGGCCGCTGTCACGCCCGAGCAGGCCCGTGAAGGCCACGTTGAAATCGCGGAAGGCCCGCTCTTCCAGCGTTTCGCCCGCGGCGCGCCCCACCAGGCCTGTTCGATCGCCACGCCAGTGCATCGGGCCATTGCCCACCAGGCCGCGCAAGCTCTGCGTGCTCATCGGCCCCTTCATCGGATGCAGTTGCGCGCGGCGCAAGATCGCTGGCACGTTCGAGCTGTAGGCATCGGGATTCGCGACGCGCACATCATCGGGGTTGCCCAGGTCCCACGACAGCTGATCCATGTCGCCGAAGATGTGGCAGCCCGCGCAGGACGAATCGCCACGGCTCGACGACAGGCGCGCGTCATACAAAAAGCGGCGCCCCTTGACGACCTCGGCCGGCTCCGGGTTGTACATGCGCACGTGCGAGGCTTCGGCGAACACATCGGTGTTGATGGCCGAGATGCCGTTGTCGAAGCGTGTCATCACGAAGGCGCGCTTGTGGGCCTGGTCCAGCACCAGGCCTGTCGGCCCACCGCCGGACAGCACCAATTGATCAGTGGCCGAGGGCGTGAAGGTGTTGGACTCCAGCGCCGCCGTGCCGAAGCGCGCGATCTTGTCGGAGCCCATCGCCACGAGGTAGAGCCTGCTGCCATCGCTCGTCACAGCCATCTCGAGCGGCGTGGCCAGCGAAGCGGCCTTCTCCGCCGCCGTGCCCAGATCGGCGCCGTAGCTGGTGATGTGTTTGTTGAGGTGGCGCGGCAGCACGTTGCCGCCATCGATCACGGTGATGCGGCTTTCCACGAAGTGGCCGCGCACGGTCGTGGAGCGGGTGCCGGGGCCTTCGAAGCGGTTGAGGTTCATGGCCTCCTGGTTGCTCACATACAGCTTGCCCGATGTCGGGTTGACGGCCATGTTGAACAAGGTCGTGCCCACGCCCGATGTTTTGCCGACCACGACTGGTGCCGCACCGCTGGCGTCGATCGTGAAGACGTCGTAGTCGGGCAGGTCCAGCTTGACGCGGTTGTTCCACTTCCTGGGCGGCGTGCCGCTCTTGGGATCGCCGCTGTCCACCCAGTCGCCATCGGCGTTCTTCTGCACGATGAGGCCGGTTTGCGGCGCAGTGGTGCCGTCGGCCGCCGTGTAGGGCGGCGCCTTGTCGGCACCGAAGCCGCCGCTGTTCAGATCTTCGTCCAGCACCGTGGTCTTGTTGCCCGAGTGGAAGACCGCCGCGTACACGCGCGAGCCATCGGCATTGCGGGCCAGCGCGCGCAGGGTGTCGCCGAACATGTTGAGCACGCCAACGGGTGTGCCGCCCAGGGCCGTGCCCGGCGCCGTGGCATTGAACACCCACACGTCGGCGCGGCCGATGCCCGGCGTGGTCAGCTTGGGGTCGAACTTGATGTTCTGGCCACGATGGGCCGCCGTGATGAACGCCCACTTGTTGCCCGGGCCGGCGAACACGATGTCGCGCGGCTCGTCGCCCACCAGCAGCGTGTTGACCACGCGCGCGGGCGTCACGGACACGTCCACGATGCTGATGCTGTCGGACAGGTGGTTGACCACCCACAGCTTGCCATCAGGTGCGATGGCCACGGCCACGGGCTCCATGCCCACGGGCACCGACTGCGTCAGCACCGGCTTGACGGCCGTGACGTTGAAAATCTCGAGCCGGCTGTCCGGCGTGTTGACGGCATACAGTTTCTGGCCATCGGCCGACAGGGCCAACGGGCGCACCTGTCCGCTCTCGAAGGTCACGAACTTGCCGATGGCCGGCCGGTTCGACGACACGGTGCCCGTCTGGCCCGTCAGGCTCACGTTGTTGACCGTGCACGACTCGCTGGACGAGTTCGAGTTGATCCGAAAGCGCAGCGCCAGCATGGCATTGGTCGCTTCCGCAGGCAGCGCGAAGCTGACACGTGCGGCCGTTGTATCGCGCGACATCTCCAGCTTGGTGAAGCTGCCGCCATTGACCGCGTACTCCGCGATCACCCCTTCAGTGGCGTCCAAGCCCGCCACGCAAAAACGGTCGTAGCTGAGCGACACGTTCGTGAAGCCCATCGTGCTCAGCTTGCCCGACGTCACCATGCCATCGATGGACCAGGCGCTGCCCACGAGGTGCGCGCCATCGGCAGCGACCGTCACCGAGCCTGCCGGCGTGAACGGCCCCAGGCCATTGGCGAAACCTTGCTGCCAGATCACGGCCGTCTGGGCTTGCGTGACACCTGCCGTCGCCAGCAAGGCCAGCGCGCCAGCCGCCTGTTTCGAGCGCCGCGACATCAACCCCAGGCCCAGCATGCCCAGGCCCATCAGCATCCAGCTGGCGGGTTCGGGCACCGTCGACGTGACGGCCGAGACGGTCATCACATCCGTGGTCAAGAGCTTGGCGCCGGTATCCCAGTCGCCGACTTCGCCACGCGCTTCGCCCAGTGGGCCGATGCCCGTGACGAAGGAATAGCCCGACAAACCGAACTCGATGGGATCGTACCCATCGGGCAGCCAGTTCACGGCGATGCCTTCGGCATAGTCGGAGCCCGGCGTACCACCATCTCCCAAGGTAGGTCTGCCGATCTGAAAGACCAGGCCACCCAGGCTCTCGAAGGTCTGGCTGAACGCCGGGATGATGCTGTTGCCGTTGAAGCTCAGCGTGAAGTCGGAGATCTCGCCGTCGAACGAGGCCAGCAGGCCGTCGCCATTGGTGTCTTCCCCAGTGAAAGAACCCGTGATGAGGCCGCCATCCTGGAAGCCGCCTTGCGAGAACGTGTATTGCGCGGCATGGCTCACGCCGGCCACAGAAGAAGCGGCAACACACAGCGCCGCGCTGAACAGTTTGAGTCGGATACGGGATCGTGGGTGATTCATAGAATATGTCCTTGCAGCCTGAATCGAGGCCATCTGCCGGCAGGTTAACCACGGCATGAATATTTCATGCCTGCGGGAAACCCGCCGTTTGCTGTCACACCCCCTCGGATCAGGCGTACAAGCCAAGGCAGAATGACGCCCTTGATTCCTGGAGCACACATGGCTTTCGCCGACAACCTCAAACAACTTCCGCCGATCACGCATTTGTCCGCCCTGCAATTGCTCGACGGCGCGGGTCACGTGGCCGCCACTATCGAGAACAAGCCTGGCCAGGCAGGCTCCTTGGCCGTGTATGCAGCGCTGGCGGACAAGCACGGCGGCATCAATGTGGCCGCGGCACAGGAAGCGCTGGACATCTACGCCGAGCACACGGCGGACGCGAAGGTCCATCCGGGCAAGCATCCCAACATCGACCGCCTGATCAAGGTCATCGAGACCGGCGCCGGGTTCACTGTGAAACTGATCGCCGCTTGATCGAATGGTCACCTGCACGCTGGATGTCGAGTGAAAACGATGAAGGCCTTGCTGGCCGACATCCATGCCTGCACGGCCTGCGCCCCGCACCTGCCGCTGGGGCCTCGGCCCGTCCTGCAAGCCCATCCCGATGCCCGGCTCCTGATCGCCGCGCAGGCGCCAGGCAGGAAGGTCCATGAAACGGGCATCCCTTTCAACGATGCCAGCGGCGAGAGGCTGCGGGCCTGGCTCGGCCTGTCGCGGGACACCTTCTACGACCCGAGGCAAGTGGCCATCGTCCCGATGGGGTTCTGCTTTCCCGGCACCGGGCGCTCCGGCGATCTGCCGCCGCGCCCCGAGTGCGCGGCACTGTGGCATGAACAACTGCTTGCACAGCTGACGCAGGTTCGCCTCAAGCTCGTCATCGGCACGCATGCGCAGGCGTACCATCTGCCTGGCTCGGGCCATGCGACGCTGTCAGAACGGGTCAGAGACTGGCAAGCCATGTGGCCCCACACGGTCGCGCTGCCGCACCCCAGCCCGCGCAACAACATCTGGCTCAAACGCCATCCGTGGTTCGAGTCCGAACTGCTGCCGGCGTTGAAACCGCTCGTACAGAAGGCGCTGTCCGGAGAGCTGAATCTGACGGGCCCTGAATGGTTTGATAAGCGGATTACAAGGGAGCGCGCCCCATGAAAGACAACGGCATCAGCATCGACCCGATCGCGTTCGTCCATGCGGCGAGAACATCGCCGGAAGACGACTTCTGGGGCGGATCGCTCGCGGACATCACGCTGACAGCGCAGTTCGACCAGGATGCCTTCGCCGGCATCGACGCGTTCTCGCATGTCGAAGTGCTGTTCATCTTCCACCAGGTGCGCCCGGACCAGATCACGACGGGCGCACGGCATCCGCGCAACAACGCGGCATGGCCCAAGGTCGGCATCTTCGCCCAGCGCGGCAAGAACCGGCCCAACAGGATCGGCAGCACGGTCTGCCGCATTGTGCGCCTGCAAGGACGCACGCTGACCGTGACCGAACTCGATGCCATCGAAGGCACACCTGTCATCGACATCAAGCCGGTCCTCAAGGAGTTCCTGCCGAGACAGGAGACGACCCAGCCCGACTGGGCCACCGAGATCATGACCGACTATTGGTCCGCCAAGTCAACAGGGCAAGCATGAACGCCATGCGCCTTGGCTGACGGACACGACCGTTTCGCATCCATGAGCAACAATCCAACGCGGACGCCAACATGCCCACGCCACCGTTCATCGCGGACCTGCGCAAGAAGATCGGCCACGATCTCTTGCTCCTGCCAACGATCGTCGTCATCGCGCGCGATCCGCATGGGCACATCCTGCTCGTGCACGACCGCGATGCCAACCAGTGGACGCTGCCGGGTGGCATCATCGAGCCCGGCGAAGCACCTGCCGATGCCGCCGTGCGCGAGGTGTGGGAGGAAACCAGCGTGCTGGTCCGGCTCACCGGGCTCGTCGGCGTGGTCGGCGGCCAGGGATGCGAAACGCACTATGGCAATGGCGACAAGATCGCATGGGTCGCCACGATCTTCACGGCATCCGTGGGCGCTTGCAGACCCACATCGGATGGCTCGGAGACGAGCGAAGCGCGCTTCGTCGCCCCGCACGATCTCGCGTCCATGGCCATGCGCGCTGACTCGCTGCGATGCCTGGAAGTCGAACGGTTGAGCACAGGCAGCGCCTACTTCCAGGCACCGATCTGGCGCCCCGCCTGAGCCCCACGGCCGTCGCTCAGCCAAGGCTCAACGACGCCATCCCCAGTACCTCGGCCCAGGTGCTGGCGCTGGCACCACGACGACAGGCGCCGGCGCATAGACCACGCGGCCGCCATACCTCGGCCCATACCCATAAGGCGCGACGGGCGCCACGCAGCAGCCCGACAAGATGGCGCCCAGGGCCAGGGCGCTGCCCACTCTCAAACCCCAAGGAACGGATGTCATGGATCACTCCTTCAGTACGCATGCTTCATCAACGGCACAGCCCAGGAGGTGTTGACGCACAAGCGTTAAAGGTGGGTAAAGTTCCATGAATTCAGGCTCATTGGCCGGGCACGGGCAGGCATTCCATCACCGCCACGGCTTCGCTCGGGAAGATCGTGAAATGCGGGTGCTGCTCGTGATCAGGAGCCGCGCAGCGCCTTGAGTTGCACGCGCAATTGCGTCATCGCCTGCTTGCGTGCCTTGTCCGCATCACGCTCATAAAGCGCGATGGCTTCGGCACGCATGGCGATGCCCTTGGCCAGCGCGGCACGGTATTTGTCTGGCGTGTAGGTGTTCTCGCTGCCAATGTGTATCTTCTTGTGCAGCGCGGACCGCCCCAGCCTCGGCAACAGCACCGACAGCTCCGCGATCATGGGCCTGCCGGGGCGCTCGCGCACGATCGGGCCGGAGATGCCCGATGGCAGGTCGGTGGTCTTGTTGGCGCTCGGGCCCCGGTTCAGCACGGGTGGCGCGGGCAGGTTGTTGAGGCGGTCCAGCAGTTCGCGCATGGCATTGATCAAGGACTGCTTCGGATGCCCGTTGGGCCCGTCCGAAAAGAACTTGCTGCCTTGATAGCGTACTTGCCAGCCATGTGTCGACTTGGAATCGATGCGCTGGATGCCTTGCGGCACTTGAAAGGTAAGGCCGCCGCGAAGGGTCACTTGACGAGATTTCATGAGGATTGCGATGGTTGACTGTCGCCTCCCCGTTGAATTTGGCCCCGATTATGCGCCTAACGATTGAGCTTATGGGCGTCGTGGGATTGGCGCGCGGCACGGCATCAATGTCATCTTGGTCCGCCTGCACCACCGTGCCTTGGTGGTCAACCACCTGCCAGCCAGCCAGCCGCCGTGCGGCGCCAGCTGGACGCGCGCCGGGTCACCCTGCCCGGTTGATACAAGGTGTACGTCAGCAGGTAGTCGTCGGGACCGCCTTCGGTCACCCAAAAGCCCTCGGTGCGCTCGGCCAATACCTTGAGGACAAATTCGCGCCCATGCTGTTTGCCCGACGCACCGACGACCAGAAGCCCGGCGCCACGAGCTGCTCGTTGCGTTCGTCATGCCGAGGCTTGCTCAATCGACGTTCTGGGCGATGCGCCACAGCACGCCGCACGGGTCCAACATCACGAAGTCCCGCATGCGCCAGGGCTGCAGCTCGATGGGCCCGATGTGCACGCCATACTTGCGCGCGATGTCGCTGGCTTGCAGTTGGTCCGACCAGGCCTGCACGTCCTCGACGAGCAAATGCATCATCAGGTTCTTGGCGAGTGCTTCGTCGTAGAAGTCCTGCAGCAGGAAGCTCACGTTGCCGTGGTGGAAATACGCGATGCCGCCCCCGTCGGAAGCGAGCGTGAAGCCAACGTCCTGGTAGAAGCGTTTGGACAGCTCATGGTCCCGCGCAGGGACGAAAGCCTTGATTTCAATCGCTGCGAGATTGGCCATGTGTCGGGTTCGAGTAAGGCGTCCACTATACGGCCTGGGCCTTCTCGTTGGCATCGAGTGCCCGTTGCAGATCATCCGGCACCGTGGCGCTGCTGGCCGACTGGTAAGCCTTCTCCCAGCGGGCCATCGGTCTTGGCCCGCGCGATTTCTCTCAGGCCAGCGGGGTGCATCCGGCCTGCGGCCTCGAGTGCCTGGGCCTTTTCCGTGTTGATCTTGGACCAGATGCTCCTGGCCGTGCGGGGCGAAAAGCGCTGCAGCCAATGCGCATCGCTGAAGTGCGCTCTCCGTGCATGTCGGCTTCTTGCTCGATCTTTTCTGGATCGCTCATGGATTTGCGGGCGAGTGAGCATCTCGAGCCAGGCACAAGCGCTCGCGTCTTCGGGGCAGTTGTTCAGCAAGCTGTTCGCCAGCGACGATGCCGCCGATCAGAAAAGCCTCGAAGCCCTGGCGTCCTACCTGGACCGGCGCGGCGGAAACCAGACCCAGGACGCCACCACCAGCGCGCCGAAGACGGTGTAGACCGCCCCGAACACCCAGGGCGGTGCGTGGTAGTACAGCAGTTGCTGGAACCAGTGTTCGATGAAGCTGCCGGCGTAGACATCGGCATGCGCCTGCTGCCTCAGCCACATTTCCAGCACGGTGAGCGGACAGGCGATCCCGAGCCAGCTTTCGGCGACGACGACCGCGATCGCGGCCAGATGGGCCAGCCGAAAG
This sequence comes from Chryseolinea sp., assembly GCA_049840655.1. Lineage (GTDB taxonomy): Bacteria > Bacteroidota > Bacteroidia > Cytophagales > Cyclobacteriaceae > Chryseolinea. The sequence goes on from JASGJX010000018.1 coordinate 22,418, forward strand.
CTCAGCGCGTTCACCCACGCCCACCCGCGCAGATTGCCGACCACGACCAGCACGAGCCCGCCGACGATGAAGGCCGCGATGAGCGTGTGCAGCAGCAGGACCGCATCGGCCAGGAACTGGTACATGGGCGTCGACCTCGCTGAAGCGCCTTGAAGAAGCCAGCATGTTACGCTCGGCCGGCGCCAAGCCCTGAATCATCGTTTTTCGCACAAGCATAGAAACAAACCTTCGTTTTCCAACTAAGGCGTTCGACGCCAGAATGGCGGTTCCACCTATTCCATCTGGTCATGAACTTTCAACAATTGCGTTCTGTTCGCGAAGCTGTACGGCGGGGATTCAACCTCACGGAAGTCGCCCAGGCGCTGCACACCTCGCAGCCTGGCGTCAGTCGCCAAATCAGGGAGCTGGAAGAGGAACTCGGCCTCGATCTGTTCGTCCGGGTGGGCAAGCGCCTGACCGGCCTGACCGAGCCGGGACACCAGGTCCTGCCCATCATCGAACGTATGCTCAATGACGCTGAAAACCTGCGCGCCGTGTCCAAGGATTTTTCAGAGCGCGATGTCGGCCCGCTGTCGATCGCGGCCACGCACTCGCAGGCGCGTTACGCCCTGCCCTCGGCCGTGCGCGACTTCCGCCAACTCTTTCCCAGGTGACGCTGAGCCTGCACCAGGGCTCGCCACAACAGGTCGCGCAGATGCTGCTCAGCGGCGAGGCGGATGTCGGCATCGCCACCGAGGCCCTGGCGCAGTACGACCAGCTCGTCACCCTGCCCTGCTACCAGTGGACGCACGCCGTGGTCGTGCCGCCGGACCACCCGCTGCTCGACGGCCAGCCGCTGACGCTCGAGCGCCTGTCGCGCTTCCCGCTGATCACCTATGACGCCGGCTACACCGGCCGCGCGCACATCGACGATGCCTTCGCCAAGGTCGGCATCACGCCGTCGATCGTGCTCAGCGCCATGGACGCCGACGTGATCAAGACCTATGTCGAGCTGGGCATGGGCGTGGGCATCGTGGCCTCCATCGCCTTCGATGAAGAGCGCGACCGCAACCTGCGCGCCATCGAGGCCGGGCACCTGTTCGAGCTGAACCTGACGCGCCTGGCCTTCCGCCGCAACGCGTTCTTGCGCAGCTATATCTACACCTTCATCGAGACCTTCGCGCCGCCGCTGACACGCCAGAGCGTCGATGCGGCGATCAAGCAGGCATCGGACAAGAAGGGCGACCCGGACGCCGCCTGACACCGAATCAACCAAAGCAAAAGGCTGCGACCTGTTCAAGGTAGCAGCCTTTTTTCATGGGCCCGTGCCGGCAAAAAAAGAGCGGCGCATGGCCGCCCTCTGTTCAGGTATCGGAATCAGATCATCGAAGCCGGATCGGTCTCGACAAACTCCGCGCGCCCGCCATTGATCGCCGTGAAGCGGCGGATGCGGCGCGGCTTGAGGTGCACGGTCACGCCGGTCTGCAGGATGCCGCTGTCGCGCAGGGCCGCGTATTCGGAACGCGGCAGTTCGACGTCGATCTCGCCCTGGCCATCGTCGCGCTTGAACTCCAGGCGCGTGTTCGGCCCGACGGTGAGCGTGTGCACGAGGCTCACGGGCAGGCTGCCGTCTTCGGCGCGCGCCAGCACCTGGATCTCGTGCGGGCGCACATCGCTCACGGCATCGCCATTGGCCGCCGAAGCCACCGGCACGGCACCCTGCGCATGGCTGCGGCCATGGAACAGGTTCACATCGCCCAGGAACTGCAGCACGAAAGGCGTGGCCGGGTGATCGTAGACCTGGTCGGGCGTGCCCTCCTGCTCGATGCGGCCCTGGTTCATCACGACGATGCGGTCGGCGACTTCCATGGCTTCTTCCTGGTCATGGGTCACGAAGACGCTCGTGATGTGCATCTCGTCGTGCAGGCGGCGCAGCCAGCGGCGCAGCTCCTTGCGCACCTTGGCGTCGAGCGCGCCGAAGGGCTCGTCGAGCAGCAACACCTTGGGCTCGACCGCCAATGCACGCGCCAGCGCAATGCGCTGACGCTGGCCGCCGGAGAGCTGGTGCGGGTAGCGGTCGGCGATCCAGTCGAGCTGCACGAGCTTGAGCAGCTCGGTCACCTTGGTCTTGATCGCCGATTCGGACGGACGCGTGTCCTTGGGGCGCACGCGCAGGCCGAAGGCCACGTTCTCGAAGATCGTCATGTGGCCGAACAGCGCGTAGTGCTGGAACACGAAGCCGACCTGGCGTTCGCGCACAGCCACGTTGGTCGCGTCTTCGCCGTTGAAGAGCACGGAGCCGCTGTCGGGCGTCTCGAGGCCGGCGATGATGCGCAGCAGCGAGGTCTTGCCCGAGCCCGAAGGCCCGAGCAGCGCGACCAGTTCGCCCGATGGGATGCTCAGGTTGAGGTTGTCGCAAACGGTGACCGAGCCGAATCGTTTGACGAGGTTCTTGACTTCAATGCTCATGCGGCGACTCCGGTATCTTTGGCCTGGGCCAGCTCTTGCTGCACCCGGCGCTCGACGATGTATTTCAGGACCAGTGTGACGAGCGCCAGGCTGGCCAGCAAGGATGCCACGGCGAAGGACGCGGCCATCTGGTACTCGTTGTAAAGGATCTCGATGTGCAGGGGCAAGGTGTTGGTCTGGCCGCGGATGTGGCCCGAGACCACCGACACGGCGCCGAACTCGCCCATGGCGCGGGCATTGCACAGGATCACGCCGTACAGCAGCGCCCACTTGACGTTGGGCAGCGTCACCTTAAGGAAGGTCTGGAAGCCCGATGCGCCCAGCACGCGCGCGGCCTCTTCCTGCTCGTGGCCCTGCGCCTGCATCAGCGGGATCAGCTCGCGCGCCACGAACGGGAAGGTCACGAAGATCGTGGCCAGCACGATGCCCGGCACGGCGAAGATCACCTTGATGTCGTGCGCGCTGAGCCATTCGCCGAACCAGCCTTGCAGGCCGAAGACCAGCACATAGATCAGGCCCGCGATCACGGGCGAGACCGAGAACGGCAGGTCGATCAGCGTCAGCAGGATGCTCTTGCCGCGGAAGTCGAACTTGGCGATGGCCCATGCGGCCGACACGCCGAACACGAGGTTCAGCGGCACGGCGATCACGGCCGCGATCAAGGTCAAAAAGATGGCCGAGATCGCGTCGGGTTCGGTGATGGCCGCGATGTAGACGTCGACGCCCTTCTTGAAGGCCTCGAAGAACACGGACACCAGCGGCAAGAACAGGAACAGCGTCAGGAACAGCAAAGCCACGCTGATCAGCGTGTAGCGGACCCATGCGGGCTCCTTGGTAGCGCCCGGCACATTCGGAGGAGCAATCGAACTCATGGTGGCGCTCCCTCACTTGCCCTGGCGCTTGCGCGCCCAGGCTTGCAGACCGTTGATCGCCAGCAGCAGCACGAACGACATCATCAGCATGACGACGGCGATGGCCGTGGCGCCCGCATAGTCGTACTGCTCCAGCTTCGTGATGATCAGCAGCGGCGTGATCTCGGAGACCATGGGCATGTTGCCCGCGATGAAGATGATCGAGCCGTACTCGCCCAGCGCGCGGGCGAAGGCCAGCGCGAAGCCCGTGAGCAGCGCGGGCGTCAGGATCGGCAGGATGACCTTGGCGAAGGTCTGCACGCGGCTGGCACCCAGCGTGGCCGCGGCCTCTTCGAGCTCCGAGGCCATGTCTTCGAGGATGGGCTGCACGGTGCGCACGACGAACGGCAGGCCGATGAAGGTCATGGCCACGAAGACGCCGATGGGCGTGAACGCGACCTTGATGCCCAGCGGCTCGAGGTACTGCCCGATCCAGCCATTGGCCGAGTACAGGCCCGTGAGCGTGATGCCGGCCACGGCCGTCGGCAAAGCGAAAGGCAGGTCGACCAGGGCATCGACGATGCGGCGGCCGAAGAAGTCATAGCGCACCAGCACCCAGGCCACGAGCAGGCCGAACACCGTGTTGACGATGGCGGCCAGCACCGAAGCGCCGAAGGTCAGCTTGTAGGAGGCGACCACGCGGTCGGAGGTCACCACGTCGACGAAGGCTGGCCAGGTCAGGCTGGTCGTGCGCAGGAAGGCCGCGCTGAGCGGGATCAATACGATCAGGCAGAGGTAGAACAGCGTCAGGCCCAGCGCCAGATCGAAGCCCGGCAGCACACTGCGCCGCCGAAGCAATACGTTAGAGAAAATCATGTTGATGCTTATATCGAACGCGACATTACTTCGCCTCGGCCGGCAGCCAGCACCTGGTCATAGATACCGCCATCGTTGAAATGCTCGGCCTGGGCCTTCTTCCAGCCGCCGAACACCTCGTCCACAGTGAACGTGGGCACGCCGATGAAGGCCGTCTTGTACTGCGCCAGCAGCTTGTCCGAGCGCGGGCGCAGGTGGTGTTTGGCCGCGATGGCCTGGCCTTCGTCGGACCACAGGTACTTCAGGTAGGCCTCGGCCTGCTTGCGGCTGCCTTTCCTGTCGACGTTCTTGTCGACGATGCTCACGGGGTTCTCGGCGAGGATCGTGGTCTTGGGGTAGACGACCTGGTAATCGCCGCCGAACTCGCTCTGGATCAGGGGCACTTCGCTTTCGAACGTGGCCAGCGCGTCGCCGATGTTGCGCTGCGCGAAGGTGGTCGTGGCCGCGCGGCCGCCGCCGTCGAACACGGGCACGTTCGTGAAGATCTTCTGCACGAGCTCGCGCGCCTGCTTGGCGTTGCCGCCCGACTTGATCACCGAGCCCCAGGCCGCCAGGTAGGTGTAACGGCCGTTGCCCGAGGTCTTCGGGTTGGGGATGACGACAGAGATGCCGGGGCGGGCCAGGTCAACCCAGTCCTTGATGGCCTTCGGATTGCCCTTGCGCACCAGGATGACCGTGACGGACGTCGTCGGGGCGCTGTTGTTGGGCAGGCGCTTGGCCCAGTCCACCGGGATGAGCGCGCCCTGCTGCGCCAGCACGTCGATGTCGTTGGCCTGGTTCATGGTGATCACGTCGGCGGGCAGGCCTTCGATCACGCTGCGGGCCTGCTTGCTGGAGCCGCCGTGTGATTGGTTGACGGCGATGGTCTCGCCGGTCGTCTGCTTCCAGTACTTGATGAAGGCGGCGTTGTAGTCTTTGTAGAACTCGCGTGTCACGTCGTAGCTGACGTTGAGCAAGGTCGTGTCAGCCCAGCTCGGCGCCATGGCGCCCGCTGCCATGGCAGCAATGGCCAGACAGCGCAGAAGGGAGGGCTTCAAAGAAAAACGCATGACGATATCCTCATACCAAGCAAATACCGAATGTTACAGACCTCGGATTCGCCTCAAAAGCGATGATTTTGCAAGTGCATATGCAAAAAACAAGGAAGAGAGATACCGCATCGTGGATATAGGCATACGCAAATCAAATAACGACTGATCAAACTCGAACAAAGCAGTTGGGGCGTTTCTGCTTTAACGGCAAATTGGGCGCCTTGAATCCAGCACCCGATCGACCTGTCATGCCATCCGTGCCCGCCCCTGATGCCGCTCCCGCCGAGTGGCATCTCCAAGCCGTCGTGACCGCCCTGCGGCACTCCCGCGAACAGACGCACAACATCCGCCATAAAGGACAGATCCGCGAGTTGCCCTCACGAGAGGCGCTCGGGCAGATCGTGCAGGGGCTGTCGGCCGCTCTGTTCCCGACGCACTACGGGCGCCCGGACCTGAACGACGAAAGCATCGACTACTACGTCGGCAACACCTTGAACAGCACGCTGGTCGTGCTGGCCGAGCAGGTGCGCCGTGGCTTGCTGTTCACGAGCGATGCGGACCTGGGCGACGATGTGGGTCACAACGCGGGCACCGACGCCGGCCTGGCCGACAAGGCCAACCACATCACGCGGGCCTTCGCGGCCCAGTTGCCCGCCATCCGCGCCGTGCTGGTCAGCGACCTGCACGCGGCCTTCATCGGCGACCCGGCCGCCACGAGCGCCTCCGAGATCCTGCTGTGTTATCCGGGCATCACGGCCATCATCCATTACCGGCTGGCCCACGCGCTCTACACGCTGGGGGCGCCGCTGCTGGCCAGGCTGATCTCGGACATCGCCCATTCGCGCACGGGCATCGACATCCACCCCGGCGCCGAGATCGGCGGCGCCTTCTTCATCGACCACGGCACGGGCGTCGTGATCGGCGAGACGACGGTCATCGGGCAAGGCGTGCGCCTGTACCAGGCCGTGACGCTGGGCGCCAAGCGCTTCCCGACCGACAACGAGGGCAAGCTGCTCAAGGGCCATGCCCGCCACCCCATCGTTGAAGACGACGTCGTGATCTACGCGGGCGCCACGGTGCTGGGCCGCATCACGATCGGCCAGGGCTCGACCATCGGCGGCAATGTGTGGCTCACGCAGAGCGTGCCGCCGGGCAGCAACGTCAGCCAGGCCTTGAACCGCAACACCTGATCAACAGATCAGGGCGCAGATTTTTCAACCCCACCGAAGTAAACGGAGAACCGGCTCATGGCCAACAATCTCGAACAAAGCACCGCACTGGGCGACATCGCCGCGCGGCAACTCGCCATCGCGACCCGCACCGTGCCCCAGATGGGCACGATCACGCCGCGCTGGCTGACACACCTGCTGCAATGGGTGCCTGTGGAAGCCGGTATCTACCGCGTCAACAAGGTCAAGGACGGCTCGAGCGTGACCGTCGATTGTTCGGGCCGTGACGAGCGCGAGCTGCCCAACACCTTCGTCGACTACATCGAGAACCCGCGCGAGTACCTGCTCTCGGCCGTGAACACCGTGCTGGACGTGCACACCCGCGTGTCCGACCTCTACAGCAAGCCCTACAACCAGATCGCCGAGCAGCTGCGCCTGACCATCGAGACGATCAAAGAGCGCCAGGAAGCCGAGCTGATCAACAACAAGGAATACGGCCTGCTGAGCAGCATCGCGCCGCACCAGCACATCAAGACGCGCACGGGCGCCCCGACACCCGACGACCTCGACGAGCTGCTGGGCAAAGTCTGGAAGGAGCCCGGCTTCTTCCTGGCGCACCCACAGGCCATCACGGCCTTCGGGCGCGAGTGCACGCGCCGTGGCGTGCCGCCGCCCACCGTGTCGCTGTTCGGCTCGCAGTTCATCACCTGGCGCGGCATCCCGCTGATCCCCTGCGACAAGATCGGCATCGAAGACAACAAGACCAAGATCCTGCTGATCCGCACGGGCGAGAGCCGCCAGGGTGTGGTCGGCCTGTACCAGCCCGACCTGCCCGGCCAGCAGAGCCCCGGCCTCGCCGTGCGCTTCATGGGCATCAACCACAAGGCCATCGCCTCTTACCTGGTGTCGCTGTACTGCTCGCTGGCCGTGCTGACCGACGACGCCATCGCCGTGCTCGAAGACGTGGAGGTCGACAAGTACCATGAGTACAAGTGACCTGACCGACCTGGGCGTGCCCGACGTGGCGATCCTGGCGCAGCTGGCCAACCAGTTCTTCACCGCTTTGCCGAATGCGGCGGGCGTGAACGGCGTTGGCGCGGGCTTGCCGTCGGGCTTGTCGCACCTGGCATCGCCGCAGGCCAACCACCCCTTCGCCGCGTCGAACGTGGTGGGCTCGCAGCCGAGCCGGGGCGTCAACCTGGGCGTCTCGCCCAGCGCCACGCAGGCGCCTTTGCCAGGCAACGCCTCCAGCGTGCCGCCGGCCTTCACGGGCGATGTGCCCCTGGCCCCAGTGGCGGCCAATCCTGCCGGCAACACGCATGGCCTGAGCCCGGCCTTGACCCTCAACCCGCTGGACTGGGGCCTGCCTTCGGACGCCGAACTGGCCGACCTGCTGGCCCTGCGCTCGCCGCCGCGCCACGCGCCCACGGGCCATGCGCTCGCGGCGCCCTCGCCCAGCTACTACTTCCTGGAGCAGGCGCCGCTGGGCACGCCCGGCTTGAACACGCCCGGGCTGGGGCACCAGGCCGCCGTGGCCAAGCCGCAGGGCTTCAAGCCGCCCTTCGATGTCGAGCTGATCCGGCGCGACTTCCCGATCCTTCGCGAGCGGGTGAACGGGCGCCCGCTGGTCTGGCTGGACAACGCCGCCACGACGCACAAGCCGCAAAGCGTGATCGACCGCATCGCGTACTTCTACGAGCACGAGAACTCGAACATCCACCGGGCCGCGCACGAGCTGGCGGCGCGGGCCACGGATGCCTACGAGGGCGCGCGCGAGAAGGTGCGGGGCTTCTTGAACGCGCGCTCGGTCAACGAGATCGTGTTCGCGCGGGGCACGACCGAAGCCATCAATCTGGTCGCCAAGACCTGGGGCAAGGCCAATCTGCGCGCCGGCGACGAGATCGTCATCAGCTGGCTGGAGCACCACGCCAACATCGTGCCCTGGCAGCAGCTGTGCGCCGAGACGGGTGCCAAGCTGCGCGTGATCCCGGTCGATGAAGATGGGCAGGTGCTGCTGGACGAGTACGCCAAGCTGCTGAGCTCGCGCACCAAGATCGTCTCGTTCACGCAGGTGTCCAACGCGCTGGGCACCATCACGCCGGCCAGGCAGATGGTGGCGATGGCGCATGGCGTGGGCGCCAAGGTGCTCGTGGACGGCGCGCAGTCCGTCTCGCACATGCGGGCCGACGTGATCGACCTGGACTGCGACTGGTTCGTGTTCTCCGGCCACAAGGTGTTCGGGCCGACCGGCATCGGCGTGCTGTACGGCAAGGAGGCCTTGCTCAACGAGACGCCGCCCTGGCAAGGCGGCGGCAACATGATCAAGGACGTGACCTTCGAGCACACGCAGTACCACGATGCGCCGGGGCGCTTCGAGGCAGGCACGGGCAACATCGCCGATGCGGTGGGCCTGGGCGCGGCCATCGACTACGTGAACCAGTTCGGCATCGATGCCATCGGAGCCTACGAGCACGAGCTGCTGGGTTATGCGACCAAGCTGCTCAAGGACGTGCCCGGCCTGCGCCTGATCGGCACCGCGCCGGACAAGGCGGCCGTGCTGTCCTTCACCTTGCAGGGCTTCAAGACCGAAGAGGTCGGGTCGGCGCTGAACAAGGAAGGCATCGCCGTGCGCTCGGGCCACCATTGCGCACAGCCCATCCTGCGGCGCTTCGGGGTCGAGGCCACGGTGCGGCCGTCGCTGGCGTTCTACAACAACTGCGCGGACATCGACCTGCTCGTGTCCGTCCTGTATCGCCTGAGCAGCGGTGTCAGGTCGCGCTGAGATCAGGCCTCCTGCAGGGCCTGGTCGATGTCCGCGATGAGGTCGTCGATGTGCTCGATGCCCACGGACAGGCGCACCGTGTCCTCGGTCACGCCGGTCTTGGCCAGCTCTTCGGGCGAGAGCTGGCGGTGCGTGGTCGAGGCCGGGTGCGTGGCCAGCGAACGCACGTCGCCGATGTTGACCAGGCGCGTGAACAGCTCGAGCTTGTCGAGGAAACGCGCCCCGCCCTCGCGCCCGCCCGGCACGCCGAAGGTCAGCAGGCCCGAGGCCTTGCCCGAGAGGTACTTCTTGACCAGCGGATACTCGGCGTGGTCTTCGAGGCCCGCGTAGTTCACCCACTTCACGCGGGGATGGCGCTTGAGGTGCTGCGCGATCTTCAGCGTGTTGTCGCTGATGCGGTCCATGCGCAGGCCGAGGGTCTCGACGCCCTGCAGGATCAGGAAGGCGTTGAAGGGCGAGATGGCCGCGCCCATGTTGCGCAGCGGCACGACGCGCGCCCGGCCGATGTAGGCCGCCGGGCCCAGGGCATCGGTGTAGACGACGCCGTGGTAGCTGACGTCGGGCTCATTGAGGCGCTTGAAGCGGCTCTTGTGCTCGGCCCATGGGAACTTGCCTGAATCGACGATGGCGCCGCCCAGGCTCGTGCCGTGGCCGCCCAGGTACTTGGTGAGCGAGTGCACGACGATGTCGGCGCCATGCTCGATGGGGCGGCTGAGGTAAGGCGACGGCACCGTGTTGTCGACGATCAGCGGCACGCCGTGGCGGTGCGCGATGTCGGCGATGCGGGCGATGTCGGTGATGTTGCCGGACGGGTTGCCCAGCGACTCGACGAAGATGGCCTTGGTGCGCGCGTCGATCAGGGCCTCGAAGCTGGCCGGATCACGGTGGTCGGCGAAACGGGTCTCGATGCCGAACTGCGGCAGCGTGTGCGCGAAGAGGTTGTAGGTGCCGCCATACAGGGCCGTGGACGAGACGATGTTGTCGCCCGCCTCGGCGATGGTCTGGATGGCGTAGGTCACGGCGGCCTGCCCGGAGGCCAGCGCCAGCGCGCCGATGCCGCCCTCCAAAGCGGCGATGCGCTGCTCGAGCACATCCTGCGTCGGGTTCATGATGCGCGTGTAGATGTTGCCCGGCACCTTGAGGTCGAACAGGTCGGCGCCGTGCTGCGCGTTGTCGAAGGCATAGGCCACTGTCTGGTAGATGGGCACGGCCACGGCCTTGGTGGTCGGGTCGGGCGAATGGCCGGCGTGCACCGACAGCGTCTCGAATTTCCAGTCTGGCTTGCTCATGATCGTCCTCGTGAAGGGTTGTTCGCGCGATCGATCACCCTAGCCGAAGCACGCGGCCTTGCCAAGACCACGGTTCGCATATGCAAATGCCGCACAGGCCAAACGTGCAGGTCAAGCCATCTTGTTCAGCCGCTGGCGCACCAGCTCGATGTGGCCGCGCAGGTTGTAGAGGTTCTCCGAGAAGGCCAGTGGCGTGCGGATGTGGCTCACGCCGCGCTCGATGTCGTCCAGACGGACCAGCGCCGCGGCGGCATCGAGCTGGCTGCCTTCGAGGTCGAGCTCGAACTCGAGCTGCTTGAGGCGCCCGTACCAGCGGTAGATGCGCGACTTGATGCGCCAGGCGTACACGGCGGGCGCCAGCCGCATCACGGGCAGCAGCACGGCCACCAATGGGATCAGCAGCACGACGAGGCGATCGGCCCACACGGCGATCCAGAACGGCAGGTGCTTGTGCAGGAAGGACGGGCCGTTCTTCATGTAGCGGTCGGCGTCATTGCTCAGGGCGATGTCGACGCCTTTGGGCGAAGGGAATTCGCCTTCGCGGCGCAGCATGCCCGCGTCGCCGGCGATGTCGGTGGCCGCATCCATCAGCACATCGATCAGGGCGGGATGGATGTCGTCGCGCACGACGAGGTTGGCCGTGGGCGCGACGAGGTCCACATCGTGGTCGGGGATGTTGCGCGCCAGGTCGAAGCTGCCCATGGGCAGCACGATGTGCGTGAGGAAAGGCAGCTTGCGCGAATAGGCCTCGGCCTGCGTGAAGTCGAGCAGGCGCAGGCCCGGCTCGCGGATCAGCTTGCCCACGAGGTTGGACTCGGGCGCCCCGACGACCACGATGGCATCGAGCTTCTTGTCGAGGAGCTGCTGGGCCGCGTCTTCGGAAGAAAGGTCTTCGAGGCGCGTATTTTTGCCATCCATGCCGTTGGCCTCGAGCAGTTGCAGGGACAAGGCCCGCACGCCGCTGCCTTCAGGCCCGATGGAGATGTGATGGCCTTTCAGCGCGCTGAAGTGGTCGAGCTTGAGGCCCTGGCGGTAGAACACCCACACGGGCTCGCGGTAGAGGGCCGCCAGGCTCATGAGGTCGACATTGTCGGCATCGGTGGCCACGCCGCCCTGCACGACGGCCACGGTGACACCGGACGAGCGGTCATTGAGTAAGGCAAGGTCTTCCTTGGCGCCGTGGGTGGTGCGCAGCTCGAGCCTGATGCCGTTCTGGGCCAGGGCCTCCTGCATGTCCTTGGCGAAGCGCTCGTAGGCACCGCCCTCCGTGCCGACCGTCATGATGACGCGGCTGGGCGGCGCGGGGGCGATGTAGCGGCTGGTGAGCCAGAAGGCGCCGATGATGAGGACGGCGGACCCGCCCCAGGTGATCCAGAAATCGAGCGAGGTCCAGCGGGACCAGATCTGCTGCCGTGTCATGTTGAGCTGTTTGCGCAAAGCGGTATCTTAGCCAGCCTGGAAATCAAGGCTGGGCTTGGGCCGCGCATTGCACGCTCAGCCAGTTCTTGTGCCACGACTTGCTTGTCTTGAACGAGGCTGAGCTTTCGAAGATCATCGTCATGGCAATGACCGCGGCCCCACGAAGCCGAGCACAAGCCGCACCAAAGCATCCTCCACCTCCTGCGCCGGCGGGGGGTGACTCTCGCTGGCAGCGAGCGCCCGCAGCACACCAGCGATGGCATGCGTCATCACGAAGGCCTGGGCCTCGGTAACAGGGGCCACTTTGCCATCCGGTCCGCGTACGCCGTCGCGTGCGAGCTGCTGCACCAGTTGCGCGTAGAACGGCATCAGCCCCGCGCCAGGGCGTCGCCCAGACAGGGCATGCGTCATCAGTTGCCGGTGCACACGCCGACGCCCGCCATAGCTCGCCATGACCGACCGCACCAGCACGCGGATGCGGCCGCCGGCCTCGCGCGGCCCGACCTCATCGAGGCTCGCCTGCACGCGCGTCGCCAGTGTGTCCAGGTGGCGCTGGACCAGCGCGTCGAGCAGCGCCTGCTTGTCGCCGAAGTACTGGTACAGCGTGCCGATGCTGACGCCGGCTTGTTGCGCCACGGCGTTGGTCGTCAGCGTCTCGATGCTGCCCTTGTCGATCAGCTGCATCGCCGCCTCCAACATGAGCTCGACCTTGTGCAGCGAGCGGGCCTGGCGTGGCGCGCGACGCGTAACCTTTTGATTTTCAATGGATTCCTTCCGGGCGATGGGTGTCATCGAACGCGAGTTTCAAAACATGAGCATTGCTCATATTATTGCGTTCATCGACATACCGCAACCCTTGGAGATCCTGATGAACACCGCCACCGACACCACCAGCCAACGCCCCGACCAGCGCCTGGGCCGCAAATACTGCTTCGACGACGCCGACATGGACCTCTTCTTCATGTCCGCGCTCGGCTTCGGTCCCACTGGCGGGCTCGACATCGGCCAGGCCTTCCACATCGCGTCGACCATCGTCGATGGCGACGCCGACAGCTGGGTCCGTTCATTCGCCGCCTATGGCGAAGCGCAGGAGGCCCTGGCCGACAGCTGGCAAGCGCGCGGGCACCGCCGCATCGCTGGCGAGACGCGCCTGAAGGCCTTTGCGAGCTTCCGCTCGGCCTGGCAGTTCGCCGGCGCGACCGACACGTTCGGCAAGCTCTACGCGCGCCACAAGCGCGCCTTCGCAGCCGCGATGGACGAACTCGACATGCCTGTCACCTTCTTCTCGACGCCCTATGCCGGCAAGCAGTTGCCCGGCGCCTACTTTCAGAACGCGAACCCGGATGCGCCAGTGCTGTTGATCATCGGCGGCGCCGACACCTGTTTCGAAGACCTCTTCCTCGGCACTGGTCGCAACCTGCTCGGCCGTGGCTACTCTGTCGCGATGGTCGATCTGCCGGGCCAGGGCATCACGCAGGCTGAAGGCTTGCATTGGGAAGCCGAGGCCGAGAAGCCGATCTCGGCGGTGATCGACCAATTGATCGCCCGCTTCGGCGCGCAGCCAGGCCGCATCGCGCTGATGGGCATCAGCCTGGGCGGCTACTTCGTCATCCGCGCCGCTGGCCACGAGACCCGCCTGGCGACCGTGATCGCCAGCACGCCCTTTCCCAACCCAGGTCAATTGTTCCGCCTGACCATCGAGGCAGCCATGGCCAAGGCGAAGCTGGACAACGCCGTGCCACCCACCCAGGCCGCACAGCGCAGCCGCGAGGTGTCGATGTGGAAGGCCGGCGCGCGCACGCCCCAAGAATTCGTCGCCCGCTCGGCGGCGATGCAGGCCGACCCCACGCGCGTGACCGTGCCCTTCCTCTCGATCGTCGGCACCGGCGACTCGCAGGTCTTCGCGCAGCAAGCCCAGGCGTGGCACAGCGAGATCCGCTCGGAGCACAAGGCCTACGTGCTGCTCGACGCGGCCAGCGGCGCCGATGGCCACTGCCAGGTCAACAACCGGCTGCGGCTGGTACAGGAATGCTGCGCCTGGCTCGACGATATCTTCGCCGCGGCCTGAAGCCGCCGCCCGTCAACCCAAGGAGAACGAAGATGAACGGACTGGCCGGGCTGGCCGTCATCGCCAGCGTGAACTGGTCAGTGCTGTTGGTGCGGCTGTACATCGACAGCGGCTTGCTGGCGATCGTGCTGCTGTCACTGTTGCTGCGCCGCCCTTTCACGCTGCCTTATGCGCGCCAGCAGGCACCGCGAGAGGTGTGGACGCTGCCTCGATTCCTGCGCATGAACATGGTCATCAGCGGTGTCTGGGCATGGCCTTCGTGGTCATCATCGCTGCGGATGTGGTGATGCTGCTGGCGTCGACGCAAGCCCGTCGACGCCCACCACTCAACGGCTCAAGGCGCGTAAACCAGCGGCTCCAACGAATTGCCCGGCGCGATGCTCGCGCAGTTCTCAGGCGCAGCCTTGCCCGCGAACCGGTCATCGATCCAGGCCGTCGCCGCGGGCAGCCAGCTGATGATGCTCAGGAAGTGGCTGGTGCCGTATTCCTTGTGCTGAACCTTCACGCCCTGGGCGCAGTACTGCCGCGCCAGCGAGCGCACGTCGCCCGCCAGCATCACGCCGTCGCCCTTGCCCCAGATCGGCGAGGGCTTGGTGCCTTCCAGGTTGCCGCCCGTGCCCTGCCCGATCTGCAGCGGGATGGTCGGCGTGCCGCCCGTGCCCATGATGACCTTGTTCACGGCCGTCACGTACTCCTCGAGCTTGGTGCGGTCCTGGTACTCGGGCTTGACGAGGTCCTTCCAGGTCACGTTGCCGTATTGGGCGAGCACGTAGGCGATCGAGGCTTTCTGGATCCGGTTGTAGACGTCCAGGCCACGCTGCGTCAGGTACTTCTGGATGTCGATGCCATACGAGCGCGAGACACCGACGACCGCCATGGGCATCACGCCGCCCCAGATGGGCGCGCCTTCGACGTAGGTCAGGTTGTGCTCGGGGCTCACGAGCGTGCCGCCGAAGGTGGCGCCGATGAGGTTGCCGCTCAGGTCAGGCGCGTAGGTCGGGGCCAGCTCGGCGGCCCATTCGGTGGCGATGGCGCCGCCCGAGTAGCCCATCATGGCGACCTTGGCGTTGCGGCTCAGGCCGATGGCGGGCGCATTGAATGCGGCGCGGATCGAGTCCAGCGTGTTGTAGCCATACTCGGGGCCGGCGGCGAAGTCGGCTTGCTGGCCTTCTGTGTCGGAGATGATGATCGTGTAGCCCTTCTTCGCGTAAGAACCGAACAGGATCGTCTCCACGCCCGGGATCACGTCAGGGATGCGCTTGCCTCCCGCGAAGGCGCGCGAGGGCGAGTCTTCGGGGTTCAGCGAGTCGTAGAACGACTGGTACGAGATCACCTTGTCCTTGTTCGCGCAGGCTGTGGTGCCCGCTGTGCAGTCCGGCGTGAAGACGGTCGTGACGTTCGCGGTGGGGCGCTGCTGGGCGTCCGTCGAGCGGTAAACAATCTGCGTGGCCTTGGCCGAGGTGCTGAAGCCCGCGATGTAGACCTGGATCGTGCGGCTCTTGAGGACCGTGCCCGGCGCGATGCTGGCCAGCGGTGTGCTGCCTGTGTACTGGTAGAACGGGTCCGGCGTGGTGGTGGCGGCGCTGGCCACGCAGGGAACGGCGAGCGCGGCAACGGCGGCTGACGCGAGCAGGCGCACGGCTGTGGGACGGAAAGACATTGATTTCTCCTAGGTCTCAAGTTGGCATTCTTGGGTGCGCCATGGGCTTCGTGCTTCGCGACGCATGCGCATCCTGCCCACAATGGTTAGGTCGAAATGTCAGGACATCGACAGAGCCAGGGTTTGCGAGGAAAGCGTTTACCCCGAGTGGCAGACGCCCGCGCGGCCACGACAGTCACGGCCATGGACACCATCCGAGACAGCCTGAAGGCGGCTTTGCACCGCCGGTGTCACGTCGGCGGGCCTGTCAGGGGAAGGTCAAGTCCAAACCGAGCATCCTGCCCAAGCGGAAGGTGAGGAACAACAGGGCCAGGAGCAAGAGCACGAAGACAGCAGCCGCTTTTCCGCTCGCACTGAGCACGGCGCTCAGTTTCTCTTTCCCCTTCTCCTTTCTGCCTTGGTCGTAATGCCACTTGATGGCGTAGAACATGCCCGTGCTCAGCACGAGAACCTTGAACACGATGAAGACGGTGGGAACCCAATCCATGATTTTCAGTGTATGAACAGCACGCGTTGAATTTTATCGTGCTGAGGCCAAGCCCATTTCTGCTCGGCCAAACCGCTTTTGGTAAGCTGCGCAGGCTCCGAGCGTGCCGCCAGGCGCAACCCAAACTCGACAAGGACACACGATGCAATACCGCCCTCTCGGCCGCACCGGCCTGAACGTGAGTGTGCTGGCCCTGGGCACGATGACCTGGGGCGAGCAGAACACCGAGACCCAGGCCCATGAGCAGCTCGATGCGGCGCTCGCGGCCGGCATCAACCTGATCGACACGGCCGAGATGTACCCCGTGCCGCCCATCCCACAGACGCAGGGCCGCACCGAGCAGATCATCGGCACGTGGCTGAAGAAGACCGGGCGCCGCAAGGACATCGTGCTGGCGACCAAGGCCACGGGGCCTTCGCGCCAGGCCGCGCGCCCCGGCCATGTGCGCGACGGGCGCCTGGCCTTCACGCGCGAGAACCTGTTCGAGGCCGTCGAGCTGAGCCTCAGGCGCCTGCAGACCGACCACATCGACCTGTACCAGTTGCACTGGCCCGACCGCAGCACCAACTACTTCGGCCAGTTGGGCTACACGCACGTGAAGGACGAGCAGGCCACGCCCATCGAAGAGACGCTGGCCGCGCTGCAGGCGCTGGTCAAGTCCGGCAAGGTGCGGCATGTGGCCGTGTCCAACGAGACGCCGTGGGGCCTGAGCCGCTATGTGCACCTGGCCGAGTCCGCCGGGCTGCCGCGCGTGGCCAGCATCCAGAACCCCTACAACCTGCTCAACCGCAGCTTCGAGATCGGCCTGTCCGAGATCGCCATCCGCGAAGACGTGGGCCTGCTGGCCTACTCGCCATTGGCCTTCGGCGTGCTCAGCGGCAAGTACCTGCTGGGCCAGCGCCCTGCCGGCGCGCGCCTGACCTTGTTCGAGCGCTTCAGCCGCTACACGAACGACAACAGCACGCGGGCCACGGGCAACTATGTGGACCTGTTCAAGCAGCACGGCATCGACCCGAGCCAGGGCGCGCTGGCCTTCGTCAACAGCCGCGACTTCGTCACGAGCACGGTCATCGGTGCGACGACCATGGAACAGCTGCGCACCAACCTCGACAGCGTCCATGTGACCTTGCCTCAAGAGGTGCTGGACGGCATCGAGGCCATCCACAAGCGTTACCCGAACCCCGCGCCTTGAGGTGACGCGTCGGGCGTGCCTCAGCCGCCCAGCGCCTTGGCCTTCTCGACGTTGCGCTCGATCGATGCGCGCATGTCGGCATCGGGCGGGATCAGGGCCAGCAGCTTTTGCCACTGCGCGGCCGCCCGCTTGTAATCGCGCTCTTCGAACGCCGCACTGCCTGACAAGGCCAAAGCCTGGATGTGTTTGGGGTTGAGCTTCAAGGCCTGGTTGATGACCGCCTCGGGCTCGCCCGCCAGGGTCTGGCCTTTGCTCATGCCCAGGGTCACGGCGTAGTCGGTGAGCACGTCGGCATCGGGTGGGCTCAGGCTCAGCAGCTTCTGGTAGGCCTGCACGGCCTGGTCGAAGCGACCCAGTGTTTCATAGGACTTGGCCAGCATGCGCCAGCCAGCCGGGTCGTTGGGCTGCGTTTGCAGGCGCTGCGCGAGGCGGGCGACCATGCCTTCGATCTGCGCCTGGTTCACGTCCGCTTCCTGCGGCTTGTCTTGCGGCTCGGCATTGGGTGCTTCGGCATGGGATGGCGCGGCCACATGGTCGATGGCGGCCGGGTTGCCGAGGGCCGCATACAGCCCGATCGATGCGAACACCAGGGCCGTGATCAGGTAGATGCCGGGCCAGCGCTTGGGCGGCGTGTTGGCGGTCTCGCCGGATGCCGTGCGCCACAAGGGCAAGCCGATGAACAAGCTGGCCGTGGTCAGCATGAGCAGGGCCAAAGCCGTGAATGCGAAGGTCATGCCTGGGCTTCCTCTGGAGGCAGTATCGAATCGGGCTGGCCTTGGAACGCCGCGCGGCGTTCGCGCCAGTGCAGGCCTGCCAGCGCGGCGCCCAGCGCCAGCAGCAAGGCCGGGCCGCCCCACAGCAGCCAGGTCGCGCCGTTGACGGGCGGGCGGTAGAGCACGAAGTCGCCGTAGCGCTGGACCATGAAGTCGCGCACCTGCTGGTCCGTCGCGCCGTGGGCCAGTTGCTGGCGCACTTCCTTCTTGAGTTGCACGGCCAGCTCGGCCTGCGAATCGGCGATGGTCTGGTTCTGGCAGACGAGGCAGCGCAGCTCGGAGGTCAGGCGGTTGACGTGTTCATCGAGGTCTGGCGGCGTGTCGGCATGGCCGTGTGCCGCGACGGCCAGCAGTGACAAGGCCAGCAGCCCTGCCCTCATGCTGCCTCGATGACGACGCCATGCATCAGCCACGCTGCAGCTCCTTGATCAGCGGCAGCAGCTTGCCTTTCAGCACCTCGGGCGTGATCGGGCCGGTGACCTTGTAGCGGATGCGGCCCTGCTTGTCGATCACGAAGGTCTCGGGTACACCGATCACGCCCAGGTCCATGCCCACGCGGCCGTCGGCATCGAAAGCGGTGAGCTGGTAGGGATTGCCGTGCTCGCTCAGCCACTTGCGGCCGGCCTCGCGCTCGTCCTGGTAGTTGAAGCCCACGAGGGGCACGACGCCCTGCTTGGAGAAGTCCACGAGCAAGGCGTGCTCCTGGCGACACGAGGTGCACCACGAGGCCCACACATTGAGCAGCCAGACCTGGCCGTTCATGTGCTTCGGGCTGAACTGCTTTTGTGCGTCGTCCAACTGGCTCAGGCTGAAGGCGGGCGTGGGCTGGCCGATCAGGGGCGATGGCAGCTCTTGCGTATCGGGGCGCTTGAGGCCCAGCGCCAGCGTGGAGGCCAGCGCGAGGAACAAGGCCAGGGGCAGCAGGTATCGTTTCATGTGCTTGTCTCGTCAGGTGGATCAGGTGATGGCTCGCGAGGGCCGCAGCGGCGGGATGGCTGTGCGTGCGGCGGGCTCGGCATCGGGCTTGGGGTCGATGTGCTGGGACAGGCGCGCCGCAACGCGCTGCCTGTAGCGCTTGTCGGTCGCGGCCAGCAAGCCGCCGAGCGCCATGAGCAGGCAAGCCGCCCACACCCAGCCCATGAAGGGCTTGACCTGCACGCGCACGCCCCAGGCGCCGTCGGGCGTGGCCTCGCCCAGCGAGACGTACAGGTCACGTGTGAAGCCGCGGTCGATGGCGGCCTCGGTCATGGGCATGCGCTGGACCACGTAGAAGCGCTTTTCCGGGTAGAGCGTGACCACGTGCCGGCCTTCGCGGCTGACCTCGAAGGTGGCGCGGCCCGCGATGTAATTGGGGCCCTTGAGCTTGCTCATCGACTTGAACTGGAAGGCGTAGCCGCCGGCGCTCACGGTGTCGCCTTCTTTGACACTGGCGTCCTGCGCGTGGTCAAGGCCCTTGACCAGTGTCACGCCCAGCACGAAGACGCCGATGCCCACGTGCGCGACGACCATGCCGAAGAAGGCGCGCGGCACGGCACGCCAGCGTTGCGCGAGCGCCGTGCGCCCTGCCCCGGCCTGCACCTGTTTGCGCAGGTGCTGCAGGCTGCCCAGGACGATCCAGATGCCCAGCAGCAGGCCCGTGGCCACGCCGGCCATGTCCTGCTGGCCAGGCCCACGGCCAAGGCCAGCAGCACGGACACGAGGGCCACGCCGCGCAGCTCATGCCAGGCGCGGCGCACCGAGCCCTGCTTCCAGGCCACGTAAGGCCCGACCGCGATCAGCAACAGCACGGGCAGCATCAGCGGCAAGAACACCGCCTCGAAGTAAGGCGGCCCGACCGAGATCTTGCCCAGGCCGAAAGCATCGAGCGCCAGCGGGTACAAGGTGCCCAGCAGCACCGTGCCCGTCGTGACCAACAGGAAGACGTTGTTCAGCATCAGCAGCGATTCGCGCGAGAACAAGGCGAAGCGCCCACCCAGCCCGACCTTGGGCGCGCGCCAGGCATACAGGGCCAGCGAGCCGCCGATCACGATCAGCAGGAACACGAGGATGAACAGGCCGCGCCGAGGGTCTGACGCGAAGGCGTGCACGGAGGTCAGCACCCCCGATCTGACCAGGAAGGTGCCCAGCAGCGACAGCGAGAACGCGAGGATGGCCAGCAGCACCGTCCAATTCTTGAAGCTGGCGCGCTTCTCGGTCACGGAGAGCGAATGAATCAGCGCCGTGCCCACAAGCCAGGGCATGAAGGACGCGTTCTCGACCGCGTCCCAGAACCACCAGCCGCCCCAGCCCAGCTCGTAATAGGCCCAGAAGCTGCCCAGCAGGATGCCGAGCGTGAGGAAGGTCCAGGCCAGCAGCGTCCAGGGGCGCGACCACTTGGCCCAGGCTGCGTCGAGATGGCCGCCGATCAGGGCCGCGATGGCGAAGGCGAAAGCGACCGAGAAGCCCACATAGCCCATGTAGAGCAAGGGCGGGTGCACGATCATGCCGAAGTCCTGCAGCAGCGGGTTCAGGTCGCGGCCATCGGGCGGCCCGGGCAGGCCACGCTCGAATGGGTTGGACGTGAACAGCGTGAAGCTCAGGAAGCCCACGCTGATCAGGCCCAGCACGCCGAGCACGCGCGCCACCGTTTGCGGCGGCAGGCTGCGGCTGAACACGGCCACGGCCAGCGTCCAGCCCGTGAGCATCAACTGCCACAACAGCAGCGAGCCCTCGTGCCCGCCCCAGGTGCCCGACACGCGGTAATAGACCGGCAGCAGCGAGTTGGAGTTCGCCGCCACGTAGCTCACGGAAAAATCATTGCCCACGAAGGCCGCCACGAGGATGCCGAAGGCCAACGCCACGAACAGGAACTGCCCCGCCGCCAAAGGCCGCGCCAGCGACATCCAGCGGGCATCGTCCTTGTGCGCGCCCCACATGGGCAGCACGCCCAGCAGCGCGGCCAGGCCCAAAGCGAGGATCAAGGCCACATTGCCCAACTCCGGCGTCATGGCTGCTCCTTCGAGGATGGCGCCTTGCTGGCGTCGGCCTGCTTGAGCGCATAGGCGGCTTCGGGCGGCATGTAGTTCTCGTCGTGCTTGGCGAGCACCTCGTCGGCCACGAAGCTGTGGTCCGCACCGAGCTTGCCTTGCGCGACCACGCCCTTGCCTTCCTTGAACAAGTCGGGCAGCAGGCCTTTGTATTGCACGTTGATTTTCTGGACCATGTCAGTGACGACGAAGCGGTAGGTGATGCCATCGGGCAGTCGTTGCAGGCTGCCCTTCTCGACCATGCCGCCCACGCGGAAGCTGCGCTGCGCGGGCGCCGCGCCCGACACGATCTGGCTGGGCGTGAAGAAGAAGACCAGGTTCTTCTGGAAGGCAGACAGCACGAACCACGCGGCCAGGCCCAGGGCGGCCAGGCCGGTCAGCACCAATGTCAAGCGCTTGTGCCGGGCCTTCATGCGGGCCTGCCTTGCTGCAAGGCCGCCTGGCGACGCCATCTCAGGGCGAGCAGCTCGCCCAGCACGAAGGCCGCGACCGTGCCCACCGAGCCCCACACGTACAGGCCGTAGCCACCCATGGCGAAGAATTCATGCGTGTTGTGCCAGTTCATGCTGCGTCCTTTGCCCATGCGGCGTTCACTTCAGGCAGGCGGCGCACCCAATCGGCATCGACTTCGCGCTCGAGGATGATGCTGCGCAGGCGCATCAAGGCGGCGGCGATGGCATAGGCCCACAGGCCCAGCGACGCGAGCAGCATGCCGATGAGCATGGTGCTGGCCATGGTCGGCGCGGCCTTGAAGCTGATGGACGCGCCCTGATGCAGCGTGTTCCACCACTGCACCGAAAAGTAGATGACGGGCACGTTGACCACGCCGACCAGCGCCAGCAAGGCACCGGCCTTGTCGCCGCGGCGCGCATCGTCCGTGGCGGCCTGCAGGGCCATGAAGCCGATGTAGAGGAAGAGCAGGATCAACTCGGACGTGAGGCGCGCGTCCCACACCCACCAGGTGCCCCAGGTGGGCTTGCCCCACAGCGCGCCCGTCCACAGCGCCAGGAAGGTGAACGAGGCGCCCGTCGGTGCCAGCGCGCGCGCCATCATCGACGACAGGCGCGTGTTGAGCACCCAGCCCAGGCCGGCCCAGAAGGCCATCACCACATAGATCAGCATCGACAGCCAGGCCGCCGGCACGTGCACGAAGATGATGCGGTAGGCCTCGCCCTGCTGGCGGTCGGTCGGCGCGACGAAGAAACCCACGTACAGGCCGGCCAGGGTCAGCACCAAGGCCGTGACGAGGAACACGGGCACCAGGCGGCCGGCGATGGGGTAGAAGCGCTGCGGCGAGGCGTACTGCCACAGCCATGCCAGGCCGCCGGCCTTGCGCGCGCGGCCTGGTTGCGAAGAGGATGCCAATGCGGTGAGTCCCACGATGCGAGTCTTTCTGGTGTTCAAGCGATGGCGGTCAGTCCATGGCGACCTGCAGGGCGGCCGAGATCGCCCAGGGCGCCAGCACGCTCGATGCGAGCAACAGGCCGGCCAGCAGTTGCAAATGCGCCGTGCTGCCCAGGCCGCTGGCCTGCGCGCCCACGGCGCCCGCCCCGAAGATCAGCACCGGGATGTACAGCGGCAGGACCAGCAAGGCCAGCAGCACGCCGCCGCCGCGCAGGCCCAATGTGAGCGCCGCGCCGATGCCGCCGATCAGGCTCAGCGTGGGCGTGCCCAGCAAGAGGCTGGCGACCAGCACGCCAATGGCATCCGCCGGCAAATCGAACTGCACGGCCAGCGCGGGCGCCAACGCCACGAGCGGCAGCCCCGACACCAGCCAGTGCGCCAGCACCTTGCCCGCCACGATGACGGGCAGGGGCTCGGGCGACAGCACCAGTTGCTCGAGCGTGCCGTCCGCGTGGTCGAGCGCGAACATGCGCCCCAGTGACAGCATCGCGGCCAGCAGGGCCGCAACCCACAGCACGCCCGGCGCCATCGTGCGCAGCAGTTCGCGCTCGGGCCCCACGCCCAGTGGGAACAGCGACACCGCCATCAGGAAGAAGAACAGCGTGCCCAGCACGTCCGCGCGGCGCCTGAAGGCCAGCAAGGTGTCGCGCCGGACCACGGCCGAGAAAACCGCCCACATCAAACCGCCTCGGTCGTCGGGCTCGCGGCATGCTTGTCGGCATGGGCGCCACCCAGCACCAGTTCGTGCATGGCACTGGCCTTCAATGCCAGCGGCTGGTGCGTCGTGTAGACCAGCGTGGCGCCGCGTGCCAGCTGGCGCATGAGCACATCAGCGAGCAAGGAGACCGACTCCTGGTCCAGCGCCACGAAGGGTTCGTCCAGCACGAGCAGGCGGCCCTGGCTGTCGGCGCCCGCATGCAGGGCCAGGCGCGCCAGCACGACGCGGCGGCGCTGCCCTTGCGACAACACCCTGGCAGGCAGATGCACCCGCTCGCTCAGGCCGAACTGCGCGAGCGCGTCATGGGCCTGCGTGCGCGTGCAGGCGCGGCCGGCGAGCAAGGCGCCGATCTGCACGTTCTCCCAGGCGGTGAGGTCGTCTTTCAGGCCCACGCCGTGGCCGATGTAGGTGAGGCTGTGGTGAAAGTAATCGCGCTGCCTGGCGATGGGCCGGCCCTGCCAGCTCACGCTGCCCCTGATCGGCTGCGCCAGGCCGCACAGCACGCGCAGCAGGCTGGTCTTGCCGCTGCCGTTGCGGCCGGCCACATGCAGCGCCTCGCCGGCCTTGATCTCAAAGCCCAGATCCGCGAAAAGCTTGCGATTGCCGCGTGCGTAGGCGAGCTGGCTGGCCTGCAATGTCATGTGTTCGTCCAAAGTCTGTCTGCAACCTTGGACGAGACTGTATGGACCAGCAGCCGGATGGCAAAGCGACGATTTCGTAGATCGATATGCGGCGCGATGCGCGCTCACGGGCGCTGAGGCTTGCCCTCGGCCTTTGGCTCGGCGGGCGCCTCGCGCTTGAGCACGCGCTCGCCCTCCTCGATCGTGTCGTGCGGGTTGAGCACCACGGCGTCCTTGGGCGACAGGCCCGCGACCACCTCGACCGCCCGCCCCAGGTCACGCCCGAGCTTGACCTGCCGCAGCCCGATCTTGTCGCCTTCGCCCAGCACGGCCACGCGCGCGCCATCCTGGCGGAACTGCAGCGTGTTGGGCGGCACAAGCAAGGCTTTGGCGCCGCCGCTCAAGGGCAGCACCACTTCCACATAGGCGCCGGGCAGCAGCTTGCCGTCCTTGTTCGACAAGGCCACCTCGACCTGGATGGAGCGCGTGGCCACGTCCAGCCCGCCCGAGACGCGCGCGATCTCGCCCTTCACGGGCGCATTGGGCTTCTCGAGCAACTTGACCGTGACCCCCTTGCCCACGGCCACGTCGCCCGCATACGACTGCGGCACGGCCACGGTCAGGCGCAGCGCGTCGGTCTGCGCGAGGTAGAACAGCTCCTTGGTATTGGTGGCGCTGCCCGAGCTGACCAATGCCCCCACATCGACACCACGGCGCACCAGCACGCCATCGAAAGGCGCCGTGATGCGGCCGAAGTCGTGCAGTTGCTGCAGGCGCAGCACATTGGCCTGGGCCGCGGCCAGATCGGCCAGTGCCTGCTGCTGCGCGGCACGGCGCTCGTCGAGCTCCTGCTGCGACACGGCGTCGTTCTTGCGCAGGCCTTCCCAGCGCTGCAGGGAGGACTCGGTCAAGGCCAGGCGCGCCTTGATCTGCGCTTGCGAGGCCTGGGCCTGGGCCAGGTCCTGGTCGACCTCGGGCGTGTCGATGATGGCCAGCACATCGCCCTTGCGCACCTTGTCGCCGATGTCCTTGTACCAGGCCTTCACGTAGCCGTTGGTGCGGGCGTAGATGGCCGCCTCGTTGCGCCCCCGCAGCGTGGCGGGCAAGGCCACCGTGCGCTGGCCCGGCGCGGCCTTCGGATAGGTGAAGAGCACGGTCTTGAGGGCGTTGTCCCGCGTGCTCGACTCGACCGTCTTCGCATGCACGACGTTGACATAGGTGCGCACGCCCGCGCCGCTGAGCAAGAGCGCCAGCGCGACCAGGCCGGCCTGTCGGGCGCGCCGAATGGGCTTGATCGGCCTGTTGGGAGCATGCGCGGGGGCGACCGAATCGATGTTCGGCGAATCGATGTTCGGAGAATCGGGGTTGTGGCCGGGGTTTTGGCTCATAGCGGTGAGGGATCAGGCAAGGGTGAGTCGGCGGTGCGGGCGTCGGGCAAAGGCGCGCGCGCCTGCAGCCATCGGTGCACACCGGCAAAGACAAGCGGCACGAAGACCAGCGTGGACATGGTCGCGAAGCACAGGCCGCCGATCACGGCGCGGCCCAGGGGCGCGTTCTGTTCGCCGCCCTCGCCCAGGCCCAAGGCCATGGGCACCATGCCGATGACCATGGCCAACGCCGTCATCAGCACGGGGCGCAGGCGGGTCGAGCCGGCTTCGAGCGCCGCGCGCACGGCAGGCACGCCGGCGGCCAGGCGCTGGCGCGCGAACGACACGACCAGGATGCTGTTGGCCGTGGCCACGCCGACCGTCATGATCGCGCCCGTCAAGGCCGGCACCGACAAGGGCGTGCCCGACAGGAACAGCATCCACGCGATGCCGGCCAGCGCGGCGGGCAGCGCCGTGATGATGATCAGCGCATCCAGCCACGACTGGAAGTTCACCACGATCAGCATGTAGACCAGCACGATGGCCAGCGCCAGCCCCCAACCCAGCGCCACGAAGGACGACTGCAGCGTCAGGATCTGCCCGCGCACCGTGATCTCGGAGCCGCGCGGCAGCTTGGCGCGCGCCTTGTCCACGAGCTTCTCGATGTCGGCATAGGTGCTGCCCAGGTCGCGCCCATCGACGCTGGCATAGAGGTCGATCACGGGCACGATGTTGAAGTGCGAGACATTGCCTTGCTGGCTGCTGGACTTGACCTGCACGAAGTTGCCCAGCAGCTGCGGATCGCGCGCCTGCACGCCATTGCTCGGCGCATTGACCGGGATGCTCAGCATCGCGCCCAGGCTGTCGATGTCCTGCTGCGGCGTCTGCACGGACACGTTGTAGACGTTGCCGTTAGCTTCGTTGAGCCAGTAGGTGGGCGCGGTCTGAAAGCTCGAGCTGAGCGAGACCATCACGTTCTGCGCCACATCGCGCGCCACGAGGCCGGTCTGGGCCAGGCTGGAGCGGTCCATCTCGAGGCTGAGCGCGCGCCGGTTGAAGCGCTGGTAGAGCATCGTGTCGACGGCGCCGGGCACCTGCTTGATCTGGTTGAGCAACTCGCTGGCCACGGCCAGGTTCTCGGCCGTCTTGACGCCCTGAATCTGGATGTCGATGGGCGCGCTGACGCCGAAGTTCAGCGTCTGGCTGATCATGTCGGCGGGTTGAAAGTAGAACTCGTTGCCGGGAAAGGCCCGGGGCAAGGCCCGTCGCAAGGCCCGGATGTGATCGGCGGTCGGCTTGTGCTCGCGGTTCAGCGTGACCATGATCTCGACGTCGCTGCTGTCGAAAGTGCCGTTGCTGTTGTAGAGCGTGTTGTAGGGCGTGTAGGGGCCGCCGACGATGTCGACGGTGCTGGCCACATCTTCCTTGCCGATGGTCTGGCGCACCTGGGCCTCGACCTGGTCGACGAAGGCCGGCATCTCTTCGAGGCGCGTGCCCAGTGGCGCCCGCACATGCAGGCGGATCTGCCCCGCATCCACCACGGGGAAGAAGTCCTGCCCGAGCACCGTGTACAAGCCCGTTGACAGCAGCGAGAACGCCAGGAAGCCGCCGCCGAACAGGACCTTGCGCTGCAGCAGCGCGGCCAGCACGACCGTGTAGCCCTGCCGCATCCGCTCGAACCACGCATCGAAGGCCAGGTGGATGCGACGCCATCTGCCGGGCGCCTGCCTGGCCGCTTCGGCATGACGCGCCTGGTGCTGCATCAGGTACATGACCAGCGTCGGCACGAGCGTGCGCGACAGCACATAGGACGCCAGCATCGCGAACACGACGGCCTCGGCCAGCGGGATGAACAACTTGCCCGCCACGCCCGTCAAGAAGAACATCGGCACGAAGGCGATGCAGATGCACAGCGTGGCCACGAAGGCGGGCCCGGCGATCTCGGCCGCGCCATCGAGGATGGCCTGGTGCGGCCGCTTGCCCATGTGCAGGTGCCGCTCGACGTTCTCGATCTCGACGGTCGCGTCGTCGACCAGGATGCCCACGGCCAGCGCCAGCCCGCCCAGCGTCATGATGTTGATGCTCTGGCCGATCAGGTGCAGCACGAACAGCGAGCACAGGATGGACAGCGGGATCGAGACCGCGATGATCGCCGTGCTGCGCCAGTTGCCCAGAAAGAGCAGCAGCAAGGCCGCCGTGAGCGCCGCCGCGATCAGCGCCTCGTGCACGACCGACTTGATCGCCGCGCCCACGAACACCGACTGGTCGGCCAGCGGCGTCACCGTGATGTCCTCGGGCAGGGCCAGCACGGCCTTGGGCAGCTCGCGCCGGATCGTGTCGATGATGTCGAGCGTCGAGGCGCCGCCGTTCTTGAGCACGGTCATCAACAGGCCGCGCTCGCCATCGCGGCGCACCACATTGGTCTGCGGCTGGTAGCCGTCTCGCACCTGGGCCACGTCGCGCACGTACACGGTCGCGCCGTTGACCGTCGTGATCGGGATGTCGCCCAGCGCCGCCATGCTCGACGGCGAGCCGTTGAGCGCCACGCTCACCTCCTGCGCGCCGATCTTGGCCGAGCCCGATGGCAGCGTCAGGTTCTGCGCGCTCAGGGCGTTGACCACGTCGACGGCCGTGAGGCCACGGGCGGCCAGCGCCGGGCCGTTGATGTCGATCGAGACTTGCCGGAAGCGCCCGCCATAAGGCGCCGTCACGGCCACGCCGGGCACGGTGATCAGCTTGGAGCGCAGCACGTTGAAGGCCTGCTCGTTGAGCTCCTGCTCGCTGCGCAGAGGGCTGCTGAAGCCGAGCTGCAAGATGGGCAGGTCAGTGGCGCTGTACTTGATGATCGTGGGTGGCGTGGCGCCTGCGGGCAGTGAGCGCAGCGAGGCCTGCGTGCTCGCCACCACCTGCGCGATGGCCGTGGCC
This sequence comes from Chryseolinea sp., assembly GCA_049840655.1. Taxonomy (GTDB): domain Bacteria; phylum Bacteroidota; class Bacteroidia; order Cytophagales; family Cyclobacteriaceae; genus Chryseolinea. The sequence goes on from JASGJX010000018.1 coordinate 50,523, forward strand.
TGGTTCACCTGCGGCTGGAAGAAGACCTTGATCACGGTCATGCCGGCCAGCGTCTGCGACTCCGTGTGCTCCATGTCGCTGACCGAGTTGGCCAGGTTGCGCTCGATGGACGTGGTGATGCGGTCGGTCATCTCCTTGGCCGACAAGCCGTTGTAGCTCATCAGGATGGCGACGACCGGGATGTCGATCTCAGGGAAGACGTCGACGGGCGTCTGGCGCAGCATGAAGGGCGTCGCCAGCAGGATCAGCAACGCGGCCACGATGAAGGTGTAAGGACGTCGCAGCGCGACTTGAACGATCCACATCAGGGATAAGGCCCGCGAGCCCCTCTTGGAAAAACAAACAAAGACAAAGAAATGGGCAAGGCCTCAGGCCCTGCCCATCCAGGCTCGAACGGTGTCGACCTCGTTATCTGACGGCGAAGCAATACAGCAGGCCCGCCCCGCCCGTGCTGACCAGGTTGTCCTGGCCGCAGCCACGGCTGGGGTGGGCCGAGTTCCATGACAAGGCGGTGGGCACCCCACCCGTGCGGTCGAAGTGCCCCACTTGCACGAAGCCATCGGCCGCGCTGCTCGTGTAGTTCTTGCAGGTGCGGTCGGGGCCGTCCGAGGCGAAGGCGCGGCCGTCCGGCAGGGAGCCGGTCAGGATGTCGTGCTGGTTGGGCTGGTCGCCCGCGCGCTTGACCGAATCGCCCTTCTCCGTCAGGGCCGTGGCCCAGTTCAAGGCATTGCCGATGCGGGCTTCGTCCAGCGTGTCGCCATGCAGATGGCCCACATCGCGCGCGACCAGGGCGCCCTTGACGTTGTACCAAGGGCCGGTGCCGATGCGGTCGCGGGCGTTGATGGCCGGCTGGCCCTCGCGCGCCTGCGTGCTGAGGTAGGCGTGCCAGGTCTTGGCGCCCGCGCCGGCCGATGCGGCCAGCTTCTGACAATGCGCGTCCGCGCCGGCCAGGCCACCCAGATCAGCGCCCTTGCCCAGGCCGGCGCTGGTCACGAAGAAGCTGAAATCGGCGGCTGGCGATGTCGCGGGCGCGGCCGTCTGCGCCTGGACGGCGCCGACGCAGCCCATGACAGCGGCCAGGGCCGCCAGCTTGTACTTCGTCGGCATGGCTCAGTCCTTCTTGCGGAAGTCGTCGTGGCAGGCCTTGCAGGTGCCTTGCAGCTTGCCGAGCTGCGCCTTCACGGCCGCCGCGTCGCCGCCCAGCGCGACCTTGGCCAGCTCGTTGGCTTCCTTGTTGAAGGCGGCCGCGTCTTCGCCCGCCTTCTTGTCGGTGAACAGCTCGGGCTTGACGGCCGTGTCATGCCAGCCCTTGCCTGTTTCCGTGCCGGGTGCGAACAAGCCGCCCAGGCCGGAGTTGGCGATGGCGGCGATCGTGTTGGCGGCCTTGATCACATCGTCCTTGTTGTACTGGCCATCGACGTTGGACTTGATGCGCCCCGTGTTCCAGGCCAGCAACTGGTAGGCGGACTGGCGCCACTTGATCAGTTGCTCGGGCTTGGGCGCTTGCTGGGCCACGGCCGTGGCCGCGGCGGCCAGGGCACCGACTGCGGCGACAGTGGCGGCGATGTGTTTGAGACGCTTGTTCATCAGTTTGCTTCCTTCGGTTTCGCTTGAATGACATCCCGGGCGGCTGCCCGGGTGTGGGGGGAAATTCAGGCTCGTGGCCTCATGCACGCAGATGCTTGTTGAAGAAATCGGTGGTGCGCTGCCAGGCCAGCTTGGCGGCCGCCGCGTCGTAGCGCGGGGTCGTGTCGTTGTTGAAGCCGTGCTGCACGCCCGGGTAGACGAAGGCCTCGTACGGCACATGGGCCTTCTTCAAGGCCGCTTCGTACTTGGGCCAGCCCGCGTTGATGCGCTCGTCGTCGCCGGCGTACTGCAAAAGCAATGGCGCCTTGATGCGCGCCACGTCGTCCTCGGCGGGCTGCGCGCCGTAGAACGGCACGGCCGCGGCCAGATCGGGGATCTGCGTGGCCAGGTAGTTGGCGATGCCACCGCCATAGCAGAAACCGACAACGCCCACCTTGCCGTTGCCTTGCGGCAGGGCCTTGAGCGCGGCGGCGGCGGCCAGGAAGTCCGCGCGGGTCTTGGTCTGGTCGAGTTTGGTGAAGAGCTCGCGCGCCTTGTCTTCATCGCCGGGGTAGCCACCCAGCGGGTACAGCGCATCGGGGGCGAAGGCGATGAAGTTGTCCAGCGCCAGGCGCCGCGCGATGTCGGCGATGTGCGGGTTCAGGCCACGGTTCTCGTGCACGACGAGCACGGTCGGCAGCTTGCCCTTGGCCTGCGCGGGCTGCACCAGATAGCCCCTCAGCTTGCCGTAGCCCTGCGGCGAAGGGATCTCGATGTACTCGGCCTTGATGCGCTTGTCATCGGGCGTGACCTGCTCGGCCTGCGCGAAGTTGGGGCTGAGCTCGGCCAGCAGCAGTTCGGCACCGACGGCGCCCGCCGTGTACTTGCCGGCCGATTGCAGAAAGCCGCGGCGGTCCAGCAGGCCATGCACGTACTGGTCGAACAGCTTGAGCACCTCGGGTGCGAAGTCTTGAGCGGTCTTGCGTGTCATTCTCGTGGTTCCTTGTGTGATGAAGGCGGCCGCGCTCACTTGGCACGGCCGCTGACGCCCGGTGTCAGCACGGCGATGCGGTAGGCGGCGCCGCGGCCGACGACGTACAGCGTCTTCTTGTCCTCGCCGGCGAAAGCCAGGTTCTGGGGCTGCTTGGGCAAGGTGATCGTGCCCAGGGCCTCGCCCTTGCTGCTGAACACCTGGATGCCCGTGTTGGAGGCTACATACACGCGCCCGGCATCGTCAACGGCCAGGCCATCGGCCCCGCTGCTGCCGCCGGTTTCCGTCTTGCGCCAGCCATCGAGCCTGGCGAAGTTGCGGCGCTCGCCCACACTGCCATCGGAGCGCAGGTCGTAAGCAAGCAGGTACTCGCCCAGGGTATTGGCCACGTAGAGCACCCTCTCGTCCGGGCTGAGCTGGATGCCGTTGGGGCGCTCGATATCAAAGGCCAGGCGCTTGAGCTCGCCCTTGCTCGAAATGCGGTAGACCGCCGGCTTGGCCGTGGCCACGGGCGCGGAAGCACCCTGCCCAGCCGCGGGCGCGTTGGCACCCGAGTCCGTGAAGAAGACATTGCCCTGCTGATCGACCACCAGGTCATTGGGCCGGCCAAAGGGCAGCCCCTCGTAGTTATCGGCCAGCGTCTTGACCTTGGGCGACGGGAAGATGATGCCCACGCGCGGCTTGAGCACCTGCACGGCGTACAGATCGCCATTGGGCGTGAAGCCCAGGCCATTGGCGCCGTTGCTGCCCTCGACGAAGGTCGATGTCGAGCCGTCCGGCGCGATGCGGGTCACGCGGTTGGCCTGCGTTTCCGTGAAGATCAGGCTGCCATCGGGCAAGGTCACCGGGCCTTCGGTGCCCGTGAAGCCTTCCTTGATGAGCTCGATCTTCGTGCCCGCCTGGACCACGCCCGCGATCGCCGGCGTGGTCCAGGCGGTGGAGGCCGTGGCTATCGCGGATGTGGCGGCCTTGTCCTGCGCCAGCGCCGGCATCGACAGCGATGCGAACAGGCCGGACACGGCCACCGCCAGCCAGGCCTTGCGCGCCATGTGATGTGCGTTCATGACTTGTTTCCTCTCCAGCTTCGTGTGCCCGACAGCCCTTGGTCAGGACTTCTTGTCGGCGGCCTTGCCGTTCAGGCCCTGAACGATCTCCAGGGCTTTTTCCACATTGGCGGCGGGCGGCAGGCCGCCAACCGTCGCCGCGACCTTGCCGTCCGGCGTGACGATGAAGGTCGTGCGGTCCACGCGGCCATGGTCGATCTCGACGCCGCGCGTGTCCTTGCGGCCCGCCGGGATGTCGGCCACGGACAGGTCGAAGCCTTTGGAGACCTTGCCATCGGCATCCGATGCCACGGCGATCTTGCCGGCGCAGTACTCGGGGTCGGCCGAGAAGTCATTGAGGCGCTTGATGCTGTCCAGCGAGACGCCGATGATCGACGCGCCCGCCGCCGCGAACTTGTCGGCGTTCACGGCGAAGGTGTGCGCCTGGATGTTGCAGCCGCCCGTGTAGGCCGAGGGGTAGAAGTACACGACGACCGGCCCCTTCTTGAGCGCGTCCTTCAGCGAGTAGCTGAAGGCCTTGCCGGCCTGCGATGCCTGCAGGTTGAAATCGGGCGCGGCATCGCCCTCTTTCAAGGCGGCCCACGATGGCGCCGCCATCAGCGCGGACACCAGCCCCGCGGCGATCGCCCGTGTCACGCCCGATGTGATGCTTGGTTTCATGCTCGTTCTCCAGTTCTTGTTTGCTTCAGATGCCGGACAGGTAATCCGCCAGCGCTTCGATCTCTTTGTCTGTCAGGGCGTTCGTGACCTTGTTCATGACGCCATCGGCGCTGTTGCGCCGCTCGCCCGCGCGCCAGTCGCGCAGCTGCTTGTCGAGGTAGCGCCACTCCTGCCCACCGATCACCGGCCCCAGGGCCTGGCCCGCCACGCCCTTGCCCTTGTCGCCATGACAGGTCGCGCAGGCCAGCACACCCCGGGCCGCATCGCCTTTCTCGAACAGGTCCTTTCCCAGTTCATGCAGCTCGCCACCTTGGCCGTTCATGCGCGGCAAGCCGCTGAAATAGGCCGCGATGTCGCGCACATCGTCGTCTTCCACGCTGCGCGCCATGATCGCCATCTGGTCGTGCTTGCGGGCCCCTGAGCGAAAGTCCCGGATCTGCTTGAGGATGTAGTCCGGGTACTGCCCCGCCAGCTTGGCAAACTTGCCTTCCGCGCTGACGCCATTGCCGTCCACGCCATGGCATTCCACGCAACGTTCCGATTCAGCCTTCTCCTTGCCCAGCGCGGCATTGCCTTGCGCCTGCGCTGGTCTGGTTTCCTTGGGTGCCGCGCCCCGTGCCTTCGCATTGCCTGGCGCGGCCATGGCGGAAGACACGAGGAACGCGGCCGCGAACACGGTATGGATCACTGATTTCAAAACAGGCCGGCCCCTTCAGGACTTCTTGTAGAAGGTGTGGCAGGTTCTGCACGTGCGCGACAAGGTCGTCGCCGAATCAGACGCTGTCGAGAAGTCCTTCTCGGCCACGGACTTGATGATCGCGCCCGCCAGCTCCTTGCTCTTGCGAGACAGGTCGACGGCATCGGCGGCATCGCCCTTGCTCACGAAGTGGGCCTCGACCTTGCCGAACAAGGCCTGCAGCTCCTTGGCATCGGCCGTGCTGGCCTCCGCGTTCTGCGTGGCGATGTTGGAGGCCATGCTCTTGTTCGTGTCCTCGATGGTCTGCATCAGGTCCATGTCCAGCTCGCCATCGGCGGCGCGCACCACGCCGCCGATGAGCGCCAGACCGATGAACGCAATCGTCAACTTCTTTCGCATCGTCAAGCCAGGATGTCCTTGATGACCTTGCCGTACACCACTGTCGGGCGTTCGGAGCGGCCGCTGTTGAGGAAGGTCGTCTTGAGGTGGTCCAGGCCGGCCAGTTGCAGCACGGTGGCGTGCAGGTCGTAGGTGTCCACGGACTTGTCCTTGTCGGCCACTTGCAGGCCCACCTCGTCGGTCTCGCCGTAGGTGAAGCCGGCCTTCAGGCCGCCACCGGCCAGCCACTGGGTGTAGCCCCAGGGGTTGTGGTCACGGCCGTTGCCGCTCTGGCCATACGAAGTGCGGCCGAACTCGGAGGTCCACACCACCAGCGTCGACTCCAGCAGGCCACGCGACTTCAGGTCCGCCAGCAGGCCGGCGATGGGCTTGTCCACCATCTTGGCCATCAGGCCGTGGTTCTTGTCCAGGTCGTTGTGGGCATCCCAGCTCTGGCGGTCTTGATCGACGCCTTCGGGCGCGCCCGACACCACCTGGATGAAACGCACGCCGTGCTCGACCAGACGGCGCGCGCGCAGCAGCACCTCGCCATAGCTCTGGCTGGTCTTGTCGTTGATGCCGTACAGCTCCTTCGTGGCCTCGGTTTCCTTGCTGATGTCCACGGCGGCGGGCGCGGCGGTCTGCATGCGGTCGGCCAGTTCATACGATTGCAGGCGGGCACGCAGCTCGGTGTCGCCAGGCGCACGCTGGGCACCCAGCACGTTCAGGCGCTTGAGCAGGTCCAGCGAATTGCGCTGCTGCTGCTCGGCGCGGATGTCCGGGCGATCGAGGTACAGGATCGGCGATGGGCCCGGGCGGAAGGCCGTGCCCTGGTACACGGCGGGCAGGAAGCCCGAGCTCCAGTTGACCGAACCGGCCTGGGGCTCGCGGTCGCCGTTGTACATCACCACATAGGGTGGCAGATCCGGGTTGGCCGAACCCAGCGCATACGTGATCCAGGCGCCCAGCGAAGGACGGCCCGGATTCAGGTCGCCCGTGTTGAGCTTGAGGATCGAGATGTCGTGCGTGGCGCCCACGGTCGTGCTCGACTTGATGAAGGTCATCTTGTCGGCATGCTGGGCCAGGTTGGGCAGCAGGTTCGAGAACCAGGCGCCGCTCTCGCCGTATTGCTTGAACGTGCGGTCCTTGGACACGTACAGCTTGCCCACGCCACCTTGCGTGCTGGTCTTGATGCCCTTGAGGAAGGAGGCCGGGATGTCCTGCCCCGCCAGCTTGACCAGGTCGGGCTTGTAGTCGTACAGATCGAGCGTGCTGGGCGCGCCGTTCTGATGCAGCCAGATGATGGACTTGACCTTGGCCGGGAAATGCGTCGGCTTCGGTGCCAGCGGGTCGATCAGCTCGGCCGCCGTGGCAGCCTGGATCGCGCCCACGCCGGGGATGAAGCCACCCAGGGCCGCGCCCCCCAGACCCAGACCTGCATTGCGGAGGAAGTCGCGACGTGAATCGTTGCTCATGATGTGTCCTTATCTTTTGATGATGTGGTGGTGGGCTTAGAAGCGGTAGGCGAAGTCGTTGGAGTTCGCGACGGTATGGACCAGGTCCACGAAGGCCGCGGACTTGACGGGGTCGAAGTTCTTCGTGTCCTTGAGGCCTTCAGGAATGGCCACGTCGAACCTGCCCGATGCGGCCTTCTGCTTGATCACGATCTGCTCGTTGGCCAGGAAGGCCTTGAGCGCGACGGTTTCGGACTTGTCGGGACGGCGCGCGAACAGGATCTCGTAGAGCTTGTTCAGCTGCGCGTTCTCGTCGTTGCCCGCTTCGTTGATCACACGGCCGGCCAGCGCCTGCGACCAGTCGAACACCACATCGCTGTTGAACAGCGTCAGCGCTTGCAGCGGCGTGGTCGTCACATCGCGCTTGTGGTGCGGCTTGCTGGGGTCGGCCGGATCGAAGTTCTGCGTGACGGGGTACGGGAAGCTGCGGCGGCTGAAGATGTAGATGCTGCGGCGGTACCAGTCTTCCTTGTTGTCGGAGACGGCCCAGGCGCGGTTGCCCTGGAAGTCCTGCGACTTGCCCAGATCGTTGCTGGTCTTGATGATCGGCGGGAACACGGAGGGGCCGCCCACCTTGTCGACCAGCAGGCCGGATGCGTACAGCAGCGAGTCACGGATCTCTTCGGCTTCCAGGCGCTTGCGTGGGTACACGGCCAGCAGCTTGTTCTCCGGATCGACCTTCAGCACATCGGCGCGCTCGTTCGAAGACTCGCGGTACACGCTCGACAGCAGGATCTCGCGATGCAGCTTCTTCACGCTCCAGCCGTTCTGCACGAAGTCGGTGGCCAGGTAGTCCAGCAACTCGGGGTTGGTCGGCTTGGCACCGGCACGGCCGAAGTCATGCAGCGTGGCGACGACGCCCTTGTCGAAGTACTGGCTCCAGACACGGTTGGCGTACACACGGGCCGTGAGGGGGTTGCTGTCGTTCGTCAGCCAGGCGGCCAGCGCGCTGCGGCGACCGGAAGACGTGGCCGTCGGTGTGATCCGGGGCTGGTCCTTGCCGGCCCACAGCGCGGGGATGGCGGGCTGCACCTCGTCGAGCGGACGCTCGTGGATGCCACCAAAGCGCACGAAGGTCGGTGGCGAATCGGGGTGGCCCAACTCGGTCGCGGCCGTGTAGGTCTTAGAACCACGCTCGGGCTTGAGCTTGTCGAACTTCTTCAGCTCCTTGCCCAGGGCTTCGTACTCCTTGAGCTTGTCGGCATTGGCGGGGTCGTATTCGGTACGCTCCTTCTCCTGCCCGGTTTCACGCAGGTAGGCGACGATGTCCGCATCGGTGGCCACGGTCTTGAGGCGGAAGTTGACCCAGCGGTCCAGCGCGTTCCACTTGTCTTGCGGCTTGAAGATGGAATCGCGGCTGTCGGTCAGGTAGCGCTCGTTGTGGTACTGGCGGCCCTTGTCGCGCACGCTGTCCAGAATCGCCTTTTGCTTGGCGCGGATGTCCTTGGTGGCTTCCTGGTAGGCAGCCTGCTGCTTTTCGAACTCTTGATCCCAGACGGTCTCGGTGCCCTTGGCCAGCGGCACCTTCTCATCGAAGCTCGTGTTCGCGAAGTAGGCCTGCAGCTGGAAGTACTCCTTCTGGCTGACCTTGTCCTGCTTGTGGTTGTGGCAACGCGCGCAGCCGATCGTGCTGCCCAGCAAGGCCTCGCCGACCAGGTCGGTCATGTCCGTGGCGATCTGGTATTTGCGCTGGACGAGGTCACGCGAGTTGGCGTTGTCGGGGTAGCCGCCCAGGAAGCCCGTGGCGATCTTGGCTTCCTGGCTGTCGGGGAAGAGCTCGTCGCCCGCCACCTGCTCCTGCACGAAGCGGTTGAAGGGCTTGTCTTCGTTGAAGGCGTTGATCACGTAGTCGCGGTAGCGCCAGTTGTTGGGACGGGTCTGGTCGTTCTGGAAGCCCGAGCTGTCGGCATAGCGCGCCAGATCGAGCCAGCGGCGCGCCTGGCGCTCGCCGAAATGGGGCGACGCCAGCAGACGGTCGACCAGCTTGTCGTAGGCCTGGGGCGACTTGTCGTTGACGAAGGCCTTGATCTCTTCAGGCGTGGGCAGCAGGCCCCAGGTGTCCAGCGTGGCGCGGCGGATGAAGGTGGCGCGGTCGACCTCGGGCGAGGGCTTCAGGCCCTTGGCCTCGATCTGCGCGAGCACGTACGCATCGATGGGCGAACGCACCCAGTTCTTCTGCTTGACCGCAGGCACGCCCGTCACCTTGGGCGGCTGGTACGGAGACCAGGCCTTGCCGCTGGCGGCGGGCGCGGCCTTGACCGCATCCGCGCTGGCCGCGGCACCGGAAGCATTATTGGGAACCGTATCGGCCGCCATTGCCGCCACAGCAAACGACCCCAGCAGGATGGATATATACAAAGACTTATTCATATTGATTAACCCCAAGTGCGTAGCGTGCTTTTCTCATTTGCTTACTCCGTTTTCGTCGACATGTTTTCAACAGCCTCACCGGCGAAAACACCAACTCACGGAGGCTACATATGGCAACTATCATGCCAGCGCCCACCTGCCGAAAGATTCACGATCGATCACCGCAAGTCATTGTTTTAAAAGGATATTCACTCACCGACTATCCATATGAATAAAATCGCTGCGCATACCCCGACAGGGAATCAAACAAACCTCTGAACAAATATCAACACCCCACTGCACGAAAACCAACACACCCAAACAAAAACGAATAAAAAACCACCAGAAATCAAACAAAAACGCTGGCACAAGTCCTGCAATAACTCCGGCCAGTCCAAATCATTTACTGGCAACCACACAGGAGTTAGCAAGGTGCATTCGTATAAAAAAACAGCGCTGGCAGGTGCCGTGTTGCTCGCTTTGTCCGGCGCGGCAGTTCAGGCACAACCGACCAGCCAGAACAGCGAGATCAAAGCGCTGAGAGGAACGGTCGAAGAACTTCGCAAGCAGATTCAAGATCTCAAGAAGTCGCAACGCTCGGATGTGGACTCGCTCGAAAAAGCACGCGTCGACGAAATGCGCAAGCAACTCGACGAGCTGCGCGCCGAGCTGAAGAAGCAGGCGGACACCAAGGCGGCAGCCGACGCCGCCACGGCCACGGCGACACCGGCGGAAGGCGAAAGCCAGGAATCCATCGACGCCAAGACCGCCGCGACCAAGGCCGACGTCCAGGGCCTGCGCACCGACCTCGAGAACTACAAGTACGACCAGTCGCGCCTGCAGGAGCGCAACATCCCCAGCGTGACCCGCAACACGAAGATCGGCGGCACGATCACGGTGGGCTATGCCACGCAGAACCCGGCCACGCCGCCCACGACCACATCGGGCTCCAACCTGCCCGCCGAGCCCCGCAAGAGTGGCTTCACGCCCGTGCAGGCCGGCCTGAACTTCACGGGCAACCTGTTCCGCGACTATGAAGAAGGCAAGAACCTGACCTACCGGCTGGCCTTCACCACATCGACCAACCTGGGCAGCACGGCAGCCTACAACACCACCGGGCAAGCCAGTGGCAGCGGCACGCAGTTCAATACGACCGATGCCTACTTGCGCTACAGCTACCAGGCACAGACCGGCAATGCCGAAGACCCGCTGGGCACGCTGACGCTGGGCCAGCAGATCATCCCCTTCGGCCAAGATGCCCAGGCCATCGACCCCGAAGTCAAGGCCGTGATCGGCAACGCGGGCTTCGTGACGGGCCTCGGCCTGAACACACGGCAGATCGGCCTCGTGCTGGCCGGCGACTACGACCCTTACGTCGACTACACCAACAACTACCGCGCGCCCCTGCTGTCCTACGCGCTCGGCCTGGTCAACGGCAACGGCCCCAACAAGCAGGACAACAACTCCCTGCGCGACTGGGTGGGCCGCCTGGTCTACACATTGCCCGTGGACTACAGCAGCTGGTTCCGCCAGTTGCAGATCGGCGGCTCTTACTACCGCGGCTACACGGCCTTGAGTTCAGCCAGCCTGGCCAGCACGACCACGGGCATCGGCACGGCCACGAACAACACGCTGTACCCGGCCAGCAAGGGCAGCAGCAACCGCCTGGGCTTCGACATCAATTGGACGCACCTGCCCTACTCCATCTCTTACGAGTGGGCCTATGGCAAGGACGAGCTCCTCGCCCCCACGCTCACCAATCCGGATGGCTTCAAGCGCGGCGTGGGCCAGTACATCAACTTTGGCTACACCTGGGGCGAGCAGTTCCTCAACAGCTCCAAGCAGCAGGGCAAGTTCGATGACTACTGGCCCAAGTCCTACCAGGCCTTTGTCCGCTTCGACTCGTGGGACCCCAACCGCAGCGTGCTGGTCCAGAACGACCACCAGTACATCACCACCCTGGGCCTGAACGCCTTCTTCGCCGAGACCACGAAATTCCAGATCAACTACCTGCACATCCGCAACCAGTTGGGCGCGACCTTGCCCACCGTGCTCAAGCCCAAGAGCTCGAACGGCATCCAAGCCCAGTTCAACGCCACTTTCTGACGCTGTACACAACAACATGGAGTTCTCAATGAAACGCCGCTCATTCAATTCAGTCCTCGCCTCCAGCCTCGCCGCGCCCGCGCTGATCGGTCTTTCCGGCGTTGCCCGCGCCGCCGATGGCGCCAAGCCGACGACCATCCGCATCGGCTTTCCCAATGCGGGCTCCGGCGGACGCCCGTTGCCCACCACGGGCTTCACGGCCAACGCCGTGTTCCTCGGTGAACTCGAAAAGGAGTTCAAGGCCGATGGCATCAAGATCGAGTGGAAGTACTACGTGGGCGCGGGCCCCGCGCTGAACGAAGCCTTCGCCAACAACCTGCTGGACTTCTGCTTCGGCCACGGCGACCTGCCCGTGATCGTGGGCCGCTCGACGGGCCTGAAGCACAAGGTGCTGCTGTCTTCGGGCCGTGGCGGCGATGTGTACCTGCTGACGCCGGCGGCTTCGTCGGCCAGCCAGGTGACCGACCTCAAGGGCAAGACCCTGTCCGTTCAAAAAGGCACGGCCGGCCAGTTGACGCTGTACCGCTTCCTGGCCAAGTACGGCTCCACCGAGCCGGAAAAGGACTTCCGCATCATCAGCCAGATCACGGACGACCGCCGCGCCTCGCTGGCCACGGGCGACATCGCCGGCGCCATCGACACGCCATGGGGCCTGGAAGCACGCGGCGTGACCAAGCGCCTGGCCGAAGTGCACGACGATCCCTACATCAACAGCCCCGGCACCGTCTGGGTGGGCGAGGCCTTCGAGCAGCAGTACCCCGACATCGTGCAGCGGATCGTGACCCGCCTGATCAAGGTCGCACACTGGAGCACGCAGGAGGCCAACCGCGAGCAGCAATACCAGCTGTGGACACGCTCGGGCACCAACTCCTATCTCGACAACAAGAAGGAGTGGGACCGCGCCAAGGACCTGCGCACGCGCCACAACCCGCTGCTGGACGACTACTACGTCGCCTCCATCCAGAAGGCGATCGCCGAGACCAGGAAGTACAAGCTCATCCGCCGCGACGTGAGCGTCGATGGCTGGCTAGAGCCCAAGTACCTCAACAACGCCTTGCGTGAGCTGAAGCTGGAAACCTACTGGCCCACGCAGTCCGCGGACGGCAAGTACACCCGTACTTGAACCCACACGGAGCACCTGCCATGAGCGCATCGACCGACGACATCAACGTATTTCCAGTTACCGCAGGTCCCGCAGTGAGCGGACTTCCCGGCGAGTCAGCCGGTGCGCGCAAGCAGGTGGCGCAGGCCGGCGCCACCCTTCTCAAGGCCGTGGGCACCGTGCTGCTGGGCTGCGTCCTGCCCGGCCTGCTGTTCGCCTTGTGGTGGACAGCGGCCGAGCGCCACTGGATCGCCGAGCAGATCCTGCCGCCGCCCGCCTTCGTGTGGGAATCGCTCAAGGACGTGCTGCAAAGCGGCGAGCTGCTGGGCCACGTCAAGGTCAGCGCCTTGCGCGTGGCCTGGAGCCTGTTGATCGGCGGCGGCATCGGCCTCGTGCTGGGCTTCGGCATGGCGCTGTCGCGCACGCTCAAGGCCTATGTGTTCCCCACGTTCGACGTGCTGGCCCAGTTGCCCGTGCTGGGCTGGATCCCGCTGCTCATCATCTTCGTGGGCATCGAGGAGCCGCTGAAGGTCACGGCCGTGTCGATCGCGGTGATCGTGCCCGTGGCCTTGAGCACGCTCAGCGGCATCGCCAACATCCCCAAGGCGCTGCTCGAAGTGGGCCGCGTCTACCAGTTCGGCACCTGGCAGACCATCACGCGCATCGTGCTGCCGGCCGCCGCGCCCAGCCTGTTCACGGGCCTGCGCCAGGGCGTGATGCAGGCCTGGCTCTCGGTCATCTTCGTCGAGCTGCTCTCGTCCAGCGAAGGGTTGGGCTTCCTGATGGCGTACAGCCGCTCGCTGATGCAGATCGACATGGTCATCGTGGCCATGCTGGCCATCGGCGTCGTCGGCATCCTGATCGAGCTGGGCCTGCGCCTGATCGAGTCGCGCCTGCAGGGCTGGCGTCGCTCCGCCTATTGAAGCCACCGAACTTGAAAGCACACCATGTCCGACAAGAAAAGAACCGATCTGCGCGGGCTCGCGCTGCCAGTGGCCTTCGTGGCTCTATGGTATGCCGCGACCTCGCTGCACTGGGTCAACACCAAGCTCATCGTGCCGCCCGCCGGCGTGCTCACCACAGGCTGGAAGGAACTGGGCGACGTCAACTTCTACATCGGCGTGGCCTTGAGCCTGTGGCGCGACCTGTCGGGCTTCGCCATCGGCGCGCTGGCCGGCGTGGCCGTGGGCGCGCTGATCGGTGTGTCACGCCTGGCCGACAAGCTGATCGGGCCGACCTTCCACACGGCACGGCAGATCTCGCTGTTCGCCTGGCTGCCCTTGCTCTCGGCCTTGCTGGGCACGGGCGACAGCGCCAAAGTGATCTTCATCGCTTTCTCGACTTTCTACCCGGTCGTGCTGGGCACGCTCGAAGGCGTGCGCGGCGTGACGGCGGCGCATGCCGAAGTGGCCAAGGTCTATGGCTTCACGCCGGCGCAGGTCTTCTTCAGGCTGATCCTGCCGGCCTCTTCGCCGCAGATCCTGGCCGGCGTACGGCTGGGGCTGATCTATGCGTGGCTGGCCACCATCGGTGCGGAGTTCCTGCTCGTCAACGACGGGCAAGGCCTGGGCAACATCGTCTTCAAGGGGCGCAATGCCTTCAATGTGGAGCTGATCGTGTTCGGCCTGCTCGCCATCGGCCTCGTGGGCAATGTGTTCAACCGCATCGCCGCCGCCGCCGAGAACCACCTCTTGCGCTGGCGCGCCCCCGCACGCTGAGCCTTCCCTCTTTTTCAAGCATTCAACAGGAGACCGATCATGGCCCACGCAGGCACCATCGAGATCAAGAACCTCGACAAGCAATACGACGTCAAGGGCAAGCCGCTCAAAGTGCTGGACAACATCTCGCTGTCGATCAAGCCCGGCGAGTTCATCAGCATCGTGGGCTCGAGCGGCTGCGGCAAATCGACCTTGCTGCGTCTGCTCATCGGGCTGGAAAGCGGCTACGAAGGCGAGATCCTGCTCGACGGCCAGCGCATCAAGGGCACGAGCCTGGACCGCGGCATCGTCTTCCAGGAGCACCGCCTCTTCCCGTGGCTGACGGTCGAGCAGAACGTGGGCCTGGGCTTGCTCAACGCGCCCGGCTCCCAGGCATCCAAGGACAAGAGCGTGCAGGAGCACATCGCGCTGGTCGGACTCAAGGGCTTCGAGAAGGCCTACCCGTATCAGCTGTCCGGCGGCATGTCGCAGCGCGTGGCCATTGCCCGCGCGCTCGTCAACCGCCCCGAGGTGCTGCTGCTCGACGAGCCCTTCGGCGCGCTCGATGCGCTCACGCGCACACGCCTGCAGCAGGAGCTGCAACGCATCTGGCAGGCCGAAGGCATCACGGCCATCCTCGTGACGCACGACGTCGAAGAGGCCGTGTACCTGGGCGACCGCGTCGTCGTCATGCAGCCTCGGCCCGGCCGCATCAAGCGCATCGTCGACGTGCCGCTGGCCCGCCCGCGCGACCGCGTGAGCGCCGACTTCGTCGCCATCAAGGACGACGTGCTCAGCGAGTTCAGCCACGAGATCAACCACGCCACGGTGGCCGAGCGGCTCGAGCGCGCGAACGCGCTGACGGCTTGATCTTCACGCACATCGTCACGCATAAGCAAGTGCGTTTTCATTCGTTCTCGGATGAAGCGGGCACTTCTAGCATCCAGTTTTCTCCATTCACGCAAGACCAACATGAACGCAGTCAAGACCCTCATCGCTCTCTCGCTGGCCATCGGCGCCACGGCCGCGGTCGGCATCAACGCGGCCTCCGCGCAAGAAGCGGCCCAAGCACCCGCCGCCGCGGCCAGCGCCTATGTCGCGCCACCCTGGACCTACAAGACCAAGCAGCTCACCCGCCAACAGGTCGACGCCTTGCTGGGCAACCCGCGCAAGCTGCTGATCATCGATCTGCGCCGCCCCGATGAACTCGTCAAGTACGGCAGCTTCCCGACCTACCTGAACCTGCAGGTCAAGGACCTGCCCGAGCTGCTCGACTACATCCCCAAGGACCGCCAGATCCTGACCGTGTCGAACCGCGCGCATCGCGCTGGCGCGGCCGGCGACATCCTGACGGCGGCGGGCTACAAGGTGGCTGGCGCCATCGGCTCCGTGGACTACGCCGAAGCCGGCGGCACGATCACCAAGGTCTCGCCGCCCGCACCGGCCGCATCCAAATAAGCACCGCAGGCGGAGCAGCACCAGCATGGCCATTCCAGAAGCCCGCGTCGACCTGAGTGGCCGCACGCAGGTCGCCAGGGCACCGTCCCTGCCCTCGATCGACACGACGACCACGCCAGGCACCACCCGTGTGCAGCTGTGGGACTGGCCGCTGCGGCTGTTCCACTGGTCCTTGCTGGCGGCGGTGGCCACGGCCATCGTGACCGGCGAGCTGGGCGGCGACTGGATGGCCTGGCATGGGTGCGCCGGCATCACCGTCGTAGGGCTGCTGGCCTTTCGCGTGGTGTGGGGCCTGATCGGTTCGAGCACCGCGCGCTTCAGCCACTTCGCCCCGACGCCTGGCAAGATCCTGGCCTACCTGCGCGGCCGCTGGCGTGGCACGGGGCACAACCCACTGGGCGCCCTGTCCGTGTTCGGCTTGCTGGGCGTGCTGGCCTTTCAAGCCGGCTCGGGCCTGTTCAGCAATGACGACATCGCCTTCACGGGGCCGCTGGCCGGCCTGATCGGCGATGGCCTCTCGCACACGCTCACCAACTGGCATCGCCAGGTCGCCAACGGGCTGTTCGTGCTGATCGGACTGCACGTCGCGGCCATCGCCTTCTATGCCCTGGTCAAGAAGGACAAGCTCGTGCGCCCCATGGTGACAGGCTGGAAGGACATCCCGGCCGACCTGCCCAAACCGCGCCGCGCCCGCCGCGTGGCGCTGATCGCCGCCTTCCTGGCCGGGGCGGCCGCCTCCTATGCCGCCAGCGGCGCCTGGATCGCCCAGCCTGCGGCGCCAGAGGCCGCCACGCCCGTTGGCACCAGCGCCAATGCGGTTTCCGCCACCCAGGCGGGCACAGGCGCGGCCAAGCCCGCCACGTCCAACGCGCCAGCCTGGTGAGTCGGGCCTTGGCGCCTGTTCGTCGACAAAGCATTCGCCAATCGAATAAGCAAGTGAGATTTCATTCGTTCTCGTTTGATCACTGAACTTCTAGCATTCAACCATTGCACTCACATCTGTAACACCATGTCGTTCAAATCTACAAATCGTCGCGCTTTCAATGCCATCGCCACGGCAGCCCTGACAGCCATTGTCGGCGTGGCCTCCCTGGTCCCTGCGGTCGCCCAAGCCAAGGAAGTCACGCTGCTCAATGTCTCTTATGACCCGACGCGCGAGTTTTATGCCGAATACGGCCAGGCCTTTTCCAAATACTGGAAAGCCAAGACCGGCGACGATGTGACCGTCAAGGCCTCGCACGGCGGCTCGGGCAAGCAGGCCCGCTCGGTGATCGACGGCCTGGAAGCCGACGTCGTGACCCTGGCCCTGGCCTACGACATCGACGCCATCGCCGAGAAGGGCCTGATCGCCCAGGACTGGCAAAAGAAGTTCAAGAGCAACAGCACGCCCTACACATCGACCATCGTCTTCCTCGTGCGCAAGGGCAACCCCAAGCAGATCAAGACCTGGGACGACGTGGTCAAGCCCGGCAACGCCGTGATCACGGCCAATCCGAAGACCTCGGGCGGCGCACGCTGGGCCTACCTGGCCGCTTACGGCTACGCGCTCAAGAAGAACAACGGCGATGACGCCAAGGCCCGCGAGTTCATCAAGAAGCTGTTCGAGCACGTGCCCGTGCTGGACTCGGGCGCGCGTGGCGCCACGGTGTCCTTCTCCGAGCGCGGCCTGGGCGACGTGCTGCTGACCTGGGAAAACGAGATCGCGCTGATCAAGAAGGAATTCGGCGAAGACAAGTTCGACGTGGTCTACCCCGCCACCAGCATCCTGGCCGAGCCGCCCGTGGCCGTGGTCGACAAGGTGGTCGACAAGCGCGGCACGCGTGATGTGGCCACCGCCTACCTCGAGTACCTGTACTCGCCGGCCGGCCAGGACATCATCGGCAAGTACTACTACCGCCCGATCGATCCGAAGGCTGCCGCCAAGTACGCCAAGCAGTTCCCCAAGATCAACCTGTTCACCATCGACGACACCTTCGGCGGCTGGACCAAGGCCCAGAAGACGCACTTCGCCGATGGCGGCGTGTTCGACCAGATCTATCTGAAGAAGTGATCCGTCAAGACTTCCAAGCAAGTGGAGTGGGGGTGTTCCGAAATAGCTGACCTTCAGTGAATTTGGAGCACTGTTCAACGGCTTTGGTGCATGCACCGAAGCCGTTTTTTTGTGCCCGTCATTTTGCGTCCGTCAATCAGCGACTGCTCATATAGCGCGTGCCCATGAAAAAAGCCGCCAATCCATCGGACTGGCGGCCTGTTGGTCTGGAAGACTTCTGTGCTTGATCAAGATCAGGCTGCGGACAGCTGGATCTCGCCGTGCTCATCGCGCTTGCCGCCGAGCAGGCCATGGCGTTGCAGCTGCGTGCGCAGCATGTTGCGCGTGATGCCCAGCACCTTGGCCGCACGCACCTGGTTCTGGCCGGCATGGGCGAAGGCCGCGTGCACGAGCGCCGATTCGACATGGTCGAACAAGGCCTCGTGTCCTTCGGCCAGCAAGGCCTGCAGGGCGCGGTCGAGCAAGGCTTGCGGGCTGGCATCATCGGCCCGCGCAGCCGACGTCACGCCAGACACGGGCCGAGGCTCCGGCAAAGCCTGAGGCGGCTCCGCCAGGCCAGGGCTCGCATGCCCCCTCGCCTCGCCAGACAAGCCCAGGCCGCCAGGCACCAGCCCGACGGGCACGGAGGCGCCATGGCTCACGGCGCCGCCCAGCAAGGGCACCAGCTTGATGTCCTCGGCCCGGATCATGTTGTCGCGGCAGACAATCAGCGCGAAGTGGATGACGTTTTCCAGCTCGCGGATGTTGCCCGGCCAGCCGTAGTGCAGCAACGCGGCCTGCGCGCCGTCGGTCAGCGAGACCTCGTCCAGGCTCAGGCGGTTGCGGTAGACATTGATGAAGTGGCGCGCCAGCGGGACGATGTCCGCCGGCCGCTCACGCAGCGGCGGCAGGCGCACGCTGGCCACGCTCAAGCGGTAGAAAAGATCGGCGCGGAAGTGCTGCGCCTCCACCGCCTTGGCCAGGTCGATGTTCGTTGCAGCGACCAAACGCACGTCCAGCGAGATGGCCTTGCGCGAGCCCAGCCGCACCACCTGCCGCTCCTGCAGCACGCGCAGCAGCTTGACCTGCAAGGCCATCGGCAAGTCGCCGATCTCGTCGAGGAACAAGGTGCCGCCATTGGCCGCCTCGAACCAGCCCGAACGCGCCTGCGAGGCGCCAGTGAACGCGCCGGACTCATGGCCGAACAGCTCCGCATCGATCAGCGATTCGCTGAAGGCGCCGCAGTTAACCGGCACGAACGGCCCTTTGCGGCCGCTCACGTTGTGGATGTGGCGGGCGATCAGCTCTTTGCCGGTGCCCGTCTCGCCCATGACCAGCACGGTCGCGTCGCTGCGCGCGATGCGCTCGACGTCGCCCAGCAGGCTCAGCGAGCCCGGGTCATGAAACACCAAAGCCTTTGCCCGGATGGACAAAGGCGCCGAAGAAGACTCCGGCAGCGTCAGCAGTTTCTCTACCGTCATGTCGGTCAATCGGCCCTGTTGGCCCTGTCGGCGGGGCGGATCAGCACGAATGCCTGTGCCTCCACCGTGCCGAGGTTGCGCCAGACCAGCGCGTCGCTGGCCTCGTACTGCAAAGCTTCCCGCTTGTGGATGGGGTGCGCCGCGCCATCGACGTCCACATGGATGATGCCCGCGGACACGGCCACGTTGATGCGCCGGGCCGATGTCGATGCCGGCAGGCTCAGCGCGGCGCCGGGCGCCAGCCGCAGCTCATAGAAAGCATCGCGCGAGGCATCGGTGCTTTGCTGCAGGGAGCGCAACTCGCCCTCGCCTGTTTGCAGCAAAGCCGGGCTCTCGGCGGGCGGCGCGATCAGCCAGACCTGCTCCTGGTGACCGGGCTCGAGGAACCACGACACCGACACGCCAAAGGCCTGCGCGACCTGCCACAGCGTCTTGATGCTGGGGATGCTCTTGGCCTGCTCGATCTGGCCGAGCATGGCGCGGGACACGCCGCTCTGGCGCGCCAGCTCTTCGAGCGAGAGCCGATGCTGCTTGCGCAAGCGGCGCAGGTTCTTGCCGACCAGTGCCGACACGACCGTCTCGTTCACGGCGGGCTTCGCGGGTTCGACCCGATCGGGGGTGGCAGGGGCAATGGGCGCGCGAGGTGCCCAGGCTGGGTTGAGGCTTCTGCTCGGCTCTGTGAGCCAGGCTGTCGCGGCAGAAGTCATGTGGTCTTCCTTATCGAATGGATCGCTGCTCAAGATCCGTCACGATAGAGGCCGATCAGCCAAATCAAAACGACCGATTTCGCATGGGCTTCGTCGTTTTATGCATTTGCTCCGGGCTTGCCCGCGTTCGCATCCTTGTTCGCATGCAACTGCATCGGCGGCACGATGTGGGCCAGCCAGGCCACGATCACCATCAGCCCGACGACCATCCACTGGCTCGCATGCACGGCCTCGACCAGCCCTTGCCTGGCCAGGTCGATCAGCCTGCCGGCATCCTGTCCGGCCGCCGAGACCACCGCATGAAAGCGCGCGATCTGCGCCGGCGTGACCAGGATCTGCGGCGTCTCCAGCCAGCTCCGCCACTGCATGGCGTTCTGTGCCTGCAGCATGTCGTGCACGCCCAGCGCGTAGTGGTTCGACACGAGCGTCCCAATCAGGGCCGTGCCCAGCATGCCGCCGATCATGCGGGTCGACTGCAGCACGGCCGTGGCCACGCCCAGTTGCCTGCGCTCTGCCGTGGCCTGCGTGAACAGCGTGAGGTTGGGCAGCAGGATGCCAACACCGAGACCCCCCAGGATCAGCGTCAGCACGATCAGCGCATGCGCCGTCGAGGCCACCGCGCGCGACAAGGCCACGGCGCACAGCCAGAACAGCGCCGTGCCCACGTACAGCATCGCATTGGGCGAACGCAGGCGCGTCACGATGCGGCCGTTCAAGATGCTGCCGACCGTGATCGACACGGCGAACGGCGTGATCAGCAAACCCGCCTGGTTGGGCGACAAGCCGAAGCCGCCCTGGAACATCAAGGGCACGTAGTAGACGACGCCGAACATGCAAAAACCCATCATCAGCGACAAGGCGAACAAAGGCGCCATCTGCCGGCTCGACAGCAGGCTCATCGGCAGGACGGGGTTGTGGCAGCGCCGCTCCCACCAGACCAGCCCGACTGCGGAGGCCACGCACAAAGCGCCCAGCCCGATCAGCCAGGCCACGGGCTTGTGCTGCGGCAACCACTCGACCAGCAGCTGCAGGCTGCCCAGGCTCAGCGCGATCAAGGCCGAGCCCGGCCAGTCGAGGCTGGACGGCGCATGCTCCGAATGCCGGATGCGCGGCAGGTAGCGCGACACGAAGCCGAAGCTCAGCAGCCCCACGGGCAGGTTCACGAAGAAGACCCAGCGCCAGCCCCAGTATTCGGTCAGGTAGCCGCCCAGCGTCGGCCCGAAGGCATTGGCGATGCCGAAGCTCGCGCTGAACATGATCTGCCAGCGCAGGCGCTCCCTGGCCTGCGGGAACATGTCGGGGATGCAGGCGAACGTCGTGGCCACGAGCATGCCGCCGCCGATGCCCTGCACGCCACGCGCCAGCACGAGTTGCATCATGCTCTGGGCCACGCCGCACAGCATCGAGGCCATGGTGAACAGCACGATGGCCGCCATCACGAAAGGCTTGCGCCCATGCTCGTCGCCCAGCTTGCCGAAGATCGGCACGGTGATCACGGAGGTCAGCAAGTAGGACGTGCCGACCCAGGCGTACAGATCGAAGCCATGCAGCTCGGACACGACGGTGGGCAAGGCCGTGCCGATCACGGTCTGGTCGAGCGCCACGAGCACCAGCACGAAGCACAGGCCCAGCATGGCCAGCAGCGTCTGGCGAAAACTCATTGGCGAGGTCATCGGGCGATTTTAAGACGCCGCCAAAGCCCCTGGCATCGCCTTGCGCGCGGCACGGGCGCGGCGGCTGCGCGTGCTCAGCCGGTCCATCAGCACGAAGACCACGGGCGTCGTGTAGAGCGTGAGCAACTGGCTCAGGATCAGGCCGCCCACGATGGCCATGCCCAGCGGCTGGCGCAGCTCGGCGCCGTCACCACGCCCGATGGCCAGCGGCACGGCGCCGAACATGGCGGCCACGGTCGTCATCAGGATGGGCCGCACGCGCAGGCAGGCCGCGCGGTAGATGGCCTGCACGGCCGTCACGGACTGGTGGTCGCGCTGCCGGGCGATGGCGAAGTCGATCATCATGATCGCGTTCTTCTTGACGATGCCGATCAGCAGGATCACGCCGATCAGGGCGATGATCGAGAAGTCGGTGTTGAACAGCATCAGCGCCAGCAAGGCGCCCACGCCCGCCGATGGCAGCGTCGACAGGATCGTCACCGGGTGGATCAGGCTTTCGTACAGCATGCCCAGCACGAGGTAGATGGCGATGATGGCCGCGCCGATCAGCACCGGCTGCGACGACAGCGACTGCTGGAAGGCATTGGCCGCGCCCTGGAAGCTGCCGCGCACCGACACCGGCACGCCCAGCTTGGCCATCGCCTCGTTGATGGCATCCGTGGCCTGCGACAGCGACACGCCCACGGGCAGGTTGAAGCTGATGGTCGTGGCGGGCGTGCCGCCTTGGTGGTTCACCGACAGCGGGCTGTTCGTGGTCTCGACACGCGTGAAGGCGTCCAGCGGCACCTGATCGCCCGTCTTGCTCGTCACGTACAGGCTATGCAGCGTCTGCGGGCCTTGCAGGAACTCGGGCGCCAGCTCCATCACCACGCGGTACTGGTTGAGCGGGTTGTAGATGACGCCGACCTGGCGCTGGCCGAAGGCGTCATTCAAGGTCGTGTCCATCGTGGACACGCTCACGCCCAGGCGCGCGGCGGCTTCGCGGTCGATGATCAGCGAGGTCTGCAGACCCTTGTCCTGCTGGTCGGCGTTCACGTCGGTCAGCTCGGGCACCTGGCTCAGGGCATTGCGCACCAGCGGGCCCCATGTGCGCAGCACGTCGATGTCGTCGGCCTGCAAGGTGTACTGGTACTGCGCATTGGATTGACGCCCGCCGATGCGGATGTCCTGCGCGGGCACGAGGAACAGGTTGGCGCCGGGCTCGTGCGCCAGCTTGCCGCGCAGCCGCGCCACGACGGCATCGGCCGACACATCGCGCTCGTCGTGCGGCTTGAGCATCACGAAGAGGTTGGCCGTGTTGGTCTGGTTGCCGCCCGTGTTGCCCACCACATTGGCCACGGCCGGGTCGGCCCTGACGATGCCCATGAAGCGGTCCAGCCGCTGCTGCATCATCTGGAAGGAGCTGCCCTGGTCGGCCTGCACATTGCCCACGACAAAACCTGTGTCCTGCTGCGGGAAGAAGGACTTGGGGATGACGCCGTAAAGATGCACATTGAGCGCCACGACGCCCAGCAGCACGAACATCGTCACGCCCTGATGGCGCAGCGTCCAGATCAGCGAGCGCTTGTACACGCGCAGCAGCTTCGCGCCCATGCGGTCGAGCCAGTGCACCTTGAGTTGGCCCTTCGCATGCGCCTGGTCGTGCGGCTTGAGCAGGCGCGAGGCCATCATCGGCGTCGTCGTCAAGGACACGACCATGGACACGAGGATCGAACAAGACAGCACCACGGCGAACTCGCGGAACAGCCGCCCCACCACCCCGCCCATCAGCAGGATCGGGATGAACACGGCGATCAGCGACAGGCTGATCGACACGACCGTGAAGCCGATCTCCTTGCACCCTTGAGCGCGGCCTCCATCGGCGACAGCCCCCGCTCGATGTGCCGCGAGATGTTCTCGGCCACGACGATGGCGTCGTCGACCACGAAGCCCGTGGCCACGGTCAAAGCCATGGCCGAGAGGTTGTCCAGGCTGTAGCCGCACAGGTACATCACGCCCAGGGTGCCGGCCAGCGACACGGGCACGGCCACCGAGGGCAGCAGCGTGGCGCGCCAGCTGCGCAGGAACAGCAGCACGACCAGAATCACCAGCCCGATCGAGATCGCCATGGCCCGCTCGACCTCGCGCAAGGAGGCGCGGATCGTGGGCGTGCGGTCGCTGATCACGTTCAACTCGATGGCCGACGGGATGGACGCCTGCAGGCGCGGCAGCACCTCGCGCACATGCTCGACGGTCTCGATCACATTGGCGCCCGGCTCCTTGAGGATGAACAGCAAGATCGCGGGCTTGCCATTGGCCAGGCCATAGTTGCGCACATCCTGCACGGAGTCGCTCACCTCGGCCACATCGCGCAGGCGCACGGCCGCGCCATCGCGGTAGCTCAGGATGATGGGCGCGTACTCGGCCGCCGTGCGCGCCTGGTCGTTGGCGCCGACCTGCCAGTAGTGATCGCCCTGCTCGAGCGCGCCTTTGGGCCGGTTGGCATTGGTCGAGGTCAGGGCCAGGCGGACGTTGTCGAGCGCGATGCCGGCCGAGGCGAGCTTGTCCGGGTTGAGCTCCACGCGCACCGCAGGCAAGGCGCCACCGCCCACGTTGACCTGGCCCACGCCCTGCACTTGCGACAGGCGCTGCGCCAGCACGGTCGAGGCGGCGTCGTACATCTGCCCGCGCGTCAGCGTGGCCGAGGTCAGCGACAGGATCAGGATGGGCGAATCGGCCGGGTTCACCTTGCGGTAGGTCGGGTTGCTGGGCATGCCCGTGGGCAGCAGCGTGCGCGCGGCGTTGATGGCGGCCTGCACATCGCGCGCGGCGCCGTTGATGTCGCGGTTCAGGTCGAACTGCAGCGTGATGCTGGCCGAGCCCAACGACGAGCGCGACGTGATCTCGTTGACGCCGGCGATCGTGCCCAGCGCGCGCTCCAATGGCGTGGCCACCGTCGCCGCCATCGTGTCGGGGTTGGCGCCCGGCAGCGAGGCGCTGACCGAGATCGTCGGGAAGTCCACCTGCGGCAGCGAGGCGATGGGCAGCAGTTGAAAGCCCAGGATGCCCGCGAGCAGCACGCCCAGCGTCAGCAGCGTGGTCGCCACCGGCCGGGCGATGAAAGGCGCCGAGATGTTCATGCCTGGCCCTTGTCCGCCACCGTGTCGACCGCATCCGGGTTGCGGCGCGCGCGCCAGCGCCTGAACTTGTCGGCCTGGCTGGCGAAGCCCAGGTAGATCACGGGCGTGCTGAACAGCGTCAGCAACTGGCTCACGATCAGGCCACCGACCATGGTCACGCCCAGCGGATGCCGCAACTCATGGCCCACGCCCGTGCCCAGCATCAAGGGCAAGGCGCCGAGCAAGGCCGCCATCGTCGTCATCAGGATGGGCCTGAAACGCAGCAGGCATGCTTGATGGATGGCCTCGCGCGGCGAGAGGCCCTGCTCGCGCTGCGCCTCCAGCGCGAAGTCGATCATCATGATCGCGTTCTTCTTGACAATGCCGATCAGCAGCACGATGCCGATGATGGCCACGATGCCCAGATCGAGCCGACCGACCAGCAAGGCCAGCAGCGCGCCCAGCCCGGCCGACGGCAGCGTCGACAGGATCGTGACCGGGTGGATGTAGCTCTCATACAGCACGCCCAGCACGATGTACATCGTGACCACGGCGGCCAGCACGAGCATCAGCGTGCTCGTCAGCGAAGCGCGGAAGGCCTCGGCCGCCCCCTGGAAGCTCGTCTCGACGCTGGGCGGCAAATCCATCTTGGCCTCTTCGCCCTTGATCGCATCGACGGCCTCGCCCAGCGCATAGCCCGGCGCCAGGTTGAAAGACACGGTCGCCGACGGGAACTGCGCCACATGGTTGACGGACAACGCCGCCGGCCGCTCGACCAGCTTGGCCACGGAGGTCATCGGCACCTGCACAGCGGTCGTCACGCCCGTGGCGGACACGGTGCTGCCAGGCACATACAAGGTCTGCAGGGCACGCGGGCCGTTGCGGAAATCGGCCGCCGCCTCCAGCACCACGCGGTACTGGCTGGACTGTGTGTAGATCGTCGAGATCAGCCGCTGCCCGAAGGCGTTGTACAGCGCCGTGTCGATGGCGGCCACGGTCACGCCCAGGCGGCCGGCGGCCTCGCGGTCGATCTGCAGGTAGGCCTGCTGGCCCTGGTCCTGCAAGTCGTTGGCCACGTCCGTCAACTGCGGCAAGGCTTTCAGGCGCGTGACCAGGCCCGATGTCGATGTGGCCAGGTCATTGGCATCGGGCGAGCTGAGCAGGAACTGGTACTGCGTTTTCGAGACGCGGTCCTCGATGGTCAGGTCCTGCACGGGCTGCATGTAGGCCGTGATGCCCGGGATGCGCGATGTCGCCTGGCTCAGGCGCGCGATGATCTCGTCGGCCGAGGCGTGGCGCTGCGCGAAGGGCTTGAGCGTGATCTGCATGCGCCCCGTGTTGAGCGTCGGGTTGCCGCCATCGACGCCGATGAACGAGGCCAGATGGTCCACGTCCGGGTCCTTCAAGATGGCATCGGCCACGGCCTGCTGGCGCGTCGACATCGCGTCGAACGAGGTCGTCTGCGTGGCCTCGGTGATCACCTGGATCAGACCCGTGTCCTGCAGCGGGAAGAAGCCCTTGGGCACCAGCATGTACAGCAGCCCCGTCAAGCCCAGCGTGATGGCAAAGACCAGCATGGCCGTGCGCGGCCGGTCGAGCACCCAGTTCAGGCCGCGGCCATACGCCGCCACCATGTCGTCGAAGGCCTTGGCGCTCCAGGCGCCCAGGCGGCTGTGCTTGTGCTCGCTCTCGGGGCGCAGCAGGCGCGCGCTCATCATCGGCGTGAGCGTGAGCGACACGAAGGCCGAGATCAGGATCGACACGGCCAGCGTGATCGCGAACTCGTGGAACAGCCGCCCCACCACATCGCCCATGAACAGCAGCGGGATCAGCACGGCGATCAGCGACACCGTCAGCGAGATGATCGTGAAACCGATCTGCTTGCTGCCCTTGAGCGCCGCCTCCATCGGGCTGTCGCCCTCTTCGACGAAGCGCGCGATGTTCTCGATCATCACGATGGCGTCGTCCACCACGAAGCCCGTCGAGATCGTCAGCGCCATCAAGGTCAGGTTGTTGATCGAAAAGCCCGCCAAATACATGATGCCGAAGGTGCCGACCAGCGACAAAGGCACGGCCACGCCCGGGATCAGCGTCGCGCTCGCGCTGCGCAAGAACAGGAAGATGACCATCACGACCAACGCGATCGACAGCAGCAGCTCGAACTGCGTGTCTTCGACCGACGCGCGGATGGTGGTCGTGCGGTCCGCGATCACCTGCACGTCCACCGACGCGGGCAAGGCGGCCTGCAGCTTGGGCAGCAAGGCCTTGATGCGGTCGACCGTCTGGATCACGTTCGCGCCAGGCTGGCGCTGCACATTGAGGATGATGCCCGGCGCGCGGTCGGACCACGCGGCCAGGCGCAGGTTCTCGGCGTCGTCCACGATCTGCGCGATGTCCTGCAGGCGGATGGCCCGGCCGCCCTTCCACGCGATGATCAGGTTCTGGTACTCGGCCGCCGACTTGAGCTGGTCGTTGGCATCGATGGTCGAGGCCCGCTGCGAGCCATCGAAACTGCCCTTGGCCTGGTTGACGTTGGCCGCCGCGATGGCGCTGCGCACATCGTCCAGCGACATGCCCAACAACGCCAGCACTTGTGGATTGGCCTGGATGCGCACCGCCGGCCGCCTGCCGCCCGCGATGCTCACCAAGCCAACGCCTTCAACTTGCGACAGCTTGGGCGCCAGCCGGTTCTCGACCATGTCGTGCAGCTTGATCACGGGCAGTGACGGCGACGTGACCGCGATCGTCAGCACAGGCGCATCGGCCGGGTTGACCTTGCTGTAGACCGGCGGCATCGGCAGGTCGCTCGGCAACAGGTTGCTGCCGGCGTTGATGGCGGCCTGCACCTCTTGCTCGGCCACGTCCAGCGCCAGCCCCAGCGAGAAGCGCAGCGTGATCACGGACGCGCCGCCCGAGCTGCTCGACGTCATCTGGCTCAGGCCGGGCATCTGCCCGAACTGGCGCTCCAGCGGCGCCGTCACCGTGGTCGACATCACATCGGGGCTGGCGCCCGGGTACAGCGTCGTGACCTCGATGGTCGGGTAGTCGACCTCGGGCAGCGCCGACAAAGGCAGCAGACGATAGGCCAGCAGGCCCGCCAGCAAGATCGCCAGCATGAGCAGCGAGGTCGCGACCGGCCGCTCGATGAAGATGCGTGATGGGTTCATGGCAACGCGATCAGTTGGCTGCCCCGCTGGCCTTGTTGTCGGCCTTCTCACCGCTCTTGCCCAGTTCGTCCCGGTGCTGCTGGAACCACGCCTTGCGCTCCTCCGGGCTCATGCCCTTGAGCTTCTCGGCCACTTCGGGCGGCAGGTTGCGGCCCGCGCCGCGATGGTGTGCGCCCGAGGCGCTGTCGCTCGCCGTGGCGCCCGCGCGCTGCTTGGGGTCCGCCGCGATCACCTCGACCTTGGCCCCTTCGCGCAAGCGGTCCACGCCATCGATCACCACGCGCTCGCCCACCTGCACATCGCCCTCGATGGCCATCCAGTTGCCATCCACGGCGCCCGGCTTGACCACCTTCGTGCTCACCGCGCTGTCATCGCCCACCACATACACGTAGTAGCCCTTGGCACCGCGCAGCACGGCGGCAGGCGGCACGGCCATCACATCGTGCAAGGTATCGACCTGCAGCGACACGCTCACGGCCTGGTTGGGGAACAGCGCGTCATCTGGGTTAGGGAACAGCGCCTTGATCTTGATCGTGTCCGTCGTGGCGTCGATGGCGTTGTCGATCGTGGCCACCTGCCCTTGCGCCAGCACATCCTTGCCATTGCGCTCCAGCGCCTGCACCTGCATGGGCTTGCCCGAACGCAGGCTCGCCGCGATCTTGGGCAGCACGCTGGACGGCACGGCGAACACGAGCGCCATCGGCCGCGTCTGCGTGATGCTCACGATGCCGTTGGCGTCGCCCGGCTGCACCACATTGCCGATGTCCACCTGCTTGAGGCCCACGCGGCCCGGAATCGGCGCCAGCACGCGCGTGTAGGTCACTTGCAAGCGCGCCGTGTCCACGGCCGCCTGGTCGGACTTGACCGTGCCTTCCAGTTGCCGCACGGTCGATTCCTGCGTGTCCACCTGCTGCTTGCCGATCGCATCCTTCGTCAACAGGCCACGGTAGCGCTCCAGATCGAGCCGCGCATTGTCCAGTTGGGCCTTGTCACGCGCCAGCGCGCCCTCGGCCTGCGCCACGCCGGCCTGGAAGGCACGCGGGTCGATCTGCGCCAGCGCCTGGCCCGCCTGCACCTGCTGCCCTTCCTTGAAGTGCAGCGCCTGCAAGACCCCGCTGACCTGCGCATGCACCACGGCCGTGTTCGACGCCGTGAACGAGCCGATGGCGTTGACCAGCACATGCACATCGCGCCGGTTGACCGGCATCACGGACACCGGCTGCGGCCCGCTGGCGCCGCCAAACCGGCGACCACCACCACCCGCCCTGCCGCCGCCCGAGGCCTCGGCCGTGGCATCGCCCTTGGGCTTGTGCATCCCCCACCACGTGCCGCCGGCCGCCAGCGCCACGAGCGCCACGACCAACCAAGGCAAGGCCTTGCCCCCCTGAAAGCCGACAGGACGGTGGCCCGCGGCGCGAAATGGTGTTGTATTCATGTTCTAGGCAGACGAAATGATGGCGTACCACGCCGAATCGTATCTCTTACTGCCCTGACCGGACGCCCAAGCCACAGGCAAAGTTCGGCTTCACAAATCAGCAACGCTCGCTTTACATGGGCCGGTCAGCATCCGCCCATGCCTTCTTCCAAGCGCTTTGCCATCACGGCCACCGACCGCTACCTGCCCGTGTTGGAGGCCTTCCTGGCCAAGGGCTGGACACCCCTCAAATTATTCACGGTTCCGACGGACGGCAGGCTGCACCACAACAAAGGCGTGATCGCCCGCGCGCAAGAACTCGGCATGCAGATCCAGATGTCGCGGCTGGACGACGACGCCTTGTCGGGCCTGGCCCAGGCCCAGTGCGATCTGCTCGTCGTGGCCAGCTACCCCTGGCTCATCGGCCCGTGGCAGGCGCACATCCCCCATGCGGTCAACTTCCATCCGTCGCCCTTGCCGCGGTACCGCGGCCCTTACCCGCAAGTCTGGGCGATCCTGGACCAGCAGAAGCATTGGGCCGTCAGTTGCCACAAGCTCGACACCACCTTCGACAGCGGCGACATCCTCGCGCAACGCGGCTTCGAACTCGATGCCAACGAGTGCCACGACAGCCTCGACCTGAAAACCCAGATGGCCATGCGCACGCTTGCCGAAGACGTGGCCGGGCACTTCGACGAACGGTGGCAAAACGCCAGGCCACAGCACAACGGGCACTACAAGGGCTTTTGGGGCGATGCCGAACGCACGCTCGACTTCACCCAAGAAGCCGCAACCATCGACCGCCAACTGCGCGCATTCGGCGCCCACGAATGCCTGGCCACCATCAACGGCGTGCCCGTCTACATCAAGCACGCCGTCACCTGGCGCGAAGCCCACACGGCCCGCTGCGGCAGCGTCGTGCACACCGACGGCCTGCGCATGGTCGTGGCCTGCCAGGACGGCTACGTCGGCTTGCTGACATGGGCGTTCTTTTCGTCCGCCGCGGTCACGGGCACGCCGCCTGCTTGAGCCGGACAGCGCCCCTCAATCGCGGGGGACGCAGTATCCACATCCCGGGCATTGATCCGAACGGCTCATTCACACACCCGTGGCCACTACAGTAAGGTGACCACCCATAGGAGGTAGTAACCATGACCATCAAGCAACGCGGACAAAGCACGATGAACGCCATGACCAGCGAAGTGCTCCCTACGATGGGCCTTGCCTACTTGGTTGACGAGCACAGCCGGACATGGGCTGTCACCCGCCAGGACACCGGCGAAGACTTCAATGCCCTGGAACCTGGCAAGCCCGTGCGCATCACGGTCACGCACTACGACAAGTTCTCGCTCGTGGACCACTGCGAGACGTTGAACTGAGCGCCTCGCGCGCCGGCGTCACGCCCTGGTCTGCAAGACGATCTTGCCGACGTGCTCGCTGCTCTCCATGAGCTGGTGCGCATCGGCCGCCTTCTCGAGCGGGAACACGGCGTGAATGACCGGCTGACATCGCCCCGCATCGAGCACGGGCCAGACCTTGGCCTTCAGCTCGCTGGCGATGACGGCCTTCTCGGCCGTGGAACGCGCGCGCATGGTCGAGCCCGTGATGTGCAGGCGCTTGGCCATGACCATCGCCAGGTTGAACGCCTTGACCGTCGTGCCGCCCATGAAACCCAGCATCAGCAGGCGACCATCTTGCGCCAGACTCGCCAAGTTGCGTTCGAAGTAGGCGGCACCCATGATGTCCAGGATCACGTCCACACCACGGCCTTGCGTGTGCGCCTGTACGGCTTGCAGGAAATCCTGCTCCTTGTGATGGATGACCAGCTCGGCGCCCAGACGCGTACAGATCTCTCGCTTGGCCTCGCTGCCCACGGTCACCAGAGGATGCGCGCCGAACTCGCGGGCCAGTTGCGTCGCCGTCGTGCCGATGCCGCTGCCGCCGCCATGCAGCAGCACCGTCTCGCCCGGGCTCAAGTGCCCCATCTGGAACAGGTTGGCCCAGACCGTGAAAAACGTCTCGGGCAGTGCCGCGGCCTGGACCGCGTCATAGCCCTTGGGCCAAGGCAAGGCCTGCGTGGCCGCCACGGCGACGTGGGTCGCATACCCGCCGCCATTGGTCAACGCGCAGACACGGTCGCCCACCTCGAAGCCCGTATCGTCACTGCCCACGGCCAGCACGTCGCCCGCCACTTCCAGACCCAGGATCGGACTGGCACCCTCAGGCACGGGATACAGCCCGCGCCGCTGCAGCACATCGGGCCGGTTGACACCCGCCGCCGCGACATGGATCAGCAACTCGCCCGGCTGTGGCTTGGGCACCGCCGACTCGGCCACATGCAGCACCTCAGGGCCGCCGGGCGCGGAAAACACGATGTGGTTCATCTGGCTGGGCATCGGCATGCTGCTCTCCTGCGGCTGATCGGTATTGGGCTTCAGCGGCGAAGGTCCACCCGTTTCGCCAGCAGAAACTGCGCGACCAGTATCAACCATTCAACCGACAGCTTCTGCACGATCCTTATCGCTTTCATGATGACCCTTTCGGTGCGCCGCGCATCTCGCGCGATGGCGATCCTCGGGCAGCAGCAATCGGCGCGCCCAAATGCCTGAACCTAGGGTAAGTTGTAAGCGCCCTCCCACATGCGATTTGAGCAAGCGCTGACAGCACGCGGCCAAAGCGCGT
The DNA here is from genome assembly GCA_049840655.1 of Chryseolinea sp. GTDB lineage: Bacteria > Bacteroidota > Bacteroidia > Cytophagales > Cyclobacteriaceae > Chryseolinea. The sequence continues at coordinate 82,356 of JASGJX010000018.1, forward strand.
CCTACATTGAAACCATGTCGGAATCTTCAATAGAGGACGCCATGAAACCGAACGACAACCATGAAACGCAGGCGCTGTCGCATCTGACCGCCGTCCACCTGCTGGGCCGCATGCTCGAACGGATCGACCAGCACCAGCACGTCGCGGGCAGCAACCGCTACGACGCCGCCATGCGGTGCCTGAACCGCTCGCTCGACGAGATCGAGCAACAACTGGCACTGCGCGACATGCTCGACCGCATGTCGGCCAGCGCGCCTGACCACATGCACGGGCAGAGCGGCAAATCTTTCTGCAAAGTTGGGTAGCACAGCCCTATCACTGGATGTTGACGGAGATGTTCTCCTTGCGCGCCCCCGTGCAGCGCAGCCGTTGAGACGCCGCAAGCCAGGAACAGGACGCCGTGCCGCTGGGAGACACCACCCTCACGGATGGCGCACTTCGCGTCCCCAGGCATGCAGCCGGGAAGAAGATGTCCGTGCTGCCTTTGGCGGGGTCATGCGACCACGTGTAGCTGCTGCCCAAGCACTGGCCCGTGAACATCGCAAAGCCCTGGCTCACCCAGTCGCCATAGCGGCCCGCCGTGCGCTGCACATAGGGGCGCGGCCGGAAATTGCTGCGCAACTGACCCATGTCGTCCACAACCGACAAATCCTCGCCGTTCCAGCCATCCATGGCCGTGGGCGTCCATTCGGCCGTGTAGTTCCACTGCATGCCGGATTCGCCCGCCTTTTCCAGATCCGTGTAGATCGTGTCCACGTAGTACGGCGCAATGGGTTTGGGGCCCATGCCGTATTCGCCCAGCATCACGGCCATGCCCCACTTCGCGGCCAGTTGCCTGTTCGCCGCCGCGCAACCGGCATAAGGCTTGAGCGGTGGCAGGCCCGACAGCAAGGTGGCCGTGTCGTAGTAGTGCGGCGCATAGACCGCGTTGGCGATGCCCATTGAATCGAGCGCCGCCAGCGGCGTGCTCACCAGGCAGGTGCCCGCGCTGGCTTCCGGCTCCACGAACACGACCGCATCGCCGTGGTTGACACGCACGCGCTGTGCACCGGCCTGGTAGAACGCCGCCATCTTGCGCGCATCCGAGATCACCGCAGGCTCGTTGTACAGGTCATAGCCGATCACGTTCGCACTGCCCGAGAAGCGCGCCGACAGGCGGTCCAGCATCGCCATGTAGTGCACATTGGTAGGCGTTCCGGGCGTGATCAGATAGTCCACCAGCTTGCCCTGATCGGTTTGCTGCATGATCAGTTGAAGCGACCAGTTCTTGCATGCCGTGCCGTTGTCCGGCGCCGACTGCGTCACCCCCGGGGCCATGGCCCAGCGCGGAAAACCATCGCCGCACCCATTGAGCGCCCAGCGGCTGAAACCGTCCTGATGGATGTCGACCAGCACGTAGATGCCGCTGGCACCGGCCCTCTCCACCTCATCCGCGTAATAGTTGAGGTAGGTCTCATCGTACACACCGGGCGCGGGCTCGAACGCTTCCCAGTTGAACTGCAGCCTCACGGCATTCACACCCAGCGCCGCCAGCTTGTTGAACAAGGCCGGATCCTGGTCCGGGCGGAAAGGCGGCAGCTTGTGGTAGCTCGAGAGATTGAAGCCGCGCAGCACCACATCGCCGCCTTGCTGATCGACCAAGCGGCCGCCATCGACCTTGAGCGGGGCAGCCTGAAGCGCGCCTCCTGACAACACCAGTGCCAGTGCAGTGGAAAGGACATGGCGTCGTTGAAAAATGTGCATGAACAGTGTCTCCGTATCGTGGTCGACGTGAGCAGAACCCGCCGTCAGGCAGGAAGAGCGGCCGATTCTGGTCATCTCGGCCGCGCGCGTCTGTGCTTGCAAACACAATGGCTCATGCATTCAGATGGCCAGGGCATGCCTTGGCGCCATCGATAATCGACGTCCTGTTCAAGCCCAGGCCACTTTCAACGTTCGATGGACCACTTCAATGCCCGCCAGACGCGTGTGCGCGCCTTGCTCGATGCATGCCTGGAAACCCGAGAGATGCTGCCTCTCGCGGGCGAAACGCTGTGTCGACATGCCATGCTCGAGCACCGACCGGCAGGCAGCGTGCTGTGGACGCAAGGCGCCCCTGTGACCGACGTATTCGTGACCTCGGCGCTCATCCGCATCTGCTCGCAGAATGAAAAGGGCGAACTGGCCTCGGGTGCCGTCCTCCTCACGAACAGCCACCTGATCGGTGAAGCGGAGGTGTTCGCCGGCTTCACGCACCGCTTCAACGAAGCGGCCACACTCATCGCGCAAGATGTGCTGAAACTGCCCGCAACGTCCTTCATGGACTGCGTGCGCAGCGCACCGGAGCTGACGTATGCCTGGTTGCAACGCGCCAACCAACGCTTCCTGACCATGGCCCAGCATGCGCAGATGATGCGCATGCGCTCAGCGGAGGAACGATTGAGATGGGCGGTCGCGCTGCTCATCGCCTTCGAGCAACTGAACACGGACGGCACGATCCTTCTGGCTTGCTCGCAAGAGATGATCGCCAGCGCTGCCGCCCTCACTCGCTCGGCCGCGGCCAGGGTGCTGGCCGACTGGCGCCAACAGGGCCTGATCGAGACGCGCTACGAGTCGGTCAGAATCTTGCAGCCACAGGCGTTCAAAGCGTAGTGCAGACAAGCAACATCAGGCCCGTCAGCAAACTAACTTTACCGAGCCACACCCAGAGTCTGGAGATATGAACCCGGCGCAAACGCTAGCATCGCGACATCGATGCCATCTATCAAAGGGAGCGTATATGGGCATGAAAATGTCTTTGCCAGTTTCAGCGCGTTTGCTGACACTTTCAACCATGGTGGCTTGCTGTGGTACAGCGATGGCGCAGTCCGTCAACAAGCCTGAGATCAAGGACGGGGATACCTGGGCATACAACGTGACCGAGGAGAAAAACACAGCGGCAGGCATCACGTCCATGACCCGCAAATGGGAGAACACCGTCGCCCGAGCGGGTTCCAAAACCTTTTCCCTCACGGCCAAGCAACTCGACAGCACCAATCTGCCGAAAGAATTCAGCCGCAGTTCCGATTGGAGCAACGTCGCCAACGTGAATGGCAAGCCGACGATGCTCAACCATCCCTATGACTTTCCGATGACGCCAGGCAAAGAGTGGCAGGTCGAGTACACCACGGACAACCCTGATCCTCGCACCAAGATCGAGAAAGTGGTCAGGCACTACGCCGTGGTTGGCTGGACCGACATCAAGGTTCCCGCAGGGACCTTCCATGCGCTGAAGGTCGAAATGGAAGGCGAGTGGTTCAAAGAGTTCAATGAGGTGGGACCACATGCGTCATCCATGGTGACGAAGCAACAAGGTAACGCCATCGCCGTCGCTCAGACATCGCAGGCTTCCACACCAAAACCGGTCAGCGGCAAACTTTATCAAGCGTATTGGTACGTCCCTGAAATCAAGAGCCACGTCAAACTGATCGTGGAAGACTATCAAGCAGGTGGCGCACTCAACAGTCGAATCACCGAAGAGCTGGCATCGGTGCATGTGAACTGACACCTCTCTTGCTTGGGGACGCCAATATTGACGTCCTGAAGCTCAAAAGAAAATCCTCTAGGAGACATGCGCCTGCTAGGGGATTTAGGTGTTTTGGGGTGGCTAATGGGACTCGAACCCACGACAACCAGAATCACAAGCTAAGGTCACAACCCAGCATCCATGCGGACTAGAGACCGAATCATGGGAATATTTGCACAAAAATTAAGCGCCTGTTCGCGCAGTTTGCTTGTCTTCGTTCCCGCATAAATATGGTCAAATGAGGCGTCGCCGTTGCTTCTTCTGCCCCCGGGCAGGTGCATCACATATCTCGATGGTCGGCAGCGGCGGCACCCTTCAAAAAATCGCTTGACTTTGCACGCAATGCGTGTATTGTTCGTTTCATGGACAGCGCATCGCTGGACACCGCGCCTCGGGAATCAGGGGCCAAGGAATCGAAATGCCAAGCACCAACATCAATAACTTTGATCTGTCCAAACTGCCAGAGAAGTTTCAGAACAACTGGCACATCTATTTGACATTGCGCAATGATGCTCGCACAGCTTATGCAGTCAGCGTTGCCGATGCAGCAGTTCCACAGTTCTCTGACCGCAACACGACAAGCAGCGCTAACCACATGGCTTGGTGCGACGCCTTCGATGCAGCATCGCGAGATTGGGCCGAAGTGAATCCCTGTGCATCCATGTGGAATACCGGTGATTGGCCGCAAAATGCGGCCGTCTTCCTGGGCAATAAAGCTCTTGATGAGGCACGCGAGTTGATGTCCGGCCAGTAAGTGCAACGGAAATCACAACAATTGCGGCGCGCCTTTGAAGCGCGTCCTTTCTGTGCCTATTGCAACACTGCACTCAATTACCAAGAATTCGGTAGCAACTACGCCACGCTGGATCACATCATTCCAAAGAGTCGCGGCGGCACAGAGGGTTTGGCCAACAAGACACTGGCCTGCCTGCATTGCAACCAGTTGAAGTCCCACTGCACAGATTGGCCCTCACCAACATTCACCTTTGCAGACATCTTTCCCTGCTCTCAGAAATTTTTTGAATACGAGGACCATGAACATGGCCAACCATCCGAATAGAGGCCTACGAACCACAGCAGCCACCCCAAATCCTACTGAGGTGCGTGCAGCTCGCGAAGCCGCAGGATTAACGCAGACGGAGGCCGCCGAACTCGTGCATGGCACGCTGCGAACTTGGCAGGGCTGGGAGGCCCCTGTAGGCCAGCCAGATGCGCGTCGGATGCACGCTGGCCTGTGGGAGTTGTTCAATATCAAGATCTCGTCCAACCCAAAAGCCAAGACCTGGAATGTTTCTCCAAAGGACATCAAACGGAGTTGACGCCATGAAGAACCTCAAGACCATGAATGTAGCAAAGATGGCTGCCGCTATTGAGGCTGACGCAGGCCAGCCGCTAGCGGGCTTGCGTGAGGCGCTGGCAGAGGCCAAGGCGGGAGTCATGGGGCACATCCATACGCCCGACCAAATAGCCGCACGCCAACGCGGCCGGCCAGCCGGCACCAAGGCCGCTGTGACCAAAGAGCCTGTAACGCTGCGGCTCGACCCTGATGTGCTCACTCTTTGGCGCGCCAGCGGTAAGGGTTGGCAAACGCGTGCTGCGGCCGCGCTTGCGACCATGGCGCCTGCTCGCAAGCCAAAGGCATAACGTTCATTGAACGCAAAAAAGGCCCCCACCACACCGTGAGGTGAAGCGGGGCAAGTCGGTTTCCCGACAGGAGCGACAAGCAAGGGTTTTAGGTGGCGGACGGCACCGGCACAGGCGTGAAGTCGACGTAGAAGGTGTGAACCTTTCAAGGTTGGGGGTGGGATGCCTCAAGCGAGGTGATCGGTTGAACTTCTGGGGCCAAATCGAGCAGCCCGGCTACTTGGACAGAGAGTCCGTCACGTTCTGACGCCACCGCTGAATATCGGCTGCCGCACTCGCTGAGGCCGTCGGCGGCGGCGGCAGCTTCCGCAGCGAGGCGGGCACGGGTTGTGGCTTCGGACATGGCGTCGGCACGTACTCGGGCGAGCTGGTCGCGCAGGCTGTCACGCTCAGCAGCAGCACGAGCAGCAGAACCAGCGACGATACGGATCTGTTCTTGAACATGGGTGTCTACCTTGTCGGCCTTGGTGTCCTCGGCCTGGTTGGTTGCGATGACGTCAACTTGCTTCTTGACGACGACGGCTTGCTGGGCGTTCTGGGCCCTCCCCCAAGCAGCCTGCACGCGCGCGGCGCCATGGCGATCACCTTGCGACCAGACGGCCGCCAGCAGCACGCAGGAAGCAATGGCCAGCACGATGCGCTCGATCACTTGCGGGCTCATGTCAAACCCGGCCTATAAGTGGCCGCCCCATTTTGGAAGGTTGCTGTCAACACATCACGACGTGGCTTTGCGCTAAACGAGATATGCACCCAGGTGCCCTCCTGGATCAGCTGGTCAAAGGCAATCTTTGATGCCACGATGGCCCGCGCCAACTGCAGCGGCGTGCCGAAGAATGGGGCCGTGAAGTCGGCCGCCTGGCCAAGCAGGTGCTGGCTGTTGCGAGCTCCGCCAACTGCGGCATTGACCTGTGGTGATCGGTAGCCACTGCTGATCAGGATGGGTACATTGATCAAGTCGCGCACATGCTGCATACCCGGCGCCAGGAAGTTGCGGATGGAGCTCAGCACGATGGCATCAGGTGTGTTGTCCAGCCCGAGGCGCACGGCCTTGTCGCTGTGCAGGAACTCGGACAGGTGGAAATCGGCTGTCAGGCGTTCGTCGTTCATGGCACCAAATCCTTTGCCGCCTTGGTTGCATCACCGGCCATCTGCGCAATGTCCTGCCCCTGCCGGTTTGTGAACCAGCGCATGAAGCCAGCCACGATCCAGAAGCCCGCCAGCGCTGTCACGGACACGAACGGCAATGCCCCCATGAGGTAGGCCCATATCTCGTTGCCCGCGCCCAGCACGCGCATCCAGTACGCGAGAATGCTGGGCTGCCACTCGAGGAACTTGATAGCCATGGGCGGCCCCAGCGTGAACGAACACAACAGACCGGCGCCGAGGCGACGTGTGGCGTCTTGGTGCTCGTTGCCAGGTGCCAGTGGCACCACCGTGAACCCAATCAACACAGCGAGAATGGACACCAGTCCCATCGCCAGAGCGCCAAAGAGCCCAGCCTTGAATCCGTAGGCAGCACCTGCTGATGTTTCGATTGCCATGTGTTTGCTGTCCATTTCTACCCCACGGGTCATGATTGCTTGATCCAGGATTGCACTGAATTTTTGAGTGCGTCCATGGCCTCGATGCTGGTAACAGGCGGATACCCACCCCAGTCAGGCGACTTTCGAAGATCGGTTATCGCCGCCTCGCGCGGTTGCGCTGCGCGCTTGCTTTTTGGCTTGGCACGTGCCTTGACTTCGCCAACAGTGTTGGCATGAGCCTCGCGTCCAGCATCTGTGATGATGTAGACGCGTTGCACATACCCGGACTCGATGAGCTCTGTCAAAGCCCAGCGCTTATGGCCCATCGCAAGGATGGCACTGGATTCCAGCGCACCCGTCTTGATGACGTCAGCAAGCAGCCGATGGCCTGCGCTGCCCTTCTTCATTTCGCCCTGCACTGAATGTCGGGACCAGCGATTGCGCTGACCGTCGGGCAGAGCCAGATCGCGTCGGAGTCGCCGCCCGAGTGCCGCACGTCGCATGCGCACACCGTCTTGCCGTCGCTCGCTGCCACGTTGACCGCCCATCGGGACTTGATGTCGGCAATGGCTTGCGCATATGGCGCAGCGAACGACGGATCTGTCAGGTTGGCGGTACGCAACTTGGTGCCCAGGTCATAGTTGCAAGCCCCCTGCATGCACGACTTGTAGACGTCCATGACAGCCGCCGGGCCGGTGCGCACGTTGAAGATCACCATCGACCACGGTTTGAAGCGAGTGATGCGGGATGGCGGTGCGCACAACCACGTGGCCCAGCCCAGGCCGGTACCGAAGTCAAGGTCTTGATGGACACTGGCGTTGCGCCCGCATTGGATGGGTGCATCCGTGACCTGGGCCTGCGCAATGATGGGCAGCATCAATGCTGCATAAGCAAGGGCGCGCATCATCCAACCTTTACTGCTGAAGCGCGGTTCAGTTGGAAGGTGCCGGTAGCGCCAGCAGCACCTTGCACGCCACAGAAGACGTTGACGTTGGTGAGGTAGCTGCCGGCCATGGCCGGTACGGTGAACTTGCGGCGAAGTTGACGCCGGCCAGTAGCGGTCGGCCAGTAAGCGCCACCAGCGACACCAGAGAAGTTGATGTAGCGAGTGACTTGGTTGCCCAAGTTGTCCACGAAGACGATCCACACGAATGGCACGACACCACCCTTCGACCCAGCCGTGCACGAAACGATGTTCAAGTCCACATCAAACTGCAGCACGTCACCGTATTGGGGGATACGACTAACCAACCACACTGCGCCACCATCTTGAATGAACTGACCTTCCTTTGCGTTGGAAAAGTCAGGAGAAGCCGCAGCCGATACGCCAGGTGTGAAGAGTTGCAGGCCTAGCAACGTGTTGTTGGGGATCTGCAAATGCTGGCCCCAGGTGTACGCGGTGCTGTTGGCTCGTGGCGTGCTGTAGCCACCGACCGTGCCAACAGAAAAGCCGCAAGCTCCAGTGTCCACGCCGATGGTGTAATCCATTTGAGCAGCTGGTGAGTCCAGCCCGACGGCGCTGGCCACGCTGGTGATGTTGGCGCCAGTGGAGGTATCACCAGGCATGCGCCGAGCCAGCAGACCTCCCGGGCAACTGGTCCCAGTGAAGCCGGTGTTGAAGACCACACCACCAGAACCCGCCGCGAATGAACCGACCAGCATGGAGGAAGGTCCCAGCAGGTTGTTGTAGTCCGTCATGGTGCTAGACATGGACCACGGCAAAAAGGGCAGCGAAGACAAGGCAGCCTTCACGGCCGTGTTCGCTCCTTCACGCGTACCCAGGTAGTTCACGTGCGTTGGGTCGACGTTGAAGTTCGTGCGCAGAGCGCTGCCAGCAGCATTCGTGACTGCACCGCCCCAATCGACCACCATGATGCGTGGATCAGTGGTGGCCAAACTGGTCAGGTAGTCATTTACTTGCTTGTACCAGAGACGTGCTGCATCACCTGCTGCACTTACAGCAGCAACCACAGTCGAGGCAGGACGATGCGGACGCAAGATGATCACGCGCTTCACCGACGGCTGCGCAAAGCACAGTGCGAGCATCTGGCTGTAGTTCGAGATGGTTTGAGAAGCCAGCATCGGAGCAGGCAGGTTGTTGCCGCTCACATCGTTGACCGAGTTTGGGCCGAAAAAGATGATGTCGTAATACGCTGCCGCCAGCAGGGCCGGCAAGCGGGCCAGCATCTGGTCGGTGCGGTTGCCGGAGACGCCGCCATTCTCCAAATGGCCCAGCACGCCGCCCATCTCCATGTCCGCCGTCATGATCAAGTTCTGGGCGGTTGTGGAAACTGCATCGGTGTAGTAACCGTTGGCCACCAACGAATCACCGACGAACAATCCAAGGAGATTCTGAGTCTTTGATCGCTCCAGAGCCGCCCCACCGGCGCCAATGCGCTGCAGCACACCATCGACGAAGTAAATCGTGCCGGCATCGAAGTTGGTCAACGATGCGAATTCATCTTGGGATAGGTACTGAGCTTTGCAGTAATAGGTTTGCATTTGGCCACTCCATTCGGTTGCGCGTGTCTCGCAACAGAATGGAATTGGCTAAGTCGACTGCAATGTCAGCGCTTCTTATCGGAGGCGAGCCGCGCCATGATCAGCAAGATGACAACATGCCCGACCGCGAACGCCAGCCCCTCCCAACCATGGGCGGCGATCAGCGACACGTAGCCGATGAAGATCAGGAGGGGGCCGAGTGCGGTCATTCGATCTCAGCCTGCACAGAGGATCTGCGCGCCTTGCCCACGGTCTTGACGAACCGATCCTGACGATCGGTGCGCATCTGCTTGGCCTTCTTGATGGCCTGGTTGCGGTTGACCTTGATGGGCATGTGCGGGTTCTTCTCGTTCCAGTCGTCGCGCTGCGCCAGGGCCTGAGCCTCGGCGTCCTTGTCGTTGTCGGCGATCGCGCCAGCCCATTTGTCCATGATCTCCCCTTGGGTGACCTTGGCCAGTGTCTCGCTTTGCATCGCCTCCGATATCCTCGCAGATTCCCGGGCAACCCGCGACGGTTGGAATGACAGGGCTTTCATACCCACGTCAACACCATCGACGTCCATGACCTTGCGGCCCTTCGAGTCCTTGTACTCGCCGCTCTTGAGCATACCTACAGCCTTGGCCAAGTTCTGCAAAGCGACCGGACTGAGCTTCTGCACAGCGCCGGCGACATCGCCGTCCAGCAGCGATCGGCCACCATCGATGAATATTTGCTTGAACAGAGCACCCCCTGCGCCAGCTATCTCCGACAGGCTTTTCGCCGTGTCGGTATTGGACTTCTTGAGCAGGTCGGTTGCAGGGATCAGGTTGCCCATGCCCATGCGTACCGACAGGTCGACCGGGAAGCCGCCGGCGGCGGTGAGGCCGCGCGTGGCGATTTCGGCCATGTCTGGGCCCAGCGCCTCCTCGATGAACTGGCGGCGGCCGCGCTTGCTGTTCCAGTCGTAGCCCATAGCCTGGCCCACGGTGTCCATCAGGTCGTCAAGGTCGTCCATGAACGGCAGTCCGTTGCCGCCGGCGGCCAGCGCCAGCATGCCCAGCGCGAGCAGTGCGGCCTTCTTGCCCTCCTTGCCGTTGCGCGCCATCCGAGCCAGCCACTCCAGGTAGTGGATGCTGTACTGCTTGAAGGTCATGACCGTGGCGCCCAGCGCGCCGCGGGCCGCGTTCGGCTTGTTGCCGGCGTTGTACAGGCCCTGCGTCTCCACCACGGCTTTTTCGGCGAAACCCATCGGGTCGGCGATCCCTTCCTCCTGGGCGGTCAGGTAGGCCGCGATGAAGGTCGACCGGCGGTTGAACTGCTCGGCGAGCGAGAACGGCGCACCCCACACGAAGGCCAGCTTCTGCAGTATCGGGTGATTGCCCAGCCGGCTACCGCCGGCGCGATCGATCAGGTGATGAATCTCCTGCGGGCTGACGATGCCGTCCTTCTCGGCCTTAGCCAAGGCCTCGCGCAGGTCCGTGTCCTGGATCTTTCCCGACAGCAACATCTTGGAGGCCGCCAGCAACCGGCGAGACGCCTTGGTGGCTCCGCCCCATTCCGACAGGTAGGGCATCGTCATCATCACGGGCTGCGTCAGGTTCACCACGGTCGACGCGATCGAGCCGCCGATGAAGTTGGTGAACATCAGGCTGCGGATGGACGAGGCACTGCCTTCCGGGATGGTGACGGCGTTGATCAGCTTGATCGCCTCGTCCTTCACATCGCCATCGCGGATGCCCTCGGCCAGGGCCTTGGCGTCGGCGATGTGCAGCGACGATGACACGGCGCGTGCATTGGATGTCAGGAAATTGGCCAGCACGCGCGGCACATCCTCGGAAAAGCCGGCCGTGCCCTTGCGGTGGATGAGCCTCTTCATCGTGCTGCGGTTGTTCTTGGCCAATTGGAGGTACTTCTGGTACACGTCCGACTTGTCGGCGCCGATGGCCTGGGCGAACACCTCGAGCGAGTCCAGTGGCAGGTCGGACATCAGCTGATATGCCTCCTGGCTCATCTTGCCCTGGTCGATTTTGACGTCATCCCCGAATTCTTCGCGCAGCTTGCTTGCCAGCTTGTTGGACTGCCGCCCCGACTCGGCCAACCCGAAATACTTGGTCTGCCCTTCCTTGTCCAGCACATGCACGAAGAACTGACCAAAGCGCGTGAGCGGCGTGTAGCCGTTCTCCTTGAGCTTGTCGGCATGATCATAGCGATCGGCGATCTTCTCCCACAGCAGGGGATCGGATTCGGCGATGGCATCCTTGAGCACGACTCGCAGTTGCTTACGCCCCTCGCTGGTTGTCGCCAGTTGCTTGACCCTATCAGGCACGCCGCTGACCATGTTGAGCACATTGGCCGCCGTGATCTGGTCGATTGATTCGTCGATGGCGGCCCTAAACTCCTGATACTGCTTGACCTGGTCGTTGCTCAAGCCGAATTTGTCGCGCAGCTCGGCGGGCGTGAAGACAACGCCAGTCGAGCCCGGGCCACCGGGTTCCTCGCCTTCCTTGATCGGCTTGAGCTGGCCATCCTCGCGGCGCCAGGCCAGCGTGCCCTCGAAGATCGGGCGCGCGATGGCGTCGATGTCCTGCTTGGCCAGGCCGTTGCGCAGCAAGCTCTTGGGGCCGTCTGGCATCAGGTCGCGCATGGTGTCCAACTTGGGCAGGATCGACGGCGCCATATCGGCGGCCTCGTTACCCAGCGCGGAGAAGGTCTCGATGTAGTCCTGCACCTTGTTGAAGACCTTGCCGAACTCTGGCAGTTTCTGGGCCTTGGCGTACTGGGTCTTGAGCGACCTGTCGAGCCAGTCGACCTTGGCGCCGGCGCGGCCCACGAAGTCGAAGAAGGTCTGGCGGGCACGCTCGCCCAGCTGAGCCTTGGCCTCCTCGGGCGTGGCCGCGCGCGAGAACATACCGTCGTCCTGACGCCGAAAGGCCGGCTCCAGCCCCATCAGGCCCGCGGCCTCGCCCTTCTTGATGAAGCGCTGCACGGGCCGCAGGAAGTCGCGGATGATCTCGTCGTCGGTCAAGGACAGGTTCGCCAGCGACGGCACGTTGCGACGCAGCCAGGATCGAATTGCCGCCACGGCGCGACGCACGAAGCCCATCTGGGGATTGCTCTCGGCCTGCTCGGCAAGCCACTCCTCGGCTGCGCGCAGCTGGTCGCCGGGCTCGTTCATGTCCATGCCGTAGGACAGGCCCTTCGTCACCACCTCGTCGCGGCGCGCGCTCCAGATCTGCCGCAGGATGCCATCCAGGTCGCGGCCGTACAGCCCGCGCAGGCCCAGGTGCCCCAGCACTTCGTGGAAGATGGCGCCGCGCACGTCCGCTTCGTCGCGCAACTCGGACGCGACGAGGTAGGCCTTGTCACGGTAGAAAAAGGCGTTGGGCGATCCGGTGGCGCCGCCGGCGATCTGCTGCTCGTTCTGCTCGCGCATCGCCTGCGGGGCATCGTCCATGCTGCGCAGCACAACGATGTCAGGAGCATTCTTCCACCTGCGGGTGATCTGCTTGGCGATGTCTTGGACGGCGGCGACGTGCTCGTCCGTAGCCGGGGATGTCAGGCCGCGTTGCGTTTGCGAGAAGCCAGCTCCGCCTTCATCACCTGACTGGCGTGCTCGGTCTCCTGCCTCAGAGATTCGATCTCGGACTCCGGCAGGCGCGTCATGCTTGGCGAGGTAGCGGGCTTCGGACTCTGTGAGCGCGTCGAAGCCGTACCCTGTGGCGGCACGGAAGGCTGGTTCGACGTCGGCATACTTTTCACGGACTTGGCTCAACAGGTCAGGAGATGGCACGATTTTCGCCGAATACTGCTTGCCGGTCAACGCGACGGCTCCGACCACCTCGCCGCCGTTGTCCTTGATGTGGCTGGCCAGCGCGGCGAAGGTGCCTCCCTGGGTCAGGGCGTCGTCCACCAGGATGTAGCGGCCGCCCGGCGCCACAGGGCCGTCGAAAACCGGCGACGACAGGATGCGCTGAAGCCCGTCCATGCTGGTGCGGTGCGGCGCGTTGACCTGCACGATCTGTCCCGTGGTTTCCAGGCCTGTGCGGTCCGCCAGTACCTCGGCCACGGCCAATGGGATCTTGTTGCGGCCACCAGCCTCGATCGACGCGACTGGCACCAGGGTGGCGGGCTTGCCGTCGGCCATGCCCTTGACCTTGGTGATCAGGTCCGGCTTGACCAGGTCTTCTGCGACCGCCAGCGCGGCATGCACGTCGCCGGCCTTGGCCAGCCGGTACTCGGGATGGTTGTTGAGCTCGGCCAGCCTCAGCGACACAACTGCATCAGGCACTTGGTTGCCCGAGGCGGATCGACGCGAAAAGCCGCCTTCGCCAGTATCGGGTCCGCCCTTGGCCTTGTACAGGCGCGCGCCGCGCGGCAACGAGCCGGACTTGAGAACCGCCTTGGCTGCATCGTGGTCGGACACATCAGCCGGAAGTTTCAGCGGCTCGCCTGTGTCGAAATCGAGCACCTCATGCCCTTCCACGTGTGGCGTGAAGGTGCCATCAACGTTCGCGCGCAGTTCAATAGATTGCGCGGTGTTCGGTGTCTTGCCCACACGACCGACCACGCGCGGCGTCGCATCGATCTGATCGGGTGCCGTGAGCGCTGCCTTCGGCTCGACCTCCTTGGTCTCGCCCACGACCTCGCCGGGCTTGTAGGTGTCCGGCTGCTCCTGCGTGGCCATGGCGCCCGACCCCTGCTCGGCGCTGGGGAACTCTTTCATGTGCTGCAGCACGGCCTGCACGGGCGCCCTCAGCCTGATCACTTTCAAGGGTTCGCCGGCATCGTGCTTGGCCAGCCACTGGTGATGGCCATCGACCACGTGCCCATCCTCCGAAGCCAGAATGGAGCGATCGCCCCCCTCGAAGGCCTTGGCCTTCTCCACCTTGGCTGGCGAGAACTCGGCCTGCGTGGGCTTGAGTGTGTCCGGGTGGACCTCATCGTGCTCGTGCTCGATGCCGCGCGCGTTCAGGAAGTTGGTCATGGCGCCGCGGTGCTCGGCCTTGACTTGCGGCATGTCGGCGCGCGGGATGCCCAGCGTGCCCGAGTCGGTATGAAAGGCGGTCCACTCGGCGTCGATGGGATCGCCCGCGATCCGCCGAGTCTGATCTCGGGTCCCTTCGCCCAATGGATGCCAACCATTAGATGTCTCGGCATCTATGTGAACGTTTGCAGTGTGGCCCCGGCCAAAATCAGCCAGTGCCATCTTGCCGTCCTTCGAGACGCTGATGATGGTGTACTTCTGATTTCCGGTGCTGTTCGTCCAGGTCTGGCCAGGCTCGAATTGAGGTGTGGGCGTGTTTTGGTCCCCGGCACTGGGCGCCTCAGGTGCAGCCGCTGGCGATTCGGCCAACTGTTCCTGAGGTTGACGCAGCACCCACCCACCTTCGACCGGCACGACTTCGCCGCCCTGACGACGCTGAGCCACGTCGACAGCCGACCTGTTGAGGTACCGGCGCTCTTGCGCGCGCTCCACGTCCGGCGTCAGGCCGAGCTCAGCCTTGCGCGCCGCCTCGGCGTCCGCTTGTGCACCTGCGGCCCGGCTGGCAGCCTGATCGCCATAGGTCTGTGGGCGCAGCTGGCCACCGTCATCCACGAGAGGCGCACCAGGTGCGGCCATGCCCGGCGCGGGCAACCGGCCTGTGTCGCTCTCCTGCGGCACCATGTTCTGCATGAAGGGCGCCAGCCAGTTGGATGGCACGACCGTGTAGCCTTTGCCAGCAGGGTGCGGGATGACTGTGACGGCTTGGCCCTGCTGCGCGAAGCTGTCGCGGTAGCCCTGGGCCTTCTCCAGCGATACGCCGGGCGCGCGCTGCCCCCACATGGCGATGTTGGACAGGCTCTGGTCGATCATCTCCTGCGGGCCCATCACGCCCATCGCGCCCATCTGCTTGGGCTGCGCCGCCTGCGGTACCGGCGTCACATCGGTGAAAGGCTCACGCGGGTTCGCCAGGGCATCGGCCACCAGCGCGCCGCGCTGATCGCTGGTCACGGCCGTGCCATCAGGTGTGACGGTGACCGTGGGCGCGGGCAGCGCCAGTGGCCTGGCCTGCGCGGCAGCCTGCTCGAGCGCCCCAGCCTTGGCGGCGTTCTGGCTGTCGACAGCGATGTTCGCGCCGCGCGACAGCGGGCCGACCTCGGCCACATGGAAGGCGCCGCCGCTGGCACCAAACAGTACGCCACCTGCCGCGCCCTGGCCGGCCTGCTCGCCCACCTGCGCTGACAGATCCTGGTTCGGGTCAACGATCTGTTGGTTAGCCAAGTTGGCCGCGATCTGGCCGCCGCCTTCTTCCACCGCTTCCTGCGTGCCTTCACCGACCATGCCCTTGGCGATGTTCTTGAGCACGGCCAGATAGCCGTTCTTCTCCAGCGTCTGGCGGGCCGCGCCGCCGATCAGCGCGCGCTCGGCCATGGTAGCGCCGGGGATGGAGTTCGCGGCCGCCGAGATCGCGGTAGCGGGCAGGAACGCGGCGCGCGCGGCGCGGTCGGCAAGGTCGCGCTGCACAGCCTGTGGGGACTCGCCGGCCTGCACGCGCTGCACGTATTCCGGGTTGCCGGCCAGCTGCTCGACAGACTTGGCCATGGCCCCCTCATAGGCGTTGTTCGCCACGTCAGCGCCTTGCTGTACCGCAGCCGTCCCGATGCCGGCGCCGACACCGAACTTGGCGGCGGCGTTCATGATGCCGTTTTCGATGTTCGGTGCCACGGGGCCCACCGCCCGAGCCGCCTGCAATGCGCGCTCTGCCTTGATGCCCATGGCCAGGCGGCCTACGGCAGCTCCAGGGATCATCGTGGCTGCATTGCCTGCCAGAGCGTCGACAGCCAGCGCCGGGTCCTTGAGGGTCTCGCCAGCAGCCGTCAGGAACTTGTCCAGCACGCCGTCAGCCTGCGCAACCTTCGCATCGCGGGCGGCCTGCTTTTGCTTGAGGGCATCGCTTTGCTGATCCTGCCAGTACTTCGCGCCCGAGTCGCCGAGATTGGTGACGAAGTTGTCCTGCCCGACGCCTGGAATTAGCCCAGCAAGTTCTCCGATGGGCTTGACCAAGGCGCTGTTCACACCAGCAGCTACCGATTTCGCGACATCCCCGGCGGCCTCGCCCCAGGTTCGCTTCTTCTCGGGCTCAGGTGGCGGCTTCACGCCCAGCCGCGCAGCGATGGCCGATCGCTCCATATCGGGGTAGTACACCTGGTGGATGACGTCGACGGCCTGGTCGTCGTCCAGGCCGTCCAGCTCGGGGATGCTCTTGCGCAGTGCGGTGAGATCGGTCATGGCGTGGCCAGTGCGGCTTGTAGTCGTTGTTTCATGGCTGGCGACAGGCCAGCGGCAGAGTCGGAGCCAGGGGCCAGCATCTGGCTCATCGCGCTACGGTCGCCGGCGAGGATGGCGGTCTGCGCCTGGGCGTCCCAGTTGGGCTTGATGTAGGCGCCGATACGCGCCAGGAGCGTAGACATGGCGGATGGCTGCTCTGCGGGCGCGGGTGCTGCTGCGGAAGGCGCCGCGGCCGCGCCCTTGGCGCCCGGGAGCTGCGCATCGAATGCGGCCAGCGTTTGGGGCGAGACACCACGATTGAGCTGGTTCGCCAGCTTCTTGCGGAAGGCCTTCGGATCGCCCGTCACCTGAAAGGCCGGTGGCGCATTGGGATCATCAGCCTGCGCGCCCGCGTCATTCCCGCGCAGGCCCAGCGGATCACCGCCACCACCTTGCTTGGGCAGGAATGGCTCAAGCAGCTGGCGTTTCATCAGTTGGATGGCGGCCCGACGCTGCGTGAGCGCCTTCGCGCCCGGCTTCGACGGGTCGAAAGTCTCGTCGGCTTGCGACTTGGTGATTGCCTTGACGATCTCGCCCTCTTCGCTGGTCAGGGCATCGTAGGACTCTTTGACGCCCGGCGGCAGGCGCTCGATCAGTGACTTTGGGGCACCGGCCTTGTCCGCCTTCTCAGTCGCAGCTGCTGCCATGGCTTTGCGATAGGCGTCCAGCGACTCGAACTCGCGATCCTTCTGATCCGAGTTCTGACCTTCCTGGAACTGCTTGTCGGCCAACGTCTCGCGCTCGTGCAAGGTCATCGCATGGATGGACTGCAGCGTGCGCGCGCTGAAAGGCCCCACGGGGTTGCCGTCGGCTCCCACGACCTCGAAGTCGGGCACCTCGCGGCCGTTGCCGAGCTGGAGTACCTTCCAGCGGCCGCGCGCGCCATCCGGCATTTTCCTGACGCCGATCTTGTTGAAGTCATCGAGCCCCTGCAGGTCGAAGGTACCAGCCCGGCCGGCCTTGATGTCGTCGACCGATGGCGCGTTGGCCATGTTGTTGTCGATGAAGGTGTTGACGCCCTCGTCCTTGATCATCTGCGAGTACTTGCGGCGCAGGTCCTGCAAGGCCAAGTTGCTCTTCTCCATGGTCTGGGCATCGCCCACCTTGCCCTGCGTCAGCAAGGCATTCTGGATGCGCTGCACCTTGGAATCCGCAGAGTTGTAGGCAGTGGTCGCGTCTTGGGCCTGCTGTTCGGTACCGTAGGCCGCAACGCCAGAAGACAGCGGGGAGCTGGGCGCCATGTAGGCGCTGGGGCCCATGCCATCGCCTGGCTCGTTGAGCGTGGGCTGCTGGGCATCCGCAGCCGCGCTGCGGATCTGAGCGGCGTCGGCCTTGTCCTGATCGCGCTTGTCGCCGATGTCCTTGACATCCTTGCCGATCATGCCGGCGATGCCGGCCAACAACAGTGGAAGCATCAGTGCACCCCTTTTTCGGCGCGATGGCCGCCGTTCTTACGCTTGAGCGTGTCGACCTCCTTGGCCAGGTGCTGGATGCCGGCCATCAACATGCCGTTCATGCTGATGGGGTCGATCTCGGTGCCGCCTGGTGCGACGTCGTCGCCCATGTTCTTGCGCACGTCCTGCGCCATGGGCCCATCGTGCTGCTGGCCGCCGTCGTCCGGGCCGCCCTTGTCGGGGTCGTAGGACCAGCCCTCGTGCACAGGCGTGTCGACGATCGCGCCCAGCGCGGCCGCGGTGTTCATCTTCTTGCCGGTCCCGGACTTCACGTTCTTGTCCGACTTGTAGGCGGCGTAGGCTTGCAAGCCCGAATTGATCAGGCTGCTCATCTCGTTCTTGTCCTGGCCGCTTGTCTGAGCGTCGACGCCCGAGGCTTGGCCATACAAGGAGCCCGCGCTCTGGTTGGCGCCGATGGCCTGCTGATAGCCCGACTGAACCTGCTGCGTGCCATTGGCGTTCACGACGAGCGGGATCTGGGCATTGTTCACAGCCGAGGTCCCGGCGTTGAGCGCGCTGCTGGTCGTGGCCACGCCGTTGCTGGCCATGTTGCTGCCCACGCCGGCAGCGGCCAGCTGCTTGTTGAAGCCGTCGGTATCGACCTGGGTACGGGCTGCATTGGCCGCTGCTGCAGCGGCAGCACCCTCCTGCACAGCCGCCGCGCGCTGTTGGGCCAGGTAGTTGCCTGACGTGACGTCGACGCCATTGGCTGCCGCCTTGGCGCGCATCGCGGCATTGGCGTTGTCCATCTGCGTGTGCACGCCCGCCGCAGCGTCAGCCGCAGCCTGCTCGCGCCGCTCTGGGCTGGCATAGGCCTGAGCCTGCTGCGCGATCCCCTGGGCCAGCGGGATAAACGTGCCCGACTGGAGCTGGTTGTAGGACTTGGCCAGGTCAGTGCTGTCCTGAGCGAGGTTATCCTGCTGCGTTGCGGTCTTCGTCGCCTGGGCAATCGCGCTCTGACGGTACGGCGCCGCATCGGCGTACTGCTGCTGAGCCCAGGCCAGCGCGGCTTTTGCCAGATCGGCATTGCGACCAGCGATGTCACCTTCAAGACTGGTGTCGGGACCATCCCCACCGCCGCCATTCATCGATGTAGCCAAATAGCTGCCCACAGCAGCCGCTGCATATCCCCATGGCATATCAAGCCACCTTCCTTTCAGCAAGCCAGCGATTGGCGGCCTCGCAGTTGATCGGCATACCTCTGATCACAGACGAACCGTCGATAGGTTCGAGCAAAGCATCTGCAATGGCTCCTTCCAGATCAAAGGACAGGCGCAAGCCAGCCGCATAAGCATCGTTGACCTCAGGTTCGTTGCCAGGCTCTGACACCACGTTGTGGCCGTTGGCCATCAGCCAGTTCAGGCGCGTAATCTCCAGCAGATGCTCATCGCAGAAGTGCACGTTGATCTGCACATGGGCACGCGCCGCAGCCTGAGCCCGTGCCTCGCCGTACACGCCGGACAGCCACTTCACATGGAAGACACGGCGCAGGCGGCTCACGATCGCCCTGCGACGTGGGTTATCACTGCCGATCAACAAGACCTCGATGTCCTTGCGCGCTTTGCGCGGTTCATCGATGAGCCCTGTATGAAATCCGTACGGCAGATGAAAGGCCTCGATGCCTTGGCGGGCCAGGTAGGCCACATTGCTCGCGCTGTAGTCGAGCACACGCGTGCGGCGCAGGATGTCCATGTATCCGATCGACAGGCTGCGGCAACCGTCGTACAGCGGCTCCATGTTGTAGATGGCCGCGCCATCAGGAACCTTGTAGCCTGTCCAGTGGCCGACGTGCGATCCGAAATAGACGGTCTCGTTGAACGTGAAGCCTGGCACCACGTCATCGAAGGCCGCCATGGTAGGCAGCACGTCCCGGGAAGCGATCACGCAGGGCATGCCGCTCCCCGGTTGTGACGCACGCACACGATCAGCGTGATGCGCTCGTGCTCGGTGGGATTGACAACCCAGTGCGTCTCCAGGTTGTTGAACGTGTAGACATCGCCCGGCTTGGCGTCCAGGCTTTCACCGACGAAGCAGAATTCCTGGCCCGGTGCACTTTTGATTTGGACGGCATATTTGTCGTGGCTCTCGGCATGCCAGCCACTGTCACGATGCGGGCGGCACATTCGGCCGGACGGAATGCGGGTGATGAGCACGCCGCCCAACTGGCCGCCGCCGATCGCTTCCAACAGACTGTCGATCAGCGCACGCGCAGCAGGCAGCTGCTCTACACACGGGTACCACTCGGACTGGTGCTCATCAGCGAAGCGCTGCAGGCCCTTGGACGGATCGTAGTTGCCGGCGTTGTTGAAGCGCACCCAGATGTCGTCCAAGCCGAAATGCGGCGAGGCCGGGTTCTCGGTGCGAGCGGTGTGCTGGTTCCAAAGTTCGGGATGCACGTCGAGCTGGGCAGCCAGATCGGCCACGTCAAACCGGAATGGCATCAGGTTGAGGTTCTTCATACAGCGGCTTCCTTGATGCGCTTCAACCAGGCCCGCACAGCATCTGGCTGAGGATCGAGCGCGGAGAATTGAGGACTGATGGCCAGCCGGGTGAGCAGCGCGTGCCGCTCGGCGTCGAAATCAAGGCCCGGCACCAAGTGGTTCCAGATGTCACGCGCCTTGCTGGCGTCGAACAGTGATGTAAACGGCACGCGCTCCCCGGGCAAGCATTCGAAGGTGTGCCAGGCCTCCAGCGGCATGGGACCCAAGCCCATGCGGGTGAGCGATGCATCGATCTCGTCAGGTTCGCGCTCGAGGATGATCCACTGGCGTACGTTGGTGGTCAGCCAGTCAGGCACCATCCAAAGGCCTGTGCAGGCCACACCCATGCGGCGCCGGCTGCTGCCCCAATTGGCCATTACGTTGGGCGTGAAGCACTCCATGGGGTCGTGAAAGCAAAGGGATTCCTCCGTGGTCAGCCAGTTGGCTGCCCAGGAGGTTCCACTTCTCGGCATGGCGATGACAGCGAAATCAAGCATGGGCCGATGATCAAACCGGCATCCGGAACTTCAATGTCAGCTCATTCGTCGAATGATGACGTTGACTGTCTCTATCACATCGGCCAGTGTTGCTGTGGCCGGCAATTGCTGTAGCTTCTCCGCGCCCGGCATGTTGCCAGTGAGTAGATTGAGGTTGCTGGCAACAGCCTCCATGTGCTTGTTCACCGAAGGCTCAATCGACTTGCCTGGCTGGACTGGCTGCAGTTTCTTCACGTGGCCCCCGTTGCGACAAGTTCCATCAGGCTGGTCGACACGGCAAAGCCGCGCACCGGAATATTGCCGGAGATGCCATAGGTGTTGGCAGGCAACTTGTACCCAGCCGGAAGCCGAAATGGCTCGCTTGTCGTCACAGCATGGGTGTACAGGATGTCACCTGCAGCGTTGCGCACCGTGAAGATCACCTTGGGCAGCGCCTCGGCATCATATGACCGTAGTCGAGACGCGCCTACGGCAATGGTACCCATAGGCGCGCCACCCAGCGTGCCGCCTGCACGCCATGGCTCGGCAAGGATGGCGTCGTTGTATGCCTTGTCATCAGCCACAGAGCTGAATGTGGGGTCGTCGAACGAGGCGTCGATCTTGGCAACTGCCATGTTCAACGGCCTGCTGTACAGCCATAGCTTGCTGATCCAAGATCCGGTCATGAAGCCAGCGGTGTCGCTGGCCCACACCAGCACATCGCTACCGTATCCGAAGTACAGGCGCCGATCAATACGCGAGATGTGCAGTGCGTCCACTGCAATGTCTATTCTCTCGATCGCATCGGGCTGCTCCGCCTTGATGCGCAGCACCTGTTTGGCGCCAGATGCATCGACATAGGAAGTGAAATAGTACCCATCGAAGAACGCTGCTATCAGACTGCCCGGTGAGATCAAATCCCACTCTTGCTGTCGAAACACCTGCGAAGATATCTTGGTGACAGCCGATGCAGTCGCCAAGTACAGACCATCCAGTGAAGGGTAGATAGCGCCGCCGTCGATGGTCACCACACCGCGTTTTGCCACACACGGCTGGCTGCCGATCGAGTCAGGGCTCACTGACGCCGGTGTGGGAGCTGATGCGTACCGCACGCCCTGGTCGGTGAAAACAATCACGCCCATCCCGCAGACTGCAAGCGCCACGCCTATTGCGGGAAATGAATAGCGGTACGAGGTCGGCCACGAGTGAGGCTTATTGAGTTCGGAGAAGCACAGCTGGTTGCCCGACAGACCCGCCATCGAACCATTGGGCATGGCCACCAGGCTGTGCATGTCCTTGGGAGGCAGGTCCGGCTCGATGTTGCCCAACGTGATGGCAAGGTTCGTGGACAACTCGCTGTCGGAGAAGGTGGTGTCCGTCGGACTGGTGATGACCATGGCGTCGCTGCGCCGGTAGGTTGTGTCCGTGCCCGTGGTGCGGTACACGCAGCGCACCATCCCTGTGGTGTTGTGAGGCGCTACGCGAGCCCATGCACCGCCAGTGCCGGTGGCCGTGAGACCTTCCATGGCGATCACGATCATGGCTGGGCCGACAGACTTCAAAGTGAAAGTGCCGTTGAGCACGGGCTGCGACATGCCAGAGAGCGTCACCTCCTCGCCGGCAAACAATCCGAACGAGGTCGGTACCGTGATGTTCACCAGGCCAGAGCCCGCCGCGAAACTGGTGACGCTGCCGCCACTGGGAGGCGCGGTGTCCAGGTTGGACAAGCTCCAGGTGCCGGTGGAGTTGCCGCTGGCCACTGTCTGAGGGCTCGGCCCCGACTCTTCGTTGAGAGCCGTGCGGAAGGTATAGACGTAGGCGCGGCCTTCTGTGATGCCGCCAACTGGTGGGGTTACCGTCGGAGCGGTCTGCGGCGCTGTGACACCCAGCACGAAACTGGCGAATGGATAAGGCCCAGCGCCTGCAATCCCCGATGCGTAGGTCGTCATGCGAGGTTCGCCATCACCGGTGTAATAGATCCGCCCGAGTTGATCTTGCGGCACAGGTGAACGTGCCACATCGACCACGCGCGCCCAGGTCAACCAGTACGTGCTGTCCTGAAATTGGTAGTGGTAGATCGTCTTGATCGTGCCGGTTAGATCCAGCGCTGAATAGACTGTAGACAGTTTGCGCAGAGGATCCAGCAGCCCGCGAGAGGTGTCTAAATTGATCACATCAGAGCCGTACTGGTCAGCCAGATTCTTGCGATCGATACGTGGTGCCTCAGCTTTGAATGACGTGACACGAACTGTCGCCATGGTCAGTACCACATCCAAACATAAGCACCCCAGTTCTTGGGCCGAGTCTCTGCGCCACCAGCACTACCTGTCGAAGAGCCAGAGTTATAGACAATCGACAACGGATCAGGGTACCCACCAGAACCGGCTCCAGAACCAGAAGCGGTTGTGGGGTGTGAGTGAGGCTGAATGTCCTGATCTTCGTACTTGTACGGATCGCGCCCACTGTTCAGACCACTGCCTCCGTTGTTCAGCACACGGATAAAGTAGCCCGGTTCTGGCATGCGCAGATATTGGCCGGTCGTGCTGCGCGTGGTGTTGGGATTGGCTGGGTCTGTGCACCGGAAATAAAAATCAGCAGTCGAGTTCTTGGCATTGCCACAATACAAATAGGCCAGGTTGGCATAGATACCCGTGATGTCCAGGCACAGCCCTGTGGTGATGAGGACCTGATTCCTACTGGTAAATCCGGCTGGCAGCGAACTGTATGCGGCCAGCTTGAAGTCTCCCGGTACCGGCGAGTATTTGTCGACTTGGGACTTACGCACAAGCTCATTGGCCGACGTTGCATCTGCTGTTGACTGGGGGGGCACATTGAACTCCCAGAACCGCGTCCCAACCGTCTGGATGGACAGCTTCGTGCCGTCACCTAACCCAAGAATGCCGATCTGCACGCCAGCTGGGTTCAAGAACGCGATGGAGCCGCTGTACGTTGCGTCACCGCTATACACGTTGGCGCCCCCAACCGAGCCACTGGCCCGCGCCTGGATATTGCCTGTAACTTGGACGCTTCCGTTCACGGTACCACCGGACACGGACAGTTTTTCAGTGTCGAGTTCAGCAAGAGCGTCTTGCACATTGGAAGATGCAATACCGCCACCAGCCGTGAAACCGATCGCTGAAGCCTGGTGAGCGTTGGACGCTTGAGATGGATGACCGATGGTGGCCACCAGATCGGCCGCTGTCATGCGCAACTCGACAAGCGCCCCAGCGTTGAATGCGCGCGCTGGGAAATTGGCTGAGTCCTCGACAGCACGCCCGCCCGTCGTCACAGTAAGGATGGATTGGCCGACGGCGCGCTGAACCTTAACATACTCGATGTTGCCCGTCTGGTCCTGCAATGCGACCTTGAAATAATCGCTGCCGGCAGCCACGGGGAAAAACTGCTGGTCCGCAGGGTCGATCTGCAAAGCCATCGCCGAATTAGTGATCGACGACGTGAGCACTGACCGAGCAGCGTTGGCGAACAGTTGAGCCATGTCAAAACCTCAAAAATAGACCGCCGTGGTGCGGGGCTTGTAGCTGCTGTTTCCTTTGGCCTTCTCCGCCCGCGCCGTCGAGATGGCGGCCTCGAACTGCGTGCGCTTGTCGACAGCCTTGCCCGGGTTCGAGTAGGGCTTGTCGGTCATGTCGCACAGGCGAGCGACCGCGCCATGCGCAATGCCCAGGCGGTAGGTGTCGAACAGGTCGTCCGCGATGCCAGTGCTTGCCGAGGTGGGAGCGAGTGACACCCTGAAATTCATCAGCAAGTCGGCCGCCGGCGCAGTGGGGCCGACCTTCACCCATCCCATGGTGTCAGCCATGGTTGCCTTGTAGGCACACGCCGTCTCGCCAGCATAGATGGGCTGGATCTTCAGCGGCTCACCATTGAGGGTCGCCTCGTGCAACTTCACGGCGCGCGTGTTGACGGGCAGCAGCAGCTGATACTCGCTGATGCCGTCCTCGGCGACCACGCCAAGCACCCAGTAGCGCCAAGCCCGCGACTCTGCCAGGAACTCTTCGGCGGCGTTGCGGATCTCGGCCTCGGCCACGATGTCGGGGCATCCCGGGCACTGTGGCAGCACGTCCGGCAGGAAGTCTTCCCAGTACTTCATTTCGTGATGTCCTTGCGCTGCGTTGCAGCCAGCTCGGGCTTCTCAGCGCCTTCGGAGGAAGATTTGCCAAGCAGCTGACGCCCCATGAGCGCATAGAAGCTGTCGGCCAGGTCTTTCATTGCAGCGTCTTCCGAGTCGCGCAGGCAGGCACGGTGCTTCATGTAGGACATGAGCGGGCCCTTGTACATGTCGTCGAGAGGCAGCGCGTCACCCTCGTCAGCCAGATCGTCGACGGGCACCGAAAGCACGAGCAGCAGCGAGGCGCCAAGCTGTGCAGGCGGCCACACCTCGAAGTAGTCGGGCAGGCGCATGTCATAGATCCAGGCCTTGATGGTGGTGGACTGAGGATCGTTGCGCCAGTTGCTGCGCTGGTCGTCCAGCGACTCGGCCTTGGCGAACTTGACGGATCGACCGCTGGTGTTCGCTTTGACGTCCAGCAGGCGTGTCTTCTGGCCGCCGATCGCCGGCAATGCCTGCAGCGAGCCAGCTGCGAGCGCGGTGCTTTGCAGCACCGTATTGGCATCGGGACGATACAGCAGCAGCTCCCGCATGCCGTCGTTGAGATACCCAAGCAGGTCTGGGCGTGTCCATCTCACGTTGCCCGGGTCGAAAAGATCCGCGGCGACGTCGTTGATGATGGAAGACGCCAGGACAGCCATGGCTTACTCGGTGCCGGTCAGCTCGGCTTTGATCGCCTTGCGCAGGTCGTCGCCCGTCAGTGCGGCGTCGACAGAGTCCAGATCCTGGCCATCGGCAAAGGCTCGCAGCTCGGCGTCGTTCATGGCGCCCAGGTCAATTTTCGTGTTGCCGTTGTAGATCACGAACGCCGAAGCAGTCTTCGCGGCAACGCGGCGCGACGGGGTCTTCGTGCTGGGTGCACGCGCTGGCGCCTGAGCGTTGTGCGGCAGGTACTCCCTGAACGCGTGGTCGAGTTCTAGGAATCGATCGATGGCCGCATCGTCGACTACGTCACAGATGACGTGACCGTCATCGTTCGGTTTGAAGACGTAGCGCTTACCGCCGAATTCATGGGTGGTCTGCTGGCGGCGGGTGTGTGCGTGGATGAGCATGTTTTGTCCTTCTTCAAAAAAGGGCGGAACCCAAGTCCCGCCCAAACCACCACCTCGCGGATTAGCCCTTGAGGTACACCAGCGACCGGCCAACGACGCCGGACGTGTTGTAGGTTGCCGCCAACGCAGTCACTTTCATGGCCAGCACGCGGTCGGATGCCGTGTTGTTGGCTAGGTGCGTAGCGTTTGCCGCGCGATAGACCGTCGTGGCGCCGCCAGCCGTGATGCCGGTGGCCCACACCTCGCCGAGGTCGGTGCCACCGGCGTTCTCGATGCCGAGTGACCACTGGAAGGTAGGGGCACCGTTGGTGTCCACCGCAGGGATAAAAAACGCGAAGTCTTCCACGCGCACACCGGCCGGGATGGTAGCTAGTTCGATCAGGTCACCCACTGCCGGAGCAACTGTGGGGAAGTCGATGCGGATGTGCGAGGCTTTGACGAAACCGTCACTGGGGGTCACGAACGGTACCTTGTTCGTGAATTGCATGGTTTGGGTCTTAGTGGGCATGATGATGCTCCTTACAAAAGGTTGGATGCGCAGCCGGACACGAAGTCCAGCCACACCGATCAGGCGTTGGGATCCTTGCAGTACGTGTCGATGGCGAACACACCGAAGTCGCGGACCACAGAGTTGTCCTTGGACTTGTAAGTGGCCTTCTTCACGCCGAAGATGCTGTTCGAACCGATGCGCACCGAGTTGCCGTGGTCCTTGACTTCCTCGGTCCAGTCGAAACGCAGGCCAGAGCCAGGCGAACCGAAGCCGATGAAGGCAGCTTGAGCGCCCATGAACAGCGCGCGCGCAGCGGGTTGTTTCGCGTCCACACCGTAGTCGGAGAAGCGCAGCACATTGCGGTGCTTGTGGATGATCGTGTTGTTGTAGCGGCCCTCGGCGCCGCTGAAGATCGGGTTGGATTGCCCCTGAGAAGCAGCGGCCGCTTTCTGAATGTCCAGCCACTGGCCAATTTGTGTGTTCGACTTCAATGCATCGAACTGGAAGGTGTGCATCAGGTTGACGTACACACCTTCCTCGCCCTCGATCTCCACTGGCAGCATCGAGATCTCGCCCGTGCTGTCGCCGCCCATCGTCTCGGCCTTGGCCACAGCCCGGTCGATCAAGCGCAGGTCATAGCCGTCATCGTTGCCGACGTCAGTTTTGGCCGTGGCGTTGTTGCCGTACAGCATGTGCATGCTGTCCGGCGCCGTGATGGGGTTCACGCTGAAGAACGGGTTGTTGGCGGACCACACGAAGCCGGCCGACGTGGCTGCCTGCGGCGAAACGCCAGACAGGTAGATGAAGAACAGTTCGTCGAACAAGCGCTTCCACCAGTCGGACATGGCGCGCTTGGCGTCGCCGCGGATGTCGCGCAGCGTGCGCTTGCGCGTCATGCGGTCACCCAGGTCAACACCCCCGCGAACCTGGTCGATGGTCAGCTTGTCGGTGTAGTACTTGAGCGGCTGCTCCTTGCCATCCAACGTGTCGCTGCTGATGATAGGCTCCATGGTCATGGGCATCAGCAGGTCGACCGTGATGGCGTCGCCGGCATCCGATTCCAGGTCGGTGATCATCTGGATGGGCACGCGGGCGTCCTTGCCAGACTTCATGAACTTGCGGGTGAAGTAGCTGCTCTTATTGATCGATGCAGCCAGCATCAGAGACCACTTCTTAACTGCTTGGGGATCGTTTACCCCGATAACGGTGCGCATGTGAATACTCCTTCAACAAAGGTTTGTCGTAGGAGCACTTGCTGCGCTCGGTGGGGATTCCATCCCCTATCGGTGACGCGCCGATCAGGCGGCAGGCACGGGCTTTTGCTCGTACTCTTTCGAGATCGTCACGTCCTCGTCTCGCTCGAACACCAATCGCACGCGATTGCTGCCTGTCTTCTGCTGTACGCGAATCTGCACACGTCCGCCGTCGATAGAGGCCATGGATTGGCCAACGACCAGTTCCATGACCATCACGCGGCGCTTCAAGTCTGCAGGTTTCACTTAAGCCGATTCCCAGCGATCAAGCTGTTCTGGGGTCATCTTAGCGATGGCCCTTTCGAGATCAAGGCCAGTCAGGCCATCGAGATGCGCGAACTCGCCACCACCCACAGCGGGTGCTGCTGCGGCCGGGCCCTGGCTGATCGTGGGATGCACTTTCGACAGGTCGGGTTTGCGCGGCGCTGGCGCCGGGGCTGGTGATGGAGCGGGTGCAGGGGCTGCTGCCGTCTGGATCTTGAAGCGGTTCGCCGTGAGCGAGTGCGCGTCGTTCATGACGCGACGCCATTCCTCGGGTGTGTCCTCGGCGCAGGTTGCGGCCAAGGCCTTGATGTTGCGATCGAGGTGTGCCAGAGCCTGCGCGTTCTTTGGATCGCGGTAGTTGAAGCCAGCCTTCGTGATGTCGTTCAGGAAGGTGTCGACGGTGACCTGGTAGCTGTTGGCAAGCTGCTGGGCCGTGATGTCGGCAGCGACCTGAGCCCGCGTCAGCGAACTCTTGATCCTGTCCGACTCGGCCTCGTTGGCGTCCAGCTTGGTGTCGTAGTCCTCGTCGGTAATCTGCCCGTCCTGCCACTGCTTGCGCAGTTCGCGACGGTGGACGCGCAGCGTGTCAAGCTGCTTGTTGGCCTCTGCCGTCTCGACGTTGGACACGTAGATAGGCGCAGGAGCTGCGGGCACGGCGCCATCCTCGGCCGCAGCAGGGGCACCTGCAGGAGCCGGCGCCGCGGCTGCTGGTGCCGGTGCAGGAGCTGATGCTGCAGAAGCCTCGGCGGCTGCAGCAGTGGCTTCGTCAGCGATCTGGTCGTCATCGCCCTCGGCGCCGGCATCGCCGCCCTCGGCCGCAATGGCGGCCAGCGCTTCTTGTTCGTCGCGCTCGAGCTCTTCGAGCTGTGCGCGCTCCTCAGCGGACAGGTTGGCCAGGTCTTCTTCGTTGAAATCTCGTGCTCCGGGCATGGTGGTGCTCCAGTTTGTGGTGGTGGGAAAAGCGATCAGCAGCCGTCAGCGTCTGTGTCCGGGGTCTGCGCGATCACGTCTTTGTGACCGGACATCTGCTCGCGAGCCACAGCCTGAGCGGCCGCGAGACGCTTGGTGTCCTTCTGGATGGTCTTGGCCTCCATCAGGGTGCGCAGGTCAGACTCGGCCTGCCAACGTTCTGAGGTGTCCTTCTTCGGTGCTGCGAGCATTCCGCTCGCCTTGCTGCTCTTTTCCATGTCGTGCTCCTTCACGTGAACTGCTGGACGCCGTCGGCTGCCGGTGTCTCGATGCCTTGCAACTCGCCCGCGCCAGCGCTGGGCATAGCCAGGTTCGGTGCGGTCTGGGCTGGGCCTGCGGCCGGTACCGCACCTGCAGGCGGTCCAGGGATCTGAGGGTTGTCGCCAGCCTGGTCCTGAAAGCCTGCGCCTTTGGCGATCGTGTCGGCCACCGGCGCAACGCCGGGCACCTGGGCGACGATCTGGCCGGCCTGTAGCGCCGAGTACAGCGCCTCGACGGTGCGCAGCAGGCGCTGAGAGTCCATGGCCTTGACCTCGGCCTGCAGCTTGTCCAGCGTGGCCTGCATGGTGCCCAGCTGGATCTGCTGCTTCTGGTCGTTGATGGCCTGCTGCTTGGCCATGGCGGCCTGCTCTTCGGGCGTGGGCTTGCGACTGGGGTCCTTCTGGCCGTTGAAGGCGCGGATGCGGTTGACGATCTCCTCGCGGTTGGAGATGTCGAACTCATCCACCACCAGGTCAAGCAGGTTGGTGACCAACTGGGGCGCCGTGGGCGCGATGATCTTGATCAGCTCCTGGAACTGGCCGAGTGCCGCCTCGCGCAGCGATGCATTCCAGTCCTGCTGGTCCACGATGTAGTCACACTGCTCTGCGGTGATGTCGTTGTCGTAGGTGCCAGTCTCAGGGTTCCAGCGATTGATGCGCAACCAGTCCGTGGGCGAGTTCTCGCCGGCCAGCCGGATGACGCGCTCTTCCGTCATGAACTGCTCGATGTTGGCCACGCGCTGCTGGCCGGCCTGCTGCACGGCCAGTCGCTGGTTCTCGAACAGGTCCATCGTGGTCATGGAGCCCTGGTTCTGCTTGGCTAGGATGGCCTTGCCGGACTGGGCGTTGGTGTCTTTGCCCAGGTTCTCGTCTGTGACGCCCGAGACGCCGCGCAGCGTCATGCGGTTGCGATCGACCAGCATCAGGCTGGTCTGCACATCGCTGTTGTTCTCGACTGGCTTGATCGTCTTGTTGGCCTTCACCTCGATCCAGCCGTCGGGTCTGGAGAACTCGCTGCGGGCCTCATCGACATCTTCGACTGCCCCCGAATCGGCGATGACGCGGTTGGAGTTGGCCGCCCACAAGGCCTTGGACATGCGCTTGTTCAGGTCGTCCTGAGGATCGCGCATGCCCCGCCACACGCCGTAGCACATGCCATCCCGGGACCGCCTGAAGCCGAAGACCGGGATCAAGGGGAACTGCTGATGGTTAAATGGCGAGTCGCCATCCCAGCACGGTGATCCCTCTGTGCAGATCATCACGCGCATTTTCCAGCGCACGGACGCGAAAGTCGGTGCACCCGCCTGCAGCTCTCGCATGTGGTCTGGATTTGCCTCATCCACGGCTTTGGACGTGAACGGGCCGCGCGCGAACATGCGCACGGTCTCGGGCACCTTGTAGAAGGCCTCGATGAACTCGATAGAAGACCGGCGGCCCTCGTCCGCGAAGCCGGTGCCGATGTAGGCGCCGCGTCCGCCGAACATGGACATCAGGTTCTGCCGGTAGCCCAGATCGTGGCCGGCCGTCAGGCGCTCACCCAGATACCACTTGTGCTCGATGTCATCGAACGTGGTGGAGTTCGTCGCCTCACCCGTGAAGATCTCCTTGCACTGCGGCATGAGCGCACAGGCATAGTCCAGATCCAGCCGGCGCCGGCGGAACAGGTAGCGGCCATCGCGGTTGTAGTCGAGGTCGCGCGAGCGCGAATCGCGGATCACCATCTTCCAATCGACCGATCCCGAGAAGATCAGCTCCTTGTCTGGCTCAAGGTTCAAACCCTCTTCGAGCCAGCCCAGGCCGGACACCACGGCTTGCTTGAAGGCGAACGAGCGGTGAAAGCGCGCCAGGTTCACGTCGTCGGTGAACTTCACGACCTTGGTCTTGACGTCGGCAACCTGCTCGCCCTCAGGCCGCCTGGGCAGGATGCGGTAATCGATGCGGTTGCGCTTCTCCATGCCGGTGATCCAGTCTATGGACGTGCGCCCTTCGTTGTAGACATTGGGCGACTGGCCACGCTCGATCAGGATCTGTGCCTCTTCAGGCGTCCACTGGAGGTGGTCGTTGTAGTCCTCGTCGATGGCCATCTGGTAGCGCTCTTCGGACTGCAGATCCATCTCCTGGTGGAGGTAGCCCATCAGCGTGCCGTGGCGTCGCTGCATGGCCTGCTGTTCGGTCTCAGCCTCAGCGGGCTCCGTCTCGTCAGGCAGCGTGCCTGCTGGGTTGGATGGACGCTCTTGAGGCGGACGCTGGCGGAACATCAGATCAAGCCCTCTGCGACGGTTTGGCCGCCCACCTTGGCGGTCAGCTCGATGCCCTGGATGGCGCGCTGGATGTCGAGCGCCGCCGGCTGGCTGGATGGCATCTGCACCAGGTCGCCCAGGCATTCGACGATCGCATCGACCACGCGGTACATGACGAAGCGATCAGGGAAGAAGCCCATCGTGATGGCAGCCTTCATGGCCGTGCCCATGAGGTGCGCGGTGGGCGAGCCATCGCGCTCGGCGAACGCGAAGGCGTTGCGCTGTGGGATGACGTAGGCGCCACCATCCATGCGCAGTTCACGGGGGAACAGCACCATGCACGGGTGCGGGCCCTCGGGGTCGATGTCGGGACGGTCAAGCCATTGCAGGCTGACCACGATGTCGCCCTTGACGAACTGGCGCCAGGCGTGCTCACCACCCAGGCAGGCCATAGGCCGGCCGGATGGTGCGAGGATCGATCGGGCGGCCATGGCGATCAGGCGACGCGCGCGCTTTCGGCCTTGTCGTCGGTGCCGGCCTGGGCCTGCTCGGCCTTG
The DNA here is from genome assembly GCA_049840655.1 of Chryseolinea sp. Lineage (GTDB taxonomy): Bacteria > Bacteroidota > Bacteroidia > Cytophagales > Cyclobacteriaceae > Chryseolinea. Next base: position 114,481 of record JASGJX010000018.1, read on the forward strand.
GCGGCCTGGCCTTGCTGGTAGGGCATCCAGTAGGCATAGCCGCCGATGATCTTGCCGTCGGCATCGCGAGGCGGCTCATCGCCGGGCTGCAGCAACACGACCGAGCACTTCGTGAAGGAGCGCCCGTACACGTCTCGCACCTTGATATTGAGACAGCGATCACCCCACACCGCCAAGATCGTGGCGTCCAGGGGCTGCGGATCTTCGTCGGATTCGAGCGAGCCAGCAATCGACATGGGCAACGGCCCCATCAGATCGGCTTTGCTTGGGCGGTACCAGACCTTGCGGCTCACGGTCGGGGTGATGACTTTGCTCATGGCTTTCTCCGGTGGTAGTTGGCACGGGCAATGCCGCGCATGTGGTGACACCAGATCGTTGCCGCGGGCCAGCGCAGTGCAATGTCAGACCACGCGCCAGCCGCGTTGGCCACGCTTGGACTTACCGACGCCTTTGGATTTGGAAGGTGTGAAGCCCTGGGCGTGCTGCCGCAGTGCATCAGCAGCCTCGGTGTGCACGTCCTTGACCGGCTCGTCCGAGTAGTCGCTGATCGCTCTGACCCACTTCTTGCGGTACCGGCCCAGGTGCTTCAGGCCGGCCTTGCAGCCCTCTTCGTCGAAGCAGTAGCTGGCGAACTTCTTGCGGGTGGCGTTGATGCCCTGGATCAGGTAGGAGACGCGCGGCACGACCTCCCAGTCGCCGCCGATGCCCTTGAGGTCTTCGAGCTCCTCGCGCGGGCTGCATACGCGCTCGCCCTGCTGACGCTTCGAGTTGGCGTCGTGCGGCAGGAAGTGGGTGCCCCACGTGATGCCGTGCTTCACGCCCACACGCTGCAGTTCAGCGATGTAGTGGTTGTACGGCTTCTCCCAGTCCTCGATGAAGGCGAAGAACCGATCCATGCCGTGCACATGCTGGTGCAGCCAGATGGCCGTGCCGTCGCCGCTGCCGATGTCCCAGAACGTGTTGACGGGAAAGCCGTCCAGGTACGGATAGGCGCCGATGCGCCCACCAGCCCGGGCTCGGCGCAACTGCTCGGCGTAGTACGTGCCCTCGGCGCTCACCTTGAAGGGCTCGGCGGGGGTGCTGGGGAACTCGCGCCACATCAGCTCGAAGTTCCACAAGCACTCGTTGACGAAGGTTGTCACCCACCAGGCGCGCTGGCAGGTCCAGCGTCTTGCCGATCTCGGCCTCAACCTTGTCGAAGTACTCGTGCTCGACGTCGGTGATGTGCGTGGCCCGCGCCTCGGCGGGCGTGAGCCTGTAGCCCGGTTCCTGCCACCACGGGAAGAAGTGAAAGCGGAACTGCTTGGGGTTTAGCGTGGGCTTGCTCACCAGCTCTTCGGCGCTGTCGACGATCTTCTTGAACTCGCCGTCCTCGCCCTCGGCCGTCGACTCTACGATGATGATGCCGTCCATGGGCACGGCAGGAAAGCTGCCCGACACGATCTCGCGCGCCTTGTGCGGGTACTTGGCGCCGATCTCTGCCCATCTCGGACACGTGCAACCGGTGGGCCGTGCCCGAGCGCGCCGATGATGACACCTTGACCACCGAGCCATTGCAGATCTCGATGAGCGTAGCGGTGCGCCGCTTGAGCGGCTTGGCCAGGCGCAAGGCCTCTGGGATGTTGTCGTAGGCCGTCAGCACTTTGCCTCGGAAGATCAGTAACAATAATTGGCGTAGTAAAGGATTTTAACTTCAAACCTATTCAGGAGTCTATCGGGCCAATGTTTCTTAATCGCAATACGTGGGGTGGCTATGCAATGATCCGCACAATGCCCGGTGAAACCGAAAACACAATTGCAGTTCTGGAGGATATTTGCAAGGAGATGAATCCAGCATACCCGTTCACATTTAGTTTCCTCGACCAGGATATTTCCAATCTATATGCAGCAGAACAACGCCTCGGCAATCTGTTCAATGTGTTCGCGATACTCGCGGTTGTAATTTCGTGCCTCGGCCTCTACGGACTTTCTGCTTACCTGGCTGAACGACGCACACGGGAGCTTGGTATACGCAAAGTACTGGGCGCGTCCGGGTTTCAGCTTGTGTATTTGCTATCTGCAACTTTCACGAAACCAATCCTGATAGCTACTGTAATAGCAGTACCACTCGCGTGGTATGGGATGAATCAGTGGCTGAGTGGCTTCGCCTATCACGTGTCGATTGAATGGACGATCTTCGTAATAGCGTTTATATCAGCACTGGGAATAGCCTGGTTGACTGTAAGCTTCGAATCTATCAAGGCTGCAACAACCAACCCTGTGAAATCATTGCGATCAGAATAACGAGGTAGGCGTGCGCTGTTTGAATTGTTGTGCGTTAGTTCTGATGCGGTCATCACATTTAGATTGACTCACCGCAAAACATTCACTTCTTTCGGCCCTCTTGTTGGCGCAGTCAGTGATGCTGGATAGACATAGAAATATTTGACTCGTGCCGTAAAGACATCTATGAGGGGAATTTTCTATGTATTCATTCTTTGGATTATAGCGCCGTCGCTATCGGCAGCTCAGGGAAGCCTCGTGATGATAGGAGGAGGTTCCGAAGCAATTGGTGGTTGGAGTGATGAACCCTATCAGTGGATAGTTGATCATGCCGCCAATAAAAGAGTTGCAGTCATTAGCTATGCAGACGAAGATAACTGGATCCCTGATTATTTTATTTCTCTGGGCGCATCAGTTGCTACCAATATTAAGATATCCAGCCGTAGCGTTGCAGATCTTCAAAGCACTTACGACAATCTTATGACCTATGATGCCTTCTTTTTTAAAGGAGGTGACCAGTCGATCTATTACAAGCAATACAAAGGAACCAGGACCTTTCAGGCTGCCATCGATAAGTTCAATGCAGGTGGTGTAATGGCTGGAACGTCTGCAGGTATGGCTATCCTGTCTGGAGTCGTTTATACTGCGGAAAACGACTCGGCGTATCCTGACGAAACGCTCTCCAACATTTACGACAAGAGGATTACTCTGGCGAACGATTTTTTCCCTTTCCTTCCCGGCTACCTGGCAGACTCTCACTTTACAGAACGCGGGCGGGTAGGCCGATTGTTGCCTTTCCTCGCCCGCTGGTATTACGACCGCAGTGATCATATCGCCGGTATCGGTGTTGACGATCGAACTGCCTTGTGTATTGATGTCGACAGGCGCGGTGAGGTATTCGGAACCGGGACTGTGTCTTTCTATCGCGCTGCGTCATGGTCGATTGTACGCGATGAAATACCCGTAACGCCTTCCGTCAACAGCGTTCAACTTTTGCACGGTCATGTCATCGATCTTAATACGAGTCATATTTTGAAAGGCCCGGAGCCGTTTGTTGAACCCGTGCCATCAACAGAAACGGGAAACTATGCAGTCGTTATTTCGGGTAGTAGCGATGTCAATGAAAACACATCGCTACTGAACTTTCTCGTCGGCGAGACCGGAGTAGCAAGCGACACAATTGTTGTGGTGACTTCCTCGGGGAAGGGCAAGTTGTTTGCTCAAAAGCTGGTTGACCTTGGCGCCCGGATTGCGTTGATCGAAACGATACCAGCCTTTAACGAAGCGAACCGGATGGACTTACGAAATACCATTCGAAGAACGGCGAAGTTCCTTTTTGCCGAAAACAATGATGAAGCGTTGTTTAGTTTTCTCGACGGTGGTCCGACGGGTGCGCTACTTCGCTCGCATATCCGCAGAAATGGAATGACCATAGCCTTTGCCGGCGAGGACGGCCGCTATGCAGGCAAAACTTTTCCTTCCAATTATCGCATGGACAAATATGCCGCATATTACGGGAGACTGACATTCAGGAAAGGGCTTAGCTTGTTGTCAACGACGGTGATTATGCCAAACACTTTCGATCCTCTGACATCCGACTTCACCGAAAATGCTACGGCTGCCATTTCATATTCGATGGTGTCCGATAGCGCCCGCTTCGGGATCTACCTGAACAGGAAGAATATGATCAGGTTTTATCAGCAGCGGGGCCATAACTATTTCAAGGCCACGGGCAATCAATCCGTATTAATACTGATGAACCAGGGTGCTCGCGCAGCCAGGGCGTCTCGTCCGGTTAGCAACGGTGGGGCCGCGCGCAACTATGCCGGATTCAATTTTATGGAATATGTGATGCTGAGTGGAGACGCAGTTTTGGACGCAGGCATACCGTTCATCATTTCTGATGTAGCCGAAGATTTCGAGTATCCAATACTATCAGTAGAACATGAAATCAACCAGTCATCCCTCCAAATATTTCCAAACCCTTCAACAGATGGTAGATTTCACTTCTTCGGAAATCCCCAGCTTTCCGGGGAAATCGAACTGACCATTACGGACAGCATGGGAAGGATTGTGTGTGTACAGCGCGCGGGTAGCCCGACCGATGTTGTGGATATTTCCTGTTTACCGGATGGGCTTTATTTCCTGCGGGCAGTAGACGGATCTGCCACGCGCATTTTTAAACTGATTAAAGAATCGGATTGATTTATACGGAAGAGAGATTTGAGAAGTTGGCCAATACCCTGAACGAAAACATGTAACTATATCAGTCACTCCCAGTATCACATTATTACGAAACGAACTACGTGCGTTTGGATAACGTCCTATTAACGAAGTGAATGAAATACATAGTGAACGCTTGCTTTGGCTAATACAGATGCGTTTACCATTTTTGACGATTTTTTTTGCTAAAAACTAACCCAGACTGCTTATGAAGCAACCTTTACTTGTCTTAATCTTTTCACTTTTATCCTGGTGCTCATTTGCCCAGCAGCGCGCGGTTCATGGAAGAGTGACCGCTGTTGCTGATGGTACGAGTCAACCCGGGGTTAATGTGGTCGTGAAGGGCACCCCCAGGGGTACCGTTACCGACACGGACGGTCAGTACCGTATTGAGGCGTCACCCGGTGATGTCCTTGTCTTTAGTTTCATTGGCATGTTGCCTCAGGAGATAACCGTCGGCAATCGTGACGTGATCGATATTGCAATGGCCGCCGATGTTACCCAACTTTCTGAAGTCGTCGTGATCGGATACGGCACCGAGCAGAAAGTGTTAATGACCGAAGCCGTTGGCGTGGTTAAGTCGGACGCCATCAAAGATCTTCCTGTTCCAACGGTTGACGGCATTTTACAAGGACAGACGACCGGCGTTCAGGTTAGCCAGAACTCTGGTACGCCCGGCGGTGCTATGTCGGTGCGTGTGCGTGGGAATACATCAATCAGCGGATCGGGACAACCCTTATATGTAATAGATGGAATTCCACTAACTACCTCTGACTTCGGGATGATTGGTTATGAAGGCCAGGGAATAAACTCACTCTCGGACATTAACCCAAACGACATTGAATCGGTTACCGTATTGAAAGATGCTGCGGCTGCAGCTGTGTACGGAGCACGTGCGTCTAACGGTATCGTGCTGATAACTACCAAACGCGGAAAGACTGGCAACTCAACAGTCAATTTCAATATGTACCGCGGCGTTCAGCAGGTATGGAATACGTTGGACATGCTTAACGCACAGCAATGGCGTGATTATCGCAAAGATCTTACCGGTGTTGAACTCGCGGACAACGGTGTTGATGTTGACTGGCAAAAAGAGATCTTTCGCACAGCACCAATCTCCAACTACGAATTGTCAACAGTTGGTGGTAACGATCGTACAAAGTTCTTCCTTTCCGGAAATTACTTCGATCAGGACGGCATCCTTATTGGAACGAGTTTTCAGCGTGCAAACGCCCGCGTGAACATCGACCATAAGGTTAACGATCGCCTGAATGTTGGAACCAGTATCGGTTTGACTTATTCGAAGACTAATCGTGTTGAAGGTGATGCTTCGCTGCACGGTCCTCTGCCAAATGGTATCTCCACGCCCGCTGTTATTTCAGTGTACAATCCCGACGGCACCTATAATCAGAGCGGTCCCTACTCAAACGCAGTATCGATCGCGAATGAGGCGACCAACGAGAACTTTACCTACCGCACACTTGGGAACATCTTCGCGGACTACCGTATTATCGATGGACTCACTCTAACATCTAAGTGGGGTGTCGATTTCTATAACCTGCGCGAGCACGCTTTTGAGTTCAACACGGTGCAGGGCCAGAAGTACAATGGTCTTGGCTTCGAAACTTATACTAACGCGCTGAATCTTGTAGGTAACAACTCTGTTCGATATGACAAGAAGTTTGGAAAGCACAACGTCGACGTAACGGTAGGTATGAGCTTCGAGAAACGCCAGGAGCGTTACTCATATATGCGCGGTCAGGACTATGCCGATGAAAACCTTCAGTACATCAACTCTGCTGCAACTAAGGTTGACGTTACAGCCGGAGCAAGAGACCACGGTTTGCTTTCTTACTTTGGACGCTTCAATTACAACTTTGATGAGAAGTACCTGATATCCCTCTCTGGTCGTGCCGATGGTTCAACTAATTTCGGTCCAAACAATCGATACGGATTCTTCCCTGCTGCTTCTGCAGCATGGCGTATTAGTCAGGAGGGATTTTTCAAGGACAATGTTAGTGCAGTATCAGAATTGAAGATCAGAGGAAGCTATGGCCTTTTGGGGAATGAAGAAATCACGCCATTCTCTTATCAGGCAACTTACGGAACGTCATCGTATCGCAGTCAGCCTGCTATCTTTCCGAATCAGATACCCAATCCCGACCTCAAGTGGGAAACAACAGCTCAGCTTGACCTGGGTCTGGATGCCGGGTTCTTCGAAGATCAGTTGACTCTTTCTTTTGACTACTATAACAAACAAACGAAAGATCTCTTGTTGGATAGACCGCTGCCCGGATCGTCAGGATTCACCACGATGTATCAAAACGTGGGCGAACTCGAGAACAAGGGTATCGAGATCAGCCTGGGATACAATGCACAGTTCGGCGACCTGCGCTGGAACTCGCGCCTGAACGTATCAGGCAACAGGAACAAGGTGACCCGCCTTTACGAAAACCAACCACTCGATGCCGGACGCGGTAACAACAGAATCATGGTGGGACAACCTATTGGTGTTTTCTATGATTTCAAGTCGCTTGGTGTTGATCCTTCAACAGGTGACATTGTCTTCGCGGATACGAATTTTGATGGTGAGATCACGACCGATGACCGTACCGTTGTAGGAAATCCAAATCCTCAATTCATCGGTGGTTTCACGAACAACCTCAACTACAAAGGTTTCGACTTTAGTTTGTTCCTGCAGTGGTCGTATGGCAATGACGTGTTTAACGGCTCAAGGCTGTATCTGGAATCATTGCAAGGTGGCGACAATCAGACCACTGCTGTCTTGCGTCGTTGGAGACAAGTCGGTGACATCACGGATGTTCCCAGAGCAACATCGGATCCTGTAGCGGCCGCTTCAAATAAGCGTGAGTCTTCACGGTTCATTGAAGACGGTTCTTATCTGAGAATAAAGAACGTTACGCTTGGTTACACGCTTCAGCAGCGATTCTCAAGTAAAATAATGCTGTCGAGCATTCGTGTTTATGCCTCGGTGCAAAACCTGTTCACTTTCACCAACTACAGTGGACTTGATCCGGAGGTGAATTATAGCGGTAATGACGTCTCAGTCGTAGGCACGGATTTCTTCACCTTCCCTCAGGCACGTGCGATCACACTGGGTATCAACCTTAAATTCTGACACACATGAGAAAGCTATTTATAATCATCATTGCCTTACTTCCATTGTCCTCATGTGATGTACTGGATGTTGAATCACAAAACGCAATTCCTGAAGACAAAGCGATAAAGGACAAAGCAGGAATTGAAAAGGGAATATTGGGTTCCTACACATCATTTCAGGCACTCGGATACTTTGGTCGCTCCTATGTGATCTTTGCCGATCTTGCAGCAGATAACCTTGAACATTCCGTTGATGGAACAGCACAGAACTATGCACAGATAGATAATAATGCTGTACTTCCTGAGAATGGTGCAGTATCGGACATTTGGGACGCCGGATACGAAGGCATAAACATCGCCAACAACATCATCACCAAGGTACCGGACATGGCAGATATGACGGCCGAAGAAAAGAATGTTGCTTTGGCAGAGCTGTACTTCGTGCGAGCCTTCAATCACTTCAGCCTGATGAACTGGTTTGGAGCTATACCCATCAAGACAACGCCAACGATAGGCGCAAGCGGTCTCGATGTTCCCCGGGAATCGGTGGCAAAAGTGTACGATCAAATTATTGCTGATCTTACGTTCGCTGAACAGAATCTTCCAGCTGGTGGAACCAAGGTAAGAGCATCCAGATATGGTGCCACTGCTCTCTTAGCCCGCGTTTATCTCTACAAGAAAGACTATGCTAATGCCAAGGCTAAGGCTACGGAAGTGATCGACCATGGTGGATACACGATGCCGAACTATGCAGACGTATGGACCGATGAATCAGCCGAGTCAATTTTTGAAATTGATTTCACTGAGATAAATCGCAACCGCATTGCCGAGTACAACTTTCCAAAGACCCTGAACGGTCGCCGTGAAGTGGCACCAACGGCTTCGATACTTGCCGCCTATGAGACAGGTGATGCGCGTTATCCCGCATCAATCGATTTTTCAGGAACACTTGCTTATCCGATCAAATACGACGATTTGAGTCTTGGTGCGGACAATGTGATCATCCTGCGTCTGGCGGAAATGTATCTTATCCGTGCCGAAGCTGAAGCCAATCTGACCGGAAGCATTGCCGCTATTCAAAAGGACATTAACGTAGTAAGGACTCGTGCAAAATTGCCCGATACATCGGCCAGCAATTACGATCAGCTCCTCCGCGCAATTGAAAGAGAAAGAAGGGTAGAGTTTGCATTCGAGGGACATCGCTGGTTTGATCTTGTACGCACAGGTCGTGCGGTCGAGCTTCTGCTTACCGTCAACGGTGAAAATCAAACACGCTGGCCCATTCCGCTCTCCGAAATTGTCACTAACAAGAGCGACGGCATGGAACAAAATCCTGGCTATTAAAACATTCTATCAGTCATAACTTAAGAACAAATGAAATCAAAGATATACGCATACCTCACCATCTTTCTGGTTATCGCCAGCGTGCTGTCGTGTAAGGACGATGAAGATCCAGCGCCACAAGCAGCAGCAAACTTTAGCGCTGATAAAACAACAGCCCAGGTTAATGAGGCCATTCAGTTCACGAACACTTCGGAGAACGCAACAGCATTTAAGTGGAGCTTCGGAGATGGAACAACATCCAAAGATGTTTCGCCTAAGAAAACATATGAGTCGTCGGGAACATTTCTCGTGAGTCTTGTGAGCACCGGTGAAGGTGGAACGACAATTTCGAGCCTGAACATCGTTGTTGTTCCTGCACCTGCATTTACTGTGGAGGATGCTGACAACCTGATGGCACTTACTCCTATTCAGTTTACGAACGCATCGCAGGGTGCAACGTCATACTTGTGGTCGTTTGGAAACGAGGCAGGATCTACTTCAACAGCGGAGAACCCGACGTTTACGTATTTGAAGGCAGGGTCCTACAAAGTTACACTGACAGCTACAAGCCCTTCAGGATCGACGACTACCGATAAAACAATTGTAGTTAAGGCCGCGACATCTGAAATTTATTTCGTGGAATATAACAATGACCTGATCAAAAAATTGTCGCTTGATGGCAATGGAACAGTGACGAATTTCCTTGATGTTGCCGGTAAGAGCGGTGTTGGCATTGCTTATGACGACGTGCATGGTAAAATCTATTTCACTGACTTCACAGTTCGCGGAGAGGGCAAAGTATGGAGTGTGAATCTCGACGGAACGGATCTCCTTGAACTTTCTTCTGATTTGGTTGAGCCTTACGGTATCGCCCTCGATATTCCGAACGGGAAGATGTACTGGGCCGATGACGCTGATGACGACACAGGCGATGGTCACATCTATCGCGCCAACTTTGATGGAACTGGTCGTGAGACATTAGTGACTTTGGCTGATGCACAATTCCGTGCTGTGGCGCTCGATCTGAAAAACAAAAAGATGTACTACTATGAAGTGAACAACGAAGATCTTTACAAGTCAGACCTTGATGGTGCGAACGCAGCCCCTATTCTTTCCGACGTTTATGGTTACGGATTACTGGTTGATTCTGAACATGACAAGATCTATTTCGATGAACAGAATGCTGAAGAATTGCAACGGGCAAATCTTGACGGCAGCAGCGTAGAGACTGTTGACGATAATGGCTCACGTATCTATGGTCTCGCCATTGACAGTGAACACGACAAGCTCTATTGGTCTGGCAGAGACTCCGGTACTATCGAAGAAGCAGATCTGGATGGTAATAACCAGGTTACGCTGAAGTCGGGACTTGCAAGTCCACGTGGATTATTCTTGAGAAAATAACGGGGAAGCATGAAGACAGTATTCAAAACACTAATAATCGCGATTGCCGCCATAACAGCCACGCGCTGTTCCGACGACAGTTATCCAGTGCCTCCTGCAAGCACAGTTCCTAAGTTCACGTATACAATCGACAATGACGCGTTTGCTCCTGCGACGGCAACGTTCTCCAATACTTCAATTGTACCGGAACGCGCCGGAACAGTAGCCTACACGTGGAATTTTGGCGATGGCACGTCATCTTCGGAAGCCAGTCCGGTACACAAGTTTGAAGAACCTGGAGCCTATACAGTAAACCTCGTAGCAGTTACGAGTGAATCTCTCGAGATAATGCAATCGACGCAAACCATCGTCGTGCGTGATCCGAATGCTACGGGTGTTCCATTATTCTTTACGGATGGATCTGAAGTCTTTGGAACGATCATCAATTCTGCCGCGCCGATCGCCGCTTCACTCGGCATCACGTCACTGCAGGATTCGTATGGAATGGCGGTTGACACGGTGAACGACAAACTGTACATCGCCGACTTCGACGCGAAGAGCATTTTCGTATCTGACCTGGACGGAAAGAACTACACAACGTTCAGATCCAACATCGGTCAGCCGGATGCTGTGGTTATCGACTATGATACGAAAACGCTCTATTGGGATACCGATAGTGGCATACGGAGAGCAGATATGACAAAAACAGACGTCAATCAGTTTGAAGAGTTTGTCACAGGCCATGGCGCGGATGATCCCGAGGGAATGGCCATCGATCCGGTATCGCGGACGATGTTCTGGAATAACTACAACGGAAACGTGTGGACCAAAAAGCTCGATGGCACTGGTGAAAAGTTGTTGATTACCAACGGTGGCGGTGGTAGCATCATTGTCGTTGGCACTAAGATTTACTTCGATGATTATGTGGCTAGTGGTGACATTCAACTGCGCAACGCTAACTTTGATGGAACGGGCATTGCCACGGTGGCAACCAGCATTACCCGCGTTGTCTATGGTCTGGGCTATGACAAGAATGGAAAGAAGATCTATTGGGTAGATCGCAATCTCAACAAGATTTCGCGATCAAATCTCGACGGAACTTCAACAGAAACATGGTTGTCAACAGCGTCTTCGCCTCGTGGAATAGCCATCGGTAAGAAGAAGTAATGAATGTTAATTCCAATCCGTCATATTAACTTGATGGTTATTCACTTGTTGAACGACGATCAACTAGTCTGATATTTTGAATGTTCATGCTCAAGGCCATGCTGAGAGCATGAACATTTTTTTGACACTTAATTCTATGAAAAGAATACTCATCTTACTCCTTACACTTTCGTGTTCAACATTAGCTTTCTCGCAGTCAAAGTCACCGAAAGGAAAACTCTTTATCATCGGCGGCGGATCACGACCAGATGCAATGGTGGACCGAATCATCAAGGAGGCAGGAATTCTTCAGGGAGGGTACGGGGTAATCCTCCCTATGTCGAGTGAAGATCCGGATTCATCAGTGTGGTACGCGAATCAACAATTTATCAAGAAGGGGATCAACACAGTATATGGTGTCAACTTTCGCAAGGGACAAACTTACAGCGCGGCAAAGCTTGATTCAGTACGCAATGCGAAGCTGATTTACATAACGGGTGGCGATCAGGTCAGGTTCATGGGCGTGGTACAGGGCACTGAAATTGGCAAGGCGATTCATGATGCATTTGACAAAGGTGCACTCGTAGGAGGGACCAGTGCCGGTGCCGCCGTGATGAGCAAGATAATGATCACCGGCAATGAGCTCAAGCACACAGAGTACCAGTCGACGTTTCGAAACATTGAGGCAGACAACATTGAAACCAAAGAAGGACTTGGCTTTATTCAGAACGCCATCATCGATCAGCACTTCGTAAAACGGAGTCGCTATAACCGATTGATCAGCGCCATCATCGAATATCCAAACGTAAAAGGTATCGGCATTGATGAAGCTACGGCAATTCTTGTAACGGGCAATACGGCTGAGGTCGTTGGTGCCTCTCAGGTGATTGTATTTGAAAACCCGAAGCGCTCCAAAACTGTTAGGGATGGCAAGCTAAGTGCGAAAGGAATCGTCATGAACGTTTATCTAGATGGCGAGACGTTCAGCCTGAAGTAGTATTAAACTGCCTTTGAATAGCTGGTTGATCCAAATTCATCAAGTCGACCCGATTCGAGATCTATGCTGATCTGTTTCACGACATTGTCAATGGCGTAAGCTTCATTAACCATGTGCTGAATAATAAATTCAGTGTCTGATTGTTTGTCGAGTCTGTGCAAGGCGGCGAGACCGAGTAATCGGGCAAGCGGACCGCGAAGCTGATGTGCGTTGGTGAAGCTGTACTTGATCAGTATATCATTCTGGTGCTGAATCTTTGCAGTGCGTTCCGTGACGATTTCTTCCAGATTTTTATTCACGGCGTTGAGATTGTCCTGGATCTGTATCAGCTCTTCATTCTGCGCTTCAATCTCGTAGGCTTTTTCATGAAGTTCAATGTTGAGGCTACTCATCGACACATGCATCCGGTCGTAACTCGACTTCAGGACAAACGTCGTGTAAGTCAACAGCACATAAAGAATCGAATAGCTGATTCCAGCAGCCAGCGTTTCTCCCAGTGTCATCGCGAATCGCACAGAAGGATCTCCCACCTTAGATTGGAATACGAGGAATATGCAGACGGCACACACGACTTGCATCGAGTAAAGCGCCTTATCTTTTAGCATTACGGAGTGAATAAACCCGCATAGCACAATGACTGTTAGTTGCGTGGTGATGTTATGAGGAGGCTGAAAGCTCATGAAGCCGATCGTTACCAGAATGATTGAAGTAAGGATGACGACCGAAACCGATGGATACCTGCGTCGGATAAAATAGGCGGCCACATTGGCGAACAGGGCGACAAATTGTGCACCAATAGAAAGGTGATTGACTGGATTGAAGCAGAGTGTTCCCGCGAGTCCAAGAACGGTTCCAATTACACTTATTGCGAGAAACGTGTTTAGAAAGAAGTATTCAATTTTTGTCATGGTGGTGTGCCAACAGCCCAGGTCAAAAGTCAATGAGGGCATTGTAGTAATGATAGGGCATACCGGCGTCCCGGACAACTTCATGGACAGCGCGTTATGTGCTCATAGCGAGCAGGCTGACGCTTTAAAGACGGCTATGATAACGATGCGAATATTGTCAGCATTGGAGTAATTCATGAATCGATTGCGTGCCCTGGTTCTCAGGGTTATCACGGATTAGGACTTGTCGTCTTCTTTGATTCATTCTCGCACATTTTCGTTTCTCGGTGGCTGGATGCCGAACAGTAGAAACCAAATCTGAGAGTGGAATTAGTCAGCTGTTCATTTGCGAGTAGCGATAAAGGCCACCATTAACTTCATAATGTCGTCTCTGCTTTCGATGAATACCGCCTCGGGATGCGCGATATTGAAAGACTCAATGAACTTGTTGTACTCATCTTCAGACATGGAGAACGTCGTTTGGAAATATCGCCTGGTATCTTCAGAAACAACAACGCTCATGTAAGTCTCCGATCGTTTTGCTTTTTCTCTGACAGTGTTGAGTTTCTTCTTTTCTTTTTCGGACTTCGACAATCTGGAAATCAGACCGCCAATGGATACACCGGGTCCAAAGGTTTCAACAAGATAGCCCGAACCAGGCCCTGCCGGATTGCGATAGGGCCCGGGTACTTCAATAACACTCTTCCATTGGTCGGATCCATGAGGTTTATAGCTACTGTAAATTGTGACGGGACTCAGAGTCAGTGCGAACTCGCGGAGGAAGACCATTAGCGCAGTTTCTCCTCTGCGGATCACTTTCTTTTTCCTCGAATAACCGAGGATGGTAAACAGAATAGAATCTCCCGGGCTTGCACTTAATCTGAAGCTTCCCGTTTCATCAGTAGTTGTGCCGTTGTGCCGCGTTTGATTGACAACGGTTACATACGGCAGGGGCGACAAAGTGAGAGAATCATAAACGATACCGGTAAGCGTCACCGTTACCTGTTGCGCAAAGGTCATCGTTGAAGCTATTGCAAAACCGATAGTGAATATTGTGTGTGGTAGCCATCTCTGCACAAGACTTTGATGCGCAAAGGGAACTTAAAGTTTTACAACTACCAAAAAAGTTTGGGCTACTGGCCATCACCCATAGCAATCAATTTCTTTACCACAAGATTAGAGCGCAATCCGGTTGTGTCCATACTATCAGTAACGCTGTAAGCAAGCGCTCTTACATAGATCCCTTCCCAGGGCTCTGTTGAAAGGCCAACGTATTTTTCTTCAATGGCTGTGTACAACCCCAATTGAGCCACGTTCCAGTTTTCATAGGTATTGCGTTCAAAGAACTCCATTGTGCAGTCAGGGTCAATGGTAACATATCCTTCTACTGTAAAAAGCTCGGACCTTTGATGCAATGTATATCGCTCATCGCCAGAGATACGATTGAAATCATCGTTGGTGGACGCCAGCAAGCCATCACCTTTCGTGATGAAATAGAAGTCGGTTGTGTTTAACGGGGGAGGAGCGGATGGCACCTTTCTCATCCGATCAATATTTCTTTTAAAGAAAGCGCCAGTCTGAATATGATGCGCCGTTGTTGCTTCCAATAGTGTAATGCCGAATTGACTGTGTCCTAAGGGGGTCACTTCATATTTGCCCTCACTTCCATCCACCCATGAATGTGTGTTGGTGATCATCATACTCTTCAGACGATAAGATGAGGGGACGCCGGGCGATGCCTCCTGTAGCGAAAGTTCGACTTCCATGACGTCGCCATCGGGTGATAGCATCTTTCCTTCAAATGTAGTCCATTGTTGATTTTTGCTATCGAGCAATGCTAAGGATGTTTCGTGCTTTTCGGCACAGCCCATTGATGCCAGAGCAAGCATCACAAGGGCGCTGTAGTTCTTCATATAACGGAATTTAGAGTTTCGAATAATTAAAGCAACACCACGCAAGTCGCAAACCCTACGTCACCTTCATAACTGTTACGTTTGAATTAATAAGCTTATTGTTCCGGTCGGGTATTTTAGTTTTCAGCCGCTCTTTCTTTTTCAACTGTGCCGCTCTTGAGAGCGTCTTCGTGAGCACGCCGCCGGATATAGTGACGTAGTTCTTCAAGTTGTTCATCCGTGAGATCGCTGAATGCAGGCATACCCATATCTGCCTTAGCTCCGTTTCTAACTACATCGGTAAATGCCTGCGATGAGAGAGGAATCGCGGAGGCGCGTAAGTCCGGTGCCATGCCCATTGCCATGACACCACCTCCATGACATCCATCGCAGCTGTAGTACAACTCATTTCCATTTTCTGCTTTTGACGGATCAACGATAAATGCCTTGTCCACTAATGGCGTCGGATAGTAGGGTGGTGGCTGCGGTGGAACACGGGCACTTCCATCTAATGAAAATACCAATAGCCTTCTGACATGACGATTGTATTCCCAACCCAAAACTTTGTTGCCCACACCAGCAAATGCACCGCCCCATCCAACGAGCAACGCGATGTATTGCCGGTTATTGATCCTGTAGGTAATAGGTGGCGCTGATATGCCAAGCCCGGCATTGTATGACCAGAGCAACTTCCCCGTTGCTGCATTGTAAGCGCTGAAGTATCCATCAGCTGTGCCCTGAAACACAAGATTGCCGGCTGTAGTCAGTGTACCTGCATTCCATAATTCTTTATGAGGAACAATCCACTGAAGCTTTTGTGTGATTGGGTTCCAGGCTTCCAGCGAACCTGAATAGGGCCGAGGCAGCGAATCGGGATCTGAGAGTCCTACTGCGATTCCACCTTTGGACGGCTCGTCTTTCCAGGCTTTCAGATTCGTGTGAGTGTCGTCAAAGATCACGGCATCATGGATCACGGGTATGTAGGCTAGCCCGGTCGTTGGATTGAATGACATAGCATGCCAGCTATGAGCGCCATGGGGACTCGGCGTGATATACGCAGGACCATTTTCATATTTTGCCCCGGGAGGAATATTGGGCTTACCTGTAACTGAATCTATCGAAGTAGCCCATGTAGTTTCGGCAAACGCCTTCGCTGATATGAACTTTCCTGTTTCCCGATTGAGCACATAAAAGAATCCATTCTTCGGAGCATGCATCAAGACCTTTGTTTTGACTCCTTTGATATCGAGTGTAGCCAGAACGATATCCATGTTTGAGTTGTAGTCCCACGCATCGCCAGGCGATGTTTGATAGTGCCACTTGTACGCTCCATTGTCTGGATTGAGAGCAATGATGGAAGAGAGAAACAGATTGTCACCACCATGCTCACTTCTCACCTTTGGATTCCAAGGGCCACCATTTCCCGTACCGATATAAAGCGTATGCAGTTCCTCATCGTATGTGAACCCGTGCCACGCATTTCCACCTCCGCCATATTTCCACCATTCGCCTGTCCAGGTCTTTGCTGCCATAGCCATGGCATCATTCTCAAAACCATCAGCGGGATTGCCTGGAACGATGTAAAATCTCCAGGCAAGCTTACCGGTTTCAGCATCATAGGCCGTTACGTATCCCCTGTTAGGCGCCGCCTCCGAGCCACCGTTGCCAATGAGAACCTTGCCGGCGAATGCTTTCGGCGCCCCGGTGATACTCATTTGTTTATCAGGGTCGATGGTCAGTACTGACCAAAGCTCCTTACCTGTTTTAGCATCGAGGGCAATGAGTCTTCCTTCCCATGTAGCAGTGTATATTTTTCCGGCATAATAGGAGAGACCGCGGCTCTGCGTCCAACCTGGTTTGCGCCTATTGCCGAGATTCTTCGCCACTTCAGGATCGAACGACCAGATCAGCTTTCCATTAGTAGCATCTACAGCTCGCACGCGATTCATGGTGCCTGTGAAATACAGAATGCCGTCTACGACAAGTGGAGTGGAAACTAATGAAACGTCGTGAGGCAAGTCAAGGTACCAATCCACCTTGAGGTTTCGGACGGTGCTTGTGTCAACGTCGGTTATTGGACTAAACCGTTGCTCCGAGTGCGTTCGTCCGTAAGCAAGCCACTCAGCCGTGTTTGATTCGTCGGCAATCTTTTGGTCTTCATTGGAGACGGAGCAGCCGATCACCACAAGTGCTATCGACAACAGTAGGATGTTATTCATGTTCTATTGAATTGCGCACAGTGATTACGGATTATGGGCGATCCGATGAAGTCAGCATGTCGTTACATAATATAGAACAAGATTTTGAATGTTCAGTACACTTTTGCCTCTCTAATCAAATAAGATTGAGTTTAATCTTTGAATCAATAGAGTCCTCATCTTTTTAAACCGACCTATGAAACTTTGGTGGACACATCAGCCAGCATTGTTATCAAACATTTCCAGGATTGATCCTTCAAGACAAAGACGCTTACAGACCATTCGTGAAATGAAAACTGATTGCCCCGAAAAATCCCTTTACTGTAACCTTTTCCGATAACAATACCAGTCTCCCGAAAAATGCACGCATAACTTTCTGTGGTAGACATTTCAGTATGCATCAGTTGGCCATGTTTTATTTGTTTGATGAATTCTTTGAATTCCGTAATTCCATTGGATGCAACGCAGATCCAATCGTCTGTCATAAACGAACTGATTCGGTCTACGTCATTGGACACAATAGCCCGATCCCAGTTGAGAGAGTGCTGCAGTAATTCTTGCTCCGTCATCTGAAATCAATTTAACAGCTGTGCAATCCACCACTCATTGCCGAAGTGGTCTCTCACTCCGCTTTCACGCATGCCGTAAGGACGATTATCCGGCGACATGATCTCTGATGCTCCCAGCATAAGCATGCGTCTATGCGTGGATTCCACGTTTTCGACGTAAACAAAACACATGGACTGACGCTGTGGATATTTTTCGGATGACCTCCCAATCATAACGTTCGTATCCCCAATGACAACTTCTCCGTGTTGGATAAGTCCATCAGCGCCTCGTGTTTCGTTTGTTATGCGTGCATCAAAGGCCTTCACAAGGAAGTCCATTTGAGACTCCACACTTGGCACCATCAGGTAGGGACAGAGTGTTGTGCTTCCGGCCGGTGCTACTGGTCGTTTTGTTGTATTCATGCTGTTGTTGTTTTAAAACAAAACTGCAGAACTTATAACAGGTGGAATTGGAAAAAAACGACATTCTTTATCAAAGCAGTTCCTCAGCGCTGCCGGAGAAATAGGCTCGCGGCGAATAGCCTGAGAACATTTTGAAGTCGTGAATGAAATGCGACTGGTCGTAATACCCAAAGTCTAGTGCGATTTGTGTCAGAGAGCTGTGCGTATGATGCGGCCGTTGCATCAGGGCATTGAAGCGTATGATGCGTGAGTATGTCTTTGCCGTGAAACCTGTATGCTCCTTGAAGTCGCGTTCAAACTGACGGTGCGATCGGAAATATTGTGCTCCAAGATCGTAGATATCTACAAGGCCCTTGCGCAACAGCATTGTTTGTACTGCATGGGCTATTCGGGTTTGTTTTAAGGGTTGTTTCCGTCGAATTAGGAAGTCGGTAATGATCCTTTGACGTTGATGGTTGTCGGTTGCGAGGTGCATCGTATCGATGAACCGTGCAGACTCTGTGCCGAGCACTAATTCAAGATCGGGAAGTTGATTCGTGAATTCCATGCCGGGAATTCCAAAGATCGTATCCAGCGCATAGGGGTACAGGTATACGCCAAAGATTCCAAATGGTTCTCTGACGATGAACCTTCGGTAAGCATTGGCTTGTCCGTGGACGCCGGTAATGAACGAAGAATGACATCCATCGATGGTGAGTTCCTGAAACGCTCCTTTGTAGTGAAACAGAAGCTCGGGACAGCCATTTGCTACAGTGCGCAAAACATAAGGATTTTCATGACTGGCGATGCCTTCAAAACTCCAGAAGAACCGAACGAGGTCGCGCAGTGCGGGAACGGGCTCGAAGATGTTGTACTGGAGATCCCTCATGTCAGAATATTCGTTGGTTCCGTCCGTGAGCTGTGAGATACAAGTTAGTGAATTGATACCAGAAAGGTGATGACGCATGCACTTCCACAGCATTCAAACGGTTACGGTCACTGTTTATAATTCACCACGACTCATTCAGAATAATTCCCGTATTTTTGCGGCCGCAATGAAAAGAATAATTGAGTCCAGAAAGCTGTTGGGCGTCAACAAGGATGCCGATCTGAAAGAATTGAAATCCGTTTATCGGAACTTCATGAAGGAATGGCATCCCGATAAATTCCAGGACAACAACGACCTCAAAGTGGAGGCCGAGGAAAAAAGCAAAGCCTTCATTGAAGCTTACCACCTTTTGGTTAGCGTTGCACCTGAGACCCACGAGCAACACGCCGAAAAGTATACTGAGGTAGTGAACGCCAGCAAGATCACTGACTTTCTGTACAAGTCGACCACACTGCTCGTGAACTTTGCCGACGGGAGTTCCTATGAGTACTTCGGACTTCCAAGAAACATCTATTTGAAGTTGATCAACTCCGAAGCTCCCGATCGATTCGCCAGGAGACACATCTATCACTCCTATACGTACCGTAAGGTAACGAAGGCGACTGCCGAATAAGTCCTTTTTTTAATGCTTACGACCCGTTGGGTCAATCGCTCACGGGATTCAGGATTGAATTTCGCGGACCGATTTTGCCCGATCCCCGGAACCAATTAAGTTGTTTCCTGTTTAATGGATAAGTTCTAAACGAAACAACACTATATGGAATTGGGCGTAGGCATGTTCGGCGATAATCACTACAGCGAGAAAGGCGAACCACTGTCGTCCGGCAATCGACTTCGCGAGTTGCTGGAGGAGATTATGCTGATGGATGAAGTCGGCATAGACTTCTTTGGAATAGGGGAACATCATCGACCCGACTACGCAGTGTCAGTTCCGGAGATTGTGTTAGCCGCCGCCTCTTCCGTTACAAAACGAATAAAGCTTGGAAGTGCAGTTAGCGTCCTTAGCTCTTCCGATCCGGTAAGGCTATATCAAAGTTTCGCTACCGTCGACCAGTTGAGCAACGGCCGGGCTGAGCTCATGGCCGGACGTGGCAGTTTTATCGAGTCGTTTCCTCTCTACGGTTACAACCTCAACGACTACAACTCACTGTTCGACGAGAAGCTTGAGTTGCTGTTGAAGATCAATCGTGAGAACCCGATAACCTGGAAGGGCAAACTTCGCCCTGCACTTCAGGATCAACAGGTATTGCCCCGGGCGGTTAACGATAAACTAAATATCTGGGTAGCTGTGGGTGGTACTCCCGAATCAGTGGTTCGCGCGGCACGTCTCGGATTGCCCGTTATGTTTGCCATCATCGGAGGAAACCCTGCTCAGTTTCAACCTCTGTTCAAATACTACAAGGAATTGTATGAACACCATGGTCATAACCTGGCCGACTTCAAAGTTGGTGTTCACATGCACAGCTTCTTTGGCGAAGACAGCAAACAAACTGCCGATGAATATTTCCCGGTCTACTCTTCGCAGATGACTCGTGTGGGTCGCAGCCGTGGATGGCCTCCTTTCAGCAAGCAACAATACGACTACGGTCGCAGTCCCGAAGGTGCATATATCATTGGTGATGTAAACGAATCAGTCGAAAAGATTCTGCACATGCATGAGATGTTCGGCCTGTCGCGATTCTCTGCACATATGGATGTCGGAGGTCCGTCTCACGCTTCACTCATGAAATCCATTGAAATCTTCGGAACGAAGATCGCTCCCAAGATCCGCGAAGCACTTAAGAAATAACAGGCTGTAAATAAGTTGATCAAGCATTAGCGGGGATAAACCACTCGTTCATGCTTGATCAACTTCCTGTCCTGACTGTTGCCTGGATGGATCGTTAGTTTAGTTTTCGAAAGTCAAAATCGTCTTATAGAATCAGGTTCCACAGCCTGTGCAGCAGAATCTGGTGGAGAACCTGGATTGGCCGGTGAGCTTTGAGCCGGCATTCCATCGCTGGCAGGCGCCACCTGTTCAACAGAGTCTCCCTGTGTATCTTCATCACCCCGTGCTGTATTACTATTTCGGGTTGAGCACGCAACAGCAAGCCCTGTTGCTAAAGCGATGGCTAATATTCTGGATATGGATTTCATGTTTCAGTTGTTTGATGTTAGGATTATTCCATTTCATCAAACCTTTTGAAAAAACCGTACCATGAAAGACATAATCAGGCGCGGTATCATTGCAAGGCCGTTGCGCTAACCATTGCACGACGATGTAATCGAAACCCTTAAAAAGTAATTATCAACAAGCGTAGTAGTCGAAGTCAGATGTCGTCAGGTAGAGCCTTGAGAAGGCCGGCTACAGGCCACCTCAAGGCCAGCCAGAGGCCGGACAAAGGCCGGAAAGCTTAAACAACGAGGCTTCGCCGACTAGCACAACTGCAACCAACTATAACGAACTTAAACTAACTCGAAAGTGCGTTTTTGAGGTGTATTATGTTTGCATTCAGCTAACGAGAAAGCTCTGAAAGATGCAGCCAGTCAACAGATCAGCAAATCAACAAATAGCCTGTGGATTTCTCGCCTCTATTTGCTGCTTAAGCTACCTGTGACTTTTTACCTAAGCCTTCCGTAAGAGGCTCTGGTTGAGGCTTAAAGTTGTGTTGCTTTCCGTTAGGCTGAAAGATCATTCTGAGTGAAGGATCAGAAGTGAGATACGCAATGGCCCAGTTGTAAAGTGTCTTCACTTTGTTGTTGTAGTTCACGAGCGATATCACGTGAATGAGAAGCCAGGCAAGAAGGCCTAACAAACCACCCAGGTGAAGCTTATGCTTAAAGAGATCAGCAACAGCATAACCTTTTCCTATGATCGCCATGTCGCCGCGATCAAAGTACTTGAACGCCTTCTGCCTTTTACCTTTCACCAAAGCGTTCAGGTTCTTTGCAAGCGTCTTGCCTTGCTGTATGGCAGGCTGAGCCAATTGAGGGTGTCCGTTCGGATAAACAGGATCCGTAAACTGAATGCTGATATCGCCAATAGCGTATACGTTGTCGTAGCCACTGACCTTGTTGAAGCCATCGGTCAGAAGTCGTTTTCCTTTTCCTATTACCTGCGGTGCTATGCCGTCGAATGAGTTGGCGACGACACCGGCTGACCAGATCAGCGTAGCACTCTCTATAGTGTTCCCGCTGGAGAGATAAACAGTGTCATCTTCAAAACGCTTCACCAGTTCGTTCAGGTGAACGTGTACATCCAGGCGAGTCAATACGTCGAATGCGGCGCGATGGCTCTTGTCGCTCATTGGAGCGAGCAAGTGCGGGCCACCGTCAACGATGTGTATTTCCAGTCTTTCCTCCTCCAGTTCGGGATAATCTTCGCCTACGATCTGTTCGTTCATTTCTGCAAGCATCCCCGCAACCTCCACACCAGTGGGGCCACCTCCTGCGATCACAATCGTAAGCAGTTTGGCGCGTACGTTGGGATCGCTTTCAACAGACGCACGCTCCAGTATTCGGATAAGCGCATTTCGCATGCTCAACGCGTCGGAAATCTCCTTTAGTTCAAAGGCCTTTTCCTGAATGTTAGCATTGCCGAAGAAATTTGTTTTGGTGCCAGCAGCGATTACAAGATGATCGTATTCCAGTTCGTCACCATCAGTCAACTTTATGCGGCTGTTGTCACTATCAATAGAACAAAGTTCGCCTTGCCTGAAGTTGAATCCTTTGGTGTTAACCAGTTTCCGAAGCGGATAACTAATGCTGGAAGGCTCCAGAAAGCCAGTTGCAACCTGATAAAGCAACGGCGTGAAATAGTTAAAGTTATTCTTGTCGACCAGCGTTACTTCGAAGTCGCTGGATGAGAGGTGTTTAATAAAATTCAGTCCTGCAAACCCGCCGCCGATAACGACGATCCTGGGTTTCTCATAATCGTTGCGTTTCATAATCTTCATATCCCAGAGGCAGATATCCCAGGCGTTGTACTCTGTTATATCCTTCTGTAATACCAACAATTAATACGTTGGAATGGATCAGATGATCATGCTTTTTTTGATTATTTCTCGAGGGAAACGAACTAATTTAGTGCACACGTTTGAATGAAGAAATTGTAATTTTCCTCTCTGCAAACGTGATAAAAATGAGTGCGTGAAGTAGTAACGCGACAATCGTCTTTTACTACTTCACGCAGAATTGTTAGTGTGTTTGCAACGCAGTCATATATTGTTTGATGAGAATCCGGTCGTGCCCATAAACTTTGAAATACGTAACGTACGACACGATGGCAATTCCAAGTATGACTAACGGAAAGAAGCTCAGAATACCTGGACCATCGACGACAACATGACTAATCGTGGCGCAGATAAAGTTGAAACCAAATCCTGCGTACGTCCATTCCTTGATCGGCCTTGGAAGTCCCGGTATCAAAAGCAGTATCGACCCCGTTACTTTAAACGCGATAATCACGTAGGCGAAGTATTCTGGATACTGAAGATAAATAGTTCCAGCAGTTGCACTGGAAGGAGCGAAGAGCAATGCGGTCGATGGCATGATTCCCTCAAACAGAAAAAGGAATATAGTTGCCGTCCAGAAGATGATCTTGTTCCTTTTCATGGAACTACTTCTTAAACGTTTCAAGCAGATCATCCAGTCTTTCCATCGTCGAGGTGATTCCTTCCTTCATGCCCATTTGAAGCACCTTTTCCAGGTCTTCGAGCGAGTTGTAGGAAGCGATGGTTTGTACAACCGTGCGTTCGCCCTGATCCTGAAATGACACGTTCCAGTGTGCACGTGGAAGTTCAGGATTGATCTCACCCTTCTCGTTAGAAAAAGCGTCCAGTCCTTCGTATCGCTCAACAGGCTTAATCTTTTGATACGACATGATTGCCCAGTACTCGTTTCCGTCAGGATCTACCATCGCATAATGCCAGTGACCACCTTCGCTGAAATTCATTGATTTGGTTTTAGTGGTGAACGGCTTCGGAGCAAACCATTTATCAAGTAGCTCACTCCTGGTATGACAATCCCACACGAGCTTGCGGCCGGCGTCAAATTCTCTTTTGATAGTGAGTGTATTGTTCTTCTTGTCGGCGATGAAATCGAATTGCAATGTGTTTTTCATAGGTCGTTCTTTTTGATAGTTGATAATAATTGGTCGAGTTGGTTGTAGCGGTCTTCCCAGATCTTCCTGAACTGAGCTAACCAGTTGTCGATGTCTTTCATCTTGTCTGCTTTTAGTTCATAGTAGATTTCGCGTCCCTTTTGATTAGCAGCGACGAGTTCGCATTCACTCAGCACCTGCATGTGCTTGGAGATGGTTGGCCTGGCCACATCAAACTTTTCGGCGATGGCGCCGGCCGACATAGTTTGGGCAGCAAGCAAAACAAGAATCGCTCTCCGGGTAGGGTCTGCGATTGCCTGAAATGGATCTCTTCTCAGCTTCATAAGTTTCTGTCTTGATCGTGTAGCTATCTGGCTACAAATATATACGAACGTGAAGCTATTTAGCTACATATTCAGACAAATTTTTTACAAGGGCCTCAAATAAGCTGGAATCGTGGTTTCTTAAACTGCTTTTCCGTCGCTGGCGCGGCGCTATTAGGAATATGGACGGCTTTGGAGCCCATCTCCAAGGTCTGGCGCATATTGGATATATACTCAATATATACTCGATATATACTCGATGTATATTGGATTATACTGGATGTAAAGTGCGTGTGTCGTGCTGTATGACTTGTATCTTAAATTGTATACCAGGTGATTGTGTCCCGAATTGGGAAAGTTATAGTCATTAACCGTCCTCTTTTTCGCCCAACGCCACGGTCGCTGCGTTCGCCCATTCATATTAACCCTTTACATTTGGCCCATCGCGAAATCTATGGCACCGGTGTTTAAATATTTCCGCACGTTCATTTACTCAGGATTCTTTCTGATGGCTTGTGTGGCCAGTCACCATGCACAAAGTCAGCAACGGCAAGAAGAGCAGCAGAGAGACGAGCAACGGGGCGGTGAACGTCGACAAGGTGAACGGCGACCGAATCAGCAGCAAGCTGATGAGCAAAGATCCGGGGATCGTCCATGGCGAAACAGAGCAAATTCTGCATCGCTATTTGCTGATTCAGCAAGTGCAATTGCTGCAGAGTACATGCTCCATATTGAAAGTGTCTATCAGAAATTCGACTCCATCAGAGGCGAGACTAAACTCGGTCCCGAGATTCTGAAAACAGGTGAGGACCTGAAAGAGACGGATACGGTGATTCATTTCGTTGAAAGAAATCTTTCACTTTACGATCAGACACTCAACCTCCGGAACCTGGAGATGCTGAAGATCCTTTTAGAGAATGTGCAGCGCGATCTGCGAAACTCCAATGAAGAATTCAAAGATCGTTATGAAGAACTGGAGGCATTGCGAACAAAGATGAGGACGTTTCGTCGCGACACTCTGCTGCGACAACTGTTTCGCGACAGCGTGGCACGAAAACAATATATGCCTCAGCTTTCAGGATTGAGATCGAGGCGCCGTACAACGGATAGCCTATTGCGGAGTAGCTTAACCCGGATCAACAGATACAAAACCCAGGCATCCGCGGGGTCAATTAAGTCGGCGCAGTTGATGAGTCAGCTCGAAAGTCAGTTAAGTACGGCCGGAGCCCGAGTGTTCTCCAAAGAGATGAACTACTTATGGGAATCACCTGGCGAACTTTCTTTGAAGGAAGAAACCATTGGAAAATTGTTTGCTGATGATGAACGTGCACTCAATCTGTATTTTGCGACATCATCAGAAATCGCTTCATCCGATGGATCATTGGCATCGCTTTTTTCTGGTGGGTCATGCGGAATCTTCGGATTCTCAAACGCGAGGATAAGCTCGACACGCTCAAGCAATACGACATCACCTATCTGACGCTGCAACCCTTTGCTTCTGCATTCACTGTCATCTTCAGCATCGCGCCCCTGATCGATCTCCATGCCCCGGTGGCCTATGCACAGTTTGTTCAATTCCTGCTGGTGGTCTCACTTACATTTCTTCACAAGAAACAATGGCCTAAGCCCATGTTCTATTCGTGGATCGGCGTCGTGGTGCTATTTCTCCTTTTCAGTTTTACAAGTCACCTTCTGGTGCCATCGATCTTTCAACGCCTCGTGATCATTGCTATGAATGTGGGAGGCGCGATGCTGGCGTTTGTCTTTTTGAAACAATTGCCTTCCAACATTCAACTCCGACGCTTCATCAGGTTCGTACTGGTGTTGCAGATGGGCATGCATTTCCTGGCCATTATCTTTAACCTGGCAGGACGTATCACACTTTCTCAAATGCTGGGAGGAACTTCGATCTTCGCGGTAACTCAGGTGTTCGGCCTTTCGGCTTTGATGGAGATTCTTATTGAGGCGGTACTGTTGCAGATTCACACCAGTCGTACGAGCAACCAGCTCGACGCACCCTTCGACTACAAGTCTATCGTCTACAACTTTCGCAAACCGCTACTTTGGGTCGTCGTGATCATGTGGCTCATTGTGTTTACTTCCAACCTCAATCTTTACGACAACCTCTTCGCAAAGGTCAGCGATTTCCTGAATGAGTCGAGATTCATAGGAAGCACGTCGTTTACATTTGGAAGCATCCTGCTTTTCTTCATTATTATCTGGTTCGCTCACTTCCTCCAGCGTTACGTCGGCTATCTGTTAGGAGACATTGGCGACGATGATAGTGAGGGGCTCGCGCATCGGTCGAAATTACTGGTGACACGATTGATCGTACTAAGTGCCGGCTATCTGTTGGCAGTGTCGGCATCGGGCCTTCCGGTTGACCGAATAACGATCGTGCTCGGCGCCCTTGGTGTAGGGATAGGGTTGGGTCTGCAGAATATCGTCAACAACTTCGTCTCGGGAATCATTCTCATCTTTGACCGACCTCTCAAGGTTGGCGATAGTGTCGAGGTTGGAAGCCATGCGGGACGAGTAAAAGAGATCGGTCTCCGCTCGAGCACGCTCGCTACAACGGATGGGGCAGACGTAATCATTCCAAATGGTGATGTATTGTCACAACACATCGTGAACTGGACCCTGGGAAACACCTTCCGGCGTATTGATTTCACCATTACCATTCTGACAACGGATGATAAGGATGCTGTCGTAGCGATCATCAAAGAAGTTGTCAAGACAACGGAACACGTGCTGCATAAGCGCGAACCTGTTGTATTGGTTGATCAGGTGAAAGACACTGAGATGACTTTGAAGATTTATTTTTGGTGTGATGATGTATTGAGATCCGAACTTGTGAAGAGCAATGTTCGTTACCAGTTGCATCAGGAGTTTAAAGTAAAAGGAATTGCAACGAAGTAAATCAGGGCTATTACTTTGAATTCGCACATAATAAACTGAGAGTTCATTATCTGTATTTCCAGCCTGTATTTAAGGTCTTCTAATTCGCAATTTTGCGAAGCAAAATGAGTAAGCTCAACTCATCTTTGTATACCACAACTCAACGATAGAAACACGGGTCCTTCTCTTATTTAAGGGCGATGGTGATTTCATGCAGTATGTATGCAAAATATAACTGCTATGAAAAGAATCTTTACGGTATTGGTGGGATTGCTTCTAGTCTGGCAGCTAGCTGTAGCTCAAAAGAAAGAGCAGACAGGAGGTGGTCAACCTTCCTGCGACAGTGATAGCTTCTCGTCGGAAGTTTTGAAAGTGGAACAGGTTTCATCCACTTGTGTGAGGTACGAGATTAAGGTTTCCTATGATGGGACAAAGACCTTTGCTCTTTCCCATTATTCAATTGGAATCCCGTGCGGGGAAGTAAAGGATTTCAGCAACACCAAAAACTATCCAATGGTGTTCGGTCAGGATAAGACTACTGGGGTATATGGTCTTAAAGTTGACAACGTGAATGGCTTCGGTGATCGCGGAAGGGATAGCTTCATTGTGAAGTTCACATGGTGCTCCAGCGGCTCATGTAACAAACAGATTGGTAAGGTTGCTTACAAGGCTGGACAGTGCGTCGATTATCAGACGCTGAAAAATCCTCCGGTGAGCACTCCTCCAACAACTACGCCTCCAACGACAAATCCTCCGTCGACGACTCCTCCCAGTACAACTCCTCCCAAAAATGACGATCCTTCTTGTGGTCCTGGTCAGGGTGGAAATCATGGTGGAAGTGGTCAGCCTTCATGCGACAGCGACAGCTTCTCTTCTGAAGTTTTGAAAGTGGAGAAGATTTCGGATACGTGTGTGAAGTACCAGATCAAAGTTTCATATGATGGTACAAAGACTTTTGCGCTATCACACTATTCAATTGGAATCCCTTGTGGTGAAGTAAAGGACTTCAGCAACACGAAGAAATATCCAATGGTGTTTGGCAAGGATAAGACGACAGGTGTATATGGTCTTAAAGTTGACAACGTGAGCAACTTCGGCGACCGTGGAAAGGACAGTTTCATCGTGTCATTTACGTGGTGTTCAAGTGCTTCCTGCAAGAAGGATATCGGAGTGGTTGCTTACAAGGCTGGCCAGTGCGTGGATTACGACACGTTGTCGACTCCGCCCACTACACCTCCTACAACGCCTCCAACTACACCGCCTACTACGCCTCCAACCACACCTCCAACCACTCCTCCAACGACGCCTCCGTCAACAGGTGGAGGTCAGCCTTCCTGCGATAGCGACAGCTTCTCTTCGCAGGTATTGAAAGTGGAGAAGATTTCGGATACATGTGTAAAGTACGAAATCAAAGTTGCGTATGATGGAACAAAGACTTTTGCTCTCTCTCATTATTCGATGGCAATCCCTTGCGGCGAAATAAAAGATGCGAGCAATTCTAAGGGCTATCCGATGGTGTTTGGTAAAGACAAAACAACCGGAGTATATGGTCTTAAGGTAGACAATGTGAATGGCTTTGGCGACCGCGGCGCGGATAGCTTCACCGTTACATTTACCTGGTGCTCTGATGGCTCATGCAAGAAGGAGATCGGAGTGGTTGCCTACAAGGCTGGACAGTGCGTAGACTATGATACGCTTACAACTCCTCCTGTAGTAACTCCTCCACCTACGGACAATCCTCCTCCGACAGATAACCCTCCGCCTACGGACAACCCTCCTCCTACGGATAATCCTCCGCCTACGGATAACCCTCCTCCGACGGACAATCCTCCGCCAAGTGAGACCTGCTCTATATTGAGCGCGACACTGGAGAAGAAAAACATCAGCTGCGCTGATCAGTCAAATGGTGAATTGAAAGTTATTGTATCCGAAGGTCAGGCACCGTATACCTATTCATGGTCAAACGGCTCAAAAGCCGACGTAGCACAGAACCTTTCGGCGGGTATCTACTCCGTTACGGTGAAGGATTCTAAAGGCAACGTTCTTACACTGCAAGGTGAAATAACTGCTCCTGCTCCAATCGTTATCACTGAAGAAGTGGTGAACCCTTCATGCAGTGGTCAGTATAATGGTTCGATTGCCCTTACGGTAAGTGGTGGTGCTGGTAATTATAGCTACGCCTGGAGCAACGGTACGATCACAAAAGATCTTACGGATCTCCCAAGCGGTTTCTACATGGTAACTGTGACCGACGCGAGTGGATGTTCTGCTTCAAAGGCAATGATGCTGACAGACGGCACATTGATCTCGGCTGAGAGCACACTTAAGAATCCTACCTGCGTTCAGCAGGATGGAGCAATCGACATCACACCAGTTGGTGGAAGTGCACCTTACAAGTTCGAATGGAGCACAGGACAAACAACTGAAGACATCGATGGTGTAGGCGCCGGTACGTACCTGGTTACCATCACTGATGCCAGCGGATGTTTTGCTTACAAGTTCTATTCACTGGAAGTTACGAGCACGTTGCAGGTTGAATACATTGTTAAACCGACAAGTTGTGCCGGTGACAATACGGGCGGAATCGACGTTACGATTTCGGGAGGTCAGGCTCCTTATAATGTACAGTGGGCTGATGGTGTAACAACTCAGGACCGTACAAATCTTACCACTGGTATCTATGACATCACTGTGAGCGATGCGAGCGGATGTTCTACTACGGCTTCTGTGTTCGTGAACAAGAAGACCCTTCAGGTAGCAAGCGAAGTTATCCAACCTACCTGCGCAGATGGAACGGGCACAATCATGGTTACACCTATCGATGGCACAGGTCCATTCAAATATGAGTGGTCTAACGGCGCAACTGGCAATACAGTTTCTGGTCTGCCCGAGGGCAACTACACAGTTAACGTTACCGATGCATCGGGATGTAGCGAATACCAGTCTTTCTGGATCGTCACTCCTCCAGCGTTAACAGCAACAGGTACGACCAGCAGCACACAATGTGGCGCGGCAGGTTCATACACAATCGACCTGAGTGTGTCGGGTGGAAAAGCTCCTTATACATATACGTGGTCTAACGGAGCAACAACTGAAGACCTGGCAGGACTGAACGTTGGTACTTATAGTGTCGAGGTTAAAGACGGTGGTGGTTGCGTGACAACGAAGGAGTTCACGATAAACGCATCTGAATTGAGCTGGTCATGCCTCATCAGTCCTCTCACTACTCCGGTAGTTTGTGGATCAGTAGGTAATACACTCAATACATCGTTAACCGGTGCGACATCTTATCAGTGGTCAGTCACGAGCACCGATAGCAACTGGTCAATTACATCCGGAGCTTCTACCGCTGAGGTTATCTTCACAGCTGGCACTCCTGGAAGCTCTGCTACGTTTACGCTCACCATCGAGAAGAACGGATGTACACAAACTTGTTCGTACACTGTATCTAATGGTTGTGAGCAGCGGGACAACACAGGTGGTGGCGATCCAACTTCGAGCGAGCCTTGTACAACTGCTCCCGCAACGACGACAACCACCACACCGGTTGTAACAACGCCTCAGCCTGAGACTACGACTCCGACTACGGAAGAGACGGAGTCTAACACAGAAGTTGTTGTGTCCGCTTATCCCAATCCTTTCCAGGACAAGGTTACATTGGAATGGACGGCTTCATGCGATGAAAGAGTACGTGTTGATGTATATGACATTCGTGGTAACCGTGTTGAGGGTTTGTTCGACGGCCATGTGGTTAAAGGACAGCGCTACTCTTGCGAGTGGTCAGCGAATGGATGTAAAGAACCGATCTATCTCTACAGGTGCACGGGATCGAAGAAAGTATCAAGTGGTAAGTTGATACTGAAGCGATAGTGAGTTAGAAATAGGATAGTATCGAATAGGACCTGCCGGGTAACTGGCAGGTCCTTTTTATTTTGCCGGTTGCACATTCAGTAGAGCAGACCAGTCAACCAACTCTGCTAAATAGACATTCGTCATGAATTCCCTGAGGTAAAAGCGCTATCTTACTATAGCACTTCGTTCCATCTGGTTGTGATCAACGTCTTTCAGCGACTTCTCAGTATTCTGTTCACCATGATCTGCATATGGTGTGGTGGGGAAGCTCAGGCACAGCATACGCTCATTATCAAAGTGAATGCATTCCGCCAGGCCGACAAAATGTATTTAGCCAGCTCACTTAACAACTGGAATCCGGCAGACAGCCGTTACGCACTGAGACGTATTAACTATTTCAGGTGGGAGATCATCATCACCGACCTTGCGCCGGGAGATTATTTATTCAAGCTGACTAAGGGAAGCAATGAAACAATCGAAACAACGGAGAGGGGTGATGACATTCCCAATCGGATGATCCAACTAAAGGGAGACACTTCGGTGTTGTTCTCTGTCGAAGGATGGAAAGACGAACTGAAGGACCCTAAACGATTTTCAGACTCTGCGCGACTTGCTTCTTCAATATCAAAAGGCTTCCGATATCTCAATGTAAACACGGATAGCAGCTACAAGTATGCGTTACAAACTTTTGAGCGATCTGCTAATGTGAGCACGCAGATGAAAGCGTATGCTATAAATCTCCAGGGAGAGGTTTTGGTTAAGCTAGGCAACAGAGAAAAGGCACTTGAACTCTTTCAGGAAGGTTTGAAAATGCGAATGGAATCTCGAATTCCGAACGACTCGGGATCAATTGCATATCTGTATAATGAAATAGGTGATGTCTACTGGCAGATGAAAGACACGATGAAGGCGGTTCAACACTACCGTCGTGCCATGCACTGGACTCAGGCATATGTTTATTATCACCCTTTCCACGAAACCATCTGCAACAGACTATGCAATATGGGACGCGCATGCCTTGGCAGGCATCAGCTGGATTCTGCAAAATGGTATGCCATGCGAGCTGCAGAAGTCGGAGACAAAGTGTCAGCCATCACTGACTTGTTTAGGGGTGACATTTCGCATTCTGAAAATAATTTGTCAGCGGCTTTGCTACACTATCAGGATGCCGTACGCCTGGGCCTGCATCATGACGTAAACTACAACGTCGTGCTCAAATCATATGAAAGAATGACGGCATTGTTTGAAGAGATAAAACAAACGGACTCAGCCCTGGTATACGCCAGGCGGGCTTTCAAAATGGCGAATACGCTTCGCAATTACGAGGCTGTAAGTGCCAGCGGATCTACATTGGCAAAGTTGTTTGAAGATCATGGGCGATATGACAGCGCGCTTTATTATCAAAAGCAGGTGATCGAATCAGGGTCAAGGCAGGTAAACCTGGAGAGAGAGCGTCGGGCGCTGGATACCTATTTCAATGAAAAGATCAAGGAACAGGAAAGCAACGCCCGGAAAAAACAACAAAGCTCACGCCTGATAACGTATGGGCTGGTAGGCGCGTTTCTCATAGCGTTAGTGCTTGGCATCAGGCATCGAATGAGACTTAAATCGGGATATGACAAAAAAATGAAGGAGATCGAGATGCGTGCACTTCGCGCGCAAATGAATCCACACTTCATCTTTAATTGCCTTGGGAGCATCAATCGATACATAGTGAAGAGCGATACCAAAACCGCCTCAAATTATCTGACCAAGTTCGCGAAGCTCATCCGGATGATTCTGGACAACTCGACCAGTGATCATATCAGCCTTGAATCGGAGACGCAAACGCTTCAACTGTATCTTGAAATGGAATCACTGCGGTTCGATGGTGGCTTTGAATTTGAAATTCAGATTGATGAAAATATTCAGGACAGCACACAATTGCCTTCGATGTTAATTCAGCCTTATGTGGAGAATGCGATCTGGCATGGATTGTTGCACAAGGAAGAAAAGGGTAAGCTGTGGGTCCGCTTCAGAAAAATAAAAGGCCATATTCTACAAGCTGAAATTGAGGATAACGGCATTGGGAGGAAGAGTGCCGCGGCATTGAAAAGCAAGGACTCTATACGTCGCAAGTCTTATGGAATGAAGATCAGCAGTGAAAGAATTCAAATCATCAACAATTTGTACAAGCTCAATAATTCGGTAACGGTAGTCGATCTTGTCGCCGGCGATGGAACTGCGGCGGGCACCAGGATTATCATTAACATCCCCATATCATGATTAAAACAGTGCTGATTGACGACGAGAAGAATGCACTCGAAATGCTGGAGTGGCAGTTGCAAACGTATTGTCCACAGGTGCAGATCCTTGCTCTTTGCGATTCGGCTGATAAGGGCATTGATGCAATTCAACTGCATAAGCCTGAACTGCTATTCCTGGATATAGAGATGCCCAGGAAGAATGGATTCGACGTGCTGATGTCCTTTCCAGATCCTGCGTTTGAAACCATCTTTACGACGGCTTACAATCAGTTTGCTATTAGAGCCTTTCGTTTTGCCGCACTCGACTACCTTCTCAAACCCATAGATGCAGATGACCTGGTAAGCGCGTTGAAACGATATGACCGAAAGAGCGATGGAAGATTCAAACAGCAGTTTGATATACTGATGGCGCACTACCGAAAACCCGACACCCTGCCTGGCAAGGTAAGCTTCGCTACGCAACAGGCAGTACACTTTATCAAACCCGAGACTATTCTTTACTGTGAATCCGACGGTAATTATTCTACGTTATTTTTTTCAGATGCGACCAAACTCGTTGTTTCCAAAACACTAAAAGAAGTAGAGGAAGTTCTGACACATTACAACTTTCAACGAATTCACAATTCCTATATCATCAACCTGAAGCATGTTAGCAGATACGTGAAAGCTGACGGCGGTTCGATAGAAATGACTAATGGAACTCAGCTGCCAGTCTCAAGGCAGCGAAAAGATGAGGTAATGAAGGTGTTGAATTTGTATTAGGAATCTGACGTTCGTCCACAGTCATACTCAGCTGTTATCCAATTTATTCCTCTTACTGTCAACTGCTCATCAGTAGCCACCATTGGCACATTTCCTTCATTTCATTCCATGCGTTTGTACAATTTGATGTAAAACAAAACGCCACAATTATGTTACAGAAATTTTCATTCATCGTGCTTGCGGCAATTACCTGCAATTTGATGTCCTGCGACAAGGAAAATGTTGTTACATCAGACCAGCTTATTCAATTGGACGCGGCAGAGCGGGCTATGTTTGCGGCCACCTCAAATGGTGATTCGGCTGCATTCCGAAAGATTTCCGGTACCGAGTATTTCACGATCAATGCAAATGGCGAAACCAGCAACCTTGATGATGCAGTACGATCTGTACCCCGTTTTAAGGGTGCTACCAATGAGTTGAGTGAACAACGACAACGCGTGTTTGGTAAGTTTGCGATCAGGACGGGAAGGCTTAAAGTCTTTATTGGCGCAGAGCAGGTGGCAGAAGTATTGTACACAACGGGATGGCTGTATCGCGACGGTCGCTGGCAGTTCGTTCATTGGCAGGGCACTCTAGCAGGCATGATGCTCGAACCACTTGCCGGCAAAGTGATGCTTGCGCCGCCTGAAATAAACTAACAATAAATCACTACTTTTGCATCACTTGACCCACAAACAGGCAACGTCATGCAAACTTTCCTCATCGTCGCCGTCATCCTGGTAGTTTTATATCTGCTGTTCAAACTATTCAAGACACTATTTAAGTGGTTATTGGTCGCACTGGTCGTGTTGGCCGTCATTGCCTTCTTCTCCAATCCTGACTACAAAGCACATAGCGATAAGCTCACAAGTATGAAGAAAGAGCTGAACCGCGAGCTCAAGGATAAGAAGGTAACTTTTGATGATTACAAGATATTTTCGCTGACAAAGAAGAAGGTAGATGGCGAAGAAAAGATCGTGGGTGTTGGTGCCTTTGGAAAGGTGTGGTACTTTGATGACGAAAATAACTAAGAGATCGAATGCTGAGTGAAATACTCGTTAATTTCTATGCGCGTGATGTGCGAAAACTTATTGAGGAGGTAAATCTGTTCCGTGACGAGGCAAACCTCTGGAAAACGGAAGGAACCATTAACAACTCAAGCGGCAATCTTGTGCTTCATATCATCGGTGGAACAAACTACCTGTTCGGAACACAGCTCGCGAAGAATGGCTACATCCGAAACCGTGATCAGGAGTTCTCAACCAAGGGTGTGCCGCGGTCCGTGCTCGTCGCTCAGCTTGAAGCGTTGATACCGTTAATCACAGGCACGGTTAGCGATA
Source organism: Chryseolinea sp. (assembly GCA_049840655.1). Classification (GTDB taxonomy): domain Bacteria; phylum Bacteroidota; class Bacteroidia; order Cytophagales; family Cyclobacteriaceae; genus Chryseolinea. The sequence goes on from JASGJX010000018.1 coordinate 150,231, forward strand.
TTACGGAAGAGCACATGAAGGACGACTATCCAATGATGTTTGACGGTGGCCAACAATCAAAAGGATATGTTTTGGTACAGCTGCTGGCGCATTTGAATTATCACCTCGGACAAGTAAACTACCTCAGACGCACACTCGAGTAGCAACTTACGTTGATTACTTATTTTTCGAGACGCAGAAATGCTGCGGCGTTGTTGTACAGAATATCTTCTTTATCCTTTTTCGACAGGAAGTCGAGGCTGTTCAGAAATTCTATTGACTTGCCAATAGCATACGGCCACTTCATCTGATCGGATCCAAACATCACGCGGTTGAGATATCCTGCGTGCTTCGCAGCCTTGAGAAATTCTGTAGCATATCGTTGGTCCAATCTTTCAACCCATAACAGAACTCCGAGATCAGAATATAACTGAGGATAATAGGCCATGAGTCGAAGCGCGTGTTCATACCATTCTTCACCTGAATGCATGATGTAGATTCTCAGCTTCGGAAACTTTATGAGAACATCTTCGATGAGATACGGATCACCCAAAGCTAATCGCGCTTTGGGAGCCCATGTGTAAGTTCCACCAGGGTCGCCCCCGCCAGTGTGAACGGCCACCGGTATGTCGTACTTCTGGCAGATTCTTAAATAAGGCTGCCAGCTGTCATCACTTAACGTATTGCCAGCGTAGTATGGCCCCAGTTCCCCAAACACTTCAATCTTTTTTTCCCGAACCATCTGCTCGAATTTCAAAGTATCCATCAAATAGTCGTTGGCCTTAAACATCAGAACGCCTCTGATAATTGTATGAGCATTATCTTTTGCCACCCATTCATTGACACTCTCAGGAGAACCGCTAACCACAGCTTTCACAACGTTGTGTTTTTTGAATTCACTCAACGTTTCGGTGTAATGTGAAGCTGCTGATGTTGCTCCCCTTTTGCCCCAATAGTCAACGGCTGGTTCACGACTTCCGAAGTCTGTATCTGTGTATGAGTGAACGTGCATGTCGATCACTTTGGATTGCGCGTGTACCGCGTTGGACAACATCATACTGAACAGAACCAGCAACAGAGTATTGCTCCTGCGCTTAGGGTTTAGCGGTTGGCAAATGGGGCTGACACATCGACGGAACAATTTGCCGATTGCGACGTCAATCGGTGCCGCTTGATGAGATACTGCCAGGTACCGTTGGTCAACTTCGTCAACCTTCGGTTTCTGGAATTCGTTTGATAATTGGAACTTGGACATGAGTTCGGGCGCCATTCAATTTAGTTTGATTTAGCTATAATATCATCGCGATGGTAAAAAACGGTACGCAATCCAGGAGAACTTTTCTGCGCAATATTGGAGTGTCGGCCACCTCTTTGACCCTCGGTTGTTATTGGGTTTCATCTGATAATGCCGTAGCCGCAATAGACGCCACTGCTCCAGACAACAGTTCTGCTACGCTGATGAATTGGATTTCCATCGATGAGTCAGGCCAGGTTACATTGTACAACCACCGGTCTGAGATGGGGCAGGGGACTTTCCAGGCCATTCCTCAGATAATCGCTGAAGAACTGGAAGTAAAAATGGAAGATGTTCAGGTCCGGTATGCACCAGCGAGTCCCGGTAAGTTTGGACCACAGCCACAGGAGGGAAGTTTTTCTATTCGCGGATGGTATGATCAGCTGCTTCGAATGGGTGCTACCGCCCGGGAAATGTTGATTGAGGTCGCGGCCTCCCGATGGAAGGTTTCCAAAGATGAATGTTATGCAAAGGAAGGGCTGGTTATTCACAGACCTTCAGGACGAAAATTCAATTATGGCGAGTTGGCCAAAGAAGCTGCTGCGTTAAGCCCGCCTAAGGAAGTTCCACTAAAATCACGAAAGGACTATACGCAGATTGGCAAGCCGCTGCGTCGAAGGGATACTGCGTCGAAAGCCAATGGCAGCGCAGTCTTCGGACTCGATATGAAAGCGCCCGGAATGCTCTATGCGGTAGTAGAGCGAAGTCCGAGAATAAGGGGCAAAGTAAAAAGTATTGATGACTCCCAGGTCATGGCTGTCAAAGGAGTGAAGAAGGTTTTCAAGGTGCAGCGTGTGATCTTTGGTTCGATGTTCGAGGGTGTGGCAATAGTAGCCGATACGTTGTGGACTGCGATGCAGGCGAAGAAGGTGCTGAAAGTAGAGTGGGACGACACGACATTTGAGCATCTGGATAGCGATGCCATTGTGAAGCGCATGCGCGACGATCTGCAAAAGCCGGCGCCGTCTCCGGTATTTGAAACGTCGCTTGCTTCCTGCACTGCTAAAGTTGAGGCTACTTATGAATTACCATTCCAGTCGCATAGCTGCATGGAGCCGCTCAACTGTACCGCGGATGTTAAGGACGATCGGATAACCATCTGGGGCCCGATACAGGAGGCAAACTGGATTCAGGCCGATCTTAGCGAGCGTTTTAATATTCCGATAGACAACGTCCAGGTGAATATGACGTTTTTGGGTGGCGGCTTTGGACGAAAAGGTTTTAATGATTATCCATACGAAGCGGCGCTTATTTCAAAAGAGATGAGAGCTCCGGTACAAACTGTATGGACAAGAGAAGACGATATGACGATGGGTCCGTTTCGTGGAGGCGCCGTGTACCGCTGCCGTGGTGGGGTCAATGAACAGAACACGATCGCTGCGTTTCAGGTTATTTCCGCAGGACCGGGTATGGGGCCAGGCCAGGATCATGACGACAGGCCACAACCGATGTCTGAGAACAAGGGAGAGCTCCCGGGTTTGCTCAATGACTATTACAAGACAATTCCCCATTACAGTTTTGGTGGCGTAGCTACGAAGTTTCCCATTCCTACGATGTGGTGGCGTGCACCAGGTGCAAATGTAGCTGCGTTTGCAGGTGAGAGTTTTGTTGATGAGCTGGCACATGCTGCTCACCAGGATCCGCTCCAATTCCGACGGGCACATCTGAATTCACCTCGTTATGTTGCTCTCCTGGAAAAGCTCGGAAGCATCAGTGCCTGGGCGTCACGGAAAAAAGGCGACGGATGGGGACTTGCGATTACCGATTCATTCGGGGCCAGCGTCGGACAAGTGGTGAAAGTCTCCCGCAATTCAACTGACAACAAGATTGTGATAGACAAAGTTTTTGCCGTGATAGACTGCGGCATCTATATCAATCCGGATATCATTCGCGCGCAAATTGAAGGAAGTATCGTGATGGCTATGGGCGCGTCGATTTTTCACGCTACTCATTTTAAAGATGGACGTGCAGTTGAGAAGAATTTTAATTCGTATCGTATGCCGCGTATGAGCGATGTTCCTGTTATCGAAGTACAAATTATGGTAAATGATGAGAAGCCTGGAGGAGTAGGGGAGCCCGGATTGCCCGCGTTTGCTCCCGCCCTTTGTAACGCTCTCTTCGATCTTACCGGAAAGCGTTTACGATCGCTGCCGTTTTCATTGGATGAAGTTTAAGGCAATTCACTTGCCTGTACATTCCTGTAGAGTAATTTCACCCCATGGAGATAAAACAAAGAGACGACGGCAACAAGGGCAGTTTTTATATCGAGATCGATGGAAAGAAGGCAGCTGAATCAACTTATGTTTGGGCAGGTATTGACAAGATTATTATCGATCACACGGAAGTATCGGAAGTTTTGAAAGGAAAAAATGCTGGCAAGCAGTTGGTGAGTAAGGCAGTCGAATTTGCTCGCGCAAAGAATATTAAGATCCTTCCGCTCTGTCCTTTTGCTGCGGCTATTTTTCGTAAGACACCGGACTATAAGGACGTTCTTGCTTAAATGATGCCTGCAGACCATTGGGGCTCGCTCATCGGGCCTGGTTAGTTCGGCGACTATCTTTCTGCCGAAGTTAATCAACCTTGGCGGTCCGTACAGCCTGCGCAGAGCTGTTTCCGGTCGGTATATTGAGCCACAAGAACACTTCTTTTAACACTCACATCCTGGAGCCTTGCTGCTGAGCGATAATTTGAATAGCTTCTGCTATGAAAAAGATCCTCTATTCACTCGCTGCCGTGCTTTTGCTCGTGGTAGCATTAGCATTTACGAAGATCTCCATGAAACCCGATGGATTCACCACGGGATCACCTGAGATCAAGTCAATCTCGTCGCTGGCTTTTGGTCCCGACGGAATTCTATTCATTGGCGATTCGCGTAATGCTGCAGTTGTGGCTCTTAATACCAAAGATGTCGCAAGGGCACAGGTGAAGGCTGTCGATTTTAAGAACGTTGATCAGAAGATTGCAGCAACACTTGGCACGACTGCCGATAACATCGTCATCACAGACATGGCGGTCAATCCGATTTCCGGCAAGATCTATTTCTCCGTACAAACGACCGGAGGAAGTCCTGCATTGCTCACCATCGACGGTGATAAGATAGATGCTGTTCCACTTAGGGACATTTCCTACTCAAGCATTACGCTCAACAGCGCGCCTGCTGAAGATGCGAAAGATCGCCGTGGCCAAGCGTTGAGACTCTCTTCGATCTCTGACTTGACTTATGCTGACGGAAAGGTAATGGTAAGCGGTCTTTCAAATGAAGAGTTCAGTTCATCCTTTAGAAGCATACCTTTCCCTTTTAGCAACAAGCAGGATCAATCGTCATTGGAGATCTATCATGCGGCTCACGGAAAGTATGAGACAACATCGCCCATAAAGACTTTCACAACTGCGGAGATCAAGGGAAGGAAGTATTTGATAGCAAGTTATACCTGCACGCCGTTAGTGCTCTTTCCGTTGGACGAGCTAAAGCCAGGCTTGCATGTGAAAGGAAGAACAGTTGCCGAGATGGGCAGCGGTAATCAACCTCTTGATATGATCACGATGACGAAGAACGGCAAATCATATCTGGTGATGGCCAACAATAACCGTCCCGTGTTTCGCGTGAACTTTAAGAACATTGAGGAGTTTCAGGGCTCGCTGACAACTCCGGTTGCAGAGAACTTTGCAACTGAGGGAGTTCCATTTGTTTCTATGCCACTCACCAACGTATTGCAACTGGACAAGCTGGACGACACCCGCATGGTTATGCTGCAGCGCAGGGCTGATGGATCACTTGATCTTTGGTCAAGTGATAAGCAGGAGTGGCTGCTTCAGTAGTTCGAACTCTGAATGTATTTAAGTCGACATACCACCATGGTCAGGTTGCGCTCACTGCGTAACCTGATCTTTTTTATGGCTATTCTCGGCTCATGCAGAACTAATAACCCAATTCAAACGGAGATTGTTTGGGATGATGAGCAGGCAGTCGCGATCACTGTTCCCAAATCGTTGATAGCTTCATATTCGGAGCTGCGCGGTGCGTTCGATGTGCGCATGAAAGGGAGTGGTATCAGGATGCTGGGTAATATAGAGGAAGATGGAGATCTGTTGATCTTTCGTCCAATCGTGCCCCTGACACGTGGCGTTATTTATGAAATAATTTCGATCGATAAGGTCATTGCCGACGTAGCCGTTCCCACCATTACCGGCGCTGATCCAACAACACTTCTGATATATCCCACGCAGGATACGGTCCCTGAGAATTTGTTAAAAATATACCTTCAGTTTTCCCGACCTATGCAGCAAGGATATGCACTGAAATACCTCACTTTACTCAATGCAAATGGTGACACACTTGAAGGATCATTTCTCGAACTGAATCCAGAACTTTGGAACGATGTCCGTGATATGCTCACGGTATGGCTGGACCCTGGCAGAATAAAAAGAGGACTGCATCCCAATGAAAATCTTGGGCAGCCTTTGACAGTGAACCAGCAATACACATTAGTAGTCTCAAATCAATGGAAAGACGTTAATGGCATTCCTTTGGCAAACGATGTTGTCAAGCACTTTGCCGTGAGTCGCCGGGATAGCCTGTCACCTCTTCCGTCGAAATGGACAATCGTTGCGCCCAGGTCAAACACAACGGATGAACTATGTGTGAGATTTTATGAGCCTTTGGATTATGGTTTACTGAATGTCACTCTTCATGTGTTTCCAGCTTCGGATAGGCAAAGCCTGTCATCAGGAAACGTGATAAAAGGCAAATGGAGAATCACTGATGAAGAAAGGAGCGCTTGCTTCACTCCTGAGGGTACCTGGAACGATGGAACCTATACGCTCGAAATAGAATCGAGACTAGAAGACCTTTGTGGAAATAATCTCGCTCGTCCCTTCGAACGCGACATGACGAGTAGTAACGGAGATGTGTCCCCGAATGATTCCAGCATCAGATTGTCCTTCGTAGTTAAATAACGGAGGGCAGGTCTTCTCTTTCGATCCATTCCATCTTGCCGGGTAGCTCACGCGATGAAAATTCAAGATGTATCACGCGTCGATGCTTCTGATTGACAGCCCTTGATGAGGCATGAAGAATTAAAGGTTTCATTAACTGAATTCCTCCAACCTTTACTTCGCACACATGCGGAATGCTGTTTTGAGTAATCAGACTGATCTCATCATTTGTGAGTCGCTTGTGATGTGAACCTGGTAAGACTTTCAATGCTCCGTTATCTTCATCGGTATCATCAAGGTGAATCCGCACTGTGACCATGCTCAACAAATATTCATCAGGAGGAATAACGCCAATCGACTCTTCTTTCTTTGTCCAGCCGGTAAATCCTTCAGCTTGTGTACGCCCATTCACGTTGATGACAGTATCCTGATGCCACGTCACGTACCAGTTCGCTTCCTGGGTCTTGTCGAAAAAGATGACCTTCGTCAGAAACAGTTTGGGATCTATAGTATTCAGGATTTTAGTCAGATTGGGATTAAAGATGAGTTGCTGTAACTGAGGCACCTTACGCAGCAAAGACCTGATTGAGTAGGCCTGATCCTTTTGCCCGGCTGATCTCAGGTGTGTATCAATAGCTGTCTTCATGCTATTCACCTCACGTCTGGTAAACACATAGTTGATTATACTAAATCCTTTATAGAGCAGCTTTTGAATGTGATGACTTAAGTTTGACGCGTTGAATTCAAACTGGTACTGCTCAACAGCCTGCTGAAGGATGTCTTTTATTCTTCTCTTCAATCTTTCAGGAGCAACTACTTTCACGTGATCTCCAAAGCCCAGAATCTCTCGTTCCAGTTCAAAGTTAAGTTGCACGTTAATCGAGAAGGTTGTCCCATTTGACGTAGTGTCAACGATCTTCTGACTTGAATGAAAAGGCTTGGTGATGATGTATGGCGCTGTTTCCCTGTCGGCATGAAATAGAACTGTCTCCGTTTGTCCTTCGCGGTTTACGGACACGCCGATCACGTCATTGAGGTAAGTCGACAAATTGAACTCGTTTCTTGGTATAAATTTCGTCGGACAATCCTCAATGGTGACGATTCGATCCAATGCGAGATTCATGATCGGTGCAGATTTTTTCTGAATACCAATCACAAACCAGCGATTCCTATATTCTTTCAGGTAATAGGCATGGAAGTCAAATACGTTGGCGGTCCGCGCTTTGAATGATTGATAACATAACCTAACCGTTCGCTTATTTACAATGGCCTGATAGAGCGTGTCAATGTGCTCAAGGCCCTTCAGGCCTTCATTCTTTTCGAAGTCGATAACTGGTTCCTGATTGGTTTTGACAGAATGAATCTTGTTTTCGAGTCGCTGAACCATTCCGCTCAATTCCTGGAAGTGACTAAATCCCTTAAACTGCCGAAGGATCTCTACAACTTCCGTAAGCTTTCCAAGATCCTGGTCTGTCAGGGGGATGTTGGTAATTGAGTATTCGGGATCTTCGTACGTATAATACTTTTTCTCCAGTACGGTGATCGGCGCGTTGTAGCCCAGCTTTTCACTGCGCATCATTTGAATGTCCATTTGAATGGAACGACGACTCACACCTTTGTCAATCCCTTCGTATTCGTAAAGTGCGTCGGAGCAGGCCCCGATGAGATCCTCCAATGTCCAACGCCTCAGCCGGTTGCGGAGGCAATTGTCGATTGTTCGATAACGGATCAGGGCGTTTCTGTTAACGGGCATGGAAAATGTTTTGATAAAAGAAGTGAAAAATATTCACTGCGCAAAAAGACTGCGCAGTAGTCGCGAACCTTTGAATCATCGATTAAGCAAAAAGGATAAAGTACAATGCTTTCCAGAAAGGGTCGGCGTTTGAAACTGCGAACGAACTGAGGTTTGTCCTTTGTCCTGATTATTTATGATTATGTATTTTTAGTTATTGAATTATGAAATTGACAGGAAACGATCTTAAACAAATTGGATTTAATGAGGGGAAAGCACTTGGCATTGCTTTGGAACTGGTGGAACAACACTACCAGCATCTCAACTTCGACGAGAAGCTTTCGATGCTGAAGTCCATATTGGATAACCCGACTTCGTTCGTAAATGACGTTACGCTCGCGCCGCTGGCGGGAGCTCTATTACCTTCGTCTGACGATACCGTTGCACTGGTTGCTGATGGAAGGGCTTATGAAATATACGGAGCTTCCGGCATTGAACAAGGAGCATTGAGACAAATGGAGACGGCGATGAAGTTGCCCGTTACGGTAGCCGGAGCGTTGATGCCTGACGCCCACCAGGGGTATGGATTGCCGATCGGAGGAGTGCTGGCAACTAACAATGCTGTGATACCATATGGTGTGGGTGTTGATATTGGATGCAGAATGTGCATGACGCTTTATGATATTCCGACGGAAGAACTTACTGCGAGAAGCGAAGACTTAAAAAAGATGCTCGTCATGAACACGAAGTTTGGACGGGAAACTTTCAAGAGACCAAAAGATCATGAGATCTTCGAACGAAAGGAGTTCAGCGAACTGGGTATTGTTCGGCAGCTGAAAGATCGTGCATGGCAACAGATCGGTTCGTCGGGCGGAGGAAATCACTTCGTTGAGTTTGGAATCGTTGAGATCACTTCACACCTGAATGAATTCAATGTGCCGCCCGGGCAGTACGTCGCGTTGTTGTCACACTCAGGATCCCGTGGACTCGGCGCAGCTATTGCAGGCCATTATACGAAAGTCGCCATGGAAAAGTGCAAACTTCCAACGGAGGCGAAGCATCTGGCCTGGTTAGATCTGGATTCGCAGGAAGGACAGGAATACTGGCTTGCTATGAATCTGGCAGGCGACTACGCGTCGGCGTGTCATCATCAGATTCACGAGCGTATGGCTGTCGGGTTGCGAGACACGCCGTTGGCGATGATCGAGAACCATCACAACTTTGCCTGGCGGGAAAAGGATGCGAATGGTAACGATGTCATTGTACATAGAAAGGGGGCGACACCTGCGGGCAAAGGACTGCTTGGAATCATTCCCGGATCGATGGCGACACCTGGATTCATAGTACGGGGAAAGGGACTGGCAGCTTCTATCAATTCTGCTTCACATGGCGCCGGAAGAACTATGTCTCGGACTAAAGCGAAGGAGACAATTCTCCCAGGACATGTAAACAAGTTCCTTAAAGCGGCAGGTGTTGAACTTATCGGCTCTGGTCTTGATGAGGCGCCGATGGCATACAAAGACATCCATCAGGTGATGAATCATCAGCAGGATCTTGTAGAGGTACTGGGATCGTTTATGCCAAAGATTGTGAGAATGTGCGGCGATGAGAAGTTTCAGGAAGTGGACTGAAGGAGGGGCATGGACGTGGGTTTGTAACGAATGCCTTTGTGTCATGTAGGCCTAGTCATATAAGTTCGGCTGCTTCAGTTGCTTTTGCGAGTCTTCAATTCAAGGTTTTGTTTTGGAGCGTTAACCGCAAAATGTAAAACTCTAAATGTAAAATGTAAAAGTGGAGCCGTGCGTTAATGCTACGCACGGCTCTTTTATTTGATGTAGATCTAATAAGCTATCTTAACAAGACTACTTGTCATTGATCGTAAAATACGAGTTTAGCGCTACTCTGGCACGAATTCCGATGCAAGAACCATCGTGCAATTTGAAGTCGAGCTGTGTCTGATCTTCATTACCTCGCGATAACGATCATCATGATAACAGCCCAGTGCCGCTTCCTTAGTTGGAAATGCTACAATAGCATTCATCTGTTTCGCGTGGCCTTCAATGGCGGATGTACTTGTGTCAGATACCAATACTTCTCCTCCATACTCATAAATAAGCGCAGCGGCTTTTGGCGGATACTGCTGAAATGTTTCCATGTCATCAATATCATAGCAGATAATATAGTAGGCTTTCATAGGCTTATTCCAACATACTCTGGTGGAGTGAGGCCCAGATTTCTGAGATGCAGCACAGCCTGTCCACGATGATGCGTGACATGATCGAGAGTTGCCCATATACCCAACGTTAGTTTGTCAGAGGCCGTTGAACTTGAAGCAATTTTCTCCAGTGAGTTGAATCCGTCGGACAACAGTTTGATGATTTCTTTTTTCGTCGCTTTGTCGTTAGGTGGTTCCCAGGCGAGTTCTTTTTTCCTGATGAAATTGCTTTCCCACCAGGTAAGCCCATAGGCGATATGATTCATTAGCTGCAGGAAGCTCCAGGCATCCTTCGCAATCACGGAGTTGTAGTGCTGCTCGGGCATTAGCTCAGCAACAGACAATGTATACTGTCTTGAATCGTGGATACTTTTCAACAATTGTGTTTTCATGATCTATTTTTTTATCAAAAGTAGATCCCTGACTCCACGTCGACTTACGATTTCTTGCTATTCATACACTGCTCTCCGGAAAATGAGTGGAGGTGCCTTGTATCGCGATCTGAATGCGTGCGAGAAGTGTTCAATGCTGTTGAATCCGGAGTTATAGGCAACATCTGCGATGGAAATTGCCGTGTTCTTGAGCAATAATTCCGAATGCTTTAGCCGGACATTCAACAGAAATTGATGCGGAGACCATTTTGTAAGTTTCTTAAACAGCCTGCTGAAATGAAATGTACTTACGTGACTGAAGTCCGCGATTTCGGCCAGCGAGATATTGTCCTGAAAATGGTTGGTGATATATTGCTTCGCGCGTTCTATAGTAATAAGATGGTTTTGCTTATTGCTATCATAGATGTCGAAGTCGGGTCTGTAGTCTGAAATTTTTCCAAACACCGTTTCCACCATTTCGGTTACCAGTCCGTCAAGGTAGAGTTTGTCGCATTGCTGTTCCGCTTTTCGCCGCTCAGTAACGTGATCCCAGATGTTGTAGTGAAGCAATTCCACATCCGGATTGATCTTGATCAGAGTTGCATGTTTGTCATTGTTGAGCATAAAGTTTAAGCCCTCATACTGTTCCAGTAACTCCTTATAAAAGGACTCCCTGAATTCAATGATCGTGCACTCGTCTGGAATCGTGTGAATGTGTGCTACCGTTCGGTCGTATCCGGGTTTAGTAACCAGCACGCAGCCGGAGTAGGAATCCATCGACAGCCGGAATACATTGAATAGAAAGTTTCCCTTTCGAACGAAACTGATGCAAAATGCATCGTTGTACTCAGGTTTTGACGTTGTGCAATCCTGGCACCGACATCGGAAGTCTTTGATGCGATAATAGTCGGATTCGAATAATATGTGAATGTCTGCGTTCATGCGCTTCCTTGAGAAACGTTTTTTTCGGGAATATGGTTTACGTGGACCTTTGGGTGCCTAAAGCGCAGTCTGAGTGTCGCACAATCGGTGGTTGGCCATTGTAGCTGAAATCTTTTAGGCATTGTAAATACATAGGCCAGAGGTGAAGTCTTTGGTTATTTATACATTTGGATTATATTCGACCATGAAGAAGTTTCAACTAGGCGAATTTGAGGAGATCGTTTTACTGACGATCGCCATTCTAAACAACACTGCTTATAGTGTAACTATCAAAGATGAGATCGAGTCAAGACTTTCGCGCACCGTCAGCCTTGGTGCGCTGCACACAGCCCTGAAGCGAATGGAAGAAAAGGGTTATCTGAAATCATACGAGGGTGATGCGACAGACGAACGCGCTGGCAGGCCCAAGCGCTACTTTGAAATAACTGCAATGGGCAAGAAGGCACTGCAATATGCGAGAGATACGCGTGATCAGTTATGGAAGGCAATCCCTGGCACGGCATGGCAAACGAAACTTTCTGCAAAGTCATGAATAGCCGCGACATACCATCTCCTTTACTGATGCGGTTTTTCCATTGGTACTGCGATCCACAGATGCAGGATTACATCGAAGGAGATCTGATTGAACTTTACCGTCGTCGTTTAAAGGCCTCCGGAAAGAAGAAGGCTGACCTGATGTTTGCCATTGATGTCCTATTGCTTTGCAGACCAGGCATTATCAAATCATTCACTGACTATTCACGAGTATCACATACCGGCATGATCAAAAGCTACATAAAAACTGGTTGGAGAAATCTGCGTCGCAGTAAACTCTATTCGACCATCAACATCGTTGGTCTGACGTTTGGCATCGTATGCTTCCTTCTCATCGGTCTTTATGTATTCGATGAGTTTTCATTTGATCGTCAACATGGAACGGCTGGGCGCATTTACCGCGTAATCAGTCATCGAAATATAAATGGAGAATCAACAACAATTGCCGCTGGTAGTTTCAAGCTGGCCGAGGAATCGCGCAATACAATTCCTGGTGTAGAGAACACTACACGGATGATGAGGGCTGGGCGTGCCAACCTCGTGGATCCGCAACATCCCGTTCCGTTCCAGGAGACCGTTACCATTGCCGACGAACATTTTCTGGAGATCTTTGACTTTCCATTAGTAGCCGGCGACCGTCGAACAGCCTTAAAGGAGCCGAACTCAATTGTCATCGACGAAGACGTAGCGATTCGTATATTCAATAGTACCGACGTGCTGGGCAGACAATTACAATTTAATCATATGGATAATCCCGTGAAGATAACGGGCATCCTTAAGAAACATCCGCGCAATTCGAGTTTTACGTTTAACAATGTGATGTCGGAATCGACCAGCTACAGCTCGGATTATTTCAAAGAGACAATGGCAAGCGATTGGACGTCCGAGGAATTCTCGATCTACATGTTGTTGAAGGATGGAATTAACAAGGACTCGATCGCCGGAAAGGTGAATCGACTTGTTATGGCGAATAGTCAATTGGATGCGGGAACAACACTGTCCTTTTCTCTTCAGCCACTGGTTGACATGCATCTTTATTCTGACGGCATTGTTGATGGTGCCCGCAATACCAATGTGGATGCCATTGTGCAGGGCAATCCGTTATATGTCACGGTGTTTATAATTACTGCGTTATTTGTACTCCTTATCGCCGGTATAAATTATACAAACCTCACTACGGCCCGTGCCTCGTCCCGGGTTAAGGAAATCGGAGTTCGGAAAACTATTGGTGCGCTTCGCAGAAGTCTTGTTGGTCAATTCCTCGTAGAGTCGTTGATGACAACTTCGATATCGTTCGTTCTTGCAGTGCTGGTGGTGTATGCGATGTTGCCTGTGTTCAATGGATTCGTCAACAAGGACCTTTCTCTGAATTTGATTACGGGTTATCAATATTGGTTGTATGCCGTTGCTTTTATTTTGGTGATGGCGTTTGTTGCCGGGGGCTATGCCGCATGGTTGCTCTCTGGTCTGAAACCTATCGCATTGCTTAAGGGATTGAAGATTCGACAGGTCGGAGATGTTTCTATTCGCAAGGGATTAGTTGTTCTTCAGTTTGCATTATCGGCGATCATGATCGTCGGTACGATCGTGTTGGTGATGCAGGTGCAGTTTGTGAACAAGCGGGAGCTGGGCTTTGCCAAAGATCTGATGGTAGTAATTGACGTGAACACCAGAAAGGCACGAACAAATTTTCAGACTGTTAAAAATGAGATGTTAAAGATACCCTCGGTTAAAAACGTTTCGGTAACCTCGAGAGTACCTGGAGAATGGAAGACTTTCAGACGAGTAAAGATAAAACGCGATGGCAATGCAGATGATCATTTTGTCTCGTACATGATTGGCGCGGATCCGGAATTTATCTCTACTTACGAGGTTCGCATGCAGAGTGGAAGAAACTTTGACGGGCGTCACGACTCACTTAGCGTCATTGTTAATGAAACAGCCGCACGCCTTCTTAAAATTGATGATGCCCACGGACAGATCGTTGACATTCCCGAAGTTTCGAGAGGCGACGATCAGTTTAGTGCCTTAAATGAACAGCATATTTCTTTCAAGCCTCATGTCGTGGGAATTGTCAAAGACTTCCATTTCCAGTCACTTCGGGAAAGGATTGCACCCTTAATGATTGCTTACAACGAGAACCCTATACACGGTATCGACTACTATTCTGTTAAAATAGCGCCTGAAAATATTGCCAGCACTCTTGATCAACTGAAGGCGGTTATGGTGAAGAACGACGAGATTGAGCCGTTCGAATATCATTTCCTCGACGATCAGCTCGCACGCTTTTATGTCGAAGATGAACGACGTCAGACACTCCTCATTGCCGTGGCGTCTGCGATGATATTCATTGCATGCCTTGGACTGTTTGGTCTCGCCACTTATTCCACTGAGCAGCGAGTCAAAGAGATCGGAGTGCGCAAAGTGCTTGGTGCAAGTTTCGTTAACCTGGTTGGTCTACTTTCTAAGGAGTTCATAATGCTCGTACTCATAGCGAATGCTATTGCACTATTCCCTGCGTGGTGGGCGACCCACAAGTGGTTGGAGGAGTTTGCCTATCACATCGATATACAATGGTGGGTATTCGGGCTTGCAGCATTGATGGCCACTGTTATTGCTTTGCTGACCGTGAGCTATCAGGCGGTCAAAACGGCGAAGTCAAACCCCGTGAACAGTCTTCGTACTGAATAATCTGAGTGCCGAACAAGAGTGACCAGTCGAAGTTCAGGAGGACTATATTTCATAAGGCCCGGCCCCATCGCCAGCAAGAGAAGTTCATGTAGTTACATGTAAGTGCCCGAGCGAAGCACGGTTCGGGGATGTAATGTTTCAATGTTTGGCTCTGCGGCTCGAGTAGTTCGATGTTACGGCAGTATTACGCAGAGCTTTTTATCGATCCCAATTCAGCAACTTCGCTTTTGTGTTTACTCCAAATGAGACTGGTTCCCAACTTGTACCCAAGTAAAAGTTTCATTCCAGAACAATTGTGTCTTTTTTTTCGAAGCCCCCAAAGTTATTGGGGCAAATTTTCTACATTAGATGATTACCCAGTTTGCTGCGATCTCCCAGTCCACCCCAGGTCTTATCCAGTTATGAGAATACACTTGTCTATATGTAGAATACCTATACCCCTTTACAATGAAAACCGTGTCTATTGGTTGGCTAACCAGAATTTCAAACCCTAACAAATTATTACGACAGAGTAGAGCATTCAGCATTGCACTTCTTGGTCTGTTGACTCCCGCCCTGGCTTCCGGGCAACAAAGCCTTTCAGGTAGTATTTCATCAGCGATGTCGCTGGATGATGGAGGCTATAGTAGTTCTCCTATAAAATTCGAACAAGGTCAGAATGGCGGGGTGAGTCGCGCCGTGGTAAGTCCTATCAATTGGGTTGCCGGAAATGGTAACGGTACAAATTCGCATTTTAGCGAAGGGCAGTCGATACCCTATCGACTTACGCTTAGTAATATGGCCCCTGGCACTCACATTGTTATATTGGAATACGATTTACGTCGTGATCGAAAAACGGCGATAGACTATATTACCAGCTATCAGAGAATCGGAGAAAATGTTGATCCCCTCCGCGGACTAACAGGAAACTTTGGTCAGGCCAGTTTTTTCACGATCCCCGCGCCGCAGCGTAACAAATCTGTGACTGGCAGTAACGGCGCTCAGATGCAACCAGCTTATAGCTTTAACAAACTCTCAGCTGCTGAAAAACAAGTAGCGATTTACAACGCAACACCAACAGGCATTGCCTATTTCTATGAAGGTGATCCCGGTGACTGGTACGCTCCGACCAAAATGAAATTGACATTCAAAGTGTCGGGTAATACTAACAAGACAGTTGTGTTGGCCTGGGGTGGACACATTGCTTCGAAGGCTGACTGGGGAGCGCAAAATTCTTACACAGATACCTATAGCTCACCATATCGTTCAATGGTGATAGCGCTTGATACAAAATGGACATTTATCGATCGTTCTCTCCAGGTGAGTGCGCTGAAACCAAGCTTCGTCCCGTCATGTGAAGTTAAAGGAAGTGGCACGTTCTGCACGGGCATCAATTATCAATACAACGTAGTGACGAACATCGCTAATCCATCGTATGAATGGACTGTCACGGGAGGGACCGTTCAAAGCGGCCAGGGTACAGCAAGCATCAGCGTGAATTGGGTGGATGTTCCTCAGGCGTCAGTGTCTGTAAAAGTGAAGGATGCGACCAATTCAACTATTCAAACTAATTGCACACTATCGCTGACGCGCGATGTGGTGTGTCCATACTACACACCCAGTGTTGCAGGGAAGGTCAATGATATTATTGGTTCGGAACTGACTTCATTGAACGCCAACTTTAAGCCGGGCACTTCCAGTAACTTCATTTATAACATACAGGACAATAAGGTGCTGATTGAAGTAATTGCAGCAGCGGGCGAATACAATAACCTGCTTGCGCTGTTGAGAAGTCCTTCTTATGGCTTGACCGGAGAAGTTGATAACGACAATCAAAGGGTGATCACGGGCTATTTCCCTATAGCGAATTTGCTGTTGCTGAATGACCTTACGGCAACTGTTAATTATGTCCGCCCTGCATATCCACCTGTAACGACGGTTGGTGTAACGACGACCAAGGGTGATATTTCGCAGCACTCCGATCTCGTACGATCCGGATACGACCTTTCTGGCAAAGGCGTCAAAGTGGGAGTGCTGTCGGATAGTTACAACAGTCAGCCAAACAATCCCGCTGGAGCGAATGTGCTTAATAACGATCTCCCCGCAGGTGTTCGTGTATTGAAAGACGGACCTGGCACCGATGAAGGTCGTGCCATGCTTCAGATCGTCCACGACGTTGCTCCAAATGCAAGACTTGCATTTCGTACAGGCGCAATCAGTTCAGGAGATTTTGCCAAGGGGATAAAAGAGCTAAAGGCAGACACGTGCGATATCATTGTTGACGATTTAACTTATCTTACCGAGCCGTTCTTCCAGGATGGTCAGGTTGCAACTACGGTTGACCAGGTAACAGCTCAGGGTGTTACCTATTTCACGTCGGCCGGTAACTATGGAAATAAATCCTATAGTGCAACCTTCACTCCGGCGCCAACACCAGCTGGCATCACCGGAAATGCCCATGACTTCGGTGGTGGCGACATTTTTCAGGGAATCTCTCTCGGCCCGGGAACGTATACAATCGTGCTGCAGTGGGATGATGCAATCTACTCACTGGGACAAACTACTGGTACCCTGAATGACCTCGACCTTTATCTGACAACTGATGCTGGAGCGACTTTGTTCGGATTCAACCGGAACAACATTGGTTCCGATCCAATTGAAGTACTGCCCTTTACAGTGAAGGAACAGTCGAACACAAACATTATGATTGTACGGGCAGAGGGCACGACCAATGTCAACCTCAAGTATGTCGTATTCCGCGGCGATAAGTTTGCATTCAACGACGGCTATGGAGGATCTTCAACAATTGTGGGTCAGGCAAACTCAAAAGGTGCCATTTCGGTTGGCGCTGTACTTTACAGCAATACTGCCGCTTACGATTTCAAGCGCCCGGCAGATGCTGCTGCATTTACTGTGGCCTCGTTTTCGTCGATAGGTGGTCACCGAGTCAATGGCGAAGACCGACTGAAGCCGGATATCATCGCCCCAAATGGTGTAAACACAACGGTAAGGTTAGGCGACATTGACACGGAGTTCGATTTGAACGGCGCAACTGATGGCTTCTACAATTTCTTTGGTACTTCGGCATCTGCGCCCCATGCAGCAGGTGTCGCTGCACTTCTCATGGAAGGCCGAAAGAAATATTACAACGGCGAGAAATATACGCCAGCAGGAGTCAGGCAGGCTTTAAAGAGTTCTGCTTTGGATATGCACGAGCCAAACTATGATGTAAAGTCAGGGTCAGGCTTTATTCAGGCGGATGCTTCGATGCGTACCATTGCTTCTCCGCTTCCGGAGCTGGTTGAATTGAAGTATGATACTGCGAACATTGAACCAGGTAAAACGAGCTTCACACTAACGGTGACCGGACAAAACCTCACGCCGACCTCGACTGTTGTGATGCGTGATAGTCCATTGCCAACAACCTATGTTAATTCAACTCAGCTTCAGGCAGTCATTCCACCGTTTGAAGGCAACCCGCCGATCCACGTAGTAACGGCTTCCATCTCACCCAGTGGCAGAGATGGTGGTGCTTCCGATACGCTCTACTTCAAGGATCATACGCTGATTGAAGTAAAGGTCATTGCTGATAACAAGAGTAAAAAATATGGAGAGATCCTGCCAGCGTTCACTGCAACTATCATTGTTGCCGGTGATACGTTGAAGCCAACATCACAGATTAAGCCAGCGGATCTTGGTCTCACTAACCTGGTGTTTCAGACTCCGGCGAACAGCATGAGTAACGCAGATAAATATGTGATTACTGTTTCAAAGGAAATATCTGTTCCGTTAAAGGAGCTCTATAAGTATAAGTTCGAGCAGGGTCTTCTCACAATTGAGAAGTTGCCTTTGACGATTAAGCCCAATGATCTTCAGGTTCTGTACGGCGAGAAGTTCGACGATAAGATCACGTTCTCATATCAGTTTGATGGTATGCTTATCGAATCTCCCCAGACGATTCTTAACAACGTGAAGGTCGATCACAAATCCATCCTGGTGCCGAATGCGTTAGCGCTTGTTGATTCAAGAGCCATTGCGAACTCATCACGTCCATTGGTGAACGCGGACTTTCAAAACCTCAGTTTCCTTGCCAGCTCGAGAGCTATTGCTAACAGCCGTGCGATTGTCAATAGTTCAAGAGGTATAGTGAACTCTACGAACATCGTAGACTTCGACAAACAATCGATGCTGGATTATTTCGACAATCCAGATACTGCGACTCTGATAACACCTGTATTCAACTCCAGAGCTATTGCAAATGCATCACGCGCAATTGTCAATTCAAGAGCAATTGTTAATTCACGGGCGATCGTGAATTATTCAAGAGGAATCGTGAACGCTTCACGTCCGCTTGTCAACTCAAGAGCGATCGTGAACAGTGGCGCGCTGGTAAATAGCGAGACCGTTGGCGCCGATAGCACGAGCAGTAACAGGGATGCTCTCGTTATTGTCGATTCCACGGATGTGTTCAATAACGATGCTCCAATAATCGTAAATGGAGTGGAGGTATACGAATTGCCGGCGCTGTTCTCCATTAATGTAGCCACAGGGTTGACAGCCGGAAGCCACTTCCTAGTTGCCGGTGCGTATCTCACGGAACTGTCGAACAACTTCGATGTAACCTATGCTCCTGGTAATCTGCGGATCCTCAAAGACTCGCTTATCGTTGTCGGACCAACTGCACAGATAGATTATGGAACACCTCAGCCAACGTACGTAACAACGGTCACGGGATACAAATACGACGATAATGCGTCATCGGTAATCAGCAATATCACGTATCTGCTCAAGGATCAAAGTAATGTGAGCAAGCCATCAACAGGTATCGTGCCGGCTGGGCTTTATAAAGTGATCCCAACGGTAACATTGAAACCGACGCCTCTGCAACCTGGTGAGCCTGTGAACTATGTATTAAAAGTGACAAATGGTAGTCTCACGGTGAACAAGGTAAAACTGATCATCAAAGCAAATGATGTGATCATCAACGCCGGAGAAACTCCAAAGTTCACTTACACAGCAACGGGCCTTGTCAACAGCGATGTGATTGTGGGCGGTCCTCAATTCTCAACTGGCTATAACGGAAGCCCTGGAGTTTATACGATTACTCCGAGCGCGGTTATTTTCTCGGTGCCTGGAAACTATAATATCGAGTATCAGACTGGAACACTGTACGTGAATCCAAAAATGAATCTGTGCAATGCCATTCGCCCAGTTCTCCGATGTGTGCAGGTGGTTACGGACAATCCGACCTACACATTAAAGGCGATTTTCGAATACGTGAATGATAACTCCACTCCTGTTTGTATTCCAATTGGTCCGGACAACCTGCTTACAAGCACAAAGCCGTTCTCAGCAATTAATCAACCGACCGTGTTCCAACCAGGTGGCGGTTCGTTTGAGGTTTTGTTCAATGGCGACAAGCTTGTGTGGACGCTGACATCTTATGATAAGAGTAAGAAAACAGCGATTGCATCTACTGCAAGCTCTACCTCCAACCGATGCCAAAAAGGCAACGATGGTTCAATGCTGCCGCTGACGGCCTATCCAAATCCAGTTGACCGATACACAACCGTTTACATCCCTACGGCAACAAAATCACCGAGCAATTCCCAGGTGACGATCATTGACCAGGGTGGACGCAAGTACTCGGTGAGCATGGTATGGAGTGGCGATGCAAAGACTTTGACTTTTGATTTATTCGGTTATCCGAAGGGGTTCTATGTGATATTTATTCAACAGTCGGATGGAATAAAGCAAGTGAAGCTTTATAAGAATTAGGACTATGGCAAAAAGTGTTTCAGTAAGGAGAAACAATTAGTAGCAATACTGATTGTCAGATCCGGAAAGGTCAGCTTCCCACAGGCTGGCCTTTTCTTTTGTCCGGAATGTCACAGGTCACGAAAAAAGAAATGAGCGGTCACGCGAACTGAATTTTGGGATTTGGAATTTTGAAATGATTTGTAAATTGAAAGATTTCGTAAAAAGTAATGCGCCTCCTCTCGATTTGCCTTTTATGCACACTGTGGTTGTGGGCTCCAATCGTTCAGGCGCAGACGCGCGAGATTGACAGCCTCAAGAATATCATCAGCCATTTAGCGGAGGATTCATCGAAGGTTAATACGCTGATCGCTCTCAGTTCACAGTTTCTCAATGTTGATCTGCAGGAGGCTATCCGCTACGGTACTGAAGCTGTGGCGCTTGCAGAACAGATTTCCTACAAGAAAGGCGAGGCTTATGCCTACAAAGCGATCGGCCTCGGCCACATCACACAAGGCAATTATCCCGAGGCGGCGGTTCAGTTTCAGCACTCCCTCACAGTATTTGAGGAAATTGGAATGAAATCCGGCGTTGCAAACATCCTGAGCAATCTTGGAGTAGTATATTTTAATGGTGGAGACGATACAAAGGCAATTGATCATTATCTGCGGTCTTTAAAAATTGCAGAAGAGATCGATGACAAGCTCCGGATTGCCACCGTGCTCAATAATATCGGAGGTGTATACAATAACAAGCCGGCAACCGAGCTGAAGGCGCTTGACTATTTTCTGAGAGCTATGCCCATTTTCAAGGAGATCGATTACATGCTAGGTGTTGCCACAGCCTCCATGAATGCAGGTGAAATCTATCTGAAGAAAAATCAGTATGATTCAGCCAGCATATTCTTTAAAACATCGCTCGCCATCTTCGACAACACCATTGATGCAACATTCCCGATGACTTATTTGGGTGAGATCAAGGCCAAGCAACGCGACTTCACTGCAGCATACGCCTATCACGAGCAGGCGATTCAACTGGCGGAAAAACTCGATGCCAAACTGGAGCTTGCGCAGAGCATGATTGGAATGGCAAAAACCCAATCTCTACAGGGACGTGTGCTGCCTGCTATCGGTACCTATATGCGCGCGAAGGCAATTGCCGAGGCCATCGCCGCCAGAAAGGAACAGAAGGATATTTACCAGGGACTCTCGAAGGAGTACGCACGTCACGGCGATTATAAACAAGCGCATGCTTATGATACATTGTTGCTGGCCGTGAAAGATTCGTTGTACAACAGCGACAACGACACTAAGATCCAGCGACTGCAGTTCAACTTCGATCTTGGAAAGAAGGAGGCGGAGATCGACCTGTTGACCAAAGACCAGGCACTACAGAAGGCGACGATTCAACGGCAGCGCATAACCAACATTGCTACTGGTATAACCCTGTTCCTGTTATTGCTTTTGCTGATCGGCTTTTATAATCGCCATCAGTTTACGCAACGAACGAACAAGATCATCAAATCGGAACGCGATCGATCAAAAGAACTACTGCTGAACATTCTTCCCGCGGAAACAGCTCACGAGCTCGAGACGAACGGACACGCACAAGCACGATTCTACGACAATGCGACGGTGCTCTTTGCCGACTTTAAAGGCTTTACCTCGATCGCCCGCTCGCGAAAGCCACAGGAACTCGTTGCTGAACTAAACGAATACTTCATCGCTTTTGATGACATCGTAGAACGCTTCAAGCTGGAGAAGATCAAGACAATCGGCGACGCATACATGTGTGCTGGTGGAATCCCAACTCCCGATGATTCACATCCGCGTCATGCAGTGCAGGCCGGCCTGGCGATGCAACAATACATAGCCGCTAAGAATAAGGAACGTGCCGCCAATGGCCTCGATACCTGGGAACTTCGAATTGGTATTCACGTCGGTCCGATCGTAGCAGGTGTGGTAGGGAAGAAGAAGTATGCCTATGATATCTGGGGCGACACGGTAAACATCGCGAGCCGGATGGAGTCAAGCAGTGAGTCCGGGAGAGTAAACATATCATCAACACTGTACATGATGGTGCAGGACGACTACAACTGCACGTACAGAGGAAAGATCTACGCAAAAAATATTGGAGAGGTAGATATGTACTTTGTCGAGTCTGGCAAAACTCCGACAGCGTAACGATGCTACTACCGGTTATTCAGTTTAGCGTTGATCTCTTTTAGCCTTTCCTGTTTGTAATCTTCACGATTCGATTTTCCGAAATTGGTGTGATACCGGTGAGATTGCAGAAATGTTTTTTGAACGAGGTTCCATTCTCTTTCCGTTTCAACTACTCCTGCTGCTTTCAATTCATCGAACAAGGTTCCACCGATGGAATAGAAGTCTGGCCTGCCGAGGTAATCCAGATCTGCGTCGCACAAAACTTTATCGAGCTGTGATGATGGAGATTGAGGAATTCGTGTGGCTATGATCATGCTGGTGATCTTTGCGATCTGATCGCCATTGAGACCAAACGAGGGCAGCATCTCTCTCGCCATTTGTGCACCGTGCTCTTCGTGATTTGCAGCAGATCTGATGAACCCGGCATCGTGATACAATGCCGCTATCCGGAGGAGTTTGATATCCTCTTCGCTAAGGTTTTCGCTTGCAGCAATTTTCAGAGACGCATCCAGTACATCGTATATATGGGATATGTTGTGGTAGGGAAGCTTAGGCATCTCTTTGCCTAGTAATTCTTTGATGTGCTCCTCAGCGCCTGGGAAATCTGGTTGCATACGTATCTCATTCCGGGGTTGATCTCTGAGGGTTTTCAATAATGGGTCAACGTTCCACCAGATCAAATCAACGTCATTGCTCTTCTTCGCCTTGTCGTAGGCGAGCCATGCTGACTGATCATCTCCTATGCCGTGATAGGCATACACCAAAGACATATTCACACCCTTCTCGTTTGCCTGACTCCTTGTTACCAACTCGGCCAGGGTAGCCTTTGCTTTGTCATCTTGTTTTAATCCAGCATAGGCTGCCGTGATATAAGCCACCATCGACGGCGGCCTTATCGTTGTGGTTCGAAATCCCGCCTCAACAGCGTCAATGGCTTCTACATAACGTTTCTGTACGAGGTACACACGAGCGAGGAAATCATAAAACCGAAGGACTGCCGGATATAGCTGTAGTCCTTCTTTCAAAGTTTCGATTGCTTCGTTTGATCTGTTTAGCAGATAAAGGCAAATAGTCTGGTAATTAAAGTAAGCCACAGTCAGAGGATCGATGCTTTTCGCCCTGGACACAAAGCCGAGTGCCTCTTCGTATCGCCCCATCATATTCAACAGATAGCTGTACGTATAGAGCACCGTTGAATTGTTGGGACTCAATTCCATTGCCTGCTGCAGTGACTTTTCGGCGGACAGAAAATCTTTCTTGATAAAGAACTGAACGAAAGCCTTCGTAAGATAATCGTTATCGGAAGGCCCGCGTTTACGCGCCTCATTCAAATAGTGTTCGATGAATGGTTCAGCTTCGTCGGGTGACAGGTCACCGTTCCACGACATTCGCGCTGAGTATGAACTTGCCAATGCTGAATAAGCCTGTTTGAAGTCGGGATCTTTGGACAGCGCCTGCTTGTAATATTCGGTCGCTGCGCGATAGCCGTTGACACCCCACTGATTAAATGCATGTCGGCCTTTGAGAAAGAGATCGTATGCTTCCAGGTTCTTCGTCGGGATCTCTTTTAACTTCTCCGTCTGCTTCGGATTGATGGAAGAGTTCAGCTCTGCAGCGACCACTTCGGCGACATTACTTTGAATGGCGAAGATGTCATCCATGCTTTCAACGAATACGCGAGACCACACGTGCTGATCCTGCAACGCATCGATCAATTGCACATTGATGCGGACCTTATTGCCATGTGCCTGCGCGCTTCCCTCCAGGATAAACTTCACGCCCAGTTCAGCGGCGATTTCCGGCGCTGATTTCATCGACTTCTTGTACCGCATCACCGAGGTTCTCGAGATCACTCTCAGTTGCGACATTGAAGCGAGCTGTATAACGATGTTTTCGGTAATTCCATCAGCGAAGTATTCCTGCGACTGGTCATTCGAAAGATTAACGAAGGGAAGAACGGCAATTGATTTTTCAAGCAACTTGTTTTCTGCGGCACTCTTCTCCTCCTTTGGCTCCGCATCTGTAAACGCTGATTCAGTTGGAGCAACCGGAGCTTCCCCGGCGCGCAGCGGAGACTTCATCGCTGTTATGATCTGCTTGATCGCATTGGCTACTTTATTCACCTGATCGCGGTAAGACAAGTTGTTGGTGTTCCCATGCCTGTCGTCCGGCATCAGTGGCCGGTTTACTCCAGGTGACCGAAAAATGAAATCAATAGACCGCAGGCGACTTTGCATTTCTGTTTCAATGAGGCCAAGGTCGTCCGCATCGAGCTGATGGATCATCACCGGAAGGATTCTGCTACTGACGTTGCCATCGCGCAGTCTTACGTCGCGGCCAATGCCATCAGCCTGAGCAAAGCGATTAAATGCACAAAACTCCTGCTGCCAGGCAAAGCTTCTCGGGTCGCAGTAGATTTGAGATAGTATAGGTATGAAGACCAGGCTCTTCACTTTGTTCTCCAGGCTCTTGTCCACATCGTGGGTTTCAAGCAGTCCATCGTGCGCGTTGGAATCAAAGTAAATGCTGATGTCCTCCTTAAAGGTGCTTTCGATCTCTGTCCTGAGATTTTGTACGAAACCCGTTACCCATCCGTTACCGCCTCCATGGATCGGCTGACCTGGGCTGCTGAAAGGAACACGGTTGTCTTTAAGACGGTACGAGATAAAGATGTCGTATTCGTAACCAGGTAGAATGGAAGGCATCTACCAATATACCAAGTTGAGGGATGTATGCCAATAAAGCCGACCTTAAATTAAAAGTTACTAAGTGAAGCTGGCTATCTCCTTATTGGCCCTTCGCAGCCTTGATGACAGGGTCGCGCCGAGGTTTGTAAGGATCTTGACTTTGATTGCCGCAAGGGTTTCCACACTATCCAATATTTCATAAAGCATCACAAAACACGATACCTCAGTTTGCGCCTTGACGTCGGCGGACCTGCTCTGCTTGTCCAGGAGTGCCATCTCGCCAAAGCAGTTTCCGGAACTGATGAGTGCCAGTGTTACATCGCGATGCCCGTCAATGGCGTCGTGAATAGAAACCCGTCCCGATTCGATAAAAAAGATGTGCTCAGCCGCACTTCCTTTCCTGATGATCGTTTCACCGGGAAGGTAGGTCCTGTGAATGAGATGCTTTTTCAATTCCTCGATCTCGTGTTCCGTTAAGGTTGCCAGTAACTGTTGATCCATCAGACATACGGGTTCCGACTTGGACTCATAAGCGTTCGAGTCGAGAATGAGGGATTCCAAATAGGACAAGGCTTCATCGTGGTCCCTGAATCTGAGGAAATCCACTTGCTTCTGAGACCATCCAAAGAGCAGATCCAGGTGACTGAAGTCGGTAATGTAAAGCGACCTGCCGGACTGTTGAAATTCTTCATGAAGTTTGTAGATCAGCATGAAGGCACCATCGTCGATCGTGGTGCAGCGATGTACATTCAATACTAGTGTACGGGCGTCGTCCGGGATCTTTCGCATGAAGAGCTCACAGGTAGCGAAGCACAAATCACCTTGTAGCTCCATAACGTGATAGTCTCCGCCGAATCTGTCGAAGAGGTTCTCGGCCAATAAATCACGTTTGAATTTCGATCGGGCTGTGCGCAGCGTCAGTTGACGTCTGAGGACGTGTTTGATCTGACGAGGCGTCTTGTAGAGATGAAGCGAGAACTGTTCAGCAATCGTTTTGCACAGATCTATGCCAAAAACGCTGTTACCTTTCTTATCGAGCGGGGGTGAATAAACAGCGATCGACAGCTGTCCGGGAAGCACGGCCAGGACGGCACCACCAACTCCGCTTTTGGCCGGTAGCCCTACGTTGTAAATCCATTCACCTGAGTAATCGTACATTCCGCATGAGGCCATTACACTGAGCACATTGGGTACATACTTCTGTTTCAGGGCTTTCTTCCCGGTGATGGGATTCGTGCCGTGACTGGCCAGCGTCGCGCCCATGATGGATAACTGGCGACACGTGACTTTAATACTGCACTGTTTGAAGTAGACATCAAGTGGTGCATCTACTTCGGAGCGAAGGATGTTAAAGTTCCGAAGGAGGTGAGCGATAGCACGGTTACGGTGGCCGGTTTCACTCTCTGAATTGTATACAGATGTGTCCAATTTCAATGGAGACCCGGCGTAGGTGCTGAAGTTCTTCAGGATGCGATCGAACGTTTCCTCTTTGTAGATTTGCCACACCATGTCCGTCGCGGTGATCGCTCCTGCGTTGATCATCGGATTGAACGGCCGCCCGGAGTCAGGGTACAGACTGATAGAATTAAACGCATCGCCCGACGGCTCAACACTAATCTTCTCGAGTACTTTGTCTACGCCATATTCCTGTAAAGCCATTCCATAGATAAAGGGTTTGGACACCGACTGAATCGTGAACTCCACTTCGGAGTCGCCATAAGAATATTGATACCCGTCGATGGTGGTGAGTACCACCCCAAAATTGCTGCGGTTTACTTTACTTAACTCCGGGATGTAATCTGCAAGTTTGCCGTGATTATCTCTTCCGCGAAACTCTTCATAGAGCTCCGAAAGGATTTTGTCGACCATGTTCATGACTGGGACGCTAGGGGATGAAAGGTTTAGGGGCAGACAATAACATCACCTCATCCGTCTTTACGGAAATAGGAGACATCACTGTCTTAATGCCAACAAAAGAAAAATTGAAAACCTTCAGGGCGTCAATTAAAAATAGCGAACTACTAACAAAATACAAAACGGTTTTAAGGAGTCAGTTGATGCAAGTTCGTTGCTGACCGTAAGCGATACCACGATGCAATCGTTCGCGACTAAAAATAATTCTGCTCTCTTTTAATTTAGTTCGTGGTCAGCTTTTGAAAGGGTGTCCGAGGTAAATGATGATGAGATTGAGAAAAAAGAAGGGCAACTCGATAGCCATGCCTTTTAAGTCTTTTTCCAATAGGTGGAAACAAATGATGAGGAGTATACTCGCAGCCATGATGAAGTTTCCCCAGAGAAATGTCTTTGGAAACAGAATCAGCAACGAGCTGACAATAGTGATAGCACCATTAATTGCCACCGCTGTTTTGGAAAAATGCCATTTACCAAACATGGATAGCATTTCTTCTTTCCCCGACACCATTGCCCAACCCTGCTTGATACCCATAAAAACGGCGAACGCGATGAGGATGCCGTTGACGATTTTTAGAACCATGTGAAAAGATGTTTCTCTAAAATAGATAACTTCAAAAACATCCCGCTAAAGTATCTATGGAAACTCGTCAAATATCGCGCAGAATGATCGACGTTGCCCAGTCGTTATTGCTCCTTGTGATGGTGGCTGGTACAGCCTCAACCCAGACCAGCGCGGTGCAAGTTTTGAATCCTGGACCGATAAGGCCTACGACATCGTGGAGGACTTCTTTCCTAAGAATATGCACTAGTTGAACTGCTAATGCACATGTTGCGACCCAGGTTTTTCAACTCTCGGTCGCAACTTTTCAAGCCATCATGTACGCTTCTATACAACTGTTAATAGTCACCGATCCTGGCGGTATTACTTTGCAATGATCAGGCGCCTGGTATCGACAATGTTTCCATCGACGAACAACGAATACATATAAATTCCGGCAGCCAGATCACTAGCTGAAAGTCTCATTCCTTTGGACCCGCGTCCTTCTATTGCAATGCGTTTCATCTCTTTTCCTTCGAGATTGTAAATAACTAAGCTCGCTGACCTGGTGGTTTCAGGAAGATCCATCCTGATTTCTGTGTCAGTTGAAAACGGATTAGGATAGTTTTGATGTAGAATGGCACCGAAATCTCCCTTGTTCCCCGATGGCTTTTCGGTGCCTTCAAGTTTTTCTTTCAGTGCGGCAATCTCAGATTGTTGTTCGTTTACTATTGCCGTCAATTCCTGCACAGCTTTGACGAGGGGAACGACAAATTCCGCATAGCGAATGCTGTAATGATCCATGTTGTTTTCAGGAGACTTGACTCCATTGAAGCGATAATTGCCTTTCTTGATGATAGCCTCAACTTCCTGGGCAACGAACCCAGTTTGTCTTACGACGGGCATTCTTCCAGCTCTTGCCTGCATGCTATCAGAAGAGTTATGCGCACGTGCCAATGCCGCATGATCGACGGTGTAGCTTACTGGTCTCAGCTTGTTGATAAATTCGAGACCAACGATGTCTTCCTGAATGTCACGTTTAAATCTTCCGTCAGATAATGTTGACCACGAAACCTGTCCGCCGATGTCATTGATCAAATCGTTTCCGATGCGTACCTGAAAACTTGCCGTGTTTGTGGCGGCATATCCAAGTGCTGTGGCGTGAATCAGATTCGTGATGCCGTACCCCGGACCAGATGCTAAGCCGACTGCGGTATTCCAGTTTCCTTCAACGTTGTATTTCAGCGCATCCGCTCCAACGGCGACATTACCCAGACCGTAGGTATTATTTTCCAGCGCATTGGTTCCGACGGCAGTATTGGATCCTCCTGTCGTCGTAGAAAACATCGCACGCCTCCCAACTGCGACATTTGATGTAGCCGTTGCGTTGTACAATGCCCACGCTCCCACGGCAGTATTATAGTGTGTGGTCGTGTTCTTGTTGAGCGAATAGCTCCCAAATGCTGTGTTGTGATTGCCCGTTGTGTTGGAAGCGAATGCTCCAGTGCCGTAATAGGTGTTGAAATATATGGGTTGAGGTGGTATCCATTGTGCATAAACCAAATTGGTTATGCCAAGAAAGGCGGCGGAGATGATGGTCTTTTTCATGGGATTAGTTGTTAGGGTTAACAGGTATTGCTGACGCCGGGACTAGAGACGACAGTAGCCTTTATGGAAGGATGCAATAGAAGTAACCCCAGAGACAAAACATCATCGCTACGACGTGGAGGCAGCTACCTGTATCAGGGGATTTGACACAATACTTTCAGCACCTTTCGACCGTGAGTGCTTTGTATATCGATAAGGTAAAGACCGGGTTTTACGCCAGCCTGAATCTCTATCAGCGAGTTGGTTTGAGCAACGGTTTCAAAAAGGTGCTGACCTGTCGTCGAATATAGAATGAGAGTAACCGGTATTTCCTTTGCTGAATTCACCTGAAGTCTTAACGTTTGATTAAAAGGATTCTGCAACAGTACATTGAATGAGGCGTCGTGAATAGAGCCAATGCCTGTAATCAGATTCATTCTTGCCGTACTATCAACTGTGATCACTCGCGCTATGTCGGGCGCCGGATAAAAGTTAGCGTTGCCGGATTGCGTCGCAGTTATTGTTACTGTTCCTGTTTTGTTCAACAGCAATTTGTTTTTCGAAATTGATGCCACTTCGGAGTCGGAACTGTAGTAAACAACGGGCAGTCCGCTGTTTGTTGATGCCGGCAGTTCGATAGATTCATCTTCGATAGCAATAGTTTCTTCTGGCTGAAATGTAATTGCCTGAAACGCTCTGTCATCGCGATCACGGAGCAATATCATCTCGCAACTTTGAGGAGTGCCGCCGGTAGCAGGAGAGAAATCACGTTTCCTGACGAAGTTCCCGTTGACGGGATCGAATTCAAAGAGTACACCCTGGCTTAAGGTGCCACCCAGCTCGGTCGTTCCATAAAATTTACCATTCGACGACTGGAGCATCCCACCTCTTGGTGCCCTACCTGTGAACTCTTCATTGAATTCAAATCGTCTGGTAAAGGTTCGCGTATGGTAGTCGTAGGAGAAGATAACGCCATGATTGTATTGTCCTCCCCAGGAAGTAGTTCCATAAAGTTTTCCATCAAATCCGAGCGTCAATGTGCCCAGTGGGTCAGCGCCAGTCATTGGTCCATCGAAGTCGTGAAGCTTTTCACATTTACCTGTAACGGGGTCAAATGCGAAGATGGTCCCGAAGCCATGATCGCCTCCTCCTCCTGCCGTGCCATAGAGTTTGCCATCAGTGCCTAGCGTTAGACTGAAAGGAGGCCGGTTGCCGGTAACAAAATCCAGATCATATTTCTTGGTAAGTGTCCCGTTTGACGGATCCACCTGGAAGATTACGCCGAGTGTGTATTTGCCTCCCTGGTAACCTGTACCGTAAAGTTTGCCATCGTACGCGAGCACCAATGACCCAAACGGAAAGACGCCGGTGCCAAGACCTTCATTGTCGAAGTCGGCTACTTTTCGAAGCGTATTACCTTGAATATCGTACTCGAAAATTGTTCCATCGTTGTGAGCCCCACCGGACCATGCAGCGCCATACAATTTTCCATTGGGTGCCCACACCAGTCCTCCCATCACTCTCGATCCGGTTGTTGCCTCTTCGAAGTCAACTTTCTTCCGAAACACGCCGGACTGGTCGATCTCAAAGAGGACTCCGCTTTTATGCAAGCCGCCGCTATGTGTAACTCCGTACAGGCGCCCGTTCGGAGCTTTCAATAATTTGCTCTCCGGAAGCTGTCCATTAATACCATCAAAATGATGAACGACGCGATAGTCTGAGCCATCGGCATTGGTCGTATAGATCACGCCGTATCCCTGCTGACCACCCAAAGCAGTCATTCCCCAGATTTTGTCCTGACAAATTCCGGATTGAGCATAAAAGAAGAGACAACAGACAGCGAGGGTACGAACGGTATTCATGACAGCTAATGTGAGAGGGATCCTGTCGGAAGCAAGTGAATTTATCGATTCCCTCTGATTTCAACAAAGCTCCGTGTTAGAATAAATAGGTGTTACACTGTTTAATTGACACGGATTTGATGCTGTTCAGCAATTGATTTAGCGGTCCGGTGGCTTGGTGACTTTTAGGGTTTTAGCAGTTAAAAATGATTCGGCGGCTAAAGCGCTTGGTTGGTTCTGCCATTTGTAAAAGGCCGGAGTAGCAATATTTATATGCTGTAAACTACGATCCGCCAAGGACCGCCATCGCTGCGTTGTGTCCTGGGATTCCGCTCACGCCGCCTCCCCGAATAGCGCCTGCTCCACAGATGAAGATGCGCGGGTGATCCGTCTCCACTCCCCAGCCAGGCGGGGCGTCATCATCGCGGAACGGAAAAGCGAGGTCGCGATGGAAGATGTTACCGCGGGGCATTCCGATCGCTGCTTCTATGTCGAGTGGAGATTTGACTTCAATCGCTGGCTCGCCGTTTGATGATTTGGCCAGGACGGATTCTACAGGCTCGGAAAGGAACGTATTCAACGAAGCTAGCGCTGCGGTCAGCGCCTTTGCTTTCTGTTCCTCATGATTGTGATCAAACAGTGAAGCAGGTGTATGAAGACCAAAAAGAGTTAACGACTGGTACCCCTT
Source organism: Chryseolinea sp. (assembly GCA_049840655.1). Taxonomy (GTDB): domain Bacteria; phylum Bacteroidota; class Bacteroidia; order Cytophagales; family Cyclobacteriaceae; genus Chryseolinea. The sequence goes on from JASGJX010000018.1 coordinate 182,080, forward strand.
GCGTTGTAATTCAGGACTCAGAATAGTATTGTCGGTAAGCGTATGGCAATACAGTTCAAGGGGCAATGATGAAGGAATTTTTCCGGAGGCCGCCTGTGCATATGCCTGTTCGAGCTGCTGAAAGCTTTCGTTCACATGGAATGTGCCGGCGAAAGCCTGACGAGGATCTGCACCGGATTTAAGCGAAGGCAGGCGTTCCACGAGCATATTGACTTTAAGCTGCGCACCGTCCAGGCCATCCGTTGCTCGCATGCCGCGCAACTTTGCCAACACTTGTGGCGCTGCATTCGATAAAAGATGGTTCGCGACGACATAAGAGTTGTCATCAAGCGCGATACTAACTTCAGTTGTCGAGGTCTCTACTTTCGTGACGCGGCTATTTAACCGGATCGTTGCTCCGGCTTTCATGGCAACACGCATGAGCTCGTCGACGAGTTTTCCCATACCACCCTGAGGTACTTTCCACTCACCGGTACCATTTCCGATAATGTGATAGAGGAAGCATCTGTTTGCCTGTAGAGAATATGCCGAAGAGAAGGTGCCAATCAAACCATCGGTGAGGACGATGCCACGGACGACATCATTTCTGAATGTTTTCGTTATTACTTCTCCTATAGGATTTTCAATCAATTGATCCCATAAGCTGTCATAACCAATTTCCTTTTTCAAAGAAGATCGGGTAGGAAGGGGTTTGAGCAATGACCCTGCTATGCGCTGGGCAAATTTCTCTGTTCCGGCATAAAATGATTTCCATGCATTTGTCTCGTCGGAGCCATACTTTAAATCCTCAAAAGAGTCAGACGTTTTATCATCCCAAACGCGCGAGATGTGCAGCCCATGATGACCACGCTCGTCGAAGAACGGCGTATAGCTGGCGACACTTCTGGAAATAGTTTTAAAGTTCAAATCAAGATCCCTGATGATCTTGTCGGGCAGCAGAGAAACGAGATATGAGTAGCGCGAAAGATAAGCGTCAAATTCAGGAAACGCGCGAACGCTCGTAGTGGCGCCACCCGGTTCACTATTTGCCTCAAGGACAACGACACGTTTACCTGCCTTCGCCAGATATGAAGCAGCAACCAGTCCGTTGTGTCCGGCACCAATGATGGCCACGTCATATTTGGAAGTGCTCATGTCGTGTGTTAAATCCCTGCGCAGCGTCAGTGTGCTTCGTTTGCCTTTAATACTCTGAGGAAATTTCCGCCGAGTATTTTTATAATATCCTTTTCCTTGTAACCCCTCTCAACCAATGCTTTGGTGATGAGGGGATAAGCGGTCACGTCATCGAGGTCGCGGGGGTTGAGCGTGATGCCGTCAAAGTCGGACCCGAGCCCTACGTAATCAGCGCCAACCAGTTTGACGATGTAGTCGATGTGATCGATCACCAACGCAAGGGCTGGGCGAATGGCATTTACTTCATCGGCGTATTTGTTATAAAGGTAATCCGACGCGTAGAAATCGTCCATACCGCTCTTCATTAACGAGTCATTCTCGGCCGCATGCTTTTGAAGGAATGCATTTTCCTTCTTGCTGAATGTGCTGTCGATAAATCCCGGGTTAAAGTTTATCTGGATCACGCCCCCGTTTTTCGCAATGGCCCTGATCTGATCATCTTTCAGATTACGGCGGTGCGGAGTGAGAGCGTATACGGAGCTATGCGAGGCAATGATTGGCTTTGATGTAAGTTTAATGACGTCCCAAAAAGTTTGTTCACCCACGTGACTCACATCTACCATCATGCCTAACTGGTTCATGCGCTGTACCACCTGCTTCCCAAAATCCGTAAGCCCTTTATGCGGGAGGTTGGGTTTAGTTGTTTCATCGGCGGCGCTTGTTGCCCATGATGGAGCAACGTTGTGGGTAAGCGTCAGATACCTCGCACCACGTTTGTAAAGTGCTTCAAGTTTGCCGAGATCATCTTCGATCATGTGTCCGCCCTCTACTCCAAACATGGCAGCTATCTTTCCCTGCCTGACCACTTTCATCAACTCAGCAGAGTTCGCCACCTTAACGATCTTATCAGGATTGCGTGTTGCAACGGCATCGAGGATGTCCATTTCGCGATTGGCGTAAGCATAAGGTTTTTCAGCGGCGCCGTCGCAGTACACGGAGAATATCTGGACGTCGAGTCCGCCTTCTTTCCATCGCTTAAGATCGGTGCTCGCCTTGCCCCTGAGGTCCTGATCAAAAACGAGCTTTTGATCATCAGCTTTCATCAGGATGTCATTATGGGTGTCGACAACGATGGCCTTCTGGTGGATCTGCTTATAGGACTGGGCGGTGACTTGGGAGGCAAATAACAGGCAGGCGAATAGAATTTTGGAATTCACTGGATAAAAGGTTCAGGTTAAAATGAAGGTAAAGCACAAAATAGCCATTTCGGTCGAAAGAACCTGCATTGGGTAGTAGCAGAAGTTGCGACGCTCTATGAGCGGATTTCTGTTTCCTGATTGGATTTTCAGCATTCGCAACGGCTGGAGTATTCGCAGCTGACTAATGTGTAATATTTAGAGCAAAGAGCTTGGCATATATAAATCAGGTTCTCTATTTATGCAGAACGTTCTGTCAGGCAGATCAACTGCTGCTTCGGGAACGTAAACGATGGTTGTAATTGATCACCCTTTGAACTAATCCGTTTCTTGTGCCACCTACATTGAAGAAATCTCCCTGTCTGCTGTTTCTAGCCGTGGTAGCGTTAGCTGCGTGCAAGTCAAAACCGTCTGCCTCCAGAGAAGAGCAAGTTAGGATAGACTCAATCCAGGCACCTGCCGCAGATACCAACTTGATAAATGCTGTACGTGGAGGCCTGGCAATGAGTCAGCTGGCAACGACACCCAGTTTTATTTTGCTCACAGGGCTTCCGGAGCATAGACTCGTCACTATTTATAAAGAGGTACCTCCCAAGTCTGCCCGCAAGTACAACGAATATGGCTCGTACTATTATGAAGACGAAGGAACTGATCGGTATACTCACTATATGCCGGGACTTGACCTTTTATACGGATACAACCTTCTCAACCTCGCACATTATGATCTAAAACAGGAGAAGATGAACTACATGTTTGATCGGCCGGTGCTGATCAAGTCTGTTTATTATCCCTCCTTCGTACAGGACTCATTGCACGAAAAACCAATCAATCGCAGTTATTACTTCATCAGTGTTTACGATGCTGATACAAATAAAGACACACTTCTTACAAAGAGAGACCTCAGGAGCCTTTACTATTTCAATGCCTCCACGTCTGAGCGGGTGAGACTCATACCTGAAGATCACTCTGTCGAACGTTCTCAGTACGATTCCATGAACGATGTCATGTACGTGTATGCCCGACACGATGAAAACCACGATGGAACAACTGACCGAGATGAGAAGAGAAAGTCACGGGAGCCTTTGCACGTGTTTTGGATCGACCTTAAAGTCGGCAACGTAGCAAAGCGCCTGTATTAGCAATGTAGCAACGTGCTTGTATTAGCAACGGGTAGCACCGCGCCTGTACCTCTGGGGAGCCGCGTTTAAGCTAAAGTTTTGGGCCCGCTGTACTCGTGAGGCATAATGCCAGGGTCCTGGTTCGTGGATTTGCGCCGTATTCAACATTTATCCCTCCCGAAATATTCAACCGCACCCCATAAATGCAACGTCGTTCTTATGCGCAAGCATCCGAATCCACTAGATTTATGCGACCTATGGACCAGAATTGCTGGCTCCAGACAGCCCTATGATGACGAGTTTGCGGAAGTGGATTTGGTGCGCGTGCCTGTTGATGATGGCAGGAAATGTTGGCTTTGCTCAGTTTCAGCCCAATCCGCTCATCAAGCATTACAGTATCCGCGATGGTCTTTCGCAAGGTGTTGTGAACAGCATCGTCGAGGATGCCGACAACATGATCTGGATCGCCACCGAAGACGGCCTCAACCGTTTCGATGGATACAACTTCAAGGTCTTCAAACAGGAAAGAGGTGGAGCCAAAATTAATTCTGACGATTTCATTCAGTCGTTGTTCCGGGATTCCAACGACACCCTATGGATATCTTCACGCAACGGCCTGCTGAATTTTGATCCCAGTCGTGAATCTTTCAAGCGTTTCAATTACACGGGCAAGTCGGCCCTTAACGATGTTAGTTTTATAACCGAAGGTGCAGGAAGGAATCTTTGGATAGCGTGGTACGCCGAAGGCCTGGCATCTTTCAACAAGGCTACGCGTCAATTCACCCCATACCTCGCATCGACCTCTTCACTTTCGAGTAGTCATACCGTTGCACTTCATGAAGACAAGCTTGGTTTCCTGTGGATCGGAACGCAAAACGGAGGTTTGAATGTTTATAAAGTATCCAATGGCCAACTGGGTGAGAGGATCGAGATACTTTCGGATCAGAAACATCTTCCTTCGGCAAATGTTCGCACCATCGTTGAAGACAAGTACACAAACGTCTGGATTGGAACTTCCAAAGGAATAACGGTTTACCTGCGCCAGCAAAACAAGTTCTATACATTCAACGATCCTTCTTTCGAAGTTTCCGGCAAGGGTATCTTTTCCCTGCTTGTCGACAGCAATGACAACCTTTGGATTGGTACGCAAGGATCTGGCTTGTATCAACTTGATCTTCGCCAGCTCGCCACGCGACAGCCTGATGATTTCATTTTCACACGACATACCCACCTGGCTGACTACGATATCTCGAAACGCACCATTCAATGTTTCTATGAAGATAGCAACAAGAACCTCTGGATAGGCACATTCGGAGATGGCCTTTACATGATCAGTCATGAAAAAGAGAAATTTGCGCGTGTACAGACACCGTTATACAATCAATCGGCTATGAGCCTGGTATCGTATTATGGTATCTGCTACGATCATGAAGGGAATCTTTGGTTGGGAACTGATGGCAATGGACTTTTTGTGAAGGAGCAATCAGGAAAAGACAAACGTCATTATTTAGCTGATGGCAAGAGCGGAAGCCTTGAAGACAATACGATTCAGGCGGCACTTTGTGATTCTAAGGGGCAGTTGTGGTTCGGTACTTATTCCCATGGCGTTTACCGCTACGACAAGCAACGAGATGTATTTGTGCATTATACATTCAAGGGCGCCGATCCCAATCGCGCGGGAGGTTATGACATCCGTGAAATTTTCGAAGATAGCAAACACCGGTTGTGGATTGGAACGAACCGCGGAGGACTTTGTCTGCTTGATGAACAGTCTCAAAGTTATAGCACTCCGGAGGGTTTGCCTGAACTCCTTTCTGCCGGCGACGTGCGAAGCATCGTAGAAGACAAGAGCGGAAATCTCTGGCTTGGGTTTTACGGTGATGGAGTTCACCGGTTCGATCCTCAGTCGAAAAAACTTGAGCGATATTTTGACGAGCAGGATACACGCGGTCAATTGAATAACCGCGTTGTTTATTCGCTTGCATTCGACAGACAGAACAATTTGTGGATCGGAACTGCAGGCGGAGGATTATATCAGTATGAATCAGGAAAGAAAGCGCTGCACAACTTTACCGAAAAGGATGGACTCATAAACAATACGATATATGCGATCCTAATCGACAACAACAATCAATGCTGGGTAAGTACGAACACCGGCGTTTCCCGGTTTCAACCCGGATCCAGACGTTTTACCAACTATCAGGCTATTGACGGACTGCAAGAGGGGCAATTCAATCCTGGCTCCGGAGTCTATAATTATATCGCGGGATACATGTGTTTTGGTGGAACGCAAGGGCTCAATATTTTCCATCCGGAACAAATGGATGATCACCTCAGCAAACCCGTGGTGATGATCACCGGATTGCAATTATTCAACCGGCCAGTTTCGCTGGGTGATCGTGTTGAGGGAAGGCCCATACTCAGTAAGGTGATCTCCAGGACAGATGAGATCACGCTTACTCATGATCAGTCGGTAATTACACTGGAGTTTATAGGATTGGACTATAGTCATACCGAGAGGACGAAGTATGCATACCAGATGGAGTCGCTCGATGATGATTGGAATTACGTTGGCAATCAGAGAACTGCAACGTATCGATATCTGAAACCCGGCAAGTATGTTTTTAAGGTGAAGGCATCCAATGAAAACGATCGTTGGTCGGACGATTACGCCAGGCTCACCGTTGTGATCAAGCCTCCCTTTTGGAGCACACCCTGGGCATACATTCTTTACCTCGTTTCGGCGACTGCACTGGGGCTTCTTATTTATCGCGTGAGCAGGAAGCAGATCAGTCTGCGCAAACGACTTAAGATTGAAAAGGCGCAACGCAAGCATGACAGGAGAATGGCAATGGACAAGCTGACCTTCTTCACGGAGATCTCACATGAATTCAGAACGCCACTGACGCTGATCATTGGGCCATTGGAAGAGTTACTGTCGCGTGAGTCCCTGAATTCTCCTCATACGAGGAAACTCAGAATGGTACATCGCAATGCCCATAAGCTGTTGGAACTGATCAACAAGTTGCTGGACTATCGCAAGATCGAAAGCGGCAACGTGATGTTGAAAGTCCGTGAAGACGACGTCACATGGTTCGTGGGAGAGATCTTCTCCATGTTTAATGATCTTGCTGAGAAGAAGAATATCCGGTATACGTTTATTGCGGAGCAGGAACAGGTACGTCTCTGGTTTGATCGTGAGAGACTGGAGATGGTGATCAGCAACATCATCTCAAACGCCTTCAAATACATCGGGGAGGGTAATGAAATCTCCGTAACGGTCGGGTCACATTTCTCTGACAAGTATCCGCAGGGCAGGGCTGTTATCAAGGTACGCGACAACGGGATGGGTATCGCAAAGAAGCATATGGGCAGCATCTTTGAATGGTTTTATAAAGGAGACAATTCAATAGCGATGAGTTCGGGAATTGGTTTGTCGCTTGCCCGAAAGCTGGTCCATCTGCACAAAGGCGAGATATATGTAGAGAGTGCTGAGGGACAGGGCTCGACGTTCAGCATCAAGATTCCGCTTGGCAAAGCACATTTCAATGAAGGGGAGGTGACTTACATGTCTGCTGAACCGGAAGAGCCATCTGCTCCAACTGTTATCAATGGTCATGATGAGATGGGTGAATCGGCTGACGGCGCACCGCATCGCAGAAATGAAAACGTTGTACTTATCATCGAAGATGACGAAGAGATCCGCGGCTTTATTAAAGAGTATGTATCAGACACGTACCGCGTACTCGAAGCAGAAAACGGAACGGACGGTTTAGAGATCGCGCAGACACAACATCCAGATCTGATCATCAGCGACATTATGATGCCAGGCATAGAAGGCATCGAAGTTTGCAGGCAGTTAAAGCAAAATGTAAGAACAAGTCATATTCCCGTCATACTCCTTACGGCGCGCACGTCGCTTCAGCATCAAAAGGAGGGAATTGAAACAGGAGCGGATGCTTACATGACCAAGCCGTTTAGTCCTGAGATCCTGTCGCTGACCATATCGAACTTGTTAAGGTCCCGCAGTAGCCTGATGCGATTCTACCGCAACCTGTTTATGGAGACTTCGCAACCGGCGCCTGACCAGGAGCGAAATGCGATGGATGAGAAGTTCCTTCATTCTATTTATGATCTGCTGAAAGCGAATCTGACTAAGACAGATTTCAACATCAATGAGCTTGCGGATGTGTTGAACATGAGTCGGTCGCTTGTATATAAAAAGGTGAAGATGCTCACGGGTCTGTCGCCGGTTGAATATGTGAGGTCGTTGCGGATGCAGGAAGCAGCGAAGTTGTTGAGAACTCATCAATACAAAGTGTTCGAGGTTGTGTACATGGTTGGCTTCTCGGACCTCAAGTATTTCCGAAAGTGTTTCGCGAAAGAGTTTGGTGTGTCGCCTTCCGACTACATCAAGCAGGTGGAGTCACAAAATCAGTAAAACACGCTCAGACAAACGTTTTAGCGGGTCAGATTTCCACATTTACCCCTTCATTTATCACAGTTAGCACCCGTTTCGAGCAATCGATTCCGGCAACATTTGCACAGCCCGCAGTACTGTATGCGGGACTGTTATTTCACTAACCCAAACTATATGAGTAAAACACTACAGGAATCAAGCATGAAGGTGCTTACTGCGATGTTGCTGTTCGCAGTTTTGCAGCTGGCGCTGGTACCGGTTTTTGCCCAATCGTCAGTTCGCGGGACGGTCACTTCCGGCGATGACGCATCACCACTTCCCGGCGTGAACGTCGTGGTGAAGGGCACAACGGCAGGCGCGACAACGGACCAGACGGGAAGTTTTGTTGTTAACGTCCCGAGCTCAGACGCGGTACTCGTGTTCTCGTTCATCGGTTACAAGTCAAAAGAGATCACCGTTGGATCGCAGACAACCCTGAACGTTGTTCTCGATGCCGACACAGAAACACTTTCTGAAATTGTCGTCGTCGGTTACGGCGAGACCAAGAAGGAATCATTGACGAGCGCTATCAGCTCGGTGAAAGGCAAGGAGTTCGTGAAGAGTCCTCAGCCGAACCTGTCAAACTCATTCGCCGGTCGTGTATCCGGTGTCGTTGCGAATACATCAAGTGGTGAACCCGGCTCCGACAATGCACGACTGTTGATTCGCGGACAAAGCACGACTGGCGATAACTCACCTTTGGTAGTTATTGATGGTGTGGCCAACCGACTCGGCGGTCTCGAGCGCCTTGATCCGAATGATATCGAAAGCATCTCTGTATTGAAGGATGCTTCGGCGGCGATCTATGGCGCACAGGCAGCTAACGGTGTTATACTCGTAACGACGAAGCGCGGTACTAAATCAAGCGCGCCGGTTTTCAACTTCACCTACAACCTTGGTTTCGCCCAGCCCACCCGTTTGCCGAAGATGGCGGATGCGCCAACCTATGCCACCATCCTCAATGAGATCAACTATTACCGTACGCCAACCGGTGGAATGAACCAAATCTATTCACCTGAAGAGATCACCAAGTTCGGCAATGGAACAGATCCTGTTAACTATGCAAACAGTGATTGGATAGGTGCGGTGATGAGAGACAATTCTCTGCAGGATCAACAGAACTTATCTGTTGGTGGCGGAGGAGAAAACGTTCAGTACTTCGTATCACTTGGAAGAAGACATCAGGAGGGCATTTATAAGAACACCAATCTTGATTATACTCAGTGGAACATTCGCTCGAACGTTGACATCAATGTGACCAAAGACCTCAAGATTGGTATTGATATCGCGGGTCGTCAGGAGGATCGCGTGTTTCCTACGGAATCTGCCGGCAGCATCTTCCGCTCCGCCTTTCGCACGTATCCGACGATGGCCGTTTATTATCCTGGCAACTTGCCATCACCAGGCATTGAAGCCGGTTTGAATCCTGTAGTGATCTCAACATCACAAGCCGGTTTTGACGAGCAACCTAAGACAGTAGTCAACACGTTGCTGAACTTTGATTACAAGGTACCTTTCCTCAAAGGTCTTTCAGTTAAAGGCTTCTATGCTTACGACCGCATTTTTGAATCGCGTAAGCTATTCAGACAGCCGTGGACTGTATACACTATAAATAATAGTACAACTCCGGAGACATTCGACCCCGTGTCGCGCGGACCGGTAACCGCGGAGTTGACCGAGCGTCAGCGCAACGATGTGCTTAATACTGCGAACATCAGTATCAACTATGAGCAGATGTTCGGCAGCACGTTCATCAAGGCGTTTCTCGCGTACGAACAAAATGCGCAGGAAGCTAACTGGTTTGAGACTTTCAGACGCGGATTCCTGTCGCCTTCAATTCCTGAAATTGATCTTGGCGGATCTGCACCTGAAGAGCGTACTAACTCAGGTAACAGCGAGCGTTATACGAGACGAAATTACTTCGGTCGTCTGTCAGCCGATTTCAAATCACGTTATCTCGCAGAAGTGCAGTTTCGTTATGATGGATCCTCGCGCTTTCAGGAAGGCAATCAGTATGGTTTCTTCCCCAGTGCGTCTGTTGGATGGAGGATCTCGGAAGAATCGTGGTTCAATGTATCGGCGGTTAACAACCTGAAGGTTCGCGCTTCTTACGGATTGTTGGGTAACGACCGCATCCGTCCATTCCAGTATCTGAACACATTCAACATCAGAACTGCAAACTATGTGCTTGATGGTACACCGGTATCGACCTTCGGTATTGCTCAGCTCGCGAATCCAAACATCACCTGGGAAACAGCGCGCAAGCTCGACATCGGTATTGAGACTAAACTCTTCCAGGATTGGTCACTCGAACTTGATTACTTCAGTGAAGAACGTAAAGACCTGCTGATCCCACGCACCGGTTCTATTCCTTATGTGTCGGGTATCGTTAATGAATATGGATCACAGAACACGCCACCCGATCCGGCGGCCATCATCCCCGATGAGAACATTGGTATTGTCAAGAACCGCGGCTTTGAAGCACAACTTGGCTATACGCACAACTTCGGACAGCTGCTGTTGAACGTTGGTGGAAACTTCACTTACAATAAGAGCGAAGTGGTATTCATGGACGATCCCGAAGGTATTCCAAGTTATCAGCGTCGCGAAGGTGCACCCCTTGGTTCGCAGTTACTCTACAAATCCGTTGGCCTCTTCAATTCAGCTGAAGAGTTGACACAGTATCCACGCCTGCCAGGTAATCAGCCAGGTGACCTGATCTATCAGGATACCAACGGTGACGGTTCGATCACTGCCAATGATATGATCAGACAAAACCTTAGCAATGTTCCGCAGATCATCTACGGTTTCAATACCTCGATCGCTTTCAAAAACTTCGACTTCTCCATGTTGTTGCAGGGACAGGCGCGATCAGTACAATATGTATTGACAGAGGCAGGCGAAGTAGGTAACTATTTCGATTCATGGGCATCGAATCGCTGGAGCCCGACTAATCCCGATGGCACCTACCCTCGCGTAGACGTTCGGACTTCGTCCAGCATCAACGGTGCGTTGTACAAAAATGATTTCTGGCTGTATAACACCGCGTTCCTGCGCATCAAGAACATTGAGCTTGGCTACAACATTCCTGCTGCAGCTGCGAGCCGAGTATTGCTGAACGGAGCACGGATCTACGTGAGTGCATTCAACCTGGCAACCTTCACTAAGGTGAAAGACTTCGATCCCGAAGGTCAGAGTGAGAGCGCACAGTTCTATCCTCAGATGCGGATCTTCAACGTAGGCGTCAATCTTAAATTCTAGTTATGAAGAAGTATTCCATATATATTCTGATTACGGCTCTTTGTGTTTGTCTCGTTTCCTGTAACGATGACTTCCTCAATGTGAAGCCCACACAATTAACTGATGAGGCGGTATGGAAAGATGCCAGCCTCACGGAAGCATACATCATCAACCTTTACACCGGTATCCGTTTGACTGAAAAGGAACCGAGCAAAGGTGAGCGTTACATAGGTTTTGGAAGAGGTTTTCACTGGGCTATGTATGCGTCGGTAACCGATGAAGCAGTTTACAGCAACGACGATCAAACGTATCTCGTTCAGCGCGGACAATTGAGTCCAAGTAACTATGGATGGATGAGTACGGTTTGGGGAAGAAGTTATCGCGGCATCCGCGAAGGCAACCTTGCGCTTGCAAACCTGTACAAGACCCCGGTGTCTGACACCCGTAGGGAAATACTTTCCGCTGAGGTTCGCTTCGTGCGTGCCTTCCGTTACTTCGATCTGTTGAAAGGATTTGGTGGCGTAGCTCTTGTAGGTGACCGCGTAACAGAACTTACCGATGACTTCTCGGATCTGTACGAACGTAAGTCGGTTGCCGAGACCGTTGCCTACATCGTTAGTGAGCTGAATGCTGTCGCTGCAGTATTGCCTGATCAACCAGGCAGTGATTGGGAGCGTGGTCGTGCGACAAGGCCGGCAGCAATGGCACTGAAGTCACGTGTGCTTCTGTATGCAGCCAGTCCGTTGTATACCGGCGGAACGAATGATGCCGCCAAGTGGCAGGCCGCAGCGGCTGCTGCAAAGGATATCATGGACCTGAAAAAATTCTCGCTGGCGACAACGCTGGCTGCTGATCCGGCAGAGAACTACCGTCTGCTCTTTGTATCAACACCCACTCAGGAAGATATCTTTTTCCGTGAGTACACGGCTACAAGCCCAAGCATGGCGATGGAGCGCATGAACGCTCCCAATGGATATGGCGGATGGGGCGGTAACTGCCCAATGCAGAATCTGGTCGATGATTATGAAACGATGGATGGTAAAGCCATCAGCGATCCGGCATCAAACTATGATCCACAGAATCCTTATGTAAATCGCGATCCACGATTCTATGCAACTATTCTTTTCAATGGTGCAGCTTATCGCGGAAGACAGGTTGAGACCTTTCTTCCTTCAGGAAAGGATAGTCCGGATGGCAACGAACCCTGGAACACGTCACCAACAGGATATTATCTGAGAAAGTTTTTGAAGGAGTCCGTTGGGCTTGAAGATTGGAACAACATGGGTACAGCAACGTGGCGTTATTTCCGCTATGCTGAAGTGTTGCTCAATTATGCAGAAGCACAGAATGAAGCTGTTGGTCCTGATCAAAGTGTTCACGATGCGGTGAACGCAGTTCGTCAACGCGCAGGCATGCCCGCGTTGCCCGCAGGATTGTCGCAAGCTCAGATGCGCGATCGTGTAAGAAATGAGCGCCGTATAGAACTTGCATATGAAGAGCATCGCTACTTTGATGTGCGTCGATGGTTGATAGCAGAGACCGTAGAAAACAAGGCGGCAGAAGGGATGTCGATCACCAAAAGTGGAAGCGTGCTTACGTTTCAGAAGAAGATCGCTTTGGGCGGTAGAACATTCAACAAACAGCATTATTGGTTCCCGATTCCTATAGAAGAGATCAACGCTTCTAATGGCGCGTTGGATCAGAATCCTAACTACTAACAGATTTTGGGTTTAAATAGCAATGGTGGAGGTTGTCCTGACCTTCACCATTTGTTTTACCAGCCCGCTGGAATTTTACGAAGATGAACAGTGCGTTTGTGTGGGTAGCCACAAACCGGTGTATGCATACATAAGAAAAAGACATTGCATAGCAAATTGACTAACATAAATCACAGGAGCATGACATTAGTAGGAACAGGTTGTCCATATGAACTGAACAGATCTTTGACGTTACGCATTACAGGTACCATATTCCTGCTTATGATTCTCCTTGGCTCGTGCCGGCAGGAGGCGGGTATCTCGGAGGAGAAGACGACTGAGAGTAAGGTGATCATCGACTTCGCTGATAAAAAGCAAACGATCGAACATTTCGGTGCGTCGGATGCGTGGAGTTGTCAGTACGCCGGTCTTTGGCCCGATGCGAAGCGCAACCAACTGGCAGATTGGTTGTTCAGCAAAGAAGCAGATGCTAACGGAAGGCCTAAGGGTATAGGTTTATCAATGTGGAGGTTCAACATTGGCGCGGGCAGTCTGGCTCAAGGCAACATCAAAGATGAATGGCGCGCTACGGAAGGGTTCCTGACTGACAAGGGCTACGACTTTTCGAAGCAGGCCGGACAGCAGTGGTTTCTTGAGGCTGCACGCAAGAGGAATGTGGAGAAGTTTCTCGCATTTACGAATAGTCCTCCCGTTATCATGACCGAGAACAAAAAAGGATATGCATCGAAAGGTGATCACGCCAATCTTTCACCGGAGAAGTATGATGCGTTTGCAGACTTCCTGGTGAACGTGCTGAAGAACTTTAATGATAAAGGAAGGCCATTCGATTACATCAGTCCGTTCAATGAACCACAGTGGGACTGGATGGAGAATTCTCAGGAAGGAACACCCTTTCTCAACAAGGAGATCTATGAAGTAACGAAGCGATTGAACAGGAAACTGACAGAGGTAAATCTTGCAACGCGGATCCAGATACCGGAGGCTGCTGTGCTCAACTATTTATATCTCGTGGGAGACAAACCCGGTCGTGGCAATCAGATTGGTGAGTTCTTTAATAATGGCTCGCCGTACTATGTCGGTGGTTTTGAGCATGTAGATAAATCGATATCCGGACACAGCTACTTCAGCACAACGCCACGGGATTCCCTTCGCGATGTGAGAAGGAAAGTGGGAGAGGCGGTAGCGAAGGCATCCGTGCCCCTGAGGTTCTGGCAGAGCGAGTATTGCATTCTGGGTGATCAGGAGGAAGTGAAGGGCAGTGGGAGAGATACATCGATAACCCCTGCGCTGTATGTCGCGAGAACCATTCACTATGATCTCGCTGTGGCGAATGCATCGGCATGGCATTGGTGGTTGTCGATTTCTCCCTATGATTACAAGGATGGGCTGGTCTATATAGATCAATCGAAGACAGACGGTAACATCAGCGACAGCAAACTGTTATGGGCGCTTGGCAACTTCAGCCGCTTCATTCGACCGGGTGCAGTGCGCATCAATGTTTCAACTGAAGCGCCTGATGTCAATGCGTTTGAGGGCGCATTGATTTCGTCTTATGTGAATGCCGACAAAGAAATCGTAGTAGTGGCGATCAACAATACCAGCGAGGAACGCCAGGTTAAGATGGAATTCAGGAACGGCGATGTAAAGCGATTTAAATCATATGTTACCGGAGCTGCAGGCGATGAAAACCTCAAGCCGGTCGCTGATGTTGAAGGGAGCACGATCACATTGGCGAAGCAATCGATAACGACATTTGTTGGCAAGATGGAGTAGGTTCATTTTTCACAGACCGATGCGAACCTATTATGCTGATTGGTGTACATCGACATATTGAGTCGACAACAATGCACTCCAGAAGGCGGCACCTTGTCTTACTTAATACTCCTGGGCTCCTTCGATTTAGCATTTTCTTTTTTGGCAGCGCGACGTGCCTGCTTCTCTACTTTCTTCTTTTCATCCTTGATGTCGCGTGTCAGATTTTTAGACACCTTGTCAATGGCTTTGCGCGTCTTCTTTGATGGCTTATCTACGTGGAGAGACTCCACAGCTCCCGAGACTGCCTTGTCGACGTTCGCTTTGATCTCGGCTTTTACAGATTTTTTCATTGGGCGTAAGTTCGTAGCACAAAAATATATGTGTTAATTCAATATTGCCACTGCTTAACATAAACTTAACACATATGTCTATCTGTATAGATACCGTTGTATTCAATGTGAGTAAAAAGTAAGCAGGTGTAAAGTTTCAGGAGACAGTATTTGTTGCTACTCTAACTCTTCCAGATCTATGCGATGGAATCTGCCGGGAGGCATGCCGGGTCTCTCGGCGATGAGAACTTTGTTTGTTCTCCCTAAAGAGTAAATGACATCTTCGTACTCGAGAAGATCGATGATATAAGTTTCAAAAAGCAATTGATCACCATCCAATAACATCAAATAGTCGGAGGAGTTGAAGTCGACAGTAAATGCTATTTCGGCGTTGCATTCATAGATCTTGTATTTGCTATAGCAAAGGAGCCTGGCGTAGAGCACCGCCTGATTCTGGGATATATATTGTGGACGCTTTGCGCTTGTGAGAAAATTTCTGACAATCTCATGACCAGCGAGGATAGTCGAAGGTCTTCTTTCTGCTACGGTGTTAATCATGCTCGTTTCGTTTTTGGTGATCGACTTACAATAAACAATAACCTTAATCGTTCACCACTACTTATTGAAAGGTGTTCCTTATGATGCTATTGTAAGATGATGCAAAGCTAACATGAAGCATTTTTTTGTGGGCGCTTCCTGTGTTAACGTTAGAGGAAGTGGGAATAAAGTCTATATGATGTTGAGGAAGATATATTGTTTTATTTGCACCCGAAGTACGTCGGCACGATGGATAGCGTGCACGCGACTCGTTCTTCATCAATCGGGATCGTATTTGCGTTTGGGTATATCGGTTGAACTCAATGTGTGAGGTATCGCAGGCAATAATGCATGTAATTCTTGGATGATCGCCTCCGATTATATTGTCGGATTCCATTCGGTCTTCGCGGGTTCGATTCCTGACACACCTGGCCCAGTGCTTATTGGGTCGCCATTTGAATCTCAGGGATTCTTTATACTTTCGTGTTGACCTTTTGTATGAAGAAAGCCGATGTATTGCGTCTGTCTTTGCCAGTGATCGTTCTCTTTGGCGCATTATTGCTCTGGTTCCTCATCTCCTTTTTCAATCTCTTCCCGGCGTACGCATTTCCTTCCCCGGCGGCGGTGTCCCTGAGTTTCAAGGAAGAAATCGTTACCGGAAGACTTTTTAACGACATGGTGGCCTCACTTTGGAGGGTGGCGGTTGGATTTTCCATATCGGTGGTGCTGGGTATACCCCTCGGACTTTGGCTGGGACAGCATCTGATGATACGGCAGTCGTTCGTCCCAATGCTCAACTTTTTCAGATTCTTATCGCCTTTGGCCTGGATACCTTTTGCCATTCTATGGTTTCATATCGGTGACAAGCCCGCGATCTTTCTCATCTTCATGGCTACGTTCTTTCCGTTGACGCTGGCTACGATGGTTGCCGTTGCGTCGATCCCCAGCATCTACTTCCGTGTGGCGCGGGATTATCATTACAAAGGAATACAACTCCTCACCAAAGTTACTTTCCCCGCGGCGCTTCCGCAGATCATTACGGCGTTGCGTGTAAGTTATGGAATTGCCTGGGTAGTGATCGTGGCCGCAGAGATGGTCGGTTGCCAGGATGGCCTGGGTTATGGCATTTGGGAAGCGCGCAATGGTTTACGGCTTGATTCGGCAGTCTGTTATATGATCGTCATAGGTTTACTTGGGATGGGTATCGATCGTCTTCTTGCACAATTAACGAAGTTACCTGGAATCAGATGGGGTTATGAAAGATAACGGTCGCACAAATGCATTGCACCTTGAGCGCGTATCGCATGGCTATGGTAGCGTTGAGGTGTTAAGGGATCTGAATCTTGTTGTCAATCGGGGTGAGATTGTTGTGCTGGTTGGTCCGTCAGGATGTGGCAAGACGACGATCTTGAACTTGCTATCGGGATTTCTTCAGCCGCGGGAAGGCACAGTAAACAAGGATGGCATTACCAGGACAGTTTACCAGCAGGACGGATTGTTCCCCTGGCTAACCGTGTCGGAGAATATTTCGATGGGTCTTCGCTCTCCTGCAAATGGAAATGGCCAGGCAAGGGACATTGCTCAATCAAAAGCTGGTGATGTCAAAGAGCTAATTCAATTGATCCGGATGGAGGGCTTTGAAAATCATTATCCTCACGAATTGTCAGGAGGGATGAGACAACGTGTTGAACTCGCGCGCGTGCTTGCCGGCGATTCGGACATACTGTTAATGGATGAGCCGTTTTCGGCACTCGACTATCAATCACGGCTTCGTATGCGTCGTGAATTGATTCTGCTATTGGAAAAACGTCCTCGTACGGTGGTGTTCGTTACTCACGACATTGAGGAGGCTGCGCAGCTTGCCGATCGCGTGCTAGTGCTGTCGAACCGGCCGGCGACCATATGCCGTGAGCTGCGCATCGACGCGAGTCAGCCGAGACGATTGTCGGATCCTTCGGTTATAGGAGCGATGGAGGAGATTCTTAAGGAGCTCGGACTGAGCACTCCGAATAGTCAATAAGCGATACAGCTACCGTGACATGGTGGTCTTCCTGACATAGATTAAACCGAGAGCAATAGTAAACGACTTCTGTATGAGACCTACACTTGGACGTGTTGTTGTTGGAGTGGTACTTGCCATCACAGCCTTAGGATTGTTAAGGTATCGGCCGTGGGACAATCGCGGAGCAACGAATGTGCGCGACGTGATCCATGAAGGGTCCAACACAAACGCTACCCGTGAACTCACGGTAGGATTTCTTCCCGTGACCTGTCACCTTACCTGTCCCGTTACCGACTATGCATCGAAGACCACTGCGACGAATACCAATTTCAACTCGCGTGTGTTTACTGATTTTCCAACCGTGGTTTCGGCGCTTGAGGCCAAGCAGGTTCAGGCGACTTTCATGATCGTACCGCTCGCGATGAAGTTACGCGAGCAGGGCGTACCAGTTAAAATCTGTTACCTCGGACATCGCGACGGTTCCGAGATTGTCGTGGCAAAGAATAGCAAGATCAGAAGCATGTCTGACCTGAAGGGGAAGAAGGTTGCCGTGCCGAGCTTGTTCAGCAATCAGCATTTTGTTTTCTATAAGTTGATGAAGGATTACGGACTTCAGGGCGGTGATGTGACTTTTGTGATCCTGCCGCCGCCTGATATGCCGACGTCACTTGCAGCCGGAGCCATTGATGCCTATTTTGTTGGTGAACCTTTTTGTGCCAAGGCTGAACTCGATGGAATTGGTCGCGTGCTGTACTATGCGCGCGATGTATGGCCCAACTTCATTTCGTGCGCGCTGGTTGTCCATGAAGATCTCATCAAAAGCAATCCGGACGTTGTGAGAGATCTTGTTCGGGGCATTGCTGCTTCAGGAGAATGGGCAGAGACCCATCGCGCTGAGGCTGCTAAGCTGGTAGCTCCTTATTATCGACAGGACGAGAAAGTATTGAACTATGTATTGACGGCCGACCCTAAGCGGGTGAGCTATGTAAACCTTGTGCCTACCGATGCTGATCTTCGAATGATCCAGCAGATGGGGTTGAACATGGGTATGCTTGAAAAGGAAGTGCCGATGGATGAATTGATCGACCGGGAATTTGTACCTGAATCTGTTAGTCCGGCGCCGATAGATGCAACCAAGATACCTGAAGCGAATCCGTAAGCATTGATCGAGGAGCAGGTCATTACAGTACGCGGAATCATTACGCAATTGTAAAACGTTCTTCTATTTTATACCTTGCCGGATCGTTACGCCACTAGGGCATAACGTTTAAGAAAAAAATACCCTTTAAACACAAAGAACATGGCAGACTCGAAACTCGTCATCGCTAACCAAGGCAAGATCAAAGGCAACCAGGGAGCCATCCTGAAAAACCAGGATGTTATCAAGAGCAATCAAAAGATTATTGTTGAGAATCAGAAGGCGTTGAAAGACAACCAGCGTACTATCGTGGGTAACCAAAAGACGATCATCAAGAATCAGAATGCTATTCTGAAAAATCAAAAGACTCTTGATACGATTGTTAAGAATCAGCAGGCGATCCTCAAGGGCATCAAGAAGTAAATTTTCATTGTTATAGATAGAAAGGCATTGAGGATCTCAATGCCTTTTTTTATTTACAGACGACTGCTGTTGCCACTATTAAGAAGATTTTCAAGTACGGATGCTGCTTCACTCACGCCGATACTGCTTGTATCGATAATATCTGCTTTGAGTTCATCAGCCTGTTGCCGCAGGAATTCACGCCATCTTCTCATATCCGCTGTAAATAGATCTGGTTGATTACGTAGCCCGGTGAGTCGTCTGCCCATATCCTGTACGCTGCAGTCGGCGAGGACTATCCGATAGTTCCTGAAGTTGTGTCGTAGGAAACCGTCCCGGATAAACTGAAGATTCACCTGTCCCTCAATCAGTATGTTCTGCTCGTTATCGAGTGCTATCAGGCGATCGATCCATTCGAATGTTTTTGCTTTCTGCCATTCGGATGGAGATCCATATTCTTCATTCATTTTGGAAACAGAAGGAATTCCTATCGAATCGAAGTGAAAGAACACCCAGGGTTTTTCTATGCATTTCTTCTCCAGGAAGTTCACCAAAGTAGTTTTACCGACGCCGGAAGCTCCGGTAAGAAAATAAATCGATTTGGCGATTGAATGATTCTGCATAGCCGCAATGCCTATTGTGAAAACGCGTTTGCTTGGGTATTAGTTGCTAAAATGTGATCTTGCAATTCATTAGATACACTTCGTCGCTATGACACAAACACCCCGTGATGCCAATTCCGCGTCACGAATACTGGCCGCCAGTCTGATTGGCACAACGATCGAATTCTTTGACTTTTATATTTATGCAACGGCGGCGGTACTCGTCTTTCCTAAGCTATTCTTTCCTGCAGGCGATCCTGTTGCTGCAACACTGGCATCGCTGGCAACTTTTGCGCTGGCATTCTTTGCACGACCACTGGGGGCTGCGTTGTTCGGTCACTTCGGAGATCGCAAGGGTCGAAAGGCAACACTGGTTGCTTCGTTGATGACGATGGGGCCATCAACGGTCCTCATAGGTCTGTTACCATCTTACCATACCATAGGGATTCTCGCTCCCGTTCTTTTGGCATTGTGTCGCTTCGGTCAGGGACTCGGACTCGGTGGAGAATGGGGCGGGGCAGTGCTGCTCGCAACTGAGAATGCGCCAAAGCATAAGAAGGCGTGGTACGGAATGTTTCCTCAGCTGGGAGCGCCCATTGGTTTTCTATTGTCAAGTGGTTCGTTTTTCATCCTTAGTAAACTATTGACCGATGAACAGTTTCTAAGTTACGGTTGGCGCATTCCGTTTCTAGCCAGTGCGTTGCTTGTGTGGGTAGGACTTTATATCCGGTTGAAAATTACCGAGACACCTGACTTCATCAGGATCATGAACAATCAGGCACGGGTGAAGATGCCAGTGGTGACGGTATTCGCGCGGCATAGTAAGGTTGTATTCCTGGGGACGGTAGCAACGATAACCACGTTCCTGATCTTTTATATTATGACCGTGTTCACCCTGAGTTGGGGAACGACCGTATTGAGCTATCCCAGAGAAAGCATGCTGATCGCGCAGATGATCTCCATGTTATTCTTTGCTATAGGCATTCCGATATCGGCGCTGCTTGCTGATCGCGAAGGATGGAACTGTGTGCTCATTGGCTCGACCATTGGCATTTTTGTTTTTGGATTGTTCTTCGCACCATTCTTCAGCACAGGAAGTTTACTGGTTACGGTGATGTTTCAGTCGTGTGGATTGTTTCTTATGGGATTAAACTATGCACCCATAGGCACTGCGTTGGCGGAAATCTTCCCGCCGGAGGTTCGTTACACGGGTGCGTCGTTGTGCTTCACGATAGCGGGGATACTGGGCGCATCGCTTACGCCCTACCTGGCCACTACGTTAGCGAACAGCTATGGACTTGCGTATGTGGGTTATTATCTTTCGTTTGGGGCGCTGATCAGCACGGCGGCATTGGTCGCATCGAGAACGTTGATGAAGCGCGGGTAATGCAAACAATCCGTTTAAATGGTAGCCACCGATTTCATCTGCGGCTATGCACGTCCGCTTAAAATTGGTAGCCACCGATTTCATCGGCGGCTATTCACGTCCGTTTAAAATTCATAGCCACCGATTTCATCGGCGGCTATTCAAATTCAAGTCCTTCGGACTTCTTTGCAAGTGAGGGTTTGGTCTTGAAACCGTACGTGACTGCGTTTGCAGTTACTTGCAATATTTTTCACGATAGTCAATTGATCCACCGCCCGGGGTTTGCCAGGCCTCGCACGCACCTTCCTTGTCGCCTTTGAGGTATTGCGCTAAAGCACGATCGGCGTATGAATATCTGTTCTGAGGTTCCAGTTCGATGGCAATATCAAATGCAGTAATCGCCTCGTCGTATCGCTCCAGCTTAATCAGGCGGCGCCCCTTTTCCAGATAGTTCCAGGCGTTTTTTGGGTCCTGCTTTATCTGCTTCTGCAGTTCGACGAGGGCCTCCTCAGGTGAGGCAGTTTCGAGGTATTGAGCTGAGCGGAATTGTTTACTCCAGTAGCTTGACGTATCCCGTAACATCAGCTTTTGTATGAGTTCTGCACGCAGGTCTTCATCAATGCGTCCCATTTCGTATCGAAGGGAGACGGCCAGGATTTGAGGTACAATGCTGTCGGGGTGATCGACGCCATATTGTTCAAGCATGCGAAGCGCTGTTGCTGAGTCGCCCGCTTCAACGATAGGCTTAACAGTTCCCAGGAATTGCTCAACGGAAAGGTTTTTTGTCTCTTGTTTACAGCTGAAGGATAGAAACACAATCATAATGATTGCTGAAATGCGATATGCAGACATCGGTTTAGGTTGTTGTTAATTTGATTTCGGTGGGGTATGTTGAATCACACAAATGTAATCAACGTTTATTTCATCATCTGGTGTTTGGCAACCGACGATTCGTCATCGTCTATGTGTTACTGTTAGATTGGTTGCTGCCGTCGTTAATCAGGCCACCGATTTCATCGGCGGCTATTCAAATTCGTTTAAATGGGCAGCCACCGATTTCATCGGCGGCTAATCAAATTCAAGTCCTTCGGACTTCTTTTCGGGCGGCTTCGATGAGTCCCTTGATATAACCCATGGCAAACAACGTTCCGTATTCGCTGTAGCCAGGATGTTCGTTGCTGTCGCCGGCGACGGTAGGGACGTGATCTTCGCGCATGGGACCATTGAAGCCAACCTGGTGATACAATTTCATCGCCTTGTACATGTCGGTGATGCCTTCGTCGTGAAAACATTCTTCGAAATGATACTTCTCGCCCCGGATATCGCGGAAGTGAACGAAGAAGATTTTCTTTCGCTCACCGAAGTATTGAATTACTGAAGGAATATCTTCACCCATCGTAGCAAACGTACCCTGACATAGCGTAATGCCATTGTTAGGACTCGGCACGATTTCAATCATCCGCTTAAAGGCGTCTGCTGTCCGCATGATGCGCGCAATACCCCTTATGCTGGGGATTGGCGGATCATCAGGATGAAGCGCCAGTTTGATTTGATTCTTCTCTGCTTCAGGCACTACTGCTTTGAGGAAGTAAGTGATGTTTTTCCACATCTGATCTTCTGAAACTTCACCGTATTCGGTGAGTGGCTGATCTTTGACTGCATCATAGTCGAAGGCGGTGACCAATGCACCACCGCGACCTTTGCGTGCCATATCTGTGCGCGCCCAGTTAATCACGGGCATCCAGTTGTAGCAGATGGTATTTACGCCAACTTTATTGAGGTTGCGCATCAGCGTAATGAAGTTGTCGATCTCTTCATCGCGGCCAGCGATGCCGAGCTTGGCTTTGTCGAGTTGGGGAGTGCCTTCCAGAACGGTCCAGCGAAGACCACGTTGAGCAAATGCGTTCTTTACCGCAGCGACCGCTTCTAGTGTCCATGGTTTTGCGTTGGGAAGTCCACCCATGCCCGGAGCAGAGGGAGAGACGGCGCCGGTTATTCCCATCTGCTTTTGCAGTTCGATCTTGCGCTCCTGGATGCCATAGAAGTAGGCCAGACACAAGTCGATGTTGGCTTCAGTTCCGTCCCCGATCTTCTGGAAGTCGAAGCCTGTAAATGCAGATAGTGCTGCACTTTTTCTGATGAAGTCTCTGCGGTTCGACACGATATCACTTGATAATTGATAATTGACAATTTACAACTGATAATTATCAGTTGACCGGGAATTTACATGTCTGGATGTAAGTACCATTGAACGTGCGACAAGCTGTCTCTTTGCACGGGATTCAAATGACCTACCGGGATCCCGGTTAACCAATCGAATGTCATTTTCCGCCTTGCAGCAGCAATGACAAGAGTTTTTTGTTTTTGATCGATTGTCGCCGCGATCTTTTTTCTCGTTGGTTCTTTTGGACGAGCATGACGCTGCTGGGACAAGTCGTGCTCCCAATTATCCGCCAGTATATTTCTCCTACTGAGGTTTATTAGGTTAGCCGGAACGCAGAGACTTTGAACTTAAGTTTGATTCTGAAGCATCAGTGAACAACGAGGTATCAGGCAGTGGAATAAGATTTAATATCTCAGCAGGGACATTCTCAGACGATCGCTTCATTGCCACCATTGACGCTATGGCAGGGCGAAGGTTAGTTTGAATCGCGTGTTTGATTTGCTCGCGTTGAGGGGCGGGCTTCTGAACTTCGTTCGATGATTTCACCAGTTCTGTGATGGCTTGCATCGCCTTGTTCATCTCTGACAGAGATTCCTGAATTGACTTCTGCATGGCGGCCAGACTTTCAAGAAGGATGCGATTGGATTGTTCAACAGACTTGCGCAGGTCTGTTATTTCATTAGAGTTGGTAGTTGCTGAAGGTTGCGTGTGTGATGCAGCGTTTTGATCCGATTGTCGTTTGCTTCGGCGTGTAGCCGCAGCCGTTGCTTCCTTCAAAGTTAGCATTGGTATCCACTCGCCCTCACTGCAAAGTGCTTTGATTTCCCGAAGCTTGAAGCCCATGGCCGCTGTGTAGGCGTCCTTCAACTTTAAGCGCCTGGCTTCCTGGAGAAAGTATTCCTTATGAACGGGATCAAGCAAAACCTGCTTCGACCAAGCTGATGCTTCGCGGAATTGATCACGGTTCTGCTTCTGAGCCGGAGATTCGTTTCCGCTCGGAGTGGGTACTTTGCAGTAGACGGTCTTGCCGTTGTACTGTTTGATCACAACTGTGTTGCCTAGCTTACCGCTGACCTTACCCATGCTCGGGTTATTTTCTGCATATGCCATAAAGAGTTTTTAACAACGTTACACTTTGAGACGACAAAGGTACGATATTGGGTTCTTTGGATAACGGCTATCAATCTGCAGTTAACTACAATTAACTACAATTAACTGCATGTATCTAAAAATGGAAAGAGCTAGAATCAGAGCGTCATATGTACACTTATCACGCGTTGCCGAACGCTGAGAGCCAGGGTGAGCCTACGATTAACCAAGGCTGGGTTTAACCAAAGCTTAACCGGTCAGTGCAGGACGAGTGCAGCACGAGTGCATGATGAGTGCAGGAAGCAGGCGGATGAGTGCAGAATAGAATGGATGGCGGAACGTAAATAGTCCCTGAGTCGTTAGTC
The DNA here is from genome assembly GCA_049840655.1 of Chryseolinea sp. Taxonomy (GTDB): domain Bacteria; phylum Bacteroidota; class Bacteroidia; order Cytophagales; family Cyclobacteriaceae; genus Chryseolinea. Next base: position 206,673 of record JASGJX010000018.1, read on the forward strand.
CTGAGCCCTGAGTAGTTGCGTCATAGTATATGCATACTAGGCTTTTCGTTGGTTCAGAACAATACCTATCTTTAATAATTGAAAACTATTCTAGTGAGTGTTTGGCACTGCGCCTGATGCTAACGTTGTGGAACAGAGCTTGACATGAACCGGAAGACAACACCTAAAGTAAAGGACGGGAAGGTCCAAAAGAAGAATCGCCACGAGGAAACCCCCAATTATTGGAATACACGGCAGAGTGTTCTTCAAATTGACATTGAAAGCCCTGGAAAGGGATACAAACATTTTCTAAAGAAGCGCGACATTGTTCAGTTTCTTGAAATACTTCCTCATTGGGAGGAGATTAAAATTGAATTTGATGCCATTCTTTTAGCACGAGGCAATGGAAGATCTGATGGCTGGTATGTCAATGGAGTAGTGGGTATTTGTGCATGGGATAAGAATATGACCTGTTTCCTGTACACCGACTATTTCAATGAACATAAAGAGTTGTTTGACAGGTTGGAACTTAGATATGAAATTAAGAAGGATGGAGCACTCTGTCATTTTGATGAATATCAGATAAAAGCGTATCAGCTCTTACATATCCTGCTCCATGAGATCGGCCATCATCATGATCGGATAAATACAAAATGGAAAAATAGTCTGCCCAACGGGGAGCCCTATGCTGAAAGTTATGCTTACAAGTACGAGAAGATTATCTGGAACAGATATTTTGATACGTTTGGCAGGTAGCATCAAAAAGTAGTCAACGCAGTTCGAGCACATGGACATTCATAGAGAAAGCATCGTATGATCCTAAAGCAACAGTTAAGACTTCTATCGGCAACTAGAATAATTGTGACGATCGCGTTCATTTCGCTCGCCACGCCACTGCTCCGTGGTCAGGCGATTCCGGAAAAAAATGATCCAAAGAAACATCCTCATTCAATTAATAAAACGTTTGTCGACAAGATTGAAGGGCGGCCGATTGACTTCTATTTGAATCATAAGCGTATTGACACACCAGCTAAGTTGTTCTACCAGGGGAAATTTGCTGTTACTGACGATGAAGAAACGTTTGCTTTTCTTGACAGCGTGATGACAAGGAATCCGGAGACGCGCTCCTTCTATCAATTTATTTTTAATCGGGTGATGGAACTAAGCGACGGTGCGCTGTCGGAGCAAATGTCTGTTATGTGCAGACGGTATTTTGAGAAGTATCCCTGCGAGGCTTTGGCAAATCTGAATACTAATATTACGAAGACCGAGCGCGACAAATGGATTGAGTTTATAGCGTTTGATCTTTATGATAAGAAGGCATTTGATCTATTTGCAACGGGTGTTGAGAAGCAGTTGACTAAGAAGTGTTCTTCAAACAAATCATACTGGGACAAAGTGAAGGCTGGGATAGCAGCGAAATTGGAGGAGAGGTAGAGGCGTTTATTTGTTAAATTGTAATTGGAAATAAGACTACGAGCAAGCATTGTTGACAGGCGTGTAAACCATGAGACTACTATTCCTTGCCGCTCTTATTTGTTTTCAATCTGAAACGGCAACGAGATTCTATCCCGTGTTGCTCAAAGATAATATTGTTGTGCCGTCGTTTGATGTTTCTAAGTCGGTAAAGCTGAATGATAAGGAGTTTGTATTGATTGCAAAAAGTAAACAACAGTCAGGTGGAAAGGAAGGGCATCGGTTGTTGTACCTTTCGGCCGACTCTCTATCGGCCGCATTGAAACCAAACTATATCTCTACTCCAAAAGGCGAAGCGTACGTCTATAACCCTTATTTCTTTAAGTTCAGTGATGAGATAATATTGGTTGTGGAAGAAGGATATGAGTATATGTCAGGAGTGGACATTTTCAGAATTAACAACACGAAGGTCGACTTTCTTGGATATGTTCCCGTCGCTGGCAGCGAGAGAAATTCGATTGTTGAACAGATGAGACTGGTACGACAATTGAATAGTTACCAAATCACTTTTAGCGGAAAGATCGGGTACAAAATAGGAACAGACAATATTATTGATGGCTCTAAAATAGTCGTCAATATAGACCAGGGCGGTCTTAAGATTATTGAATACTGACGCACGAGTACAATACCACAATAACAACCTTGAGGAATGAGCAATAAAGAAGGAGCAACCGGTGGGACCAGCGTATTGGATAGTGGCCCGTTCTATCACGGAACGAAGGCTGATTTGCAGATCGGCGACTTGCTGACGGCTGGATTCAGATCGAACTACAAACCTGAGGTGATCATGAATCATATCTATTTCACTGCGTTGGTCAATGGCGCGGGGCTGGCAGCTGCGTTGGCACAAGGAGATGGACATGATCGGGTTTACGTAGTAGAGCCGACAGGCAGCTTTGAAAATGATCCGAACGTTACAGACAAAAAGTTTCCGGGCAACCCGACGCGTTCATATCGGAGTCAGGAGCCATTGAAGATCGTTGGCGAAATAACGGAATGGGTAAGGTTGACACCCGAGGAACTTCGCGAGTGGCAGGAGCGCATAGCAAAGCTGAAGGCTGATTCGAAGGCTGAGATTATCAATTGATTGGTCAGTGTAATATCTTGAATGTGGCACATCGAACGCGCCTGCATTCACAAGTGAATATTAATGGAGAAAGCTAATCAGGAAGATGACTACACAAGAACTTGAAAGCAACAAAGAAGTCGTCAGGCGATTCAATAAAGAAGTTCTGGCAGGAGGTAATTTCGAAACGTTCAAACAAATCATGCACGGTGAATTCATCAATCGTACTGCTCCTCCGAATGCCAATGATGCCGACGGATTGTGGATTACGTTTTCAACTGTTCTCAGACCGGCATTCCCGGATCTTGCAGTTGAGATCCATGATCAAATAGCAGAAGGTGACAAGGTTGTGTCGAGAAAAACGATCACAGCGACGCATCAGGGAAAGATCTTTGATATACCAGCGACTGGAAAGAAGATAAAAATTGATGTCATTGACATTGTACGCGTGAAGGATGGAAAGTATTTTGAACACTGGGGTATTAATACGTTGCAGACAGTGTTAGCGGAACTACGAAAGGACTAGTTACAGTGTAGAAATCGTTATGGATAATCCAAAAGTGCTTACCGAAGATTGGACGGGCGTCCTGATACAATGGGCATTGTTTTTTGGTCTGATGTCAATCATATTTTTTCCGGCCTTTAAATTCCGAAATCTGGCCAGGGCGTATAACCAGAAGGGCTGGGTGTATTTCATCGTAGGACTGGGTATTGGGTTTGCTGCACTCAACCTTGGACATCTACTGATCATTCCATTGAAAGGATTTGTTGTAAAGGAATATCAGCCGTATTTTATTTCATTGCTGTTCATTACAGGATTTGTTGTCTATTGGTTTTCGTATAAGTATCTGAGACGGTATTTTGAAAGACATCACAGCGCTGATTGAGGTGAAATATTGCTTGCTATAGGAAACTCGTATGCAATTCGATCCAAACAATCCAGTATTTAAGCTTTGTGCTCAGGGCATGGACTTCGAGGGTATAGGCAATCCTGAAGAGGCAAGCAAGCTATTTATTCAGGCCTGGGCCGAAGCTTCGAACGATTTGGAGAAGCTCACCGCGGCTCACTACGTAGCAAGACATCAGCAGGATGCTGCCGATAAACTGAGATGGGATGAAGTGGCATTGCACCTGGCATTGAATATCAATAGCCATGATGTTAAAGGACTATACCCTTCGTTGTATCTGAACGTAGGAAAAGGTTACGAGGACCTGGGTGATGTTGTCAATGCCAGACGCAACTATGAGACGGCACATTCCTTCGTCAGTTTCCTGCCGGATGATGGATATGGGAATATGATCAAAGGAGGTATCGGGAACGGACTCCGGAGATTGGTAGGTCAATGATTGGTTGAATTCAAAGCTATCAGTTGCCATTCTTTATCAGGCAGAATCGCCACTTCCGGCTATTGCCACTTGAACAATTTATCAATTTGGTAATGCCCACATTTTTGTCAAGTCCCATCGCCGACACATCTTTTCGGCGAAAATGGAAGCTACCCCGGCAAGTTTGTTTTCCCGACTGAGACGTGACGATCGCCATGCGATGAATGAGCTCTTCGAGCTGTACTATGTGCCGCTTTGTCGGTTTGCATGCGCTTATGTCACACTGGACGAAGCTGAGGAATTGGTGTCGGATGTTTTTGTTGGCGTGTGGAAGGCCCGCAAGACTATTAACATCGAGAGCAGCGTGCGTGCATACTTCTATGCGTCAGTAAGATATGCCTGCTATCGGGTGATATCTTCCAAAAAAATCAGCACGTTAAGTCTCGACGAACTAGAAGATGTTGTTGACGTTGTGGGGGCCCGCGGCGCCGATGATGAAGTTATATTTCAGGAAACGCAATCGTTCGTTTCCTCCGTTGTGCAGCACCTCCCTCCAAAGTGCCGTCAGGTGTTTATCATGAATCGTTATGACAGTCTCTCTTATAAAGAGATAGCGGAAGTCATGAACATTTCTGAAAAGACTGTAGAGAACCAACTGGTGAAGGCGCTGCAGGTGATCAGGGCCAATCTGCTCCAATTCGAAAAAGCGTAATCTTCACTTAACTAATCGTTAACACAAACGGCTAGTGGGTCGACTGGTTTTGATGCTCTACAACATCAGAACCCGGACTCATGTCAAACGAACCGTCACATTTAATCGTTCGCTATCTGTCGAACGAGGCAACCACTGAAGAGCAGGAAGAACTTCTCGATTGGGTGAGCGCAAGCCCTGATCATCAAAGGCTTTTTCAACAGTACGCGCTTGCCTGGAACAGAGAGGATATCCTCACACCTGCTATTAACAAAAGCCGATCGCTGCAATCGCTAAATAGCAGGATTGATTTAATTGAGGAAGAGGTTGTCATACATACCCCTCCGATGTGGCTCAAGGTTGCCGCAACGGTTTCGGTACTCGCCGTTTGCAGCATTCTTGTGTGGAGGTTACTACTTCCTTCTGATGATATTGAATACGCTGAAGCGAATACATCACCCGGGCAGCGCACAACGATACAACTCTCCGATGGAAGTACGATCCATCTAAACGCTTCCAGCAGTCTGCGTTATCCCGCAAGGTTCACGGGAGGAACAAGAGAGGTTTATTTACGTGGCGAGGCATTCTTCGAAATAACGCGCGATCCTTCGAAGCCATTCATTGTGCATACCGATAAAGTAGCGACTGAAGTACTGGGCACGTCTTTTAATATAGATGCCGATAGCGCAGCCGTTGCTGTTACTGTGGCGACGGGGAAGGTGAAAGTTTCCGATCAATTGCAGCAGGAGGTTCTGCTTCCCAACGAGCACGTCGAGGTGGTGCGTCGTTCGGGCCACATGACTCGCTCTCATGTGAACGTAAACGCGGTTCTGGCATGGATGAACAATACGCTCGTGTTTGACAACATTGCTCTCGGTGAGGCTGCGCGAAAGCTGGAACGCTGGTATGGAGTAAGGGTCATGCTTGACAATGTGCGTTTGTCACATTGCCGAATTACGGGCACGTATAGAAATGAAAGTTTGAGACACGTGCTGGAGGCGATCACTTTCACGACTGGCGCAAAGTTTCAAATATCAGCTAATGGCAGTGTGACGCTGTCTGGCAATGGATGTGAGTAACAGTGTGTCGTCGTACCGTGTCTGTGACTAGTTGACAGCTGTGTGTGCAAAGGCAAAGATTTAATAAGAACTAACTCAATAACCCACTATAACAAAATGAACAAACTATTACCATTCAGGTGCGGCCCCGCGCGACTTTTGCTTCGGGGAATTACGGTTGCGCTATTGTTGCAATGCGGCCTGTTCAACTCCTTATTTGCCAATGATGGCAATGCACAGGATGTACATCGCGTTGCAATCCGATTCGCGGATATAGATATGACGATAGGCGAGATGTTTCAATCGATCGAGACAAGTACAGACTTTAACTTTTCGTACAGCAATAAGTCAATGCCGCTCAACCGAAAGGTAAGAATCTCGGCAAAGGAGACGACTGTCGGCGCGGCTCTGGATCAGGTTGCTTCGCTTGCTGCGCTCGAATTCAAGCAGGCGAATTATACGATCATGGTGAAGGCGGCACCAAAGCGCGAGCCAAGAACTTACGCCAGCGCTGTCATTGGAATAGTCCGGGGCCGTGTTACCGATGCGCAGACCAGTGAGGTGTTGCCCGGTGCGTCTGTTATTATCAAAGGAACGGCAACAGGAACAACAACTGACGTAAACGGAGAATATCTTCTGCGTATTGCGGAAGGTGACGTTGTTCTTGTGATTTCTTATATCGGCTACGCCGTGCTTTCAGAAACAGTATCGGTATCGGGTGCTCAAACAACTGAGCACGATATCAAGCTTGCGAGTGACTTCAAAACGCTGGAGAACGTTGTGATTACAGGCTCGCTGATGGGGCAACAGAAGGCACTCAATCAACAGAAGACTGCTGACAATATCAAAAACATCGTAAGTGCAGATCAGATTGGTCGCTTTCCCGATCCAAACGTAGCGGAGGCGTTGCAGCGCGTGCCTGGTGTGAACATCGAACGTGATCAGGGTGAAGGAAGGTATGTTTTGGTTCGCGGCCTGGCGCCCCAGTTTACCAACGTGAGTATTAACGGAGAACAAATTCCGTCTCCTGAGGCTGGTGTCCGATACGTTGCCCTCGATGCTGTTCCCGCTGATCAACTGGCATCTATTGAAGTTACTAAAGCACTTACACCTGATATGGATGGCGATGCGATTGGTGGAAGCGTTAACCTTATCACACGCACGGCTCAGTCGGAGAATCTCGGCATTAGTGCTTCGGCTCTGGCTGGCTACAACAATCTCGTTGAAAAGGCAAACTTCCAGGGGGCGCTGGAATTGAGCAAACGCTTCATGAAAAACAAACTGGGGATCATGCTGAACTCCAGTTACTACGTTACAGACCGTGGGTCCGACGACTGGGAACGCGATGACAATGATTTCGAACTTCGCGATTATGTTCTGCAACGTACCAGACTTGGGCTCAGCGGAACAGTTGATTACCGGTTCAACGACAAGAATGAAATCTACTTCAGAACAATCTATAACCGATTCACCGATCACGAGGTCAGACGCCGTTACATCTTTGTTCCAAACATCGATGAGTCGCCTTTTGAAGACAATGCTATTGAACGCTACACCAAGGATCGCCTTGAGAAGCAAATGATCACCAGTTACAACCTGGGGGCTAAGCACGATTTCAATAAGTTTCGCCTCGACTATGAAGTTGCCTATGCCGAAGCTGTCCAGGATACACCTTTTGACACAGAGATCGGATCTGTTGGAGAGTTTGATGCGCTGACTATCGATTACACTACTAATCCGAAGTTCCCATCCTTTACGGTTGATGGTATTGCTCAGGACAATCCCGAGAATCCTTACCTCGATAATACCCTATACGAATTCGACGAGTTCGTCATGGGAAGGACTTATGCACTCGACGTCAACAAGACTGCAAAGCTGAACATTTCAGTTCCGTTCAAGGCAGGAGCCGGCGATGGCCTTATCAAGTTTGGCGGTAAGGTGCGCATGAAGGAAAAGGAATACCGCGTTTCAGAAAATGTATTTGGATGGAATGGCGGAGACGTGACTTTCCCAGGATTTGAGACAGGTGATTATACGCTTGAGAAGTATGCGGGCGGACTTGTCGACAAGGACTTCTTTTCGGGACGCTATTCATTGCGTGCCAGCGCGGATCCGTCGAAAGTAATCTCTCACTTCAATGCGAATCAGTACGGCTATGAACTTGATGTGGAAGACAAGCAGACAGCCGAAGCGTTGGAAGCCTACACGGCATCAGAAGACGTATACGCCGGATACGTGATGGCCAAGCTTCAATTTCAGAAGTTGATGCTACTTGGCGGGATGCGCTATGAGCTTACGAAAGTTGACTATCGTTCGAGCGAAGTCATCTACAACTTCGAGGATGAAGTAGACGATATCCTTCCTATTGAAGGATCGACAGACTATGGTTTCTTTCTTCCTCAATTACATGCGAAGTATGCGATCGACAATAACACGAATGTCCGGCTCGCACTCACCCGTACGTATGCCAGACCAAATTTCCAGGATATCATCCCCAGCCAGGAGATTGAGTTCAGTGCCCGTGAGGGAACTATTGGCAATCCGGATCTCAAACCAGTTGATGCTTCAAACATCGACCTGATGGTTGAACGCTACTTTGGAAACGTCGGGATTCTTTCAGGTGGATTCTTCTACAAGAACCTCGATAACTTCATCTTCAATCATCGATTTGAAAGTTCGAATTATCCTGGAGCGGAAGGTGTTGACCTGACGTTAACACAGGCGCAGAATGGTGAAAGTGCTGACCTTGTAGGATTCGAGATTGCGTACCAACAAAATCTAACCTTCCTGCCTGGATTTCTCAAGGGGCTGTCGGTGTACGCGAATTATACCTACACATCATCTGATGCCCGTATTCAGTCGCGTGAGGGTGGAAGTGGTACCGAAAAGATCAGATTACCCGGTCAGGCGACCAGTGTTGGTAACTTCTCACTGGCTTATGATCATAAGCGCGTGAACTTCAGAATTGCCAGCAACTTTAATGGCGAGTATCTCAGCGAAGTTGGTGGTGATGCCAGTGAAGACCTTTTCGTAAAACGTCGTGTTCAACTTGACGCGACAGCTACCGTGGCCGTTACACAACGGTTGCGCCTCTTCGCCGAGTTCCTCAACATCACCAATCAGCCTTTCGAGGTGTTTATGGATGATGAAAATCACTACATCCAGCGCGAGTTTTATTCGTGGTGGAGTCGTGTCGGTTTAAAGTTTGATCTCTAATCTGAACTACCATGCGTATTAAACAATTTAGTCAATATACTTTTTTGCTATTCGTTGTCTTTGGATGGTCGTGTGTCGACAATGACCTGGACGTTTATCCTAACGATGAAAATTTTCCACTTCAATTAGTGCTGGACGCGGACGAGGGAGCAGACCTTCCCGACGCGGAAGACTACGGTTTGGAGGTTGCCTTTGCAGATCATATAGGCGACTTGCCAGGCCAGGAACTGACGCTGCATTATTCCATCGAAGATCTTGAAGGAGATATGGCCGGTTCTGTAGTGATCGATAAGGTCGTTTATGAATACGAAGATGATGATTGCGTTTTCGAGCGTGAGCTTGAATTTACCGCTGAGGGCGAAGGCACGTCGGGAACGATTACCATTCATGTTGATGATGATCTGAAAACGGTTCCTGAGTCATTTGATATCGTGTTTACACTTCCAGGCAACGATGACACAGAAGGAAGTTTTAAGTTTACGTTGTCTGATCTATCAGGCGGAAGCAATGTGATCCTTGGCGCGCCTCTTACATTTGAATACGCAGTATTGGATACTGATGTAGCAGGCGAGTGGAAGATGGAGCTGGATTCGGAAGAAGCGTTCGATCAGTTTAAGGCAGTATTTGGTCCCTTGAATCCTTCGCTGGAAGAGTTGTCGTTCGATGACGTTACGGGAGAGGTCACTGCGGAGTTCGAATTCGGAGAAATGAAGTTCGTCGTACAACTCGCCGAAGAGGAACAGGTAACTACCTGCGAAGATGGTGAGATTGAAACCGAAATGGAGCACCTGGAGATTGAGGTCGAAGCTGATTATGATGCCGAAGATGGTGAGCTATCTTTGGAGGGAAGCCATTTCATTCTTGGCGGCGATGGAGAAGTTGAAGATGAGCTGGACTTTCAGATAGAAGCGACGTATGATGTTGTTTCTGAAACGATGACGATCAAATTTCTGAAGGTGATAGATGAAGATCATTTTGCGGAAGGGGACGAATTATTTGCCGACGAAGCCGGTGCAACTTTTACTTTTGAGAAAGACTAGCACTGATGCGCGTAAATAGAACAGTAGTTTTGCTGGCGGTGCTGGTGGCAGTTGCCTGCAAAAACAAGTCTGCGGACCAGATTGTGGAAACCCGCGACTCGGTAGCGGCGCTCAGACCAGTCGTTATAACGGATTCCGTAAAGTTCGACACGGATGATCCGGCGATCTGGATTAACACAGTGGACAAATCACAAAGTCTGATCATCGGTACTGACAAAGGTGGTGATACCGGTGACGGCGCATTGTATGTCTTTGGTCTTGACGGTCACGAGATCAAGGACAAAACCGTCCACGGCATCAAGCGTCCCAACAATGTCGATGTGGCTTATGGCTTGGTGATTGGGAAGGAGAAATTTGATATAGCAGTTTGTACAGAACGCAATACCAATTCGATCCGCGTGTTCAGTGTGCCGGATATGAAGCCTCTGGACAACGGTGGTCTGCCGGTATTTGAGAATGATACAGCCCGCTTGCCGATGGGCATTGCGTTGTACAAACACGATGAAAACATTTATGCTATCGTGTCAAGGAAGTCTGGACCTTCGGGATCATACCTGTATCAATACCTACTGGACGGAAAAAGCGGAAAGCTTAAGGCGACTCTTGTTCGTGCATTCGGTGAATACAGTGGCATCCACGAGATCGAAGCCGTAGCTGTTGACAACGAAGCGGGCTATGTTTATTACAGTGATGAAGGCTCGGGCGTGCGCAAGTACTATGCTCATCCTGATAGTTCAAATCGCGAGCTCGCCATCTTTGGTACGAGGGGCTTTGCTGACAATCACGAGGGAATCTCAATCTATAAAACCGATTCAGTGCGTGGTTATATCATTGTCTCCGACCAGCAGGCAAATCAGTTTCATTTTTTCACACGTGAAGGTACAATCACAAACCCACACGAGCATCCATCGGTGGGTATACTCAAAGCGTCTACTATTGAAAGTGATGGAAACGAAGTCACGAATGTTTCCTTGCCAGGATATCCTCAGGGTTTCTTTATCGCGATGAGTGATGATAAGACATTTCAGATTTATTCCTGGGCTGACGTTGTGAAATGGCTGAAGCCTGGGGAATAACATAAGGAAAAGATGATAAGTCCAGGGAAGTGCGTAGAGTTAATACCTCGGGCGTGTAATTATGAGGACAGGAAGTGGCGGTCTGGCCAGTGGTAACCCGTACGAAGTATTTGATGGGGTATGTGCTATTGTTGGTCCGCTGTTTGAGAGGTTACAGGCATGAAAAGCAAGCAAATTCTATGGACTGCGATCGCGGCAGCTGCAGCAGTCCCGGTCCTCATGTATACCAGACCTACCGCTCCGAGGGGCACTAAGCCCGTTACGCCATTTGATAAGGATAAGTATTTGGGCAAATGGTACGAGATCGCACGGCTCGACTATTTCTTCGAAAGAAATCTCGATAATGTAACGGCCAACTACTCAGTCAATCCGGATGGCACCATCAAGGTTGTTAACCGTGGGTTCGACGTTCTGAAAAATGAATGGAAGGAAAGCATTGGTAAGGCGAAGTTTGCACTTGATCCGAACGTTGGGAAACTAAAGGTCTCCTTCTTCGGACCATTCTACGCGGGTTACAATGTTATCGCAGTTGATGAATTGTACCAGTATGCGTTGGTGGCAGGACGGAATTTGAACTATCTGTGGATATTGTCGCGAGAACCGTTTATTCCGGAACGAATAAGTACGTGGTTTCTTCAGGAGGCATCACAGCTTGGGTACGAGGTCAAGAACCTGATCTGGGTCAAACATGGATAGTAGTCCTGAGTCTTTAGTCCTGAGTCGTGAGTTTGGTGTCTAGTCGTCTTAGTATTTAGTTTAACGTTGTAAGAAGCTGTGGCCCAATATGAGGGCCATTGGCTTTGGTGAGGTTTGGTGCATTCTTACGATTTTCAGACCTTGTGTTATGTCATCGGGAAGAAGAATAACAGATCTCATCATCGAAAGTGCATTGATCGTCCTTGGTATACTGCTGGGCCTTTACTTTCAGGGTCTGGCGGACAAACGCGAGACGGAATCAAAACGGCGTGAGGCACTTTCGCGCATCATTACAGAAATAAAACATAATAAAGACGTTGTGGCGGAAGCAGTGCAGCAGCACGATCTTATTGTTCAGCGGCTCACCAGTCAGGATTCTATGCGACGCTATGTAACACAAAGGCCGTTCGATGTGCGTCGGGTGTTGGGCGCGCAACCCATTTACAAAGTGTATCCACGTTCCACTTCCTGGAATGCGGCAAATGCGTCAGGCATAGTTTCCGAATTTGATTTTGCGCATCTCGAATTGCTTACAGACAACTACTCGTTGCAGCAAAATGTAATCGATCAGGTATCGACAGTAGCAGCCATTATTTTAAGCAGCTCTACTCAGGATCCGGACGTCACGGTTAATAATCTGTCGATGAATATGCAGGAGTTAGCTGGACGAGAGCAGTTGCTTTTGATGAACTATGAGCAATTGTTGAGAATAGTAGTTAGTCCTTAGTCCTGAGTCGTGAGTTTGGTCACTAGTATTTTTAGTTGTTAGTTGTATACACGCGAATTGCCCTTAACTACCTTTTACATTTTACATTTAGAGTTATTTAGAGTTTTACATTTTGCGGTTAACGTTGCCGGCACACCTAGGAGTAGTTTTGAGTCGAGAGTTGGCCTCTGGTATTTAGTTGTTAGTAGCAAACACACGAAATTGCACTTAACTGCCTTTTACATTTTACATTTAGAGTTTTACATTTTGCGGTTAACATTTCTTCGCGCACAGAGGAGTTGAGTTCACGCATCTTTGCGCATGCCGTTCTCAGATACACCATTACACAATGTTCTGACGGCCTCATTTAGCGGCAAAACGCAAGCTGATTTTGTTTCCGCTTAGACGCTTGAAGCCGTCCGTGGTGGATTTAGGATTGCCCTCCGATTTAATGTTTGAAACAGCCTTAGCATCTACTTCGACAGACCAGTCTCCTGCTGTCTGTTCGATTTCACAGATCAGTTCTTTTCCGTCGCGTTTGATGGAGAGGTCAACTAAGTTATCTCCAACGCGAACCTGACTGATTGCTGCGTGATCCCAGGCTGTCGGAAGTTTGGGTGAGAGGCGAATCGCTTTATGAGGAGCGTCGGGCTGGATACCGAAAATGCCCGACACGATAGGGACGGCGACGCCATAGATGTTCCAGGCCTGAGTGATCATCCCAAAGTCGGGGGAAACCTCGTACATCGAGCCAGGCAGTGCGTAGCTGAAGGAGCGCTCCAGCTTTTTCATTGCTTGCAACGCCAGGTCTACTTGTCCGTATCGCGCGGCACCGACCGCGATGACGCCTGTTGGCAATGTCATGACGGCTCCCGTGTATGAAAAGATTTTTCTTCGGGATGCAAGGACTACGCTGTCAGGTTCATCGGTCTTGTCGATGCCTGTCACAAACAATCCGAACGCATTTTGAAAACGTGACGAAGATGCAAGTGCGGCAAGCGCGTGCTCGCGACTGGCAATCCCTGTTTCCATAGGAGTGTTTACTACCCAGTTCTTATAGATGAGGAATGTAGCGTCTCCGTGCATAGGTTTGTTGATCAGTCGTTGCTGGAGCGCCCTTAATTCTCTCACTGACTCCTCTTTCTTCATCGTATCCGATCTGACAAGCGCGGCTTTCAGAATATGGTTCCCTTCTTCCGCTGTCGAGCGGAAGTCACCAAATGAATGTTGATCACTTACCCACCATTGGGAATTCATCTTTCCCTTCAGACTTTCTGCCCGCGCGCGATATTCGTCGGCGAGACGCTGATCGCCGATTGTTGAAGCCAGGACAGATGCACTTGCCAGAGCCTGTTGCGTGTAAACGGCGACGTCGATCATCTCCAGGTCTGATTCAAGTCCCGGAATCTCCATCATACCACTGCCATTAGGGTATCCGTTGCGATCTGGATCTTTCGTAATAAGCAACCAGTCAATTCCCTTTTTCAGATCTGGAAATATGTCCCTTACTAACTGTACATCGCCAGTCCATTGAAGATAGTTATATACCAGCGTTACGAACTGAGCGGTTTCATTTACGTTTCCCCGATTATACACGACACCATTGGTTGATACTTCATGTATGATTCTTCCGTTTGTGTTCGTGCGTTTGGAGATCTTGTTAAGTAACAGAATGGTATTCTTTACCAGCTGAAGATCACCAGTTGCCAGTACACCTTGTAGTGAATAAGTGGCATCCGCACCGAACCACCAGGGGTAGTCGGGAAGACCGGCGGAGAGGCCAACGCCTTCGGATGGTACTTCGCGGATGAGCCAGTCCGTATTGAACTTCATCCATGCGTACATATTTGCAATGCCTTCATCCGGTATGTCGATGGAGGACCGACGCGCAATTTCCTGGTAGCGCTCAGTTTTCTGCGACAGATAGTGACCCGCATTTTGACGAAGCAAGTTGAATGTTTTTGAAGCGGCTTCTTCTGATTCATAGGAACCGCTTATGTAAAGGGGAATAATCGATTCGCCATTCGCGGGGACGGTTACATTAATGCTGATGCTACCGGAAACACCATTGTCAGGCGCGTGCTGCAGCCGGCACCGTGCACCGTGCTCGTTATGTTTTACAGGTAACATCGAACCGACGACAGCAAACCATGGATTGGACTGATCTTTGAAAACCAGGGTATTCTCCCTCGCGTCGAATCGAACGTCATCGGCGCCGTCCTTTATTTTCAGGCTGTCAGATAACCACGTTGGTCGCAAATCCGATTTCACATCGAGGGTGAGTGTGATCTGTTTAGGTTCCCCGCTTTTGTTGATCAATTTGTATTGTATGACTACTCCTTCTATGTCGTCGGGTACGAATTGGAATCGTTCTATATCAACCTTTCCAGTCTTCCAGGAATAATGATGCTCATTCCCTACCGGATAGTTTACGAATTGCATCCCTGAATCCAGGCAATAGGTGTCACCATCAACCTGAAGCGAGGCAGAAAATCCATCAAGAAGTTTGATAGGGTGGTCCCAGATGCCCCCCATTTCGTCTTTGATATGCCAGCCGAGATCGGTGAATGATCCGTTCTGGTTGCCGATCATGTATACACGATTTCCGGCAGTGACGAATGGCGATTCGAGATAATTATCTTTTCCTTTAATCGACGGAAGTTCCGCGACTGACGGAAGGGGCTTAGTGCTGGAGTCGTTATCAGGCCGCGAACAGGAAGCGAGTGCAACAAGGACTGACAAAAACCAAAACCGAATCATAGTATTTTGGATTAAAGACGCTGAAAACCGGGATCAAAAATATCGAAATATCCTAAGTTCATATTTGCAATAAGTGATACACCGTTAAGTGTCATTCATTTGGGTAAAAATGATGATATTATTCTAGCGTAATTTGTGTTTATTAGAGCTAAACAACCCTCATGCCCGATCAGGACACTACGTCAAAGGTGCGTTCAACAGTGGAAAGGCAGGCTGTACTGCGCGCACAAGTGTTGCTGCTGGCTCTTTCGGTGGCGATCGCGCTCTTCCTATTTGACCTTTTCCACATTCGCGGGCTTATGCCCGGCGTACTGCCATTTTACACGTTTCTCTTCGGAGGCTTAGGCCTCGCGTTGTATCTGAACCGAATACGTAAATTTACGGCTTCCTCCTACGTCGGGCTGGCTACGCTCAACATCGTTGTTTTTGCATTCTCGCTCTCTTTGGAGGAAGTATTAATGCTCTATACCCCGGTGGCAGTCGGGGCGCTGGTCATCATTCCGTTTGAGTATCGTGCAGCTCGTTGGGGATTTGTAATTGTTAGCTACATCTTGTTTTGCATCAGTCTTTTCGGTGACTTCGAACTTTTTAAAGTAGACATTGATAAGACGGGTGAGTCGGTCGTGTTCTTTGCTAGCGGAACAACGGCGATAGTTTGTCTTATTGTCGTATTGCAATTCTGGATCCATCAGAAACAGGCAACAGAGGCCGACCTCAAGCAGCAACGTCGACATCTCCTGCAACTGACCGACGATCTGCAGAAAAGTCAGGAGCGTTTTTCGCTTGTAATTAAAGGCAGTGGTGCTGGCATTTATGAATGGAATGTGAAGACCAACACGCTGTACCTAAGTAATGAATGGAAGCAGATCATGGGTTATGGACCCCATGATTTACACGACTTCATGATCGAAGATCTTTCGGCCCTGATGCACCCTGACGACCTCCCGGAACTCCATCGAAAGATCGAGGAGCATTTTGCAGACAGAAAACCATTCCAAAATGAATCGCGTCGCCTTCACAAGAATGGCACATATCGCTGGATATACGATAGTGGCCTGAGTACGTCAGATGAGCAGGGCAATATTGATGTTGTTGTCGGGTCGATCATTGACATTACCGAGCGAAAAAGTGCAGAGCTCGTGATGCTCGATCAGAACGAATGGTTGAAGAAGACGAATCGTGAGCTCGATCAGCTGGTGCACAGTGCATCGCACGATCTGCGGTCGCCACTTAGTTCAGTGCTCGGTCTGCTAACCATTTCCGAGTTTGCCGGAAGCAAGGAGGAGATATATGCTTATCACGGAATGATTCGGGATCGCGTGCGCAAGCTCGATGAATTTGTTACAGATGTTCTCCACTATTCCAGGAATAGCCACCGGGAAGTAGTTAAGAGTGAAGTATCACTGGCGCAGGTTGCGAAAGAAACGGTTGACGAATTAAAGTATGCCGATTCCAAGGTAGCAATTGATATATCACATGCAGCTGATAAGAATATCACCGTCGTGACAGACTATGGTCGTCTGAAGACCGTGCTGGGAAATCTCATTGGAAATTCGATTAAATATTGTGACCCGAGAAGAGAAGAGCAGTTCATTAGGCTCGAGACGACGATCGAAAACAATACGTGCACGATCGTTGTTCATGACAACGGCATCGGTATTGGCAAGGAGCATCATGAAAAGATCTTTGAAATGTTTTACAGGGCAACCGAGAATTCAAGTGGCTCCGGACTTGGCTTGTTTATAACGAAGGAGATCGTGGAGAAGCTGGGAGGAACGATCAGCATAACGTCAACGCCAAGGGTTGGAACTTCCGTTTGGGTGAGGCTTCCGGTTTAACATGAGTTATAGTTCCATTGCGGCAGATAGCCGCCCGGAAATTATTCATTGGTAATTTTTATCCTGCTAGCATGAATGATATGCGGCATTTTGCCTATGATTTCCGCAAAGTGAACTTCGACAGCATCGCCGGTAAGGTATTCGTTGTAAAAGCTTTCGATCACCTGAAGTTGACGATCTCCGATTTTCACGTAGTGAGATACTTGTTCGTCTTCACCTGATCCCGATTTCATTTTCCATCGTTCAGTGACTACCCCGCGCACAACAATTTTGATTCCCTTCTCGATAATTCTTCGATAGGATTTTATTGCCATCAAAACAGAAGCTGCGATCAGAAGCAGGAAGATCAATAGCACTGCGTAAGCGAGAGGTCCTCCTTCGATGAAAAAGTAAACGACAATGAATCCGATGATTGTGCAGACAGGGATGACTAGAATTGTCTGTCTCATCGTCTTTGATAGCACTGCTATGTCACGTTCGTCAAGTACTGCTTCATGCTCGTGATGAAGAGCAACGCCTTTGTCCTGTAACGCGGCAATGTTTTGTTTCACTGCAGGATCAATCTTACGCGGCTTTACCCGAAACCAAAACGATACTGCAAAGAGGAGGGCCACAGCAGACCAGAATATTCCGACAAACACGAGAGAATGTGGATACACAAACCATGCAGCGCCGATAACAACCACTGCAAACACGAGCGTGAAAATTACGATCGGATTGACCTTGTGCGAGGGGGAGGACATCATGCTAATTTATGGAACCCGCAGGCGCTTAAGAACTGCCTTTCGACAGACTGCGGCGGTGCGCTATTTCGGGCCGTTTAGACCGGCACGTGTTAGCGCTGGGATCTCATTCTGGATGCGACGAGTTATTTATTCATGACTGCAGATAGTTAAAAGGTTTGATCAAAATTCAAACCGCAAGGAGCAAGGCTATTCAGAATATTTCTGCAATGAAAGGGAAAGTTGACTGACCAGTTTCCTGCTTTGAAGGAAAGCACCAACATAGCTGCTGATATTGTTCATGATACCAGGAAAACGATCCTTCAATTGCGCTGCGCAGTCGCTGGCGGATTCGTCATCATTCATTTCATGATAAGCGGCTATTTTCAAAATCAGCTCCCACGATTCGCTTGTCAGATGCATCTTCTCTGCCCAGTAGATAGTTTCTTCCCACTCGCCCTTCACATAATAATAGAAGCTAAGACCGCCGTTAAACCACCACGGGTAGTATGGATTAAGCTGTATAGAATCCATCAGCATGGTAAAACCTTTGTCATATTCCTCGGCGCAAATCAAGCAGAAGCCCAAACCACCAGAGATACCTGCGGCATTTGATTTTAGACTCAACCATTGTTCAACAGTCTTAAGGCATTCTGAATTCTGATGGAGAAACAGGTATGCTAATGCCAACGTCTGATATCCATGGTGACATCGTGGATCGAGTTTTAATGATTCCTTGCCGCACCGCACTGCTTCTTTGAGAGGATCTTCTGATCCGCAATCAAATGAATTAAAAACTCCTGCTACATAAGTTTCTCCAAGGATGGCCCAGCCCAACGCATACTGTGGGTCTAACCGAATCGCTTCCTTCATTGAAGACAAAGCCTTTTTGAACACGGTAGCATTCTGGTAGTTCACCATGTGGTAGTACCAGAAGATTGCGTCGTATACTTTAAGGTCGAGCAGATTTTTGCCGGGAGTTACGCGTGCTACCTCGCGGGATATGATGCCGTGACTTCCGGCGATCTGGTTGACAACATGTTTAACTATATCATCCTGAATCTGAAACGTGTTCAAGGAAGCCCTTTCCTTTTCATAGGATGCACTCCAAACTTGTTGTTGGTTTCTCGCCTGAATCAGCTGCGCGCGAATGCGTACTGAATCATCCGCCGCCTGTATGCTGCCCGTTAGCAGGTAGTTGGCGTCCAGCAATAGTGCTGCCTTTCCGACCTCGTTATGCTGTGACGAAACCTTTCGGGAGGTATAATACGAAACGACTGCCAGCTCTGTAAAATTTCCGAGCTCTGTACAAATCTGATCACATAGTCCATCAGCCAGCGAGCTAACCGGATCTTCCTCGGCAACGTGAAAGGGGATAACTGCAAGTCTTGGCATGACTTGCACGGAGGTTTCATTGTGCTGAGTTGATAAAGTGAGGACCTGTTCGAATCTTGGAATGTAGCTTCCTTTTGGAACAACTATACTGATGGCATCACTTGCGCCGGGACCACTGTAATACGTACTGAGCGCGCGGCGTAGACGGCCGGCGTGTATCCGGACGGTAGCATCGGTTTGCGGATGATATCCATCTTTCTTAGCAAGGACATTAACACCAATCGTATACTCTTTTAGAAGGTGCGCCTCGTCTGCCAGTGTCGTTTCAACAATGAACCTGAGAAATCCAGAGAGTATCGGTGAATTTATAAACAGCGGAAAACTTAGAATCCGCTCAAGCTGAGCTTTTATTTCAGAAGTTTGGAATGGCGCTGATGATGTCATTATACTGTTAATTAACAGGAACTTTTTGATCAATAAAAATGAGAGTTCTAGTTTCGTCCGATAATGTGTTGGAAGGTATGCCCTTGCTGAGCTCCAATGCAAATTATCATTCAAACTCTTCCAGGCCTGGTCCCTGAGAACGAGTCAACTGAATCATCAAGACCAAAAAACCACATGAAAGCAATAGCGTTGATTCTGATTTTTATTCTATCCGTGCCATTTTACGCTTTTTCACAAATTGATAAAGAGGCCTTGTCGCTCAAAGTATCAAAAGCTGAAGAGGCAAATCAGCAGAAGCTGAAGGAGTATGTATGGAAGCGGAGGTCACAAGTATTTATGGAAAGTCAGCTGAAACTAACAACGATCACAGAATTCAGTTTCACGTCGGATGGAAAACTCGAGACTAAAATTGTAGACGCAGAAACGACTGTTAAGAAGAAGCCTGGTTTACGCGGCGCTGCGCAGGCAAACGCTGCCGAGGATAAGATGGAATACATCGAAAAGGCGCTTGGTCTGGCGCTGCAATATGCCTTCATGACCAAGGGAGAGATGCTTGACTTTTTCAGCAACGCTACGGTTACTGAAAAAGAAGGAATGATTGAAGCTGTTTCCCATGATGTTCGCGTTCCTGGAGACAGACTGCTGCTGCGTATCGATCCGAAAACATATCTCTGTACTTACCGGGAATTTAGCAGCTTGTTAGGGAAAGATAAACTTGACGGGAAGCTGAACTACGAGGCTTTTAATAATGGTACGAAACATGGTTCCACGACAACTTTGAATCTGCCCGCGAAGAAGATGACGATCGACGCTCGAAATCAGGACTACACAATCAGAGTCAAGTAGCAAGAGACAGAAGACTCATTTGAGAGATGGAGCGAATATTCAAAATGGCCATTGCTATCATTGGTTTCACCATGCTGGTCAATTTTTTGTTTATCGTTGGATTCGGTGTGTACAAATCGGTTCATGGTTTTCAGATTCTTTTTACGGATGGAGCCCACGGTAAGCCGGGCCTCGAGATTGTAGAATCACTTGATCTGTTCCTTGTGGCCCTGGTTTTTCTAATACTGGCAGCAGGCTTTGTAAAACTATTCTATCCTGAGCTTGGCGGTTTTAAATCGCTTGAATGGCCATGGTTAAAGATCAATGACTTTACACAACTGAAAGAACTGGTTTGGAACGCATTTTTGTTAACCTTGCTGATCACGTTTGGTACGCTTGTACTTAGATCTGATGGATCATTTCAGTGGACCTATTTGGTCGTTCCAGTTTCCGTTTTGCTCTTTTCTATAAGCGCCAAAGTTCTCAGACACTAGCCTATTCGTCTGGTGAAAAGAAATATCACGTTGTTTATGATCTTGTTTTGGAGCTGTTTTTCACTGTTCGCTCAAGAGTATCCTCACGCCGATGATGGCCCGAGAAAGAAACATAAGTTGTCGCTTTTTATGGCGAATGCATTTGTCCCTGCAGCAGAGGGTGTTTCCGGACAGGATAAGCTTTTCCTGGTTCCCGCATGGGGACTGAACTATGACTATTGGTTCCATCCGAAAGTTGCCGTTGGTGTTCACAACGACTTCATTTTGCAGCAGTTCAAGATAGAAAGTCACGACAACAATCAGGAAGTTGTCCGCGCATTTCCTGTTGTTATTAGTGGTGTGGTATCCTGGCATCCGATACCGCATTGGATAATTCTGGTTGGTGCGGGGCAGGAGATCGACAAGCATGAACATTATAATGTCGTCCAGGCCGGCGTCGAGTATGAGATTGAGCTACGGAAAGGCTGGACACTGGGGATTAATCTTGCATACGACAACAAGATCAATGCGTACGACACGTGGATTTTCGGCGTTACCTTTGGGAAAAAGTTTTGACATTTCTCCATTCAATGAGGAAGCGGATTATCAGTGCCCTTTTGTTGTCAATTGTTTATGGTGTTGGTAACGCGCAGTCGCCCAGCACGCAGGTATGGACAGAGTACATGCTGAACCTTCCTTTTGCCAATTCATGGAATGTTGAATTCGCTTCAACTTATAGCACAGTTCTCGAGCAACCGAAATGGCGGTCACTGGACGTTCAGATCACACCCGAGTATGCCGTATCAAATCATCTCGACGTAATGGGAGCCGTGTTTGGAGGCAGGACCTATCAGGAAACTTCTGTCACCACTTCGGAAGTCCGTGAGATGTTGGGTGCGAGAATTCATTTTACTCCGAACAGCCGGATTCTGACGCGGTGTCTCATCCGGTTTGAGCAGCGCAATATGCTGGAACGCGAGACGGATGTATGGGAGCACAGCACGCGTACGCGGCTAAGGGCAGAGACAATCACGCCAATCAACAAGAAGTCTATGCAGGCCGGTGACCATCTTTGGTATGCGATTGTTGATGGCGAATTTTTCTTTGTCATGGATCAGGATGTTCAGGAACGTTTTGCTAACCGGTTTCGACTTCGGACAGGGATAGGGTATCGTTTGAGTTATAGTGTACGATTTGAACTGATGTACACGTTGCAGTCATCGCGAAACACTCTTGAAGACGGATATGAGACGACCGATAACATCATTCGGTTTCGGCTTAAGCACTTTTTGAACAAGAACAAGCCCTCGAAGGCTGAGGGCATCAGTAATTAAAGCCAAAAGAAAAAAGAGCCCGTTGCCAGGCTCTTTTTTTAGGTTAATGTAATTTCTAGTGCAGATTGGTGATGATCGCGATTAGTTCTTGCTGGTGTCAATAGTAACCTTATTGATCTTGCCGGTGAACTTATTGTGTCGCTCTTTATAGTCGTTTGAAACGTTGGTTTCGTTGTCAACGCCAACGTCTGCTCCTTCATCGGCTGAATACATAAAGGGTTGAGTCTTGGGGATAGTTCCATTCGCAACCATTTGTCCGTCGACGTAAAGCGTACATTTGCCACCTGTCCCAGGTTGGAAGGCCTTATCGGCGACGAATTCATACCTGAGCTCATGTTTTCCGGGGCTGATGATCTTTGGTGATGCGATATTTGTCTTTTCCAGCCCAAAGAAGTTGTATTCGTGATGCAGTTTGCCACCTTTCATGTATAACACCCATCCGCCGAATCGTCCTGCCTGTGAAATGATGACACCATTCGTATTGGCGTCTTTAAGATTCACGTCAGCGGTTATAGTATAGTTTCTATTTTTGATGTTGATGAATGCGTTCTCGGATATGCCTGTCATTCCTTCATATACAGACAGTACTTTTCGTGGTCCCATCAGATCTGGCCGCCCTGCGATTGATGCATCCAGTCGTTCTGCGCGACGGTCGTCGATTGGAAATACATGGTTTTTTATAGCCTCATCGAAGAACACTGCCTGTAACTCTTTAAGTTTCTCAGGGTTCTTTGCTGCCAGGTTGTTCGACTGAGAGAAGTCTTCATCAACATTGTACAATTCCCAAACATCTTCGCTGAGCGGGGGATTGGTCGTGAGGACCCATGGAATGGAGTGGCGCGTACAGGCAACCCAACCGTTGTTGTAAATGCCACGGTTTCCAAACATTTCAAAATACTGAGTCGTGTGACGGTCTGCGGCTTTTGCGTCATCAAAGGCAAAGGCAAATGAAGTACCACTGAAAGGCGTTTGTACCGTTCCGTTAACTGATTTTGGGAATGGTAATCCCGTAACTTCCAATACTGTGGGAGCAATGTCTGTCACGTGCGTGAACTGTGAACGAACCTCACCCTTTGCCTTGATCCCATTTGGCCAATGGACAACCATACCATTACGTGTGCCGCCAAAATGAGAAGCAATTTGTTTGGTCCACTGAAAAGGAGTATTACCTGCATGTGCCCATCCAATGGCGTAATGCGGAAATGTATTGGGACTTCCCCAGTCATCGATATGGTTCATCATCTGTGATGCATTGCCGATGATGCCATTCAAGGCCATCATTTCATTGTATGCTCCTTCGGGGCCGCCTTCTGCGCTAGCGCCATTGTCGCCGATGATATAAATGAAGATTGTGTTGTCCAGTTCCTTCATCTCTTCCAATGCTCCAACCAGTCGGCCAACTTCATGATCGGTGTGTTCAGCAAAGCCAGCAAATGTTTCCATCTGACGCGCGAAGAGTTTCTTTTGTTCAGGAGACTGGTCGTCCCATGCCGGAATCTCTTTCGGGCGTGGCGTGAGCTGGGCCTCCTGAGGAACTACGCCCAATGCTTTCTGTCGTGCAAGTGTTTCTTCCCGGAGTTTATCCCAACCCTGATCGAACTTGCCCTTGTATTTCTGGATATATTCTTTCGGAGCATGATGTGGCGCATGAGTAGCTCCTGGCGCGAAGTAAATGTAGAATGGTTTATCTGGTGTTAGAGATTGCTGAGCGTTGACCCAGTTGATTGCCTGGTCGGTCATGTCGGTGGTGAAATGATAATCCGGATCGTCGGGAGTCTCTACACGGGTGATGCCATCGTACACGGCGGGTGCCCATTGGTTTGTTTCGCCTCCAATAAATCCATAAAACTTATCGAAGCCAGAGCGTGTAGGCCAGCGGTCGTATGGACCGGATACGGAAACTTCCCAGGGAGCTGTTTCATGATATTTGCCGAATGCTGCAGTGCTGTAACCATTCAGGCGGAGCATCTCAGCAAGTGGAGCAATACTATTTGGACGTACACCCGTATTACCAGTGAATCCAGTCGCAAGTTCCATGATAGCACCCGCGTTATTGAGGTGATGATTGCGACCGGTGAGTATGGATACACGTGATGGTGAGCAAAGCGCTGTAGTATGGAAGCGGTTAAACTTCAAACCATTTGAGGCAAGCTTTTCAGCTGTTGCTTCCTGGACAGGACCACCGAATGCGCTGGAT
The DNA here is from genome assembly GCA_049840655.1 of Chryseolinea sp. Lineage (GTDB taxonomy): Bacteria > Bacteroidota > Bacteroidia > Cytophagales > Cyclobacteriaceae > Chryseolinea. The sequence goes on from JASGJX010000018.1 coordinate 230,931, forward strand.
TGTCCGAAGCCCTGATCGTCGATCAGGACAATTACAACGTTAGGTGAGTTGTCAGGTGCTTTCACCTCAAAACGCTGAGGAACCTTTGCATTGCGTGCGTCAAGAGTTGTGTCTTCTGGATAACTGGGTTCGCGAATCGGTAGCACAGTGCGGTCGAGTGAACCCGGTGAAGCATTTTGAGACGTGTTCTCGGTCTTTGGACCGGGGCTACTACAGGCATACAATGCAAGCGCCAGCCCTGGTATGAACAGGCGTGAGAAGATTTTTTTCATTTGGGGGCGATGGAAATAGATTAAACCGTGAAGGTTGTCAAAATCTGTCGGAAAAAAAACGTCCATGTAACAGTTAAACGGACGTTAAACGCATTGATACCATCGCAGAATGGGCCTTTATCCGGTCGTTTCAATCGTTCTCTCCTTCAGCTGCTCGATCTTCATCTTGTCACGTCGCCGTAACAACTTTGCCTTCAGAAATGGGAGGAATATCAATGCAATAATGATGGTGATGATGCCTTGCACAAGCATAGTATTTTGTGGACCGATACGGTGAGACAATGCACCAATCATTAAACTTCCGATCGGCTGCATGCCAAAGAATGCCATAGCATAGTAGCTAATCACACGACCTCGCATGGTTGGTGTTACAGCAAGTTGAATGAGTGTATTGCTGATGGTCGTTTGTGACATCATTCCAAATCCGGTAATCGAAAGAAACGCCAATGCTATTGGTAACATGGTAGCGTGCGAAAAAGATAACAGTCCGATGCCAAAAACAATCGTGTTGATGAACAGGATGCCTTTAAGATCAGCACCTGGACTTCTCGAGGCGAGAAAGTAAGCACCGGTAATAGCACCCAATCCAATAAAGCTGTTCAAGTATCCAAATATGGATGCGTTACCGGCGAAAATGTCTTTCGCATAAACCGGAAGCAACGTGATATAAGGAAGAGATAACAGACTGATCAGCGCGAGCATCATCATGACGCGATTGATTTCTGGAGTATTTCTTAAATAGATGAATCCATTTTTGAGATCCGCGAATGCATTGGTAGGGTGTGATGCGATCTTGTGATGGGGCAGTTTCATCATCAGCAATGACACGATCACAGCGACGAAGCTAATGGCATTGATAGCGAAGCAGACACTTGCTCCCAGTTTCTCAAGTACAATTCCCGACAACGCGGGGCCTATGAGTCGCGCCATGTGCACCATTGAAGAATTTAGTGCGATTGCCCCGGGCACGTCGTCTTTGTTGCTCATCATGTCGTACACGGTAGCTTGCCTGGCGGGCACGTCGAAAGCGTTGATGACGCCCAGAAGCACGCTTAGCGCCAGGATCTGCCACACTTCATATTGTCCGGTAATAACGAGGGCGGTAAGCGCAGCTGCCTGAATGAGAGATGCCACCTGCGTGCCGAGTAATACTTTGAATCGGTTGTATCGGTCAGACACCACGCCGCCGAGAATAGACAACAGGAAAGAAGGAAACTGTGTACAAAAAACGGCAACGCCGAGCATGAAGGATGATCCCGTCTGGTCATAGATTAACCAATAAACAGCGGTTCTTTGCATCCACGTTCCGATGAGCGACAACGACTGACCGAAAAAATACAGCCGATAGTTTCTGCTGCTGAACGGACGAAGTGCCTGGAAGCGTTTTTCACCTACTCGTTTCAATTCTTTGTCGCTGATGCTATTAGTGATTCATGCATTTGTCGGGCCAAAAGCTGTTTGTATGAAGACCCAGTTATATGAACTGCATCAAAACAGGAACGAATAATGAGTATCCAATCGTTCCAGGAGATCATCTGCATTTGTTTTCTTCTTCAGGTTTTCAAGCGGATCGCCGGTATGTTTGAGCCTTTTGAAAATAGTTTCATGGTTGAAGCTTTCAGGCCTGAGATCTTCGTTTACCTCGTCCCAGGTCAGTGGTGTGGCAACGATCGTCGATTGTCCGGAAACAAGTGAATATGGAGCAACGATGGCTCTGTCTCGTGCATTCATCAAATAGTCCAATGTTACTTTTCCGTAGCCGTTTGATTCGGACCCAACTAAAGCGACCTTGTCCGGGATCTTCAAGGTTATGAGTTTACAGATGTATTCTGCAACACGTTGACTTGAATCGAATGTCGAGTTTGTTTCGAGCGGAGTGTAAATGTGTAATCCGGAGCTTCCATCGGTCTTCACACAGGAGCGCAATTGGAGACCCTCCAGAATTTCTCTCGTCGCGAGGGCAACTTCAACAGCTTTGGATATGTCGAACTCCGGCGAATCAATCCCGATAATCATGTAGTCGGGAGAATCGTGACTTTTCGTTTTTGACAAGCCGTGATCAAATTGCAGACTACCGGTCTCGACATAAAACAACAAATGATCTTTGTCATTGCACAGCAGCCTGTTCTTCTTTTGTTTATTTTCAGTTACTGAATAACTTTTAATCCACTCCGGTACATTCTCTTCGTTACTCCCAAACAAGCCTTCCATACTCATTTCTATTGAAGGCTTCAGGGTATCTGTATCTCTCTTAGTCCACACGGAACGGTCTTTCAGCGATGGCAACAGATAATCGGAGATTTCATCATAGTATTCAAGGACGCCGCGTTTGCTTAGTTTCGCGTCGCGGAATATCACCTTGTCCAGGTTGGTGAAATGAATATCGTGCTTAAGATTGAAGTCCGGTTGCTTTGGTTCTTTGATCGCCGGTGCTGACTTGATGGGTTTTGTTGCTTTACCTGTTTCGCCTTTTGCTTTTGACGGAGCAGATACTTCTTTTTTACTTTTAGATTTGTCTGACTTTTCTGCAGGACCGGTTATATCGAACTTTGAGGCCTTTTCTTTTTTTCTTACCGCAGGAAGCTCTGGCAATGAACTGAATTCGGACTTGACAGCCTCGTCAAATTCGAAAGGTGCTTCGTCCCAAACTTTGTTAGACGTGCTATGAAAAAAATAAATGCCCGAAACATCATCGCTTACGCAGAGCTGATGATTTGAGGATTGTAAGTTGCTCAGCACTGTTTGATAGGTCATCTCATAGAACAAACCCGATTCACCCTGAATCCCTTCAATGTTAATCCGATCTGCAATTGAGTGGCCAGCTTTTGTGATGTAGAGACGAACGAGTTTGTCGCGGTCTGCTCGTTCCTGACACGTAGTTATAATCTCCAGTATTGTCTTAAAAGCCTTGGTGTTTTTGCGGATCAGCATGGTAATTCTGAATTGAACTGTGTAGTTTAACGAATCTGCGCAGGGACAGTAAACCCATCTTAAAGATAGATGAAAAGATTTGGTCCGGGTGCCCGTATGTCAATGTTCTCCAATCATATATTAGCTGCATGGAAAGTTACGTAACCATCTTACTGGTGCTTGGAGTAATGACCGTCTTGCAGGGCGTGTCGCAACGGTTAAAGGTTTCGTCGACAATGTTATTGATCATTGCCGGTTTAGCATTCGGTTTCGTTCCATCTATGTCGTCGTTGCAGGTGCAACCTGAAATTATTTTTTTGTTGTTCCTGCCGCCGTTATTATTCGAAGCGACGTTCAATATCTCCTTCAAGGACTTCCGTGAGAATCTTGATACGATTGGAGCGCTTGCCTTTGGATTGGTATTCATTACAACTGCAGGGATCGCGGTAATTGCCCATTTCATGATGCCTGGCATGGCGTGGCCTGTTGCCTTCGTGCTGGGTTCCACACTCGCCGCAACGGATGCGGTAGCGGCCATCAGTATCACGAGGAACCTGGGCATGACGAAACTCGCGTCCACGATTCTGGAGAGCGAAAGTCTGATCAACGATGCCTCGGCACTTGTGGCGTACCAGTTTGCCGTCGCTGCAGTTGCCGGGACTGCGTTTGTTTGGTGGGACGCGATGTTGTCATTTGTGATCTTAATCGTTGGCGGCATAGCAGTAGGTGCGCTTGTGTTTATTGCCCTCAGATTTTTCCTCAGACTGGTTTGGAGTCAACAGTTGGCCGTGCTTAGCCTGATACTGATACTTCCATTTGTCACGTATCTGGTAGCTGAAGAAGTGCATGTGTCGGGTGTAATTGCCGTGGTTACGCTTGGGTTTGGCTTTACGCGTCTTAGTCACAAACTGTTTCCTGATAGCCTGAAGCAAGGGTCAAAGACGATCTGGAACATCGTCGTGTTTCTGCTCAATGGGTTGATCTTTATCCTGATCGGTATCGAGTTTCCGGTAGTCTTGAAGTCGATCGATCAGCGACTCTGGATGCCCTATATTGGATATGCGTTTATCATTACCGTTGTAGCGCTCGTCATCAGGAGTGTTCGTGTTGTATTGCAGAGGAGAAAACTTCTGATGGTATTTAATGATCCGCGTAATCAGAAAGGCAAGCGAAGAGTGTCGCAAAGTATGCTGTTAACCTTTCAGGATGGCGTAATCATTAGCTGGTCCGGAATGCGTGGGATTGTGTCGCTGGCAATGGCGATCAGTTTGCCGGTAACGCTGGATGATGGCAGTCCGTTTCCGATGCGAAATGAAATCATTTTTGTGACGACGGCCGTTGTGCTCTTTACTATCCTTGGTCAGGGCTTGTTGCTTCCGTTTATTGTCAGGAGAATGCGTAGTCAGCAGAGTTCGACTCTTGAAGCAGGTGTGGAGGTGAAAGAATAGTTTTACTTCAACCTGATACTTTTGTTGTGACGCGTTGAAAATTGAATCTGATATAGATATTGTGAGTCTGCCAGAGGGCGAGTTCTGATTCCAGACAGTGCTATCTCTTTTTCTCGGCGACAATATAGAATGTGGTTCTCGCGGGAACTGTAACCTTGAATGACTGCGACGACATTGCTGCCGAGAATGGTTTGATAGCGCTGTATGTGAGCGGTCCGCCGACGGTTCCCGCGCTGTTAGCTCCGTTTACGATCACCTTTGCAGAGAATTCACCATTGTCGGTGCCAGGCTTCAGTGAATACCAGTAATATTTGGATCCTGCTCTGAAGTGATTGATGTTGATTACTACTGTGCGATTTGTTGTCGCGGTGTTAACAACAATTGTTGCCGCCTCGCCTGAGGAAAATGTAGAAGAGTAAGCAACCAAATCAGAATTGGCCGGTACTACTGACGTAGTTACTAAACGATCGCCAAGATACTTTTGCATGTAATACAAGTAGTAAAATGCTGCCCTTGGATTCCAGGTTCCCTCGCTTGCGTTGGCAGAACCCGCGCTGTTATTAAAAAGTCCGTGATCATTTCCGTTCTCCCATGCGTTCGCAAGGTCCCATCGGGCAGCCTGACCAATCCCGTTGGTTAACATTTCTCCTACACATAACACTGCGTGTATCCCTGAAACCGCGGAAACCTTTTGCTTGCTTCCTTCTGATTCAATATTCCACTCGGTCATCGCGATTGGCTTCATCTGTACCTGATTGGTTGCCGCGCTGCTAGTGACATAAGTGCTGATTGCCTTGGTTTCGGTAAGTGCTGATTTAAGTATGACGGCGGCAGTCGAGTTTTGATGCCACGGAGCATAATAATTGTGTACGATAAAGAAGTCGGCATCATTGCCTAATGCGCCGAACATGCTGTTGTTCCAGGTAGCGTTGGTTAAGCCGGAATTTGCCTGAGGATTACCGATTACCTGCGCACCGATCTTAATGGATACACCTATTTGCTGGGCAGCCTTTCTCATTGAGTCGGCAAACACCTTAAAATGCTTTCCGTATAGAGCACCCGTTATGATCTGCGGCTGGCCATCTTTGTTGTCATCAAGATTGATTTTATAGCCAGCTTCCCACGTGCCGGCACTTTCATTTCCGATCTCCCAGTATTTCGATCTCCCTTTATCATAACGCACCCAGTCCGCTGCAAGATGTGCGGCTGCTGCCACCGGGTCAATACCTTTTCCATAACGCGCATACCCATAGTTCACCGAAATCATTCCGGTATTGTTGGTTTGAGCCAGCATCGTATAGTAGTTGTCAAGCGCGATAGTCCAGTTCTCGCTCTTCGGACGCGTTCCGTACCACCAATCCGAAGCTGCCATTGTTTTGGCACTGCCATCGTTGTTATAGATAGTCGTTGCAGCGTCGGCAGGTGGTGAGTTAACAGGAGCATTCCAGAAGTATACATCGCTGATGCTTCCACCAGGGAAACGCATCAGACCGGTATTCAGGTCTTTTAAGAATCCCATGAGCGCTGGCTGGTCGGCGATCTGTCCCATCCATTGGTTGGCATTGTTTCCAAAGATGTATTTGGGAATTTTCGTGATCACCTTGTTGAGATCGATGTTTATCGTATCGGTGGGAGCGCTGTCGCTGATTGCTCCTTCATCGCTGGATGCCGGAATCGCGAAGGCCTTCGGTGTCCATTCGTCTAGAAAGAAGCCGATTGAAGCAGCCGTTGAAGGATCGACAGGTCGATAGAGTGAATCCAATACAGTCTCAGGCTTGGGATCTGGAGTAGGATCTGGGGTAGGCTCAGGATCATCATCGTGTTTACAGGATCCGCTGAACATCGCGAGTGCCATTACTAACAACAAACCACTATATATGTTTTTCATCTTTAGATCAATTGGATTCATTAACTCAATTCAACACCCGGGACTTCAATGTTCGGGAAACTTACGAGCCAGCACTGCGAGGTGCTGTATTTACGTCTAGATACTCAGCACGATCGTTGTTATTGATTTCGCGGGCAGACTAATTGACTTTTTCGGCGTCGGCGTTTGCAGCGCCTTGTAATAACTATCTGTCTTACTTTGATCAGCACTCATGCTGGTGATGGTTTTACCGGCAGCATCAAAGTACACCTTTGCGGTTTCTGTTCCATTGTTAATAGCAACAACCGTGATTTGTTTGTTGTCGGTGCTGATGAATGCAGACGTGTACAGCGATGCGTTTGAGGAGCTTGATGCAACGCGGTGATAACCGGCATCAACATGTTTTGAGAAATGTTTGATAAGATAATAGTAAGGTGTCACCTTGTACGTACCCGTCGCTGTCGAAGAAGCCATGCTGATCATGGCCGCATCTTCGCCGGAAGCGGGTGTATTCCAGGCCAGTTTCCAATAGATATAACCTGAGCTGTTTGCATGAACCAGTGCATTGTGAATGAATACACCAGTGCTGAACCAATCGGTGAGAGTTGTCTGAGAACTCGGTCATCAGATTGAGTTTTGTTGAAAAACCACCGACACTTTTCAGAGAAGCAATTGTCGCATCAGCAGAGGTGCCGGAAGTAATGTTGTAGGGATGGTAGGCATACAACCTGCAGTTGGCATTGTCCTTTAAGACATTGGCAAAAGAACTGAACTTCGGAATATCCTGTGACTCGGGACCCATCATCAGTGGAACATGAGTTCTTCCCTTAATCTTATCAAATACTTTGTTAAATGCCGTGTTGTAGCCTGGCAGCGCCGATGTTTCTGTAATTGCCCATTCGCACGTTGTCCAACCCGCGTTTACATAGGTCGGTTCATTCTGGATGCTGATATAGTCCGGATCAAATGGAACGTGGTCGAGCACGTCTATCCAATAGTCGGCAAAAGCATCGTACATAAAACCGTTATCATCCTTCTTCAGGGTACCTTCCTGAAGTTTGCCATTGCTCTTGAGCGACTTTGGCGGACCCCATGAACTGAGCAGGACCTTAACGTCTTGATTTCTGGCCCTGGCGAGTTCGTGTAGTTTGTTTGTAGCATCCCAATGCGACTTCGCATTGTCGTCGGGCATGTCGGTTGTTGTTTTATCGATGGGATAGTTGTTGGGATAATACCAGTTTTTAAAGCGAATGATATCGATGCCCAGGTCGTCGAACATCAGATCGGCGATCTCGTTCACTTTGTTGTTGTTTGCCACCCAGGGGCTATACCACGTGAGTGCGCCTCCAAATCCGATCATCTCCTGTTTGAGATCTGCCACATTTACGACTATAGCAACGCTATCGGCCACAGTAACGGGCGGAGTTGGTGGCTCGGGTTCAGGATCGGGATCACTGCCGCCACATGAAAACATGCTACTTGTAAAAAGAAGCGCCATCACTACCCACTTTCGAGTCATAATCAACATCTCCGTCAATAAATCCCAGTTCAATTAAGTTTCTGTTTTGAGGAAGTAAATAAAAGGGTCGCCCCAAAGCAACCCCTTTACAAATACAACTACTTCATCATCTACGTTAATCTTTAGTTCTTCAAACCAATCTCGTCAAAGAAGATCGTGACAGGTGTCGAACCATTGTTGTTCTTAAGTCGAATTTCATTCACCGCACTGGTGTTTCCATTCATTGTGGCAATAGAAAGGCTTACCTCACTCCATCCTTGTGGAATACTCAGGTAGTTATCTGAGTCGTTGTTGAGCTGTACAATGAAATTCTGCGCGGCGGAAGCATACACCCGGAAAGTCAGTTTAGAATATCCGGTGATATCCATTGCAGTTCCTCTGCCAATCTGAATGGCGCCATATTGGCCGCTGTATACAGCCTTGATTGATTTTGATCCCTTGAAGACTTCTTCTTCAGAAGCGAAGTCTTTCGATACAAGATCCCAGCCATTCCATGCTGACCAGCTGTTTTGAGTAGCGTCATCAAAGATGTAGTAGTCCAATGGTGGAGGTCCTGCCGGGCCGAATCCAACGCGATCTGCATAGATCAGAGAGGATGAGCGATCATCAACCTTGAAGGCGAAGCGTACGATCTTCGTAACGTCTGTGGTTGGGAACGAGGTTAAAGGAATTTGGTATTCAGTCCATTTTCCTTCGACCAGGGTAACTGAATTATAGTCACTCCAGTTGTCGTTGAGGATGGCTGCTACTTTCGCTCCATCGGTACCCGGTCCGCCGTAGAGGGCGAAGGTAAATACCTGCTGACCGGATGCATCAATCGCTGTTATTCCGCCAGATGATAAACCACCGCCACCAGTTGTTTCGAACTTCCAGGAAACATCACCAGAATAGAACTGTTCTGTGCTTGCCGGATCGGAAGTCACTTTACTCCAACTCCAGTCACCGCCGCCTGGTGCAATTGTTTCATCATACAAAGTAATAGGCAGGGGAGCAGGGCCCGGTGCGGGTATGCGTACCGTTACGCCGAGGTTGTTTGAATAACCGTGGATCGTTTTATAGGTAATGCCTCCGGATTTTGTTCCAGCGGGCAATGTTAAAACGATCTGCGTGTCTGAAATTGATTTGAATGCAGATGCAAGTACTGCGCCTGATCCTGGCAAGCCCAATTCAGCAATCAGTGCGAGATTGGTACCTGTAATCGTGATATCGTCAATGCCTGGTTTCGCTGGCGAAGGTGTTACTGCGGTTGCTGCCGGAAGGAGAATAGTTAATTCGTTCGTCGGAGTGACAGTAACGGGGGAGTATTGCTTCAAAGTCAGTTTGCCTTTCACTGCCGTAACAGGGACAGCTACTTTAATTGCTGTCTCGGATTGACTCTCGAAAGCCTGAGCGAATACTTCAGTTCCTCCGGGAAACACAACCGATGTTACCAGATCAAGATTCGTTCCTTCAAGTGTAATCACTTCGGTATGCTTCGCAGAAGAAGGATTGAGCGCAGTTACTGCTGGAAGTGTTACCGTCAACTGGTTTTCAGAACCGAATGATAAAGGATCCGTTCCACCTGTGGCAAACAAGATATATCCAGATTGTGCCTCCATGGGAACTGTAACAACGAGTTCAGTAAGTGAGAGACTTACGAAATTTTCCTTTTTGATGGTAAGATCACTGGAGAATGTCAACTCTTCAATCCAGTTCAACTTATCACCTTTGATGGTGATATTGGTTCCTGGCTTGGCTTCCGGCGTGATGCTGGTGATCACTACCGGCACCTTGAAGTTCAAGATCGTTTTTGATTCGATGTCGCCGTCTGGTGTTTTCAGCGTTACCTTTCCGGCCTCGGCCTCTGCAGGTACGATGATATTTATCCTGTCTTTTGACGCAGAGGAAAACGCACTCCTGGGTACACTCACTGCAGGTGGGAGAACGATCTCCGTTACTTTGTCAAGATTCACTCCGAAGAAAGTTATTTGATCGCCGTGGTGAACACCACTGGGACCGAAGCTTAACAGTTGTACCTGTGCAGATGGTTCTTCATCCTCCTGGCACGACGATGCGCATATCCATCCCGTCCATACAAGCAGCAAGGCAAGGGCTTTTATTTTATATCGAACAATATTTTTCATGATTCGCTGCGTTTAGACTATGGTTTAACAAATCGGACGTTATCGATATAAAACTCGACGGCGTTGCCGGTATTTTCAGGTGAGCCCAGCATCCAGGTGCTGAACGATCCTGCCGCGGCTTCGATAAACTTTTGATTGGGCGTATAGACCACGTCGTTGGGAGCATCCATGAAGTATTGAAACTCAGACATGGGAACAACCACCGTGATCCATTGATCATCTGTTGAAAACTCAGCACCAGCTGCAGTCCACGGTGCCCACACAGCCCGGGCGTTGATGCTATTGCTCCAGATCTCCTGGTTGCTTGCGGAATGACCCGGAGTTGCCAGGCAAAGGTTGAGATAGCCACCGTACCACTTCTTCACTTTGGCTTCAAACTTCAACACATAGTCGCGGTAAGCGTTCGGGTAAGAAGGATAGAAGTTTTCTGTGCGACCTGCAGGACCGCCCCAGAACTCCATTGTCAGAGGTGATTCAGCCGGAGCGCCAGGTCCTTCATCGCGTTGGTTCTTGGCAATGTTGCCACGCACTACAAGATACTTTCCGTCGATTGGGCCGTCGGTGTTTTCTCTAAGACCAATACGCCAGCCGTTGGCAACCTTGTCGTCGAAGTTGAGGATAACATTGCGTTTATCCCAAATGTGAAACGTGGATTCGATCGTTCCAAAATTGGTTGAGAGCGTAATCGGACCCTCGGTTGCTCCATCAGGGACGGCTACTTCAACCTCGTTCTGTGAAACCGAAACCACATCGCCCACTACACCTCCGGCAAATGTTACAGTAACCGGTGCGAAGAAGTAGTTTCCTTTGATGACGAGATTTTCTCCCTTCTGTGGCCATTCGTTTCGAACGCCATAAAGTTCGGGTTCAGGGATCGACACTACGAAGTCATAGGCAAGCGTGTCCTTATTCGCATTGACGAGGTACATCTTGTCCGTGATCTTTGATGGAGCAACGCTGGGAACACTCACGAAGATTGTCTTGTTGGTAACAAAGGTGGGTGTGATGCTCGCTTCTTTGTCGTTAAACCAAACTGAGCGTGTACCACCGAGGTTTTCGCCTACGATCACAATTCCGGTCCCCAACGATGCACTCACTAACAGAGAGTCTGAAGTTGTGGGATCAGGCTGTCGTATGTAATCGATGACAGGAGCACCATTTGGTGTTTCGAGATGCATGCCATCGCCGTCCTGTTCGCAGGATGACACGATCAGCATTGCACCGACCGCCAGACCTGGAACAATCTTTCCAAGGGCAATCAATAAGTTATTATATCGGGTCAAGTTCATTGTCGTTCAATTTTGTTATTCGAATTCATAATCAACCGCCTCTTCCTTCAACAACGGGTTGGCTACCATCTCGCTGCCGGGAATAGGAAGAGTCATCTTCGCAGCGTTGAAGGTCACCACCGGATCGGTATTTTGGTTGCCATTGGCTGAAGTTGTACCTGCTGCTACCAACTCATATCCGGCAGGATCATTTTCACGATTGTCGTTGGAGTTGATGCGATAATAACGATCAGTACGACCCTGGGCATTGAGATAGGCAAGTGCATCCGATGAATTGCGATAATAACGACGCTTTACATCCAGCCATGAAAGTGCTTCGAGAGCAAACTCAATACGACGTTCGTTAAACAACTGCACGTAACTTACCGATCCTCTGGGATCAAGACCTGCGCGTGCACGTACTGCGTTGTATGAATCCAGGCCTGGTCCACTTCCTAAATTGTTTGCCGCACCCATGAGAGCTTCCGTGTAAAGAAGGTACACGTCAGACAAACGGAGCATGTAGTTATCGAGTGGTGAGTCCTGGTTGGAGATCACATAGCCGTGATCAGCAGCACTACCAACAACATACTTCTTAAGGCTATTCAGAGTTGGAGTAGATCCTTCCAGTTGCACGCCCTTATCATCCCGCGATACGATTTCGTATACATAACCACCGTCGGCTGTCGCGATGTAGCTATACACATCACCTGTTTGCATGAAGATTCCTCTTCGTCTTTTATCTACCGCCGAGCCAGCATTATCCTGAAACGTGCTCAGGAAGCTCTGGGTCATACATTTTCCACCGCCCCATGCCTGGGAGTCGCCGGTAACGCGGCTGCTACGCGCAAAACGTGCCTGACGACTATTGCCGTAACCGTATCCGCCGTTGATCCATTGTAGTCCAAAGAGAATTTCAGGATTGTGCTCGTTCTCGATTTTGAACATGTCTTCGTAATTGGAGAACAGTGCAAGGCCACTGTTGTTGATAACGTCGGCAGCATAGTTTGCAGCTGTTGCAAAGTCGGCTGCAGATCCAAAGGGAGCACCACCTACGCTTCTCTGTCCGAGCGTAACATGCAGTTTGGCCAGCATACCTTTCGCCGCCCATGACGTTACGCGGCCGGCCTCATCGGTTGAGGGAAGGTTTTGAGCAGCAAACTCGAGATCACGACGGACAAATTCATATAGGCTTGCCGTTGTGTTCTTTGGGAGTTGCAGATCACCGGATGCAATTTTCGAGGCAGGCTTCTCAATGATGGGTGCTTCGCCCCAATACTCAGTCAGCAGGAAGTAAGCAACACCTCTCATGAAACGTGCTTCGCCAAGACCTGCATTGATAGTCGATTCGCTAACCCCGTATCGGCCTGCGATCACGGGCATGTCGTCGATGATGAGGTTTGAATACGAAATTACATCGTACAACCCCTGCCAGCCGTCGCCGATGTAGTTGTTGTTCTCATTGAATGACATGTAGAAGAACTGACCTTCCTGGTCCCAGTTGTGGTGCATGTCACCAGCCATCAGATCTCCTGCGAGCCAGTTAAATTCATCGTTGAAACCGAACCACGGACGGCCGTATAGTGATGCCGTTGCCTGGCGGATCTCCTTCTCATTGCGATACCATCCGTCGACCGTTGCCTGGTCTTGCGGAACGTATTCCAGAAACTCATCCTTGCAAGCGCTCAACGATACAGTGAGTGCAGTTGCGAGAAAATACTTTATATATCTTTTCATAATAATCTTCAGCTAGTCGTTTAGAAATCGAGGTTCACACCAAACGTGTAGACACGCGGCAGGGGATAGCGACCCATGTCGATGTTTTGCTGCAACGGGCTTTGGTTGAAAGCGCCGATTTGGGGATCCAGACCTGAGTAGTTCGTGAATGTCGCGAGGTTCTGTATGTTGGTGTACACCTGCAGTCTGGTGATCTTCGCCTTGCTGATCAACGAGGCAGGCAGTGAATACGCAAGTCTCAGATTTTGTATTCTCACGTAAGTTCCGTCTTCGAGCCAGCGTGTAGACATGTAGTGGTTAAAGTTCTCACCGCCGTTGTCGAAGCGTGGCATGGTTGTATTGGGATTGATCAGCTCTACATCGTCAATGTTATTGATGTTTGTTCCTCCCTCTTTTAATTGAGTGCGTGCGCGGTTTTGCACAGTCAGTGACTGATTGTCAAAGTTGCTGAGCATTTGCTCGTTTCGAGCACGCGAATAATTCAGGATGTCGCCGCCGACTGAACCAATCATAAACACGTCTAGGGAAAATGGCCCGTATGTGAACGAGTTGTTGAAGCCGAATGTGAAGTCAGGGTTCGGGTTGCCGATCACCTTCTGATCTTCGTTGGTAATCTTACCGTCGCCATTGAGATCCTTCCACTTGATGTCACCTAACCAAACACCGGTTGTTCTTTCGATTTTGTTCTTTGTAGGATCTTCATCGCTGGGGATCTGTACTGCGTGATTCTGAATCTCCTCTTTCGTTTTGAAGATGCCATCCATTACATATCCGTAGAACTGACCTACGGGATAACCCGCGTTCGTTACCGTCGCAGTTTGGAATCCGGTGTACCAATAAAGCGCGTTGAAGATGGGATAGCCGCCCATGTCAGTAACCATGTTTCTGTTAATGGAGATATTGGCATTGGTTGTCCACTTGAATTTTCCTTTATCTATGTTGACAGTGTTCAGCGTAGCCTCGATTCCTTTGTTCTTCATGCTACCTACGTTCGCCTGAGGGCCGGCGACCTGTTCTCCAAATGTTGCAGGGAGATTTACCTGAAGGAGGAGATTGTCTGTGATCTTATTATATGCTTCAACCGTAAGATCGAGTCGTCCATTGAACATTTCCAGATCAACACCCACGTTCGTCATGGAAGTTGACTCCCACTGAACATCCGGGTTTGAATAGGCGCTGTTGATTACAGCGGGGCCGAAGTATGAATTCAAACTATTAAGTGCAGAACCGAAAGCGTAGTTTCTGATTTCCTGATTACCGACTTGTCCCCATCCAACTCTAAGTTTCAAACTGGTTAGGACGTCGGCGTTAGAAGGGAAGAATTCTTCGTTAGTTATTTTCCAGGCACCGGATACAGATGGGAAAACACCCCAGCGATTATTCGGACCAAAGCGTGAAGAACCGTCTCTGCGAACTGTTGCTGTTAACAGATACTTGTCTTTATATCCGTAGTTAGCGCGCGCATATAGCGAGGCGAGAGAGTTCCAAACAGAAGCCCCGGTATTAGGTATGTTAGAGATCTGTCCCTGATTCATCACCTGGATGTCGTTGGGCAAATTGATCTTGTAGGCGGTAAAGCTCTCCCATGTTCCCTTTTGAGCTTCAGTACCGGCAAGTAAGGTGAGATCGTGAGCTCCAAAAGTTTTGGTGTATGTCAGATAGTTTTTCCACAGCCAGAAGAAGCTCTGATCAGAACGTTGGGCGAACTGGCTGGTATTGTTGACAAGCGTTCCCCACTTATAGGTAGGAAGGAAAGCTTTGTTGAGTGTGTTGCTATAATCAACCGCGAACTCGGTTCTGAACTTGAGGCCTTTGATGATTTGAACATCGGCAAAGAGGTTACTCATGATTCGGTTGTTGAGTACAGTGTTGTTACGCAACAATGCGAGAGCGACGGGGTTCGAACTGATCTGTGCAGATCCGTTTTGCTGCGTAGGGCCAGCATACGTTCCGTCGAAGTTCTTAACAGGAATCTGCGGCCCCATCTGAGCGGCTTGTGAAATCACACCGTCACCACCATCATTCAGCGTGATCTTTTCATTCTTTCTCGAGAGCGCGATGCTTGCTCCGACATTAATGCCCTCACGTACGCGACTATCGATGTTAGTGCGTACGTTGTAGCGATCGAAATTGGATCCGATAATGACACCATCCTGTTTGAAGTATCCACCCGACACCATATACTGTGTACCATCGCTTCCACCAGACGCGGTAATCGTATGACTTTGCATAGGCGCAACCTGGAAGACTGCATCCTGCCAGTCAGTGCCAGGGCCAAGCAGGCTTGGATCCGCGAAGTTGGGGTTTGATACAATGGTTGATACTTCCTGCGCGACCTCATTATTATAGGCAGCATATGTTGGAAGGTCCATCATATTGAATGTTTTGTAAACTTCCTGCAGTGCGTAGTATCCATTGTAGCTCACCGTTGAGTTTCCCTTCTTGCCACGCTTGGTTGTGATGATCACCACACCATTGGCAGCACGTGAACCATAAATGGCAGTTGCAGACGCATCCTTGAGTACTTCTATGCTTTGGATGTCGTTAGGGTTGATGGAAGCGAGTGGGTTTGATGCTGCACCCTGTTGTCCGCCCGCACCACCTTGCCAGTCGAAACCCGAGATTCCCTGAGCATTTCCTCCCACCTGAATTCCATCAATCACATAGAGAGGTTCGCTGCTTTGTGTAAGTGAGGTTGTACCGCGAACGCGGATTGATACCGCACCTCCTGGCTGTCCGGAGTTTTGAGTCACCTGAACGCCGGAAACGCGACCAAGCAACGCCTGGTCTACACTTGCGGTCACAGATTCACGGAGTACATCGCCCGCGAGAGATGATATTGCGCCGGTTAAGTCACTCTTCTTTTGAGTTCCATATCCGACGACGACAACTTCACTCAGTTGAGCAACATCTTCTTCGAGAGTAACTCCGACGGTCGTTTGTGCTCCCACTCTTACTTCCTGTGCTGCATAGCCAATGAAAGAGAACACCAGTACGTCGTTATCGGCTGCTGAGATGGAAAACTTTCCGTTGGTGTCAGTTGTCGTTCCTAACGTTGTACCCTTCTTCAGAATGTTGGTACCGATTACCGGCTGCCCCGATTTGTCCTTCACTGTGCCTGTTACCACCCTTTCCTGCGCGTAGACCGCACAACAGAAGAGGAGTAGTAGCGCCACAGTTGCAAGCATGCTACTGTAGAGTTTTTTGATCATAGAATTGATGGTTAATTGGATGGTTATTGAGTTCCGTACTAAGTGTTTTACTGGTTTGGGAATGTCTGTTTGCGACCGTAGTTTCTTTCGGAATTGCCATGGGCTCGAATCCTGAAATCGGCTGTGGGATCGATTGCGTAAATTAGTGCGATGTGGAGCGGTCGGAGGTACTCGATTCTTCAGGAGTGCTCACTGAAATGTTAACAGGGGGCCTAAAATTGTTAACGATGAGGGGTATAAATGTTAACAATCGATTGCAAAGAATTGCATCTTTTTGACACTAACAGGGCTGGAAAACAGGATGTTGCAGGTGCAGAAATCGTTTTCTTACCAGCGTAACAGACGGCCTGCACTTTTTTCCTCGTGTTGCTTTGATCGCTGAAGCGACACATGACTTTGAGTCCGCGTCATCTATGCGAATCCGAGTCGTCTGGCGGCATCCCGCAAAAAACGTTGAACTAACTTCAGGGACAGAATCCGTCCGGCCTGCTAAACTGAATGAGTCTTTTGGATATTGCCACGATCGGAGCGGCAACTTTGTGGCAATTTTTGCGTGTATAGATGGCGTTACTAACAAATCACACCCATTTCATAACGATTTGTTGCCCCTTGTTAATTGAATGCCCACGTAGATTAGTGCCATCGCAATTCGCGCATCCATGGATGACCTGAAAAAAAAGAACCGCCTCGTATTAATAATAGAAATGGTCGTTTATCTATTGATCGCTGTATTTATCGCATTCCTCATCAGCAGATGATCACTGCCAGCAGTAGCTTAATTTTCAGAACACGCTATTGCTTCACGTGAGCAGGCAGATCAGACAGCATAATTTAATGGCACTCCTTTCACTTTTTCTCCGAGTGTTGCATTGCATACGCTGAGGGCAATACTTTATATTCTTCCTTAAAGCACTTCGCGAAATACTTCGGATTGCTGAAACCGACGCGGTACGCTATTTCAGAGACGTTGAGGTCACTCTTCTCAAGCAGCTGGGCAGCTTGTTGAAGACGGATGCTTTTTACAAAATCCAATGGTGACTTCCCTGTGAGCGAAACCAGTTTCTTATATAGATAGACTCGGCTCATTCCGAGTTCCTGGCTAAGATTCTCGATGGAAAAGTCAGGCTCCATGATATTCTGTTCTACCACCTCGATAGCCCGCTTGATCAGTTTTTCATCCAGAGATGTTACTTCTATGTTGCTGGCCTTCACATCGAAGTGCTTTTGAAACTGCTTTTGTGAAGCCTCGCGCTGCGCCAGTAGATTCTTTATCCTTGATTGAAGGATTTCAAAACTGAACGGTTTGGTGATATAGTCGTTGGCTCCTGCTTCAAAACCTTCAATCTTCTGCTCCTCAGCAGCACGCGCTGTTAACAGGATGATCGGAATGTGGGAAGTGCGTACGTCACCGCGGATCTTGTTGCAAAGCTCGATGCCATTTACTTCCGGCATCATGATGTCACTAACGATGAGGTCGGGAACTGCTGCCTGGGCTTTCTGAACCCCAGCCTTCCCGTTAGGCGCTTCCAGAATGGTGTAGTACGATTTGAGATTGTCTTTAAGATAGAACCTGAAATCCTCATTGTCTTCCACGAGCAGAACCACCGGCTTACCGGCGTTATTCGGGACTTCCGCAGGTGCTTCGTCCGCCTCGCCGGTTCGTACGTAATTCATCACTGTTTCTGATTCGAGCCTGGTTATCGGAAGGGCGACAGTAAAGCAGCTTCCCTTGTCAGTTTCGCTTTCAACTTCAATTGTACCTCCGTGAACTTTGACAAATTCTGCCGTAATCGAAAGGCCAATTCCACTTCCCTGATTAACAAGGTTCTCAGGCAAATCATTCTGATAGAAGCGTTCGAAGATCCTTTGATGCTTGTCGGCGGGAATGCCAATACCGGTATCGAAAACTTTAATCAACAGGAAGTTGTTTCCGTCCTTTTCCTTTAATGACAGTTCTACTCTTACATTTCCTCCTTCAGGGGTAAACTTAAAAGCGTTAGACAATAGATTGAAAAGAATTTTCTCCACCTTGTCCTGATCAAAAAACGTCTCCAGCTGAGGAACAGTAGTATTAAACGACAAATGAATGTTCTTCTTTTCAGACAGATCGGAGAACGAATAAACCAGGTATTTAATGAAGCCGATGATGTCGCCTTCTGAAGGATTGAGTTTCACCTCCTGTACTTCGACCTTCCTAAAGTCAAGCAATTGATTGACAAGGTTGAGTAATCGTCGTGCATTGCGATTGATTACCTGTAACTGAGCGACGTCATCACCAGATGATTTAGTGATAAGTTTCTCAAGAGGTGTAATAATCAATGTGAGTGGTGTTCGAAACTCATGGCTGACGTTCGTAAAGAACTTGATCTTCATCGTATCCAGCTCATGCATTCGCTGGGCCTCGAGTTTCTCATGATGAATTTTGAAATTCAACTTCAGTCTGGATAGTGTCAGCCATCGCACTAACAAGAGACTTCCCATAATAAAAAGGAAGTAAAGTACCAGTGCAGTATTTGATTTCCAGAAGGGAGGCAGCACTTTGATGTGTATTGTAGCGGGTTCTGTCCAGCTACCGTCACTATTGGACGCCAGAACCTGAAAGCTGTAATCACCGGCATCAAGGTTGGTAAATGTTACGCTTCGTTGCGTTCCGTCCGTCATCAACCACTCTTTATTGAACCCATCCAGCTTATACTTGTATTTGGTCTTTTCAGGGTGAAAGAAATCGAGCGCTGTGAAGCCTATGGAAAAGATGTTGTTGTAAGGTTTCAACGTAATCTCTTTGAGATAAGGCATCGCCGACGGAAGCACCACATCTCCATTTCTTCCTTCGCCGATCTTTACGCTGCGGTTGAACAATTGAAAGTCTGTGAATACGACATTTGAAACCGTTTTGTCTTCGGTGATTCCGTTCGGTTGAAAGATGATAAATCCCTGCAGTCCGCCGAATGCCAGCTCGCCCGTTGGGAGTTTAAAGGCTGCATTTTCGTGAAAGGCGCTGCCCCAAAGTCCGTCCGATTCACCATAGTTTGTGAAAGAGAATTGCGTTCCATCATTGGAGTTATTCGTTGCCGCTGTGGGCGCCCCGCTGACTATCATCTTCGACAGACCCTGCGGGGTGCCGATCCATACATTGTGATCATTGTCTTCTACCAGCGATAAGATGTAGTTGCTTGCCAATCCTTCTTCTTCACGAAAAACGCGGAATGAACGAGTTGCCGGATCAAATAAGTTCAGGCCGCTATGTGTTCCGATCCAGATCATACCACGGGTGTCCTGAATGATCGAGGTTGTTCCATTGTCGCTGATTGACGTGGAATCCCTAGGAATGTTTAGGTAATGAATGAAACGTCCGGATTGCTTGTCCAGCACCTCGACGCCATAACCAGTACCCATCCAAATATTGCCGCTCCGATCTTCCATAATGGTAGGAACGTATGACGTATGGATGGAATTTGGCTCGCCGCTTTTATAATGGTAGAACTCGTTTCTTTTTCGATCGTACACATCGACGCCCGCCTTGAGTGTTCCCATCCAAAGATTTTGTTCAGAATCCTCCATGATGGTCCAGGCGTTGTCGTCGCCAGGACTTTTTGTATTCGATGCATCGTGCATGTATCGGTGAAATTGTTTTCCATCGAACCGATTCAACCCACCATAGTACGTTCCGATCCACAGCATGTTTTCGTGATCGAGCAGAAGGCTCACGACGACATTGTTGCTGAGCGAGTGAGGGTCAGCTGGATTGTGCAGATACTGCCTATAGGAATTTTTGGCGCGATCGAAATAGATAAGTCCTCCTCCGTTGGTTCCTATCCACAGATTTCCCAGTGCATCACCGGCCATGGCGTTGATGTCTCTGAAGGGAAGGCTGTTTGTTTTCGACCGCTGATACTTGTACATCTGAAAGCGGAAGATGTCGGGATGATAGAATGAAATGCCGCTTTTATAAGTTCCAAGCCAAACGATGCCGTCGCGATCTTTCAGCATGGAGTGAATACTATTTTCGCTCAATGAGCGGTTGTCCTCTTCATCATACAGAAGTGTCGTTACTGAATAGTCGGTCTTGTCTATAAGATTGACGCCGCCGTTCTCTGTTCCAATCCAGATCCTGCCCTCATCGTCCTGTACAACCTTCTTTACAATGTTGGAGGTAAGTTTCGTCGCTGACGTCCTGTTGAAGTTTGTGAGCTTGTTGTTCTTTACGTCAAATTGAAAACAACCGAAGTTCCGATCACTTGCCATCCATAGATCGTTATCAGAATCAATCATCAGGATATAGTCAAAGAGCTGATTCCCGAATCGCTCTTTTAATTCTGCATTGCGATAGACCACGCGCATGGATACCGGATCGATTTTCTCAAACGTGCCGTTCTGATGAATAAGCCACATGTTACCGTTGGTGTCTTCTTCCAGAGCTGACATCTTCAAAGAAGAAATGCTTCCCGAATCATCATCTTTGGGAACAAGACGAAATGTCTCTTTGGTAGAAGGCCGATAACAGTACAGCCCCTGGTTGTAGTGAATGAACCAGAAATTTCCGGCCTTATCTTTTTTAATGAATGTAATTAAGCCCGTGGCGATTCCCATTTCTGTGAGCAGGGGATTCGTATTTCTGATGAATGTTTCTGTCTTCGGATTGTAGACATTGTTACCGGCATGCGAGAACATCCACAGCATGCCGTTCGGGCCTTCGTATAGCCGATTAATTTCATTAGCGCCAACCGATGTTGAATCGCCTGGAACAGTCCGGAATACTTTGATCGAGTACCCATCGTATCGATTGAGGCCTGACGCCGTAGCGAACCACAGGTACCCGGTGCTGTCCTTGAGAATGTCGTTAACAGTTTGGTGCGACAGGCCTTTGGCAATATCGATTCGACCGAACTGGTAATGATGAGACTGCGCCAGGGATTGACTACTGAGTGAAATGAGTAGCGTAAAAAGCAGCAGAGAATATCGCATCAGTCGGGGGAGCCTGGTTGGTGCCAATCTAAAGTTAATCTAAAGACAAGAATAAATGAAGACGGATGACCTTATTGATCGAACAACCGGTGACCTGCCACCAGGCCAACCGTATTAATATTGATTGCGGAGGTGCGAAGTTGCTTCACTCCTCATTTGCTGAGGTCTAAAATCCACACCAATCGATACGGAGCCTCTAATAGAAAGGTAAAATCCATGAATTTTCGAATGACACATACTTTGCTATCGTCTCAATAAAATTCGATTCATTATGTTACTCATATTCATGTCGTACCTGCTTATTCTAACACTGTTGCTGGTTGCCATGATCAAGGATCGCCTTGTGAAAACTGATGGAAGCCGCTTTCTAAAATCGGGAAGTTTCTGGGAAGCGTCTATTATCGGCGTTGGGCTAACGGCACTGTTTGTTCTGATTATAACATCAAAGGAGATTCAGTTTACGGACAGTTTGTTTATTAATTAAGGACGAAGTCAAGTTCAATTGACGGGAGCGTTGAAAAAGATAATTCTTTTATTGTGCAATACTTTCAACTTCCCCGATGTAAAGTATCGAAAGTTCTCCTGATCTTCTGTCAGACCAATTTCATCCACAAGCTGAATATTCACCTGCTTGATCTTTGAAAACGGGAATTCTTTTAATCCATATACCTGCGAGAAGTCCGGCATGCTGAAGCTACCGTAGCGATGGGAGTTATAAACATAAAGAAATGCATCGCCCGCTGTGTACGACGCAATGTAGTAGTCAAAATCTCCTGTTACATCAATCTTGAATGATCTTGGGTCTCCATCAATAATGTTACCACGGAAGTCCATTACCTTATAATCGAGGTTTAGCTCAGATGATTCACGTTCTTCCCAATAGGAACGCTTATCAATTACATAGTTGAGGGAGGTGAAATATTTGGCAAATGCTAAGTCCGGATAAAAGATGTCCAGTTGTGATGATCCCGAGGCATTGTAAAGATTGTAACCCCAAAATCGGCTGTCACTGTCGAAACTTCCCACCATTCTAAAAAAGGCCCATCCCATTTCTGGGTCAAGTTTTAAACTTTTCTTCATGGAAGGCAGAGTCAATTTAGACGGATCGAGGGTTGCTCTATTTAGCTGCTGATCCACGTCAATAAAACCATAATGAGCTTCTCCATTTTTAACGACCTGAGCAAACAGGCGATTACCGTCTGCATACATGGCGTTTAGCAGTCCAACGGTGTCAGCAGCGTTTTCTATAGTGTAACCATTGAAATCAGTACTAACAGTAAGACGATCAAACGAAAGTTCTTTGGGCGTGCGGATATCAATATGATTCAAATTCAGGGGATTGTAGCGATAGTTGGGACCATCGAAATCCGATCCTCGTTTAAGATTGAGGAACGCACTGATTTGATAGTAAGAACCACTCAAAGTCACGAGATAAACGTTAACCAGGTCGCCGCTATATCCGCTTTCGGGGGCGGGCATCGGTGTGTCCTGAAGGTCGGTCGTTTTTGCAGACCTCAGTATTCTGCCGTTGGGATCCGTTACAACCACTGTCTGATCGTAATTGAATCCATAGTAGTCGGCCTTCATCACGATCAGGTCTTCGCTGGCCGATTGAGACACTTCGTCGTCGTTACATGAAACTGTCAGGATACAGAGTGCTACAAAAGCGAAGCGCTTTAAGAGGGTGAAGCTGCTGTTCATGGCGCACAATGGGTTTAGGCGTGTTGCCTGTAGTATATTTCGGATAAGCGAATTGTATAATTAATTTAGTAAGATTTTAGAAGATGGACTCACACAGCTGTCGGATTATTTGTCGCGTTTGATGCAGTTTTGGGTCTTGATATAAATGTCATTTCAGCAGTTTAAGTGTTATAAGCCCGGTCGACACGCATGTCGTTCGCTGGTTGATGTGTAATAAAATGTTATGGTTAGAACTCTCCTGATTTCGATAGCGGTGGTTGCAGTAGTTATCTACGACAATGATCGGGGTTATTTTCTTTGTACGAGCAGCCGTGCCCATGCAGGTTGAATTCACGCGTGGAAGTGGTAATATTGATGGAGGGCGCAACATAGTGTTGGCGCACTTACGGTAAGATGAAATACGTCAAGATTGAGGGTGGCGTAAAGCTCTCGAAGTTCATATCGCCCATGAGCGCCACGCTGAGCGACGAGGCGGCATTCGATGACCCGAGGTGGGTGTTTGAAATCAAGTGGGATGGATATCGCGCAATCGCTGAGTTGAACGGCAAAGAGACTCGATTTTATTCCAGAAACGGATTGTCGTACACGAAAGCCTATCCGAAGGTCTGCAATGAATTGGTGAAACTTAAATTTGATGCGGTGCTTGATGGCGAGGTGGTTGTTTTTCGTGATGGCATGCCGTCTTTTCAGGCAATTCAAAATTATAAAAGCACCCAGAATCTCCCGATACAGTTTATAGTATTTGATTGTCTTCAATACAAAGGAAAGGACCTGACGAAGCTGACTCTTGTGGAGCGCAAAAAGATCCTGAGAGACATTCTGCCGGAAAACGATGTGATCAAATACTGTGATCATATAGAAGGCGAAGGCATCGCTTTATTTGAACAGGCACGGAAGATTAACCTCGAAGGGATCATCGCCAAGAAGATGGACAGCAAATACACGCCTGATAAGCGCTCAAAGGATTGGCTGAAGATTAAGAATGTAAACGTCGATGATTTCAAGATCATCGGTTGGACAGACCCGAAGGCTAGCCGACAGTACTTTGGCGCTTTGCTGCTGGCGAGAGATGTTGACGGTCAATTAATATATGCTGGAGAAGTAGGCACGGGCTTCACACACGAGTTGCTCAAAAGTCTTTATGCGAAAATGCATCCTTTAGAAATTGACGAATGTCCGCTGGATGAGCCGGTTAAAAAAGAAAAGGGATTCCATTGGACCAAACCGAAGTATTCGGCACAGGTCCAGTACGCCGAGATGACTGATGATGGACACATCAGACATCCATCTTTTTTAGGATTGCGCAAGGACAAATAGCGCATAAATCTGCCGTCAAAGCGAGTTCCCAGTTGGGGAAATGGCCTTAAATAGTCAAAATAGGGCGTTCCTGACGTCGGGATGATATCGATCTTTCCGGCCCGCGACATTGGTCTTCGGTTACATCTCCCCGTATGCCGATATTTAAATTATGCAAATCCGATGGCCATGAGCGGAACAAGTTCTACGTCCCGATTTCTCCTGACTGTGCTATTCCTGGTCGTAGTTTCGACCTTTCTGCCTCTAGCCAGGGCTCGGCGATCGAGGCGGCGGTAGATGCCATTCTCACTTCATCATCAGAACTCTATACACATCGCGATATTCCAATCGATTGGAAGATGAAGGGTCGCGCGCAGGCAACTTTCAATGAGGGACTGAATAATCTCGCAGAGGACAATGCACAGCTTGCCATCACAAACTTCAATGCAGCCATTGATGCAGACAATAGCTTCTGGGAAGTGTATTATTATCGCGCTATAGCGTACAAAGATCTTGAGAATTACAATGAGGCGAAAAAGGACCTCAGGTTGCTGGTGGATGATAACAAGGAGAAGTATTATAGTCAGATAGAGCTGGGCAAGATTGCACTTATACAACACGACCTTGATGAGTCGGATCGCTATTTGAATAGAGCAATTAAGGCAACCGACAAAAATGCATATGCATTGTATCTGAAGGGAAACAATCAGATGCTGCACAGTATGGAGAAAGCTGCCATGAACAGCTATCGCGAATCTTTCGAAAAGGATCCCACGATGTATGATGCCATGGTGAGACTAGCTATGCTCAGTTCAAAGAAAGATCTTAACAATGTATTCCCTTATCTGAATGAGGTATTGAGTCGCGATTCTTTGAATGCTAATGCACTGCTGCTCCGGGGTCTCGCAAGAACGATAGAGAACAAAACGCTGGCTATACGTGATTTCAATAATCTCCTGATCAAGAATCCAAACTTGCTCATCGGCCGTTATCTGCGGGGCATTGTGTATTGTGATCTGAACGACTTCGATCGCGCGTTCATTGACTTCCAGAGATTGGTAGAGTCCAATCCTTCCGACGACAATGCTTATACCGGAAAGCAGAGCTGGGTGGATAAGAAGATTGATATTCAGAACCTCGGGGCATACACAGTATCGCGAGTGTATGGTCTGCCTGACGCTGATGGTACAGCTTTGAAAAAGGCGTATTGTTTATTGGTCTCAGGAAGAGCCGAAGAATGTGTAAAAGTCGTCGATGAGCTGAGCATCTCAGAAACCGAACCGTTGTGTGTTTATTTCAAGGCTATCGCTATGGAGCATACCTCGCAGCATAGAAAGGCTTTCGAATACTACAACAAAGCGTTGCTTCTTGACAAGGACATTGCCGATGCATATAAGAAGCGCGGCATCTACTATCAGGAGATGAAGATGTGGGACAAATCGATCGCCGACTTTACAACCTTATTGAAATACAGACCGAAGACATTGATTGCCCTGAGCGCCCGCGGCGTGTCGTACCTGAAGAGCAATCGCTATCCACTCGCATTCGCAGACTTTAACGAATACCTGAAGATCGATAGTACGAGCCTTGAAGTGCTCTCCTATCGCGGTCTTGCCTACGTACGGATGAACAACATACTGCTTGGTTCGGTCGACTACGCGAATTCACGAAAATCGGATGCCATAGACGGTGTAAAGCTTTCTCAATCTGTAGACTCGCTGATTGCCGCTGGTGGTGATACATTGATGGTAATGCGATCCCTGAACGCCATCACACAGAAGGCACCATGGCTTACAGATATCTATGCCCAGAAGATTAAGATTCTAATCAACATGGGTAAATGGGAGCAGGTGAACAGCGAAATAGATAATGCAGTCAAAAACCGGAATATCAACGCTAAGACCAGCTACTCTTATTTGCTGACCGTCAAAGGAATGATGAGGAGCCGTGCAAAGAAGTACGATGAGGCAATTGAGATATTGTCTGAAGCCATTGACGTAGATAAGAAGAACGCGCTTGCGTTTCTTGAGCGTGGTAAGTTACATGCGCATGCAGGTAAATCCGGTAAGGCAATCTCCGATCTGAACAAGGCGATGAGTTTGGGAAGGACGGATGCGGGAGAGGTGCTTGCGAGCGTGAAGGCGGGACAGGAGTAGTCGTGAGTCTTTAGTCCTGAGTCCTGAGTAGGTTGGCAGTAATTTACGGTAGTAGTGTTTAATTAATTAGGAGAAGGATCGAATAATCCTTCTCCGTAAGCAGGAATCACCAAACTTTATAGATTTCGCGAGATCCTGTTAGGTACATGTCGGTGTATCCTTTCATCGCTTCCTGCATTTTCTTCATCTCCTCGTCGGTCATTGACTCCCAGCTCTTTTCATATGCTGTGAGGTTCTCATGTTTCGTGACAATAATGACGCGATTGAACTGTCCGGTCATGTCGGTCATGACATTAACAAATTCTTTCTGGCTGCTCATAATCTCCTTAAACAGCTTAGCAAGCTTCGATGCATTTCCAGGCTTGCAAACAAAAATATCATGTACGATGATCATAGTTGTGGAAGTTTAAACCTTAAGCAAGGTAGTCACGACAACTCGCCCCAATGGGGGGAGATGGCGACAAATAGTAGGGTAGATTCGGCCAAATTTTGGAATAGTTTTAGCTGCCAGGCAAGGTGACCTTATCTTAAATCATTCAAACAAACTTAAGAAACATGAACGCGACAGAGGTGAAACAATTATATAGCCGACTCATCGACGCATGGAATAAGAGAGATGCATCTGCATTTGCAGGTTGCTTTGCCGATGACTGCATTTGTATTGGATTCGATGGAAGTGAGATGTCTGGTAAATCAACAATACTTGAGCAGCTGTCACAGATCTTCAAGGACCATAAAACGGCAACGTACGTTACCATCGTTCGGGATGTGAAAATGATAAGTGACGATGTATTCATTCTTCATTCACAAGTGGGGATGATTCAACCCGGTAAGTCTGTCATTGAACCTTCTATTAATGCGATACAAATCATGATCGCCAGTATGGGACAAAAGGGGGCTTTGATATCATCGTTTCAAAACACTCCTGCACAGTATCACGGCAGACCGGAGATGCAGAAGCGACTGACTGAGGAACTTCAAAGAGTAGCCGACAGGGATCAAGCGTAGATATTGTATTTTAAGTCAATAGTCAGTGGTGTGTCCGAAGCTAAACTAACTTCATATTCTTAAACACGTATTTGCTTCGGGCCTGTCCTTTGTGAACTACACCACGATCGATCTCATCGTTCGACCTCGGACGGATGATATCCACTTCCTCAAAGATGAGCTCCTTCGGCTTCGATTCCTTAAAGGGAAAAATGATATCCTTATATTTGAATTTAATACCTGTTAGTTGTTGGATAAGCTCTACTCTTGTCTGATAGGGGCGGTTGTGTTTGTAATCCATGAAAGCAGGTTCGTCGATATTTCGCATCGCGCGGGTTATGATTTCCATTACGCGGTTTGATTTCACCAATCCGGATTGCTTTACCAGCGTTTTTTGACTCATGATGAAGGCCACGCCATAGAGCTTGTTGGACTGGCTGTAGATTACGACCTTCCAGAACAATACAGGTACTTTGTACGATTTGCCATTGACTTTCTCGATAAGTACCGGGTCACTTTGTTGGAGTAATGGTCCAGTAAAAAGGCATATCCGGAGATTCAGCTTATCCGCTTCCTGGTCGAGGATATATTTCTCAAGGCTGCTCCACATACCGCGGTTGAAAGTTTGATGTTGGGGCACGCAGTTTGGAAAACGGAATGTGATATCGCCGAGTTTCTTCAACTCTGATGTACTGTTTGTTCCCCACATGACGTCTTCGTATTTCGTGAGATGTCCCTTATCGAAGATGTCATTTTTGCCTTCGTAGAACTCATCACCAGTTTGGAATGCTGTTTCTATTCTTGGCTCTGATTTGAAGTCTCCGGACCGGTCGACGTCTCCAATTGAATCGCCGTCGATATTACACGCCGAATAGAATGCAAGCCTTCGTGCCTTGTGCATGACGCAACAATAATGAGGATACTCAATTATCGAAGCATCGTCAGAATCAATAAGCGTAGCAATCTGCGATATGCTCTTCGAGATTTTTGGTAGCGGAATGGAGAAGTTTTGAATGAAATTCTCCTGATAAGATGGGAACGTCATTTCTTTAATTTTTTTGCTCCGAGAACTGCTTTAGCGGCATTTACTTTTCCGTAGCCATAGAATATGCTATGTCCCTGGGCATCGTACCGGGCTTTGGGTTTGTCAATCTTTGAGCAACTGTTTTTGAGAATCTTCTTTACCTGAGTTACCGTGAGATTGGGATTCGTGGACAGCATCAACGCTATTACACCGGCTACCCCTGGCGTTGCACTGGAGGTGCCACCAAAGTCGTCGGTGTAGTTCGTTCGTTTGTATCCTTTGGCGCCTCGCCTGTCCGTTGTATAGATTCCTTTTGTCAGTGGAGCGGGATGATTAAAATCAAGGTATTCAAAATCATTGCTTGGGAAACAGCAGAATACAGATTTTCCATAGTCGCTGTACACGGAGCGTTTGTTGGTGTCATTGCATGCGGCGACAGCGATGACGTCATCATTGCTGGAGTATCCGTCCTTCTCAATGTTTTCATTACCATTTCCTGCGGCAAAAAGAACGATTGCCCCTTTGCCCTGACGACCCGTCGTAACGGCCTTTTTGATGATGTCTCTCGTAAGTGGAGGTAAGGGAAATTCATCACCGTCGTCAACCTGGTCCCACCACGCACCGTCTGGCGGTCCCCAACTGCACGAGATGATATCAGCGCCGTTGTTTATTGCCCAGGCGAATGCCTCAACCTCTTCGATGGAGCCGAGATTAGAACTGAGGCGTATGGGCATCAATGTTGCTTCGGGCGCAACTCCTGAAGCCTTCACTCCGGCAGCGCATGCAACGCCTGCACAGGCGGTACCGTGATTATCCTCTTTGTACTTGGGATTGGGGTTTGAATTTCGGAGTGAAGCATCGTAAGGATGAACGATCTTCTCTTTGAACTCTGGATGTGTATTGTCAACGCCGTCGTCAATGATGGCAATCACTACATTCTTTCCCTTCGTAGTTTTCCAGGCTTTCTCAACTTCGATGTTAGCCTTCACGGGAGATCCATTAATGGTTGCGGGTATCAAATGCCATTGAAGCGGATTGACAGTTTTGAATTTTCTTTTTGTAATGAGCTCCGGATAGGCGTACTCGATATTTTTATTTGACGAAAGATCATTCACCGTATCGAACAACACTTCCGCACCTGCGCCTTCACGAATCTTTGCCACATAGACATTCTCCAGAAGACTGGTGAAGTTCATGTCTCCTTTCTTCGAGCCAACAGCGAGTTTCTTCGACTTCAATATTTTCTCCGCCTCCTCTGCTCCGGTGCCACTTTTGAACTTCACAACAATATTCCCGGTATAAATAACCGGCCTTCCTGTCTTTGGATCTTCCAATGCTCTGCCAGCAAACCGAATCTTGTCTTCCTTGTTCAGCTTTTCGCGAACATCGTTGCGAACTGTGATTGCGCGCGATGCCTCTTCCTGCACTTTCATAATGTACACTCCTTTGTGAGGATACTCGTCAAAGGGTTCAAGCTTGTCGAGCAGTGCCTTGCTTGACTTGTTCTTTAAGGAAGTCTTAAGTGTTTTATTGTCTTTTGTTCGAATCACCACGAACTTATCGCTGTATTCCAGCTCGTGTTTCTTTCCGTTGATTTCATACGTGAACATATCGTTATCCATTAGGGCGTTTCATGTGAGTCACTAACACAAGATGCTTGCTGGCTATTGTTTCGATTTGTGTTGTTGTTCCCCCAGCAGCACCACGAGTCCGGAGTTGTGTTTAGACCTGGTCAATGCCTGGAATTCTCCGGCGGTAAGTTTGTCAACCTTGTACGGTCCGAGGTTCATTCGGTTTAGCTGGTTTCGCAGGATGGCAAAGTCGTCAGCTACATTGCCGGTAAACTGTCCCGCGATGTAAATGCCTTTGGCATATCTCGTGCCCTTGATAAATAAATCATTTATCCGTTCTGCGTTGTTGGTGAGCTCTACGTCGACAACCTTGGAGTCTTTGCGGATCGCAGAAACTACTCTTGCTCCATCTATCGAATCCTGTTGGGTTGTAAAGTACAGCAGGATGGGAGTTCCGGAGAGTTTTGTAAAGTCCGCATCCTGCTTTTCTCCGGATCCTGATTTCATATTATTGACTTCACGCGTCAGCGATGCATAGCGGGTACGTTGTTCTGCCAGAGCCCTCTTTATCGTCTCCAGACTGTCATCCTTTTGCGTAAGCTGATATTTTAATTCTTTGAGCTGCAATTTCAGATCTTCGTTTTGCTGGCGTAACATCGCTAACTCCTTGGAGCTACTCTGGTATACTTCCTTTTTGTCTTGTGTGTCGACACCCCGCAGCGTTGGAGATTTTTGAACGGCATTGCTGGTGGGTTTAAGATATCGTTCGAGTTCGCTTATTCTCTCCTGTGCGGCTGTAAGCGAACTGTTCAGGGTAGCTATTTGACTGGCTTGTTTTAAAGAATCGGCGACCAGTATTTTAATCTGTTCATAGTCCTTTGACCTGTTGAACAGAACTTCGTTGGCTGCCTTCTCTGCTTCTACGCGACCTATGTAGTATAAATAACCGAATGACAGGATCACGATCAGCAGTGTGGGAATACCGATGATCCTTAAGAGATAGTTACGATAGTTCGTGCTCTTGCTACGATGAAGAAAATCCAGCTTCTTTTGTGGATCGTGCGTATAGATCGACGCCCATTCGGAGAACTTCTTATGGTTCAGTTTTTGCCATTTCAATAGGCCTGTAAGCTGCCTGTCCGATAAGAGCCGTGCTTTTCCTGCATCGTAGTCGTCGGAATCTTCTGCCAGTTTGATCAACATAGCCTTGTCGAGTTGCTCTTCTTTCATCCACACATTCAACTCCGGCCACTTGCGGATAAGACTCTCATGAGAGATGTCTATGAA
Source organism: Chryseolinea sp. (assembly GCA_049840655.1). Lineage (GTDB taxonomy): Bacteria > Bacteroidota > Bacteroidia > Cytophagales > Cyclobacteriaceae > Chryseolinea. Next base: position 262,274 of record JASGJX010000018.1, read on the forward strand.
CGTATCGGCGGACAATTCCTGATTAGGAGGAGGCATCAAAAAGTTTACACCTTCGGCGCGATAAGTGTCAATCACTTTTTTTATTTCGTCCGTGCCAGCGCCGGTTAGGTTTACGAGATCTTCGAATTGTGTGGGGCGGCGTATACCGAGACCGTCGCTATTGAATTCAGTAATGCGTTGGAATATTACTTTCGCAATCTGCTGAAGATTCGGCGTGATAGATTGCAGCAATTCCCTCGCATGTTTCCCGAGTGCAGTCTGCATCCCACCCACTTCTTCATAGACATCAATGTCTATTATGCTATTGGTCCTGCCTTCGTTGCTTCTGATCAGCCAGAGCTTCCACGTTCTCATCAATGCGTGTTGAAGCACGGGCAGTTGGTCGGGATCGTCCTGAATGTCATTAAGTACGCGCGAGGTGAGTGATGGCGACATGCTTACTTTTATTCTGGACACTTCCAGCGGTTTAAGGATCGCCTCCTTGTACTGACTTCGTGTGAGTCTGGGCACGAGAAACTGTCCTTCGTTTATTTTTTCAGGTAACCCTGGGAATTCCGAGCAGCGACCGAGAAAATCGGAGCGCATGGTGATAATGATGTAGACTTTACTTGTCGTTTCGTTCGCTGCCGTCAACAATAAGTTGATAAACCGCAAAGACTCATCCCGGTTTTCTTCCTCATCTTTGAATCGAAATATCTCTTCAAACTGATCGATCACCAGCAACAATTTCTCCTTTCGCTTACTTTGTTTTAGTGAGTCAAGAACACCGCGCGAGCTATAGTCCAGGTTCATGCGTGTATACTTCGTTTCGTATACATCTTCGCGTCCGCCCAATACATGATCCTGGTTGATAGCGACGGCAAGATTTGCGATTGGGGAGTTTTCCGGGCGGGATACTGCGATAAGCCAGTTGCCTTCTTTCTCCAGCTGAGGTATCAGTCCTGCTCGTACCAGAGATGACTTTCCCGTTCCTGAAGATCCAACAATAGCAAGGAAGTTCGACGAGACGAGACGTGCTTTCAATTCACCGATCTGGATATCACGACCGAAGTAGTACGGTGCATCGGCCTTGTCGAAGGGGCGAATGCCTGGATAGATATTGAAATCGTTGAGATTCATTTGGTAACCGTCTCTCTCAATCTTGTGGAAACCTCTGCCAAAAAGTCTTGCAATGAACCTTCAATAAGATCGCTCGTCTCACTTACCGATCTCCTGACATTGTCAACAAACAACTTTTGCCGTTCATCGGTGGTCAGTAAACCTTTAGTAACCCAGAGAAGCATGGGCAACCCTCTTTTGATTGCTTTCTGATACTGAAGTTCGTTAAGAGACTCATTAGTCTCAGGCAAGAGCAGCCCGTAGCTTTTGCCTACGACATGAATGTATAGCTCGCAGTCCTTGAGGTAGACATCCAGTTGTGCTTCCGCTTCAGCTCTGGAATCTGACAAATAAGTAGGAGGGAATGCTACGAACCCCTGCGACTCCAGTTCTTTTACGATATCAGCCCGTGCAGCTTCTGAGTCTTTCGTCGTTTCCGCCACATAGACGTATCGTTTTGTTTTCTGACTTTGAAGATTCACCCATATGTGAACCAGCTTATTGGCGAGATTATTCAATGCTGTGTCGAACTCTTCGCACTTTGGATCCAGATGGGTGAGGTTATTGTTCTTATCGACAGTGAAGAAGTTAAAGAATAGCTGGCCCCGAAATTCAAGGGGCAGCTTGTTGATGAATTCTTTGTCGACTTGGTTGTGTCCATGGAGCAATCGCTTAATCGCGACGAAGATGCGCTCTTCAGGATTGGCATCAGGCATGCGCTGGCTCAGATGGCGAATGAACTCGGTTCTTTCCTCCTGGCACCATTCGCGTTTCAGGTACCACGGAGAAAGCAGTGTTACGAGTATTTCAGCCTGCCTGATCTCGCCAATGATTTGCTCGCGAAGCAGATTTCCTTTGAAGTCGTACTGATCAAGAAACACCGAGACTTCTTCTCCGAGTATGGAGCCCAATCGTTTCTTCAGCTGCTCATGAAACTTGAGAACCCATCCTTCAGGATCTTCGTTGTCGGCCCGTGCATAACTCAGAAAAATCTCAGCCATAACTTTAATTTTTCAAATCCCATTAAAAGCAAAACAACATAGTCATTGTGAAGACATCCGGGAAGGTGAATACCTCACGAATGCCAAATGACCTTAGAATTGAAACAGCTCAACAACGGTATGAGCATTCGGCGTGCAACAGCCCACGTCATGGCTGCCTTTACAATCAACAAATCAACGGATCGTCAAATAATTCAATAGATCGGGATGCAACTCGCTTTACTATGCGAAACTAAAAAATCCAGCCTTCATCCACCGCGATTTGAATGAACGATGGGTTCTCTTCTAAGTTAGGCAGGTTGGGAGATTTTTGCAAGGAAGGATTTGATTACTTGGCACACGACTCAATAACTCTTAGGTTATCCCTGAATACAGTTTATGCGTATTCGTAAGAAGTGAAGCTTGATAAAGTGCCAGCGTGGTTCAGTTTGAATCTTGTTGAATCAACCCATTACTCCCTGATTATTGGTACAAGAAATATCCTGTATTGACATTGGAATGATGTTCTTACTCTTTAATTTTAATATTGATACCTGTCGACAATCCACGCTTTATGGGTGATGTTCAGGCAGGCCTTTTTTATAGTCGATCAGTTGTAATCGCTCGTGTCGGGGGTATAGCTGTTTTAGGCCGACGTCAATGTCTTTCCGACGGCCATTTGTTATTCATTGAGTATTCCAGGTTCGCAGCTATAAGTTGGCTTTCGATTGTTGTGGACTAATCACTGGGCCTGACCGCGGGTGAATTTGAAATTTTCGTTGTATTAGAGTTAGTGGTTACACAGAACATAAGTATATGCCTACGCTCACACCCCAAATGAAGTCCGACTATCAGCGGCTGTTTGATAGTTGTGTGATCAAATCAGCTAAGTTTCCGGAGATTGACCGATGCGTGCAGACCATCTTGTTGAAGCGATCAAGCTATGAAGCAGTGGAAGCAGCAGTACGCGTACCGTGGTATTTCGTCGGTATTGTACATAATCTGGAAGGCAATGGTGATCTGACAAAGCATCTCCACAATGGTGATCCGCTGACGGCACGGACGACGCGTGTACCGGCTGGCCGACCACGGACTGGCAATCCACCGTTTTCCTGGACTGTAAGCGCTATTGACGCTTTGCAGCTAAAGACACTTGATCAATGGACAGACTGGAGCATACCTGGGATGCTATTTCAGTTTGAGCGATACAACGGTTTCGGCTACCGGCGTTTCGGTATCGATACTCCGTATCTCTGGAGTTATTCGAATCACTACACGAAAGGGAAGTTTGTTCAGGACGGCATCTTCAGCGACTCGGCCGTATCAAAACAATGTGGTGCGGCTGTGCTGCTTCGGCGAATGGGGGAAAGACAAATCGCTGTAACAGGACAGCTGGATTTGATTTCGCAGATCAAAGCGCTTGGAGGTTCTGTCGAATTCGCGCCGAATAAATACAGAGCGAATGCTGAGGAGTTGCAAAAGCTTTTAAACAGAGCGGGGCTTCCACTACGCATCGATGGGAAAGCCGGAGGAATGACGTCGGATGCATACTTCGCTGTTAGTGGAAAATACCTTCGGGGAGACAATCGATGATTAATTCAAAAAGCAAATATGAAAATTGACAAGATCGTTATTCGGGGAGAGGAACAGAATTTAGTTGAGGCACGATCCGCTGAGGTCATACAGGATGGACTGCAGCTTGAGGCGTCTTTCGTTGTAAGAAGCGGTATGCGCGGTGCTTCGGATCGTCATGAGATAAGTCTGAATAATGATTCCATTGTCGAGTTTGTTTTCGATGATGGCACGACCTGGATATGCAGCCCCAATACAATAGACGAATTGTTTCCGGAGGTTACGACCACCAGTCGGTCCATTAGTGAGAGGGTGGAAATTCCACTTATGCTCGTCAGTACGGATGTAGAGCGCGGATTAATTGGCAATGTTCTTTTGAAGGTGGTAAACATCTTTTCTAAGAAAAAGTTGACACGGAAAGTGAAGGAACTTGCCAGGGATCTTGAGATGAAACAACTCGAAAATCAGATTGGCTTGTTCCGGTTAGACAAAAGTTTTCAGTTGCTTCCTCTCAATGACGAAACCTCAACGCGGCCATATCTGCTTTTTATTCATGGCACGGCCACATCGACAAAAGGGTCATTTGGAGGATTGGACGGAACTGATCCGTGGAATTTCATTCATGACAACTATGGCAACCGGGTCATTGCCTTTCAACACGAGTCACTAACGAAAGGGCCACTTCAAAATGTACTGGAACTCATTCAGGGTTTGCCGAAGAATTGTACGCTTCACATCATCACACAGTCGCATGGCGGTGTTGTGGGCGAATTGCTTTCACGGTTTTGTGATTCGGATCAGCCCCAGGTTGGCTTCAGTGACGACGAGGTTAATCTATTGAAGAAGTCAAAGCGAACGGAAGATATTAAGACCATTAACCTCATCCGTGATGCAATTGGTAAGAAGAGCATTAAGATTGAGAAGTTCATACGCGTCGCCTGTCCGGCGGGTGGCTCTACACTGGCTTCCAAAAGGCTGGATCATTTGTTGAATGTTCTTGCCAATCTGATCAGCTTCGGAACGGGAGGAGCTGGTGGGGCAATAACAACCGCATTCAGAGGTCTTATTGCCGCCGTTATCGAGGCGAAGAACGATGTGGATACGTTGCCCGGGGTTGAAGCCTTGAGCCCAAAGTCGCCTCTTATCGAAGCACTCGTTTTCCCCGGATCATCGATCGAGATCGACAATTCTTTGATCATCATATCAGGCAACTGCAAGATGAAGGTCAATCTCAAGGGGCTTCTCGTGATAGCTACCAAGTTATTCTTCGGGGAAAAAAATGACCTCGTTGTGAATACTGATTCCATGTATTTGGGCACGCGCAGGAAAGGAATGGTTCAATATTTCTTCGACGAGGGAGCCGAAGTTGATCACTTTCACTATTTCAAGAACAAACGTACCAACGAAGCACTCTTTAATGCACTTAATGCAAAGGATGGTGAGCTGATCAAGGACTTCAAAGTTCGTGAGGTAATGCTATCGGAAGCCACCCGTGGCGTCTTTGGACTTGAAATCGGACAAGTATTTCCCCACAAGCCGAGTGGCAATAGACCTGTAGTTGTGTTGCTGCCGGGGATCATGGGCTCGAATCTGGCTCAGCAGAAAGTGCTGATATGGATAAACTACCTGAAGTTTCTTGGTGGCGAACTCAAGAAGCTCGACATCACGACAAAGAACATTGATGCACCGTCGATGGTTAAAACTTCGTATGGCAAGCTTGTCGACTATTTATCTGCGGAGTATGATGTTGTGAGCTTCCCTTACGACTGGAGGATGCCGTTGACAGCATCAGCTGCCATGTTCAGCAATAAGATCGAGGAACTTTTGAAGGCCAATCAACCCATTAAGGTAATCGGTCATTCGATGGGTGGTGTTCTCGTGCGTGATTTCATGGTATATCATCCTGACACCTGGGATAAGCTTAACCGCTCGCCCGGATTTCGACTTATCTTTTTAGGATCGCCACTTGGCGGCGCTTTCCGAATACCATCGGTGTTATTCGGGCAGGATGGCATCATAGATAAGCTTAGCAAACTGGATGTATTTCATACGAAGAAGGAATTAGTTAAAATCTTTTCAAGACTCCCCGGGATTCTAAGTTTGCTTCCTCATAATAATGAGCATGATTTTTCGGATCCGGAAACCTGGGAAATTATGCGCAATGGCCTCGGTATTCAAGACTGGCCCCTTCCAACTTCTGATGATCTTGTTGCGTTTGGAAAATATCGCGATAAGATTAGTGATGCACTAGATCATATTGACTACGCTAACGCTGTATATGTTGCCGGACGCGATAGGGCTACTCCCTGTGGCTATCGCATTGATGATGGCCCCGCAGGCAAGGAGCTTGTGTTTCTCAGTACCGCCGAAGGAGATCAAAGCGTAACGTGGGAGAGTGGTATACCTCCGAAGATGATCAAGAGCGATTCAGTTTATTATGTGGATGTGACGCATGGATCGCTTGCTAATGAACCGAACATATTTGAAGGTATCAGTGATCTATTAGTACGAGGTACTACTAACCTGTTGAGCAGAACGCGGCCCCTCGTGCGAGGTGACCAAAAGCTTTTCAGGACTCCTGAGCTGATCGATTTTGATCTCACTCCCGAGGGAGTACAGAATTCGATACTGGGTGTTCGTACTAAGGATCAATCAAAAACTGCGCAACATGTACTTAAGCTTTCGGTTTGTAACGGCGATCTGAAGTACGCAACTTATCCTGTACTTGCTGGTCACTTTACGGGTGATGGAATCCTGTATGCTGAAAAAGCAATCGATACCTATCTGAAAGGTGTACTAGGTGAGCGGCATCGTCTTGGACTTTATCCAGGACCCGTTGGATCGAGCGAAGTCGTGTTATCTTTTTCACAGGACGATTTTAAAGGCGCTGTCATAATTGGACTTGGTGACTTTGGAACGTTGAATGCATTTCAACTCACCAGGTCTGTTGAGCAGGGCATTTGCAATTACCTGCTTAACATGAACAACAAACATGTGAAGAGTCATCTTGAGCAGGGAATCACGTCGCTCATTATAGGCTGCGGTTACGGAGGACTGAGCATTGAGACTTCGATAAACGCAATTGCTACGGGAGTAAGTAATGCGAATAACAAGATCAGGAAGTTGTATGGTGACAAGGCCCACCTCATCAATAGTCTTGAATTTGTAGAGCAGGATAGACGCAAGGCGCTAAGCTGTCTCTATGCACTTTATAAAATCGAAAAGAACAGTGATCAATCTCTTTCGGCGGTGCTTGAGAAGAGAATCATCGTCGAAAAGCCAGGACTTACCGAAAGCTATACTATCGATAGCGGATCTGGATGGTGGACGCGTATAACCGTGAAACAGGACAGAAATTTCAAAGACGATGATAAACTGCAGCACCTGACATTCAATATGTCGACGGGCGGATCGCGTGAAGAACAACGGCCATTACAAACCAGTCACGACATCATCGATCAATTGTTGAAAGAGATCTCGGTTGACAACAATTGGTCGCTCGGTAAGGCCAGAACGATCTTTGAGTTACTCATTCCGAATGATTTTAAGGAGCAGGTAAAAAAGCAAAACAACATTGTGTGGGTACTCGATGAAGATACTGCGTCATTCCCCTGGGAACTGCTGCAGGACAGTGTCGAGTCAGGAAAGCCACTTGCTATCAATTCCGGCATGATCCGCCAGTTGGTTACTGAAACGTACAGACTCAAGATTAATTCAGTCAACAATACCAAGGCATTGGTTATCGGTGACCCCGAGTTGGGTGGCATGATCAGCCAATTGCCGGGAGCATACAAGGAGGCCCAGGTTGTGTCGTCGTTGCTATCTGCTGAAGGATTTGAAACCACTCCGATGCTGAAGAGTACTTCGGGGCAGATCATCGAGTCACTATTCAGCGCCGATTATAAGATCATTCATCTTGCAGGGCACGGCGTATATGATCCTGAAAGACCGGAGAGATCCGGAATGGTAATTGGCAACAATGTTTTTCTGACCACGGGTGAGATTGCGCAGTTGAGCAGTGTTCCTGAGCTGGTGTTTGTGAACTGTTGCCATCTGGGAAAAGTAGATGGAGGTGATGAACGCTACTATCAGAACAGAAACAAACTTGCTGCCAGCATTGGTGTACAGCTGATACAAAATGGAGTTAAGGCCGTAATAGCAGCCGGCTGGGCAGTAGATGATGCTATGGCGCTTAAGTTCACTGAAGTGTTTTACAAAAGTATGTTCGATGACTGCACATTCGGAGATGCAGTGAAGAAAGCGCGTAACGCAATCTACGAGGATCATACAACGAATACGTGGGGTGCCTATCAATGTTATGGTGATCAGTTTTACAAATTCAGAGATACCGTCGAAGGAACGGGTAAAAAGAGATATTCATTTGTGACGTCGGGCGAAGCGCTGGTCGCATTAGGAAACCTTCATAGTGAAATTGAGACGAACAACTCACCAAAAAAAGATTACATCGACAGACTTATTGAGATCGCCAGAGTCGTTGATGAGGCGGCACTTCGGGATTACATGATCACAGAAAAGGAGGCGATGATCTACGCCGACCTTTATGAGTACGTCATTGCAATCTCAAAGTTTGATAGTTTGAGAACGGAGAGTGTGTCATTTTCAATTCCTGCTATGGAACGCTTTTGCAGCATACGCGTAAAGCAGTGTATTCTCGATTTTGAAAAATCCGGCAAGGACGTTAAGGTCTATATAAAGAAGATTGACGAGGTAGTACAGGATTTTAACAGCATGCTGCGATTGGGTGCTACGCCGATGCGTTATGCTGGTTTGGGTGCAACGTTCAAACGAAAGTCAATACTGTTATCGAAACCACAGAAGATCAAGGCTTACGCACAGACTGCCTTGTACTATCAATTGGCATATGCAACTCCGAACAATCCATACAAGGCAAACTCATTTGCAAACTGGATTGAAGCTGAGCACGTGCTTGTGCTGCTGGGTGTACGAAAGTGGGGAGATGCGGTGAAGACAGGTGGAAGGAAATCTTATCAATTGCCGGAGTCACTGAATGCTGCAGCCACAGACTTGACTATCCTGAGAGATGCCATCTCCGGTATGCCACCTGACAAGATGGATTATCGTGACCTGGTTGGTCGCGCATCCCTGGAGCTTTGCTTGCATCTGCTCCAGCCGAAGTCGTCGTCTGCGGCGTCCCTGCTTAATATTTACAAAAGTATATGGAAGAAGGCAGGCACGATTGGAAAAAGATCCAGTGAGCTTGAGCATTTTGATTTTCTTATCGATGCCTATAAACAAGTTTCGCAGACCAGGAGGAATGGTGCATTGAAAGTACTTGATCATCTGAAGACAGAGTTGAATAAGCTGGTAGATTAGATGTTCTGTCGATGTGAACTACGGGTGCAACCGGTTTTTCATTTTCTGATTGATGATAGCAAGTATCTGCTGTTGTTTCTGGTTGGTTGAAAATGAAATCGTGACAACGTGGGTCTTGTTATTCATTTTATACTCTAAATCATATTCCCGCTTAAGTACCCGAATCGGCTCGCCTTCGTCGAGATCATCTTGATTTGTTTCTTTCGATGAAATCCTTTCCAGAGAAGTCCAGGGAATGATGTGTTTTCCTGTGAAAGGATTGAATGACAAGATGAAAAGGTGATCAGCTCCCGCTCTGATGTAATACGCATCCTTCATCAAGACAAAGTATAGGAGGGGTGTCGCCAGGATCATTATATATAGTTCATCTACCCGCCACACAACGGCGATTGTGACCGTCATGACAAGAAGAAAGATGATAGTTTCTATATATGGATAGTATACTGTCGCTTGTGGCAGAGCTCGAGCCGATTCATTTTTCATACCGGGCGATGGATTTTGACAGTATGTAAATAAAACAGAAAAGCCCCGGAGGTCCGAGGCTTTTCTTCATATAATTAAGGGCTTAATTTCTTACTTCAAAGCGAAAGTCAGATTTCCATTCGTAGATACATTCACGGCAATACCGCCGCCGTTTACTTTACCGGTAATGCTATTGTCGTCCTGATCACCTGTGAAGTTCTTAAGGTCAACGACGCTGATCTTGTCACCACGTAAGCGCAGATTGAGGCCCTTGCTTGACGGCATTTTCAAATTCACGTTTCCACCAGAGTTATTTAGCGTCACAGCTGCAACGACTTCGTTGATCTCGACGTCGATGCTTCCGCCGCTGGTAGATGCATCAAGACCGCAGGAAATGCCACGCATCTTAATAGTACCACCCGATGTTCGTGCGTAGAGATTGCCTCGAATATTTTCGCCTCGAACGGAGCCACCGCTGGTCTCAGCTTCGATTTCACCATTGAGACCTTCAAGATCTATCGTTCCGCCAGACGTGTTAAGGCGTATTTCACCTGAACAGTTCTCAGCCTGAATGCCGCCTCCGCTTGTACTAAGCACCAGGTCGTCTTTACAGTCTTTAAGGCTTATGTTTCCGCCTGACGTTTTGCCTCTTACTTTTCCGGAAATCTGAGCGAGGGTCAGGCCACCGCCGCTGGTGCTAAAGTTTTGACTTCCCTTAAGATTCTTGAGATCTATACCACCGCCACTGGTTCCGAGATCAGTTGATACTTCAGAAGGCACATAGATTTTGTACGAAACATTGAGCTGTTGTTTCCAGTTGCTGAAGGAATGTTTCGGTTCGGCTGTAGCAACGAGTTTATTGCCTTCAACGGCTACGGTAAGATCATAGTCTTCCTTCAGACGTTTGCTGATCTCTTCATTCGACAAAGTATTCTTGTTGCCGGAAGAAACATAGACTTCTATGCGCGCCTCACTTGCACTCACGCCTGAAACCATGATATTGCCGCCCGAGGTGCGGGCGAATACTGAGCTTATCTTGTCGCCCGATAACGATTTTGTTTGATAAGGTGTGCGATCTTGCGCATTGACCATAACGCCCAACAGGCAGATGCACAGTAGCAGAGGAAGGATTCGTTTCATATTCCGAGTGTTTGGTGTATTTAGCTTTTATTGGTGTATTTAGCTTTTAGTATGTATCAACGGTCGTTCTTTTTCAATTGGTGTGCCATCGACCAAATGTGCCTGAAATGACCTCTTCAAGGGTTTAGTGTTTTGTCGTTGTCCAGATTCCGATGTTCGATGAACGAATCCGGACGCTGATCTTTTCAAACCCATCCAGGTTATCGAATGCACACCCTATAGACTGGCCATTTGGCAATAGGTTGCAGCTGGAGGTAAAAAAACTATTGGGGACAGAATTCGGCGCCAGGATGCTTGTCAAATGCTGCGTTGGGTGGTCAGGCGCAGGTATCGGCAACATTGATCAGATCAGCTCTTGAAATACACCTTAAAAGTAGATCCTTTTCCTACCTCGCTTTCGATCTCTATTCGTCCGCCGAGTGCGGTGATCTGTGTTTTCACGAGGTAGAGACCGAGTCCCTTTCCTTCAAGGTGAATGTGAAAGCGACTATATAGTGTAAATAATTTGTCCCGGTGTGATGCAAGATCAATACCCAGCCCGTTGTCGGTTACGATCAGGCAGATTTCATTCTCCAGCTTCATCGTCCTGACGTCAATAGCAGGTGGACGCATTGGATCCCTATACTTGATCGCATTGCTGATCAGGTTATATAAGATGCTTTCGAGGTAAGGCTTTACAGTGCGAATGCTATCGGCTTGTTCGAAGTCCGTCGTGATGTTGGCATTGGAGTTTGTGACCTCCCGTTCGAGCGTGCTGAGGATCTTTGTAACCTCGGTGGCCAGGTCGACATCAGTAACATGCAATTCGCTGTTTTTCCTAGAGTCGAGAATGGTATTCAAATCTTTTACGACGCCGTCCAGTTCTGTCGCAGTTTGAATGAGTTTGGGATAGATCTCATTCTTTTTTTCGGGCGTATTCTCGAGCATACCAAGGATTTGCCCTAATCCAAGGATCCGCGCTACAGGTGCCCGGAGGTTATGCGCGGCGATAAAAGCAAATTGCTGAAGTTGTTGATTATAGTCCACCAACTCATTCGTGCGCTTGGCAACTTCCATTTCGAGGTTCGCATTTTGGGTTTCAACGAGGTCACGTTGCTTGGAAACCTCCTCCTGACTCAACAGCAGTTCTTCATTCTGTGCAGCAAGTTCATCACTCTGTGCAGTTAACCTTTTGTTCTTTTCGATGATCTCCTCTTCACTTTTGCGCAAAGCAAGATTCGTTTTCTGAAGCTCATCAGTCTTTTGATTTACTGCATCTTCCAATTCGCGATTGGCGATAAGAATGCTTCTCGTACGCAGGAAGAAGATGAGAATGGCAATACCGGCAGCTGCCAATACATAGATCGTGCGCGCCCACCAAGTTTTCCACCATGGTGGCATAATATGAATAATGATCGAAGTTCCTTCTTCGTTCCAAAGGCCATCATTGTTACTCGCCCTTACGCGGAATGTATATTTACCCGGATCCAGGTTGGTGAACGTTGCAAAGCGCTGAGTACCTACATTGACCCAGTTCGCGTCGAATCCTTCGAGCTTGTAGGCGTATTGATTCTTATAACTTGACGTGAAGTTTATGCCGACGTAATGAATGGTAAAGAAGAGCTGATCATGGTTAAGGTAGATCTCTTTCGATTCGGTTATGTCATTCTTCAGAATGCCATCGTCGGCATTGGGTTTGATGGATCGGTTGAAGATCTTTAAATCGGTAATATATACGAACGGCTTGTTTGGATTAGATGCAATGCTATCCGGATAGAAGCTGTTTACACCTTTGCCGCCTACGAGCATACGACCATCCTTCATTTTAAGGAATGCTTTTCGTCTCAATTCATTTGAAAGGAGACCATCGCTTTCATCGTACGTCTTGAATTGTTTGGTTTTTGGATTGAACATCGACAGACCCTTACTGGTGCCGAGCCATAAATTGCCTTGGGCATCTTCGAGCATGCCCTGGACAAAGTCGACGGGCAAGCCTTCCTTTACCGTATAGGAGTCAAACTTCCCAAAGCTTATCATTTGATGAAGGCCACCGCTTGATCCGACCCATAGGGTTCCACTGCGATCCTCGAAAATGCAGTTGATCTGTTCGCTGGTTTTTACGGTGTCGTCCCAGATGTTGACCTGTCTGATCTGCTTTGTTTTGAGGTTATAGATGCTAAGTCCACTTCTCGCACCGACCCAGATGTTGTGGTCCTTGTCTTCGAGCAACGTGAAATGGAATTGATCGCCCTCATGTGGATAAGGAAAGGAGTTCTCAAAGATTCCCTTCTTCTCGTTCTTTAGAATGTTCAGGCCACCAAAAGTTGAGACCAGTATCTCACCCGTTTCAGATGATTGAGCGATGTTAAAAACATTTGGATCTGATAAACTTTCCTCCCGATTAGGATCGTGATCATATCGAACGAAGGTTCTCGATTCTTCGACAAACCGGTTTACACCACCTTCCCAAACACCAACCCATATGCGATGATCCTTATCCTCAAATACACAGTTAACAGCATTACTGCTAATGCTACCCTTAATTTTTGCATCATGCACAAAGCGGTGAGAGCCTGTCTGGTCTTTGAGCACGAGCCCGTCTTCTGTTCCGATCCACATCCTGTTCTTTGAATCTAATAATATGATATTGACGAGGTCGTCTTTCAGTGATTGATCGTAGATCGGTAGTTTGTCCTCGAGTACGTCGAGTACGCACAAACCTTTGGCGAATGAACCCACCCAAATCCTTCCCTGTGTGTCTTTGCATACTGACCAGATGGAGTTGTTGATAATTGAGTTTGGATTGAACTTGTCGTACAGGAAGTTTGTGAGCACACCGGTGTCCATGTTCATGCGACTGAGTCCACCATTCTCGGTAGCCATCCAGAGATCGTGCTCGTCGGAGATCATGCAGCGAATGGTATTGTTTGGCAATGAGGGTAAACCCTGAGAAGAATTCACGGTATAGTTGGTATACTGATTATCCTTTACATTGAATTTGCTGAGCCCGCCATCGTGGGTCGCGACCCAGAGATTGTCGTTCTTGTCTTTGACAATTTTGCGGACGTCATTTCCAGCAAGACTGTTAGGGTTCTTCGGGTCGTGGAGATAATGCTTCTCAATGATATTGGTTTTTCGATTCCAGCGCAGGAGTCCATTCGATTGAGAGCCTAACCAGAATTCATTCTCAGAGATTTGCAGTATGCTATAGATGCCTTCCGCGGCGCGGAAGAGCAGAAACTTTTCCCACTTGTGAGTCTTATGATCGCGTACCGCCACAAATGCCTGTTCATTAAAGGCCCCCCCGATCCATAGGTTCTGTTGGGCATCTTCGGTGATTCGAAAGACCTGGCAATAGCGTTGCGAGAATTCAGGAACACGAATGAAGGAATCCGCTCTCCGGTTGTAGTACTGAAGGCCGGAATTCAGGGTTGAAACCCAAAGGACGCTATCACTGTCTTCATAAATTGCTTCAACCCGGTTTTTCACGAGCGAAGTGGCATCGTTCTCAATATTGCGATAGATCTTAAAGTCGTATCCGTCGAACCGGTTCAATCCATCCATGGTTCCGACCCACAGAAAGCCCTTTGAGTCTTCCCTGATGGTAGTAATGTTGAGGTTCGAAAGTTGAATGTTTTCGGAGAGCCGTCTGAACTTGGCGTCTGCAGTGATGTGCTGGGAGCTAACGGGTGAGGCAAACAGGGCGATCGTCAGTGTAAAGAATGCCACGCAAGCCCACCGCTTCAACGGTGAAGGTTTTGTTTTATGGAGACGGGAATAGCGCATCGACTGGGTAAAACAAATATACTAATGGAATGTCAATAGAAACATACATTGCTCTACCGTTCATCTCACTTCTATGGCGCGGGATGGTTATTGCGATTGAAGGCTACTTGCCATTGTGCTGAGTGACGGTCAATTGTGTCGATCTATTCGTAAATTAAACTGCGTTAAACCCACAAACCACAGACATCATGATCGTAAGGAAGAACCTCTCCCTTGGAGCGATATTTGAATTCACCGGCAATCACCTGATTTGGCTTACGCCCTGGATGTTTACAGTAACGGCACTGTATCACTTTACACAATGGCAATTTATGACGATTCCATGGTTGCCACTTTCGTTGGTTGGTACCTCAGTAGCCTTTTACATAGGTTTTAAGAACAATCAGTCGTACGACAGGATACGTGAAGCGCGCGGGATCTGGGGATCGATTGTAAACAACAGCAGGAAGCTCTCAACGATGATTAAGAACTACCGGTCCGAGGGCGCATTAGCAGACTTTGCAGATGCTGATCGAAGGCTATTGATCCGGAGGCATATTGCTTACTTATATCAATTGAGGGAACAGTTGCTGAGGCCAACGGCATGGGAGCACGTTAGTTTGCGTTGGATCTTCGGGAGTCTCAACCGCGCCAGACGCGAACGTCTCTTCAACAAGTTTAAGCAGGAACTGGAAGAAGTAGCCAGACAATCCTATCTCCCGAAAGAGGAGTTGGACAGCCTTGAGGGATTCAACAACAAGGCGACGCAGTTACTGGATAGACAGACGAGTGTGATCCAATCACTTTACGATAGAAAGGCTATCAACTGGATGCAGCAAAGCGATCTTCAAAATGTGCTGAATGCTTTCTATGACGATCAGGGACGAGCTGAGCGCATTAAGAATTTTCCGTTCCCAAGACAGTTTGCAAGCTTCAGCTTTGTGTTCACCTGCATATTTGTATTTCTGTTGCCGTTCGGAATTGTCGCTGAATTCGACAAACTAGGTCCTGAATTTGTGTGGTTAACAGTTCCAGTAGGCGTCGTTATCGGATGGATTTACGTGGTGATGGAAATGATTGGGGACTATTCGGAGAATCCGTTCGAAGGACTTTATAACGATATCCCTATGCTTGCCATTTGCAGAACGATTGAGATTGATCTGCTGCAGATGATGGGAGAAAAGAATGTTCCGAAGCCGCTTCAACCAAAAGAAGGAAGCCTTCTTTGAAACCTGAATTATTCTTTCACTTGTAACAAATTACAAAAACGTATAGTTTGAATTATGAAAAGTCCGATAATTCTTGTTGTCCTCGCATTGTCATTTTCGTTTGTTTCCGCACAGAACATAGTAAACGCCGATGATCCAGCCATCGAATACGTTGGAAGATTTGATTTCGCAAACCGTCAGTTGCCCGCTTTTATGTACTCAGGTTGCATGATCAGAACTGGATTTACGGGAACGTCAATTTCAATCGAATTACAGGACGACAGTTTAAGAAACTGGTACACGGTGCGACTCGATGACAGCGTGTTTGTTTTTAAGTCGGACAACAAGGAAGGCAAATACTCTTTGGCAAATAACTTACGCGATGGTAAACACAGCATCGAGATCAGCAGGCGTACTGAGTGGCATGGTGGCACTTCTCACTTCAGCGGATTTGTGATTGACCAGGACAAAAAGGTATTCAAGCTTCCGAAGCTTAAACGAACCATCGAGTTTATTGGCAATTCCCTGACATGTGGGTATGGAAATGAGGGAAAAAGCAGGGAAGAGCACTTTAGCTATGATACGGAAAACAATTATCACACCTACGGTACGCTCGTCGCCAGATCAGTAAAAGCCAACTATGTCTCGGTCTGCCGGTCGGGCATAGGCATGTATCAATCGTATGGAGGTGAAAAGGATTTTGTTCAACCAGAATTATATGACGAGCTTGTCGTCGGCAGCAAGACTGTATGGAACTACAAGAGCAATCAGCCCGATCTTGTCGTGATTGAGCTGGGTTCCAATGACCTTGCAAAGCCTCTCGACAGTGCAGCCTTCGCCGGTGCTTATATTAGATTTGTGAAGAAGATACGAGGTAATTATCCAACTGCGCGAATCATTTGTGCCGCCGGGCCGGATGGTCTTGATGATAAGAATTCGAAATTTCAATCTTACGTAAAAGCTATTACAGAAGCGTTGAGTGTCACCGATAAGAGGGTGCATTATTTCTACTTCGGAAAGATTGATTCGAATGGCAGTGACTGGCATCCCAACCTTGAGGAGCATGAACAAATGGCGGACAAGTTGTTGCCATTCGTAAAGAAGGTCACCGGATGGTGATTATCGGATCATGAGTATTCGTTCACCTCATTGTGCATCCTGACAGAGTTGTCCAGGTCGCGGGAAATGCTCACGAGGATTTCGTCGATGTCTTTGGCTTCGTCTTCAACTTTGTCGAAGATCCAGTTGTTGTTGAGGTCGGTATTCAGTCGGGACACAGAGATCAAACCGAGTATTCGAGCCACGGGCCCTCTTACTTTGTGTGCGTTAGTGAATGATAGTTTTACCAGCATTTCATTCTGATCGCTGAGGCTTTGCGCCTTGCGTTCAACGAGTTCGCCGAGATAATTGTTGAGCCTGTTCAGCTCTTCACTTTGACACAGGAGTTCTTTGTTTTGCTCTTCAATCTTTTCCAGGTTTCCTCTCACCTTTACCATCAGCATCTCTGTCAATCGATCATTGTAAGAGATAATCGATTGAAAGGATATGCATCCAGCACTTATAACAAGATACGATATGAGTGTACGCATCCACATAACACGATAGTCGCCCCCGACGGAAATATGATCTGTGATATCCAATCCTGCCAAATGCATCCACGTGTCAAAGAACAGAACCGATAAAAGGGATGGAAGAATACCAATACCAAGCAATACCAATTGACTCCGGTCGAATAATAAATAGGGAACAAAGCTAACACCAAGTATGAAGATGCGCAGTCCATCATATTGACTCATTTCGACAGGAACTGTTGAATGCATCTGATCGACGAATGAGTACCAGATAAATACAATTGGAACGATGCAAAGGAGTAACCTTCCTGCTGTGGTGAAGTGAAAGCGATTGAGTAAGATTGGCAATGTGAATACAATGACACCAGTGATCCAGTGGATCTCGACATTAGGGGTAATGAATACAGTTAGCCGAAATATAAAGACTGCGATTATCGCGGACGTTAGGATAAGAGAAAGGTAGTTGGAAATTAAGATGGACCTCTTTGTTTTATAGGTCATTCTCTCCTCAATGCCGGATCTTACGATCGTTCTCAGGAAGTCCATGTGCTGGGGTTTTATTTTACGATTGCTCACACATGTCCGTTTCGCTGCCTTGACGCAATCGTTCCATGAACACATGCGTAGCCGTAATTCTAACTATATAGTTACTTGCTGATCTGGCGTTGACTGGGACTGACCGAGGATGGGCTATCGTGAATAGTAATATAACTTATTTTTGTTCTAATAGAAATTGGCTCTGGGAATGCGGCAAAATTACGGGATGACTGAGTCAGGTAGGAGTGCAGATCACGACACATGAGGCGCAAAATGCGATTCGTGCGGAAGAGATTTGTCTGTACAATCAATTGATTGTCGCAGTATTAAGTTGCCGTAAAATGGATCCATGCGCGGATGCAATCGGATGTGATATCGTCGGGTGGGGAATGAATACGCGCTGACACGCTGGCAATCCATAGGGGGCTAGGGAAGCGTCATTTTTTTTTCGATGGCCTCGTTGGTTCCGTTTGGGTGGCCGAACTTTTATCCGATGACGGAATGAAATAGAAACCCTTTGGATATCCCGCTACCTGACTCAAATCCAATTCGAGAATGGTTCCGTCTTCGGTATACGCTCCAATGGTGAAATCTTCGTAGGCGATAAGGGTAATACTTGCCTCGCCTTTTACAGCGCGCGCATATTGAATCTCCTGGGAAAATGAGTCGTGAACAAAGAAGGCAACATCGCCCGTTAAGGGGGAGTCACCCGCAGAAGAAATCATCGGTAGCACCTTGTAGGAGCCTGGCACGAGGCGTTCAGTCACAGTCGCGGAAAGTCGTTTGTTGTTGGACTCAGCCTTACCGTTCCATCGGTTTTTTTGCAGGTCATTCTTCACGGTAGCGCTACGTGTCTTGTACAAAGCCTCAACCCTGGCTTTAAAATCATCGCGCGGATAATAGAACCCTTTAGGATAATCAATTCCTTCGTTAAGGTCGATCTCAAGTGTGGTTCCATCTTCTAGCATAGCCCCGACGGTGAAGGCCTCGTACACGGCAGAGAGGCGAAGCATAGCAACGCCTGATTTGAATCTTGATATCCTGATCTGAGGTGTGAAAGTGTCGTGAAGGAAGAATGCCACGTTGCCATGATACTTTGGATCGGGCGCCTCCACATAAAGTGTTATTCGATAATATTTGAATTGTCCTTCTTCTACTTCGGCCTGCAATGTGAACCCGTTACGTGAGGCTTCGTCTCCCCATCTGTGTTTTTGAAGATCATCATTGACACGTATTGGTCGTCGCTCGCTCTCTGCTCTGGCGCGTGATCGGAATTCTTTTTCGTCGGCGTTAATGGTAGTATCGGTCGATTCATTGTCCTCTCTGAAATTCCAGGTGAGACGAAATGATTTGTCGGACATAACAGAAAGCGGTCGTCGCAAACTACCATGCGTATGGTCTTCGTTGAAAGTGATGCGCTTATCTACGTAAGCACTAAACGAGTTTAGAGTCCGCTCTCCTTCGAACAAAATCCAACCTACCAATACTTCTGCAAAGCGGACTGCCATTCTATCGTCGAGGATTCCGTCGAATCCAATAGCAGCCTTTGCGCCAAACATCACTGCATACTCTGAAAATAGTTTTGATCGGCACGTATTCGATACGATCAGCTGCAGATTGTGTTGATGATCGATGATGCCACTCAGCTCGGGAATGCCAATAGTGTCTTCGGGAAAGCTCCAGCGCCCTTTGTCATCAAGGCCGCCGTAATAGATCATCTGGATACGGCCGCGGTTCTCAGGAGAGAGAATAAAATCCATAACCTGGGTGAGCGGCACATTGAACATGTATTCCACCCTCCATCGGGCCGGATTGAGATTCTGAGAATCAAACATTCCCTTGATTAACCGATGCTCCTCTTCAATTTGAAGGCGAGTATTCGGCTTGTCAGAAAAGATAAAGAGGAGTATAGCGGGATCCGTTCTGGCAGGTTCGCTCTCGAGTTGAGCCAGGTATTGATTAAAATCAGTTCGCTCCGGAAGATGTTTTTCCTTCCTGTATTGTTCAATTACCCGCAATGTCTCGGCGTCACGTTTTCCCGTCAGAGGTTTGTCCAGTAGCCCCACGTTGAACAACGCTGTTTGCAGACGGATCATGAAGTTGGGACCCCTCAGAAAGAATTGATCCTTAGCCAGATTACTTCCAATCAGGCGTGGAGCTTTCGTTTCCCATACCGTAGTTTTGTCTCGTCCTTCGTTTGGCCGCAGATCAATCTGATCGTAAAGATTCAATGCTGATTGGAAGAGATCGCGGTTGGAAAACTTCAATGATCGATCCGCACGCAGTGCCATGCAAAGTGAATGCGTGAATGCGCAGACAGGCTTGTCATGCTCCATGACATTAATTGTATCAGCTGGCTGGTCGAGTCCGCACGAAGCAAAAACCATGTGACGAGCGTCACTTTCATCAAGCCAGTATTTTGTTCCTGCATAGTCGAGTTGCAGAATGATGGTGATAGAATGATATTTTGACGTGCTCGCAATGTAACTGATGTTGTCGTCTCTCAGTGCCTGCGCATCAGCAGTGCGTGCCAAACAGTGATCATCCTGACGAGTGCCATCGGTAGCGAGGTAAAGTACAATATCATCTTTGTCAGTGCTGGTCTTCAATAGTTTTGTCCATGCATCAATAATTCCCGAAAGCGTTGCCTTGTCGTCGTGAAGTACGGTGGACTTAACATTGGTCTTTCCAAAACAGTCTTCGATGGTTTTGGTGAACAACAAAGCGCTGTTCACATCACATGGTACCGTTGATTTGGATGCCCGATCCGGGGCGGTAGCAACAACGAGCATACGAATCTTTCTGTCGGGATGTAGCTTTTGCTGCTCCCTGTCAATACCCGTGATCTGTACTGGAATAGTGACGGCTTCCACTTCATCTGTATCGGCGATACGTGAAAGAATCGATGGTTCCTTGTCGAGTTGTTGCTGAAACGCCTGATCGTTCTTTTCCAGAAGTGACTTCAGCGCGTCCATCCATGGAGATTGGGCCTGAACCTGCTTCAGTACATTATTCGGATTTGCACCCTGCAGACGCTGCCATCTTTTGGTTGTGTTGCCCACGGTGTCCAGCAGCCGCAGCATATCGCTCTCGTTGTTTTCCTTCGCAGCAACATAGAATTTGTCCCGAAGCACTCTGATGTATTTCCCGGGATCGGTATTCGACAATGCTTCGTTGACCTGATGCTCAGTGTACGCCGTACCCCATCGTTGTGTCGCATCGTTTGGAATACGATAGTATTGTTCTGAGAAGTCAGCAATCTCTTCAAGACTATGCAGGCCTCGCTCTTTCCATAGACTGTCGTTATCTTCCAGCACGCCCTTAAGCCATCGTTGAAACTCGATCCGTATGGGATAGCTCATCTCATACAGTTCGAAGCCCACTTCATCACACATGGTTGACAGGAGAACATCCGCGACGGCTACGCGATGAATTGTAGCGGGCTTGCCCATCCAGGTATACTGATTGAAGTTCTGCCACAGCTTGTAAAGGAGGTCGGGTGTCAAAGTAGCAGGAACGGATGCATATGCAGCAAATATGAAATGTCCAAACTGATAATCCAGGAAGAAGTCGTCGACATAACGATAGCAGAACGAACGCACCTTTGATGCATCGAGATCTGGCATGGAATCGATTTGAAATTCTTCCGGGATCATGTAGCAGCTTGCTTTTTGTCCTGTTTGAGAACGAGTCGCAGCGTCTCCTGGAAATTGTATGCGTCGTGTTCCAGAATGGGCGCCATCAGATACACTTTGTTGAGGATCAATTCAGCACAGCTTCCTCTCCATCGTTGCATGGGCATGGGATTCAGCCAAATGGTATGTGCACATGCTTTGTCGAGGGAATCAAGAAAGGGCAACGTCATCTTTAGCCTCGAGTTAACGATCTGTGCATCTTTACCACTGCGGGCCGCGCCTCCATCGCTGATCACGATGGCAAGCGTAAAGTTCTTGTTCGCTGTTGCCAACGCTTCCTTGAGTTTAACAGGTTGCGTGAGGTTTGACTTTCTATAGACATATCCCGAGGGGCAATTTTGAAAATACCACACGGACGCCTTCGGATGTCCTCCCTCTGTGGTAGCGGTATGGATGAGTCTGTTGCTCAGCTCATGAAAGGGCGCCATCGACCCGCGATAGTCGGCAAAGATCATCAGCGTATCTTTCCTGTTCCCTATACTGACTTTATATCTTGGATTGATGAAGAAGAAATCCCTCGCGATTTGCTTCGTAGTTTCTTCGACATCAATTTCATCTTCGTATCCTTCCTTGTCTTTATGACGGAGAAACTGCCACGCCTTTACCATGTTCCGACGTGTGATAGGAAAGTATTCGTCGGTTTGAAGATAGTTGACGAGCACTTTGTCCTGTGCAGCATCGGGCCATTGGGGAGCATTCTGTTGCAACGGAAGCTGAAAATACAAAGGCACTTCCCGTGTATGCTCGATATCTTCTGGTGTTTCTGTCTTTTCGTGTATTGGCTTGTTGATGATGGGTTGTTTCTTGTTTGTATCAGCTGCTGCTGCAGTGCGATCACCCGCGCCATTTGAAGAGCTGCTCCTCGTGGTTGCGATTGTCTCAGCTTTCGTCAGCAGATGTTGTAGTTCTCGTTTTACAGCGTCGTTGAAAATGCGCGTGAACTTCTCTTCGTCACGAAGATTTTGCAGGAAGAGAAATTTGCAGAAATGAGTCAGTGCCTCTTTATCCTGCAACGCAGAGCCATTCTCCGCGACCATCTTCACGAATTCCTTGTACTTGTCGATATCAATCGAATACCGCAGCTCGCGCTTGAGCGCATCGAAGAAATGCCAGTAGGGCAACTCTACATTCATGATTGTTTCTTTTGAGCGGTATCGATCGCCACCTGCCTTCGGTTAACGGACTGATACGTTTTCAACAATGCCTGATAGAAGAAGGGGAGATTGGTCAGATCAACTTCGTCGAGGCGTTTTGTTTCCGACTTGCCATTCACACTCACTTCCATCGTTCTGCCTTGCTGAAGATCGTGATGGTAGGTTCGTAGCCAATCAAGCAGCTCGCTTGTGGATACCCGCTTATTGTCGCCGGGGTCTTTGAGAATTTCATCGCGCAGCTTGACGAAGCGGGTGATCGCCTTACCAACAAAATCTTTGTAAGTATTTACCATACCCGGGATGTGGGCGTCGATGATTCTTAGCAACGTTGATTCATCCGGAAACTTGATATACAGAAAGAGACAACGACGAAGGAACGCCTCTGGTAGCTCGCGCTCATCGTTGCTCGTGATAAAGATCAGAGGAGGATATCGCGCGGCAATAAGTTCTCCTGTTTCGGAATCGGGAATCTTGAACCGACGTTCGTCCAACTCCAGTAGAAGATCGTTGGGGAAGTCGATATCAGCTTTGTCGATTTCGTCGATGAGAAGAATGGAAGGATTGTCTTCTGTTGAAGTAAGGAATGCCTTTCCCAGCGGGCCGAACTCTCTGTACATTGTTTTGTCCTCTTTCGGGTCCTTATGACCATTGCCATTCGGAGAGCCTCTGTAAGAATCACGCAGGCGTGCAACGTGATCAAATGTATAGAGTCCATCGACTGCTTTTGACATGGACTTGATAGGCCACTCGAAGAAGTGATCTTTGTAATTGTCACCGTACCATTCGTAAGCGACTGACCTGGCAAGCTGTGTCTTTCCGCTTCCTGGTTCGCCTTTGATCAAAATCGGTCGCTGCAGGATCTGCGCAATGCGAACCAGTTCAACGAGATCTGGTGTTGGAATATATGGGAACAATACTTTGTCCAGCTGGACTTTAGGGACACCATTCACAACTTCCTGAACAAACTTTCCTGTGCTGTTGTCTTTATCGAATTCAAATTTTGAGACCGGACATTTCGCCTGTATGGCATTCAGCACATCTACGGTTTTGTTCTGGCCATTGTCTTGTATCGTCGTGGTGCCTGTGGCAAACCTTGAACGCGAATTAGGAACCAGCGGATTGGGCGTAGGATAGTTTCTAATCTTCATCTGAAATTTTGTTAGGGATCAATGATTTGTCGCATGAGGCATAGAGCATTGTAAGCAGGTCGTCTTTTTCGGCTTGAGAAAGTTTGCAGTGCTTGCAGACCATGCTAATAAAGTCGGGGAGCTTCCATTCACGCACCGTGCCCGCCAGCGTTCGGAGTACGGAGTCTTCATTGAGGCGATTGATGCGTTCTTCGAACTGATCTCCCTTAAACGTTTCCATCCAAGGCTTAAGATTCGGGATTTTGACTTTGGAAACCGGACGTGTAGGGATAAAGTTGAATAGAGCCTTGTCGATTGTCTTCAGCTCGTCCGTATTATCGACGGGCACGGCGTTTTCATCTGAGAAGATGATGAAAAGTTTTCCCATGCTGCTTTTGTTTTCATCCGATTCCTGATCGAGGCGCTCCTGAAACATTTTGCTGAATTCCTCAATGAACGAGCGAATGCGTTCGACAACCTTCTTGCTTTCAGGCCGGAAGTTCAGCCACAGAATTAAATGGCACTTGCCGTTGAATGCGGGCTCATCACTGCGAAGCTTTTCAAAGTACCATTCAAGAACGTTCTCCCGGGTAACATCTTCGCCCTGCGAGCGGATCTGTTTTGTGAGCACAGTCCAGATCTCATCCTGCTCGTACTTGTCGATGGTCACTCTTTCGATTCCGTTACAGGCGGATGGTTCCCATTCCACGTAGTTCGAATTGGAAAACCATTTCAGAATTACTTTCAGGAGCACGGCGTTGATCTGACTTGATTCCGCCTGTGTGTAGATGTAATTCAGTCGATCGTTTTCATTGTTGTAATTTTCTTCGAGGTCGGATTTCTGCGAGCTGAAGTTGAGATTGTTGATGATAGAATCTTTCAGGAACGTTACGTCAAGCCGGTGGTTCCTCTTTTCAAAAATGAACTTAGTAGGACCCGTATCTGATTCCGGAAGGCGTTCATATAATAACTCCTGATTGGCAACTGATCTCCTCCTGGCTATTTCTATATAATAAGTGGACAGCCGTTGCCACTCGGTGCGATCGAATGTAAGGAATGGCCATCGGTAACTTCTTAAGTATCGTACCAATGCATTTGCGAACGGACTGCCGCGACCAGGCGGACCATCATTTGCCAGCTGATATGGCAGGCAGGATGTGAGTACATATCTCGAATAGTCCTGATCCGTTAAACGACCCGTTCCCAAGGCGATCTGCCCACCATAACAACAATCGAGGATCAGCAAATAGTCCTTGCACTTTTTATCTTCAGAGAAACTTTTGAAGCGCTGATACAGAAGTGACACATTGAACCATCTCGCCCATTTGTCCGGAGGGCTATCAGCCATTGGGATATAATACTCGTTGGAATCTTTGTAGCCATGTCCGGCGAAGTATACCAACAGTGCGTCGTTTTCTCCAATCACCTTAAATATTCTTCTCCACTTTTCGTCAACGACGTCAAGCGTGGCATCTGCATCATATATGCATGTAATCTGCACGTCGTCATAGATAGGTATTGGATCCTTCACGTCGCCATAAAGCTTTGGGTATTTTTCACGCAGATCGCCAACCGGTTTCGGCGTTGGAAGTTTGTAGATCTCAAGCAACGTATTGAGTACGCGATTAGCATCCAGCACAGGGTTCTTCAGCTCTGGAATGCCCGTCTGATAATGATCAATGCCCACGACAAATACATAGTACTTGTCAATTTTCCTGGGAGGAACTAATCGCGTGTCTTCGTTTTCGAAACCTACCATGGTTGGTTACTTGGATACTGCCATCTTCAAATAGGTTGAAGCATAGGGCGACTGTTGTATGCGTGTTGCAAAGTCGTCGCGATTGATCAGCTTTTTCACTGCTGCAGGGTCGTCCATATCCAGGCAGGAGAAGTCTTTATAGAATGCGGGATCCGTTTGTATCAGATCGAGCAATTCCATGGCCAACGCGTCCGGTTCGGGGCGAACCGATTTGCCTCTGAAGAGTCTGCGATTCTTGAAGAATGCGCCTACCGTTTCCGTTAATCCGAAGATGCTGCTTTGTGCTTCTTTAGATTTCTTCAGTTTGGTGATGTCGGGTACGCCCACCGCTAACGCATCGTTTGCGCGTAATATGCCATTGCCGAAATACTTCTCCCAGTAGGGAAAGACTTCACCCTTAGCAGCAGAAGTGAATAACGCGTTGCGTACAGCTTCTACCTTCTTCCATCCATTGCCTTTGTTATAGTATCCCTTTTCTTCGAGCGTCTTACGGTGATGGGCAATCCAGAGGGCAGCCGCTGCAGCCACTTGTGGCGTTGCAGAAGAAGTGCCACCACCACTTCGTAAGAATTCTGGCGATACGGCGGCCCACGGAATGTTGGGCGTATAGCCTGCCAGCGCTTTTCGCATTCTCGATGGAGGGCCCCAGCATCCCTGCATGTATTGCGTGCCAATGTTCATTCTTGCCTGTTGAACATATTCGACATCGTAAGGCATATGATTGAACATCGCGCCGGTTGCTGCTATTACTCGTTCGAAAGCTGCGGGGAACATCACGCATTTAGGAAGAATTGCACCTGTTCCTTTATACCAGCAATTGCTGGCCGCTGTTACCAATACAATCCCCGCTTCGTAGGCAGCATTTACTGCTTCGGCCATTCGCACACTTGGCTTTCCCGCCATTGACATGGAAACCACTTCACAGTTATTAGCAATTGCATACTCAACAGCATCACAAAAGGTTTGAGAGTTGAGAATGACGACCGACTCAGAAATGCGAATTGGAATCACTTTGGCAAACGGAGCTCCACCTACATATCCTTCGTACTCGTCGAAGGTTTGTGCTTTGGTGACTTTATTTCCTGCGAGCAACGTAAGCGTTCCGAGCCCGTGACCATCCTGACCTGAGTCGGTTTTATCGATGGCCTTGTTTGGATCGTCGCCGGAGACGAAGCTTCTTGCTTTGTCGACTTGAAGATTCTTCGGCAGCGCAGGATGACCTGGAATGTAACCTGTATCAAAGTGACCAATCACGACGCTAGCATCGGGGTTGCTGGAGATTACTGTATTGAATGCCTTGGCCAGTTGAGAGTGTTTATCATCGAGGTGCCATCCGATCCTTGTACCGTCCTGACCTTGCTCGAGAGAGGGTGGCCAGTCTTTGATATAACCTGTATTGTGCGGATCGGCCGCGCGTGACACCGCTTCGCGCTGTCCGGGCGACTTACTGATCAACGGCTCAACTCTCACGCCGGGAGTTTCTTTTGAAAGCTGTGTAGCCAGCGCGTGCGCAGCACTCCAGGCGCGCTCAACAGGTACGTTGTGCAGTTCAACTGTGATACGTTGTTTGCCATTCTTCTCTTCGTTCTTCAGAATAGTGGTGTCTTTTCCTTCAACTACATTCTCCAACTTTTGAGGCGATTCAATTAACAACACCGCTGGACATTTTGAATCGAGAGTGTCCCATGGACCTTCGAAGCTTTTAACCACCTTTGGGCTGCGCGACGGCATCGGGTCGGGCTTCCGATATCCCGTCACGGTACTTGCGTTGGGAATTTTAATAGAGAACGGTGAACCAAAATCGTACGAGGCAATGATGCCTCCGTATTGAAAGAAGTTCGGAGTTGGAAAGTGATACTTTCCCGTTACGCCTGCAATTATCTTTTCAGCACTGCTCGCAGTGTATTCGGCATCACTTAACAATGACAGTAACGTTCCAGTGAACAAGCCATTCGCCTTGCCATCCAGCGTTTCCTCGTCGTCCTGACAAGCGGCAAGGAGTTTTACTGATGCATTGATCTTACCATTAGTTGCCGAGGTGCGATCCTTATCTCTTTGTGCTTTGATCTTCTGTTGTACACCCTTATACAATTCTTCGGAAGCCGCATATGAGGCAGCGGCTACCTTCTTCGACATCTTTCTCGATCGCGCACCAGACCGATTTGTTTCGGTGGTCATGCCCTGAGTTAACAGATCGGAAAGATTTAGCTCACCCTGAACTCTGGTAACGGTTCCTGAATGACAACTGTCGGATATGACTGTAATGCGTACACCACTCTTGAACTTCTTCAGGCAGTCAAAGATTTCATCATCCAGGAACTGCCGGTCATAGAGACACCAGGTTTGATCGATCAATTCATCGTCGCCATCGGCACCGCTGTCGTTGGGTATCTCGCCGCCATGACCCGAATAGGTGAGAAGAAGAATATCGCCGGGCTTCAATTTTTTAGCGTGGTCGTTCAAGACTTTCTCAATTGCCTTCGAGGAGGCTTGTTTATCGTGAAAGCTCGTTGCCTTGAAGCCATTCTTTACTGCAAACGACTTCCAGTCTTTAGCATCTTTCACGCAGGCTTTAAGCTTGGGTAGACCGGGGTACTTCTTGGGGTCGGCGTTGTCGAGCCCTATGTGAATGGAATAACCGACTGACATATATAGAGGGTTTTGTTTTTGGTTGTATCCTGTTGGTTCAATTCGATTTTTTCATTTTACAGATTTGATAAGAGATAGGAGTTCATCCTGGCAAATCTTCTCACGGAAGTAAGAAAGATGATCACTAGCCACGACTTTGTTGGATGAAACAGCTTTGTCGTAATCGCTGATATCCTTCATGCTTTTAAGTGTTACGGCCATATCGTTCAATTCTTTTTCATAAAGCCATTGTGTTAGACCTGGATAAACGGCGCCCTTCATCAATGCTTCCGATAGTCGCTTTAAAAAGAAGTCGTCGCCATCGTACTTTTTCTTCAGTAGAGTCGTGTCGCCGCCGATGATGCTCACCTTAACGCCTGAAGGAAGTTTCGAACGAGTGAGTTCCTTTATGAAGTCCGAAGTTGGTTGTAATTGTTCTAATGTTCCCGTGAGATTTAATTCCATCTTCTTCAGTAGAAAGCATAATCCGGAGATGGCGAGCTTAATAGGCCCGGTGACATTCATGGCATGTGTCAACAAACCAAGAACTGATTTACCCAATGTGGCGATTTCTGAGCCGCCGCTGGGAACGCCAACGAGTATGAGGTGCTTCACAAAGTTGTTGCCTCCTTCGTTTTGAATGAGCCGGCGACTAATAAGTCCTCCCATGGAGTGCGCGATAATCGTTAGTGATGGCATCTCATTTCCGTTTCCAAAACCTGCGGCTTGTAAGGATTCACTCAATCGTTTGCCAGTCTTCTCCAGAGGAGTCGCTAGATTTTCATAGTCGTAGGTCAGTACGTAAGCAACATCCTGCGAAAGTTTTGTCATCGCTTTCATGGATTCTACCATGTGCTTCGTATCACCTGTAATACCGTGGATCAGCATGACGACTCTCGCACCTTTTGATTTTTGGAGAATCTTCTTCATGACATCCGGATCGGAAGTAACAAAGGTCCAATCGTTTTGTTTGTCGACCTTGTACAATACCAATGCATTGAGGTCCTTCTTGCGATTGATGAATTTCTTAAAAAACAATTTGACGGATCCAGACAAACTGCGCGTGGAGATCAGAGACTCACCATCATGTAGGGTTCCCGGTGTGGGTTCAGGCAGATATTGAATATGAATGTTTCCTTGTTTGTCAGAATATCCCAAAGGAAAGTACAGATCACTTTTTACATCGTATCCATAAGGCAGAACAAACTCTTCGCTGCCCTCCAGTGAACGCGTGCGGGCCAGAGTTTCCTTTGGAGTGATCAAGAGTTCTTTTCCGTCCAGTGTAACGGGTTGGCCATTGGTGGGAAGTAGTTCCAGTGCTTCGAGCGCGTTCGACTGCATACCCAGACCGTTATTGAAGGCATCGTCTTCAACAAGGGCTGAATCTCCCCAGAGAGATGCCGGAGGTGAAATGCTTTTCATCGCACGATCTGAAGCTTCGTTCATGCCTCGCATGGTCGCGGTATTGGATTTTCTGTTTATGTCGCCGCGGGTGATGAGGTAACTTTTTGCAGTAAAACCGCCTGGCGCCTCCAGGGTAAATGATTGAAAGTCGTTGGTACCTGACGACAGGGATCTCGCCTTATTAGGACCCAGAAGCCGGATGGGAAAAGTGAATACGGTCCAGTCAGTTTCGTCCTGATCACTGGTACGTGTCTTGTCTTCAAACTCCACGCTTCGCGAACCTGACTTTGGAGTGAACAACTTCAGACGGTCCTGATCATAGGGTTTAAGGTTCAGCGGCACGCTTGATACGATCACCTTTAAATACTCAGTGGCTTCGTTAATCCCTGCATTGCGGTATTCTTCGGGCAACGATAGTGGGATTGTTTTATAGGTAATGTTTTGCTTCGATATGTAATTCAGCGACAACTCCTCACCCGCCTTCACTAATGTTCCTTCAGGAGTGAGAAACTGACTTGTGATTCCATATTCGAAGTCAAGGAATAGTGCACCTACATAACACTGGTTAACTTTCGAATTCGAGGGGAGTCCGATCTTAAAGCGGAAAGCTGGCTGTCGGTCGGTGCCCGCTTCGTCTTTTGCATATGACAAAGTGAGGCCAACATCCGGCCTCACGACTTCACTTTTTCCCTTTAACTCTTCAGCGTTGTCAGCGGAGATTTCTTCGCCCTCAATGCGTTCTGCAGTAAATTCAAAATCGGTTAGTGTATACTTTGTTTGCGCGTTCATCAAGGCAAGCGCTGATAGCCACTTGCCAACGCTATTCACCTGGCCGAGAAACTTATCGGGTTCCTTTTCAGGCATGATCACCGGTGTACTTGCACCACGCTTAAGCAGGGAGTATTCATTGTCGACTGTGATGTCGATAATGAAGTCGCTTTCTTCTTTTGCATTAACTGTGAGGTTGAAGTAGGCGAAAGATGCATCACTATATGCCTTGCGAAGTTCGTCGGCCTTTGCTTTTGACAGACTCTTTGACAAACCTACTCCCATTGACTTGTTGCCCATCGACGCAATTACCCCGATGTACGACTGATCCGTTTTTAATTGAGCGGTGCCCTTAGTATCAAGTATCGAACGAACATTGCCTGCTGACTCCACTTTCACGATATCTTTAGTGCCGGCTATGTTGATCAATGTGCTCCCGGCATTGATGCCATGCATCTGCCCTGCGTGGAGTACCCATTTGGATGTTGCCGGGTCGCGTCTCACCTCATATGAAGGTATGTATGGCTTTAGCTTTCCACCGAGAAACACAAGGTTCAGATCGCCTGGATCGCGGGCAAATGATATCGGATTCTGACGACCCGACTTGCCCTGAACAGACACAGCGAGGCTGCCAGACAAGTCCTGGTACGACTTAGAACCGCCACCGCTTCGGAGCATTTCGATGAGCTTACGCGTGTACAATCCACCGTTGAGATTCTCCTGTGCCAGTTCATTGTCCCGGCAGGCGGCCATGTGTACGTAGCGGGCGATCTCAATGTCGGCACGTTTGTTCTTCACTTTATAGTATCCAGCTTTAAAGCCAATGTATTGTTCTAGCTGAATGTCATTTCTTGAGGGTTGCAGTTGCCGAACCCTGATACCATCACCGTTTTCAATGACGTTACGAGTAATACCTCCGGAATGACAACAATCCGTGATCACGACACAGTGCACGTCCTTCTTCCCATTAAGCGCATCCCAAAGGAGATAGGCAATTTCTTTGTCAATGATGTCGCGTGACTTTTCCGTGCGGCTGTCAACGCAAACCAGCGTCTCGTTCTGACGGTCGGGTTTGGTATGCCAGAACATCTCGGGCGCCTGTGTGTGTGAGCCGTGGCCACTATAGTATAACAAGCAGACGTCGCCCGCCTTTGCCTGCTTGAGGTGTGCAAATGCTTTCGCGGTGACGTTATCGAACGTAGGACTTATCGATTTAATATCGACAGCCTTGTTGCTTTCGTATTCTTTGATGAGTTGTTTGTCTGTGCTGTTAGGAGCGAGAAGATAGAGGGGTTCATATTTGCGATCCTGTTGTTGAGCGGTTAGATCTCTCAGCAGAAGGTCAACATCGAGCACATCGCGGATACATCCATAAAGCTCATGATCGGGGTATGCGTCTATTCCAATAAGTGTGGCATACAATTTTGGAGCTGTTGCCTTTGATGAGATTGACGGCGTTTCCGTCGATGGTTTGGATGAAATGGGTTTTGTCGCGATCGGCTTTGTAGAGGACGGCTTTGTTTTAGACTTAACGGCCGATGGCTTGACCGTTGTACGTTTTGTTGATGCGCCCTTTGCGGCACGCTTGATAGCCTTAAGCGCGGGTTTCGATTTGCGCAATGATGACCTGGATGATGTCTTAGACGTTTTCTTAGCCATGATAGTTTACGTTAACGGCCGACGATAAAAATAACTCTGACAGAGTAAACTCTGCCGCGATAATATGGGCCTATCCACGTGGCGGACAGGTTTCACTTACAGGATGACACTCAGATGAACATTACCGGGCAGACAAAAACAAGTCGAGGGTGTCCTGCTGTGAAGACTTCAAAAATGTAATCCGATCGATGTCCTTTCGCTTCAAACAACCCGGTAGCTGGGTGCAGTGAAGCGAGGATTGGTATATCAAGTTATTGAATTTGATGCGATGTTCAACTCACCGTGTCGAGATTTTTGAAGCGAATAAGTACGTTGTTTTGAGTATCCCGGTAAACGTGTATGCGATATGGACAACTTCAGACATAGATCGTTTATTTGACATTAATGTTTCACTGAAACCAGTGATTTTTGAACGTTAACGTGATACCGTGGCACGCCTCCATTGCCAGATCACGAAATAGTTTTTAACTTAGCTATGAGATTCCTCGTCGCTCCTTGTTCTCATTGTTTAATTGTTCTGAGAGTAGTCTCCGTTTGACAGATAGAAGTGAAACAATCATGGCGAATGTTATGACTATCAATACCCCGATCGTGCCACCAGGTCTTTTGTTTTTACAAGTTAGCCATTAGGCTCAGCAGCCCTCAGGCTAAAAGTATTTGGTCCTCTTTTACTAGTTTGTTTGGATGTACGAGATAGTTGATAGCTGCATCGCGTGAATTATCCATTTAAATGATTGAATATCCATGGCAAAGAAACCCTCACGCAAGGCGAAGACATCGAAGAAGTCGGCGCCGAAGAAAGCAAAAGCAGCTTCAAAAAAGAGAACAATCAACAGCGCAAAGGCTATTAAGAAGCCTTTGAAGAAGGTTAAGACTGCAACCAAGGCCAAGAAAGTAACGAAGCGCAGACCAACCATCAAACGGGCCAGTCCATCGGCAAGGATAGCAACTCGCAAAGCACCGACACTTGATACCGCGTTGCGTTTTCTCTCTGCTCTGCCTCTTCCACCACAACCGACCGGAACAAGGGGAGTGGAGGGTCAGGATGTAATTTCATTCACTACTGAGAAATCGGAGTCAGTTGTTGTCGGTTCCGACATCTTATCCTTTGCTGCAGGCTTACCTGAAACGATGCGTACTGTTATTACTAACTCTATGCTGCTGGCGCAACTCGCGGCTTCAAAAAAGGTTGGTGACTCGGAGAAGACGACAGAATGGTATAAAGTTTATTTTAGTGTACTTACAACTCTGGGTTGGGTGATACAGCAACAAGGATTTGTTGAGCACGAGGAGAGTGGTAAAGAATTCGAGGTTCACAAAGCAATCCTGGCAGTAGCAACAACGGTGTTCAGTGCAGGAGCAACTGCTCTCGCGATTGTTACATCGACTCTGAATGCTCTTGAGAAGATGGGTGACGGCCCATGGTTGACGATCTTCAAAAAACGGAGTCAGCGGGGAAAAGTGGCGCAATTTCAGGTCACTGTTGTAGAACCTATCGGCGACGGTGGTGTGAAGATATCGCTGATGGCCTTTGAACTTGAAGGAAAGAACAAGTTGACCCAGGTGTTATTCTTTAAGTTCAATTCCTCGAGTGTA
Organism: Chryseolinea sp.; assembly: GCA_049840655.1. GTDB lineage: Bacteria > Bacteroidota > Bacteroidia > Cytophagales > Cyclobacteriaceae > Chryseolinea. The sequence continues at coordinate 295,731 of JASGJX010000018.1, forward strand.
ACGCTGAGACATGCGTCGGGTACCGTTACGTTAGACAAACAGATGATGGCTGATCTTGGACCCGCTATCGCTAATAAGGTGAGGCCATTCCAGTTGGATTTCATCGCGAACATTCCCGTGGGTTGATTGATTGCATGTCTTCATGTTTCAATTCGGAACGATTGAGTTTACACTCTTTTGTTTTTGAGATACATATTGATTTCCTCCAGGGAATTCTCGACATTCATATGCCTGCACGAGTCGACTTCTCATACACTACTGATAGCTTTTTCCAAAACAGACACCCCAATCGTTGACGAAGTCTACTTAAGAATGGATTGACAGATTGTTGTTGCAGCGCTTGCCTCATAGGCATTCGTTCGTTATTACGTAGTCGTCTTAATATTCAACCAACCGAAAATGTTATGCGAAAGTATGCTGCTTTCCTGGCGGTGCTATGCATTGGCCTGATTGTATCCAATTGTCAGAGTAACACCGATAAGCTCTCCTCGAAAATCGAGGCCTATGTATCTACGGTACCTAAAAGGTACATTTTGTTCATCAATTCCTCTATAGCCACGCCTTTAACGCAAGACACTGCCTTTTACGTTAAGAGCCCGGCTCAGCAGGATGCGGATCGGCAAAATGAAAAGAATAAAGTCAGGAAGGCACTTGAACCATATAATTTAAATCTTGATCCATCGGATATTGTTGTTGATGCTACAGTTGCTGTTTTTACACCACTGTCCGACAGTGCTGCTGCTGATATCGACAAGGCGGGTCTTGCTGATCTGATGGAGGATATAAAAATTGAGGGTCGACCTATTCAACAGGGTCGTCCAATACAGCAGTCGGATCCAATCAACACGATGGATGCAACCTCGCAGGATTGGGGCCTTACGCTAACTGGTACGAAGCAATATACCAGTTGTGCAGTAGTCAATGCCGGTGGTGTCCTTCCAACAACAGACGCTAACAGAATAATTTGGATTATGGACACGGGGATTACCCAAGGTCAGCCCGATCTTAACATTGTTGAATCACTGGGAAGAAATTATGCCGGCTATGGTGATACAACACGCACTTTTGACGACAACGGTCATGGTACTATGGTTGCTGGTGTGTGCGCGTCCAGGGAGATCAATTGGCTCGGAGGAAACAAGGTAAAAGCCGGCGTTTCCCCGGGAGCGAGAGTTGTGTCTGTAAAAGTACTTGATTCATTAGGCTCTGGTTATTGGAGTTCGGTTATAAAGGGTCTTAATCACATCGTCCGTCAGGGACGCAACAATGATGATGTGATTAATATGAGCCTCGGTGATTTTCCGATACCTAATGGAATGTGCGAAACGAGATATCCCAATCTGACAAGCGTATTGAGAAATGCAGCAGTTCGGAACTTTTTGGTTATGGCTTCCGGCAATGATGGGAGAAATGCAAGGAATAGCTTACCAGGATGCGTAGGCGACTCAACTGAGGCGATCAATAAAAGACTCATCACAGTAGCGGCTGTGACCTGTGGTCGCCAATGTGCTCTCTTTTCAAACTATGGAAATAGAGTTGACTTCGTTGCAGTTGGAACCAATGTATTTACAACTTATCTAAAGGATGCTCAAGGCCGGCCGCAGTATATGGTCGGCTCTGGTACGTCTTTATCGGCAGCTGTAATATCGGGCGTAATTCATTTTAACGGTAAAAAGCCAAAACCTAAACCAACTGATATTGTGCGCTGCAGAGTGATGACTCCGAATTCTAGTCGAATAAGACCATTGCGTGAGTATCATTTTGGGCTAAGAAGGCAGACGCCGTAGTGTTGCGTTCGAATTTACACTTCCTCCATCAACTGTTCGGCTTCAAGGATGTTGATCAGCCTGTCGAAGTTTTTGTGTACGCCCATTCCTTTTTCGAACAGGAGTTTGGTCAGCGGCTTCTTCATAGCGGCGGGCAGGAAGCCGTTCATTCTGATGTGCCATGTTAATCTGCAGCCCGAGTCAATGGCCTCAAATTTTGACGTGAGCATAAAGTCAACGGGGCCTCTGCCTAACGCGGTTGTATAATAGTCGAAGGGACGGTAGTCCAGTATGCGTTCAATTACCTTGCTGTTCACGCAGTGATTCGTGGCGCCGCGTCCTAATCTTCCGGTTGGCCTGGAAAGGATATTCCAGTTGGATCCGTCGTTCCACTTTGTCTTCAGTCGCGGATCGTTGAACCATTCCCACAACAACGACGGTGCTACAGGGAAGTCGCGTTGAACAATGTAGTCTGCTTCTTCGGCAGAGAGATAAACAACCCGTTCATTGGCGAACTTGTTGTACATCGCATCGAGATCCATGCTGAACGTTTCGACGCATCCGATATGGTCAAATGTTTCGGTCTCAGTGTGAAGTTCTTTTGAGTCAAGCTTTACGTGATTGAGGCATTCTTTCGTAAAAAGTGCATAAGCTTTCCATCCGGTTGCTTCCGTGACATGATTTTTCAGCAATCGGTGAGCAACGTTCACGCACGATCCTAGTGGCTTGTTTTTACCTCCGACATTGTTCAGTATGTATTCACCGTAATGCACGATAAATTTCAAGTCGAGTGTAGCGGCCATTTTGCATGCGCGGCATTCGCATGTCATCGCACGATTAACGGACTTCCGTTTGTCCCTGAAAGAATAATAAAGTGATTCGATCATGTCCGGAACGATGTCGGCAAGACGACCCCGATCGTTGGATCCTTCGACTTTGGAATTTGCATCGTTCTGTGGATCCCTGGAGTACACAAAAACCGCATCGCCTTCTACCTCAGCCAATGTGAAGACGGGAGTTAGGGACGAAATGATCCCATTCAGCATTCGTCGTAAAATCTCCTGAGAATGCTCAAGCTCCGTTTCAGCGACAAAAGGAGTATAGCCCGTGATGTCTGCAAGAATTAAAAAGCCTCTCTGAGTTCTTGGGTTCATGGTTTAGTGCCCAGAGCATGTCGGTCGACAAATCTTTGGTTATTCAATATAGGAAATCTTTGCGTGCCAGGGAATAAATGGCTGGCCTCGTTACTTTCCGTGCCTATGCGCATTACAGAGGAAATATGCGGAAGATGTCTCCCTTTAGGCTACAAAGCGGAATTTGGTATCCAACCGGGTTTATTACTCTTACGGTTTTTCCGTTGGTTTTGTGGTTATTCATGGCCAGGAACTATTACTTCAGACGACAGACTGCAATAGAGGTAATTTACTCCTCGCCCAGAGATACTGCTTTCACACCGAGTCCATTGAATTTCGTCAATGAGAAGTTCATGAAAATCAGTCTGGATGGTTCCCGGGATGACGAGATCAAGCTGGCATTCGCGCGGATCGCAATCAGGGAAATGATTCATCACAACGATACTACACAGGGTATCGAGTTCAATCTGAAACCCACATTAAAATACAGGACGCTGATTGAGTTGTACAACATCTGTAATGAGGAAGATGTACGTACCTACATACATTACGGGAATAAGTTTTGGGTTTTCAATCTGACACCATTCACACTTGAAGACGACCGAAGGCATGAGCCGTCGTTGATGATCTAGAAGAGCAGAAATAGTTGATGGTGATCAATAAATTCTGGTTTCGCATCGAAAAGGGATGCCACCAAAAAGATGGCGAACTAAGACTCATCGTAATTATAATTACAGACTATATTATTGAATCCGACGGATCTAACGGAACGAGGTGCAGCACTCTGACTACTCCATTTATTCCGAATTTGCCTTCAGAAAAATTGAGTATAAACTCCAGCGTCAGGCTATTCTTCGTAAGCTTGGATATCTTAAACGCCAGAGATCCATTCATTGAGATCGCGTTGCCGTCAAACTCGTATTTAGTTGCTATAGGATTACTGTCATCTTTGTTCAGTTTAATCGCCTCCGACGGGTTGAAGAAGTCGATCACATCGAACAACTTTACTATCAGGTGTATGCCTGGAGGCGTCGGCTTATGTTCAACCTCCTGAACTTTCCAGATTTTATGGATGGTTTTCGTCGAAGGCGCGTCTTGCGCGTGTCGCCTCATTGTTTCACGCAAATCGTTACCTTTCTTTGTCATAGGCTTTCGCCAGTCGTCTTTGCCGTAGTTTCGGTTCCCGCGCGTCGGACATTTCCTGACGGCGGAGCGCGCGAAGAGTCCTTCATAAATAGTGTCCATCACAATCTCATCGTTGTCGATTTCATCTGAGGTTGAAATGTTTCTCCGTGTCGACATTCCAATTTCGTAAGGGACAAATCTATACCCGGGGAAGAAGCTTTTTATCCCCTGCTCGAGTTTGATGAATGGTTCCTCGTATTCAAATGAAGGCGATACAGTGATTACGTGTGTTGCCTGGAAATGACCTGTGTGAGCCTCGCCTCTTCGAAGTTCTGTAGGCAATATTGCGGTCGATGTATCAACTCCCTGTATGGAAAAGAATGGGCCAATTGCACTGATAAAGAAACGAAGTCTCTTCTCTCGTTGAAAGTCTGAATACTTTACAGAAGACAAAATGAGGTCGCCCTGCATGCAGGCGCCTGATAACGGAGGATATTGTTCTAATGGTTTATTGAAGTTTGATTTCACAATCTTTGCAAACTTTGCCCATTTGCTTTTGTACTCATCAGTGAACTCCTTCTGAAGAATCAGACTTTTTGCCTTGAAGCCTTTCGTCTTTGACAACCGTTGACCCGTGAGTCTTTTAGAACTCTTCGAAGGATAGTAGACATCGATAGTTTTTGATATTAAAGTAAAGTCGCGGTTTGCGTTCTTCGGTCGAAAAGGGAATGAAAGCATCGTATATGGATAACGTTGTAGGCAGCAATTTAAGCAAGAAAGGCAAGATAGTTATGAACATTGCCTGGTTCGTAAACTTTGTGTTAACTTAAGCCTACCGAGTAGGAACATCGAAAAGTGAAGCCTAATCTTAGCCATGAACACAGCAAATTCTCGCTTTAGCTAATTCGCGGTCACCACTAACACCCAGTCGCTTCCATTCACCGGTGCAATTCTCTGAACTGCTTTTGATGTTAAGTTAGTCACTTGTGACTTTACTCCATCAGAAGGATTGAACCAATAATAGCTAAATGTCGAGCCTTCAAGATAATTAAAGTCAATCATTAGTGGCTGAATCTCCGGCATGTATGCCACTAAGAGCTTCTTGTCTGCGCTGACAGCAGTAGTCACATAGTTGCTTTTCGACCATTCGCCATAGCCTGATACAACGGCTTGATGTCGTACATCGGGAACCAAGGTATGCCACGGGATCGATTCAAAGAAAGAGATAAAATGCTTCAACTGGTTTGCCCCGGGATACTGAACACGCCTGCGCCAGTCCAATGGGAAGTCCCACGTGTCAGCGCCGTAGGCTTCGCCCGCACCACCTGACAGCATAGTCCAGTAGGCTTGTCGACGAATGATCTGTGGCGTACCCATATCGTTGTCTTTTGCCATGCCGTCGCCTTCGTACTGTGATTCACCCAGGACGAAAGGCATAATATCAGACTTCGACCATTCACGAAGGGCTGCTTCGTAAACGTGAGGCTGCAGATCGGCGACTACCCATGCCGTTGGTTTTTCACGCCAGTAAGTATAGATAAAACTAAAGCCAAGCCATGGAGCATATTGAAAAAGATCAGTACTGGAATGTGAGGATGTAGCATGATAGGTGATCAGCTGAAACCCAGGTGCAGCGGAGTAAAGTCCGTCAATGAAAGCAAACAAACTCTCCCGATCGCCCCTGGGATCGTTGTCGCCGCCGGCAATCCAGAAGAGGTTCTTGTGGTCAGCAAACTTCTTTCCCAGGTATTGACCATAGGTGCGATTCTTCTTCGGACCGTTCTTTTGAATGGCTCTGTCTGGTCCACCGAAGGAATCGTTGCAGCATCCAAGCCAGGGTTGTGTTAGTACTACGAGGAGTCCAAGTGAATCAGCCTTCTTTAGTACTTCTTTGATGTGATTGTGATACCGCTCATTGGGTTTGGAAAAGTCTGCTTCGCCATCGAAGGGTTTGTCGCCGTAGCGGTTCGATTGATTTGGTTCGTTCGCAATCTGCGCCTGGATAGTGTTAAAACCCTGCGCCTTTCGTATTGACATATATTCGATGGCCTCTTTGGTGGTGAGCGCAACGAACATCTGCCAGCCGGTGTCTGCGTGATAGAGAAATGGCTTCCCTTGCTGCGTGACGAAGTGGCGTTTATTATCGCTCACCTTTAAAGGGAAAATGGATTGTGAAATGCTTACTGTGGTCACGAGGCAAGTAGCAAATAGCAATACGACAGATTTCATGACGCGGGCTGCTGATAATGATACTTGCAATGTCTGAGAAACAATGAAACTTCACAAACCAGGCTGCAACGACTAATCTCAGGCACCCTTTGGTCTACCGGCATTCATTTGACGATTAATTGTTAAATTCGCTTACAACCCTCTTCGATAAAATGCGAGCTAAAAATCTGTCTTCCCGAAACAGTTCGTTGATGATTATCCGATTGTTCGCGATTTTATGGGTTGCCTCGATATGTTCTAACTGCTCGAAAGAGACGAAGCAAAGTTTGATTTTTGAAAGACTCAAACCATGTGGTTCCAGTGATTTGGATTCAACTGTTTTGTGTGGAACACTTTCTGTTTTTGAAAACCGTCAAACAAACTCCGGAAGAAAGATTGAGCTGAAGGTAGTGGTTATTCCGGCTATTTATAGAGACAAATCGGCTCTGCCTGTCTTTTGTTTCGAAGGTGGTCCCGGCGTATCGGCAACTGTGGGAGCATCGTTCTATGCGGATACTGTCAATTATTACCGGCTGAGGCACGATGTGGTTCTAATAGACTCAAGAGGCACTGGCGGATCTAATCCCCTGCACTGTCGACAACTTCAGTACAAGGAGGGACTCGAACAACAGTTTACTGAGATGTATCCCATACAAGCAGTTAAAGAATGCTACGACTCGTTGTCAAAGCTTGCTGACCTCACGCAGTACACCACCTCGAACATGGCTATGGATGCGGAAGAAGTCCGGAAGTGGTTGGGCTATGACAAGATCAATATCTTCGGACTTTCTTTCGGAGGCCGGCTCGCGCAGGTGTATCTAAAAATGTTTCCCAACTCAGTGGAAAGCTGTGTGCTATGGTCTCCTGCTGCAATCAATTCAAGGATGCCGCTTGATCATGCCCGATATGCCGATGACGGCTTAAACAAATTGTTCGATGACTGTAAGAACGATCCTCTTTGCAATTCATCGTTCCCAGCGATCAGGGAAGAATTCCAAACGCTCATGGAGACAGGTAAGCGGAAGCCATTTGATTACAAATTTGAGTTTGAGGATGGAAAGGAAGAACTGATTGCGATTCCATGGCACTCATTCCATACGAAAATTCGGTCCATGATGTACGCTCCCATGAGTTCGAGACAGATACCATACGTCGTTCATCAATCTTTCCTTGGGAACTGGCAGCCTTTTATATCTCTCTATCCAAAAGGTGGTTCTTACAATGATTTCATCGCTGAAGGACTTTACCTGTGCGTTACCTGCGCGGAAGATGTGCCGTTCATTACAAAGCAGGAAGCTGACTCGTTGACGGCAAACACTTCTATGGGCGACTATCGAATTCAGCAACAAATGAATGCTTGCGGGCAATGGGCAAAGGGAAATATACCTGATAACTTTATGGAACCCGTGTCCTCAGCTGTTCCCACGCTTTTGATTTCAGGATATTTTGATCCAGTCACACCGCCGTCCATGGCTGAGGAAATAGCCCGGACGTTGCCAAATTGTTTTCTTGTGTCAATTCCTGCGATGTCGCATACATTTGACGGGCTTAGCAATTCGTATTGCTTTGACAAATTGGTCGTTGATTTTCTAAATCAGCCAAACACAAAACCAAACGTGGAATGTATTTTGCAGATGTTGCCTGAGCCATATAAAACTATGTGATGGCAATCTTAAATATGAATGAAAATACGCTGATATCAAATTTGACGGAGACAGAGATACTCTCGGCAGTTCGGGAAAGGTTCACAGGCCAACTGGTGGAGGATATGGATATGGACACATTGGTCGATGGATCGACAACGTTGGGCGATCTGTTCAATGCGATTGAATCTAAAATTGACCTGCGGGATCGTGATAGGCAGGTGCCCCGGAAGTAGGTGGTTTCTTATACTGCTATTTGATCTGATTCTCAATCGCCTTTATTCTTTCCAAATGAGACTCGATTAAGGGCAGATACTTTTCAGCAAACTGACTGATTTTTTTGTCAGACGATGAGCTTGCTTCTTCGAATAGCTGCACATCGCGCTCATGATCATCGGCCATAACGCTTACGAACTTCCTGTCGAAATTTATTCCGCTTTCCTTTAACAGATCATTCCGTTCATCAGCCTGTGAGTTGCTGATATCGTCCGGCAGTGAGATGTTCTTGTTTGATGCCAGCAATTTGATTTCCGCAAGCAGCATTTGCTGATCCTTCATCATCAGCTTTCCGTAATTTTTGATCAGTTCATTGTTACTTTTCTCAGTGGCCAACTTTCCCTCCTGAAAGTCGCTCATTCTCATTTCTGCCGCTCTTGCGAGGAAGTTTGCGTCTTCTTCGTTCACTTCCTTATCGTCAGATTTCCGGTCGTTGGCTTTTTCAGCCTGCTCAACAGCGTCGGTCGATTGTGCGACCCCTATGGAATTGAACATCGCCGTCAAGACGAATAGCGGAATAGTGAAAACGGTGAATTTCATGTCCTTTGTTTTTGAGGACGGCGCGCAAAGGATATGCCATTAACCTCATATCGTTTACGTTCCGTTTCTGGTCTGACAATGCCTAAATCAGACAGTACTTTGCCATTGGTATGAACACGCAGGTTTGAGTTTTTTGGCCGATGGGGAATGGTGGGAATATTAATCCCAACAATGATTAGAACCGGCAACATCGCTACTCAGCATATCTCGAGCAATCAAAAATTGGTTTTAAGTCTATCGGACATATTCTGTTAACTAACAGATTTGAGCAGGTTGCCCAATACATAGCAAGTAATTATATTGTGTGATACCCCACACCAGGCAGACAACTGCCACTGATGTATATGAGAGTCGTTCATTTTTTTCTTCCGCTTTTTCTCTGGTTGTTTTATTTCAATGTCCAGGCGCAGGATGAGCCATACGGCGATGTAAGTGTTGAAGACTTGAAGATGACAGTCTATGCGCAGGATACTTCGGCGCAGGCTGTGGTGTTATTCGACAAAGGGGTCGTGAAACTGGATGGCAACTCCTTAGTAGGGACCACATTCAGACGAAACATCCGGATTAAAATCTTCGATCATAGTGCAGCAAGTCGCTGGGCAAGCTTTCAGTTTACATTTCCCGATGGCTCGGAACTCAAAGTGGATGCGGCTACATACAATCTTGTCAACGGAAAGCCTATACCTTCTAAACTTACCAACAGTGACATTCATAAGACAAAAGCAGATAAATACAATCAGAAGGTAACCTTCGCGTTGCCGGGAGTGCGGGCGGGATCAGTGCTTGACATTTCCTGGACGCTTCGTTTACGGGACTTTTATCTTCCGTCGTGGACGTTTCAGGAAGTTATTCCAACTATTGTAAGCGAGTACAAGATTTACGGGTTGTTCAACCTTAAACCGCATCTAAGTGGTGCAATTCAGCCTAAGCTCGAGATGAGCAAACATAACAATACGTACAGCGAGTACGTTTTGACGAACATCCCTGCCTTCAAAGAGGAACCACTCATGCCTGATCCATCTGTCTATTTATCACAAGTGAGGTTCGTTGAAAACTCCAAGTGGGAGAGCATTGCCGTTGGCATTATGAGAAACGGAAGTTTTCACGGAGGAATGGACCAAAATAATTTCATCGAAGCTACTGCTCATGAGCTAACAAAGGGAGTTGAAGGTTTGCAGATGGTCAAAGTTATTTCAGATTATATCAAGGCCAATGTTAAGTGGAATGGAATAAGAGACTATGTAGCGTACCCACTCCAAAATGTTCTTGAAAAGAAATCTGGTACATCGGCGGATATCAATCTGCTTTTTGCCAGCATGATGCGCCACGCGGGACTCGATGTTCAGAATGTATTGATCAGCACCAGGGACCATGGATTCGTGGAGGAGGCGTTGCCAGATATTTCACAGTTTAATTACGTGGTTTGCCTCGTTACTATCGGAGATCGCGAATTGCTTGTTGATGCAACAGAGAAGGGACTCGCCTTTGACCTTCTTCCTCCACGATGCTTTAATCACAAAGGATTCCTCGTGTCAAAGAAGCAATATGGATGGATTGGTATTGAGCCCATAAGAAAGGCAAAGACGTCGGTAACAGCCAATCTGAAGATTGATGAGGTGGGACAGATGGAAGGCAATGTTGTTCTTGGGCAGGACGACTATGCTGCCCTTTCATATCGCTCCGCAAAAAGTGATAGCGTAAAAATGCCCGGGGATATCTTTGGAGAGCATATGGATGACTTGAAACTTGTATCGACCGAAAATGAGAATAACGAATCATTGACGCTGATCAGAAAATTTGATCTCCAGCCGATAAACTATGCGGATGTTGCCGGAGCGAATATGTACATCAGTCCGTATCCATTCCTCAGGATCAAGGAAAATGAATTTAAGGATCCCATTCGCAACTATCCGATAGATTTTGGGATGATGTCTGAGAGGACTTCAATGTTCAAGTTCACCTTGCCAAAGGGTTACAAGATCAGGGAGCTTCCGAAGAGCGAAAACTTCGGAATGACCGGCAACGCCGCCAAGTTTACGTTGAGTGTCACGCCGGGAGAGGAAGTAACGATAGTTTCGCGTCTCCAGATAAACAAGACGTTGTTCATGCCTGACGAATATCCTTCCTTAAGAGAATTCTACTCAAGAATTGTGGCGAAGATGGCGGAGGTGATTGTTTTGGAGAAAAAGTAAAGACCGGAACATTAAAATGAACCGGTCATATATTTCAAATTTTATGGACAGCTGAACGAAAGCAACTACTGGTAAAAGAACCTGGTAATCGACTCCAGATCGCTTTCCTTGTAATGTTTTGTTGCTTGTGTCGGGTATCCATCGCCGTCATAGTTGTAGTCAGTGAATTCCGGAATGTAGCTCGGGAACGAACAGCCGGTATATTCAACTTGTTCTGTAATTCGATTATTGATAGAGAAGTTTCTTAATAGGAAGTCTACATAGCCAAGGTGGCTGAGCGGATTAATGCCCTTGTCGTAGTTGTAGGCTCCTTCGCTGCAGAGCGATGCGCCACGCGTCGTCTTGTCTGTCTTAATGCTTCCCATGTCGTTTACGAAAGAATATTCAAATTGCTGACCATTCGATGATCTGTATACGGTATTGACAACGCGTCCACCAAATGAGTACTGCAACGCAACGTCTGTGGTAAGCGCCGTCGCCGACGAACGATGTTGTATCTGCGTGGGTCTGTTTTGGTCGTCGTAGGTGTACGTTATGACTTCGCCTGGAGTATTTAGATTCGGGCCAAAGGATTCTATCTTGCTGACACGGCCGCTTTGATAAGTGAACTTTGAATTTCCACTGAGCACGAATGAATTCGATGCACTGGCGTATTGATATTGAACTATCGAGGCAATGCTTCCATCATTGTTGTATTGATAGCTTGTTTTGGTGTCAGTGGTAAGTCCACCATTGCTGCGAGTGTAATTGATTATGTATGAAAGTCTTTTAACAGCAGCAGAGCCGGCGAATACAAATGTGGTTGGTACTGCGCCGTCCTGGATCCGACGTTCCCACAAATATGTTCCCTTAAATTCCTGCCTTGACTTTACTTTCCATTTCTCTACTTCAAAGACATAATGATCGTATCCGGTTCTGATCTTTAGGTCATTTGCCTGGGGTCCGGTATACGGAAGTTTTGCTCTCCATTTTTCGTTGTTGGATGCATCATACGCAGTGATGAAGAATTCAGCATCGGTGTTTTCATAGAATATTTTTCCGATGGTCGGCTCGAATTTAACCCTGATGTCCATCCAGTCTGTGTTGCCTGGTTGTTCGTCAGCTCCAAAGGTGTCGTATCCGAAGTCTTCCGGCTGATCGTTCTCATGGATAGGAAGTACTTCATGCGTCAGCTGTTTTTGATTCCCAGCAGTGATGCCGAAGCGTATGGGCACTACGTTTTCACCCGAAGTTGCCTTAGCGGAACCTTCACGTGGCAGAGCATATACTGCCTTGTCGTTCAAGATCAAAACGAACTTAGTGATCTTGTAATCATCGACAGGAAGCAGGATGGCTTGTTCAATCACTGCTTCCTGTCCGGTAGGCGTCAGGTTAAGTCGTTCCTGATCGTAAATCAGTTGTCCGTTTTTGGTTTCCAGACTCAGCAGTAGCGTCAATGACGGGTACTCCGCGTTGTCGCCAGCCTGTGATGAAAGTCCAGTAATTCTCAGGGAAAGATGACCGTATTGTTCAATGGGAGTTTCGTGTTCGTTGCAACTGATCGCCGCAAGCAAAAGAAGTATCGAAATGCAGGAAAGTCTTGTTTTCACGTCCGTGTAGTTTTCAATTCAAGGATCTGAACTTGCCTGAAGCCATTGAGGTTTCGATTTGAACAGCGTTTAAACCGTGAGCTTGATCAAATACGGTAAATCCCGTAGGGCCGGTCACCCACACTACGGTAATAACCGTATTACGGTGGGGACATAGGCAAAATCATATTTGCCGGGCCAACTTTGAGGCGCAAAAGCCAGTTATGGACATGCACCCACAGTAGTGTGAATATGAACACCAGGATCCAGGCTAAACATTATCAAAGCACAAGGGCACGCTCATCCGTCGGTCGCCTGATAACGCTGGTTCTTGGCCTGTTCGTAGCACTGATTGTCGTGTTCATTCTTGTGAATTGTTCCCCGACGCACAGTAGAAATTGGAGCACACACATAAAAACAAAGGTTACAATTCAAACAGTGGTTGCCACCATGAGCTGGTCCTCTTATCTTTAGAGACCCCTTAACATCATGATACGTCGATCTGCTTTCGCGATTTGGTTTTCAGCGCTCAGCCTGATGGTTAGTGCGCAAGACAACACTGCGAAAGGTGTAATCAAGTCAGCGAAACAGTATCAGGAACGAGGAGAACTTCAGGAGGCGAGGACACTATTGGAGACTTATATTGGTTCCAGTGGAGCGATGTCAAAAGGAGCCATCTATGCGCTGTTAGGAAGCATTTGTGAAGACCAGGGCTACATCGTCCCGGCGGCGACGGCGTATAGGAAGGGAGTTGCCCTTGCCCTGCAAGCAAATGAACGTGTCCAGGCAGCCCAATCACTCAATGGTCTTGCCAGGATGCAAATCAACGTCGGGAGCTACGACTCCGTGCTGTTGAACCTGCAAAGGAGTCGTCAGCAGGATTCCACGAGGGAAAACCTCATAGCCGTCGACCAGGCAGAGGGCAAATACAGGCAGGCCCGGAATCAATACGATCAGGCACTGGTTGCGCTGCATCGCGCGCTGGACAACGCCACGGCTATTAACGACAACGATAATCTGGCAATCATACTGAGTAGTATCGGGAGCGTCCATTTCAGTCATAATCCTGATATGAACGTGGCACTTGACTTTTATCGTCGATCGAACGCATTGGGTGATTCGTTACATCCTTCTCCGATATATGTGCGAACGACGTGCCGCATGGCGAACTCATGCATGGTCACAGGAGATCTGAAACAGGCTGAAAGCCATCTTACGTATGCACGGCGTTGGGTTGAAGCTACAGAATACCTTCCAGTAAAGGCTTACGTATTGTCAAGTTGGAGTATTCTGCTCGCGGAGCACGGCGACTTTAAAGCAGCGGCCGACTTTGCTGATGAACCGATTCGAATTAACCGGCAACTCGGCGATCAGCGACAGCTTCAGAAGGACCTGCTCAATGTCGCAGAGCTGCGCATGCTGATCAAGCAAAACGACGAAGCCAAGAAATTGTTGAGCGAAGGAATATCAATTGGACACAACCTTCATGACGTGGTGTTCCTCAAATATTTTTACAATATGCGTGCGCGCCTGGATACCGTTATGGGCGACTACCAACTGGCGTATAGAGATCTGGTTAAGGCGGCTGCCTATAAGGACAGTACATTCTCCGTCGATCACCTGCGAGCAGTAAATGAAATTCGGGAGAAGTACGAGGCAGAACAGAAGGAGAAGGTCATTGCCGAAAAGGAGTTGCAGATTGAGTCGCAGAAATATCAAAGAGCGATTATCCTTGGAGCTCTCGTAACAGCCGTACTTGCATCTGTAGTAGTCTTCACAATATTGAGAAGCAGAAGCAGGAACCGGCTGCAAGAGGAGAAGCAGCTTCGGCTTCAGGCGGTCGTTCGCACACAGGAAGAGACTCAACAGCGCATTGCCCGTGATTTACATGATGGACTTGTTCAGGTGCTGGGCGCGGCACAGCTGTCACTTGAATCTGTCGGCGATACAGCTGATTCGACCAAACTGCATCAACAGATCCGAATGGCATCGGGTATCCTCGAAGATGCTGTAATGGAAGCTCGCTCGATCTCTCATCAGGCGTTGCCTTACTCGGTACTAAAAGGGGGACTGGTTGAAGCATTGGAGGAACTTATGTCGCGAAATTTTGATCAGTACGAGTTCCGAAAGCCATCGGAAGATCTTCATCTCAGTGAGGGGGAATCAATAAATGTTTTCCGTATTGTTCAGGAATTGGTGAATAACGTACGCAAACATGCAGAAGCCTCTTTCGTGAGCCTCGTGTTAACATCGGGTAACGGACTTCTTAATCTAATCTTCGAAGACAACGGCAAAGGAATTAACCTGCAAAACCCTTCGCAGGGAGTGGGGATTTCGAATATGCGAACCCGTGCGGAGATGATGAATGGATCGATCACCATATCCAACGCGTTGCCTAAAGGAACGCGAGTTGAACTTATTCTGACAAGATGAAGAAGCCCATACGACTTTTCATCGCAGATGATCACCACCTGATGCTTGAGGGCCTGGCATCGCTCATTAGCAGCATCGAAGGTTTTGAGCTGATTGGAAAGTTTGCGTCAGGCAAGGAACTGATCGATGCCCTTAACACCACGGCGCGCTTACCGGATATTTGTCTCGTCGATATAGAAATGCCGGGTATCGATGGCATTGAGACAGTGCGTATGATCAGGGAGAGGTTTTCTGATATGAAGCTGATGGCGCTCACCATGCACGACGAACAGCACTTTGTTAATCGGATGATCGTGGCCGGAGCGAACGGCTATGTGCTAAAGAATGTGAAACGTCAGGCATTCATCGATGCCATTGGCCGTGCCATGTCGGGCAACGCTTTTGTCGTCGAAGGGCTAACTCAAAAAAAGGCGAACATTCCTCATGATGAACTTACGGATCGTGAAAAAGACATTCTTAAGCAAATCGTTCTTGGGAAGAGCAACAAGGAGATTTCGTCGGAGCTCTATATCAGCGACCGCACGGTAGACACGCACAGGACTAATATCAAGCGCAAATTGAAACTCAGCACGTTGTCTCAATTGATTCAGTATGCTAAGGAGCATGGGATTTCGTAGAGTCCCTTGCAATATCCACCGGGTATCATTACATTAACTAATAATTTAGTTATGATTCGATACTATGTGACCATTGCGCTGCGAAACATCGCACGAAACAAGGGCTTTGCCTTGTCCAACATAATCGGCTTTGCAACTGGGCTAACCGTCTTCCTGTTGATCGTATTGTTTGTGACGGATGAACTAAGTTATGACCGATTCAATCAGAATCACCGGCGCATTTTTAGAGTCGACACTGAATTGAAGTACGGCGGATCTGTAACTTCTTTTGCCATTACGGCACCTCCCGTTGCCAAAGCAATGGTGGATGGATTTCCAGAAGTGCAGAACGCGGTGCGCATGGAAGCAGCGTTGAACATACAATTAAAGAAGGGCAACGATGTGATTCAGGAAGACCGGGCTATCTATGCAGATCAGTCGATCTTCGATGTTTTTACGCTCAACGTGATTGACGGTAAGGCCGAGGAGGCCTTCGCTGGTCCTGCTTCGATCGTTATTTCTGAGAGAATTGCGCTGAAGTATTTCAATTCAACGGATGTCGCCGGAAGGACACTAATCATTGCCAATGACAATTCAGTGCACAATATCACTGCCGTTGTAAAAGACATACCCCGACAATCACACTATCATGCTGATCTGTTTCTTCCGCTCGCATGGCGGGATAACTCTCATAGCACGCGCTATACCCAATTCAGCTTTAACACTTATGTGTTGTTGAACGACGAGCGCGACGCCAAAGGTCTGGAGAAAAAATTACCTCAATTTATGAGGGAACACCTCGGGAGTGACATGAACGTTGATGCATTCGAAAAGGGTGGCAACTATATCAGGCTCTCGTTGACAAGGCTTGACGATATTCATCTGCTTTCCAACAAGCAGCGTGAGTTCGAGTCCAATTCAGATATCAGCTATGTATATATCTTCTCAGCCGTTGCCGTCCTCATACTCATTTTGGCTTGCATCAACTTTACCAATCTGTTTACGGCACGTTCGGCGAATCGCCTAAGGGAAGTCGGTGTAAGAAAGGTAATGGGATCTGTTCGCGGAAATATCGTCGCACAGTTTATGGTGGAGTCATTCGTCATGACGCTGATTTCGGTAGCTATTGCAATAGTATTGGCGACATTACTTCTTCCTGTTTTCAATTCGCTTTCAGGAAAAGAGTTGGAAGTCACGTTCAGCACCATCGTCAACTTGATCCCATTCTCGATCATACTGACAATCGTAGTGGCAATAGTCGCGGGACTATATCCTTCGTTTTATTTGTCTTCATTTCAAGCCGCGAAGGTGCTCCAAGGTGATCGTACCTCAGGCTTCAAGGGATCCAGGCTCAGGAATGTACTGGTCGTATTTCAGTTTACCATAGCCACGACACTCGTGTTAGGTACGTTAGTCGTCCTTCACCAGTTGAAGTTTATTCAATCAAAGAACATTGGTTTTGACCGTGAGCAAGTTCTGGTGATCACCAACGTTGGTTCAATGAATGATCCCGTAACCTTGCAGCGTAATCTGCAACAGGTAGCAGGTGTTGTTAATGCCTCCATTTCGACGTACCTGCCTACGAACGATGCACGATGGCAGAATTCGATTTCCGCCAATGGTCAGCAGGGCGTGATGACTGAGTTTTGGGGAATTGACAGTGAATACATACCTACGTTGCAAATGCAGATTGTTAAGGGGCGTAATTTCATGTCAGGCATGATCAGTGATTCCACGTCTATTATCCTGAATGAAACCACGGCCAGTATACTTTTTGGAAGTGAGGATCCCCTTCAAAAGAAGATTGAAGCTGGGGGAAATTATTTCACCATCGTCGGTGTCGTGAAGGATTTTAATTTCAATTCGCTGCGACAGAACGTCACGCCACTAGTGATGATATTGGGTAGCGACTGGCGGTCAAACCTCGTAGCAAGAATAGCTCCCGGGCAAATTGAACACGTACTCGAAGAGGGCCGGCGTGCATGGCAACAGTTGAATCCCGATCATGACTTTGAGTTCTCATTTATGGATGCCGATTTTGAGGCGATATATCGCGGAGAGAAACAAATGCAAAGGCTGGTTTACCATCTTTGCGGGCCTATCCATCATCATCGCAGTCATCGGACTGTTTGGCCTGGCCGCTTATGCCGCCGAGCAACGAACACGGGAGTTGTCGATCAGAAAGGTTCTGGGTGCGTCGGTGGGCAATTTGTTTGGACTCATCACCTTCGACTTCATGCGACTCATTGTGATATCAGTCGTGCTTGCGCTTCCATTCGGATGGTGGACAATGGATCGGTGGCTTAGTGCATTTGCGTATCGAATCGAGATACCAGCCTGGGCATTTCTTTTCTCTGGTGGGATGATCTTGATTGTGGCGATCGTGACGGTTTCTTTTCAAACGATGAAAGTAGCATTGAATAACCCGATCGAAAGCCTGAGGAAGGATCACTAAGATTTTACTGACTCGCCATATAGGTGCGCTCCACATTCCTCCTGATGAATTGATCGAGCTCATTTACCATATTGCTGAGGTGGAACATAAACTCTTCATCGGTGATCATCGGTTGCTTAGTCTGCTTTAATTGAATCAGCCCAAGAATACTGGCGACAGGCCGCCGCATCTCATGTGAATGCGACCAGGCAATGTTGATGAGTGCCTGGTTCTTCGCTTCGATCTCCAGCTCCTGCATCTTACGCGTATGGATATTCGTCATGCTGATGGAAACACCAATGGATTCCTTCGCATCGTTGAGCACCGGAAGATATCGGTGATAATACCACACCTTCGATCCATCATAACGCGTAACCTGATGTTCTGCTTCGATCACTTCACCCGCCAGGGCGCGATTGAAGTACTCAGCAGACATCTCCTGAATCTTGAACACGCTTTCGAAGGCGGTTTGTTTGTCAGAAAGTTTGTGGGTTTTCACAAGACGATCCAGTGACTCATCGCCAGTAGAATTGGTGGCCAGCAACTTCAGGTTTGGGCTCACCAGGAAGTAAACATCGGAAGTTGAATTCAGGATTGCACGGTAATGGTCCTTCGATTCTTTCAGTAGTATCTCCTGCGTTTTGCGTTCCTGAATATCGGTGACACAAACAGAAGCGCCGATGATGGCGTTGTTGTCATCGTAGGCGGGCATGTAGCGAACAAATTCCCAGGACTTAGCTCCGTCGAGATGTGTCGTAACTTTTTCCAGCTCTACAATCTCACCCGCTAATGCACGCTGAAATCTGTCCTTCGATCCTTCCTGCATGCGCCAGAACTTAAAGAACGCATCGTTGATTTCTTCGGGATCGGTATATGTGCCCAGTAACTTCAGTCCAAGCTTATTGTAAGCTAACAATGTTTCATCGGGACCGATTAAGTAAAAGGCATCATTCGTACTATTGAATATCGATCGATAACGGATCTCTGATTCACGTAGTTTTATTTCCTGTATTTTCCGATTGTGGATGTCGGTTAACACGATCGAAACGCCGATGATCACATGGTTGTCGTCATAAGCCGGCAGATGGCATACACGATGCCAGATCTTTTCGCCATCAAGGCGAGTAAGTTCAACTTCGAGCTCAACCGTTTCTCCTCTCAATGCGCGCCTGAAATCATCCCATGATTCTGGATGGGTGTCCAACGCTTTGATAAGTGCTGCTTCGTAATTCTCATTCGCTCTGGAATCCCAAAACTCAGTAAGATTTTTCTGCCCAGCGCGATTGATGTTCAATAGTTTCGCATCGGGACTCAGTAAAAAGTAGATGTCACTCGTGCTATTGACGATGGCACGCATGTGCAGCTCTGATTTTGTCAGGGCCTCCTGCTGGCGTTTGCTATGTGTGATATCATGGGCAATGGAAAAGTACTCTGTTAGCCGACCACTTGAATCACGGTACGGATAGACAAAAATGTCGACCCAAAATAAGGAACCATCTTTGGCGCGGTTGCATGTTTCGCCGTGCCAGCTGTTCCCACTCTCGAGCGAATTCCACATATCGTTCCAGAAGGAGGGAGGGTGAACACCGGAATTGACTGCCTTATGCGTTTTGCCTAGGAGCTCTGCGCTCGTATATCCGCTGATGGCTTCGAAGTTTTTATTTACGAAGGTGATATTGCCGAGACGGTCTGTTCGCGACACTATTGATGAGTGCAGCACAGCTTCGACAAAGCTTGCGTTGAAGTGAATGTTTTCCTCAGGGAAAATATCCTTTTGCATTTTGAGGATTTTGTCCAACTAAGGTAGTGGTATGGCAGGCAATTATCCAGTGCCCAGCCGGAGATCGAAAGTACACCAAGGACTTATGCAGAGCGGGAAATAGATGAAGCTGTGCGAACCGAATTTTCTGCCAACGCCAGCCTTACGGTGAAGACTGAGCCAACGTTTGGCTGGCTTTCAACCCCAATGGTTCCGTGCAGGCGCTCGACGGCCCGCTTCAAAATATACAATCCGAGACCGGAACCCTTCACTTTGTCATTAGCACGATAGAACATGTCGAAAATGAAATTCATATGCTTCGGTGGTATACCCTGTCCGTTATCTTCAACCTTGATGACGAGTTCACAGCCGTCTACAAAGATTGCAACGTTTACCCTTGGTGTGACGTCCCTGCGGCCGTACTTAATGGCGTTCTCAATGAGATTCTGCAGGATGGTATTGATGATGGCCCATTCGGACTCGAAGTCGACGTCTTCAATTTTCTTGGTGACGATCACGTTGGCCGACTGATCGAGATAATGGCATGATTGAATACACTCATCAACTAACTTATGGAAGTCGATCTTTGCTTTGAGCTGCTTCGTGTTCTTGATCTCAGTCAGATTGATGAGGCCCATTACGATATTATTCATGCGGTTGGCCTGGGCGTGATAGAGGTCAAAGTATCTTGACGCCTTCGGATCGCTGACGTCTGATTGAACGACACTATGCAGGCCAATCAATGAAGAAATCGGTCCCTTCAAATCGTGGGAGACGCGATAGAAGAAGGAATCGAGTTCTGCATTCTTCTGTTCTATGATAGCATGCCTTTGTTTCTGAAGACGCGCTTCGTGTTCGAGCGCTTCGATCTTCATAAGCGAGTCGTAGCTCTTGATGATGTTGAACGTTTCCTTGTTCACCACGGCCTCCTTCATTTTGATCGACTGCTCCAGGTAGGCAAGCGCCTCCGTCGGTTGGTTCAACGCTTTCATCACGAGGTAGAGATTGTGATGTGCACGGGCAAGAACGAACGTGATGTTGAATCGACGCGCTACTTCTTCAGCCTGAAGAAAGTACTTCCGTGCCCGGAGAACATCGTTCTTTTGCAGCCATACCGAGCCCATTTTATTCAGTACCATTCCCTGGCCGAGTCTATCGGCAGTGGCAATGGTTATCGTTAGTGCGATGTTGAAATCATCGAGCGCCTCCTGCAGTTCTTGTCGACGAAGATAACCTTTACCTCTAGTATAGTGAGCGAAAGCCAGACCCCGTTTGTCTCCCGTCATCGTCTTGATGGAGATGCTTTTTTGAATGAGTTCGAAAGCACCATCGATCTCATTTCGCTTAAGATAGATCCCCGCGAGCGGATTGTATGCGTTTGATTCCAGGTTCAGATCATGAATCTCTTTGCTGATTTGAATGCACTGCAAGTAGGCCTCGGCGGCGTGATCGTAATCGCCGAAGTATTCGTACACCGTTCCGATCGGGATCAGCACACGTGCCTGGTTGTGCAGGTCGTTGATAGAGCGATAGGCCTTCAAACATTCGAGCAGAATCCGAAGCCCGCGATGATAGTCGTTAGTTCTGTAATAGATGCTGGCCAGATTGTAGTTGGCATCAGCGATACCTTTGATGTCATGGCGTTCTGTAAAAAAAGAGAGAGCGGATTCCGAAAAATTGCGCGCTATTTCGAACTCACCCTTGACCAGGTGAAAAAGGCCGAGCAGAGATTCCGCCTTAGCCTTGCCGTTATGATTTCCGGCGTCGAGACAACGCCTGAGTGCCTGATCGGCTAACTGAATACTTCCATGAATATCGTTGCCGCGAGTGGCATATGCCTGATCGAGCAACGATTCAATATCAACGTGTTCCATGAGTTCCTTTGTGCTGGGTAATACAACGGAAGTTCAAAAATACAGGAGCGCTCGATGTATTTTGGAAACCTATTGCGGTGCGTATGGCCTATGTAAGGTACTGGCGAGGATTTAAATTTTTCAACGGCTGGGGACGGCGCTCGGCGGGCCGTATATCGTTTTCGTCGTGCAGAATCCATGTTTTCATGTTTCGACAAAGGGTTATCCACAGTATTAAAAATCGCCCTGATGCAAATTGATACCATTGATTTTCGCCCAGCGGTCATGTGGGGATAACGCTTTTGGTTCTTGCCCTGAGAATAAGGCCCTTACGGCTGTCTGACTAGTTAAGTATTGTGTTTTTGCGTCGCGCTAGCTAGATTCATGGACACCAAGGGTCTGGGCATAACTGTCGCGTGTCAATTTACGTTAAGAGTATTTCCGGCCGTCCGGCCTTAACGTGCTTTGGGGCAGCGCAATTTCAAGTTCTAAAAATTCATCTTTATGTCACACCAATCTGAACAGCTGGTCGAAGAGGTCAATCATCTCGTCAGCATCAACGACTGGAAAGGAGTTGTCGACCATGTGGCTCCGTTTGCCATCATTGAACCCGGCAATCACTGGTTTCAAAGCATGACAGGCATAGGCTATTACCATACGCAGGAGTTCGAAAAGGCATTTCAGCACCTCAATGCCGCCCTTGAAATAAACGCTCAATGTCCGATGGGGCAATGGTTAATGGGCAACCTTCTGAGGGATCGTGATGATCGTCAAAAAGCGGTTATTCTCTGGGAAGCTGTTGCATCCCGTGACCCCAATGATGAGAAAGATCGGCCGACATGTCGTTGTTGCGCCTGGCAATCAGTTGGCAGAACACTTGTCGCTGACTCAAAACTAATGCTGACAGTAACGTATGATGAGTTAGGTTATAAAGAACTATCGAAGAGATACCGGAATGGCTACCTGAAGGCAATGTCCGATGGGGTGAAGAGTTCGATAGATAAAGATAAAGTAAGAGAGTGGTTGGTAAGCAAGCAGGAAGGGTAGCGCCAGTGTTGGTTCATTGATTACTGGTGAATAATTAAGATACTCTCATAATCGAAGATTCTGCGGCAATCCAACGAGCGTTCTCAAAGTCCTATTGAGCGCAACGATTCTTGAATTGCCTGTAGCGAAGTGTATTCTGGCTCGTAGCCGATGAGTTGCCTCGCCTTTTCAATACTTCCAATGGTGCTGTGAATCAAATGATCCCATGTAGAGTTCGCATCTGCTTCGGACACTGAGGTTCGGAATTCGTCCCACGATACGAATCGCAGATTAGCCTTTTGATTGTAACTCTCCGCTATTGCCTCTGCGTATCCACGCCACGTCAACGCGGCATTTGAAAGCACGTGGAAACTTTGACCCATTGCACGCTCCTTATTATTCAATGCCTGCATGAATCCCGAGGCCACATCACTCGCGTGAACATGATGTGAAGTTTCCAGGCCGAGATTAGGCATAAGTACTTCCTCACCTTTGGACAATCGCGAGTAAATGTCTCTATTGAAGTTACCTTGCGGATTAAGGGGAATCCATCCGGGTCCGACAATATGGCCGGGATGAATTATTGTAACAGGCAGCCGCTTTTGATCCACCTGATTTAAGAGATATTCTTCGATAGCCGCCTTCTTAATTCCATAATCCCCAATAGGTCGCCTGGGGTCTGATTCTTTCGAGGGTATTTCAAGTTTGTAGCCATGAACCCAAAGCGTGCCACAGTGAAAGAAGTGCTGTACGCGATCCTGCAACGCATTGATCAGATGCTGTGCGCTGTCAAGGTTGAAACAGATCATGTCGATGACAACATCAGGAGAAAGGTTTGCAACGGTCTGACCAAACGTTCCCTCGCTTTCCAGCTTTACTCGATCAAGGTTTATCCACTGAACCTTTTGCCAGGCATCGCTGGTCACGTATGGCCTATGCTGCTGCCGACTGATGACAATTACCTGGTGTCCGTCTTTGACCAATCGGGGGATTAGAAATGTGCCGACGTGCCCGGTGCCGCCGATAACGATCACTTTCATGAGGAGGTTGTTAAGCCGTGATTGGATGTTAAAGTACTTAATCCTCAGCGATTGACAAGCAGCATATTGTATTTCAGCCGGCAGCCCCCATTCCAGGTATTTAAAAAAATGGCACTATTATTATCTTGCATCCGCCCATGATGAATGCCAATACAATTGTCGTGATCGATGACGACCTGGATGACCTCGATATCATGTCGGACGTTATTACAACGGTCGATCCATCCGCCCATTGCCTGACTTTCAGGGATCCCACAACGGCGGTAAACGAATTGCTTGCCAACGCCGGCTCACCACCAAAATATATCTTCATCGATTACAATATGCCGATCATGCGTGGCGACGAGGTACTGACCAAATTGCGAGCGGATGAACGTTTCAGGGAAACCATCATCATTATGATATCCACTTCGATGCAGGTTCTGGCATCATCGAAGTTGTACGAAGCAGGGGCCAATTATGCGGTTGAAAAGCCGAATCGGTTATCGAATTATTATACCCTTCTCAAAAGCATCTTTAGAAACCATCGGGAAGACTGAATCCAAAGTCGTCGGTGAGACCGGTACACTCGGGTACCTACTCATTTTTCAAGCTTTCAACGGGATTTTTGAGCGCCGTGTGAATCACTTTGTAACCCATTGTGAGAAGCGTTGCCAGCAGTATGGACATAATCGCAGCAAGTACTGTTATAAGACTGAAGCTGGAGTGATAGGCAAACGACTCAAGCCACTGGTTCATGATATACCACGAGACAGGAATAGACAGCGCCAAAGCTATCAATACCAGCAGGAAGAAGTCTCGCGACATCAGTTGAACAAGATGTGGCAGTGATGCGCCCAACAGCTTCCGTATGCCAATCTCTTTCGTCCTGAGATCGGTGAGGTAGGTCACAAGACCGAAAAGACCCAGGCAGGCAATAATGATAGCGATGCCCGTAAAGCCGGTGACGAGTTTTTGGAAGCGCGCTTCTGCTGCATGGAACTGAGCAAGTGGCGCATTCTGAAAGACGTAATCAAAAGGATGTTCGGGTGCGTGGCGCTTCCAGATCTCACCAACTTCGGCTATCGTGTGTTGCTGACGTTGCGCATTCACACGCACGAAGAAATTACTTCCATTACCAACCTCCAGGATAAATCCGAAGGGTTTGATGGTCTCACGGAGAGAGCGGAAGTGAAAGTCCTTCACGATGCCAACAATAGTCAGCAGGCGGGTAGTGCCCGTGTCATCTGATTCGATCTGTTCACCGATTGAGTTTGCGTTGAGGCCGAGCTGTATAGCAGCAGTTTCATTTAAGATGATACCTGTTGAGTCGGAAGGAAAACTATTGGAGAAGTTTCGGCCTGTGAGAACGTTCAGCTGGAGCGTGGGAATAAAATCGTAATCGATCCTTATAAAGTTGAGTGCAGTATGATTCGTTCCTCTCACGCTAACACCAGTTACTGAGTTGGTAGAACCGAGAATGCCGTCCGCGCGTGACACATTCTCAACGCCCGTGACCTTTGCCATTTCTCCAAGCATTACGTCGTTGTTAACGGCAACAGAGCTTATGCCACCGCGTACGTTCGGAAGGATCAGCACATCATCTGCATTAAATCCCATCTGCTTGCGTTGCATATATTCGAGCTGATTGGCAATGGTAATAGATCCGATCACCAGCACAGTAGAAATGGTGAACTGACATATAACTAACGCGCGACGCAATCCTACGCCCTCTGGAACCTGGAGCACATTTCCTTTCAATGCCTTAACGGGCTTGAAAGAGGAAATGTAGAATGCGGGATACATGCCCGCGCCGATGGCGATGATAAATGCTGTTAGCGGAACGATGATCCATAAGTATCGACTGGTTTGAATTGCGCCAATCAGATCATTTCCAAACACTGAATCGGCCAGTGGTAATATCAGTTGAGTGACAATAACGGATAATAGCAGGGAGATGCTTACGATGACAACCGATTCGGTTAGGAATTGAAAGATGAGCCAGCTGCGGAACGCGCCGGCAACTTTACGGACACCTACCTCTCTCGCGCGGCGCAACGCCTGGGCCGTACTCAGGTTGATGTAGTTAATACCTCCCAGTACAATGATGAATACAGCAATGACAATCAATATCTGAACGCGAGTGATATCTCCATTTACACCGAGTTCCCACTTCAGGTCAGAATGCAAATGTATATCATCGAGGCGTTGGGTAAAATGCTCATCAATACTGTTAGGCTTGTGACTCTTAAACAGCGCGTTTACGGACTGGCGGAGCGCAGTGGTGTTGCTTCCGGGATGAAGTTTTACATATGTGTAGAATACGCTTCTGTCCCAATCAGTATCGGGGTCTCGCCTGGTACTCTCAAACGGAAGAAGGAAACTGAATTGAAAGTGAGACTGCTCGGGTATATCTGCAAGCACGGCAGCCACCTTGTAGTCGATGCCGCCGTTGAGGTTAACGCGGACTATTTTGCCAATTGGATTTTCATCGCCGAAATATTTCTTAGCAGTGCTTTCGGTCACGACGATTGAACGATTGTCGGCAGTGGCGCTCCTCGCATCTCCATGCAGAAATGGAAATGAGAATACTTTGAAGAAGAAAGTATCAATGCGAATGACTTGTGTTTCGTAGAAACGCTTGTCCTGGTATTCGAACAAAAAGAGACGACCGGCATTATTTGACAATCGGGTAGCGCTTTCAACATCGGTGCATTCGTTTCGAAGTGCTGTCGATAGCGCCGATGGTGTTGTTGCGTCGGGTATGCGGGTGCCGTCGGAGTTGATGAAGTTGGTGGCGACGCGATAGATGTCTTCGTGCTGGCTATGGAAGCGATCGTAGCTGAACTCGTTCTCAACGTACAGCACGATCACGGTGAAGCACGTAAGTCCGACAGTGAGTCCGAGAATGTTTATTGCTGAGAAGACTTTGTTCTTCAACAGATGCCGCAGCGAGGTGATTAAAAAGTTTCTTAGCATAGGAAGGCAATGAGTAAAGGTCTTGCAATGTACTTGCTATTTGCGTGCCATTGAAAAAGCGCTAATTCATGGAAAAAATGAAATGCCGGCTTTTGGAAGGCTTCGAATGCGGGCAATTTCGTTCGCTGGCGGGCGGGAGCCAGCCATCCCCCATAGGTCGTGATTTGACATTCGCGGCTTCGCAGTTATGGGCAATTTCACGAAATTCAATAGCCGTCAGTAAAATCCAATCCGATAAAATCATGAAATCATCTATCAATCCGATCAGACTCTGCCTCGCATTTACGCTAGTGGCAACACTGCAAATGACATTGGCAAAGACAAATGAACCTGCGCCCGTCATGCATAAGGGCGATATTCAATTGAAGTCACTAACCTCGATTGCGTTCAATAAGGACGGAGTACTGTTCCTCGCCGATCCGTTAGGAATGAAAATCTATGCGCTCGATGAAAAACATGTCACATCTGGGCCGGTAGAGCAACTTGAAGTGACGAACATAGATGAAAAGATCGCAGCTCTCCTCGGTGTGAGCACGAAGGATATTAAGATCGAAGACATGGCGGTGAACCCTACGTCGCACGAAGTTTACTTTGCAGTTATACGCAGAGGAGCATCGTTGCAACCAACCGTCATAAAGGTCGACAGCAAGAGCAAAATCTATGCGTTCAATCTGAGTAATGTAAATTATTACGAAGCTTCATTGTCGGATGTACCGGCGAAGTCGCCTCATACATATTTTCCTTTGTCGTCCGCGATTACCGACATGGCCTTTATCGAGGGCGAACTCTATGTGGCTGGACTGTCTGGTGATGAATTCAATTCTAAACTGAGACGGTTTCAATATCCTTTCACCAATAAAACACAAGCAATCCAGCTCGAGATATTTCATCCTTCTCACGACAGGTTTGAAACCAACGCGCCGATAGAAACTTTTCTGCCCTTTCCTGTCAATGGCAAAACTTACATCGTGGCCGGATATGGATGTGCTCCACTTGCAAAATTTGCTTTAAGTGATGTTCGCTCGAAGGATCAGCTAAGGGGTGTTACTGTTGCTGAACTGGGCGGGGGCAATCGCCCGCTGGACATGATCTCATTCAAGGATGGCGCCGTCGATTATATGCTCATTGCAAACAGTGATAGAACACTCATGCAAATCTCATCGGAAGATCTCAATAAGGAAGCGGGAGTTGTAAAGAGCGATACGCGGGTTTCACCTTATTCATCCGCAGGGGTTAAATACCTTTCGATTGCAGAAGTTGGTATTATTCAACTGGACGATTTTAATGATGAAAGTTATCTCGTTGTTCAGCGCAACATGGATGACGGCTCCCTGAATTTGAGATCAAAGGGAAAATTCAGACCATCAGCATTCAGAGTTCGGGGACAGGTGGAGGAACTTCGTCTCGCGGGTAAGTTGAAAGAAGCTGAAGACCACATCATCAAATATGAACCTACGGGCGACAGAAGAAGCACATCGGTAATGTGGTACAATCTAGCATGCTCTTATGCGTTGGGTAACGATTCCGACAATGCATTCAAGTATCTCGATAAAGCTCTCCAGCTGGGATACAATGAACGTGGCCAATACGAAAATGACCCTGATCTGGTATCCCTCAAAGGAGATAAGCGCTGGAACGAACTATCAACGAAGCTAAAGTAGATGAAGTATTCGGTCATAGCGATGGTGATACTGACCTGTTCGGTGCTCAATGCCGCAGGGCAGCTAGCACCGCGTGTGGTCGTTGTTGATGGGGTTGTTCATGTTACTGGTATTGTTGATGCTGGTTCAGCTGCAGTTGGGCCAGGCGTTCAATTTTCCATGGGGTCCGACGTTAGTGAACAGGAATGGAGGGAGGTATTTTCTGTTTATACCGACGAGGCCTTTGGTAAGAAATTACCTCAGGCTGTCGCAGGCGATTATTCGTTAACTTCAGATGGTTTGTCGTTCACTCCGTCGTATCCGTTTTCAAGTGGTTCGATCTATCATGCAGTATTTTCATCGGCTGCTTTTTCAAGAATAGCAGGTGGTCTGGTAGCGTGTATATCGCCGGCAACGGTCAACTTTGAATTTCACATACCAGTCGCAGATGTATTCGTTACAACTGTCGATGCCGTATATCCTGAATCAGTGAAGCTGCCTGAGAATTTGTTGAAGATGTACATCGTGTTCTCGGGACCCATGATGCCAGGTGAAGCGTATAAACATATTTCGTTGCGCGATTCAAAAGGTGAGCGCGTAGAGAAAGCCTTTCTAATTGTTGATCAGGAATTGTGGGACGCCAACCGCACACGGTTCACTCTTCTGTTTGACCCAGGAAGAATCAAGCGCGGACTTAAAGCGAATCTGGAATTGGGACCTGCGCTCAAAGATGGAGAGCAATATACACTGGTGATCGATTCAACCTGGAGTGATGTCAATGGAAATGGTTTGCAGAAAAGGGTTTTGAGAAAGTTCCTCATTGATGCACCTGTGCGCACCAGGCTGTCCGTTGACAACATGAAGGTGATTGCGCCGCCTGCGATTACGCGCGCACCACTGGTCGTTCAGTTTGATCGTGCGATGGACCGGGCACTGGTGTTCAGGTATGTTACCATAAGGGATGTTCTTGGCAATATGGTCAACGGAAGCATCGGGTTGGATCACGACAATGTCTTGCAGTTTACACCTGATCTTCCGTGGGAAGCCGGTCGCTATACCGTTTTCATCGATCCCTTGCTGGAAGATGTTGCCGGAAACAACTTTAAGAACGCATTCGATGTCGATCTTGCGCAGGATGGCCGGCTGACGATGAATGACCCTGTAGCAATACAGGTCTCCGTCGTAGCTGACGCAAAATGACTAGCTATTGCTCTTGATTTGTTTCTTCAATGAGTGACTTCATGAGCATCGCTGCACTTCGATGCTTTAGCACAGGCGCAATTTGTCCGCTCCACAGATAGACCAGATCCCATCTTTGCTTTTCAATCGCAGCCTTTCGGAGGTGGGAGGTAAAGTGCGATTGCAACGGGAAGGGGAGGAAGTTCTTTTCCTGGTGAAGCACTTCGCTTGCGATCTTGTTGGCGATTCCTCTTCCCAGTCGTCCCGTGAACGCGCGGGAGAGCGTTGTTTTTCTGGCCGCATCTGAGAACAACATCTCGCGATGCATAGCTGGTGCGTTGGATTCCTCTGTTGCCAGGAATGCAGTTCCAATCTGCACAGCATCGGCTCCAAGTTTGAATGCAGCGGCGATGCCTTTTCCATTCGCAATGCCGCCAGCCGCGATGACGGGCACCTTTACTTTTTCTTTAATGAGTTGGACCAGCACGAATGTTCCTGTGATCGATGATTCAGCCGAGGCAAGGAATGATGGCCGGTGTCCACCTGCTTCGAAACCCGAGGCGATGATCATGTCGACTCCAGCGGCATCGAGAGCAATGCCTTCATCAAGAGTGGTGGCAGCTCCTGCTGTGAGAATACCGAGTCGTCGACATTGTTCGAGGATGTCGGCAGATGGAATTCCAAATACGAAACTGAATACGGGTGGCTTCTCGCGGAGGATTACTTCCAGTTGATTTTCAAAGCGCGCTTTGAAAGGTGACGGCTTGTCAGGCAGTGGCGCTCCTACTTCCTCGAAGTAAGGACGAAAGAGTTGAGTTACGTTGTTGAATTGTTCGTCGGTGATGGTTCCGTCAACGGCATCGGTATCCGAAACCCAAAGGTTGATATTATAGGGTTTGTTAGTCGACGCCTTGATTTGTTTGAACAGTTCAATCATCTCCTGCGGAGTTGAGGTATACGCGCCGTACCCCCCTAGTCCTCCCATGTTCGATACAGTCGAGAGGAGTTTGACGGATGATAGATTTCCGCCGAAGGGTCCCTGGAGGATCGGGTATTCTATGTTGAGCAATTTAGAGGCTGATGTTTTGGTCCACATGGTATTAAAGTTAGTGAGTTTATTGTTTGATGGTGCGGAAGGCTGGCTTGTCGTGGTCTTCGGTTTGATGTAGATAATCGGCTTGCCGAAGTTCCTCTGGTTTGTCGCAGATCCTCCGGTTTCACCGGAGTTTATTCACGTTGGAGGCCTCCGACCTTCGTGATAATTGTCAATTGTCCGTAATCAGCTTATTCACGATCAACCATCGGCCATCGATCTTATGGAACGAAAGGAACTCGTCATAGTTGAAGGCATACATTTTCACATGCACCTTCGCTATGCCAATGGAGTTGATCACGTTAATGGAGTGAATCGAACCTTTAAATGGTGTACCTGTGTCCTTCGGACTTTGACGATTCTTTACGCCTTCGAGGTAAACATCTAATGTCTTGGCATAAGGCTGACCTTTCACATCGCCAAACAAGAGTGTGCCAGGATGGAAGACCTTTTTCAGCGTTTCTACATCTCCTTCATAAATGCCCTTCAGGTATAATTCTTCAAGAGCCTGTGAGATGGCATTCAAATCCTGTTCATTGGTGTTCATAAATTCGTTGTCTGGGATTCTGCTCATTCATTTGTTATCGGCTGTGATGCCAAGTGCCCGGAGATCTGATACCTGGTCGCCAGCATAGCCCCAGTCGTCAAGTTCTATTTCCTGGATCACGACATGAGTAAGATGCGGATCCTTATTTAAAACATCGGTCATCAGGTCGGTGATACCCTTGATCAGCGTTTTCTTCTGTTCTTTCGTCACACCTTCACGTGTGAGTTCAATTTTAATGTACGGCATGGCTTTGTGATTTAAGATAAGACAGCTTCGGTTTTTGTGACAGACTTGGCAGTCAGGCTTACGTGTAGTTCAAAGTCGTTGTAGATTAAGGTGTCACCAAGATTTTGAAAGAAGTTGCCCGATCTGAATTTCATTTCGTACTTCGTGCGATCGATCAACAGTCTGGTTGATGCGATTACAATTGAATCACTGCTGTTGAGTAATACTTCGAATGAGATTCGATGGGTAATTCCCTTGATCGACAAATTTGCACTCACATGGTTGCCGTCGACAGAGACTATGTCTAATGTTGCTTCGGGAAACTTATCACTCGAAAAGAAGTCATCAGAAGCGAGGTGACCGGTCATTTGTGCGTTCGTGACGGCATCCCCGATGTCGAGGACTTTAATGCTCGTGGTATCAACTACGATGCGACCGCCTACGAGTTTGCCATCTGATGAAAGGATGAGCTCGCCACTCTTTAGCTGAATAGTTCCATCATGTGTGCCGGTTACTTTCTTACCTAGCCATTCGATCCTGCTCTGAGCAGGTGCGACTCTGAACGTTGTGTTTTTCATTTTCCTTTGGTTAAATGTTATATGCAAATGAACGTCGGAAGTTGTGGATGGTCGCGTGACCTACATCACATTCAAATTGATTGTGACGTAGATCACAATTCCACGGAAAGATATTGACGGCCCTCATGATCGGCGGCTCTTCGGATCGGAGTCTCCTCGCGCCAGCTAGTGAGGACACGCAGATAAATTTCAGTCGAATCTGCACCTTCAAAGGATGTATTGCTGTGTTAGATTGAAATAGAGAAGCTGACAATTCGCATTGCATGCTGAACAACACAGTCATAAGGCATAAAAAAAGGCGCCGATTACTCAGCGCCTTCAGCAGTACCGCAGTGGTGTGAGATTTACAACTTTGTATTAACCGTTATCTCCACATTGATATTGCCGCGTGTGGCTTTGGAATATGGACACGTAGCATGCGCGGCCTCGACGAGCGCCTGTGCAGTATCGGAATCCAGTCCAGGAAGACTTACGTGGAGACGAGCCTGCAGGAGTATTGATCGTCAGACTGAACGAGATCAACCTCGGCATTGACAGTGCCTTTTCCGGGGTAACGCACTTTCATCTTTAAGGCGTTTAGCTTTAGCGCTCCTATAAAACACGCCGACCATCCCGCAGCAAAGAGCTGCTCGGGATTTGTGCCTTCCTGTGACGTACCCGGAGTAGCAAGTTTAATGTCCAAATGACCATCGGAGCTAACGGAAGAACCGCCGTCTCGTCCACCTATGGTTGTTGTCTTACCGGTATAGAGGACTCTCTTTGACGGTGTGTCTTTTTCAACTGTGTTTGTTTTCATGTCGTTTCTTTTTGATTCTATATCACTAACGCAAAGAGATACTTGGGAGGAGTGTGATCTGCATCACATTATGCAGCTAGCGCAACGTTTTGTGACCAAGATCACTTTTCATCGTTGTATAGACGGCTCAGTGTTTCTCTCGAAACGCCAAGATAGGCAGCGATGAGTGTTTTGGGAAGCAATTGATATAAGTCGGGATATTGCCTGATGAGTTCTTCGTATCTGGCCCTGACATTGTTGTTCATCGTCGATAACAATCTCTTTTGTGAAGCCACATAGCCCTTATTGGTCCTCAATCGAAAGAAGTGTTCGACCTCATGAATTTCCCTGCAAAGCTTTTCGCGATCGCTGTTGGTGATCGACAAGACCTCAGCATCGAGCACACAATCGACGTTGATAGTGGCAGGTGTATCATTGTATAATGCGGCGTAGTCGGAAGTCCACCAGTTCTTCATGGCAAACTGGAGGATAAATATCTTCATGTCTTCATTGATGTAGAACGACTTCAGACATCCGGATACGACGAAGTATTCGCAGTGCACGCGGTCTCCGGCGGTGATCAGAGTCTGACCTTTTTGAATCGAAGTAGTTTTGAAGTGCCCGAAGCAATAGTCGAATTGAGCGGCCGTGAGAGTGCTGGTCTGAGACAGATGAGCTCGAAGGATATCTTTAGCGGTCATGGAACCTCAGTGCTTTCGCGAAAGATATGGAAAGTTTGTGTTGATACGCCCAGCTTTCCGGTGATGCTGTCGAAGACTTCCTCATTATTTATTAAATTGGTTTGTCCGTTACGACGTGTGCAGTTGTTGAGAATTTGCAGTCGTCCCTTCAGAACAGACCCCATTGTTATGCCTATCACCAAAAATGTCGCCATCAGAGGCTTGTCTGCCGTTGAACTACTCAATCGTATTGACAAAGGCGAACTTGCCAGCCGTGAGGTTACTCAATATTTCATCGATGAAATCGAAAGGGTGAACCCTTCACTCAATGCTGTTGTGATCAAATTGTTCGACGATGCATTGAAACAAGCAGACAAGGCCGACGAGCTTTTTAAACAAGGCAAGCGCACCGGACGATTGCACGGCCTTCCTTTTACTATCAAGGAATGCCTCGACTTCCAGGGCACGCCAAGTACGCTCGGAGTGATTCGAAGGAAAAAGGACATCCGTTCCAACACAGACGATTACATACGTGCTTTACAGCAGGAAGGTGGAATTGTATTGGGCAAGACGAATGTTGCGCAGCTGCTCTCGTACTTCGAATGCAATAATCCTGTATACGGCACCACGAATAATCCTCATAATATTTTGCATACTTCGGGCGGAAGTAGCGGAGGTGAGGGAGCGATCGTTGGAGCGGGTGCATCACCCGTTGGGATAGGGACCGACATTGGAGGAAGTGTAAGAATCCCCGCAGCGTTTTGTGGTACGTGCAGCATCAAACCTACGATGAGCAGGACAGTAGATCAAACCCGGTTTATTGATCGGCATATCGACCTCTCAATCAATTCAGTTGTTGGCGTGCTGGCCAGTCATCCAGAAGACCTACAATTGTTCATGGAGATCATCAATCTTGCGGCAGAAAAACAGAGACCGGTTAAGCCCTTGAAAGATTTTCACAACCTAGACGTTACACGTTTGAAAGTTGGGTACTTTCTAAGTGATGGTTTGTTCGAGCCGATGCCTGCAGTGAAGCGAGCTGTAATAGAATCGGTGGGCAAACTGAAGTCATTGGGAGTTCAGGTGACGGAGTTTCAGCCACCCAACCTTGCAGAAGCAGAAGAGATCTTTATGAGTATCATGCTTGCGGATAATGGGCCGTTGTTCACTGAGAATCTGCAAAACGAAAAGCCTGTGCCTCAGATCGCGGGAAATGTCATGCTGGGTAAGATGCCGAGCTATGCCAGGAAGGTCCTGAGAGGAGCGTTGAATGTGTTGGGGCAGAAGTCGATGACGCGTGTGATGCCTTATCTCAACGGCAAGGGCGAAGCGTTTCAGAATCAAATGAAGCAAAAACAAAAGGCATTCAGAGAGAAGTATTTAAAGGCGATGGATAATTCGCCGATTGGAAAGCTAGATGCAATCCTGAGTCCTGTCTGTGCCTTACCCGCGTTCCTGCATAACACTGCGGACAAAGTCGGACTTGGTGGTGCATATACGATACAATACAATGTCACGGGCTTTCCGGCCGGAGTAGCAACAGTATCGAAGGTGAAAAAGGAAGAAGCTGTCGGAAGAAAGGTCTACGCGGACGTATTGACGAAGGCGGCGTCGAAGATAGAGGAGAGTTCAATAGGGTTACCGTTGGGTGTGCAGATTGCGGGGAGGTTGTGGGAGGAGGATGTGGTGATTGCACTGATAGAAAAGTTGCATCGCAGTGATTTCTAGATTGCTTGTGGCACAACCACTCGTATGTTTGATGCAATCCACCGGTTTCGCCGGGGCTTAATTCATATTGAGGCCGTCGGATTTTAGTCGTTCATAATATCCTTATTTCGTTCGTCGCTGAACTGCCAGTTCAGTGCGAGTGCCGCGCTTATCAATCCCAGGTGTGTGAATGCTTGCGGAAAGTTTCCGAGGTGTTCACCTTGCTGGCCAAGCATTTCTGAATAAAGTCCGAGGTGATTGGCGTATCCTAGCATCTTCTCGAAGTATAACCGAGCTTTACTCAGGTGACCTGCCTTGCAAAGACACTCGACGTACCAGAACGTGCACATCGAAAAAGTTCCTTCTCCTCCAGACAAGCCATCGAGCTTGTCGTCGTTTCGGTATCTATACACGAGAGAGTCCGACACAAGTTCTTTTTCTATTCTATCCAGCGTCGACAACCATCGCGGATCCTTAGGACTGATGAATCGTATTAATGGCATGAGCAGCGTTGCGGCATCGACCGTGTCTGCGTCTTTGTACTGCACAAATGCCTGAAGTTCTTCATTCCAGAAATCAGTATGAATAGAATTGAAAATCTTGTCGCGCTGTTCCCGCCATTCGGCTGGCGTTGGATATGAGTGTCCATCGGCAATTCTAATGGCGCGATCCAAAGCGACCCAGCACATGAGTCGCGAGTAAAGAAACTCTTTCTTGCCACCACGCACTTCCCAGATACCTTCGTCTTTCGTTTGCCAGTTCTTACTTACCCAATCCACCTGACGTTTGATGTCGAGCCAGAAATCGTAGGAGATCGGTTCGGCATGTTTGTCGAAGAGATAAACCGCATCCAAAAGCTCCCCATAGATGTCGAGTTGAACCTGGTCGTAAGCGCCATTGCCTATTCTTACAGGAGATGATTCCTTATATCCGTTAAGATTGTTGAGTTCCGTTTCGAAGAGATCTTTCTTACCATCGATGGTGTACATCAATCGAAGGTTGCCGGCTTCACCGATATCCTTACAGCGCTTCTCAACCCATGCGATGAATTCCCGTGCTTCCTTTTTGTATCCGAGTTTCAACAGCGTGTAGATGGTGAATGATGCATCGCGGATCCACGTGTATCGATAGTCCCAGTTCCTTTCGCCGCCTATTTCTTCAGGTAGACCGAACGTTGGAGACGCAATAATAGATCCGTACTTCTGCGACGTCATCAATTTTAGAACAAGGGCTGATCGGTTGACGGTCTCCATCCAGCGTCCTCGGTATGTGTTTCCGTTGATCCAGTCTTTCCAATAGTTGATGGTCGCGTACAGACTATCATGCGCAAATTTTTCCAGGTCAACTTCTTCCTGATCATCGTCGTCGAGATACTCCAGCATAAACGTTGCTTTCTCTCCGGTCTTCATGGTAAAGCTGGCGGTTGCGTCGAGTTCCCTTACCGCGAGTGGAACTGTTGAGGTGAGACGAAGTTTGAAGTTCGTTTCCTTATTATGAAAAATGATTTCTTTATCGCTCCGTTGATCGATAGAATGAACCACGCGGCCATAGTCGAAGCGTGGACAACATTCCGCATTTATGTCGATATCGCCACGGACGCAAGCTACGGTCCGCACAAGTTCTTTTCCCACGCGCATGGTTTCGACTGGCATGAAGTCAGTAATTTCCGCAATGCCCTCCTTCCCTAAAAAACGGGTTAGTAGCACGTTTGTATCGGGGAGATATAGCTGCTTGTGTTTCAAGCCATTTTCCTTCGGAGCAATGCGGAAGAAACCGCCCTTGGAGTCGTCGAGGATGGCTGCAAAGACGGAAGGCGAGTCGAAATCGGGGAAGCACATAAAGTCGATGGAACCATTGAGTCCAACCAGAGCGATTGTGTTGAGGTCGCCGATGATGCCGTAGTTTTCGATAGGCTGGTAGGACCGCGATTTCATACGACGTAGATTTTTATCAGCAGTTCAATCAGTGTGCCATTATCGACGCGATGTTTCATTGGTTTCTGTTTACCCGATACCCTGGCGGCCGTTAGTGCGGTTTGACGGAATGCTAATTTTAAGATTCTACGGACCCGACTTTCGATCGGAATGTGATTGTAAGGAAGTAAAGACCTGCTAATAATAGAGCGCCAATAGAAAACACCTTTGAAATTATTTCCAATCCGAAATTATCAGACAGTAAACCTGCGAAACCTGGAAGTAACGCTGCCCCTAACATCGCCATCGAAATTTGTACACCAATAGCCGTAGCGGTATGTTCCTTTCCAATTTGGGTCGGCGTTACAGAGATCAGACTTGGAAAGACCGGCGCGTTTGAAAATCCCAGCATCACGATGCCGATGAGGTTTGTTGCTAGTGATAAGTTGAGCGTGAATAGGATTATGCCAGCAGCGATACCGATGATTGCACCTGCGAGCACTTTGTTAACGGGGGTTTTAGTTAATACGATTCCAAAGACAATGCGTCCAATGGTTAGCGAGCCCCAATACAAGCTGGTCCAAAGGCCGGCCTGTTCTTCGCCAAGAGAACGTGATTGTGTTAAGACCGTGAAGAGCCACTGTCCGAATCCCTGCTCTACTCCGGTGTATAGAAAGAAGATGAACATGAAGATCCAGACGCGTGGAAGTTTTAACGTTTCGAAGTACTCTGATCTGGAATGAACTTCCTCGTGCGCCGATGCCATTCCCCATCTTCGCTGAGTTGCACCGAACAGGATTGAGAGCCCGATTTGAATGGTGGCCACTGCGATGTAGCCGTGGTACCACTGAAGGTCATTCGCCAGCATGAACGTGACTAACAGCGGCCCAGCCGTTGCGCCGACACCGTAAAAGGCGTGCAACCAGTTTACAGTGCTGGCACTGAATCTCGATGCTGCAAAGGAGTTGATGGAAGAGTCGATCGCGCCGCCACCAGATCCAAGAAAGAAAGCGGCGATGATCATGAAGTACCAGAAGTTGGTAAATGCATAGGTCAGCAGACTCAAAGCAGTGACCAGGCAACTGAGTGTAAGCAAGACGCCCAGCGATATCCACTGCATGATCTTGCCGCTCGTACTGCTGGTGACGAGATAGCCAGAAGTGAAGCAGATCAGTAGTGTTCCCAACGAATCGAGCGGCATGTTGCTGCGTGCGCTCATGAAGGGCCACGCGATGCCCAGCAACCCGTCGGGTAGTCCCAGGCTGACGAAGGCCAGATAGGTGACGACGATCAGGAAGACCGATTTTACAGATGCGTTCTTATTGGCTGTTTCTTCCATCTAGCACGATATGGCGGATAACACAGTAAGATTAATTATTTATTGCTGTAATGTATGGATTTTGCAGTCCTTTTGGATCTGTTATGGAACGAATTACAATCAGGAGGACCTACACATAGTGGAAGGAGGATTGAGCGGGAAGTCACAATGAACTATATTGAGACGTATGCTGACACTGTTATCTTAACTTAATGAAGAAGTTCAAAGTATTGATACCTAAGGAGACTTACTCGATCCTAGATTTCAAACGTGATGACCTACCAGCAATAGCTGTCGTGAATAATGCGTTACGAAAATTCGAACCCAAAGAAGTTTTTGCATGGCAGCTATCGATAATAATTGATTTGAAAGAGCTAATAAAGAATGGTATGCCATCGAAGAAAGAGTTGAAGGTGGTTAACGCTTTCGGCGACTTTCTTGACGATAATATAAAAGGTCCTAATAAGAAGAAACCAAATGCGTTGTTCCTTGCAAGAATAACGTGGAATGCGACGCGCCAGATAATTTGGAGAGTTTTTGATCCTGAGGTCGCAGATAGCTTTTTAAAGGAATTGATACAAGATGGTGGTTCTGCTCGTGAGTTCGAATATCGTATGGAGGCCGACGAGCAATGGAAATTCGCAGAATGGTATTTGAAAGACTGGCCTAAGTAGTGATCATACCGATATGCCAGCTAACGAAATTGTCGTAAACAGCGAAGCGGCCTCTCAAAGGTGTGTAAATTTTTCCGCTATCTGCAACTGTGTGAAGCATGCTTCCCAAGTGTACCGCCACAACAAGATTCCAGCTGGCACTAAAGACCGCAATTATTGATTTATTCAAATGAAAACAAGCGCAGTTCGTAAGTGTGGCTCCGATCCTTTTTAAACAATCAATGGTACGATTTTTTGTCTGAGGTTAAGCATGACTATTAAACAACCGAAAACTAAAATCATCATGACAACCTTGAAACTGGCATTTATCGCGATGTTCTTCTGTGTTTGTGCGGCGTGTACATCACGTAGCAATGAGCAGGCAACTTCGCCGACGTCACCCGAAGACCAGGTAGTTCCCAGCGGTTCAGCCGATAGTGTGAGAATGGATTCTTTAAATCAACGGTCCGATACAACCTCTCTCAGGCGGTAGAACTTCGCTGGGACATTAACATTTCGTGTGGAATTAACATATACCAGCTGAGTTGATCTGAGTACAATCTATTTCTTCATCGGCTTCATTCCGAACAACAAGCGCGTGATGTTGAACGGTCTTATGATTATGAAATAGAAAGCCAAACAGCTCATTAGCGTCAGCAAGCTCACCGTCCAGAATTTCGCTGCGATACTCCAGGGCAGTTGACAGATATAATATCCGATGACAATGATTGCCGTCTGATGCAAAATGTAAAAGGGATATAATCCTTCATTTACATACTTAAGCATCGGATGAGGTTTGTTCAGAAAATGCTGACCGAAAGCTATAACCGTGATCACGCAGAACCAGGAAACAATCGTCTCGAGCACAGCGAAGATCTTCTCCACACTATCTTCTGTCCATGGTAGGTGTACCAGACCACGGAAATGGAAATACGTAATGTAGAATGGTATCAGGATAATGATTGTTGCGATCAACAGAGCGTTACGGTTCCGCCCGATAGATTCCCAGATCTGCGGATTTGAATAACACAGCATACCGAACAGGAAGAACGAAAAGTAATGCATGAAGAGGGCCCAGTTATCGATGAGTGCGTGGGTCTCATTGGGAAAGTAGGGGCGCAGAATGACCTGCGTGATCATGATAAATACAGTGGGCACTGCTAAGATTCCCGCAGGCTTTGTCAGTAGTTTAGCTACGTAATTCCTGAATTTGAGAGAGCGATCAGATCGCAGATAAACGAGCAACGGTAGTGCTATAATTGAGTAGATAAGAAGGTAAAAGATGAACCAGAGGTGATGCCAGCTGAAACTTCCTTTCGGATACGGCACAAAGTCGAACACCGTTTTGTAGAACTCGCCGTAGCTGCTGTATTCGTTGATGTGTTCGTAATAGATCTGCGGCGGTACTATCACGAACATCCCGAATACGAGTGGAATGAACAGTCGCTGAAATCGCTCCGCCACGTACTGGCCAGGCGTTCTCTTTCCGAGCGCGATGTAGTTTCCAGCACCAGAAATGAACAGGAGCAGCGGCATTCGCCATTGGTGAAGCCAGATCATCCAGTACTGAAAACTTTCGCTGGTTTCCGAATTCTTAATGTGCCATCCCCAGGTATTGAATAACATTCCGGTGTGAAAGAAGAGGAGAATAACGATCGCGATGAAACGGAGCCAGTCGAGGTCGCTTCGGCGTGTGGAGGGTATGGATGAATTCTCCAATGTGCACTTTTTCCTAAAGGTAGGAGTTGTCCAATCAAAAGTGCAGGATCGAAATAGGAATGTTTGTTGAATGCACACTTCGAGTGGCGCATAGGGGATGCGTGTAAACCTCAACAAGGATAACGTAACGCAGGTGTTGCCGAATTACAATTTCGATTTGCAGTTGCCGGCAAAAAGAAACCCGTCTTCATCGCCGATTAATAACGGGCCACGGAACAATCCAACCAGGAATTGATAATAGGCAACTGAGTTAATAGGCAACTGGGAAATCAGTCAGGGACGTATAGAAGGTTTGAACAGCCAAGGTACTTCAGACATTGGAACTCACGCCACGGTGCAAAAAAGGGTAGAGCCTCAACGACTCCACCTCCGATTAATCGCCACATAGAAACTCAAAGATCCATAGCAATCCATCACCGGATCGAACTCTGATGATTGAAAAGGCCGGTCAAAATGAAACGTAGAATAGTTCATTTGATACTGAGCCCTGAAATTCTTGAACCCTACCCGTACCGTTATTCCTGGCTCAAAAACAAAACTTGTTGCCTTTTCAGTGAAGTATTGTTGAACATCGCTCCTGGTGGAGGGGGAGTTTGAAAGGTAGTCTACAACACCGAATCTGGGTGTAAATGCGACTTCCAGAACCTTCCCACTGATACCAACTGAAGGCTGAAGGAAATACTTCAGAAAATCCACATCGATCACCTCCTGGTCCCTGCTATTGTTGATCGCTCCGTATCCGGCACCAAGAAAGAGTTCGGCAACAAAGCGGGACTTCGGCTTGTACGTAAACAGGCCGCCACCAAGTTCAAAGTAATTCGCGCTGACCTTCCAGTTTCCGTCGGAGCTGAGGTTATAATAACTGGCGATCAGTGCTGCATTCGAATCAATTGCCACAGCTGTTTGCAGGACAATACCTGGATTCAGACTTTCAACGGGATTGAATGCATCAGAATTGGTGGCGGCCGACATAATGCCCGCATTCACAACGACCTCACCCTTACTATGGAATAATGGAACATTCTGGCCAACGGTTGAGTAAAATGCCGGTGTGCAGGAAGTCATCAACATGATGGCTGCTACGCAAACGACAATCGATAAGACAAAACGCATAGCTTGGGTTTGGTAGATCAAATATCCGTCGCTCTCGGCAAGAGACGGTCTTGATCAGCGCAAGCACGTTACCTGTACATTTGCAGTTTTTACTACCGATTTGTCTTTCGACAGCAGGAGTTGCAACTCTTGCCAAAGGACTCGGGTGTGGTTAGGACGATGCAGGAAGGACGATTGTAAATGCCGTTCCTTCGTTCGGCTGGCTTTCTACTTTAAGCTCTCCGCCGTGCGCCTTCACGATGTCGTAGCTAATCGATAACCCCAGGCCGGTACCCTGACCGGCAGGTTTGGTTGTGAAAAAGGGCTGAAAGATCTTATCCAGCACCTTTTGTGGCATACCGCTACCGTTGTCCTTTACCGTAATGGTGATGGATTTGTCCAGCTTCCGGGTATTAATAGAAACAGTAGGCTCATAGTTGGACGTTCCCTTTTTCTCGTTCACGGCATGAAAAGCGTTGGTCAGGATGTTCAGGATCACCCTTCCGATATCCTGTGGAACGACATTCACTTTGCCCAGGCTTTTATCAAAGTCAGTACTGACGACCGCGGTGAAGGACTTATCCTTCGCCCGAAGACCATGATAGGAGAGTCGTACGTATTCATCCGTGAGCGCATTGATATCGGTCGGCTCCTTAACACCGCTGTTGCTACGACTGTGCTGAAGCATACCTTTTACTATTCCTTCCGCCCGCTTGCCGTGATGCAGGATCTTATCGAGGTTATCCCTAACATCTGCCGTAATCGCCTTAGCAGCATCATAATTTCCCTTCGCCATTTCTTCGTTCATCTCGTCCACCAGTTCATTGCTTAGCTCAGAGAAATTGTTGACGAAGTTTAAGGGGTTTTGAATTTCATGGGCAATGCCTGCCGTGAGCTCTCCCAGGGAAGCCATCTTTTCAGACTGGATTAGCTGAGCCTGTGTTGCCTTCAATTCAGTGTAAGCCTTTTCGATCTCTTTCGCCTGCTCCAGCTCGCGCGTCCTGGCTTTTTCCCTTTCCCGTTCGACAAGCCTATGACGGATATATTGATACGCACCATAAATACCCGCGCCGAACAGTAAGGCGAACAACACATAGGCTATGCGCGTATTCCACCAGGGGGGATTGACCACTATCTTAAGCCTTGCACCCTTTTCATTCCAAACACCATTGTTATTCGCAGCCTTGACCACGAACGTATATTCACCAGGCGGTAGATTGGGATAAAAGGCCGCCTGAAAATTTAAGACCTCACGCCAGTCGTTATCGTAATTCTCCAACCGATAAGAATACTTGTTTTTA
Source organism: Chryseolinea sp. (assembly GCA_049840655.1). Taxonomy (GTDB): domain Bacteria; phylum Bacteroidota; class Bacteroidia; order Cytophagales; family Cyclobacteriaceae; genus Chryseolinea. The sequence goes on from JASGJX010000018.1 coordinate 338,701, forward strand.
GCAGGATTGGAATAATGAAGTGCAATAAACTCGAGCGATATGTTGTTTTGGATGTATTCCAATTCGATTTCATCTGTGTCGTAGATTGGTTTTTTCAAAATTGAGTTTGCACCCGGTACGACCGACTTATCAAACAGTTTGAGATCAGTTAATAATACTTTTGGTGGAATGGACTTGTGATTCACCTGATTTGGATCAAACACGGTTATGCCATTAGATCCGCCGAAGACAAACAACCCCTTCGATGTTTTTAACGACGCCCCATCAGTGAACAACTGACTTTGTATGCCATCTGCGACAGAGTAATTGTAGAACTGTTCGCTCGGGATATGAAAGCGACTCATTCCTTCAAATGTGGCCAGCCATAAGTAGTGGTTTTTTTCATCTGCCAGTATCGATTGAATGCTCATTGAAGGCAGGCCATCGTTGATCGTATATGTTTTGATCTTTCCAGTCTCCACATTGTAATGACTCAATCCGCCTTCCCAGGTACCAACCCATAACATCCCATCAGGCTCTTCGTAGAAGGAGTTGATATCCTGTGTGACCAGGACATCACCGATCTTTTTGTCGAATCCCTTTCGGGACATTTGATCCGATTCATGTTTGAATAGAAACAATCCATTATTGGTCAACAACCATACGCCATGTTTTTTGCTTTCGATGATTTTGACGACCATGTTGCTGGCCGTGTTACCCCCTGGTAATTTGCTTAGGTCATATACCTCGAATTCGGATGAGCCAGGTCTTCGTCTATGAGCACCCCACTGGCTACCTGCCCAAAAATTTCCGTGGCTGTCCTTAAGAAAGGACATGTACATCAAAGTATCAGGCAGACCAGCGATTTGATCCTTCTTAAAAGATCTGTCATGCAACGCGAACTTGTAGAGGCCACGATTGGTCATCGTGTAATACGCATCAGAGATTGTATCTTCCATCATCCCCGCGATATTATGCAGTTCAGGCAGAAGGGATTTATATGGAATGGGCTCTACTGTATTGCGCTGAAGATCCAAAACATTTAATCCGCTTACGATATTTACGCCTGACGTAGTGACTAGAACCTGTCCATCTTTTAATTCGAAAATATTGTTTGCCCATCCCGGAGTCAGCGAAGCAGGTTTATTTTTATCATAGCTATACGATTTGAAGAAGGATTTTTCCTCGTAACGGAACAAGCCGTCATTTTGCGTTCCGATCCATAGTGAACCGAAAGAATCATAAGCCAGCGCTTCAATGCTGGCGCCTTCTATGTTGTTCCTGGCATCTTTAGGAAACCCCTGAACAGTTTTTTTCTTTCGATCAAACAGATACAGGCCCATGTTTGTGCCCATCCAGATGTTGCCCGATGGATCGAAAAGAACCTGGTTGTACGATGTAGCCGGCGCTGTGCCTATCGGTGCGTACAACTGATATGTTTTTGTAGCCGGATCGAGATCAAGCAGCCTCGAATAGTTGGTGATAATCCAGAGGTGGCCATCCTTATCGCAGATCATGTGGGTCAGGTACTCTCTGTCGAGAAGCGGTGCATTTCCTGAGATATCGATCTTGACCAGATGTTCGGTCTTATCCAGTTTGAACAGTCCATCTCCGCCCCGCAGCCAAATGTTGCCCTGATTATCTTTTACTGAGTAGGCTATATTGGATACAACCAGATTTTTATCATACTCAACAGCCACTATCTTGTTTTGCTTTTTATCCAGGCGAAGTAATGACGAAGAGATTTGGCTCCACCACTTGGAATGAGCTCCGAAGTAAAGAGTACTGTCACGTTCGATAATAGTTGGAATGATCAATTCATCATCAGCTGTATGCTTAACGAGATGGCCAAACTCGTAGTGTTTGAATGATTGCGTTACGGGGTTGTAGAGATTGAGGCTCTGGGGCTCAGTCCCGATCCAGATCTGTCCTTTGGAGTCTTCGACTAATGACCACACAACACCACCTTTAATGGAAGAGGAGTCATTTGGATTGCTATAGAATCGTTTGAATCCGTACCCATCAAAGCGTGCCAGTCCATTGATTGTCCCAACCCAGATGTAGCCAAAGCGGTCGGGGAGTATGTCGGTGACTTCCATGCCTGGTAAGCCGTCGAGTTCTGTGTAGTGCGTAAGGTTGTCAGTGTTGAGCTGCCCGAAGGAATGATGGGCGCTGTGAAGCATGATAAGCATCATTGAGATTCCGAAGAGATGTCGGAATGTTTTGGCCATGTTCATGCGGGGACCGGGAATCACAAGGGGATGGTTTATCTAAGTAATGTAAGGAGAATTTTTAAGCGATTGTTACGGTGTTATAACTTTGTAATTGCCTTAAGGGCGTATGGTAGTTTGCTCAATTAGTTAACCAGGTCGTTTTATCGGGACTTATCAAATAATCTTTACATCTTTTGGATAAACAAACATGGGATTCAACCGTGAAACAAGATATACAAATCATCTCCGCACCGTCAATTCTTGGGCTCAAACCCAGTGGCGTTGAATTGCTCGGAAAGAACTTGATTGATGTTGGTCTTCCTTATGCCTTAAATTCACTTTCATCAATCATCGAAGTATCCGTAGAAAATATTCAATACAGTAAAACTAGAGATGAAAAGACGAAATGTCTTAACTCCACGCTCATTCATGACTTTTCATTGAAGCTCGCAGATGTCGTCTTCACGCAAGTGATGGAAAGGAACTTTTCGCTTGTTCTCGGGGGTGATTGCAGCATATTGTTGGGAACAATGCTCGCGTTGAAGAGGCACGGTGAATATGGGTTGATTTTTTTGGACGCGCATGCTGACAATTACATGCCAGATGAGTCACCGACAGGAGAGGTGGCTGACATGGACCTGGCTATTGTGACGGGAAGAGGTCCTGATTTACTTACTAACATCGCCGGACTGAAGCCTTACGTGAAGGAAGGCAACGTTATTCATATTGGCCAACGGGACGCAGAAGAAACGAAACGATATGGTTCGCGTGACATTAAGGACACGTCCATGCAATGTTTCGATTTTGAAAGTCTAACTACAAATGGGTTGAGTTCTACACTTCAGGAGGTCTTAGCGATTATCAGCAAGACAACTCATCGCGGATATTGGATTCATTTTGATACCGATGTGTTGAGCGATGACGAGAATCCTGCTGTGGACTATCGATTGCCAGGGGGAATTCGCTTCAAAGAAATAAAGGAGATTTTGCACGCCGTACTTCAGACTGGCAAAGTTGTGGGCATGAGTGTGACGATTTTCAATCCGACTTTGGACCACGATGGCAGCATAGGGCGGCGAATTTCCGATTGCATTGTTGGCGCGATAAAAAGCTAAGCGAAGAGCAAGGTGTCAGCCGTCCCAATTTCACTTTAGCTTGAGAACAGGGCTGGAATTCAGCAGTACCAAGGGGATTGTTGCCTGAATCAACGCCGAGACAAGCGCGAGTCCAACAGTTCGAAGGTGAACATTAAGCCAGAACCAAACCTGATATTTTTTTCCTGGTGCCATATAGAAAGAGACTTCAGCTGCTTTTGTTTGAGTGAGGTAAACACGATCCTCTCCTTTCGTCGTTGTCATACTTGCCATCCACATTGATTCGTCCCAAAGTGTTGCTCTTTTGTCACCGACGATCTGGCCAGTTGACGAATCATAGACAAGTATTCCAACAGTGCCTGAACTGCCTGTGAATCCGCGATCAAAGATCACGTGTCCCCATTGGTAGTCGATCGGCATAAGGGCACGCACATAGGCGTTGACAGGATCAGGAGAGGAGATGAATAATCCGAGTCCCGATCCAAAGGTTGCATTGCCGCCCAATGAACCTACAGATAACCGGCCTGTGTCCTTATCAGCAACGCCCGGCCCACCATGCCATTCGCTGTCAAACGGGAGCGTTAAGAATTGAGTGTCGCTGTTAATAGGTGAAAACACTATCTGGCCAAAGTCAAAGGAATAGTCCATCGTTTTCAACATCTGCTGTTGAATCAATTTTTGCGTTTTGGCTTCAAAGCTTTTGATCTTACGATTTTTTGACGGTGAAATTTCAATGCTCGCTTCAGTCAATGCGAAGGAGTCCAACGCGCCGATCTGCTCGTTTCGTACAGCCGATAGATCTGCAATCAAATTGCCGAGCACGCTGTGCATATTTCTTTCCATCGTTACGGCAGTTCTCCCTTCAGGAGCGATAGAGCGATGTTTGGAGTTATATCGAAAGTTCATAAGCGTTGAGTTTGCTTATGAAAGTTTACCATTCAAACAGAAATTGTCAATCCCCGTTATTTGGGAGTAATTTACGCAGGTCTTCAGACTAGCCGCTCTTATGTTCTGTTGATACGCTCTGTTAAGAATAAATGAGTGGTTAAGAGTTCGATTGACAAATGAGAAGTCGTTTGAATGATCAAGAATGAACTTTATTCTCTGGTCTTATTCTTTCCAGAGATGTTTTTCGTTAAATTCATTTACGCAACAACCCCATCAGTGGTTAGTGAGATATGCACCGGGCGATCCGACTTTGGTGTTTCAGATTGATACAGTTACGATGCATTTGGGACTAATGCGCGGAGATCGGCCAGCAGTTCTTGCGGTTGGTTAGTGGTGCCGAGTCCATACTCTCTCTTTGATTTTGTTCACTTATCAAAATTTTAGTTATGAGAAAGTATGCTGCACTATTAGCCGTGCTTAGCATCGGCTTGATTACCTGCGAACGGAGACCTTCTTCTTTGCTCCCGGAACAACCTTTTGATTCTGTAAAAAGGCGTTACGTCGTCTTTTTTAATGATTCTTTTTTAAAACCGTTGGTGTCGGATAGTTCGTTTTACACTAAGACTCCAGAGGCGCGCGCTGCCGAACACGACAGCGCAAATGCGAAGATCCTCGATGTTCTTAAGAAGTATCATCTTCCAGAGCCGTTGTACACATTTACAGCAGTAACCCCTGGATTTGCCATTGAAGCAAGCGGACAAGCACTTCAAATTCTTGCTGCAAAGCGCTTAGCAGACATTCTCGCTGACGTTGGTATCGAAGGCCGACCCATCCAACAGGGCCGACCCATTCAACAAGGTGATCCGTTTGATCCCTTCGGGAAGTGTCAAACTGGAGTGCTCAAGCAAATCGCTGGAAGCCGATATCAGAGTTGGGCTGTAGAAAAGGCTGGCGGCGCAATGCCGGGACTCGATTCGGATAGAAGAATCTGGATCGTAGACACGGGAATAGATCATAGAAATCCATTCCTGAACATCGATGTAAGTATGGAGCGGAACTTTGCGGGATATGGTAGCCCGACCGATGCCTCGGACGACAATGGACATGGAACGATGGTTGCGGGCGTGGCAGCAGCAAAAGAAATAACGTGGCCCACAGGCGAGACGATATCAGCTGGTGTATCCCCTGGAGCGAGCGTAGTTGCATTAAAGGTCCTTGATCAAAATGGATCAGGCTACTGGAGTGCTGTTATCGCCGCGATAAATCACATCGTTTTGCAGGGACGTACAAAAAATGATGTGATCAATTTGAGCCTTTCGGACTATGATAAGAAAAATGCATGTGGCAGCCACACGCTTTTCAGTAAGGTTAGAATTGCACTGACAGACGCTGCCGCTCAAAACTTTGTCGTCATTGCATCAGGCAATGAGGGGAGGAATTCGGACTACGATATGCCTGGCTGCGTTAAGATTGCAACTCCCTTAGATCCGCGTTTAATTACTGTTGGCGCAGTGAACTTCGAATTGCAATGCACAGACTATTCGAACTATGGTGGCAAGGTGGACCTGATCGCCGTGGGCTCCGACGTGTTCTGCACTTATCTGAATAATGGTGAGCAGCCACGATTCGTCATCGCTTCAGGAACTTCATTCTCAACAGCGGTGATCTCGGGACTAGTATATCATAAGGGTATTGCGCCACTGCATGGCCCAACCGTCACTTGTATTGTGGAACCGAAAGGTAATCCCGATGCGAATGGTACTCCGATACCTTTTGCGTTGGGGACGCGGCCGTAGTGCCGTGCACTGAATGATAAACGCATTCAAGCCGCAACGATTTGTAGGAGAACTTGAATGTGGGCCTTAAATGCGCAATGCGTATACGGATAGGATATACGCATTGCGCTTATCCCTATGTGAGCATTGCAAAAAGCTGAACACAAATAGTTAAAAAAACCGGTCTCCTTTACAGTGAATACAACGTGCACACCGCTCAACATTATTGACCAAAGGCTAACAGGAACAGCATTGAACGAATTGTGACTGAGACGGCTTCGAAATGGATATCAGAATATGAATCGACGTATGCTCAAGATACGACGTGCGCTTTAGTTTGGCGTGCTACTTCGCCTTTCCCCAATTGTTCTCCATCTTCTTGTATGCCTTCTTCGACACCGTAGACTTCTTCTTGCTTCTCGAAGTTCCGCGTTTCTTTTTCGCGTTGATATTATTGACCAGCGAATTCTTCACACCCAGTTTGTTTTTCTTGCCAACGCTTGATTTCGATTCTGACTTTTTCGGTTTAGCAGCAGACTTCTTTGGTCTGCCTGCTGATTTTTTTGTTGCTGCCATGATGGACGCATCACAATACGTGTGCCTTATTGATAAATCCGTTGCGTTGCGTGCTATGAACGTGTGGAATATGGGATGATGAATAAAGTCGCACGCGTGTGAATATCAATTCACGTTGTCTCTACAGATGGGACATCCGCAGCGGGTCTGAGTGCAATTACTTCGTTCCTCTCTTTACATAGAAACCTAAGCTCTTGCCAGCCTTCGTATACGCTGAAGCAATCTTACGTGTGATGTCAAAATCATAGTATGAATTGTACTTACCCGCCATCTGATCGAAAGAGAGTTTTACAATCACCTTACTTTCATTTGCGGATTCAACAATCCATAGTTCGCCATTGATATTTGGAGCACTGTCCCAGGCAAAAACATCATATCCGGCTTCGAGCGATTGCGACTTCATCAGTATAGTATACTTCGAATCTTTATCGCCGAGCTTAAGTTCGCCGATTTCTTCGAAGTTCTTGATGAATTCAGGCTCATAACGTTTTTTGCGATCGTCGTACCACATCGCTACGAACTGATCACCTTTTCCTGCTTCTCTTTTGTTCCAGTCCGCCTTCTTCTTGGCGAGGTAATCGTCTTCGGATGTCTTAGTTCCAATGATAATGGAGTCGTATTGAAATCTTATGTCATACGATTTGATTCCCTTTAAAATTGAAAGGTTGCCTTCCACTACTTTAATCTTTTGAGCGGAAGTGGTGATGAAGGTGATTGTTAGTAAAGAGAAGATCAGAGCCGTCGTTGCCGACATTTTAAAGTCCATCATTTGATACATCGGTTTTCGAGCGTTCAATAATAAGTAGGAATGTTCGCTTCGGCAAATTCAAATAGGCGGCACCACTTATCACAAATCTCATCGTCATGAGATCAATCATTCAAGGTTGATGATATCAATCATCGCTGTAAACCGTTATGCGATACTAGCTTCGTTTCAATTTCTGAATGCGGTAGTGTGTTGATAGGTGATTAATACTTGTCGTTACATTCATTTTCCATTATTGGATTATTGTTAGTCCATTTTCTGTTGGATTGTCGTTGCGGGGAACGTGAATTCTTATTGTCCGTTGCTTCTTATACCCATATATAGGGAAGGCGGAAACAGAGCAACTGTGTCTAATCTTTTTTATCGTCTGCGAAAACCAGACGGAAGGCTTCGTCTTGTCTTCAATTTCAGTCATGTTGATTTTAGACTTAATACTGTGAAACATACTCTTATACATATGATCGAATCCTAGGGAATTCAGTCTACTTACTCCAACCAACCCAGTTATATGAATAAACTTTTACCCCGACTTTTTACCTGCACGCTCGTGCTGAGTTACGTACTTACGCCACGGGAGTCCTACTCGCAGGGAACGCCGCTCGTGAAGGTGACACAGGAAACCACAACCTCGGCAGCTAACAGTGGATCACTTCCTATTACCTTTACAAGATCCGCTACTATTCCATCCGTCACAAGCAATACGGCACCCTATTCGAACGTCGGAGAGTCAGCCTTCGACTTTGGAACAATGACGGGCAACTACTACGTACAGAGTACCGTCCCCGTTGATGGACTCAAGAATCTTACCGCATTCACGTTAACGGGCTGGCTAAATGCCAGGTCATTAACTGCGGGAAGCGGTGGCAACAGGATTATTTCGTGGATCAACAATGGTGGTGAAGGTGTTGACCTCGTCTCAAAGCAACGGTACCTTCGCCTCGGCGTTGATGGCTGGCCTGACTTTTCTCCGGCTTTTAGTAACGCAAACAAGGTGATAGCGAACGCATCGGCGCCTGCGCAGAACTGGGTGTTCTTTGCTGTAAGTTATCAATCGAATGGTCAAGTGAGCTTCTCTGGAAATAAGGACAACAGCGCGACGCTTGATGTAACGAGAAGCTATACCTCTCCCGGAATTACCGGCAGCAACATCGGCAAACTTGCCATTGGTGCATTCAACGATGCAATGTGGGCAGAGCTATCTCCCTGGGACAGAATGTTTCGCGGTGTAGTTGATGATCTAAGAGAGTATACAGATCGGCGCTTAAGCCCCACCGAGGTTATGAAATGCTGCAGGTCAGCTCAACAAGACAGTACGCCACCAACAGCTCCCACGAATCTGAGAGCCACTATAGTCAACACACCACTATTGATCTTGCCTGGGACGCGGCAACAGATAACGTAGGTGTTGTCGGCTATGAGATCTTGGATGATAATACTTGCCTTGCCACTGTTGGAACGGTAACGATTCACACCTTTACTGAACTCAACCCCAACCACACTTATAAGCTTATGGTCAGGGCCAAAGACTTTCAGGGCAATCTATCTCCATTCTCGGTGCCCTATTTGATCAATACCACGGGCCTGATTGCTGGAGATCCACTAGTGTCTGTTGTATTTCGACGATATGGCCAATGGCGGTCCCCCTACCAGCAATGGAACTGTGCAGGGACTCGCCTTCACAACGGGCACCGGGCCATCCAATACAACGTTGCCAGGTCTTAGCCTGGAAACACCTCCCAATGTTGGTGGAGCACGGTCTGTGGATTTCGGTGTAACTCCGGCGAATGCTTTTGTGGAGAGTCAAAATGCAATCAACGAACTGAAAAGTCTAAATGCTTTCACGATAACCGGCTGGTTGAATTGTAAATCAAATACTGCTGGCAGTGGCGGAAACCGAATCGTATCGTGGATCAACAATGGTGGAGACGGAGTTGATCTTGTTTATCAAAGTGATGGTAGTCTTCGTTTGGGTGTTGACGGATGGCCTGACTTTTCTCCGGCGTTCAGCACTCCAGGTAAAGTAACAACTAACGCCAATGGTCCACAGAGCAATTGGGTGTTCTTTGCAGTGACGTATCAATCGAATGGTCAGGTTCAATATTATTTCGGAACTAATGCAGCAAAGGCAACACTTGATGCCACCAAAAGTTATCCAGGCCCTGGTGTAACAGGAAGTAATATTAGCAAGTTTGTTATCGGTGCATTTAACAGTGCGACGCGAAATGCAGGAACCTATGATAGAATGTTCAGAGGATTGATAGATGACGTCAAAGTATTTAACAGTGTATTGCCATTGAGCGACATCATTAAAGTTCAGGGCAAGGCATCATCAGACGTTACGCCGCCAACTGTGCCCGGTAACTTCACGACTACTGGTAAATCGGTATCGACCGTTTCATTGTCGTGGACTGCATCGACTGATAGTCCGGGACCCTTTACGCTGTTTGGGTACAAACTATATAACAACGGAAACGTTATTGCGCATCTTGACAATCCTGGCCTCACCAGCTACGTGCTAGCTGACCTTACACCTGCGACGACTTACAATCTCACGCTGAAGGCAGTTGATCACGCGGGAAATCTATCGGCAGCAACCAATGTTGTAACTGTTACAACAGATGCCTCAGGCCTACCGTTGGCGATCGTTGATGCAAAATTCGAAGAGAGTACAGGATCATCTTTTATGAATGAAGGTATTGCCGATGTGTATTTTAGCAGAAGTCCCTTTTTCCCGGTGGCCACTACTAATGTGCCCAACGTGCCGCGTGATTTGCGAGCGGCGGACTTTGGTACCAGCACCGGCTAATTATTATGTATACAGTGGTTCCACGATTGGGGAGCTGGCAGGTCTCTCATCGTTTACGCTGACGGGATGGTTAAATTCACGATCCAATACCACTGGTACTGGTGGCAATAGAATCATGTCGTGGCTGAGACCGAGTGGTGAAGGAGTTGAGTTGGTATATCAAAGCGACGGAAGTTTAAGACTTGGCGTGGATGAACCGGCTGGAGGTACCTCGGCGATCAGTACAGCAGGTAAGGTTACCACAGATACGAATGCGGGGGCAGCGAACTGGGTATTCTTTGCAGTTACGTACCAGCAAACCACCGGGCAGGTTCAATACTACTTTGGAAATAATACATCAGACGCTACACTGGATGCTACGAAGGCGTATCCCGGTAGGGGTAACGTTGGTGGTAACATTGGTCCCCTTACGTTCGGCGCATTCAATAATGAGGCAGGAACAGACCCTGTATATGACCGTATGTTCCGTGGAATCATTGACAACTTCAGGATCTATGGATCCAGTCTAAGTCTTACAGACATCCGCGCAGTTCAACATGCCGCTTCTTCAGATGTAACGCTTCCGTCGGCACCATCAGGTCTTGCAGTAAGTGAGAATACTGGTACTTCTGTTAAGCTGACATGGACATCCTCGACAGACAATGTTGCAGTTGTTGGCTATAACATATTCAATGGAAGTGCATTGATAGAGACTTCTGTCGGGACGAGTACTTTTGCGTATGTAAATGGGCTTACGCCGGGCACTACATATGACTTCAGTGTCAGGGCACGCGACGCTGCGGGGAATCTCTCGACGCCAACGGCCATTAGCGTAAAGGCAGTAAAAGTGCCACTGATTTATTTTGGCTTTAGCGGCGAGATTTCTTCGCTGGAATACAACGGTGGTTCGCTCGGGCAAAGATTCATCGCCGGAACGCAGGTCACTAATACACCAAGAGGTGGAGGAAGATACGCGCTCTCTGGATTCGTGAGATCGTTGGAAACCGACTACATCTTTGACGGACTTAAGAACCTCAGTTCTTTTACGATTGCCGGATGGGTGAACAGAACATCAAACAGCAGCAATGAAAGTATATTTACCTGGATGCCCAACGGAAGTGGCGATGGCGTTGACCTTATCATTCAACCCGATGGTAGTTTGCGCCTGGGCGTCGACGGCGTTGCAACAAGTTCACCCGCTTTCAGCAATGCGAACAAGATTACTACAAATACAACCGCCTCATTTGATAACTGGACATTCTTTGCTGTAACGTATCAGGCAGGCGGGCAAGCACAGTTCTACTTTGGAAACAATACTGTAAGCGCTTCGTTGGATAAATCGGTCATTTATTCCGCGCCTGGAAATACGGGGAGCAACATTGGACCTGTTTCTATCAAATCTCCTGTGGGTGGAGTGATCGACAGCCCAATATTGTATGGTTCTGTGCTTACCCTCGAAGAGATTCGCGCACTTCAATTCGGCCCCGAAGATAATGAACCGCCGACTTCTCCAGGCGTGCTTACGGTTACCGGTATCAGTACTACGAACGTTGGGATTGCCTGGTCTGATATATCAACTGACAATTTCGGTGTGACCAGCTATGATGTCTTCGATGGCAGTACGATGCTTTACCGGTATGTGCCAACTGGCGGTAGGTACGATCCGAACCCGCAGGATGCCACCGTGTATCCGCTCACACCGGGTACAACGTACCACTTATACGTAAAGGCACGCGACTCATGGGGAAACTACTCAGCTCCAACCAACACGGTTACAGTTACAACGTTAAGTGATACACCAACTCCACTTGTATGGTTGAAACTTGATGAGAACACAGGAGTGGGTGCAAGTAATTCAGGATCTTCTGCAGCATCATTCAGCAGGTCACCAGCTGTACCAGCGGCAAGTGACAATGTTCCTACCGGAATCGCCAGTGTGAAGTCAGCCGACTATGGAACTTCCAGCGCTAATGCGTATGTAGAAAGTACTACACCTATTAATGAGCTGAAGAATCTAAGCGGCTTCACCATCACGGGCTGGGTGAATAATAGATCCAGTGTTATGGGCAGCGGTGGAAATCGTATCGCATCATGGGTGAATAACGGTGGTGAAGGTGTTGACCTTGTTTACAAGAACAATGGTGCTTTGCAGTTAGGGGTTGATCAGTGGCCGGACTTCTCACCTGCTATTAGCTCTCCGAACAAGGTGACGACGAATGCGAGTGCTCCTGCTTCAAACTGGGTATTCTTCGCTGTGACCTATACGGACGCAGGAAGTGTTCAATTCTACTTTGGAACAACATCAGCTAGCGCGACACTTGATGTTACCAAGAGTTATCCAGGTCGTGGTGCAGTGGGAAGTAACATTGCCAAACTGGCGATAGGAAACTTCAATGATGCGACACGTAACAATCTTCCTGCATTCGATCGGGTATTTAGAGGAATGATTGATGATATCCGCGTTTATGGTTCTGTGTTGACACAACAACAGATCGTTGAGATCCAGGGACTTGGTGGAAGCAGCGGTGCGCGCATGGCCATGACACCGGAGCCAACCATCAACGACGAAACTACAGACTTGCCTGTCCTGACTCAGAACTATCCTAACCCGTTCGAGTCGGGAACTACAATCGAAGTGAACATATCGCGTAGTGTGAGGGTTGCAAGAATCACGGTTAGCGACATCACCGGCAGATCGATGCAGAGTATCGAAGTTGAGGGTCGCGGTCCGACAAGTGTGGCGGTATCGGCAGAGGGATTGAACTCGGGAGTTTACATCTACACGTTGATGACCGACGGAAAGGTTGTTGGATTCAAGCGGATGATGGTGAGGAAATAGAAAGGGTTTAGTTGTACAATAAGGAAGGCCTCTATGTGAAAGCGTGGAGGCCTTTTTTTGTCTTTCGAAATCGGACGCTCTTGTTCGCATTCGAAGAACATCATATTTCAATCATAGGTCAAAAGCCTCGATTTAATGCGGATTCGGTATTTTTTGGAATGGCAGGGCATTTGTCATACAGAAACGGAAGTAATCCATAATAACTACAGTTTACCCTTTAAAAGTTATCTGTTTAGAATATGAGAAGAAGCGACCTCGGAGAGTTTGAAGAAGTGGTGCTGCTTGCCGTTGCCGTGCTGACGCCACAGGCATATAGCGTTGTCATCGCCGAAGAACTGGAACGACAAACCGGTAAGACCATTACCACGGGAGCTGTACACGCCGCACTGCAGCGTCTCGAACAGAAGGGACTCGTCTCATCGCTGATGGGTGACGCTACTGCAGAACGAGGTGGACGAAGAAAACGAATCTTCACCGTGACCGTTGCGGGCAGCCGCGTACTACGCGAAGCGCGCGAGGTGAGGAATAATTTATGGGATCGTATCGCTCCTCAATCATTGCCCAAGGTAAACATCGCATAACCATGTCGTCGAATACTCAGAGTCCTCAGCCTCCCCGTTGGCTGGATCGTTTGCTTGAGAAGTTCTGTCCGCCGCATTTGCTGGAAGAAGTACTCGGCGACTTACATGAACGATACACCCTGCGCGTTCGACAATACGGTGAAGCAAATGCACGTAAACAATATTGGCGGGAAGTGCTTCGCTACTTACGTACCGTCGTATTTCAACGACAACCTTCTCAATTCACACAACCAGCCTTTGCAGACATGTTAAGCAACTATTTCAAGGTCGCCCGACGCAACGTCTATCGAAACAAGACCTATTCATTGATCAACGTCACGGGTCTGGGATTGGGCCTGGCGTGTGCTATCCTAATCTTCGCTATCGTGAAGTATCATTTGAGCTTTGATACCTTCCACATGAAGAAGGATCGGATCTATCGCATCACGACCGAGTTTCATCAGGACGGAGTTGCTGTCGAAGCCAACGCGCCACAACCCATGGGCAAGGCGTTCAGCAGTGATTACACATTTGCCGAGAAAGTAGCGATGGTGTTCAGTGACAATGAGACTTTGGTTTCGGTCCCCTCATCTGACGACAATCGGAAATTTGAAGAGCACGTTGCCTACGCAGAGGGAGCATTCTTCGATATCATGGACTTTCCATTGATCGGGGGCAGCAAAGATTCTCTGCTGGCGCAACCCAATACCGCTATCATCACGCAGCGTATAGCCCGGAAGTATTTCGGAGATGAAAATCCGATCAACCAGGTGATTCGTATCAGCAATAAATGGGACTTCAAAGTAGTAGGCATTTTGAGGGATCTGCCTATCAATACAGACAGATTGGATGAGATCTATCTTTCCTATAGTAACCTGAAAGATTTCAGCCAGTGGCTGGCGGGCGACAGCTGGACCGGACTTGCCGGAGGAATGCACTGTATTGTTCTGATGAAGCCAAACATAGAAGCCACCGATGTCGACAAGGTATTTCCTGCGATGTCGAAGAAGTATTACGATGAACGCGATGCTAAGTTATTTCAGTTTAAACTGCAACACCTCTCAGACTTTCATTTCAATACCGAAATGGGTGGCTATATCTCAAAGAGTAATCTATTGGCGCTCGCACTGATCGGGCTCTTTCTGATTGTCACCGCGTGCGTGAACTTTACAAACCTGGCGACGGCTCAGGCGTTAAGGAGATCGAAAGAGATTGGTGTGCGCAAGGTATTGGGAAGTCAGCGCAGCCAGGTGTTCTGGCAGTTTATGGCGGAGACCATCATGATCACAGCGATGGCGCTCGTGACGGGTTATGCGATTGCTCAGCTGGCCATGCCGTACGTGATAACCTTGCTGAAACTTCCTCCCGCATTCGATAATACACTTCACGACAACGAGCTTTTGATTTTTCTACCGGTACTGCTATTGGTCGTGACCTTTTTCGCCGGCTTCTATCCTGCACTTGTGCTCGCGGGATTTCAACCCGTGCTTGCGTTGAAAGGCAAGCTATCACAAAAGCATGCTGGCGGATTTTCTATGAGGAGAGGATTGGTGGTAGGCCAGTTCGCCATCTCGCAGTTGCTGATCATTGGAACGATCGTGATTGCGAGTCAGATGAGATATGCTAAACAGGCTGACATGGGATTCACCAAAGATGCAGTCGTGATGTTTCCTGTACCTGATCGGAAAACAGCCGTTGTCAATTCGCTTCGGAATGAACTCTCGAAGATTGCTGGGGTAGAGGACATTTCGTTCTGCAGCCGCGCTCCGGCGTCGATCAACTGGGCCAGCGTAAGTTTCAGTTTTGATTCGCGTCCTGAGAAAGAGTCGTTTGATATAGTTGTGAAGGCTGCCGATGATCAATACGTGCCATTATTCAACCTACAAATCATCGCAGGAAGAAACGTCGAGCATACTGATACGGTTCGTGATTTTGTTATCAACGAAATGGCGGTAGCCAAGCTTGGCCTGAAGTCGCCAGAGGATGCGTTGGGAAAGAAGATCGAGATCGGACTTAATAACCGTAAGGGGATTGTCGTGGGCGTCGTGAAAGATTTTCATAATCAATCGTTTCACGAGGCGATCGAACCGCTTTGTATCGTATCGTCCAATGAATGGTACTCGGATTTTGCAGTAAAGCTGAATCCGGCAAGTTTGGCTTCTTCCATAGCAGCGATCAGCGACGTTTGGCAGAAGACTTTCCCTGAGCATGTATACGAATATGAATTTCTTGATGATCGGATCGGTAAGTTTTATGAGATGGACGGCATGATCCTGCGTCTGATCCAGGTGTCTGCCGCGATAGCCATATTGATATGCTGCCTCGGTCTATACGGACTGGTATCATTTATGGCTGCGCAGAAGACGAAAGAAGTCGGTGTGCGAAAGGTGCTGGGCGCCAGTGCACAGAGTATCCTCTGGTTGTTCGGGCGTGAGTTTACGCGACTGCTGATCGTGGCGTTCCTGTTAGCCGCTCCGTTGGCGTGGTGGTTGATGAACAATTGGCTGGCGAACTTTCAGTATCGGATAGAGATAGGGACGGAGATCTTCGTAACTGCCATTGTGACGACGTTTGTAGTTGCATTGATCACTGTGGGGTACCAGACACTCAGGGCAGCACTGGCGAATCCGGTAGATAGCTTGAGGAATGAGTAGGTCGGGATGATAGTGGTTAGCGTTGAGGCAAATGGGAAATTACTTTGTCGGCAAGAAGTGATTCGTTTTGTAAGGCACGGGGTTAACCGCAAAATGTAAAACTCTAAATGTAAATATAAAAGTTGGGGCGTTGGTGATTGCTTGTTGGGGTCTATGCACTTTGCCTTCGTATTCAATGCTTTTTAGAATAAGGCCGGTGTCACAACCCTCTATTTATCATCACATTCCTTTCTAAGGATCGAAGATCACTGACGGTATCCAAAAATACATTGCAGCAAGATCCTATACTTTTTAATCCAATTTGCATCCCGATTTCTCAAGCACCGGATTGCACTGCTCGTACTTGCCATCAAACACGATTTCAAAGTCGTTGTTCGGGCTCAGTGATTTAAGGTAATAGTCCGTCGTGATCACCTGCGCGCCGGAACGAATCGCGGCCTCAAATCTTGTCTTGTCATTTGTACGTGCTTCCTTCGTATCGGCATCGGAACGAGTACGGATCATGAAGCCTTGCTTTACCAATGCAGTTATTTCTTTTTCCTTCTTTATCGGATCGTTCATGATGAGAAACGCGCCATGTGGATTGTCGGCGTTGACGTTGGCAAACATGGGCCTTGCATAGTTATCGTCACCGTTAATGTAGAGTTCTGTCAGGTCTTTATCGGCATCGAACACAAAGAGAATTTTTCCTCTCGACTTAGCAAGGTCAGGCCATCCTTTTTCAGTGACAGCGGCGCGAAGAGTCTTCTGTTTTCCTTTTACCTGTTTGGGGGTGATCATTTCTTCAGGTTTAAGAATTTCAAAGATCTCCTTATCGAGCGCATCGAGTACGGTCTTATCAAAAGGCAACACCTTTGCAAAGCCTGGCTTATCGAGACCAGATGTTTTTGGATTGATTGTGATAACGATCGGCAAATGATCATGATGCGCTTTTGACCAATCCTTGATATCAGAGAGACAAGCTTTGAACGTTGCACAGTGACTTCTCACATCAATATCCGGAATATGAATCACCTTGAATCCCGGACTCATCATCTCCTCTGAGTTAAATGGTTTGAGTTGGGCGCCCTGTGCGGCCAGCATCTCCAAGCCTTTAGGATGCGCGAAGCGTCCACCGTCGGGATCGTATAACACGTCGATCTCAAGACTCCGAAGGCCGACGTCCAACTGTTCTGTGATGGGAATATGTGAATAGTCAAGTCCGATGGCCTCGGGGCGGTCGGCAAGGATCATGTCCATCATTGGTTTTTCAATACCAACTTTGTAGGAGTTGTGACTGCCGATCACCTGGGTTTGATTCATTTTCAGGGATTGGGCGTGGAGGGAGAAGCAGAAGAGGAGCGCGAGTAGGGTAAGGGCTATGTGTTTGTGGTGTAAGTTCATGGTGAGTGTTTAAAGGTTCTTAAGAATGGAGGTGCTCAATTCATTTACGCAGCAATCAAATATTGCTCGTGCGATGCGTGCGATGGGCGTCCGAATTTATTTGAAAAAACGTTACGTCGCACACCAGGATGTTATCATGTTCGGTGCTACTGATCGAAGATGCCTACGGCATCTGATGCAGTCGATTTGTTCGATCGGTGCCGCTGATCCAACATGCCTACGGCATCTGATGCAGTAATTTAATTTGTTCGCTCCGTGATGCTTATCGAAGATGCTCACGGCATCTTAATCAAAAGGTCGAAAGCATTTGCTGCCTTCGACCTTTAGTTGGCGTTTACATTATATCAACAGTTTTAACCGAAAAATGTAAAACACTAAATGTAAAATGTAAATGTTTAGTTTTTGATGGGCAGGTATTAGTAGCCTGCGTTCTGCACCAGAAAGCCCTTATCGCTAGATGCTCCATCTATGGCCTTTTGAGGAATCGGGAACAAGCGCTTGTGGACGTCGGTATCAGTCTTGCCAGTCCATACGCCTTCGTACTTGCCGAAGCGGATCTGTGACGTTCTGCGGATACCTTCCCAGTACAACTCGAAGCCAGACTCACGGAACAGAATATCAAGATCGATATTATCCAGAGCCTTTGGAAGCTGTGCAGGACGAGCAGTTCTTGAAGTTCTCAGAGTATTTACATCAGCCAGAGCACCTGCATTGTCACCGTTTCTCAGCTTGGCTTCTGCACGCATGAGGTATATTTCACCCAGGCGGAGCAATACAACGTCTACGCTACTGTATGAACAGCAGTTCGTTGCTGTATGGCTGAACTGATACTTGGAGAATCTGTAACCTGTGTTGTGAAGGCTACCCTGATCGGTGAAATCAACCTGCAGGGTATGGTTAACATAAACCTTGTTTGCATCGCTATCGTTTTGCTTGATAACGGGATACACACGAACCTTACCATCATCGCAGGTCAGGATCTTGCCACTAGCATCTTTTCTGGGACCCCAGATCACACCACGAAGAATACCACGGTCGATTTCGAATTTCGTTGCTTCTACGCAATAGTAATGACTCGCATCGTTACCAGGAGCTACGCCCGTTAGATCCTTCAGGTTATCAGGTACAATAGTATTTCTCCAGAAGAAACGACCATCGGCATCAGCGGGATCAACAGCGCCATACGCATCAGTCCAGGTCTTGATCCAGTCAGGTGTAGCTGCAACGGCATCGGTACCGCGTGTGCTTGGGAACTCCGGTCTTGGAACCTGCGCACCAGAGATTGGCCAGTATGCCCAACGGCTATTCTCAGTTTCAAGAACGCCTCTCTGATCGAGTGCGAAGATCAGCTCAGTGTTGGTATGGTTGTTATCGCTGAACAGGTCGAAGTATTCAGGTGACAAAGTGTGAGATCCTGAGATGATGCTCGAAGTATACTGAATAACTTTATCCATGTCTTCCTTCTTGAAACTGGGCGTTCCGTATGGATCACGGTAAACAGCTGCATTCAAATAGAGACGAGCCAGCAAACCACTAACGGCATCCTTTGTTAGTCTACCGGGACCGTTGTTGTTGTTCATCTTATCTACAACAGACAACAGTCTGCTTTCAAGATAAGACACTGCATCCTGCCCTCTCAGGATTTCGGATACCTGATCTGAATGTTCCTTCTTGAAGATTAGGCCCCAGTTGTCGAGTGCCAGCATGTTGAGGTATGAGTTCATAGCGATCATTTCATACAGTGCATCCTGTGCTGTAGTGTTGCCGTTCGCTACTTCTGCCGCGAGTCTTTCTTCAGCAATTACAGCTCTTGACAAACAAAGCGTGATGTTAGTCCAGGCGTCAGCTACAAGGGCGTTGCCGGGTGTCGTGAGATGCTGATGTACGGATATGTATTTTCCACCATCATACCAGTCTGTACCACCGCGATAAGGAAGGATGGCCTCATCCGAAGCAACCTCCTGAAGTCCGAAGTTTACAGTATGGAACCAAACGTTACGGAGAAGACCGTAAACGGGAGCGATCGATCCGCTCACCACCTCTGCCTGACCAGCACCGGTGAGGGACTCATCAAGGATTTCTTCTTCTAATGAAGTACAACCGACGAACGCCAGCAGGATCATGGCTATCGGTAGTGCTCTTTGGAATCTTATGTTTTTCATTTTGAATGTTTTATGTCGTTAGATATCTAATTGATGTGGTGTCGGGGGAGACTCCATTTTACTTAGCGGGGTAACCGCAAAATGTAAAACTCTAAATGTAAAATGTAAAAGTGTCCGCGACATCAGAGCTAGAAGGTCACGTTTAAGCTTACAAGGAAAGTTCTGGCCTTCGGATAAGTGAAGTAATCAATACCGAAAGTCTGAATGCCCGAGATCGCCGAACCAGTGTTGATCTCCGGATCGAATCCGGAGTAGTCCGTGATCACGAACAGGTTCTGACCCGTTACGGCTACGCGAACGTTATGAAGCACGTTCGGCAAACCGAGTCTTTCGCCCGACAGGTTGTAACCCAGTGTTGCGTTGTTCAATCTCAGGAATGAACCGTCCTCCAGATAGCGTGTAGACACGGTGTTGGAGTTAGTGATTGATTCATTAGGATACTGGATAGCGAAGTCCGTTGTATTATTCGACTTAGCTAACTGTGCCTTTGTGAATAAGCTCATCGCTGTGTGATTGTAGATGTCGTTTCCAGCCACACCGTTGAAGTTCAGGCCGAGGTCGAAGCTTTTGTACCTGAAGTTCAGGTGATAAGCGTATATGAACTTAGGGATCGCGCTGCCAACCACGGTACGGTCGTTGTCGAGGATAGCGCCATCGCCGTTAGTGTCTCTGAACTGGTTGAGTCCGTTTGCACCGATGCCATCGAACGTGAACATGTAGAAAGCACCAATAGGCTCACCGTTAACATAGCCGTTAATCGTGGCACCTGTCTGGCCGCCACCTTGCGCAGCACCAGTAGTCAGTACAGTATAAGGAGAGTCCTTAACTTCGTTCTGGATGTAAGTAACGTTGCCTCCAATGTTGTAAGAGAAGTCGCCACCAGTATTGCCATTATACTCCAAACCAAGTTCGAAACCATTGTTCTGGATTTTCATGTTAGGGATGTTTCTCCAATAGGTAGCAGTAGGCTGTACAGGATCAGAAGGAGTAACTTCCAGCAGGATGTTAGATGATTCCTTGTTGAAGTAGTCGATGCTACCGGTAAGGCTATTGTTCAGGATCGCGAAATCAAATCCGACGTTGAACTGAGTAGATACTTCCCACTTCAGGTTGGGGTTTGCCAAACGTGTAAACACGATACCGTAAGGATAGCCGGAGATTGACGTAGCAGCGGGATTGATCGGATAAGTGTTGAAGCTCTGGTTACCGGTAATGAGACGATCTTCAGAATAGCTTGCCTTTGTGATCTTAGCGGGAATATCCTGGTTACCGGTTTGACCCCAGCTTGCACGCAACTTAAGGTTATCGAAGAAGGAGTTGCTCATGAAGTCCTCACGGCTGATATTCCAACCTGCAGCAACTGAAGGGAAATAACCATACTTATTGTTCTCACCAAACTTGGATGAACCATCGGCACGGAGGGTTGCCGTGAGCAGATACTTGTCGTCGAATGAATAGTTAACGCGTCCAAAGTATGACTGCAGCTCGTTCTTCACGGCAGATGAGCTCACCGTTGTAGGATATGTAGTTGAGCTGGTTTGATCCTGGTACTTAGGCTCGATGTTGTTGTTAGCAAATCCAGCATAAGAGAACGATCTGTTTTCTTCCAGGAAGCTCTGGTAAGAGTGGCCGGCGAGTAGCGTCACGTTGTGAACGTTCTTGTGCCAGTTGTAGGTAAGCGTGTTTTCTACCAGCTTATTAGTATTAGCGCCCATGATTGTTGTCAGGGCACCGTTTGAAACGTTCGACTCGTTGATAACTGCCGGGTAAGGCTCGTATTGCTGATCTCTGGTTGTTGTTGAATAGTCAACGCCGAGATTCAATTTATACACGAGCCCGTCGAGGATTTCGAAAGAAGGGGAAATGCTTGACAGGATACGGTTGTTAACGGCTTTGTCGCTGTAGATCTCGTATCTCTTCAACGGGTTCAGGGCGTTTGTCGTCAGCATAGTAGGCTCACCGTTGGTGTAAGCCGGAATCGTTGGATTCAGGGCGAGCATGTCGCTAATAGTTGAACCGATATTCGGGCGAAGGTTTTCAGTGTGAGAAGCAACAAGGTTATAGTCGATGCTCAGTCTTCCGTTGAATGCCTTCTGGTTCATGTTCAGCTTACCGGAGTAACGCTTCAGATCGCTGGTCTTCAGGATACCTTCCTGATCCTGCATGCCAACCGAAGCGTAGTAATTGAATTTCTCGCTTGTAGCAGCGCCAATAGAGAAGTCGACCTGCTTTGAAACACCCGTCTGAGTCAGTTCATCCTGCCAGTCGGTGTTTGCTCGGAAATCCTGAAGTGTTCCACCTTCAGCAGGTACTACCGAGCGGAACTCGTCTGCAGTGAATACAGGAATCTTGTTTGACATCTTTGACCACGCAGCTGATGCCGACAGGTTCATTTGTGTCTGACCTGATTTACCCTTCTTTGTCGTAATAACAACGACACCGTTTGATGCTCTTGAACCATACACTGCAGTAGCGCTGGCGTCTTTCAACACGTCCATGCTTTCGATGTCGTTCGGATTGAGAAAGTTGAGCGGATTGGTATCGAAGCCCTGTGACGAGTTGTCGAGGAGGAAACCGTCAACAACATAAAGAGGCTGTGTACCCGAGCGCAAGCTACCGATACCGCGAATGATCACGTTTTGTGCTGCACCGGGTTCACCGCTAGCCGTGGTAACGTTCACGCCGGATACTTTACCTTGTAAGAGTTGGCCTGGGTTTGTTACAACGCCCTGGTTGAAACTTTCTCTCTTTAAAGAAGAGATGGCACCTGTAACGTCTGATCTTTTCTGAGTACCATAACCGATAACAACAACTTCTGTCAAAGACGAAGCGCTTGACTGCAGCGATACAGAGATGTCGGCCTGATCGCCTACCGTTACTTCTTTTGTTTCAGCACCGACGAAGCTGAATACGAGAACGGAGCTAGACGATTTTACAACCAGTCTGTAACTACCATCCGCGTCGGTCACTGTTCCGTTGGTCGTTCCTTTTTCAAGGACATTGGTTCCGGGAAGTGCAACGCCCTCTTCATCTTTAACAACTCCGGTCACTACTTTTCCGTCCTGGAAGTAGGTTTTTGCTTGCAAACCATTAGATGGTAAAATGAGAGCGAGGAGCAGTCCGAGTACCACTACGGATCTTAATCCGGTTAGTGGAAACTCACGGGCTGTACTTAACAGCTTGTACAGTTTTTTCATTGAAAGATTGTTGAAGTTTTTGGTTGTGAATTTTAGTTAGTCCTCTGTGGGTTGAAAGACGCGCCAAAACTATAGAGGAAAGGAGAAAGGAAATGAAGAAGACTGTTAAGCTTAGGTTAGGGGTGCGCTAAGATTTTTAAGATTAGATAATATCGGGTAGGCTTACCGTTGGGAAGATTGTTTATAGGAAAGTTAATGCTGGTTAAGTAACGGTGAGCGCAGATGTTATGGAAACGTTTTCATGAGATTGGGCGGGTAATGATTTGAAAATATAGAGGTGGATATGTTAACAGTTGGCGCAATGTGGAGGGTGGGAGTTCGGAGGGTGTGTTAGGAGTTTAACCGCAAAATGTAAAACTCTGAATGTAGAATGTAAAAGGATTGGGTTAGTGGGGGTTGAAGGGTGTATGGGGAGAAATACCTAAAGTGTAAGTGTTTGGGGTTTAACCGCAAAATGTAAAACTCTGAATGTAGAATGTAAAAGGATTGGGTTAGTTGGGCGTTGAAGTGTGTATGGGGAGAATACCTAAAGTGTAAGTGTTTGGGGTTTAATCGCAAAATGTAAAACTCTGAATGTAGAATGTAAAAGGATTGGGTTAGTGGGGGTTGAACGGTGTATGGGGAGAAATACCTAAAGTGTAAGTGTTTGGGGTTTAACCGCAAAATGTAAAACTCTGAATGTAGAATGTAAAAGGATTGGGTTAGTTGGGCGTTGAAGTGTGTATGGGGAGAATACCTAAAGTGTAAGTGTTTGGGGTTTAATCGCAAAATGTAAAACTCTGAATGTAGAATGTAAAAGGATTGGGTTAGTGGGGGTTGAAGGGTGTATGGGGAGAAATACCTAAAGTGTAAGTGTTTGGGGTTTAACCGCAAAATGTAAAACTCTGAATGTAAAATGTAAAAGGATTTGGTTAGTTGGGCGTTGAGGGGTGTATGGGGAGAAGTAACAAAGCTGCAAAGTGTGTGGTTTGTTTTAGAGGATCTCACTAAGTTGGTGCGTCTTAACTGCACTGCCATGAAATCCGGTTTTCGCGCTCTAGTTGTCTTTGCTCTCGTAGCATCGCTGCTGTCGAGGTGCGCCAGCTCCAATCCGCACCATAGTCCCTATGATTCAAAAACTCTTTATTCAGAGAAGGCTCCGTTCCTCATGCCTTATAATAGAGTGATTGATGGAGCGGGAGAATCAGTAAGCTTTGGCGATCGCGATTACGAGAATCACAGTCTGGATGCCGTGCTGACTCCTGATGGGAATACATTGGTTGTAGAAGATCGATATGGGCTGGCGTTCTTTGATGTTAAGTCGCATAAGCTTGTCAGTCGATGGAGCTATCGGGATCATAGTCCACACCAGCGGAGCATGAGTACGTTTTCCGGACTTAAAGCCGTCAGTCATAACGACTCCACTTATATCTTCTGGGGAGCGGGAGGAGGAGACAAGCCGAACTCACATGTGATGCAGGTGTGGTGGAATGGAACGCAAGCGAAGTTCATGAAATCGATTCCATTCGAACCGCTTGCACCCGCGACGATTGCTCTGCCGAACGAAGTGGTAGTTTCAAAGGAGAATGGAGACCTCATATTATATGTAGCGCTCAACGGGAATAATCAATTGGTGAAAGTCAATGTGACGACGAAACAGATTTTGTGGTCTGTTACGACAGGAATGGCGCCGTATGGTGTGACCGTTGTTGACAACAAAGCCTACGTTACTAACTGGGCGGGCCCGATTCCATTGGTGGAAGATAGTTTGCAAACAGCCGGAATACCCTGGGGACGAGCATATGTCGATCCGAAGACCGGGGCGATGGCGAAAGGGACTGTGGGAATTGTTGATCTGCAGAATGGTAAGGTGGTAAAAGAGATCAATGTTGGCCTTCATCCCAATGCAATCATCGCCAGCAAGGACAAGAGATACGTGTACGTTTCGAATGGAAACAGTGACTACATATCGGTGATTGATGCGCAGAAGGATGTCGTGAGTGATTCGATTTACGTCGGGCTCCTTCACACCGGACGCGAATACATAGGCAGTACACCCAACGGACTCGCGTTGAGTGATGATGGCAAAATACTTTACGTGGCCAACGGACTCGATAATGCTGTTTGCGTGGTTGATCTTGCTCAGCCACCTGGGACAGGAAAGAGTGTCGTAAAGGGATATATCCCAACAGAGGCTTATCCTTCTTCCATCGTTCTGAAGAACAATGAACTGTTCGTTACGAACCTCGAAGCCATCGGTGCACGCACACTTAATCCGTTTGAAACGAAGAATAAGAAGACAGAACAAGCATTCAACTCGCATAGACAGATGGCCTCGGTTTCTTTTATTCCGATGCCGAACGACGCACAACTGAAGGAGTATACGTCGAAGGTGAAAGCCAACAGTCTTCAGTTCCGACTCGCACTCGCCGAAGAACTACCCAGAGATGGTGTGGCGCCGAAGCCGGTGCCTGAGAGAATAGGAGAGCCGTCGGTATTCAAGCACGTGCTCTATATCATTAAAGAGAACCGAACCTATGACCAGGTGCTTGGAGATGAACCTGGTGGAAATGGAAGACCTTCGTTGTGCATTTTCGGTGACAGCATCACGCCCAATCAACATCAGCTCTCGCGCGACTACATGTTGCTCGACAACTATTATGTTTCTGGCAAGTCATCCGCAGAAGGACATCACTGGGCCAACGCTGCTATGGTTACTGACTATACCGAGAAGAGCGTGCGCGCCTGGTTCAGGAGTTATCCTCACGTGTTGTATGATGCCATGGTCTATAATAAGAAGGGCCTGCTTTGGAACAATGCACTGGATCATGGAAAGACCGTGAGGGTCTTCGGTGAGGCGTGCGACTTCCACTATGACGATAAACAGTACGACTGGCAAAAGCTCTTTGCATTACAACAATCAGGACAGACATTCCCATTCCACAATACAACGACGATCGCCCGCATGCGACCCTACTTGTCGCAGGAGTTTCCCGGTGGCTCCGATGAGACTGTGAGCGATCAGATGCGCGCCGATGCTTTCATCAAAGAACTCAACGAAATCGCCGCGAAGCCCGAAGACGAATTACCCAATCTCATGATCATGGCGCTGCCCAATGATCACACCTCGGGTATGAATCCAAAGTTCCCGATCCCCAGGGCAATGGTTGCAGACAACGACCTGGCTGTGGGACGGATCGTTGAGGCGGTGATGAAAAGCAAGTTCGCGGCATCGACGGTTATCTTCATTACCGAAGATGACTCGCAGGCCGGATGGGATCACGTTTCCGCTTATCGCACAACGGGATTTGTGGTGAGTGCCTATTCGCGATTAAAGAAGACGGTTCATACGAACTATAATCAGACGTGTATGGTGCGCACGATTGAGCAAATCCTTGGACTTCCACCGATGAATGTCATCGATGCCACTGCGACGCCGATGTTCGATTGTTTTAATTCTGAGCCCGACGTGACGTTTAAGTATACTGCTATTCCGAATCGTGTAAAACTTAATGAGATGAATACACCTCCGGATAAACTGAAAGGCAAGGCGCTGAATTTTACGAAGCAGTCGCAACAGTACGCGTTCAGTATAATTGATCAGGGGCACGATGATTTGCTTAACAGGATCATTTGGTTCTCGGAGAAGGGAAATGCGAGGTACCCGGCGAGGCTGGCAGGAGGAGATGAGGAGGAAGAGGAAGATGAGGATTGAGGTTGGATAGATGGAGGGATTGATTGCGGGAGGTTTGGACGGGGCGGGGCGAGGGTTAACCGCAAAATGTAAAACTATAAATGTAAAATGTAAAAGGGAAAGGCAGCCGCAAACCTAGAGTTGTGACTTATAGAAGTCGCGCCAGTACTTTACAGAGCCTATGATGCGGCGCGTTTGAACGACATTCTCGTAGCTACCCGGATGCTCGGGATCGTAGCCGAGGTAAGCAGCAAAGGCATGCCATCTCTTTGGGTTCATGTGTCGATCGAGGAAACTCATCACGAGCTGCTCCAACGGCAGATTGTCATGACTGTTCATGAGGTCAATGAACTCGAGCCTGAAGCCAACAAACAAGTTTAGCTTTCCCATATACTCGTACCCCAGAAAGTGAACGAACTGAAAACGTTCTTCCGGAGTCATGGAACTGCGGCGGAGAAAACAGTTGGCAAGTTTCTCAAACGGAAGATCGTGTGAGTCTTCAGAGTCCTGAACTGTCACGATCGGCTTTAGTGGTGTTTGGTCGTCAGGCTCTGTGTCGGCGAAGTAAGCGTCGCGTGAAGCTTTCCATTCACCAATTGAACGCTGCACTCTTTCGAAATCGCCGTTGCCTCTGAAATCCCGGAAGTGGCTGCTTCTGAGATATGATTTAAGGAACGACTCGAATTGAATTTCCTCGGCATCGTCCATTGAGTTGGTAACGAACTTGCGCAGGATCGGAACGATTTTAACATCGTCTTTGGGATAGTCAGAGACGATTGTTGTTAACCCCGTTACACGGAGGTAGTGGATCCTTTCTCTAACGTCGCCTGCACGAAGCAGACCTTGCGCTATCAACTCCAGACTTGTCATTGGTGCGTGCCGCTAAAAATTTAAGTGGGCGAAATGGACTATAAAGATCGCGATTAAAACAGCGGTTGGGGTATCATTTCGGCTGCTAAAGCGGCGGCCTGACGAACAGTTATTCAACCTTCACCCTGATCCCCTCGCTATGGCTGCTAAACTCTGGTGCATACATACTTTGAATGGTAGTGATCCCGTTGGAGAAATTCCCTTTTACGTTAACCCGCAGGTCGTATTCAAATACATACACACCCTTCGGTACGTGTTCGAAAAAGAAGTTCGTTGCGGCATCGCGCGTGCTTTGGTAATAGCCGAGCCCTCCCTGCCAGCGATAAGCGGACAAGACATCAACCGGTTCAAACCCTGCTGCACGCATATCTTTCATGTGCAGATATTCCATGGCACGGTCTGCTGTTAATTCGATCCTGATTCTAATGAGATCTCCAGGCTTCAGGATCTCATTGGCGACTGGGTGAAGCTTTTCAGCGCCGCCTTCAATGACAACTTTGTAGACATTCTTCTTCAGTTTTAAGGGAGTTTCCGCCGGCGTAATCTTGTCGAGGTCTTCAAAGTATTGCCAGTAAAGTCCGCCCCAGGCAATCCCGGCGTCCTTTTTAGATAGCGTTACCGTTGCCATGTCGCGTGTGACGGCATCACCCTTCCAGGTAGTCTTGAAGTAGCCGGTGCCTGCCTCCGGTTCAGTCGAAGCGATGGTAACTGGCACGTTGGCAACCGAGACGTCAACAGAGTTTTCGAGCGACAGCCAGTCCGTGCCACGCAGCAGCAGCGCGTATATAGCTTCCGTGGTAGCCTTTGTCGTTTTCCATGAATTTGTCTGCTTGTTCTTCAGGAGCCACATTCTCAGTTCGTCAATGGTTTTCTGGTTCTGTTCGCCATTTTGTGCCGAATCATATTCAGTAATCTCCGCGAATGCCTCGATCATTAAAGCCTGCGTTTCAACGGTTCCTTCGTTCCAGCGATATCCTCCCGTATTTTGTTTCCAGTACATGCCGAGCTCGTCACTGACAATGGCATTTTCTTTCAGCGATGCTATGATATCCCGGGCGATCGTGTTGTTTCCACTGCGTTGCTGGATCAGGGCGATTAATCCTTTCTCGTACAAGGGATAGTCCAGCCATTTCGATGCAGTTTGCTTTTGAAAATAGTCGATGGCTTCCTTTGACGATGCATCCGGATAGACGTCAGGATAGAAGCTTCGCATATACAAATAGTGCACGGCATGGCTGGAAGGCAGGTGGTCTTTCAGGAAACGCTCAATAAGTTTTTGTTTCTCATCGCCTTTTGCATTCGATGCTGAGACTCCGGCGTCTTTGAGGAGGGCCCGGTAATCAATAACATTTTCTGCATCGAGGTATTGGACGGCCTTGGTGATCATTTCTTTCATCCCCGGATCCGTGGCGATATCTAATTTTCTAAGGTGACCGTATCCCGACGCGACATGTTGCGTGATGAATCGGCTGGGCCACTGCGAGCCGGAGAACCAGGGGAATCCGCCCGAACTAAACTGCATGTCTTTCAACTTACCCGCGACTTCCTTCAGTTGATTGCTCATCGTATTGAGGTCAAACAGCAGGGCTATGCGCTTCTTGCTATCGGTCTCGTCTTCCGCGTCGCGTAGCCAGGGCGTTTCCTCAATCATTATCGACTTAAGTTCCTGGTTGTTTTCAAGATTACTTGTCAATGCTCCGGTAGCCGCCCATTTATCGAACACCGCTTTAATTTTTGGGTTGCTATTCACAACGTGACTGGCTATGCTATTCGAATAAAAGCGCGAGAAGAGCTGCTCTGCACATTCATGTGGAAACTCCATGAGGTATGGCATTGATTGGATGGCATACCAGGCAGGGTTGGAAGTTATTTCCAAAGTCAGTTGATGATGTTGTAACGTTGGTGATGACTGGGACTGGAGCTTCGCCAGAGTGAAGGTCTTCGTTTGATTTGACCGGATATACAGCGGCATGGTTTCAGTGACCAATACGTGATTTTGCAGGACAGGTATCACATTCTGCTCACCGTCGCTGAAGCTTCCGGCCTTCGCTACGATCTTATACTGGATTGCATCGATACCCTCGGGCACTTTGATGCTCCACGAGATTTGCGTGTTGCCTTTCGCAGCTGTTTTGAATGTTTGATTGCGCACGATATTGGATAGCAGCTGATCAGCGGATGCACCCGTGATGGGATTCGTCAACTGAAGGGCAATCTTTCCATCGAGTTTACGGTTAGAGAGATTTGCAATCTTCGCTGATATGATGAGTTCATCTCCAACGCGGACGAAGCGTGGCACATTGGGCGTGATCATCAACTCTTTCTGAGTAATCGCCTGCAGCGTCTTCGCTGATGTGATCAATTCCTTCGTGTGGGCCAAGAGTTGAACCTTCCAGCGTGTCAGAGACTCAGGCGTTGTGAATGAAAATTTGATTCTTCCATTATCGTCGGTTGACAGATGCGGATAAAAGAAGGCGGTCTCATTGAAGTTCTTTCGTGCATTTACCTTAGCCAATGCGTTGTCGAGCTTTTGCTGTCCTGACTTTGTGGTAATGATGATCACCCCGTTGGCTGCCCTGGAACCATAAAGCGCGACGGCCGCATCGCCTTTTAATACCTGGGCACTTGCAAGATCAGCCTGATCAATCGTTGAAGATTCTACTACCACGCCGTCGACGACATACAACGGACGACTGTCGGCCGACAAGCTGGTACTTCCCCTGATGACCACGGAATAGGTTTGATTCGAAGCGCGTATCTGGACTCCGGGCACCCTGCCTTGCAACGCTTGTGTGAAATCAATGTCACCGGATATCGTTTCACTTGCAGAAACAGCAACAGCTGCGACCGATCCCGCCAACTCTTTTTTCGTCTGTACGCCATAACCCACGACAACCACTTCAGAGAGTTCTGTCACATCTTCTTCCATTCGCACGTCAATCATGTTCTTGCGCGCGACCTTCACTTCAGCGGTTACGAATCCGATGAAGCTGTACACCAGCACCTCATCTTTCACTGCCTCGATACTATAATATCCTTCCGCATCTGTCATTGTACCTCTGGTCGTACCTTTTACCAAAACATTGACCCCTGGTATTGGGTCACTTTGTGTGTCGGTGATGCGGCCATAGATAAAACCCGTGCGTCCACTCTTATTAAAGGTCTGCGTGACCTTCGATGGCTTACCGATTGATACAGCGCTGTAGTGCAGTCTTTTCTGGTATTTTCTTTTTGCGTATTCGGTATTGGCGAGATTGAATCCGAACCAGTCGAGATTGTCATAGTTTTGCTGCGGAGCATTCAGTCGATAGGGTCTAAGATTGTTAACCGTAAAGTTGAAGGCGCCGAAACTGCTCACTGGATTAATTCTATACTGCGAGTAGTGGAATTGCCGCTCGATGGGATTGAAACTCCATTCGTGTGGCTTGAACGCATCAAGCGAGGCATCATACATCGAAGCGACTACCTCGGCCTCCCTCATGGGTCCGCCTTCGCCATTGATGGTAAAGCTCCACGTTTGTTTTGATCCCGGCTGAAGTTTGTCTTTGAAGGTCTCGGTTTCAATGAACAGTTCTTGTTTGTGTGACTCGATGACGAGCGTCTTGTGATACTGGATGAAGGTGTTGAGCATCGGTGCGCTGCAATGAATGGAGATGCCATTTTCATACTCGTCGCTTACCGGTACCGTTATTTCGTGCGTGCCATTTGAGATCTGCTCCACCATTGTTTTCACGATCTTGTGATCTTTCTCAATCGCTATCGTGAAGAAAACGTCTTTTAGGGCAGAGCCGACTTTGATCCTCGCTACGTCACCAGACTTGTAGCTGGTTTTGTCAGTTTGAAAGATGAATGCTGCGTTGTCAGGTACGCTTTTTCCATTGGCATCAGTTATTTCAAACGTCGTCCTGTCTTCGACAGCCCTGCCCAGTGAGTCAGTTGTGTTCAGTTCGATCAGGTACGAACCGAGGGCCCATGTTTTGTCGATCGTAAGCTTTAACTCTTTCGCTAGTTTGGTATTGAACGAGAGCTCGCTGGCGAGTCGTCCTTTCGGCCATGAGGTCG
This sequence comes from Chryseolinea sp., assembly GCA_049840655.1. Classification (GTDB taxonomy): domain Bacteria; phylum Bacteroidota; class Bacteroidia; order Cytophagales; family Cyclobacteriaceae; genus Chryseolinea. The sequence continues at coordinate 370,177 of JASGJX010000018.1, forward strand.
GTTTGCCTGCATCGTCACCGTACGGATCGTTCGGAAATAACCTTTCGAACTCAGCTCTTGAAATTGATGGAACATCCGGAGCATCCCAGGGACGTTTTCTTACAGGCTTATCCGGGCCTTTGAGCTTGTAGACCTTCAGCGTGCCCTTTGCTGGCAGGAACTGTCCATTCAGGTTCTCGGTCGTCACGGATAACGTAGCCATTGGCTGTTGCATATCGATCTGCATCGGCGCACTCACCGTTGCCTGCATGCTATGGTAGCCTACCCTCACCGTTGATTCTGAACTTCGCGTTTCTCCGTTGATATCCGTGACATCAACTGAAATGGTAAACGTGTAGACTGGTTTGGTTTCAGGTTTTACATTATCGTCCGGCGTAGCTTTAAAGGGGACAACGAATTCACCCTTTTCATTCGTTTCGACTTCACCGTCGATAATCTCGTTATCGCCTGAATCGTGGTTTTCAAATTCCCAGTACCAGTGAGGATATCTTACGTTTCGCTTGACGGTGTAGGCAACTTTCGCTTTTGAAATCTTAGAGCCGCTGTATGCGATCGCATTACCCACGACCTTAATCGTGTCATTGAGTTTCAGCGTGCCGGTGAGCGGCTTGATGGTGACTTCGAATGTTGGCCTCTTGTATTCTTCAACCGAGATTGTGGTTTCGCTGTATTCGAAGTCATCTATATTGTCATAGAACCTGCTGTCATCTTCTGAATCTTCATCGGCATAGATCGTGTAGTCTCCAGTGAGTCCCGACGCAGGCAATTTAAATTCCCCGCTGAATGATCCGTACGCATTTGTCTTCACTCGCAGCGAGGCAACGTCGTCGCCATTCGAGCTTTCCAGGAAAACTTCGACAAATTCATTTTTGACGATGCTCGACTTCCGGTCTTTTTTCTGAATGAGGATGCCCTTGAAAAAGACAGTTTGACCGGGACGATAAATGCTTCGGTCTGTAAAGAGAAATGACTGCGCGGTGACGTAAACATCACTTCGGCGATTTTCGCGATAGCTGTAGTAGTAATAGTCGGGAACGAACAGCGTGTCACCTGCGCTGGACACCGTGACATCTATTCTTACATTGTCACGTGTCTGCTGGTTCGCGAATCCCTGCTTGTCTGTTTCGTAGTGCCTATCGATTGGTACAAAACCAGGTTCGGAATTATTTGACTTCAAGTGTATATCGGCGCCTGAGATAGGCTTACCGTTGTTCCGGTCCACGACCTGAAACTGGTCAAAGTTATTGCAGTCAACTTTCAGTAATACGAGATCCGTAATTTTAACCGTCGTATATGCAAAAACTTCGTCGCTTGCGGAAAGGGGATCGCGTTCTGAGGCAACGATCAGATAATTACCGGATGGTAAAGCGGGCATGATCACTTCTGTCGTGTGATTTTCATAGTCACCGGTTTGCGGCAAGGCAGACTCCCACGATGTTTGCATCCTGTTACGGGAAAGGAATTCAGTTTTAATGGAATCGCTCATCCTCCTGAAGTCGCTTACAACGCTAACCGGAACTTTATATACCCGGAAGTGAAGCGTTGCCAGGTTAGCATAATCCACGAGCAAACGCGAGGGCTTTGAGACGGGCAGAAAGGTTTCAGTCTCTATGGAAAGTCGTTTTGTAAGGATAAACTCTTTCACGGCCTTGCATCGGGCTGCCCCGTCGCTGTCGGGAAATTTGGACATGGCCGCATTGCAGATGGCAAGAGCACGGCCCTTGTCCAGCCGGTGCGTTGTATCTTGTTTGTTGTTCGAAGTGGTGCTGAGAAGGTCTGATGCCAGTTCGAAGTCAATGAGCGTTGATGCTGGATGATGTTGGTTGATGGCCTTTATATTTCGGAGCGCCGTTGTGAACAATTCGTTGGTATTAGACAGAACCGAATGCTGTTGAACGAACTTCAGTCGTTCAATCTCGAGATTTACATACGCGTTCGTGTCGCGGTTCTGGCGGTGGAAAATGAGTAGGTGTCTGAATAATTTGAGTGCTTCATATTTGCCCGTAGAAATGGTGTCGGCGAAGGGAACATTGTCGATGGGCGAGAAAAGTTCTTTCTCCATAAAGACTTTGTAAGACGAGGGAGTTCGGATTCCTTCTTCGTCGGCCGCGTAGAAGTCAAGGGCGAAGTTTAAGAGAAAGTCATACAAGGTAGGGCGATACCGTTTTGACTGCTCAGCAAGTGCTAGTATATCATCGAAAGAGTCCAGCTTAGTATTTTTAAGCACCGTTGAATTAAACATCGAACCTTGAAAATGGCGATCAATCTCAGTAAGCATGGCCGGCGCATCCCATGTGCGGAAGTCGGTGGGCGTAACTGTTACCGTAACCGTTGACCGACGATAGAACTCCCAACGGTGGGCCTGGAAGTATTGCCAGTAAATCTGCGCGAGCATCGATTCGAGCAGGTTCTTCAGGGGAGCGTCGCTCTCGGCTATTTGCTTTTTGAATTTCTGGACGATGATCAGCTCGGCATCTTCTTGTAGGGTGAGGGCAAACTTCGATTGATATAGAAGGGACTTCGTGATCTCGGTGATGTTCTTATCCTTCCTGGCTTTGTAGTAGATGGTATCAACGACCTTCAGGGCGGAAGCTGGCAAGTCTTTGACTTCGTATTTGTAGACTTCGCTCCAGGTTTTGGTGTAGAAGTCTTTTTGCGCAAAAGCGGTGAAAGGCAGAGTGAGGGTTAGTGCGAGGGTGAAGAACAGAGCGAAGTACAGTGTGTCTGTGAGCGCGAAGTTTTTCAGGGAAAAAGATCTCATAAGCAAGGTCGGTTTCTACAGAGATGCTCAGGAAGGAAGAAATCCATAAGGTATTGGCGCATCTTTTTTGATGGTCTCGGAAGCTAAATGAAAGTGCGTGGAGGATTAGAGTTTATTATTACCGTAAACTGGACTAGGGCAAAAACAAATTGAGTTCAATCAACGCAGTGTGGAATAAACTGATTGCCAGGGTTTATGCATGTGTACAAAACGAGCGGTTGTATTAAGATATAACCACCAGCTTGCTTAAACCATAGAAATCGCAAGGGCGCAAAGATGCGAAACCCTTGCTACTGCCTATCGTAGATCAGCAGTTCGACCCGCCTGTTCTTCTTTCGTCCTTCATCGGTTGTATTCGACTCAATAGGTTTCGCACTGCCCAGTCCGAAAGTCTTCACGCGACTGTTATCGACGCCATTTGTGATGAGGTATTCAGCCACGACGTCGGCACGCTTCCGCGACAAAGTCAGATTTTGAGTTTCATCACCAATGTTATCCGTGTGACCGGAGATGTCTACAGATCGCTCGGGATGCAGATGCATATAATCCACAATAGATTTAAGCGTGGCAAAATGCTCACTTCGCAGCGTCGCCTTATTTGTTTCAAACAGCAATTCTGCGCCCAGCACGATAAGACTATCGGCGGCTTTCGTCACGGGAATTGGTCCGGTGTTTACGGGTTTCACAGGAGCCGACACAGTGTCGCGTGGAACGGATTTGGTCGGCGTGCTTAACGGTTTGTGATACGCGCCTTTCTGTGCATTCTTTGCCACGTTCTTCCTGTGCTTTTTATAACTCACAGTATGTAACGATGACGAGTGTCCTGACTGGATGCGACACAGTTTGCGAAAGCATAATACCTTACCGAAGATTGAATGGTGCGCATTCTTGTTCGCGCGCTTCAGTCTTTCCTTATTCGCACCTGCGAGATGAGACACCATCAGCGGCATTTTGGGATTGCCGTATTCACGTCCCACGTTATTAGGAGGTCCGACGTCTTGTGCGTTGGTGCAAATGAAAGAGAAGAGAAGAAGGCAGACAAAGAAGGCTTTCATGTAACCAGGGGCGATGCCCACACGGTAGGCATACACGTGAAGATCGATTTTATTGTGTGAGTTGCATGCAGAGACCTAATATTTTTCATTGAAGAAGTTGCGCGCCGGGGGCGAATAGCATTCCAACGGTGACGAGGAGCGCGTCGCGCTGTATGTCGAGCATGATCTTGTGCTACTGATCGATGATGCCTACGGCATCTAAAGTCCAAACGCGCCGGGGTCGAAGCGTAATTCATGGATGACGGGGTCCGAGGAATACCGAATATGACCCTCTGCTACTGACCGATGATGCCTGCGGCATCTAAAGAAATTCAATCAACGGTACAATACCATAAGAAATGTCCGTTTTCGGTTAAAGCAGCCCAAATACGTACACCCGACATCTACTGGATGACCCGTTTTGAGGGTTCCGGCAGTGGCACTCTTATTGACGTGGACTTTGCCTATGCTGACAAATTACTTCACGACAGCCTGGCGCAATCTTACGCGTGGCAACAGTTTTACCGCCATCAACATCATAGGTCTGTCGATCGGCATGACCTGTTGTCTCATCATCTTTCAGTACGTGACGTTCGAAACGTCATTCGATAATTTCCATCAGAACAATGCTACACTCTTCCGCGTGTTGCAGGGCTCCGAGAAGGATAACAAACCTCTCGAGCAACTGGATGCCTACACGGCACAGGCATTGACGCCAGCACTTCAGGCAGGAGTTTCGGAAATTGTTGGTATTACCCGGGTGCACGATGAAAATGCGATCGTCTCAACTCCCGCAAGGCCAGGCGAGGTGTTTGAAGAAAACAACGCCATGTACGTGGATCAGGACTTCTTCGCGATGTTTTCGTTTCCGACAATATCAGGTGATCCTCGTAAGGGTTTAACCTCAGGGAAAGTATTCATCTCAGAAGGTGCGGCAAAGAAATATTTCGGCAACGCCACGGCTGAGGGTCAGGTACTCGAGATCGTGGGCAACATCAGCAAATCGTTCACCGTGGCTGGCGTATTCAAAAACATACCAACCAATTCACATCTTCAGTTCGACATGCTGTTGCCGGTTGAGGATCTTCTTAAAGGTGAAGATTACGCCAGTGAACAGGAGGGCGGTTGGAGCTGGAACAACTTTACCACGTATGTTCAATTGGAGCCCACGGCAAAAGTTTCTGATGTCGAACAAAAGATGACAGACGTGTTCGTGAAACACCGCGGTGATTTTTACAAAGAGCAGGGCTTACGGGGAGCGCTCGGTCTTCAACCCCTCTCAGACATACATTTAAATTCTTCGATATCCGGCGCTGGCACTATTGTGTCGGGAAGTTACCGGACGGTTTATTTCTTCCTCGTGATCGGGGTGTGCATACTTGTTATCGCGCTGGTGAATTATATCAACCTCGCTACGGCGCGCGCGATTAATCGGGCAAGAGAAGTAGGCGTAAGAAAATCTGTCGGTGCAAAGAAGACACAGCTGATCATTCAGTTCCTTTTTGAATCCGCGTTTACAAATGTGTCGGCGCTCATCATCGCTCTGGCGCTTGCCGCTTTCATGCTTCCTTTCATCAACGACCTTGCCGAGACTCGTTTAACGATGGCACAGTGGACTCAGCCAGGCTTTCTGCTTGTCGTCATACTCATGTTCCTCAGCGGTACCCTGTTTGCAGGATTGTATCCGGCCTTCGTTCTATCGTCCTTCCGTCCTGCGACAGTACTGAAAGGAAAGATTATATCGGGTCGGTCGCGTTTTACACTTCGTAAGGCGCTTGTCGTTCTTCAGTTTGCTACCTGCATTGTACTCATTTCAGGGACGGTCATCGTGTCGCAGCAACTCGATTACATGCGTCACATGGAACTCGGTCTTAATCTTAAGCAGGTTGTTTCCGTTCAGGCGCCACGCGTGCTGAATAATGATGCAAACCGAAACGACGCATTAAGAACATTTGTAAATGAGGTGCGCAATATCCCACACGTTGACGCAGTAGCGATGTCGACGGCGCTGCCTGGGACTGGCTTCAACTGGAACGGTGCGTCGATCCGCAAGGCGACAGACCTACCTTCGAACGCTCTTCGGGGAGTGGCAACTTATATTGACTCCGCATTCGCGAAACTATACGGACTTGAGTTGGTTGCCGGAAATGATTTTGGTAGTGTAACGCTAAGAGATACCGCTTCGTGGCTTGTCGTCGTGAATGAATCAACGTCAAAACATCTCGGCTATGCAACGCCGGCACATGCTATCGATGAGATACTCGACATCGGTGGATATCGCGCGCGCGTGATTGGCGTGTACAAAGATTTCAGATGGTCGTCAGGACATTCCGTGCAGCAGAATATAGTTTTCGGACGAACCAACGGAGGTCAACAAATATCCATCCGGCTTGCAGGCAATGCGAGCGCCGATGTCATTAAAAAGGTGGAGACGTTATACCAGGAGATGTTTCCGGGAAATATCTTTCAATACGCCTTTGTCGATGAGACGTTTGATCTGCAGTACAAGAACGATCAGCGGTTTGAACGACTGTTCAGTGTGTTTGCCGGCATCACGATCTTTATCGCTTGTCTCGGCTTGTTTGGACTCGTAGCATTTACAGCGCAACAACGATGGAAGGAGATAGGAATCAGAAAAGTAGCAGGCGCATCCGCGGCAGGAATCATCGCATTGTTAAGTAAAGACTTTTTGAAACTCGTCATGATCGGCTTTGTGCTTGCAGTACCCATCACGTATTACGTGATGTCGCAGTGGCTTGAAGGCTTTGCGAATCGTCAGGATATAGGTGTGGGAATTTTTGCGTTGTCAGGAGCAATAGCGTTGTTCATCGCGTTGCTGACCGTTGGATGGCAGTCGTTCAAGGCAGCAACCGCGAACCCGGTGAAGAGTTTGCGCAGCGAGTAGTTGAGACATTGCCGATGCACCCGATCTGATGAATGCATGCACGTAAATAGCCCAGGCAACACAAGATCAATGGTTGCAACAAGCCTTTGCTAAGCAGAGACAATATTACGATTACGTGCTCTCCCCGTATTGGATAAAATTTACCTCTCCCTGAAACCAGTTAATCCCCGGTATGACACGTGTCGATTTGTTCGTTAACTTTGATATGACCGATTGCGCCTATTGAGAGACTTCACTGATTTAGAAAATCACCTGATATGTTCTCGTTTACCAATAATCAGATTAAATACACGATCGAGATACCATCGTATCCCGTGAATCTGTTTGTTGATCACTATGTGCACATGGAAGGGCAATCATTGAAGCGTGACGAACGCCTGTTCCCAAATAACAAGACCGAGATCTTTTTTAACCTTGGTGGAAAGGTTAGCGGCCGGAGTCCTTTGAATACTGCGCCGGACATTGTTCGCACTATGGTCTCCGGGCTAAGACACAGCTGGTTTGATTTTTCTCCGCCAGCAAACTTCTGCATGATCGGTTTGCGCTTTACACTATTTGGTTTCCATCAGTTATTCAGAATTCCAGCCGGCCACTTTACAGACAATAATTTCTCAGCTGAGGATGTTTGGGGAGCAGAGGTTCGCGTACTGCACGAGCGACTTCAGGAAGCAACGAATTGTGCAGCGATGTTTACCACGCTGGGTGATTGGATTGCTGCACGGTTGTCGAAATGTTCGTTATCTGAGATGACCGTTTGGAGCAGAATGGAAAGGATGCTTGCCAGTCCTCAGTCTTCGGTATCCGATCTGTTGAACAGTCATATGGGATACAGTCATAAACATTCTATTCAGCTCATCAAAGATCAGTCGGGACTCGGCCCGAAAGAGATTCAAAAGATTATACGTTTTGATCGCGCATTGAAAGGCATTTCACAGGGACCCGTCATGAACTGGTCTGCCTTTGCCTGCAATTCCGGTTATGCCGATCAAAGTCATTTCATTCGCGACTTCAAGGCTTTTACAGGATATACTCCGAGTGAATATCTCGGTCTGAAGCCTCATGAGTATCACTTTTATGAACTGATGTCGGAGCAGGAAGTGCAGAGGTAAAATTCATCCAATACCCAGACTGCCGTACAGACTAGCTTGCTTATCAAAACCAAATGTTATGATCAAGCTGGGAATCGCGATTGTCACGATGATGGTGACATGCCTCGTCGCCTATCAACGCATCTTTAATTCTGTTGACACCATTACGCTTACAAAGAAGGACGTTGTGTGGGAACAATCATTACAGGCGGAAGCTGCCAATGATTTTTTCTGGCAGCAGTTTCATGACGGACATTACGATAGCATCCCTGTGATACTGGAAAAGCTCACTGCGGCCTACCTTAATAACCTGAGCGATATACGCACCATCGATCACCTGGCATTTACTCACATGTGGGCGTTGTCGGAACATCAGAATAGCCGACATGGTGCCAGGATTATTGAACATGCCACACTCGCCCAGAAGTACTTTGGCGAATCGTATTTGATGAATCCGAGAGATACGCGGATTCTTTCTTTCCTGTCGTCGGTTAAGATGGGCAACGGATCGCTCTGTGGTGATCGGGAGTCGTTAAAAAACGGTTATCTGAACGGGCGGAAGGCCATTCGCGAGTGGGAGAACTTCAGTTCGTTTTCACTAGCCTATACGTTAAGCCGACTGCCATCAACGGACAAGAGATTTAAAGAAGCCCTGGAACTTATGAAGACGTTAGCCGAACGACACGCCCATAACTTCGATCCGAAAAGTCCTGACACACAGCGACAGATCGCGGACATCGAATTGCTGAAGGATTCTGACCAGTCCAGGGATCGGGTTTTTCATAACTCATGGATTGCTCCGCACAACGTTGAAGGCTTCTTCATGGCATACGGCGATATGCTGGTGAAGAGCGGCAGCTGGGAAGACGCTGTGAGCGTGTATAAGATATGCCAGTATGTTCCGCAGTATGACGACTGGGATTATAAGGAGGTGCTTGAGCGAAGGATATTCAACGCAGAGCGGAATGCGACAATCTTTCAGAGGCCAGTGGGCAAGGGTCAAAGAGTTTCAGCGGACGTGGCAATTATGGTCGAGACGGGAATAGCGTGCAGAAGTTGCCATCAGATGAGTGCGGGAGACAGGGAGCGCACGTTTAAGGGTTATGATGAAAGCAGGTTGATGGATAAGAAGTTTTATTTTTTGGAGTGATACGAATTAATCTATTCACGTCTGATTGCCCCGACAGTTCAGAATGCATTATCGAACTACGAACCGATCAACCTTTACATAGCTTTTCGAAACGAACCTGGCAAAGTACAAACCACTTTTCAGTGAACTCTGAAATGCGATTGATTGAAATGAATCCGTAGGTTCGTAAACGCCCACGACCACACCGGAATTATCATAGATCGTGACGTGAGAATTTTCCTCTGGCATAAAATTCATCAGGAACGAAATCGATGAACCCGATGAAGGGTTTGGAGTCACCACGAAATCTCTCTCTCCTACATGGTCTACAAATGCCACTTTTGAATATTCACTTGAGCCATCGAAGTCAACAGATTTTAGACGATAGTAATTTTTGCCAAGTATAGGATTTTTGTACTCGAACGCGTAGTCTTTTCTTTCCGTGGTGGTGCCATTGCCCTTGACCTGTTCTATCTCCTTAAAGTTTATTCCATCAATTGAGCGTTCGATTGAAAAGAAATCAAAGTTAAGTTCAGAAGCGGTTGCCCACTCTAACAAGTGAGTGGAGCCTGTTTGTCTGGCTTTAAAGAAGATCAGCTCTATCGGAAGAGGTCCGCCACCCACATAGTTCTTATCCATAACTCCTGGTCCCGTAACGGTGCCGTCGCTACCATCCCATTGGGCCTGTCCGTTGCCGAACCTGATTTTGTCAGAAGAGCCACCACCACTCGACGTAACTTTAGCGGAACTGTTCTTGAAGTCAATGATGCTGTTATCTGCCAGATCCAGCTTGCCCGTTGTGAAGGCCATTGTGGCATACAGGTTGATCGTGATAGTTGCACTCCACGAAACATTGGAAGTAATCGTAACATTATCGTCAATAACGAGAATGTCGCCATTCACCAGAGTAGGCAGGGCGGTACCCGTGCCGCTTGTTGATGTACCCCATATGTTCCCGGTAATGTTGCCCGCTGCCCTTGTGTAATAGACTGTAGCATATGTGTTCCCAGCTATCGCAAGGGAGGTAACGATTAAGGCAAACGCCCGTGACAGATTTATGCGTTTCATTGTGTCAACTGCAATTTCGCTACATTCAATCAGGGGTGATCAAAAATAGTAACCTGCAAATTTACGCTTTTTATAACAAATTTAAACCGAGTCAGGGCTGCGGTTTTGTTCTGGGTTGTGAAACTGACAATTCCGAACCGAAGCACGTCAATCGATCTAATGGGGTGCGTTGCGCGCCGATATGTTTTATATTTTTTTTTAAAAGACAACGCGGCGCGCGGAATATCGATCCGAATCCTGTGCGAACGATATTAAATCCCTACGAGATTCAACGCATTCCGTGCGAACGATATGGAATCCCTACGGGATTCGGTCCGTTTCCTTGTTAACGATATGGAATCCCTACGGGATTCGGTCCGTTTCCTTGTTAACGATATGGAATCCCTACGGGATTCGATGCTTCCTTGATTATGATATGGAATTCTACGGGATTCGTCGGATTAATCCGTTTTCAACGACACGGCCGGACTTGTTGCCGCCGATTTTAGCGTGACGAATATGATCGTCACCAGCGAAATCAGGAGCAGCAGCATTGGCGGGAAAACAAACATCTGCCATTCGTATCCGACGTGGAAGGCAAAGTTGTCGAGCCATTTGCTGATCCCTAAGATGATCACGGGAAGTGATATCGCGTAGGCGATGACCAGCAGCCAGAACGAATCCTTTGAAAACAGAAATAAGATGCCGCCGATAGAAGAGCCAAGCACTCTTCTGATGCCGATCTCCTTGATCCGTTGGGACACGCTGAAGATTCCAAGACCCAACAATCCCAATGAAGAAATTATGATCGCGAGAATCGTGAACACTCCGAAGATACTGGCGAACTGAACATCATTCTTGTATTGCGCATTGAAATGATCATCGAGGAAAAAATATTCAAAAGCACTTGTGGGGAATACATCTGAAAATAATTTACCTACCTGACCCACCATCGCCGACGCTTCCGATTCCCGGACGTTAATCTTGATGGAGAAGTAAGGCCAATAGTCGTTGTCCGGATAGTAATATATGATGGGTTGATATTTCTCGCGCAGTGATAACTGGTTGTGATTGCTGATCACCGCCGTGATCTCTCCGACGAATTTCCGGCCCAACTCAAAAACAACCTTTTCATGTATTGCATCTTCTGGTTTCTGAAATCCAAGGCTTTGTGCCAATGCTTCGTTGATCATAATCCGGTTCGGCGCTCCTGATAGCAGGTATCCATCGTCAGAAATAATCTTGGGTTGATTCGGATCGACATCCCTCGGGACATAGATAAACTTGTCCTGATCCGTCAGATTTCTTCCTGCCAGAATCTTTATTCCATATGTGGAGAAGAAATGCTCATCCGTATTGATGAAGAACGTGCCGACGTTGCCGGATTCATCCTGCGTTACACGGCGAACATTGTTCCTTTCAATAATAATGTTCCCCGGAACATCGGTTGATCCAGCAACCTGTGTCACCTGCGGTAACTGACGCACGGAATTGAGAAATTGATTTACACGCGTTCTATAAGTTGAGTCACCGATCGGAGATGCCCGCACGACAAGCATTTGTTCCTTGTTATATCCGAGATCCTGCTTTTGCATGAAGTTCATTTGCGTGGTCATCGTAACCGTTCCCGCTACGAGGAACATCGACAACACATATTGAAATACGACCATGCCTTTACGCAACATCGTTCCTTTGCCTGACCTGATAAACTTCCCCTTCAAAACAACGGCCGGGTTAAACGACGACAATACCAATGCTGGATAAAATCCAACGACCGCGATCCCCACGACCAACGTGAGCACTACTGTGAGCCAGAAGGATGGTGTATAAAAAGTACCCGACGCCATTAGTGTGTGAGAAAAAGTTCTTCCTACGAGCGTTTCGAAGTAAGGAGTAACCAATACAGTGATGATCGCTGCGAGCACGATGGAAAAAACATTAACCAGGAATGCATCAAAGAAGAACTGCGTCATCAACTGGACCTTCGATGCTCCGGATACCTTTCGCAATCCGACTTCCTTCGACCGCTCAAGTGCCTTCGCCGTAGACAGATTTATGTAATTGATCCATGCTATGACGAGAATGAAGATCCCCAACAACGATAAGAAGTAAACCGTTCTTTCACTTCCGTTTGCACTTTGCTCCAGATTATAGTTGGAATTCAAATGTATATCCGTGATGGGCTGAAGCCAGATATGTGATTTGAACTTGTACTGTTCCCAGATCTTTGCCGAATGCTTTTCCATAAACGCCGGCAACTTCGCTTCGAGGTTCTCACGGCTTGCGCCCGGTTTCAACAATACATAGTTATAAAACTCGGGCCACGACCATTCGTTGTATCCCCAATTGGGTCCCAGCAAATTGGTAGACAACAAGACATTGAACTGCAGGTGGGAGTTTTCGGGCACTTCTACAACGGCTCCGACTTTCAAGGGCATCCTGTTCAGCAATAATGTATTGCCGACAGCCGGTTTGTCGCCGAAGTATTTTTTTGCAATCTTTTTATTCAGCACCACAGACTTCATGTCCGTCAACGCACTTGTGTCTCCCTCAACGAATGGAAATGAGAACATCGTGAGGAAAGCTTTGTCGGCCAGGAATACAGCCTCTTCGTTAAAGGTAATTGGCCCATTGGGATCGCTCTCGTTGGTAAATGTGGCGGCACCGATAAACTGCGACCCTCGTATCAGTCGGGCGAAGTCCTCGACCTCGGGGAGTTCCGCTTTCATGGCCGGGCCGATGGACGGATGACTGGTGGCGGATGGTCCGGCTGCCAGTGCACCGCCATATTGTATAGGCACGCGATAGAGGCGCGATGCATTCGCGTGGAACAGGTCATAACTTCGTTCAGCCTGAATGTACTGATAGATCATAAACACGACGGCCATTCCGATGAAGAGTCCGAGGATGTTGATGAACGAGAAAATTTTATTTCTCAGGAGGTTTCTCCAGGCGACGAGGAAATATGATTTGATCATGGCAACTAGGTTCTGAGAGTTGTTTTATTGTGATGTTATGACTGGCTCAATAGTTTCAGCGTGATCGGTAAAATTTCAGGGTAATTAAAGATAAGGTTTTTAAGGGTGAGCGATACAGCTCTATTAAGAATTTAAGTTTGTTTACACTCGGGAAATGAAGTCTTACCGTGTTGGCGCAATCCTATTTGTTCTGTTTTTGGTTTTCATTATATCGATGATTGATTTTGGTAAGAGACCTGACATTTATGTTTTTGAAATCAGAAAAGAATATAGAGGCGTTGTTGAAGAAAAGATTCTTAAAAGGAGCACGATCCTGAAAATTCGAACTGATGGCGATGAAACTATTGAAGTCGGCATCCTTTGCAACGAGTTAACAGAAAACGTAGAAGTAGGTGATCGGATTGAAAAAATTCGAAATGAGATCTATGTATTGCTCAGAAAGGATACGACTGTTTTAAAATTGAAGTACTTATATATCAGTGAAAAGATACGTTCAGACAGAAGATGGCCGAAAGAATGGAAGGATACGTGGCCTGAGAGTACGTACTAAAAGTATGATGCTGATCGATCTTATTGCGTGCGTTGCGCGCGGTGAGCGTATGTATTTCATTAGACATGTTCAGCGCCGCGCGCGGTGCGGAGGAGATCGACGTTCTGTGCTAACGATATGTGATGCCTACGGCATCGGAAGGCAAATTCACATGCACTAAATCCGCTTCAAACTGAAACATTGACTGTTTCATTTCAATACACTAACTTCTTAATACAATTTCGTTTTTGCATGAATAGATGGCAAAACAGCGGCTGGCCTGAAAGTTTCTGTGAGTGAGGTAGACCCCGACCTAAATAACACTGACATGCTACGGAACTATTTATTGGTCACCCTTCGCAATATCGTTCGCGACAGAGCGATATCTGTCATTCATATTACCGGACTTGGGCTTGGCCTTGCTGCCCTGGTGTTTGCCGTACTGACGATGGCATTTGAATACAGCTTCGATAACTTTCATGTTAATCGAGACAGGTTATTATACATACACACGCAGGCCCGCGATCCAGACGGAACAGAGCTGAAATGGTTAGCTACCGGCCCGGCGTTTTACTATGGGATAAGGGAGAAGGTTCACGAAGCAGAGTTTGTATCGCGCTATTTTTCGCAGTCAGGTCGGGAGCCGTATTGCGTGGTCTCTTATCGCAGACCTGATGGCAAGGAGATCCTATATAATGAACAGAATGCGCGATATGTCGACGCTGACTTTCTCAGGATGTTTTCGTTCCCGGTGTTAAAAGGAAGTCGGGATGGGCAATTGGGCGATGCCACCTCTATAGTGATTACCCGCTCCGTTGCATCTAAGTATTTTGGAGATGAAGATCCGCTCGGAAAGATCCTCGAGCTACGCACCGGCGGCTCTGAAACGCATCAGACTAAATTTACTTACCAGGTCACTGCTGTGCTGGATGACATCCCTTTGAACTCGTCTCTGCAATTCGATATTTTGTTGCCCTTTCGGAATTTCGAAGACCACTACGTACAGGATGTAAAGAATAATTGGTGGTGGCCGAGTTTTTTCACGTTTGTCAAAACACGAAGAGAAGAGGTGGCGGCCCCGATCAGCCAAAAGATCAATGAGCTTGTGCCGGAAGAAGCCAGAAAGTGGATGGCTGCCTTTTCCATGGACTATAAATTTACCGCCAAGCCCCTCAGCGGATTTCACTTTGAGCAGGATGCGCTTGACGTCGGTCGCAGTGAAATCAGAACGGCAAACAAGACGTATACAAACATCATTGGTCTGATCGGTCTCTCGATCCTTGTGATTGCCGGTGTAAACTATGTGAACCTCACTACAGCACGGTCGTTGAAACGAGCGCGGGAAGTGGGCGTGAGGAAAGTTGTTGGGGCTTCACGATCACAGCTCGTCCGTCAGTTTCTTCTCGACGCATTGGTCGTCAATGTGCTCGCCTTTGCCTTCGGACTTACGCTGCTACAACTGGCGCGTCCTGTTCTGGAGTATTTAACAGGATACAAGCTGGATTTTTCGGTAGTTGACCACCGACTGATGATCATGATGATCAGTATTTTGTTTGTGAGTACATCACTAACCGGACTCATACCAGCATTTTTTCTGACAGGATTCCGGCCCTCAGCGGTTTTGAAGGGACAATCCATGCATAGTCTGCGAGGCCGTTTTCTACGCAAAGGTCTCGTTGTATCTCAATTTGTTGTATCTGTGAGCCTTGTTGTGTTCACCCTTGTGATCTATCTCCAGATAAAGTATCTGCGAACTAAAGACCGGGGATTCAATGCTGAGCAACGTATTGTTATTAAGAATTTCGGGTCAGAGGATTTTAATTTTTCGAAGTATAACACGTTTAAGAAAAGAATCGAAAGCCATAAGGATGTGCTGAAGTCTACGGCGTCTATGTATATACCAGGATCGTTTGAACTTTTCACTTTTATGGTTTCCACCAGCGATGCACCCGACGTCAGAGTCAGGCTCAACGGCAATGCTGTAGACTACGATTTTGTAGCCACTCTTGGTGCAAAGCTTAAAGCCGGACGCGATTTCAACGAAGCGTTTGTGATGGGAGAGAAGCAAGTTATTGTAAATGAGTCTGCCGTTCGCCTCTGTGGATATAAGAGCAATCAGGATGCGGTTGGTCAGACGCTGCGCTATTACTGGCCGGGCAAAGAAGGAGAAATGGATCTGAAAATTATTGGCGTCGTATCGGATTTTAACTCGGTTTCACCCGGATCGATTGTCACACCGGAGATCTTTGTGTTCCGGAACACTGCCCATCCTTATGGTGAATTTCGTTACTACACCGTTCATGTGGCTTCCGCCGCTGTAACGGAGACGATGGACTTGATTCGGGCACAGTGGAATGAAACTTTTGATCGGGCACCGTTCACGTTCGTTTACCTCGATGCGAACTTTGAGCGTGTGTTCGAGCAGGATCGCAGGACGCAGGCGATTGCCGGAATCTCTATGTTGTTATCGATACTGATTGCCTGCATGGGTCTTGGCGGATTGGTAGCTTTCACCGCAGGTCAGCGTGTGAAAGAGATCGGTATTCGCAAAGTATTAGGTGCATCGGTCAGCAGGATTCTGTTGATGCTCTCGAAAGATTTTGTTTTGCTCGTACTTGTTGCAGATGTCGTGGCGCTGCCCGTGTCATATATTGTTGTCGAGCGATTCCTGCAGAACTACGAATACCGTATAGATCCATCGTTGTGGATGTACCTGGCGTCGTGTCTGGTGTTGCTGGTGATTGTTCTTGTTACGGTGAGTTATCAGACGTTGAAGGCGGCGAGGAGTAATCCGGTGGAGGCGTTGAAGTATGAGTAGAGTTGTTGTTGATTGATAAATGGAGATTTATGTGATTTGAGGTTGTGGCGGGAGGCGATCGATTTTATTGTGTGCGTTGCGCGCGATGAGGATGTGTATTTCATTAGAGATGTTCAGCGCCGCGCGCGGTGTGGAGGAGATCGACGTTCTGCGCTAACGATATGTGATGCCTACGGCATCGTTCGGATCGGAATGCAAAACAAAAATAAGGGCGCTCCAGGCGCCCTTATTTCTTCGGTACGAAAATATCCTTCAGTTGGTCAACGATCTGGTTGCCTCCTGACAACGAGATGCTGTTGATCTTGTCTGCGATCTTCTCCACGTACTCCATCTCTTTCAACTTGAACAGCATGGAGTTCTCTTCCATCAACTTGGCGGTGTTCAACAAGCTTCTTGTGGAAGCAGTCTCTTCCCGTCTCATGATGACGTTGGCCTCCGCTTTCTTCTGAGCTACCAGCACCTGGTTCATAATTTCTTTTACTTCACCAGGCAGGATGATATCCCTCACACCGCAGTCTCTCACCTCAACACCCAGGTTGTAAGCTTTGTCTTTCAACGTGCTCAACACGTAGGCGGAGATGGATTCTTTCTTCTCAAGCAATTCATCCAGTGACAGCGTACCGATAAACTCCCTCAATGCCAGCTGCATCAGGATATACAATTGTTTCTCGTAGTCCTTGTTCTCGATCAAAGCTTTGATGATATCAACAACTTTGTATTGCGTATAGAAGTTGACTCTCAAGGCGGCCTTGTCTTTGGTCAGGATCTCCTGGCCGGAAACCTCAAGCTGCAATTGTCTCAAGTCGGCCTTCAATACGGAGATCACAACTGCATTCTTCCAGAAGTAATACACGCCGGTATCCAATACTTTAGAAAACTTACCATCGATCAACAGGATACCTTTCTCGTAAGACTCGATAGCATACACCCTGATGTATGGCAATACTTCTTTCCGCATGATCGTGTTGGTATCGATGTTCTCGGTCATCTCGATCTTGCTCAAGTCGGCTTTAATGAATGAATAGACCGTTACGCCTTTCCAGTAGGCGTATCTTCCAGGACCCAGTACGTTCCTGAAGTTACCGTTCTCATACTGCAACGCGATCTCGTTGTCTTTTACTTCAACGACAATCAGCATGGTTGCCAACTGCTCATCCTTCATCAGGATATTCAAATCGATGAAAGGATGGAAAGGCTTTGTTTGATCGTACTCGTACGCGTCCTCATTAGGAAGCAACCAATACGCACCTTCCGTAACTACTTTTCTGTAGTCACCGTTTCTGAACACCAAACCAATTTTACCGGTGTTAATTCTGATCCTTTTCATCACTATAATAATTAAATAATAAGTCTTAATAAGAAAGTAGTTCACGACACATCATCATCTGATAACGGGAGCATAATTGAGGATAGTTATATCAGTTTAGTTTTCTGCACAGCACTTGCTTCTTCAAGAGCGGTCTCGACAGAGACAAGATCTTTGGGCAGAAAAGTAAGCGGACTTACTATCCGGTATCCTTACACTTACAAGTTTTCAAATGACTGATCTTATTCTGCTACTCCCGAAGTCAATAGCGAGTTTAAGACCGGACATGCCCTGAACTGCTTTCAAGGGGAACCTTTTTAGAAGGGCTCAACTTCATCACCATGGATTAACAATCCAGTGCTCTAACCCACTGAGCTATCGTCCCAAGGGGACGAGCGGGATTCGAACCCGCGCTGCTTGTTGCTCTACCTGTTGAGCTATCCGCCGAGGCGGAGAAGGACTCGAACCTTCGACCCACAAGAGGTGGAAAACAACATCGGGCAAGGCAGCATGTTATACTTAATATCAGTACAACACTATGGCGCCATACAGAAACGCTCATCAGGTCCTATACCTTTTGTTTCTTCCGCGCTCTCTCCAGACATAGTCATGGAGAAAGATTTTTATCCGCCAGTGGCGGAAATGTTTTTATCAAAGTGGCCTCACTCAGATTCGAACTGAGATTCCTTTCCAGGCAGCAAGGCTCTAAATGCGCTTCCCTACTAAACTTCTCCGAGAGGTTTTTCGGTGCATCTGCAAAATCTATCCGTTATAGCGCGCAGCCGTAACGGAATCATCCATGCACTCTACGGAACGTTCAATCTTTTACCGCAGGCTTTTCCTTTTAAGCTATAAGGCCATTCAAAACCTCTCCGTCCAGCTGACGGAGAGGGTGGAACAGTTTATCATTCCCTTGAATGATGAATCAAAGTACCAGGCCTACTGCGCAGTCTTTTTGCGCAGTTAAGTTCTTTCAGCAAAAAAATCATTTTTATTTATTCAATGTCTGTAGCGCGGAGGGCTTTAACCTCGATCTCCCCGACAAGCCGGGGCGCATTTATCGGCGACTATGCTATCGCGCTACCGGCACTGTCCGTCGGGAAGAAAATTCATTCTTACTTAAACAGGACCTGCCCTGGTGGAGATTGCTGGTAACGCTCCAGTCCTTCCCGCCTTCAACGGGACGCTTCTACTTAGTTAGCTTAATCTCCAAATGTTGCACATGCAGGGTTCGAACCTGCGACCCCGGAGATGTAAGCTCCGTGCGCTACCAACTACGCCAATGTGCAGTGTTGTTGTGACAGGTGGATTCGAACCATCAACCTCCATGGTATCAGCATGGTGCTCTACCGTTGAGCTATATCACAGAATGTTGCACATGCAGGATTCGAACCTGCGACCCCAGAGTTATGAGCCCTGTGCGCTACCAACTACGCCAATGTGCAGAATGTCCAGCCACACGGTAACGATCCGTGTTCTCCTACTTAAAAGGCAGGAGCATCACCTTAATGCTTTGGCTGGGAGTGTTTCGCGGCCTTCTTATCAGATTCCATATCTATATATACAATTGCATTTCTCGTCGAGGTGGTTGGATTTGAACCAACGTGTAACCAACTACCGTTCCTACACGGTATAAGCGTGAGCGGATACACCTCGATAGGCGGATACTACGGGCATCGAACCCGTCTGATTTTCTGGAGCGACAATCCAGTGGCCACGCCAAGCAGCCCCAATATCCAAAACACAATAGAGGACACAGATGGGCACGATCCACCGACCTGAACGTTAACAGCGTTCCGCTCTACCGACTGAGCTATGCGTCCGAATAGTTTGTAAAAGCAAAAAGCCCCGGGAGATCTACCCGGGGCTTCTATTTATAATGAATCCAATTCTATGAATGCATATAACTTCCCGGGCATACCCAATAATCAAACATCACCACAAGCCATATGTGCTTGCGTGATTGCTGATCGATGTAATTAATAGCCGGTTTCATTTTCGTCTTATTGTGATACAAAGGTAAATCAACTTTCCGATTGTTACCCAACAGGTAACAAATATTTTTTACCTTTGCCATCCCTAACGCAAAATATGCGTTACAGGTTGTAATGATCGTATCCATTCGTCATAGCGTTCTGAAAAGCCTTTTTGAAAAAGGAACAGCTGCCGGCACCTCCCGGGAGCTGAAGGACTATCTATTGCTATGGCTTTCTGTGATCCATGCGGCGAAAGACGTCCGTGACCTCTCTATAAAGAATGTGAGCATTCTTGAAGAAGGCACGAACAGTTATCGTCTGAAAGTGCATGGATTGGGAACATTTTCGTTCCGCTTTATAGATGGAGAGATACGACAGTTGGATTACAAACAGGAATTAAACTAAGTATCTATGCCACGAATGCACAGCCCAGCGCACCCCGGTCAGATTCTTGAAGAATTATACATCAAGACACATCATCTGACAATTACCGAGGTGGCGAGTGGGCTGGGCGTTGCGCGTAAAAATTTGTACGCTATAATAAAAGGAGACTACTCTATATCAGTGGAGATGGCGTTTAAGCTGAGCAAGGCCTTTGATACAACGCCTGAATTCTGGATGCAGGCGCAGATGAACTATGACCTGGCGAAGGGGTATAAGGATTTGGGTAAGGTTAAAGTGAAGAGATTGATCAAAGATTAAACGTTGATTTCTCCCAATGGATGATGCGGGTTCACAAGAATTGATTGTCAATGAACAACTGGCTGATTTGTTGAGAAATCACGGTTTGCGTGTTAGCGTAGGCGACGAGTTCGTTAGTACTGATCTTTCCGATGACCTGAAGTTCAAAGCACGTGTTGTGTACCACGAAATCAATGGTAGTATTAGTTCACGTCTTGACGTGATGGCAGCAACTAATAGGGGTGAGCATATTATAGAGTGCTTTGGCGATTTCGGATCCACGCTTGGTGATGCAACGACGAAGAACTTCAGAAATTTTTCCTTAAGCTCTTTGCATACAATCCTTGCAGCGTTTGGAAGCCGGGATCATGAGACCTTGAGGCAAGTTGAGATTGAAGAGTGGGTCCTCGATGGAAAGACATGGAAAGTTTATCTTGGCAACCTTGTTCCCAAAACAATGGCTGGGGCTCGTTACACACCGCCACCTGAATTTTTCCAGTCAGTTGAGCAGGCAGTTCGCAGGCAGAAGCTGCCAAACAGATTGCATTGGTTTCGATCTTACTATTATCAATTTGATACCGACATTCAGGAGCGGGAGTTTCTGATGGACAACGAACCAAAAGATGCAGACTCCATTTTTGCCGATCTTCCCGTGTTACCTAACGTGAAGTTCTTCAGTTGCAGAAATTTTATTCTGTTACGCGAGAAATGAATTTGTAGCAGACTAAACCAATCAGATAAAATAAGTGTTACCCAATAGGTAACAAATTGAAATACTAATCGTATATTTGTGTCATGAACAAAATGCATTCACATAGTTCGTATCGCCAACAGCCGTCACGAAAGGAACGGGAGGACGAACTATGTATGCCTGAATAATGATATAGAACGACATCATTGTAACTCATACGAGCCTCCCTAACCGGAGGCTTTTTTGTTTTTATACATAGGGTAATGGAGGAGTTTGGTCGTCCTCGCCCGCCTTGGACGCGGGAGTTCACTGGTTCGAATCCAGTTTACCCTACCCGTGTCCGCAACAATCAACCATCGAAGCGGTCCTGATGGATCAACTGCGACGCGATCAAATTCGGAGAGTAGACCGTAAGTGGATCCCGACATGTCGGGACTGTAAAAGTGGTGCTTAAGCCCTGGGTGTTCGATTCGCCCCTCTCCGACAAATTACTCCGGGATCGTCTAAAGGCAGGACGATTGACTTTGGATCAGTAGATGCGTGGTTCGAATCCCGCTCCCGGAACATATGATGTTGTAAAAATATATGGTGTAAGAATATATGGTGTAAGAATATATGGAGTAAGAATATATGGAGTAAGAATATATGGTGATGTAAACCGCCACGGCGGGTCGCGCGCAAACAGGCTTAGCGGTAAGATTGTGGATCTTTGGTAATGAGTTCGAGTCTCATGCATCACCCTTTATTGCTCTGTCGTCTAATGGATGAGGATACAAGGCTACGGACCTTGGGGTGCGAGTTCGACTCTTGCCAGAGCAACTATGGAGAGCAGGTAAATGTTGGTTCGTTACGCTGTCCTGCTAAGACAGTTCTCATGAAACTTGAGATGAAGGTTCGATTCCTTCGCTCTCCGCAGTTTAGAGGGGTACCCGGATGGATGAGAATCCTCAGCGCTTTGCTTCGATCTTGGCTGTGAGGTTCTCGGTATCCAGCCATTGCTGTACGCGGCCTCGTTCAAACTTAAGCTTGTCCTCCATGTCGCGTTCTATCTTTTTGTAACGCTCGTCATGTCGGATGGGATCGAATAATTGATCCTCCTTCATGAGAGCAAATAGCCAATAAGGCACTAGCTTTTGGTTGTTCACCTCTTCCAGATATCGAAAGGCTTTTTCTTTGTCGCCCAGATACGCATACATTCCGGCCAGGTCATACTGAGTTCCTTTCCATTGTGCCTGGATTTGTTTCAGGCGGATGCTTTCCTCACAGTATGCGATCATCTCATCAAAATACTTACGTGCCGTTTTCTCGTCACCCAATTTTGAATACAGGAAGCCGATCCGATGATAGTCACTTATTGGATCATCCGGATGTGATTTTCGCCAACGCAATCGGATATCCAATGCTTCCTTATATCGACCCAGATCACTGAGCAGGTGGGCTCTGTCATCGTAAATTCCGAAATATGAGGAGTCTTGAAGATATAATGCGTTGAGTAAGTTAAGTGCGTCCTCATACTGTCGGTTGTACCGATAGAGCATGGAACGGTGATAGTTCCGCGATGTAGTGTCGCCATCCAGCAATGTTGCCTTGTCGTCGACCTCTTTCGCTTTGTCGAACATGCCCAGCGAACTGTATATAAATCCTATTGTATGCAGGTAAGTTGCCAGTTCGGGTCCGCGGTTCCTTTGAACGGCCTGATGCATTTGCGACAGCCCTGTTACAAAGTCCTGAACAATCGCGGTGTTAAAAAAGCCAAGCTCCATCATCACGTCTGCGTAGTTAGGGTTGATTTTCAACGCCGAATGGAAAGCTGCCATACCTTCTTCATTATTTCCCTTGTGTATGAAATAAGAACCAAGCAGGAAATATGCTTCATCAGTATTACTATCGAGCTGGAGTGCCTGGTCGGCCAGCAGTTTCACCGAATCCAGTAATTCCTCTTTTACAAATATTTTGTAATTGCCCTTGAAGTACAATGCCGTACCCAGCCCCGTATAGGCTTTAGCGAAATTTAGAATCTGACTGAATCGCTCGTCTGAACAAAGCGATCGCACTCATCAGATGCTGTTCTCCTCTCGGACCATCAACCGGCGAGGATATTTTGTAGGCCAGCAATTCCCTTCGTGCCTGAAGATAGAAGTCGTAGGCGGTCAATTCCACCACAGGAGTGCTTTCGAGGTTCTTGCGCTCCGAATCCGTCAAGACGACCTTTAAGGCCTCGGTAACTTCGCGGGAGATGTCACTTTGCACGAGAAACACGTCCATCACTTCCTTGTCGTACTCGTTGCTCCATACATGGAATCCCGTTTCGGCCTCGATCAACTTAACGGATACCCGAAACTTGTTCGCGGCTTTTCGTACACTCCCCTCAAGAATATAAGATACACCCAGCTCGCTGGCGATGGTGCGCGCATCCTTGCTTTGTGACTTATACTGCTCCGTCGATGTTCGCGACATGACGTTGAGCTCGCCAACTTTAGCCAGGTAGTTGATCACTTCTTCCGTCACGCCATCGGAAAAATATTCGTCGTCGTTGTTCGGGCCGATGTTCCTGAATGGCAGAACGGCAATTGATTTTTCGACTTCGTCAGTGTGACCGATTGGTTTGTTTGTCACGTTGCTGTAAACGAAATACGCGAGAGATCCGAGCAGCACAATCAGCGACGCGATGGAAAGTTGTTTTTTCAATTTCGGATTGGGTTCATCTTCGGAGCGTGTAGGCTTCGACGTTGTAGCTCTGGAGGCGGCATTATCGTGAGTATTGGCTCCGGCATTCGCGTGAATTTCGGCCCCGGCATTCGCGTGAGTTTCGGCGCCAGCTACTGTTTTGGATTCATGATGCTTCAGCGCGCTGATGACGTCTTTAAGTGCATTGGCGACTTTGTTAATCTGATCGTCGTATTGACTGTGGTTCAGATTGGAGCCCCTTTCATCTGCTGGTTTCAGCGGACGGTTTACGCCCGGTGACTTGAAGATAAAATCAATACCCCGAAGCACGCCACCCAATTCCTTCTCGAAGAGTGCGCTGTCGTCGGCATCGATATAATGGATCTTTATTGGAAGGATGCGGCTGGCCACGTTTCCATTCTTAAGCTTGATGTCGGGTCCGAACCGGTCAGCTCTTGCGAGTTGATTAAACACGAGAAATTCATTCTCCCAGGCAAAACTCTTTGGGTCACAATAGGTCTGAGAGACGATAGGAATGAAGACCAGGCAATGTAATTTCCCCGACAGGCTTTTGTCGACGCTGTGTGTCTCGAGGAGGCCATCATGCGGATCTTTGTCGAAGTAAACGGACACCGGCTCTTTGAATGTGGCGGAGAGCTCCTCCTGGAGAGCGTTTACAAATTCTGTTACCCAGCCGGAACGGTTGTCGTTGTGACGGTAAGAGATAAATACATCGTATTGGAAACCGGACAACATCGCCATTTTACTAAGATAGGAAATTGCGGGTCTGTATGTTGCATATGGTGGCGATAATTCCAGGGCCGTTCATATCAGATCCGTTCGGCATCTGAATGCAGATTTTAATGCGTGCGTTACCCGGGTGTTGATATGTTAGCGTCCGGTTTCGCCGGACGCTATTCATGTTAGATGCCTTCGGCATCGGAATTTTCAATTCGATTACGTCCAGTTTCGTCGGGTGTTATTCATGTTAGATGCTTTGGCATCGGATTTATTAAACCCATCAACAGGGGTCACGTAACGTTGTTCATGTTTGGAGGGGCACCGGTCACAATCCAGCACCCGGTGATCCAGAAATAGACAACCGAATCTCTTTAAAAATGGATCGTGTAGCTGAGCACCGGCAACAGTGGTAACTGGTTTGACGATTCCACTTTACCCGTATTGTCGTTATAATAATAGCCAAGCTTTGCATCGTTGTTGGTCACGTTTTGAATGTCGAGTTTAAGCTCCTGTCCGATTCTGCGATTATCTATCCGGTAAGAAACCGCGATGTTTGCCAGGAAGACGTTGTCGCCCTTCATCGAAAAGGCCTGATCTTCAAAGTACACCGTCTCGTTCTTTAACGCAGACTGTTCCTCGTCAATTGGCGTATAGCGTCGTGCTCCGAGGCTTGAGATCTTGGCATTGATACCCAAGACTTTGTTTTTCCCGTTCTTACTGCTCAGGTGAAATTCTTTTCCGACCAGCACATTGCCAATGACGTTGCTGTTGAAGCGTGTGTTGCGCTCCACGCCGTCGAGTGCTTTGTATCTGGAATCAAATATGGAAGTCGATACGAGAAAGTAGTAGTCGTTGGCGAAGTATCGTTCGAGTGTGAGTTCCATGCCGATGTTGTGGCCAGTACCTTTGTTAACGAGTGCCCTATCCGTAAATCCCTCGACCTGGTTGATTAATGAATATGAGCTGGAGGAATTGTTTTCGACTGGCAGATGATATAATTGCTGATAGTAGCCTTCAATCTTAAGGAAGAGATTTTGTGACAGTTTGTTTTCGTAACCGACTACGAAATGCCTGGCTTTATTCATCTTCAGATCTGTGTTAGGCATGTTAGACCCACCGTTGCCGTCGTCGACGATGGCAAAGTAGTTCGGCAGTGATTCCATCTTTCCGTGAATGCCGAAGCCGGCGGTGACTGCCTGCGTCGGATGGAACTGCCACCTTGCGCTGATCCTTGGCTCTACAGAGATCTCACTATTGAGACTTACCTTCTGAACATGCAATCCGCTTACCAGTGAAATATCGTTCGTTGGACGGAAGCGCCAGCTCACATATCCCTGGTATTGATCGGCCTTTCCCTTGCTGTCCTGCTCCGTTACCCAGGAGTCGCTTTCTGTCTGATAAGAGTTGCTGTAAAAGTTGTAAGAGTGTTGTGTGAAGATGAATCCAGCCTGTACCGTATGCCTCGCGTTGAACTTGTGATTGATGGAAGAGGCAGCCTTGATCGAGTGTTTGTCCATCGAGAAGTCGTCGACCTGACGCAGCTCATTGGTGGCATTGGGTTTGAATCCGTCGTAACCGCTGCCATTGGTGGAGAGGGTGATACTGTTCTGCAGATAGGTCTTGTCGGACAGCGGCCAATACTGTGTGATGCCCGTCACGCCCATGTCGGCGTTGTAGTATCCGCGCTGCAACAACTTCTCTTCATCTTCTTCAGCAAATTCTTCTTCTGTGATCTTACTCTTGCCGCCCAATCCAAAGAGGGAAAACGTTCCCATCTTTTTGGTGGGCACATATATTTTATAAGAGAGGTCCTGGTACTTCGGTACGCCATCGAAGTCGACGAGGCCGAGGTCGTTCAGAATACTTAACGTTGAATACCGGTAGTTGACGAGGTAGGAAGCTTTGCCACCTTTCACGAAGGGTCCTTCAGCGGAGACGTCCGTACCGAGAACACCAACGGATAGGCTATACTCTCGTTTTTCGTTGTTTCCTTTTCTCAGGCTCATGTCGAAGACTCCCGAGAGCGCGTTGCCGAACTCCGGTGCAAAGGCGCCCGTATAGAACTCCGAGTTCGCCAGCATCTGACTATTCAGCGCATTGATAGGGCCACCCGTTGATCCTTCATCGGCAAAGTGATTTGGATTGGGAATATCGATTCCTTCCAGCCGCCATTGAATTCCCCTCGGAGAATTTCCCCGTACAATGATGGAGTTATTACCACTAACGTCGGCATCTACACCAGCATAAGCTGACACCATTCGCGCCGGATCGTTGAAAGAACCTGCATATCGTTTGGTTTCTTCCACGCTGAAAGCGCGGGCGCTGGTTAACGCCATTTCGTTGGCAATCTCCGATTTGTCGGCTTTCACTTCAACAGCATCCATCATCATCAGTGATTCCTTTAAGGATACATCGAGAACTGTTTCCTTACCACTCGTGACGAGTATGTTCTGCAGGACACGATTCTCATATCCGATAAAGGTTAACGCAAGCGAGATCCTCCCCACAGGTATGTTTGGCAAGCGAAAATATCCGTCCGCATCGGACGTGGTGCCGGCCTTTTCGTTGCCGATCAAGACGATGTTTGCACCGGGCAAGGGCATGCGTGTATCCTCGTCGATGATGCGACCTCTTACGGTTTGTGTGATTGACTGTGAGAATGCTAGTGGAGTAGAAGTTGATGCGAATATGACGAAGAGCAAAGTCAGATAACGTCTTGTGGGGGATAACATGGTTGCCGGGGTTTTATGTTTTTAACATTCCCATGACAACTGTGACAGGCGTTACCCTTATGTGGCGATGGAATTTTTTTTCATGATGTAAATTCGATGGTGATGATTTGCACCGCGCGCGGGGTGTCGATCCGTTAGCGTCCGGTTTCACCGAACGCTATTCATGTGAGATGCCTTCGGCATCGGAATGCGGGTGATATGTGTTTCCACAGATAGGGCGATCCTCAGAGATCTGTCTTATCCTTGTCTGGTCTCTTCAGTTAAGGGTCAAAGGCAATCCGAGATGCGCCGGCGCAGGAAGAAACTGTAGTATTTGCATTATCGCATAATCCACACGTGAGCAGTCAGGCATATCAAACACCTGGTAGTCTCATTGAAGCGTCATAGAGAAGCTCACCGATTTGCTGTTCCGCGGCCAGGGGAAGTGACCAGATGTAAAATACTTGAAATGCTCATCGTTTTCCTCCAGACCATCGAAGTCGAGCATTTCGATACTCAACGTCTTTAGTTCTGCTAACGGGAACGTATCAAGCTCTCCGATACTTGAAAAGTCGGGAAAGCGATACTCTTCATTGGAATGAGGGCCGTAAATGGTGAGTTCTTTTTTGTAGTCGGGAGATCTATAGGTTGCAACATAATAGTCAAACTGTCCTGAAATATCCAAACGCATATAGCGGGGCGAAGCGTTCGTCACTACAAAATTGAATGGGATCTTTTCGTATTTAAAGTTTGGCGCCGTAGACTCACGTTGTTCGGTATAGGACCGGTTGTCATCGTTATAATAAATGGTACTGAAGTATTTGGCAAAAGGCTCATTCGGATAATAAACATCAAATTTCGGCCGGCTCCAGGTATAGAACAACTGATAGCCTGGTCCATGGCTTTCTGCATCGAACGACGCGCCCAATAAATAGGTACATTGTTCTATGCCTGATCCGAGGTCGATTGTAGTCTTTGACGAGAGTTTATTCATTTGTGCCCGATCTATTGTGATGGCTTCCGTTCCATCGCTTATGTCAAAGAAGTTATAATATCCTTGTCCATTAGTCACCACCTGACCAAACGCTTTTTCTCCTTTGTAAAAGGCATGTTGCATGCGTCCGACAGTATCAGCTAAGTTTGTTAGTGAATACCCAACAACGTCGGTGCTGAATGTGAAAGAATCGAAGGCATCAACGTTATGGAGCTTGAATCGTGATTGTTTGAAGTCGGCACTTTCTGCTTCGTAATCCGGGCCAATGAATTCTGATCCTCGTTTAAGGTTCAGAAATACACTAACAATGTATCTATCGTCGTACCGATTGATGAGGTACAGGTTCACGAGTTTTCCACGGTAGCCCTGAAGCGATGGCCTGATCGGCGTATCCTGCCAATACGTTGACTTCGTAAATGATAATACCTTTCCATCAGGATCAGTGACGACGATACTTTGATCGGGCATATTGTGCCGAAAGTAAAACGCCTTCATTACGATCAAATTCTCATTTGACGAATTGGGGACGCCGTCGTCATCATTGCAGGAAGATATTGCGAATGCCAGGATGAGGCAAACCAGGAGATTTAATGCTTTCATTACAGCTAACGTTGATTGAGTATCCTGAATTTACAAAGAAATACGCCTTCAATACTGGAATGAACAAGATTAATATTCAGCGTTAATTGCCTCCTGGCATTCAGCTGATTGCATGCGAATCGCGTGTTACGCGTCGGGATAGATCGTGTTTTATTGATGACGCGCGTGCGACTTGCTGCGTATCAATCCCTCATAGACGTGTCTCATCGTTGTCTGGTCCACGGTCGATGATCAGTTCCGTATTTTTATCGAACCTGCCGTGACCCAGTATATCGAACAGAATAGCCGACAGCATTTGTTTTACCGGTTGAGCGTTAAAAAAGACACCGTTATCAAATTCGCGGACAAATGTTCTTTTCTCTTCTGTCGTCACAAAACCTTGTTGCCGCAGATGCCTCTTATCCGATTTGTAGAGCATGCCCTTATTGTAGCGGAGATAAATGAGAAGTGACTGTTTCCCGCGGTGGAAATCCAGGACCAACCCTTCTCTTTTATTCAAATAAATCCTGAAGCTTTGAATTGAACCTTGCCCAAGCTCAAAGATCGCGTCATCAATATATTGTGTTTCGAGGTGAGATTGTTTTTTGCTTTCGATTTCATCGAGCTCTTCGTTGATTCTCTTAATACGCAGATTGCATTGCGTGATGAAATGATGAAGGTGAGGACTGTCACGCATCATCTCTTCCGTTCGGACAAGATCGTTGTAAAGGCTCGCGCGACGATCGAACATCGGATCTTTCAGAGTCCTGAGCAATCTCAATTTTGATTCATGACGAAAAAATTCCCTTTCGTAGGATCGGGCCTCCTCAAACTCATGGTCATCCTTGGCCTGATCAAGGCGTTTCCTCATCCGCGTCATCTCACGCTGGTGATAGTGTATCAGATCTTGGATACCGCCTATTTCGTCGTCTTCAATTTCATCATCGTTCATTGCTTTGGCTAACTGTCCGAACCCTGAAGTTGGCCGATTCGTGGAGATCTACAAAATATTTTGAGGTAAACTGATTGTCGATCCCTTAGCGTCCGGTTTCACCGGACGTTATTCGGGTTAGATGCCTACGGCATCTGAATACCGGTAATCACCGCACGGCCATCATGCGGAGATAATTCTGGAGCGTGGCGTTGCTGATCTGGCCGTAGAATTCTTCGATGTGGGATTTGACTTCCTGGAATGTGAGCGCTTCATCGTTGTTGGTATACGCGCGGATACCATTTACAAGAACGCGCAGTTCTTCGATCGTTGATTCACTGAGCAATGACGTGATCTTCAGATCCGTGATCTTTTCAGAAAGGTTTTTGTTTGCATCGTGGAAGTACAGCTCGATCTGCTGCGCATTAGCAGGATCGATCAGTTCATCATAAGAACGAAAGAGACTTGTTGAAAGCGTCAGGTAAGGCTGCGATGGAGTGACGGCTATCTTCTGTGCCAGCTGTCGGCCGTTGTATTGATAGCTGACGAAGAAGTATTGATTACCCTGTTTATCGAGGTATGCGGCGTCTAGCGGTAGCGATACAGAGTCGAGAATAGAGAAGCGGCCGTCGCGTACAAGCTCGTGGATGTCGGTTGAGATGTGCTCGCCATCTCTTAAGGTCGGGCAGGGAATGAAGTTTTGGCGGACGGGTACTTTCACGACCCCGTTTACCACCGAGGAGTTTCTGGCGGAGATGATGTACCTGCCTTTTTCAGGACTTACTACCACGACCATGTCCTGTGGTGAAGAGAAGTCCAACTCGAGGTCGTCGGTGTAAGGGATCTCGCTGCCCACGCGTACGGGTATGCCTTTGTAGGCGACACGGCCGTCGATGCGGCAGACCATCAGTTGGGTTGCCTGCGCGATCGTAGCGAAGAACACAAACAAAAGGGCGAGGACCGGAGCGGCTGTCAGGGCGCGGCGGCATCGTGATACAGTGGTAAACATGGCTGAAAAAGTATTTGGCGGGATCATGCGCGCTCAGTGCGGCAAATGAGAAGCCAGTTTAGGGGGTTTGAGACAAACAGCCAGTGCGTTGCCGAACGGCGTTTTTTGGTCTAATCGGTTGACAGTGTTTCTATAGGGGTTGATGATAATGTTCAACGTCTGGGTAAATCAGCCACAGTTTGAGCCGGCTTGTTCCATCAATTGGAGCCATGTTTGTTGTATAAACATTCCATTGTCAGGGTTCTTGCATACCATGTCAGGGTTCATGCATTGCGTGCGATGAGTGTGTGTTTTCTGACGATCTATATGTCGCACTTGGACAGCGGGGATCTAAGCGCTTGCTAACAACAGGCGAACCCTCTGGAATCTGATCCTGGATCGTGTCAGCAAGAGTCACAACATATCTGCAAAAATATAACGATCATCAAAATCGATCTTAAACTCTTTGAGCATTGCCACATACTCTTCTTTGAAACTCTTTTTTTTGTGATGCTCCTCTTGATTTTCAATATATCGGATCACATTAGGCAACGCGTCCATGGAATA
Organism: Chryseolinea sp.; assembly: GCA_049840655.1. Lineage (GTDB taxonomy): Bacteria > Bacteroidota > Bacteroidia > Cytophagales > Cyclobacteriaceae > Chryseolinea. Next base: position 401,298 of record JASGJX010000018.1, read on the forward strand.
GGAGAACGCGCTAAACCCATCCTGCCAGCGAAAACTGCCGGGCACGAGGCGCTTATCGTTGATCCATTTCGATGAGTCTTTCTTTATTTCCTGAACCAGGGTCGATAGCGCTTCGACTGGACGAAGCCCGATCAGAATATGCACATGGTCCTCGACACCATTGATGGCTAATAGCTTGTGGCCATGGTTATTTATAATCCCGGTGATGTACATAAAAAGTTCCCCTCTCCATGCTTTGACCATGATTCGCTGCCGGTACTTAACGGCGAATACCAATTGGATATGTATTTGAGTGTAAGTGTTTGCCATAAATGGGATTTATCGAATTAATGGATTTTGAATAACGATGGCAATCAGGATATCCTGATGAATTTCGTGTGGCAGGTGCGGGGGAGAATTGCAATTCCAACGATCGATCCGATTGTGCGCTTTGCGCACCGAAAAAATGCGAATTCTGCGCGAACGCGAACGATATTGAATCCCTACGGGATTCAAATGCATTCCGATTCAACGAATTCTGTGCTAACGATATGGAATCCCTACGGGATTCTGTCGATATTTTAACTGTTGTTCTCCCTGATCAGCATCCAATTCGCTACCCACTGGAATATAAAGAAGCCAATCATAAAAATTGCCGAGAACCCGTTCATTAGCTCGCCCGTTGTAAACGCATTGCTAATGGCAATGATGCCCACCACTCCCAGAACGATCGTATAAATCAATAACCCGTATTTGTTCTTTGAAGGCGCGAACATGATGCCCAACGGCGGCATCATAGCAAATCCAAAGGCAGCGGGGGCGAGGAATCGTTCGTCTGACAAAGCGAAATAAGTAATCAGACTCACCAGGAAGATTCCCAGACTCACAGCGACGAGGTTTGAACTCAGCTTTTCCTTCTTGTCGAGGAGCAGCTGTCCGTACTTGTTGAATCGGAGGAACAAATTACTGATCGGCGTAATGATCCACGTTGAGAAGGCAACAACAAAAAGCAAAACGAGTATCGGGGTGAGAAACGGCTGGCAGCGCTTCATTCTGACTCGCGAGGCGCCTCAGTGCCCTGAACACAAACGAATAACCGATCAGCACCACCCATTGATACTTCGCGGTGAGGTTGTTCATCCAGAATGAGTACTTCAGGAACAAACGATAAATCGGATTCGACGCCTTCAATGCCTCGAGCATACCCGCCTGCGCATACTTGAGGTTCGGATCGTTCGTGAGCGATTCCTTAAAATGCTCCAACGCCTTCTTGTAGTCACCCTTCTCCAGCAAGCCCCATCCATAGTTCGCATGCGTGTAGGCATTGTTGGGATCTTCCCTCAATGCGCCCTTAATGGTCTGATAAGATTCTTCCTTTCTGTCGAGCTTAATTAAAGCACTGCTCCTGGTGTTGAGTGCTAATAGATTTTCGGCATCGATCTCCAGGGCGCGGTTGGCTGTTTCAAGCGCCTCTTCAAATTTCTTGCGCGCGAGTTTAATATTTGCCGACAAAGCAAAGTAAGCAGCTTCGTTCGGGTCTAACTCGATCGCCTGCGTAATATGCTTTTCAGCATCACTCAGCTTGTCCTGCTGGATGGCGATGCGCGACTTCATATAAAACAACTCCGAAGCACCTGGCGACAGGCCAATGGCATTGTCGATGATGCGTGTAGCGTCATCGTATTTGTCTTGCTGCAGGAAGACCTCAGCAAGCAACGAGAGGAGATGAGGGTTGTTGGCATCCTCGCGAAGGAGGTCGGCCAGAAGCTTTTCTGCTTCGGAGAATTTTTTGTATTCGATGAGGAACTGGATCTTTTGGATGCGGGGATCGGCGGTCATGGGAGGGGGGGTTGGGGAGGTGGAAGGTCTTAAGTGAATCGTTAAGTGAAAGGTGTGAGGGGAGTAGGAAGTGTGTTTAACCGCAAAATGTAAAACTCTAAATGTAAAATGTAAAAGTTTTTAAAGGCAGCCAGGGCTATTTCTTGAGCTTCATGTACGTTAAGATATCGTCGTAGAGGCCGGAATCATTAGCAAACATCGCGAAGTTCTTAGCCGTCGAGAACCACTCCTGCGTGCTCGGCTTGTGTTTCTTCAAGGCAGTCAACAGGTCGCTGGTCTCGAGAGGCTTGGGGACACCATCCGTGAATGAACTCTCCAGTTTCTGCTCGATGGCGATGTCGATGATCGCATCGAGGTCGGCGCCGGAGAAGTGCTCCGCTTTCTTCGCGATCGACTGGACGTCTATCGACCCCGTTGGTTTATTCTTCAGCTTCAGCTTCAGGATCGATTCCCGTGATGATGCATCGGGTGGCGGGACGAATACGATCCTATCAAACCTGCCTGGCCGTCTGAAGGCAGGGTCCAGGTTCCAGGGCGTGTTGGTAGCACCGATGATCAGCACGCCTTCGTTGGTGCGGTCGATGCCATCGAGTTCCTGCAGGAATTGATTTATTAAATGCCTACCACTGGATTGTTTCATGTCGCTGCGGCTGGCACCCAGTGCGTCGATCTCGTCGATGAACAAAACGCATGGCGTGTTGCGTCGGGCGAGCTCGAAGATCTCGTGCAGGTTCTTTTCGCTGCTGCCGATCCACATGTCGAGGATGTCGTTGAGTCCGACGCTGATGAACTTCGCGTTCACCTGTCCCGCGGTGGCTTTAGCGATGAATGTCTTGCCACATCCGGGAGGACCATAAAGCAAAATGCCGCCGCCGATCTTCTTGCCGTATGCTTTATAGAGTTCAGGGTGAAGCAGTGGTTTGATGATCTTCAGGTCGATCTCCTTCTTCACCGTTTCCATTCCACCGACGTCGGCGAAGTTGATGTCGGGCTTTTGGAGGAAGCGGCTGTCTTCTTCGGCTTCTTCTTCATCGTCTACCGGATCCGTTGTGCCGCGGAGACGAAGCTGGCTATCGAGTTCTTCGTCGAAGAAGTTGGGGTCGATGGCCAGTGCTCTTTTATATACTTCGATCGCTTTGGCTACTGAGTTTTCTTTCAGGAGCGCTTTCGCATAGAGGGTGAGTGCGTTGATGTCGTTAGTGCCGTTGTCGATGACTTCTTCCAGGATGACGTTGCATGCCGAGTAGTTGCTCTTCCTGAAGAAGACGTTCGCCAACCCGATCTTTGGTTTGGTGTCGGTGGTGAGTTTTAAGAGCGTGGAGAATTCTATCTCTGCTTCCTCGAGGCGGTTCAATGACAATAAAGTGTCGGCCAGCAACATTCGTAATGGGATGTTGTCGGGGGAGTGGGAGAGGGCCTCGCGCAGAGATGAAATCGTGGTGTCGTTCATAGTGTCAGTGTGGGCTTTGAGCAAGACTTGGCTTGCGGCAACGTGGGGTGTATTGGATCACCAATATAGACTAAAAGGACGAGTGCAACAACGCAGCAATTGAGGATGATCCGGGATTTTGTCGGCATAGCGTTGATGAGATTGTTGGATGGGTTTGTATTCGACGATTAATTGTATTGCGTGCGTTGCGCGCCGGGATCGCAATTGTGTTTCATCGATAGCGTGCGGGCGGCGCGCGGAATAAAGATCGCAATCCGGTGCTACCGATATTAGATGCCTACGGCATCTAATCCCGTGCGTGCTACTGATCGGAGATGCCTACGGCATCGAGTCCCGGGTTAGGCATCTAATAGCGTATTCTCCAGCGCAAACACTCCCAACTAAATATTTAGCTGAGAATGCTTGCATGATCCCAACTAAGTTTTTAGTTTCGATTCAGGATTACACAGCAACCCACAAAATCGGACCAAAAAAATGAAAGAGCTTACCCGGGCTGAAGAAGAGATCATGCAGGTACTATGGAACATCGACTCTGCATTTGTCAAGGACATCATCGACGAACTACCAGAGCCGAAGCCTGCCTACAGCACAGTCTCTACTATCGTGAGGATCCTTCAGCAGAAAGGTTTCGTCGGCCACAAGGCAGTGGGGCAATCCCATCAATATCATCCGCTCATCACCAAAGCGAACTACACCAAGCTGTTTATGAAAGGATTCGTCAAACGATACTTCGATGGATCTTATCAGGAGATGGTTTCCTTCTTTACTAAAGAGGACAAGCTGAGCGTCGGTGAACTCGAGCGACTCGTCAAGGACCTGAAAAAACTTAAAACCAAAAAACCATGAGTCATGTCGTGAGCAACTACCTGATCGAGTTTTCGGCGATCCACCTGGCGCTGATGCTCGGCTACTGGCTGATCCTGAGAAGAGAGCGTCAGTACGGCACCATGCGCATTTATCTTTTAGGCTCCGTTGCGCTGGCTCTTACTATTCCCCTGCTCAAACTCCCGAGACTCTTCAGCAGTGAAGAACCTGTATACACATTTGCCTCCAGCCCGGCCGTGGTGCGTTCCGTAGTACCCGTCGTACCGGATCAAACATCGTTCTGGAGCTATAAGCTGTTGCTGGTGGTGTATGCGCTCATCAGCGCGATTCTTTTACTCAAGTTCCTCAACAGTCTTCGCCAACTGTACCTGCTTAGAAGGACAGACAACTATGAAAAACTTGAAGGACTTCGCATCTACCGGATCGCGCGAATCAAGGGAAGTTTCAGTTTTTTCAATTCTATCTTTATCAACAAGGAAGTTGACCCGAACGAGCAGACACATGAGATCATGCTCGCACACGAAAAAGCGCACGCTTTTCTGGGCCACACCTACGATATCGTTCTGCTGCAGTTGTTTCGCGTATTCTTCTGGTGGTTACCCTCGACGTGGTTCATTAACCAGGAGATGAAGAGAATACACGAATACCAGGCGGATAACTGTGTGCTTAAGTCGTACAGTGTTGAGCAATATTCGTCCGTGCTCATCAGCTCAACCCTCACGATACACGGTCTGAGCCTGGTCAGTTCCTTTCACGACAGTTTAATTTTAAAAAGACTTACAGCTATGAAACAACAAACAAAAAGAGTGAGTGCCTGGAAGCTTGGCGCTCTGGGCGGATTATGTACTCTGCTCGTCATTGGATTTGCCTGCACCGAAGAAAAGAGCAATCAACAAACTGAAGATTCCGCTGCCGCGGCCAAGGGAGAAATATTTACCATCGTAGAGAAGGCGCCGGAATATGAGGGCGGCATGGGAGCCTTCAAGAATAATATCATGAAAGCGATAAAGTATCCGTCGGACGCACGATACAAGGGCGTTGAGGGACGTGTAGATGTTCAATTCGTAATCGACAAAGATGGCTCGCTTACAGACGTGAAGGCTATGAATACCCTGGACGGAGGTTGTGATGCTGAAGCAGAACGTGTTGTTAAGAGCATTCCGCCGTTCACGCCTGCATCACAGCAGGGCAAGCCGGTAAGAGTACGCATGATGGTGCCGATCGTGTTTATGCTGGATGACAAAAAGTCGAAAGATCCTAAAGGAATGATCAGTATAGAGGATGTGCAGGCGATCAATGGCAAGTTGAAAGTGAACGCAAGCTATGGCCAGGGAGAATGGACCGGTACGGTTTACGATGAAGCTGGTGATGCGCTTCCGGGAGTTAATCTGATCGTGCAGGGAACCACAACGGGTACGGTATCCGATTCAGAGGGCAATTTCAAACTGAAGGCCGATGAGGCGCAGGATGTGGTGCTGAGTTTTGTTGGATACGATATTGCACAATTGAAACAAGCTAAGTAACGGACCAGGGTTTTTGTGACCCCATCAGTCTGATGATGAAATGCCGGATAAGAGATCAGCACGCAACGTACGAATAGAGACAGAATATTCGTGCGTTGCCCAGCGGAATCGGAATCCATCTCATCGATAGGACAGCTTCTGCAATGCCAACCTGGGATAAGGAATCTTCCCAGTAAATGAATACGATCCAGTATGCAACGTTGATTCCCGAGACAAACGCGACTACTTTTGAAAATCTGTTACCGTAGTCCCATCGTAACGATAAACGCCATCGGCGCCGAACCAGATACTTCCATCGCTTGCTTCTAAAATGCCAAAGAGCATCTTGCCGTCTCTTGCATTGATTTCCTTTGAAGCAGGCGTATTGCCGTACAACGTCTTTGCCTCATAGCGTGTAAGCATCCAGCCATGATTTGTTTCCGAAGATGTCCAGATGTTGCCCTTGCGATCTTCGTAAACATAACCAACGAAGTTTGTGTTGATGTTGGTAAAAGCTTTTCCATCGTATCGCCAAAGGCCAGGACTTCCGGCGAGCCAAATGTTGCCTTTGCTATCGTGCATGATCGTACGGACATTGATGAACTGCTTACCTTCATGAGTCACGGTTATAAATGATTTTCCATCATAAATAAAGGCACGGCCTCTCGTGCCGAACCAAAGTTTTCCTGTCTTGTCCTGCGCGATACTGGTAACCTCTTTAGGAGGGCGGGTGAAGTCGGGAAAGGTTTTGCCCGTTTCATCTTTGATGATCGAATCTCCGCTGATGCTATAGTTTGCAAATGTTTTTCCATCGTAGCGTGTTGCTCCACCGTTGACGCCGAACCAGATGTTGCCGGCTTTGTCTTCGTAGATACAACCGACCTCATTGTTAAGAAGTCCATCTTTCGTTGTGAAATTTTGAAAGAATGTTCCGTCGTAGCGGTAGACACCCGATCCGATGGTGCCGAACCACAGGTTGCCCTTCTTGTCTTGCAGGGCGGAAAAGAAGCGCGCGTTGCTAACAGGCTTAGTAACATTGGTGAAAGATTTTCCGTCGTAGCGGAAGACCCCGTCGAAGGCGGCGATCCAAATGATGCCCTTTTTATCCTGGATGATATTGCGCACAATGGCGACGGGGCCGTCGGAGGTAGCTGGATCTTTGGCGTTGTTAGTAGCTGCTGGTGATTCGGTCGTGGTTTGTGCAAAGATGAAGTGGGAGATTAAAATTAGCGTCAGGGCACACGTCATATGTTTCATCATATTTTGTTTTGGACGTCGATGTATGGTGGATGGCTATGTTTGTATTACGCGAAGGAGCGATGGACTTCGCTTATGTGGAAGCGCTGTTCATCTTCAGCGAAGGTAAATGGCTTTACAGCAAAGCCATGTTAATGATTTGTAAAAAGATGTAAAGGGGATGTAAAAGGTTGTGAGCGATGCGTGTGTGTTCGTGCGTGGCGTGCGATGAACGTGTGAATGTAGGTGATGTCGCTTGCGTCGCACGCGGGGAGGAGGACGATGCAGGTTTCTATTGACCGAAGATGCCTACGGCATCTAATCCCCAGTTCGTATTGCAATTCGAGCGACGTTCTACAGGCCCAAGATGCCTACGGCAGCAATGACAAACAACACCGCCTGCGTTTTAACTTTTAGAAACGCGGACGGTGTTGTAGAATAAAAGTTTTAAACAACTATCTCCAGGGAACCAATTGGTCCCAATAGGTTTCCAGCAGATAACGCACTGCGTTGATGGTCGCGATTGTGAGCGCAACGATACATGCTTTTTCAATCAGCCAGGACCTGTCGTACCAGTACAATTTATGCTTAACGATCAGATTGACCATGCGCTCAGCATAATGTGGATCAGAACGCGTGATCGATTGCTGAAGCACCAATGCCTGCATCTTCAGGGTCCTGCCATACAAGAATGGCAATTGACGACCAGAGAGCTTTTGTGTCAGTAATCTGATTCGGTCACCGATAGAATCCTCCGCTGATGTGTAAACTCTGAACCATGCTTTTCGTTTTCGCTTTAGCGTACCTGACGCGATGCGAACAGGCAGCAGAACTTTGGGACCCTTCCAGGATGCACCTGCCCGAACCCTAACATCGTTATTGTATGAAGCTGCGTGAACGCTTTTGCCGACATTACCGTCGTCGTCCGCGGCTTCATACAAGGCGTGCGCCATTACGATAGAAGGGAGGAGGTTTGTGCCTCTGACTGCGTCTTTGATGAACTGCCTGAATTTTTTGATGTAATCAAGTGGTTTCATTTGTTGTTTTGTTCATTTGTGTCGTTTTGTTCATTTAATGGTCTGTTGAATTGACTGATTGGTTTTTGGAAAAGATAATCCGACAAGTCTAGTTTGCTGTCAGTCAAATGATCCAATTTCTCCAGATTAAACTTGTAGATAAGCTTCATCAGCTTTGAAGCGTAACCCGGATCGGTAGCGTAGCCTGACCGTTGCAGCGCCATAGCCTGTTCGCCAGCGTCGAGCGCCTTGAACACCCCACCACTTTTATACCGGGGGTTTGCAATGAGAAATTGGATCCTGTCATCGAACGATTGGAATGCATGCTGGTAAACTCTGAACCAGGCTTTCACTTTTGTCATTGCGCCAGCAACAAATTCGTTCGTGGACAAACCCACTTTCTGTCCTACCCAGGAAACATCAGCCTTGATACCAAAGTGATTGTTGAACTTCGCCGCCAGCAGACTATTACCCGGTGTGCCATATTTATCAGCACTTTCAAGAAGTGCCTGGGCGATCATTATCGAAGGAAAGAGTCTCGTGCGTGTGAGTGCGCGAATCACGTGGGGAGCATGTTTAAGAATATATTCTATGCGTGTCATCGTTGTTTGTGTTTTAATTGTTTTGAATCAATTGAATGAGTCGATCTTGTTTTCGATCCACTGCGAGAGGCGGCGCCCGATCCGAAGGACCATAGGCGTAAAGAGGTCGCCGATCAACTTAAACATCAAACAGACGATACCTCCAGCGATAGCGTGAACGATATAACTGGCAGGACCGGGGTCGATAATGTGCGTGACAATGTTGAATGTTACGCCGAACAGAAAGGCAATCCAATTGCCCCCGCTGTCATGGGAATGATAGTTGTGTTGCATGTCACGAATATGCAGTGAGGAAAAATTCTACTTTTCCAGGCGATACCACTCGTTGACATTCTTTTCCATCGTTTTCCAGTCATTACCACGGTAGTGATTTTACCTGGCCAGTTTGCGTGCTTGATACTGCACTTTGGTGAGTCACCATGTTTAGCTTCGAGAAAATGAGCTGCTAACCGATGTCTGATCCGAGGCCAGGTGTTCCGAGGTGGTTAATGATTAGTCTGACCTGTCTTAGGTTGTAAAGCTTTCCGACTATTTCACCCAGTTGATTGAGTAAGGGCTTAATCCACTTACGCATGGTTGGCCTGCTTACACCGTAAAGACAGGCGAGGCGGGAAAGGGTCATTGGCTGATTCAGATTTTGCGTTTCGCTGGTTTTTGGGGAATGTTTTTCCCCGGTCTTTTTTTTGAATAGAGACATATGAATTGAGGTTAATAAATGTTCATCAGTATTCAGAACATCTGGAGAATACCTCCTTCACCTCATTGCCAACCAGCTTCACCAGACAGCGATGGAATGTGTTCCATCATCGGGCCATTAGCGCTACAATAAACAACAGGATTTTGCAGACATAGACTTCGGAATTCTCGCGACCTGCAACGGGCGCTATGTCTGCACCTCTACGGTATGTACGGTAGTACACGCAAACATGATTTGTGAGGTTTCGTAGTCCTCATTCTTTTTTTGTTTATGGTTCGGGCAGATTCGAGACGACCGCTCATGTCGCTACTAAGCAGCGACAATCCATCTACTCTCAAGAACATCATATAAACTGTTAAGCAGGTATTGCGGAAGAACTTAAGCCGATATGATGAATACTTAAGGCGCAATTAAAGAATACTTAAAGAGGAACTAAAGAAAGTATAAAGCGGATCTTAATAAAACATGATGCGGATATCATAAAGATGCAGATAGGAGCACCCAATTGATCGATTTTATTGCGTGTGTGTGGCGCGAAGAGCGAATGCATTTCATTGAAGGTGTTGCCGTCGCGCATCGGGGCAAACGATCGTTCATTGCTACTGATCGAAGATCCCTTCGGGATCCAACGACAACTGTGAATGTAAAAAGGGGGAATGTTTGGTCACGACTGGAAACGACTGGAAAAGTGAGTCCGGGAGAAGTTGCATGTTTACGTCAAGCAGCAGCTGATAATCTGATAAACGGCCGTATCGATGTCGGGGATGCTGTGAAATTTTCAAACTAAAATTCTTATGCCAAAGGCAGTAAACAACAACATCCTGAAAGGCGTGAGTGGAAAGCTAGGGGACAACATAGTAATCCGGCAAACGCAACTCGGGACTATCGTGGCTAACAAGCCAAAGAGGACAAAGCCACCAACTGAGGATCAGGTCAAAGTGCGTGACAAGTTTTCAGACGCAGCTTATTATGCTCGCGAGGAAGTTAAGGTTCCGGAATCTCTTGCTATGTACCAGGCGGCTGTGTCGCCGAAGTTAAGGTCGCCGTATTCGGTTGCCATTGCCGACTATCTGTCGGCGCCCAGAGTTCGAGGGATCGATTCGCGAGGGTATCGCGGAGCCGTTGGTGACTTGATTACGGTTCGCGCCAGCGACGACTTTAAAGTGATGTCCGTTATGGTGGTCATCAAGAGCGCTACTGGTGAAGAGCTCGAGCGCGGCGAAGCCACCTTTCGTGGCGGCAGTCACCCGGACTGGACTTACGCGACCACGGTTGCCAATGCGTCTCTGAAGGACAGTACCATTACAGCCATTGCCAAGGACCTTCCTGGTAACGAAGGGACTTTAACAGTGACCTTGTAAACAATTGGTGAAACAAGCAGCCCCGACTTCCGCCGATTCGTCGGGGTGTGGGCGGGGCTGCTCATCAACTATTAATCATGTAAGTATGAAAAACATCATTGGCGAAATACTTTCGGGCAATCTGTTCGGAAAGGTTAAGGAACTGATCGACGAAGTTGTAACAACGAAGGAAGAGAAAGAAGCGCTGCATATTAAACTACGTGCGCTGGAAATCCATCACACCGAGGCAATGACGCAGTCGGCCCTGGGTGATATTTTATCGGCCAGGGAACGGGAGGTTGATGTGACAAAAGCGGGAAGCCTCAATCTTACACAAAACGTCCTCGCGTATATGGCTATCGTTGCGTTTTTCTTTATCACTGGATACATCCTGGCGCACGGCATAGGCACACTGGAAGCGGACGAGAGTTTCATCATTGGAAACCTCACTGGCATGGCCGCCGCGATCGCCAAGGATATTTACGGGTACTATTTTGGTAGCAGCAAGGGCGATCAGTTCGCGTTCCGAAGACCGAAACCGAGACCCGCTTAGATGAACATTAATAAATTCAAACAAAAAACTCTTTTAAAAATTATGGCACGAATGAATAACAGCGGACTCTTTGCAGGAATCAGTGGCAGAGTCGGCAACCTGGTCTTCCGAAGAACCGTCAACGGTATCGTTGTGGCGAACAGGCCAAAGAAATCAAATCGAACAACACCTGCACAAGATGCCGTGCGCTATCGGTTTGCAGATGCCGCATTCTATGCGCGAGCGCACATGCTTGATCCCGTCACCCAGGAGCTCTATGCCTCCGGTGTAAATAAAAAATGCACCTCTCCTTATGCTGTAGCTATGAGCGACTATCTCCGTAGGCCATCCGTTGAAAGGATAACGACGAGTGAATACAGCGGTGAGATTGGTCATTCAATTCAAATAATTGCTAAAGACGATTTTTGCGTCGTTTCCGTAAGCGTGAAGATACAGGATGCATCCGGAAGGATAATCGAATGTGGTGAGGCTACGCCACATCAATGGCTGCCTGACCGTTGGACCTATATGGCCACGCAATCAAACCGATCGTTCCAAGGTTCTGCTATCACGATAACCGCTCTGGATTTCGCGGGTAACATTGGGTCAAAAACTGTGACTTTGTGACAAGAAAGTAAGTCGGATATCGCTTTGAATGTTAAAAAAATTAAAATGGAAAAAAGAATGGCCAGGCTGCGGATGCTAAACACACAGTTTCCCAGCAATAAGATCTGTGTTAATCGAATTGTTAACAGGGAAGAACTGCAGCGGACCTTTGAGAATCTCGCGCAGGAAGGCAAGTGCGACGACATTATTGAAATTGTTGAGATGCTACAAACGAAAGATCAGCCAGATCATTGGTTGTTGATCCAGCTTGCATCAGCCTATCACCTGAAGTCAGACTTCGGCATGGCGTTGGAGATTTACACCGACGCGATGTGGATAGAGTATGATTGTCCGACGGTACGCTGGTGTTTTGCCTATACTTTAATGAGGCGCGGCCAGTTCATAGAAGCGATAGAAATGATGGAGGAACTAATGAGCAGGGGCGCGAAGCAGATAGCAGAGGGTCCCTGTGGTCGCGGCAGCGATTGTGACCTATGCCTGTCGCGGGCGGAAGCATTGATCAACGATGCAAGATTTGTAATTGCAGTGAGTTACCTGGCGCTGAGACGTTATGGACTATCCAGATACTATCTGAATGTATACAAATTACACATTAATCGAGGTGTTGAATCTGTATTTCCGACAGATGTGGTGAACAATCTGACATCATTTGTTTACCAACGATAGGAGGAGTGCCGTTAACACTATTGCATACGGCTTAGAGTGAATACAACAACGAGGATGATGGGCTCAGATCCAGTGTCGTCTGATATTATTGTAGTGAAAATTGCTTTGCCCGCATATGGCAGTTTGGGGATGGGCGAGAATGCCGCTTGTCCCCTTTTATTAAACAACTGACGGCCTATGCTATTGTCAGGACGTCAGGTAATGTTGCTGTAGCGTGAACATTCGGAAATGTCCGATATCAATACCTTTAAGATTGTCGAGGTGCTTTCAGCAATGCACTCGCTTTGTAACAACTGACAAGCAGTTCGAGAGCGACCATTACTCCACCAACAAGTGATAGAATTATGCCTGTCCAAAGGAAATGACTTAGTCCAACAATGGAAATGAGGAAAGGAATAATGAAATGCTGGATGTGAATGGCGAAGTACTTCCTTCCGACCAGTTTTAGCAGTAAGAATCTTATAATTCCCAGCATGAGCAGAAGCGGGCCAATAGCGCCGACAGCTACCACGAAAGGCGTTCCGGCGATCTTGTCGGGAATGACCGCATAGAAGAGATGCCCGGAGTAATAGTACATGTAGGCCATCAGGAGCAGGAAGACGAAATAGCAAGCCAGCGCGATTTTGTTTAAGGCAAGGAGCTTCATATCAAGAACTATAAAATTGCTGATTTGTCTGGCACTGTCCTGAGAAGCTTTAATCAAAGCTACAAGTCAAATTTGGCCGGCTAGACGCAATTGCCGCCTCTTCCAGTTTCTGCTTCCAGGATTCACTCAAACTAATTGTCCGCGGGAGCATGATTGCTGTTGCACGGGACTAGTGACTCAGTGATGAGTGACTTTCTAATAGCTAACCTTAATGAATATACGGCCGGGAGTTGTAAAATACAAGTGCGCAGGATCGGTGGAAGCATGGAGCAAATGACGCATTCCGAGAAGGTCTGGTGATTAAACATTGTCCGGGTTTCATTTCGATACAAAATGAACATTTCCATCAGTTTCTTCGTTACAGAGGTAATAAATGTATTACCTTTACATGTTGTGTGAAATACAAGGATTTATTCAAAATTTTGAGTGACGACGGCTGGGTAGTTGTTCGTCAATCTGGCAGTCACGTAACCATGAGGCATCCCGATAAGGACGGCCAACTTACGGTTCCCAATCATGGCTCGAAAGAAGTTAAGAAGGGTTTGTTAAACGCAATCCTGAAGCAAGCAGGAATCAAGACAACTAAGAGATGAAGAAAGCTATCAAGGCGACTATTGTGAAAGAGGACACGGGCTTCAGCGCTCATGCCAAAGTTGGGCGCGACTTCATAGGAACGCAAGCGGAGACTATCATTGATTTAAGGAAGGATTTTCTGGAAGCTGCGAGACTTGCGGTTGGGCGCAAGCACACTTTGGACATCAAGTATTCTTTTGATCTTGAAAGTTTTTTCAGCTTCTATAAAGTGATCAATGCGAAAGCTTTGAGTGAGAGGATAGGAATGAATCAAAGCCTGCTGGCTCAATATATCAAAGGCAGGCGTAAACCTTCGGATGCCCAACGCATGAGAATAATTTCCGGTGTGCAGGAAATTGGTAGAGAGCTTGCAGAGATCGAGTTGGTTTGAGTGGCGGTTGGTTTGAGTGGCGTACTAACGATCAAGACAGCCGTGACCTATTAAAGATTCCCGGGCCTCTGCCTGAAGAAAACAGTTGAGCGTCCATGCGGCAAACGGTTTGTCACCCTCTGATAATCAATTATTGCAGCAAAGTCAGACAGTAATACCACACGCGTTGGATGATCGATCGACGTGCGTTGCGTGTCGCGATCATCAGCATTTTTACATTCGGATTTTCTTCTACGCGCGGAAAGATTCGCATTCGTTTTTCATAGAAACCTTATCACTCCCATTAAATTCCGTGACTGCCTATCATCATCGATAGCCATTGCGTGCGCTGGGAGTCTGTGATGACCCCCTTCCTCAAGTTATTCGCTAAATCGTTGTCCCGGATAGTTTTTACGACTATCTTAATTTGCTATTGTATATGGTCTCCGGACTTTGGAAGTCAGGGTGAAAAGGAGTAGAAGTTCTTATTCTCTTCTATAGTAAGGAAGATCAATGCACCTAATTGAACACCCTTTCAACCCTCATCGATAAAGTACTCAGGCTATGAAAAAACTTCTGATCGCATTGGCAATGGTCGCCAATCTCATTACTCTGCATGCACAGGAAAAGAAACCCAACATCGTAGTGATCTGGGGAGACGATATTGGATACTGGAACGTCGGCGCATATACCCACGGCATGATGGGCAGGACTCCCAACATTGATGGCATAGCGCGCGACGGAATGTTGTTTACGGATCATTACGGGCAGCCCAGTTGTACCGCGGGACGTGCAGCCTTCATTACCGGTCAATCGCCTGTCCGGACCGGCATGACCACCGTTGGAATACCCGGGTCAACACTCGGTATTCAGAAAGTAGATCCGACACTAGCTGAGGTGCTGAAGACGCTTGGTTATTCGACGGCGCAATTCGGCAAGAATCACCTCGGTGACCGTAATGAGTTTCTTCCCACCATGCATGGCTTTGATGAATGGTTTGGCAACCTGTATCATCTGAATGCCGAGGAAGAACCGGAAGAACTTGATTACCCTGGTCAAAAGAATCCCGACTATCTGAAAAAATTCGGGCCGCGGGGTGTAATGCATGCCTGGGCTACCACTACTGAAGACGCGACCGTAGATCCGAAATTCGGTAAAGTAGGCAAGCAACGTATACAAGACACCGGACCGTTAACACGAAAGCGGATGGAAACGATCGACCAGGAGGTAACTGATGAAACGCTTAAGTGGCTTGACAAGGTGGGCAAAGCCGACAAACCATTCTTCCTTTGGTACAACTCGACGGCTATACACGTTTGGTCGCATCCCACGCAAAAATACATTCAGATGGCCGTGGATGAAGGAAGAGCCGAAGAAGATGTTGTGAGGGCGCGCATGCTGGAACATGATGAACTCGTCGGAAAAGTTTTACAAAAGATCAAAGACCTTGGCCAGGAGAACAACACTATCGTTGTTTACAGTACCGACAATGGCAATGAGCTGCTGTACTGGCCTGACGGTGGATACGCACCCTTTCGCGGTGAGAAAGGCACGACGTGGGAAGGTGGTGTGAGAGTTCCCTGTCTTGTTAAGTGGCCTGGTCATATTAAGCCCGGAACTGTATCGAATGGCATGCAGAGCCATGAAGACCTTTATGTTTCACTTGCAGCGGCAGCAGGGGCGCCCAACCTAAAGACTGAATTGCTGACCGGAAAAAAACTCGGGGCTGTCACTTTCAAGAATCACCTTGACGGTTACAATAACCTTCCGTTGTGGACCGGACAAACGGAGAAATCCGCGCGACACGAATACTTCTACTATGATGAATCTGATTTAATGGCCATGCGGGTTGATGGCTGGAAGATACACATCGGTGTAAAACACCACGGCAGCTGGTTTGACGAGAAGTCTTATCCCAGTATTCCATACGTTGTCAATCTGTTGATGGACCCTATGGAAAAGATGACGCCCGATTCAGAGGAGTGGGGATACATCGGCAAAAAGTTCTTAGCTCAAAAACTGTGGGCGCCTACCGCGGCCGTGCCTTTTTTACAGGCGCATTTAAAGAGTCTCCAGGATTATCCTCCGAGCCAGGGAGGAGAATCGCTGAGTATGAAAAAATCGATTGAAAGCGCGATGGATAAAATGCAGAACCCGTCACGGACACATTGAGTACATATTATCTGATTGTCGGCCTGATTTTAATTCTTGCTGGAAAGACCCACGTCTCAAACGGAATGGGTGAACTGCAGTCTGTGACTCTTTCCGATACGCTTGAGGTGATCAGGCTCTATTCGAGATCGGGTCTCCTGAGATTTCAGGATACCGATTCATCGCTCCTTTACGCGGAGAAAGCCGTTGAACTTGCACGACAATTAAAATATGTCAGGGGAGAATGTATCGCGCTCAACTTTGCAGGCGAAGAATTGAGAATGAAGGGTGATTATCCCAAAGCCCTCGAAGCTTTTTACGGTTCCCTCGAAATAAGCAGAGCTTCACGTGATCAAACGATGGAGTCCTTCAATTCGACATTTATTGGCAGCGCCTATGTCGACATGGGTGACTATCGCCAGGGGCTCCGATGGTTGCATCACGCCATCAAGCTCAACGAAGGCAAACAAACTTACCCTGGTATCAAGGCGGAAGAAATGCGGGCATTCACGATGTCGAATATGGCCCGCGCCTATACGGAGTTGAACTTACCCGACTCTGCGCTTTCGTTCGCTTCGAAGGCATTCGGCGAGTACGAAAAACTAGAGTCACCCGAGATAGCAGGTCCCCTCAGGTGTGACATTTTAAATGAAATCGGAAATGTTTACTGGATCCGTAAAGACTATGAAAAGGCAAAGAACTATTACAGACAGGTCGCATACAGTGAATTGCTTCTCAACAGCGGTTTCGGGTATACGCGTCTCGCAGAATATTTCCTCCACGTCAACGTCAACCTGGATTCAAGTCTATACCATGCGAGGAGAGCGCTGGCTTATGGTATCCGGTCACGACAAAAGCCCATGGAACTGGAGGCTTCAGCGCTATTGGGAAAAATATTTACCCGGAAAAATCAGTACGACAGCGCTAACCACTACAACGAACGAGTCATTGATCTCACGAACACCGTGTTCGGCCGGGAAAAAATCAATCAGCTTCAGTTACTCGCTATCGACGAACAACAGAAGAATTTTGAGATCAGAAGAAAAGAGGAAGACTTCAGGAGTTCTTTAAGGAGTACAGTACTGTTGTCACTGGTGGCAGTTGCCCTGGTGCTGGCTTTCATCTTCTATCGAAACCAGCAGCAGAAGAATAAAATAAACAAAGGCCTCGAAGCTGCTCTTGATGATCTTCGATCCACGCAGAAGCAACTCATTCAGTCAGAAAAGATGGCATCGCTGGGTGAACTCACTGCCGGCATTGCTCATGAAATTCAGAATCCCCTGAACTTCGTCAATAACTTTTCGGAATTAAACAGCGAGTTGATCGATGATCTTGAAAAAGAACTTTCTTCCGGGAAAGCCGATCCCGCGAGTATCAAGGAACTGACCGACAACATTAAGTCCAACCAGGAGAAGATTAATCACCACGGCAAACGCGCGGAAGGCATTGTGAAGAGCATGTTGCAGCATAGCCGATCGAGCTCCGGTCAAAAGCAATTGACAGACATCAATCTGTTGTGTGATGAATACCTGAGACTGGCGTATCACGGCTACCGCGCAAAAGATAAATCGTTCAATGTTGAATACACTACGCATTTCGACTCGTCGCTGCCCAAATTAAATCTTGTGCCGCAGGATATCGGCCGCGTGGTGTTAAATCTCATCAACAATGCTTTTTACGCCGTGAATGAGAAGAGCAAGCAAGACCCATCGTCAGGGTTTAAGCCGCTGGTTGAGGTGAGTACAAGAAGACAGAGCGATAAGGTTGAGATTCGTGTTAAGGACAACGGGATGGGTATACCTGATCCGATAAAGGAGAAAATATTTCAGCCCTTCTTCACTACCAAGCCAACAGGACAGGGAACCGGACTGGGACTGTCGCTCAGTTACGACATCGTAACCAAGGGGCATGGTGGGAAGCTTATTGTTTTTTCAGAGAGCGGTAATGGATGTGAGTTTGTAATTGAGTTGGGTGTGTGATAGGATGTTTCTTAACATCGAATAGTGTCAGCTGGGTAACCTCGAGGAAATGCAGACATCTATCCCCATAGGTCGATCAGTCGCATGATCACCGAGTAGACCGGCAAGATCATCAGATAACTCGTCAGCTTAATGCGTTTGCTGACATTTTTGCTGCGTTGCGTCACTACCCATGAATAGACCATGAACCCAACAAATAAAATCCCCATCGCAGAAGACAAGTACTTGTTCTCGATCATATACGACCCATATAAGAAGCCGACGATCAACAGGACAAAAAAGTATTGATATTTTAGCCATACGGAGCTACTTAACTTATCCGTCAACGGCATGATCGCTGCCAGCAGGTTCTCCAACTCTTCTTTACGTTCCACAGATGCTGGAATTCCAATAGCATTCAATGCACTATTGCCTGTGATGGTGATAGACCCATCATGGTTGCGTGTGATCTTCCGGATGTCCTTTATGGGTATTGTGATGGCGGGAACGATGGACATCTCACGGGTGATGCTGTCATCAGTAATGGTCAGTTGATAAGAAGCCAGCGACCGCTTCATTCGCTGAAGTGAAAAATAATAGCTGACGCACAGTACAATTCCCAGCATGACCAGTGTAAGCCATGCGCTTAAGTCGACGGTAGTGTTTCCAGACTGGATCATCGGTACGACGAATACAATCATAACAACGAATCCGGCGAGAAGGAGCAGACGCGTGAGAACAGTCTTACGAAGACCTTTAGCTGCATCGGGCAGCAGAATGAATTTTTTCATGTTAACAACGAGTATGAATATGATGATGCAGGACACTAAAGGCGAGAGAGGGTGCCCGGGGGTGGACCTGAGGGGTAAAGATAGCGATATTAAATGAAAGCTGGTCAGTGTAAGTGATGATTTGAGCGACATAACCTACTGATAGACCAACGTTTAAATGACACTTTAGCGTTAAACGTTCCGACAATGTGCCCGAATCCCCGACTACTTGCCCTCAACTATCGTTGTTGTATTTTATTTTTGTAATAAAGTTAGCTTCTATGTGCCGTGCATTTTTTTTACTGCTCCTGCCGGGGTGTGCCATTTTACTTCAAGGCTGTCTCTATGAGGATCTGCCCTGTGAGAATCAGCGTATTATATCACAGGTTGATATGCTGGATACGATGGGTGGTGAATTGATATTCACTTATAACGACGACGGATTGCTGCAAAAGGTCTCAGGTCCCGGTGAACCCGAGGATAACTTCTTTTATACCCGTTCAGGAGAGTTATTCCGCCTGGAGAAGAGCATTGAGGGCATGCCAACAACAGTGTGGTTGTTTGCTTACGATGAAAAAGGGCGAGTGATTTCAAAGTATAAAAAGGACAATGCTCCTGGCGATTCTTTGGTCTTCAAGTACGACGATCAGGACAGAATAATCGGAGTCAGCAATTACTCTGGTAAGACAGAGATTTTATTTTACTATGATATCGAGTTTCCGGATGTGAGTACGGTGAAAAGGACCGTCTATTTGCGCGATCAGTTTATACCGGAGCTTAGTCTTAGTGAAATTGATACTTATGAATTGGATAATTATCAAAGACCTCACCCGACGGAGTACTATCTTAGCCGGGATCAGATGGAGGAAGTCTTTCTTCCACACAACGTGCTCTCTAAACGCACTGCTGCTCCTGACGGTGTGACTGTCGGGACGATGACCATACACACGTATAACTATACAAAGTGGGGTCACCCGTCAATGCAGGACATGAGGGTGGTGTATGGGTATAATTGTGAATGGCCTCTTTAAAAATGAGAGGGAGCGAGGCAATTCACGTGTGTGCAGGGAATGCAAACCGCAAAATGTAAAACTCTAAATGTAAAATGTAAAAGTAGGAGGATCGTACCCCAGCCTGAGAGTTGTCGTTTCTCTTTACTATTTTGGTAAAAAGTTAGCTTCTATGCGACGCACATTTGTTTCACTTCTCTGGTTGGCGTTTACCATTTCAATCCAGGGATGCAACGATGAAGATGAGCCCTGCGAAGACTACCGGCTTACGTCACAGGTCGATGCGGATGGTACGAAGGGTGGAGATCTGACTTTTACCTACAATGCCGACGGAACGCTCCAAAAGGTATCAGGTGCCAATCAAGCCGAGGACAATTTCTCCTACGATGGTGCCGGACAGTTAATCCGCGTAGAGAAGACCCGCGAGGACGAACCAAAAGTGGCGTGGCTTTTTTATTCTGATGCAAAAGGGCGCGTGATCTCAAAGTACAGGGAGGATAATTTCCCCGGGGATTCTGCGATTTTTGAGTATGACGATAACGACAGGATCATCAAAGTAACACACTATGGTTGGGGCACTAAGGAGATTTTCTTTTACTATGATGTTGAGTATCCGGATGCCAGTACGGTGAAGAGGACCGTTTATTTGCGCGGTCAGTATACACCCGAGCTTAGCCTCAGTGTGATTCATATTTATAAGATCGATAATCATCCGAGACCACACCCCAAGGAATACTATTTCGCCGATGATTTGCTGGAGCAATTTATTCTCCCACACAATGTGCTGTCGAAGTACATGACCGGTCCTACTGGTGTAACATTCGGGGAGGTGATCACGCACACGTACAGCTACAACGGGCGTGGATATCCGTCGGTGCAGGATGTGGTGTTGAAGTATGTGTACGAGTGTGGGGATGATCTTTAACGAACGATCCGCATAGTACATGCAGAAGTAATCATAGCAAGACGTTTTGGTGGTGTCGATGTGCGTTGTGGGCGGAGGAGGAATTAACCGCAAAATGTAAAACTATAAATGTAAAATGTAAAAGTAGTTGTCAGTAACTGCAATGTGATTCAGGTGATCACACGCACGTACACGTATAATGGGTGTGGATATCCGTCGGTGCAGGATGTTGTGTTGAAGTATGTGTACGAGTGTCGGGATGATCTTTAACGAACGATCCGCATAGTACATGCAGAAGTGATCATAGCAAGAGTTTTGGCGGTGTCGATGTGTGTTGTGGGCGGAGGAGGAATTAACCGCAAAATGTAAAACTATAAATGTAAAATGTAAAAGTAGTTGTCAGTAACTGCAATGTGATTCAGGTGATCACACGCACGTACACGTATAATGGGTGTGGATATCCGTCGGGGCAGGATGTGGTGTTGAAGTATGTGTAAGAGTGTGGGGATGATCTTTAACGAACGATCCGCATAGTACATGCAGAAGTAATCATAGCAAGACGTTTTGGTGGTGTCGATGTGCGTTGTGGGCGGAGGAGGAATTAACCGCAAAATGTAAAACTATAAATGTAAAATGTAAAAGTGGGAGGGACGCGGGAAGGCTAAATGTTGTCCGAAACAGGGGATCCTAAAACATTAGGATTATCCAGGCCTTCACTATTTCTCAAATAGAAGCGGGAACTCGACGCTCAGTTGAAGGGATCGGTTATGCAGCGAGAAAATAGAACCTTTTTCGTTCAGATCGATAAATCCAAATCCATATCTGAGGCCAATGGCGAAGGCTTTAATTTTCACGCCGGCATCGGCGGCCAGACCGACATCAAATGCATTTACATACGAATTAGTCCCTGTATACCCGGACGGCCTGTTACCGAATTTTACTTTGCCTTCCCTCTCCTGTGTGACAGCTCCGTAAGTGTCACTTCCTTTGTATTTTCCTCCAACCCCGAATGCAAAATAAGGACCTGCACTGAAATAGAAATTGCCAAAGGTTGCCCTCGCCATCACGGGAATATCAATGTAGTTGAGAGTCGTTTTATAGCTGGCTGAATTATGTGAATCCGGCTCGAAATAATCAAACGAATATCCCTTTTGATGAAACAAAAGTTCCGGCTGCAGAGAAAACCGATCTCCTCCGAAAGAAATCGCGGCCGCAACTCCTACGAGGAATCCGGTCTTTGATCCATACTTAAAGGTGCCATTGGGCAATAGGTTGTTGGAGCCGTCGTCAAATGCGACAGACGCGAGCGAGCCACCGGCTTTAACCTTGTAGTGAATCTGGCCGTACGACGCCGAAGTCAGCAGAAGAAAGAACAGGACTAGCGTGTTAGTATTTTTCATGGAATGCACAATGACGACAACTGTTCAACCAATGGCGTGCGCCGATGCAGGTGTGTTGGTAAAGTGAAAATACCGATTGCGATCATATTCTCCTATTTACCTTTGATCAGAATCGAAATGTTGATAACGCGGCAATTCCGTGATTGTTCCAATCTTCTCCATGCCAATCAAACATTCCTACGGGATCGAATACAGATCCGTATGGGATCGGAATGCAATTTATTGCGTGCGTTGCGCGCCGGGATCGTGAGGTGTTTCAATTAAACGACGAACGCGGCGCGCGGAATATCGATCCACATCCTGTGCTAACCATATGGAATCCCTGATGGGATTCGAATGCAGTCTGTGCTGGCAATATGAGATCCCTACGGGATCGAATGCAATTTATTGCATGCGTTGCGCGCCGGGAGCAGGCGTGTTTCATAGACAACGACGAACGCGGCGCGCGGGAGATCGATCGACATTCAGTGCTCAACGATATGGAATCCCTATGGGATTCGAATGCAGTCTGTGCTGGCGAAATGAGATCCCTACGGGATCGAATGCAGATCCGTATGGGATCGAATTTCACATCCGGTGCTGCTGATCGAAGATCCCTACGGGATCCAAATGTGCAAAACGTGCGAAATAGGGTGAAATTCATATGAAAATGGGGGTAAAAACATCCGGATCGCTAACGGGCAGCGGTCTGGAGAATCAAAATCCAATATCTTTATAATGAAGCGCGCCTTAGCGTAATTCCATAGTAAGGCAATCGAGGGGAGCGGCATTTTTAAATTTGATAAATTTAAATTCACTCCAAACACCGTTGAATGAAACCGGCATGGTATAAATATTATTCCCTGTTCCTTTTTATCACCGCGTTGCTCCGCTACGGCGCCCTGAATGCTCAGCCTGGAGTCGTTAACTTTAAACACATTTCTTATCACGATGGCCTGGTGCAAAGTCCTATCATGGGCTTGTTGCAGGACGATCAGGGCTTTATCTGGTTCGGCAATTACAAGGGCCTGACCCGGTACGATGGCTACGAATTCAAGACCTTCCAACACAATCCGAGTGATCCCACAAGCCTCAGTAACGATCGCGTGAACACTGTCTTTATGGACAGCAAAAACACCATCTGGATCGGCACCTCGCATGGACTGAATCGCTTTAACCGCGGCCTCGAAACATTTGAAACGATCGATCTCGACAATATAAAAGGAGGAACGAACTATGTTACCAGTATTGCCGAAGACAGCCAGGGGGATCTGTGGGTCGGGACGGCCGTGGGGCTGAAGAAATTGAACAAGGTCACGCAGGTTTTTGAAGATGCTTCGCTAGCGGAGAAGATTTTAGAGGAGGCGGTATACTCGATGTTTCTTGATAAAGAAAAAAACCTTTGGATCAGTAACACGATTGGACTAAAGAAGTTTAATCCCGCGACCAGAAAGATGATCGACCTGCCTGAAGTGATCAAGTCTAGCAAGTTGAGTCAGAACAGAATTGTAACTATGAGGCAGACGCCTAATGGTGAGATGTGGTTTGGCAGCGAAAAGGCCGGTGTGTTACGGTTCAACTCTGAAAAAAACGAGATTAAGACGTACACCTATACCGAGGGTTGTTCCAATTGCATCGTGTCCGATTGGACCCGGGACATACTGGTCTATGATGACAACACCTTGTGGATCTCAACGCAGAATGGTATTAGTCAACTGGACATCAGAACCGATGACTTTATTACGTATCAACACGATCCAACCGACAACAATACACTCAGCGACAATCTAACACGAAGTCTGTTAAAGGATCGCGCCTCGTGCGTGTGGGTTGGTACTTTCTCTGGTGGTATAGATTTCTTTTATCAAGGCAATTCCAACTTTACCAATATCGGTGAAGCTGTTGGTAAGAGGGGATTGCTTCATCCGCTGGTCAACACCTTGATTGAAGATTCAGATGGTTCTCTTTGGGTGGGTACATCAGGTGGCGGATTGAGTCATATCGACAGACAAACGGATTCGTATAATCATTACGCGGTAAAATCACCGGAGAAGGGAAGAGTTGCCAATAGCGTCAAAGCCCTCGCTGCCGACAAGGAAAACATATGGATCGGCACCATTGAGGGATTAAGCATCCTGCAAAAGTCATCCGGGAAGATGAAACACTTTGATATCCCTGACCGAGGACGATTAGGTGAAAAAATAATTCTCGCGATTGTGCCCGATGAGGGCGGCGCCTGGCTCGGTACAAATGGAGGAGGATTAAAATACTTTCGGGATGGCCAGACCCTTCTTTCGTACTCCAACAACGGAAATGTTCAATTGCTCATGGATGATTTCGTTACCGCGATGGTCAGAGATGCAAGCAATACACTAGGTGCTTTCAGGATTCTATCGTGTTTCCCTATTAACCTTAG
>JASGJX010000019.1:0-38278 GCA_049840655.1 Chryseolinea sp.
TTATGTCTCCCTTCGTTGAGTTACGTATTGCTAAGGTTAATAGGGAAACACGATAGAATCCGAACAGCACCTATTGATGGGGTTATTCGTCTCTCCTGTTGCTATTGTTCAGAATGGCACGCTGCCAACCCAAAGGGTAATCACGGGAAGGTTTCTAATATTGCAGTTCTTGCTCAGGTTGCAGATATGAATTCACCGTCCGTAATTGTAGTCGGAGAAGTGGTGAACTACCTGCATACGCTGAATGCCATCACTCAGGAAGTGATCGTGCATTATCAATAGCTGGTGGCATCCAAAATATTGGTGTCGACTTATGGAGCGCAATAATCTGTTTCCTGTTTTCTTAAAGCTGGAAGCCCTGCAAACTCTTATTGTGGGCGGAGGACCTGTCGGCCTGGAGAAGCTTAGTGCCATCTTAAAGAATAGTCCCGGAGCAAGAGTTACGCTTGTAGCGCGAGCACATTCAGCAGCCAATTCGTGATCTGGCCGCGAGTCATGGTCTAGTCCACCTTAATAGAGCGAAATTTCTCTTTATGGGACCTCTGGGAAAAGGATCTGGTGTTGCTGGCGGCCAATAACAGAGTGTTACACGAGACGATCCTGAAGTTTGCCAGGAACCGTCATCTTCTCGTAAACATTTCGCCGATACACCAGATCTCTGTGACTTCTACATGGGATCTGTTGTAACAAAAGGCAATTTGAAAATCGGCGTATCAACCAATGGGAAGTCACCAACCATCTCGAAGCGTTTGCGCGAATACCTTGAAGAGGCCCTCCCGGAAGATACTGATGAGCTGCTCAATAACATGAGCAAAATTCGTGATCAGCTAAAAGGTGACCTTTCGCATAAGATGAAAGAGCTCAACCGTATCACATCTTCAATGCTGGATACAAACTCAAAGACTTAGGAATCCAGATTCTCCTTTATTTGCGCACGAGGGCAAACAAGGACGGACGTTGACGATTGCCCGTAAGAACGTCGGAGACGAGCTCGCCTAATGCTGGTCCATGTTTGAATCCGTGTCCGGATCCGCCGCCAAGCAGCAGGACGTTCTGAACATGTGGATGAACGTCAAATACAAAATTTCCATCTGGAGAATTTTCATAGGGGCACACGCGACTTTCTAACAACGGTGCGTTTTCAAGTCCCGGAAAACGATGACCAAGGAAAGCTCTTGCTTTTCGTAGAACTTCTCCTGAATATAGATGGTCGCCGTTTGTTGGTTCGAATGCATCACCACGGATATCGACTCCGACCTTGAATCCTCGGCCTGCATTTCCTGGAATTCCATAATAGAAATCACGGCCGTCGACATCAACCCAAACCGGTAATTGATCGTGTCCCGAACCTGACGGCGTTCCAAAATAGTAAACCTCCTGACGGGTGCAGGTGATCACATCGGCCAGAACATTCGGGAAGACCTGATTCATCCACGACCCACACGCAAATAGAAATAAATCGCCATCCAGCTTTTGGCCCGAGCTTAACGTTATTGATCTTAATTCCTCACCTTCAATAGCAGGTGCTTCAACGCGGCCCTGAACGTAGATTCCGCCTTCCTTAATAAAAAGTTCCTGCACGGCGATCGTTGCTTCCCTGGCTTTCAGATATCCGCCTGCCCGGTCGAGATAGCCATGATGAAGATCACTCGATCGGATCAACGGAAACTTTTGCGATAGCTGTTGTTGGGAGAGATATTCATAGGGAACGCGATGACGTTCCGCGAACGGTATTGAATCATCGACAATGGGAGTTCTTTCATCGTAACAAAGCCAGAGCACGCCGGCGTTGAAGAACACCTGTTTTCCGAAGCTGTGTTCATGTTCACGCCAAAGTTCAAGCGCCCGGACGTTCAAATCGAAATACGTCTCATTCGCACCGTACGTGGATCGGATGACGCGTGTTTCATCGCCGGAACTTGATCTCGAATTGCCTCCGCCCCAGGCGTCGACCAATGTCACGTGCATGCAGCGACGACGCAGCCATAGGGCGGACCAGCCGCCAAAACTACCGGCACCGATAACCACCACGCGAGCTCCCCTGGTGAGATGCGGCAGGCCCGTTGCCTTGTCTGATACAACGGTATGTCTGGGCGCAAAGGTATTAACGTTGACCGCCGGTTGCTTTGGATTAGCAGGGCTGCCCTCGTTAGTGTTTTTGCCTTCAGCGTGTGGGGTCATAAGAGAACACTACTTCTTCCAGTTTGCAGGATCAACACGCCACGACTTAAGCGAGACAACCTGATCGTCGTCGATATATTTGTCGACGAGAGCTGACTGCAGCAGACTGTTATAATCACACAGGCTTATCAACGATACATTTGCTTCGTAGAAATTTCTGGTCGCGATCTCGAATCCGTAACTGAATATCGATACCATACCCAACACTTCGAAGCCTGCATCTCGCAACGCCTGCACGGTCTTTAATGAACTTCCACCTGTTGACACGAGGTCTTCAACCACCACGACCTTTTGACCTCTCACAATCCTTCCTTCGATAAGATTCTCCATACCGTGGTCTTTAGGTTTGGGCCGAACGTACACAAATGGCAATTCCAGTTTATCAGCAACGAGTGCGCCCTGCGCAATGCCAGCAGTTGCAACTCCAGCTATCCCTTCGGCAGTGAAATAATTCTCGCGAATGGCCTGCACAAGACCATCACGGATCGAGAGCGAATTTCAGGATAGGAGAGGGACAACCGGTTATCACAGTAGATCGGCGATTTCCAACCGGAACTCCAGGTAAAGGGTTTTGACGTGTTCAGTTTGATCGCCTGTATCTTCAGCAGCATCGTTGCGACTGAGTGGGCCATTTGTTCTTGAATCTTGATGATTGGCATAATTTCGAAAGGTAATTCTAAAATTGAATCCCAAAAGGCGAGCGCACCGCATTTTAATCAATGGATGGATTGCCGGTCATTGAGTAAAAAATAGAGAATCCTCTTGCCTGCTTGCCAATTATTTATTCTTTTGCGGCAGTCTGGGTAAACCTGTTCCACATGATTGTCTTCATAAACGATATTCCCGTCAGGATTTTGGAGGAGGGAGAAGAGCCGGATGCGGGAAGCGTGAATCATGTCATCGACGCTGCAGTTGAGCCGATAACTCAGGCCAAACTGTTAAATCACGTTTGGACGAAAAACGTCGGCGACTCAGAGCTTGATCTCATCCTTAATCTTCTGGATGCTAAAGTGCCCACCAGTCTTCGATCTCTTTACGTCTCAGTAAAGAACTACGAGTCTGCTAAACTGCTATTGCGACAACGATTTAAAGTCGTGAAGGCGGCCGGAGGACTTGTGCGAAAGAAGGACAAATTCCTGATGATCTATCGAATGAAGAAGTGGGACCTGCCCAAAGGAAAAAAGGAGCGAGGCGAGAAATTTAAACAGACAGCAGTGCGCGAGGTCGAGGAGGAGTGCAATGTAACTGTGAAGCTGGGAAAGAAGATTTGTACGACATGGCATACCTATACGATGAACAATCGTGCGATCATCAAGAAGACTAAGTGGTATGTGATGGACGTGGTCGATGATGCGCGCATGCGCCCGGCCTTTACCGAAGATATTGAAGAGACACGCTGGATGAACAGGAAAGAAGTTTATCACGCGCTGGAACACTCGTATAAGTCGATCAGCCACGTCTTTGAACAGTACTACGATATTGCTGAAGTACGGTCTGCCAAATAATTACTTCAATTTGTACGGAAGGAACTCCGACACGTCGCCGCCGTAGCGATGAACTTCCCTGATAATAGATGAACTGATCCAGGCCAGTTGTGGTGTGGTGATGAGAAACACAGACTCAAGTTCCTCAAAGAGCTTTTTGTTGATTTGTGAAATGCTATTCTCGTATTCAAAATCTGTTGTGTTGCGCAGGCCACGCAGTAGAAATCTCGCTCCGTTCCGCCGCGCAAACTCCGCCGTTAATTCCGAAAAAGTAACAACACTGATGTTGGGGTAAGACGCAAATGTCTTCCTGATATAGTCGCTCATCATGTTTATCTCAAAGTAACGCGTGCTCTTCTGGCTATTGTAACCGATGGCGACAATGATCTCGTCGAATAATTGAAGTCCGCGCAAAACGATGTCTTCGTGGCCGCGGGTGAAAGGATCAAATGACCCCGGGAAAAGTGCGATACGCTTGGAGGTGCTCATAGAAAGAAAATCGCAGAGTTGATGTCGGCTTGTGCCGTCACCCTACTGATTGATGAGGTTGATGCTGTAAAGGTCGAAATAGTGATGCTGAGGAAGCTCGTCGAAAACATAGCCGAGAGTAAGACCGCCACTTTCAGGTCGGGGCGATCCAAAGGTCACGTTGCTGATATACTTATAGAATTCATGATAGTGAGGTGAATTCTTTCCAATATATCCCCACAGGACCACCTGACTGGATTGCTGATCCATGTGGAGGGAATTCATCACCAGCATGATGTACTTCACATATTCTGCAAATTGTTTGATAGCAAACTGATTGTAGTACAGCAGACGTCCCTGCTCGCAAACTATGATGTGCAGCTTAAAACGATCGACGTAAACGTACAAAGGTTTGTCATAACGGTCGCGTGCGTATTGTAAAGTCCCTTCAATCAGTGACGCTGATTGATGAGTGATAACAGGAGGATTGTTGGGATACAACCTCATCAACCAATTCTTAAGGTCACTATTGATGGCAAACACCGTGACAGCCCGTGCACGCTCGTTATAGGAGGCCATGCACTCTTCGCGTACCATGTCGATCGCCGCATTGAACTTCAGGTATTCGCCGGCTGATTCGGGAACGAACAACGTGTCGGGTACTTGTACAAACTTTTGATTCTTGACTGCTATTTTAATTTTCTTCCAAAAACCGGCCTTGAGAAATGCGTGTGAATCAAAGAGCTGATCAAGGATCTGGAGAAGCTCATCGTTGGAAGAGAGGCCGGGAAGTACAAAATCCTCAAGCAACAAGACCTTATTTTCTCCTGGCTCGATAACGAGCAATTGAAAATCTTTGGTGCCGATATTCATTAGCAAGTGATACTGGTCAATCAATTCTTCATCGAACTGATTGTCCTTGACTTTGCGTATGAGTTTGTATGTAAGTGACGTGGTCTGCAATGTTTATAACTACCGGGTAATACGCCTGTTGTTGCGAATGCATTCAGGAACTTCTACAAGTATAAATATTTTGGTGCTTAAATCACAAACTGTTGTCGCTTTGGCTGCTTAGATGCGGAAGAAGCCTTTCAATTGTAGCAGTTCGCTTTTAGTTCGTGCAACTTGAAAAATGCCATGGATTGCAGAACCCGGGAGTGATGCAATTTCCTCTGAAGTCATGAATCGAACGTCGGCGATAAGAGGCATTTCCGGATCTTGTCCTGTTTCAGGACTGCCCTCGTATTTTGATACATGAAAGAACAACTCGATTGCGTGCAAAGGTCCTTCGAGGAATTCGCAGCCGAATGCGAATTGCCCAACCGTTATGCTGAGTTTGGTTTCTTCGAGGAATTCCCGCTTAAGAGCATCTTCAAGACTCTCGCCAAACTCGACCCCTCCACCCGGTGGCCCCCACCATATTGGTCGATCCTGGAGGGAGTGGTTGACCAGAAGCAGGCGGTCGCGATGGTGCAATAGACCACATACTCTTACACGAACCCTGTTGCCGTAAATTTTGGAGATTTCTTCTGACATGAGATTCGCTACATTCGCAGTAAATTTTGTTTACTGGTGGCTGCCAGTGGTGCAAAAAATTGAAAATCTGGCAACATTGTTGTCACTATTCCGCTAAATTTGAAGAAAAATCAAGGTATGAAGAAGTACTTTTTCCTGTTAATCGTGTTGGCATTTGCCGGGCAAGGTTTCGCTCAGGTCGCCACCGCGAAAGCGAACGGCCCTGCGATCACTTTTGAAAAGAGCTCCCACGATTTTGGAGACATCGTTCAGGGTGATAAAGTTGAACACGTTTTTAAGTTCACAAACACTGGCAATGAACCCCTGATCATCACTAATGTTCAGGTTACTTGCGGATGTACAACACCCAAGGGATATCCACGTGACCCTATTGCACCTGGAGGCAAAGGCGAGATCACCATCGCATTCAACAGCGCTGGCAAGATGGGACGCCAAAACAAAGTGGTTACGGTAGTTTCAAACGCATCGAACGCTGATGGCGCTCAAATCTCTTTTACTACGAATGTGCTTGAGAAGAAGGTATCGCCTCAATAGTTTAGAAAAAGATCATTGAAAGAGAGAGGTTGCCTCAGGCAGCCTCTCTTTTTTTTGCTACTCCCACCGTCATGGTGATCCAACCGGCAATGAAAAGGACGCCACCAAGCGGTGTCACGGCACCTAGAAAGGTCATCCCTGTGATGCACAACACGTAAAGGCTGCCGCTGAAGATTACAATCCCCAGCACAAACAAAAGCGCTGCATACTGGAGCGCTTTATTGCTGATGTGATACATCGTCAATGCAACAGCAAGCAGTGCGAGTGTATGATAGAACTGATACTTAACCGCCGTCTCGAAAGTTTCAAGGCGACCTGATGCCTCCAGTGCTGGCTTTAAAGCGTGGGCACCAAATGCTCCAATCATAACACCAAGACATCCGAAAATGCTGGCCCAAATGAATGCGGATCGTTGATTCATAGTTGTCTGTTGCGTTCGACCTTTATTTAGTGCGTTATTGGGATTTGAGTGTTGCTACTATGCACGGTCTCCAAAAATTGCAGAACCCACCCAAATCATCGTGCTGCCCTCTGCAACGGCCAGGCTGTAGTCGCCACTCATTCCCATCGATAGTACGTCCATAGAAGCGTTTGGAGGTAAAGAACCGCTGCGCAGTTCCTCGAATGTCAATCTTAAGGATTTGAATTCATCACTGACCTGATCTTCGTTGTCGGTGAGCGTAGCCATCCCCATCAATCCCGCTATACGAATATTCTGAAGTGATTCGATATGCCCTGAATGGATGAATGATTTGACCTCATCCAACGAAAAACCAAACTTGGTTTCTTCACGGGCTATATGTACTTGCAGCAAGCACGACACCGTGCGGTTGTATTTTGCAGCTTGCTTGTTAACCTCTGCCAGCAACCGGTCGCTATCAATGGAATGAATAAGATGGACGAAGGGGACGATGTATTTGACTTTGTTCGATTGCAAATGGCCAATCATATGCCAGCAGATATCTTTGGGTAGTGCCTCGAATTTGGGTACCAGCTCCTGAACTTTGTTTTCACCGAAATGTCGCTGTCCGGCATCGTACGCCTCCTGAATCAGAGATGCGCTCTTCGTCTTGCTAACGGCCACTAACTGGCATCCAGGTGGCAAGTTTTGAGTTATTTTCTGTATGTTAATCTTAATATTCATGCCTATTTTAGGCCCTTAAACCACCAAAGCCGACGTAAGATATGGCGATCCTTGGAACATTACTCAAAAAAGGAATCACCCTCCGCGAAATGTTGGAGCAAGAATACACGTCGCCGTTTGACCTCCAGAAAAAAGAACTTAAAGAACTCCTTATTGCAGCAAGCCAGACAGAATTTGGTAAGCACTATAATTTCGGAAGTATACTGAGGGGATTCAGAAAAGGAGACAAGGAATTCTATCAACGCTTTCGGCAGGAGGTACCAATTTTCACTTACAACAAGATTCATTCGGAGTGGTGGAAGCTCGCACTGCAGGGTGCGCGCAATGTTTGTTGGCCGGGCCGCGTAAAGTACTTCGCTCTAAGCTCGGGAACATCTGAGGCTTCGTCGAAGTATATTCCTGTAACCAAGGACATGACGAAGGCGATTCAAAAGACCAGTATCCGACAGATACTAACGCTTTCAAAATATGATCTGGAACCGTCATTCTTTGAGTCAGGGATTCTGATGCTTGGTGGAAGCACGCACTTAAATAATCGGGGCAGTTTTTTCGAGGGCGACCTCAGTGGTATTCAGGCTGCGAGACTGCCCTTCTGGTTCCAACATTTTTATAAGCCAGGAAAGAAGATTGCAAAGACCAGAAACTGGGATGCAAAGCTTGATGAGATTGCTGAGCGGGCAACAGAATGGGACATCGGTATTGTTGTCGGTGTGCCTGCCTGGATACAGATCCTCATGGAGAAGATCATCAAGCACCACGGCATAAGCAACATCCATGAGATATGGCCCAACCTGCAGGTATACGCGCATGGAGGCGTGTCATTTGATCCCTACAGGAAGGGGTTTGAAAAGTTGCTCGGCCATCCGATCAAGTATATCGAGACCTACCTTGCTTCCGAAGGGTTCATAGCATTCCAGGCCTATCCCAACCGTAGGACTATGCGCCTCGTGTTAAACAATGGCATCTTCTACGAGTTTGTGCCATTCGAAGAGAAGAACTTCAATGCCAATGGCGAGATTAATCCCGACGCAGAAGCATTACTGATAGATGAAGTAGAAGAAGGCAAGGAATATGCGCTGCTCATGTCAACCTGTGCGGGAGCATGGCGTTATCTCATAGGCGACGTAATTAAGTTTACATCGCTTGAAGAAGCAGAAATTGTTATCACGGGCAGAACGAAACATTTCCTGAGTCTTTGTGGAGAACACCTTTCGGTTGACAACATGAACAAAGCGATTGAACTGGTGTCGAACGATTTCAATATTAATATTCCGGAATTTACCGTAGCGGGTATTCCATATCAATCATTGTTTGCCCATCATTGGTTTGTGGGAACAGATGCACTTGTAGATAAGAAATTGCTGCGCGATAAGATTGATGAGCACCTGAGAGCATTAAACGATGATTACGCAGTTGAACGCAGTGCCGCTTTGAAAGAAGTTTTTGTTGATGTAATTCCTGTTAGAACATTTTACGATTGGATGGAGTCCAAAGGTAAAGTTGGCGGCCAAAATAAATTTCCCAGGGTGATGAAGAACGCACAGCTGGAAGACTGGAAAAACTTCCTACAAAATCACGTCAATGGAGATCATCGTTAATGGAGTAATCTCCGGGATTGTTCTGGCATTTTTAATAGGTCCTGTATTTTTTACGATCATTCAGACGAGTATTGAGAAGGGCTTCAAGAGTGGAGTTTTTGTTGCAATTGGAGTGTCCCTGAGTGATTCGGTTTACATTCTTGTTTCATACCTGGGACTCGTGCAATTCACGGAGACTGGCAATTTCCGGCACTATATGGCCTATGGTGGTGGTATCATATTGCTCGGGTTCGGGCTTTATTATCTACTGGTGAAACGCAGACGATTGGCGACCTTCCAATTCCAAACGAAAATCGAGGGTGGTCCGTGGCTGAAGCTCGTTGGAAAGGGTTTTCTCATTAATGCGCTAAGCCCGATGGTCTTATTCTTCTGGATCGCGACGGTCAGCGTCGCTACAGCACGCCTGGGTTATGCGCATCCTGTTAAAGCCACCGTATTCTTTGTTTCAATAGTGGCAACAGTTTTCAGTACCGACGTTATCAAAGCAAAGCTTGCCGATCGTTTGCGTACGCTGATCACGCCACGGTTTATACGCATCATGAATATTGTTCTCGGTATCGTGATGATCGTGTTTGCAGGAAGATTGATCCTGTTCCCGGACGATATCAATTGATTCAGACGATTATCAGAGATAGTGAGTTGGACGGCTAATCCTGGCCAGGACGAAATCCTTATGACTAATCTTCAATTGAGACTAGTCCTGCAAAACGTTTGAGATGAATGACGACTTCAGTGCAAGCCACACGAGGAAAAAGGCAATCGCCCATTGAAGGTAGATGTAGTAATAGTCTGAAGTGTCCTTGAAACGCGTCTCTTTGATTTCAGCTTTCTCGAATTGATCGATGCGGGCAAATACCTGCGCAAGCGCCTTGTTGTCGGCTGCCCGGAAGAATTCCCCGCCACCAATCTTTGCAATCTCACGCATAACGTGTGTCTCGTCGACCGTGTTCTCGATCATATTGGGACGACCGAAGAAGTCTTTTCCGTAAGGAACAAGCCCCTCTTTGCCAACGACAATAGTGTAGATCTTGATGTCAAAGCTTGCAGCAAGTTTGGCAGCCGTTATCGGATCTATGTTGCCGGCAGTGTTATCGCCGTCGCTGATCAGGATACAAACTTTGGATTTTGTTTCCGATTCGCTCATTCGATTGGTTACAACGGCCAGGGCACTGCCAATAGCTGTTCCGCGATTCTCAATCATATCGAAATTGATCTCGTCGAGGTATGATTTCAATAATGTGTAATCCGTCGTGAGTGGTGCGAGTGAAAAAGCGTCGCCTGAGAATACGACAATGCCAATCCGATCCTGTAGACGCCCGTCAATAAAACTACGAGCGACGCTTTTGGCTGCTTCAAGTCTGTTCGGCAGAAAGTCTTCTATTTGCATGGACTGCGAAATGTCAAGTCCAATCATGATGTCAATTCCTTCTGTCCATTGTTCAACCTTTTCGTTTGTCTTCTGAGGTCTGGCGAGGGCCACCAAAATGAATGCAAGGGCGAGCATCAGGAACAGGTCTGGCAGGAAACGTATCAGCGTCATAGGTGATACGTGAAGATCCTTTTGTGTAACAGCAACGGGAAGTTTCTGATTGAAGCGCAGGCGCATCAACCATCGTAACAAGAAAAGGAGAGGGACACCAATCACCAACCACAGGAACAAAGGGTTTTCCCAGGCATATGATCGTAGTGTCGAAAGTTGAAACCACTCCAGTGAAAGCCAGGTATCCTTATCCATGTTTCACCTCCTCCAGTTTCTTTGTATACCGTTCGCGCGCAAAAGACATGAGATGCTCCAGTGGTTCGACTACGCTCGTATTATGACCATAGATAGCCCCATCAACATTGTGAAGATTGCTGCCCAGCTTCTCATTGTTTTCCATGCGCATCGTTTCGCGTGCAGTGAGCTTAGTGTAAGGGCGCGACTCAAGTTGTTCCATGTAGCGCTTCCATTCCACGAGAGCGTGTTCAGCACGGGCAGGCGAAAACGACTGTCGGATTTCATTCACCTGTGTCGCATATACTCCTGAAAATTTCTCATAGGCTTTCTGCATTCTCTTGATGCGATAATGCTTGCGTATCCGCTTGCCAAACACTAACCAACCGACCAGCGCCAAAACCAGCAGCACACCCAAAACGATCATCAGAATTGGGTAATTAAACAGGAACGGCACGAGTTGATATGCTGTGTTAGTCTTCAATGGAAGATTTTGCACGGCCAGCGTATCTGGTAGATTCCTGACAAGCTCTATCAATCTTACCGTGTCACGAGGGGATGCATAGGTAACAGTATCCAGGTCGTTGAATTGAAATACGTTCAGACTGAGGGACTGCAGCTTCTCTATTTCAAAAGTTGAGAGGTAATAGACTGCGCTGTCGTAACTTTCGTTGTTTGTAGTCTTTGTGGGAAAGTAAACTTTGCGCACGTATTCGAACGGAGCAAAATTGTACGTTGAGTCGGGAAATAGAATGTTCAGTTCTTTGGGGTAGCGTGCGGTGAGAAAATATCCTCCCTCATCGCCGATCGCCAGACTATCGGCAAGGAATCCACCACGTACCTGCACATCCTGAGCACGTATTGATCCGATGGCAATGAACAGCCCCAGGCATATACCCAACACACGAATCATCATCACTCAGGTCTTTAACGATTGGTTTCTCATTTTGAATAGACGCAATAGCTTCGGTACATAATCTTCGTCAGTATCCAGTGAGATGAAGTTGATTTGATGCTTTCGGCTGAATTTTTCCAGTTCGGCCCTGCGTTCGGCGAGTCGGGTGCTGATCTTCTTTCGGAAGTCCCCGAATGATGTATTTACCCACAGGGTTCGGTGCGATTCTTTGTCGATGACGGGTATTATGCCAAGCTTGGGCAAGCTGGTCTCGCGTTTGTCACTGATATGAATGACTACCAGGTCGTGTCGCCGCGCGAGTGCCTTTAAGTTGTGCTCGTAGCCCTCATCAATAAAATCGGAAATCAGGATAACGACGCTTCGCCGGCGAATAGCATTCAACGCGAAGGCTATTGCTTTTGAAAGGTCGGTCTTATCCGACTGCGGTTCGAGTCGTGCCAGGGTAGCGATGATCTCGTAGGCCTGCAGAGTGGCCCTTTGTTGGTTTGATGTACTTCTCCTTCTGATCGGAATAACAGATCAATCCAACATGGCCTGATTCTTTCGAAGCTGACAATGCCAACACTCCGCAGATCTCTTTGCCGATATCGGCCTTCGTGCTGCCTGGACTACCGATGTCCTCCGAGGCGGAAACATCCAGTATAAAGAATACCGTTTGTTCCTTTTCTTCGCGAAAGGTCTTGACGAACGTACCGTGTCCTTTGGCAGACACGTTCCAGTCTATTGTTCTTACGTCGTCGCCGTATTGATAGGGTCTGACATCGTCGAACTCCAGACCCGAGCCCTTAAATACCGAGTGGAAGTCACCCTGCATCTGGCTATTGATCGCCTTCCGGATCTGTATCTCGTATCTGCGTAATTTCTTTAGAAGGTCCCGCACGGTCTCTCTGTTGGAATAAAGTTTGTTCTTTGAACCTGCGATCGCCTTGTCGCAACAGGCCGTTTTCGCCAAAAATAGAACAATTATGAGTATTTTTCCCCACCCAAAATGAAGTAATGGGATGCTTATATCTGTAAATCGGAATGTTTTAGTTACCCGTATTCTGGCAATACTGGTAGCATCTCTGCTGATCCTCTCCGGGTGCTCGAAAAAGGGTAAGCCCAGGGGCCTTTTGCCGAAGGCGGAGATGGTGCGGGTTATGACCGAACTTTACCTGGTAGAGCAAAAAGTTTCTACCGTCGGTGTTTCGCGGGATTCGACGTCGCAAATGTTTCGTTACATGTCGCCAGAAATTTTCAACAAATTGGGAACCAATGATTCAATCTTCCGATTGTCATTCGACTACTACATGGAGAATCCCATACTCATGGTACAAATTTACACTGCTCTGATTGACTCACTTAACCTTCGTGAGCAACAGATGATATCGAACCAGGTTAAAAAATGATCTATCCGGATTCATTTGAACAGAAACTTGGGTTTGACCAAATCAGAAACAAGCTCAAATCGTATTGCCTCAGTCATGCCGGAGAGGAGTGGGTGGATCGTATGCGATTCAGCACAGAGTATAACTTTATCAAGGCGTTACTTCATCAAAATCTGGAGTTCAGGTTAATTCTTGAGAAGGGCGAGCCTTTTCCAGATCGTCATTTCTTCGATCCCGCAGAGTGGCTGAAGAAGATCGCACTTGAGGGCAACTGGCTTGAGGCTGACGAATTTCTGAACATGGCTTATTCGCTGGAAACGATTCTGGCGTGTCGTGATTTTCTAAACAAATCAGGTGAGACGTACCCTGAGCTCCAAAAGCTGGCGTCACCTGTTGGCATCGGTAACGAGCTCATAAAGAAAGTCTTTGTAACTATCGACGACAAAGCGACGGTGCGCGATTCCGCGAGTCCGGAACTGGCTTCTATAAGGAAACGCCTGCGGGAAGAACAGTCAAGAATCAGAAAACTTACGGATCAGATATTTCGGAATGCTGTGGGCGAGCAATGGGTACCGGAGGGTGCGCTTCCAACAATCCGTGACGGACGTGTAGTCATCCCGATACTGGCGGAGCACAAGAGAAGGATGAAGGGTTTTATTATGGATGAGTCTGCAACAGGGCAGACCGTTTTCATGGAACCGGCGGAAGTACTGGAAGCAAATAATGAGATACGCGACCTTGAGCATGAAGAAAAACGCGAGGTGATCCGCATCCTTACTGCGCTCACCCACGCTTTTCGGGAGCAGCTTCAACCGCTACGGCAGGCCTACCGGTTCCTTGCCCAAATCGACTTCATACGCGCCAAGTCCAAATTTGCGCTTGAGATTAATGCAGACCTTCCTTTGTTGGAACAAGGGCAGGAGCTCACCTGGTATAATGCACGGCACCCATTATTGTATCTGAGTTTGAAGGGTAAGCGCGAAGTTGTTCCGTTGTCGATAGAACTCAACAGGGAACATAGTATGCTTCTTGTTTCAGGACCAAATGCTGGGGGTAAATCGGTTTGTCTGAAAACCGTGGGGTTGCTGCAGTACATGATACAATGCGGCATGCTCGTGCCGTTGTCAGATCGTTCCCGTGTGGGTGTATTTAACGATATCCTTCTCGATATCGGAGATCAGCAATCGCTGGAAAATGATCTGAGCACGTACAGCAGTCATCTTCGGAACATGAAAGTGTTTACGGAATCAGCGACGAACCGGTCACTGGTGCTGCTTGACGAACTTGGTTCTGGTACAGATCCTAACTTCGGCGGCGCAATCGCACAGGCAATACTGGAATCTTTGCTTCAAAAAAGAGTGTGGGGTGTAGCAACTACGCACTATTATAATCTCAAACTGTTTGCAGGGCAACGGCAGGGAATCAGAAATGCGGCGATGCGTTTTGATGATAAGAATTTACAGCCGCTGTTTATACTTGATATCGGAAAGCCAGGTAGTTCATTCGCTTTGGAAATTGCCCGTAAGATCGGACTCCCAGCCCAAACGTTGGGTGAGGCAGAACGGCTCGTAGGTAAAGATCTGGCTGGATTTGAAAAGTTGGTGAGGTCGCTCGAAAAAGAGAAGCAGGAACTGACAGAAAGAGTTCGCAAACTCGATCGTCAGGAGACGGAATTGAAACAATCACTTTCACGGTATCAATCGTTATATTCTGATCTCGAGTCGAAGAAGAAGGAGATTATTACGAAGGCTAAGGAAGACGCTTCAAATTTGCTGAAGCAAACCAATCGCGAGATAGAAAAGACGATCCGTCACATTAAGGAGAACAAAGCGGAAAAGAAGGAGACGCTGAAGGTCAGGCAAAATCTGCGTACGCTAACGGATCGGGTAGGCGACGTCGAAGCCCCGGCGCCCAAAGCGACACCCACATTTGCTGAGGGAGATCGCGTTCGTATCGCCGGGCAGGATGGGTCTGGAACAATTTTATCAATCAGTGGGAAGAATGCCACTGTTCAATTTGGACTCATCAAGTCGACTACAAAGCTTGACAATCTTGTGAAGGCGGACGTTCCTGTTGAAAAGGAGGTTGCATCCCGACTGCGCTCCGCGGGTATCAACGTGCTCGAGAAACGCGCTAATTTCAGTGATACACTCGACGTAAGAGGAAAAAGAGTTGATGAAGTTATAGGCATCCTGGATCAGTTCATGGATACCGCTATTTTGCTGGGCGTTGGCGAGGTGAGGATCCTTCACGGAAAAGGGGAGGGCGTACTTCGAAAGGTTATCCGTGATCACCTTAAGCGTTACCGGGAGGTGGCCAGCGTTCGCGACGAGCATGTAGAGCACGGCGGCGATGGAATCACCATAGTCGTGCTTAAATAAAAATGGCCCGAAAACTCCGGGCCATTGTGATATGTTAAGGGTAATTAAGACTACTTAGAGAAAGTGAACACCCAGTTTCCTCCAACAGAAGAGGTTCTGCCGTTATTGAAACCAGCACCACTATAATTGAATTCTATTTTAAGCTGACTGTCAGAGCTTGTGAGTGTGTAATTCAGAGCCTGAAGATCACTCTGGCGAATGATTATTGTGGTCGGGGTATCAGCATTAAATTTCCATGTGTCGTCAGCCTTCCATGGGCTGATGCTTGGCCATTCATCTGCGTTGCTGGCGAGGTTGTAAACTCCACCGGAAGTGTACGTGCCGTTGAGTGTCATGGTCATGTTGGGATATTCATCTGAACGATCAACACCGTCGTTTTCCACGCTGGTCATTGTCCAGGTACCTTTGAGCTTATCAAGTTGTACTTCTTCTTCTGATTTCTCGTTATCGTCACCTCCGCAACTGCTAAGTACCAAAACTGCTGCAAACAACGCGATCAACGAGCGCCACTTAGTCACAAATTTCATGATTCCACTTTTAGATTTCTTTACCAATATCATGCTAAAAAGGCTAAAAACAAACAATTCGGAAGCCGCCTCAAGCTGTCCGCCGGATAAATAGACGCACAGGCGGCAATGTAACCATTACTTGTAGCGAGTGATATCTATTTTTTGAGCATTCAACGGATATTCTGCTTCCTGGTTGCTTGCGATGAAAACAGTACAACCAATGGGCACCTGATCCAATTGACTCAGATACCATTCGAATGCCTGACGGTCAAGGTTGGTACCGGGCTCATCAAGGAAAAGGATATCCGCTTCAGTAAAAAAAGCCAGGGCCAGTTTCACCCTTTGTTTCATTCCGGATGAGAAGTTGGAGATATGTTTATCCCGCGCATGTTCAAGATACATCCGTGACAGCATTAAGTCTGCAGTCATTCCGTCGCGTGCGCGCTTCATGCTAAAATGAAATCTGAGATGTTCTTCCAGTGTCAATTCTTCGATCAGATCCATATAGGGTGCAGCGATCGAAATATGCTGAAAGGCTTCGTCATCGGGAATTGTTCTTTTTTCACCGAGGTAGCTTACGGTGCCGACACTTGGAGGAGTCTGTCCCCAGAGTACACTTAACAACGTTGACTTACCTGCTCCGTTTGGACCGGTAACAGCGTATACCTGTCCTGGATGAAAAGTTTCCGTCAGATTTCGAAAGATCCATTCCCGATTAAAGCGCTTACCCACGCCGTTGAGCTCGATCCTGATCGGTTCTTGCTTGCGCGGCGGAGGCGATGAGATACTCATGTTAGCAATAAAACTGTGGTCGGTTATTACGACCTGCCGATTGGTTAGTAAGGCTAGTCTGCACCTTCGTATCCTTTGACGATACCACGCTCTGATGTACGAATAAACTCAACTATATAATCACGTTCTGCAGATGCAGGCACTTCGTGCTCGACGAGATCAATTGCCTTTGAATTATTGAGTCCTTTAAGGAATATGTAGCGATAGATCTCCTGGATCTCATTCACTTTTTCTGAGGAGAATCCTCTTCGACGTAATCCAATCGTGTTGATGCCTGCATAGCTCAACGGTTCGCGCGCCACTTTGGTGTAAGGAGGAACGTCCTTCCTAACCAACGAACCACCGGATACCATTACGTGCGACCCAACCTTAACGAACTGGTGCAGGGCACTGGCACCACCAATGATAGCCCAGTCGTCGATTGTTACGTGACCCGCGACTTGTACAGCGTTCACCAAAATACAGTTGTTTCCGATGATGCAGTCGTGGGCAACGTGAACGTACGCCATCAGCAAACAATTCTTACCTATAACAGTTTTGAATTTGTCGTTCGTGCCACGGCTTATCGTAACCGCCTCGCGAATAACAGTATTGTCGCCTATGAATGTTTCTGTCTTCTCACCGGCGAACTTGAGGTCCTGCGGAACAGATGAAACAGAAGCACCCGGATAAACTTTTACATTCTTACCCAATCGCGTACCATCCCAAAGAATGGCATTAGGACCGACCCAGCTGTTGTCATCGATCACAACGTCACCCTGAACAGTGGCAAAGGGCTCGATCACTACATTGTTTCCGATCCTGGCGTCAGGATGTACGTTTGCTAAGGGATA
The DNA here is from genome assembly GCA_049840655.1 of Chryseolinea sp. Taxonomy (GTDB): domain Bacteria; phylum Bacteroidota; class Bacteroidia; order Cytophagales; family Cyclobacteriaceae; genus Chryseolinea. Next base: position 17,458 of record JASGJX010000019.1, read on the forward strand.
TTTGCTCATGAGTCTTTTCGAACAATGCTGGCCGTCATAGTTCCTTCACACACCAGCGTATTTCCAACGTATCCCCTACCTGTCATCTTCGCGATTCCACGTTTGATGGGAGCCAGAAGGTCACATTGAATGACCATGGTGTCGCCAGGCAATACCATCTTGCGCCAGCGGAAATTCTCTACTCCCAGGAAATACGTCCAATAGTTTTCGGGATCCGGCACTGTATTCAGAACCAGGATACCACCAATTTGTGCCATAGCCTCAATCTGAAGCACTCCTGGCATTACAGGGTTTCCAGGGAAGTGTCCCTGAAAGAAATATTCATTCGCCGTCACGTTCTTTACGCCGGCTACACTTTCGTTGTCGAGGTAGATGATCTTATCGATCAGAAGAAAAGGATAACGATGCGGAAGGGTGGCAGTTACCTTGTTGATGTCCATTACCGGAGGCAGGTTGGGATTGTACTTAGGACGTCCCTTCTTGTCAGATTCCTGCATTGCTTTCTTCAGCTTCTTCGCGAAAGCCACATTTGCTGCGTGTCCGGGACGTGCGGCCAATACCTGAGCCTTCAACGGGCGACCAGCCAAAGTAAGATCTCCCACAATATCGAGCAGCTTATGTCTCGCCGGCTCGTTCTTGTAACGCAATTCAATGTTATTGAGAATGCCTTCCTGCTTTACGGCAACTTTGGGTTTGCCCAGCATCTTGGCGATGTTTTCCAATTCGTTCTCCTGTACGATGCGATCCACAATCACGATGGCGTTATTCAGGTCTCCGCCACGGATCAGATTGTTCTTATACAACATTTCCAGTTCGTGAAGAAAACAAAACGTTCTGCAAGACGCGATTTCCTTTTCAAACTGCTTGATGTCGGTTATTGACGCATGCTGACTTCCCAGAACAGGCGAGTTATAATCGATCATAACAGTGACTCTGTAATCGTCCAGAGGCAGCGCTGCAATCTCCACGTTTCTTGCAGCCTCGCGGTAGAAGAGAGGCTCCTGAACTTCAAAGAAGTCACGGAGCGCATTTTGTTCTTCGGTGCCAGCAGCTTTCAAAACGTCGACAAACTGAATTGAACTTCCATCCATGATCGGGCACTCGGGGCCGTCCAGTTGGATGATGACGTTGTCAATCTGGAGGCCGGTCAAAGCTGCCAGGGTGTGCTCGATTGTGCTGACGCGGGCACCGCTTTCCTCAATGGTAGTACCTCGTGAAACGTCTACAACGTTATCGCAATCGGCATTTATCACCGGAGAACCGGGTAAATCGATTCGCTGAAACTTGATACCGTGGTTTGGTTTCGCGGGGAGGAAGGTCATGTTCGTTTGAACGCCGGTGTGGAGTCCGACGCCAGAAAGCGATACTGACTTCTGTATTGTTTGCTGTTTGATATTAAGCATGATTGGCAAAAGTGGGCAAATTTAAGCCCAAACACCAGATAAACCAATTTTTGATGGCAGGGGTTTCGGCCCGACGCCTATTCATCGACGGAAATGGATTTCCCTTCAGCGCTTCGGACCTTGTTTTCCAGGTCGCGAAGGCGTGACAGCATCTCAGGCAATTGCTTGAAAACTACATAAGACCTGAAGTAATTGCCTAAGTCAATGGCAGGATATCCAATAAGCTTTTGCCCGGGCTCCTTGATTGACTTTGGAATGCCGGCCTGAGCACCAATTGAAGTATTGTTGGCTATCGTCAGGTGGCCTGCGATTCCTACCTGACCGGCAAACAGGCAGTTGTCGCCGATTTTGGTCGAACCCGAGATACCAGACTGCGCTGCGATGACAGTATTTTGTCCAACCTCAACGTTATGGGCGATCTGGATAAGATTATCCAGCTTTACACCTTTACGAATGATAGTGGCATCACCGAACAAGGTGGCACAATCAACGACAGTATTTGCTCCGATGGCTACGTTATCTTCGATGATAACGGCGCCCAGTTGAGGGATTGTTTTGTAAGAACCGTCCTCCTGTGGTGCAAAACCGAAACCATCGCTTCCAATAACCGTCCCCGCGTGAATAACACAGTTGTTGCCTATGCGGGTGTCAGCATATAGCTTAACTCCGGAGTGAATGATCGTGTCGTTGCCGATCACGACATTGTCGCCGACGTATGCGTGCGGATAGATCTTGACGTTGTCACCAATTTTAACATTATGACCTATGTACGAGAAGGCACCCCGATAATATCCTTTTCCGATAACTGAATTTGTCCCGATAAAGGATGGTTCTTCGGCGCCAGACTTTTGAAAGCTCACCATCTTGTGATACTCTTCAAGCAGGCGAGTGAAACTATTGTAAGGATCATCCACCAGGATAAGCGTGGTGTTCAACTCTTTTTTAGGTACAAAGTCCTTGCTTACGATGACCGCCGATGCCTGAGTTGTGTATATGAATTGTTCGTATTTTGGGTTCGATAGAAACGAGATCTGCCCTTTTTTTGCATCCTGAATCTTAGCAAGCATCGTTATCTTTTCGGAGCCATCTCCCTTCACCTGACCAGATAATATGCCTGCGAGTTGATTGACAGTAAATTCCATTTACAAGATTATTAGGTGACGCTAATCTATCTGCAGCTGGAGCATCTTAAAGCCTCTGCATCATTTCCCAACTGAGCGAAGATTGCCTGAAACGTACGATTACAAAGATACATTTTTGGGCCAGCACAGATAGTTTTTTTTTACGATTTTGCTCAGCGCTTTAATGTGAGGAAGATCCGATGCCTGTGCGATGTCAATAACTTCACCGTTGCCCATCATGATGTTGATCTCTTTACCCTCTGCATACGCTTCGTTCGATACAGTTCCGTGTGAAAAGAGATAAGAGACTTCTGATCTGAGCAATTTGTAATGCTTCATCACTCCGTTCCGTATTTCTTCTACCTCATTTTTTCGTATTGGCTCGGCAGCAAGTCGTATCCTGAACAAGTGACGTTGGATCATCATTTCGGAAAGATGTGAAAGGATATGGTCAGAATGATCTTTCCAGCTCTTGATGGCACCCCATATGTCGTTGTCATCAAGCTGGCCAAAGGCGTCGAGCGTTGCTGGATTCTCTTTGAAGTCGTTTAAACTCGTTTCCTTCTTCAGAAAACTCGCCAGGGATTCGCTTGCAGCAAGTTGTTCACCTGCTCGTGCAAGCACCTGCGCTCGTCTGATCAGATTGACGAGCATACGTTCTGCGCTAACAGTTGTCTTGTGCAGGTACACCTGCCAGTACATAACCCTTCTGGCATTCAGGAAATCTTCAATACTATAAATGCCTTTGTGTTCCACCACCAGGTTGTCGCCTGACACATTAAGCATCGCCAGGATCCGGTCGACGCCAACATTGCCTTCCTGTACACCGGTAAAAAGACTATCGCGCTTCAGGTAATCAAGACGATCAATATCGAGCTGACTGGATATGAGCTGGTGGAAAAATCTCCTCGGATAACTATTCCGGAAAATTCGTAGGGTCAGATCCAGACTGCCTCCAAAATCGGCATTTAGTTTGTCCATGAAAAGGTACGACAGACTTTCATGGTTGATGTTGTGGAGGAGGCTATCTTCCAACGCATGCGAAAACGGCCCATGTCCGATGTCATGCAGCAAGATGGCAAGCTGCGAAGCTTCATATTCTTCAGCGGATATTTCTATACCCTTTGTGCGCAGGATGTCTAGTGCCTTGCCCATCAGGTGCATGGCGCCCAGAGCGTGCTGAAATCGTGTATGGAGTGCTCCAGGGTACACGTAATCGGTGAGTCCCAGCTGTTTGATGTGGCGCAAACGCTGGAAGTAGCGATGAGAGATAATTTCAAAAATGAGGTGGCTCTGTAACGTAATAAATCCGTATACCGGATCGTTAATTATCTTCTTCTTGTTCATTTCAGGCCTTTGGTCTTGAACATCATTGAAGTTTTGATTTTTGAAAACGCGCTCTCCACGCTGCAGGTACTCCCGAAATGTCGGACATCATCGGGATTAATGTTTAATTTTGAAAAAAACAGAATATGCAAAGATATAGCATTTTGTGGGCTGACGATGAGATTGATTTGTTGAAGCCCCATATTCTTTTCCTCGAACAACGCGGCTATGATATCACTCCTGTAAATAATGGTTCAGAAGCAGTTGAACTGAGTGATGATAAACACTTTGATGTCGTATTTCTCGACGAGAACATGCCAGGCATGTCGGGACTCGAAGCGCTCACACAAATCAAAAATAACAAACCAAATCTTCCTGTGGTGATGATCACCAAGAACGAGGAAGAGCATATCATGGAAGAAGCAATCGGATCCAAGATTGCTGACTATCTGATCAAACCACTTAATCCGAGCCAGATACTTTTGTCGGTAAAGAAGATTCTCGACAACAAGCGACTCGTGATTGAAAAGACCAACCTGAATTATCAGCAGGACTTTCGAAAGATCAGCATGGCATTTCAGGACAGGATGAACCACGAGCAATGGGCGGATATTTACAAGAAGCTCGTGTTCTGGGAGCTTGAGATGGACCACAAGGATAACGAAGGCATGGGTGACGTGCTCAACATGCAGCAGACCGAGGCCAACGCCAACTTCGCCAAGTTCATTATGCGCAATTACGAATCATGGCTTAACGACCCCAAGGCAGATAAACCGTTGCTGTCACATCAGCTGATGAAGCGCAAGGTATTTCCGGAGCTTGGGAAAAAACCTGTGTTCGTTATCCTGATTGACAACCTGAGGTTTGATCAGTGGAAGGTAATCGAACCTGTGCTCACAGAGTACTTCAATGTAGAACGCGAGGAGACCTATTATTCCATACTACCAACGACCACGGCATACGCACGCAATGCGATTTTTTCGGGTCAGCTTCCTTCTGAAATGGCAAAGACACACCCGGATCTCTGGGTAGGAGAGGACGAAGACGAGGGCAAGAATAACTTTGAAGATGAATTCCTTACGAAGCAATTGCGCAGGAACAATCTCAACGTCAAGACGTCGTATCACAAGATCAAGAACCTGGAAGAGGGACGTAATCTGGTCGATACTGTGAACAATCTTTTTCAGAACGATCTGAATGTTATTGTCTACAATTTTGTCGACATGCTTTCTCATGCGCGGACGGATATGGCCATGGTGAGAGAACTGGCTCCTGACGAGTCAGCTTACAGGTCGATCACCAAAAGCTGGTTCTTGCATTCGCCCCTGATTGATATTATGCGGAAGCTTGCTGAAAAGGATGTGAAGGTCATTGTTACTACTGATCATGGGACCATCCGTGTGAAGCGACCCTTCAAGATCATAGGGGATCGAAGCGTGAACAGCAACCTTCGTTATAAGCAGGGAAAGAATCTGGGTTACGAAGGCGACAAGATCATGAATGTAAACAGGCCGGAAAAGTTGTTCCTGCCTAAACTGAACGTGTCGTCCACCTACGTCTTTGCTATCGAGGACCAGTTTTTTGCCTATCCCAACAACTACAACTATTACGTTAATTTCTATAAGGATACCTTCCAGCATGGCGGTGTGAGCATGGAGGAGATCATCATTCCACTAATTTTCTTAACTTCGAAGAATGCATCATGACCTTGGGCGGCAAGAGTTCGCCGGTGTCACACTGGATGAACTGGGTGTCGTAGCGCAGGCGATCTCAATGCTCGCATTGAAGTATCGCGTCTGGCTGTTCAAGGGAGAAATGGGAGCAGGAAAAACCACCCTGATTAAAGCGGTAGGAGCCGCTTTGGGGGTAACCGAGACAATGAGTAGTCCGACTTTTTCCATTGTCAATCAGTATGAAGCAGGAGCCAACGGTAGTATCTATCATTTTGACTTTTACAGGATCCGGAACGAGGCGGAGGCATACGACATTGGCGCGGACGAGTATTTTTATTCCGGCAGTGCCTGCTTTATCGAGTGGCCAGAAAAAATTCCCTCTCTCATTCCTCCAACCCATGGCATCGCCACCATTCAGTTAACTGACAGCACACACCGAACTATAGTGATTACAGTCCATGACGGAGAAGAAGAAAACAGGGTTTGAGGCGTTGGCGAAGGCCAGCATCACACCGCAGGAACAAACGTTAGAAGTACGAAAGCGCAGGCATGCATTCTTCATTGGCCTGCCTAAAGAAATATCATTGCAAGAGAACAGAATTAGTCTGACTCCGGACGCTGTGGCTCTACTGGTAAACAATGGCCACGATGTATGGGTCGAAACTTCCGCGGGTATGGGGTCGAAGTTTACAGATCAGCAGTACAGCGACGCAGGTGCCAAGATCGTATACTCGGCTCAAGAAGTTTACCAGGCCGATGTTATCCTTAAGATTGAACCTCCAACGATGGAGGAGATGGAGTTGATGCATGCAGGTCAAACGCTCATTTCAGCCCTACAGATAGGTCAGCTAAAGGTAGAGAGCCTGCAGGCGATGATGAAGAAAAAGCTCACTGCCCTCGCGTATGAATTTATCGAGGACAAAGTGGGAGGCATGCCGATCATCCGTGCGATGAGTGAGATAGCGGGAAGCACCATTATGGGCATTGCATCTGAATATCTGAGCACGGCAAATGGAGGAAAAGGTGTCATCCTCGGAGGGATTACGGGCGTACCGCCTACCAAAGTAGTTATCGTAGGGGCAGGTACTGTTGCCGAGTACGCAGTTCGTGCTGCTCTCGGTCTGGGTGCTGAGGTGCAGGTGTATGACAATCATCTGTACAAACTACGACGCATCAAACACTTGCTCAGTCAGCAAATTTATACGTCCACCATCGATACCGTTACGTTGGGGGAGTCGTTAAAGACAGCCGATGTCGTTATCGGCGCTTTGCGTGCTGAGAAGGGCAGGCCACGACATGTTATTACAGAGGAGATGGTGAGCCGCATGAAGCAGGATTCGCTGATCATCGATTTAAGTATTGACCAGGGGGGCTGTATTGAAACATCAGAACCGACATCCTTGAACAGACCCGTATTCAGAAAGCACGGGGTAATACATTACTGCGTTCCCAATGTCGCATCACGGGTGGCCCATACGGCGGCCAATGCGCTCAGCAATATCTTTACTCCAACCATTCTCCGCGCTGCGGAAGAAGGAGGAGTGGAAGCAATGATCTTCTCTCACAAGTGGTTCATGAAAGGAGTATATACCTACAAGGGTGGATTAACCAATGAACACGTGGCGCGTAAGTTCGGGCTCAAGCATAAGAGCATTGAATTGTTGCTTGCGGCCAGATTTTAGAATTAAGAATTAAGAGTTAAGAATGAAGAATTGGTTAGCAGCCTTGTGGCTGATTGAAGGCCACGACCAGGCTCGTGGTATCGACGGCGTATAGCCGGTAGCCAATTCTTAACTCTTAATTCTTAATTTCTCTTTGCTTTGCTCCAACACTTTCATCTTCGACTCCGCGTCTGCTTTTTTCTTCCGTTCGTTTTCGATGACCTTAGGCGGAGCACTCGAAACAAACTTCTCGTTTGAGAGTTTTTTATCAACGCTTTCGAGGAAGCCACGCAGATAGGTCAGCTCGCGCTCTATTGATTCGAGTTCTTTGTCAACATCTATAGCTACTGCGAGAGGCACGATAAACTCCATAGTGCCGGCCATAAGTGTTGAACCTTCCGGCTTATCTGTGCTAACCTGAAACTCATTGATGTTGGTGAGTTTGCGGACAATTCCACCGAAGTAAGGAAACGGATTCTCAGCACAATGAAGCGTTAATGTTTCCTTGGGGGAGATACCTTTCTTGTTTCTGAAATCGCGGATCTCTTTCACAACGAGAAAGGCACGCTCGCTTTCTTCAATGAATTGGCTGGTCGATGGTTTGGCAACGGGCCACGGAGCAACTATGATGTGCTCCGCATCAGTTTTATCACGAAGATGATTCCACAATTCTTCAGTGATAAATGGCATAAAGGGATGCAGCGCGCGAAGCAGGGTTTTGAAGAATCCGACTGTTTGATTATAAGTAATCTTGTCAACCGGCTTTTCAAACTCCGGCTTAACCATTTCCAGATACCAGGAGCAGAAGTCACTCCAGATCAACTTATAAACGGCGTGTAGGGCATCGGATATGCGGAACCTGGAGAAGTGGTCTTCCAGTTCATTAATGGCAATTGTCATGCGTTCTTCAAACCACGCAGCTGCAGTTATGTTGTCTTCGCTCTGTTCAAGCTTTTCATCAATTTGCCAGCCATGAACAAGGCGGAATGCATTCCAGATCTTGTTAGCAAAATTCCGTCCCTGCTCTACAAGCTTCTCCGAATAAAGGAGGTCATTGCCTGCAGGAGAACTAAACAACATACCTGCACGTACACCGTCCGCGCCGTAATTAGCAATGAGGTCGAGAGGATCGGGCGAATTACCCAGAGACTTCGACATCTTTCTTCCCAGATCATCGCGTACAATGCCTGTGAGATAAACATTGCTGAAAGGTTTTTCTCCACGGTATTCATAGCCCGCGATGATCATGCGTGCGACCCAGAAGAACAGGATCTCAGGTGCTGTAACCAGATCGTTTGTTGGATAGTAATAATTAAGATCTGCATTGCCCTTGTTCCCGTCGCGGAAGATGGTTGTATCAAAAACTGCCATTGGCCACAGCCAGCTCGAGAACCAGGTATCCATCACGTCCGAATCCTGACTAAGTGACGATGTCTTTGAATCGGGCTTGTCTTTTTTGTACAGTTCGAGCGCTTCTTCGTGTGTTTTCGCCACAACGTAGTTGCCCTCTGTATCGTACCATGCAGGGATCCGATGCCCCCACCAAAGCTGTCTTGAAATACACCAATCGCGTACGTTAGACATCCAGTGATTGTAGGTGTTTTTGAACTTTGGCGGAATCAGCTGAATGTAATCATTCATCACATTGTGATGCGCAGGCACTGTGATATCCTTCATTTTGAGGAACCATTGCAGTGACAATCTTGGTTCAATCACTGCGTCAGTTCGCTCAGAAAATCCTACGGTGCTGGTATAGTCTTCCGCCTTTTGAAGGAAACCTTTTGCTTCCAGCTCTTTGGCAATCTTCTTACGGGCGATGAATCGATCTTCACCAACGAAAATCTTGGCCTCTGCATTCAACGTTCCATCCTCGTTGAGGATATCGATGACAGGCAGATTGTGTTTCTTGCCAAGCTCATTATCATTCATGTCATGCGCAGGCGTGACCTTCAGACAGCCGGTACCGAAATCCATTGCTACATAGTCGTCTTCAATGATCGGAATCTCACGATCGATCAATGGAATCCTGGCCTTCTTTCCCTTCAGATGCGTATAGCGTGGGTCGTTAGGGTTGACACATATTGCTGTGTCGGCCATTATAGTTTCAGGACGAACTGTGGCGATAACGACGAATTCATTGTCGCTGCCAGCTATCGGATACTTGATGTAATAAAGTTTAGAAGCGACCTCTTTGTGAATAACCTCATCATCAGATAAGGCAGTCTTTCCTGCGGGATCCCAGTTCACCATCCGGAGTCCACGGTAGATGTTTCCTTTTTTGTGGAGGTCGATGAACACATCGATCACAGCTTCATAGTAGGCTGGATCCATGGTAAACGTGGTACGGTCCCAGTCGCAGGAAGCTCCTAGTTTCTTCAGCTGCTGAAGGATAATACCACCATACTTGTTACGCCATTCCCAGGCGTACTCCAGAAACTGTTCGCGGGTGAGGTCCGATTTCTTAATACCGCGTTCACGAAGCATGGCAACCACCTTTGCCTCCGTTGCGATCGATGCGTGATCTGTTCCAGGTACCCAGCATGCCTCCTTACCCTGCATACGTGCTCGGCGGACCAGGATGTCCTGGATCGTATTGTTCAGCATGTGCCCCATATGGAGTACTCCAGTGACGTTTGGAGGGGGGATCACGATACAATAGGGCTCCTTTTCAGGGTTCGGCGTAGAATGAAAATAACCGGTTTCCATCCAATGCTGGTACCATTTTGATTCAACCTCGCGACGGGTCATATTTCGTTGAAAGCTGCATGCTCAAAGTCGGGTAAAAGAGGGCCAAAAATAAGGAAAACGACCGAATGTCGAGTGCTTCGGCGGCGGCGGACACCTTTTTTGGATTTCCAGTATGAATGTAGTCAATACAAACCCTCTATGAATGCCATTTCTATCGCCCGCGCACAGGGACAGATACACTGGAAACAGCTTTGGAGCCTTGCCGCACTATACGGTTCTGTCATTATTGGATGGATCGCGTATGAAAACTATCAGCCAAAATTGCTGGAAAAGTTCCATTTTACACAGTACACCCTTCCTGCTTGCCATTGTGCAGGGTATTATTCTCATTGCTGACACCGCCGGTGGCAGGTAAACTCGGCGACCGATACCGATTCGAGAAAGGCCACCGTCTTCCGATCATAACGTCAGGGATCAGCTTCGCAGCCATGATATTCATGGCAGTAGCCTTCACGTTGCTGGGTAACCCTGGTGAAATTTTTAAGTGGATTCTACCTGTACTGATTGTTTGCTGGTTGATCGCGATGAGTGTTTTTACCAGCCCGGCATTGTCCACCCTGGAACTATTCACTCCTGTCGAAAAGTTACCACGCGCGATGGCCGTGCTGACTATCGTATCCAATCTCCTTTATGCACTTGAGCCTGTGATCGTAGATCTCATAGATTTTCTAGGTGCTCCCCTGACATTCATTGCGGGTGGGGTAGCAGTTTTTATCTCCGGGTACTTCCTTCAAAAGCATTCGCTGGCATTGTTCCGTGTTAGTGAAGGACGCGAAATGGAAACACCAGTCGAAGTGGTTTCCGTCAAATCAAAGTTGCCTCTCGATCTTTTGCCTTGGACTCGCCTTCGGTATACCGACTACTTTCCTTTTCAATTTTCTTGCCATCGATACTTGTGAATCAGGCAAGCCCGATGATCGGCACCACGGACCCTAAAATGGTGCTCGTGGGGCTTCTCATCTTGTCAGCAGTATTTTCGCGTCCCTGCCACTGCCTTAACCAACAAATTGGGGGTTTCGAAATCGCTTGGCGTGAGCATCATAGTTGTTGCCTTGAGCGCTGCACTGGTAGCAGGAGCAAGCATCGGGATGGTAGTGGTGGCAATGGCCATCCTGTTCATGGCTGCCTATGCCTGGCTTTCGGTTAGTTCACTGCCACTGGCGATCAGCCTTGCGAATGCCCATAGCAAAGTCTTTTGCGTTGGTATATTTTTCAGTGGAGTAGCGTTGCCAGAAGCCATCATACAGGCGATTCAGGCGTTCTAAGTCTGCATGATCATATTCAGGTCCTGATCAACACGACGGGACCTGAACAATTATGCCACGTTAAAAGCCTATTTCGAGCACTCATTTCTGGACATCGGTTTTACATCAGAATACTCAATGACTCTACTGTTCGGGATCGCTCTCTTCCAATCGGGACTGTGTGCGGATACGCCATTCAGCCGGATAAAGATTGTTGGCGCGTGTATCCAGTACGTTAAGCCATCCAAGTGGAAGTCCCTGGTACTTCACGAGCGTGAATCCGCGCTGCAAACCTGAAGTGTCTATTGGCTCTTTTCGCAGATAGCGGATTGCTGTTTCAAGATCAACGTCGATGCCCATCCAATCAGTCTGATCCAGATGAACTGAAATGGCTAATGCATGTGCCGGAACAACCTTGTTATGCTTTGCTGTTCCGATCAGCGTGCCTGCGTTCACAATGTAAAGGCGCTTAGTCAGGAGATTTAACAGCTTCTCAGAACCGGGTGGGATGGCTCTGATTTCATCCTTATAAGTAAAAAGAAGCGAACGGGAGTATTAATCCATTTGGTGATTCTATCCTGTACCGCGGCAGGTACACGCGGTAGTTCGCTGGGAACTTTCATACCCGTCGTCGGGGAGCCGGAGGTTTTTCGGATAACTGCCATGAAGAAGCCTTCACCCTTAACCTTATGGGGATAAAAGTGATAACCCTTGATACGCTGTCGTTCAACAGCAGTCACGTTCCAATCCTCTGATGTATTTATGGCAACACTTTGTGCATCTTCTCTTTCGAGAAGCCAGCTGAGGTTCTCTTCGTTCTCCTGTTGAGTGGTGACGCACACAAACCCAGGCGGCCTTGCCGACGACTTCACCCATCATGCCGCAGGTGCGCATCACGCGCGTGGTGCCCAGCGCATGGCGCTCCACGGAGATCGTGCGTCCGGCCATGAAGAGGTTGCCGATGTCCTTGGAGTAGAAGCAGCGGTAGGGCACCGGATAGCCGTTCTTGCGATCGGTGTGCTTGCCGAACTCGGCGCGGGTGATGAAGGGATTGTCCGGAAACTTCGTGGCATACTGCTCCTTCGGATAGTGCAGGTCCTGGTCCCAGGTGGTGGGCACGCAGCCGTCGGGATGAATGACATGTCTTCACCATGTCCTCACCGTTCAGGATCATGTCACCGACGATACGGCGGCTCTCGCGCGGACCACCAATGTAGGCCAGCCACTGCATGTCGTAATTGGCATACTTGTCGCCACCCTTGGTCTTGAGTGCTGACACCGCCCCGTAGACGGCGCGGAAGTTATGGTCGCGAATCAGCTCCAGATCGTTGATCGGATGCTTGTCGAAACCGCTCTCCCAGAACCATTCGCCGTGCAGAAAGTCCTTGGCGTTCTTCACCGGGGTGTAGCCCAGGTCATAACCGGTGAGATTGCCCTGGTTCTTCACACCAGCTGGCTCCATCGCTTTGGGCTCGGGGAAATCGCCCATCGCCAGCGGCAGCGCCCACGGCGTGGCCGGCCACGTCACAGGATTCGCTTCCTTCTTCAATACCCACATGTTGCTCATGCCCATGCGGCCTTTTTCTTCCATCATGAATTCCGCGCCGGCGAGCGCACCCACGCTGCCATGGCCCGTGCAGTCGACAAAGAACTTGCCCACGAACCGTGTCTCCTTGCCCGACTTCACATCCAGTCCAACAACGCTGCGGATGTTCTTGCCGCCTTCGGCCATCTCCACACCATAAACATGCGTGTTGAGGAACAGGTCGATGCTCTTCTCGGCTTTGACCGTGTCCTCCTTCAACTTGTCATTGAACTCGGCAGGGTCCGCGCGCCGGGCTGTTGCTGGCGCGGTCGGCGAACTCTTCCACGATCTCGCCGAGGTGCGGATACAAGCCGCGGCGCGTGCCGCCCATGGCCCACACTTGAATCTCGCTGGAGCCATTGCCGCCCAGCACCGGACGGTTCTGAATGAACGCCACCTTCAACGCCTGGCGGGCGCCTGAAATGGCGGCCCCCATGCCGGAGTAACCACCACCGACCACCACGAGGTCATACTCCTGGGTTTCCGGGGCTTTTTCCGGGAGGCCCAGCAGCTTGTGACGCAGCTTGTTGGTCTCGACCACGCTGTTGTCGGGCGTGAAGCCAGCTTCATCGCTCAGCAGCACGGCGTCCACACGTCCGTCAAAACCTGTCAGGTCATGCAGTGCGAGGCTGGTCTTCTCGCCGGTGGTCTTCACTTCACCTGCCTTTTCCCAAAGCCAGTCCTTGCCCTCAGTGCCCAGCACCTTGTCGAGCTTGGTGCCGTTCACGCTGATCTGGAATTTGCCCGGTGCTCCAGGAGCATCCCAAGGACCCACCCAGTTCTTCGTCCGCACCCAGACGGTGTAGGTGCCCGGAGCCGCCTTCACCTCCGTGCTGGCATCTTTGACCGGCTTGCCCATGCCGTGCGCCATCAAATAGGCGCTGCCCATGATGTCGATGAACTGTGTGTCCGTCACCCAGCCCCCGGGGCTGGCGAACGATTCAGCTTCCACCCAGACCGGCTGGGCGGCGAGCGGTGACAGGGCCAGAAGGCTGCTAAAGGCAAGGCAGGAGAATTTCATGACGAAGCAATTTTGACAGGAGCTTTCGATAAACGCCAGTCTTCAGGTGGTGCAATCAGCAATGACCTGTTACAGTAACAATCACTCCAATGTCGCGCCCCACACTACAAGCCATCGCCGACCGGCTGGGCATTTCCAAGATGACCGTCTCCCGCGCCCTGCGCGGCGAGCCGCACGTCACAGCCTCCTTGCGTGAGCAGGTCAAGCAGGCGGCTCAGGAGCTAGGCTACCGGCCCGACCCGGAAATCAGCAAGCTGATGGCGCACATGCGCCGCAGCCGCCGCAGCGCTTCACCGCGCACCCTGGGCTTCATCTGGGCTGAGCGGACTGCGGCTGAGGTCCGTCATTCTCCCTGGTCCATGCACTTGATCGCTGGCGTCCGGGGCCGGGCCGATCACCTCGGCTTCCATGTCAGCGAATTTCATCTGGCGGACAAAGGCATGACTGCCGCGCGGCTCTCTGGCATTCTGGAGGCGCGCGGAATTCCTGGCTTCATTTTGTCGCCGCTGCTGTCGCGCAGCCGCGGCCACCTTTCCACTCACTGGGAGAAATTCAGCAGCGTGGTCATCGGCCTGGGCTACGCACGCCCCGCCCGTCACCGCGTGCACCATCACCACTACCTGGGCATGATGACCGCCATGCGCCAGCTGCGCAAACTCGGCTACCGGCGCATCGGCTTCTTCTCCGGTACCACCGTGAACGAACGGATGTTCGGCGCGTGGTCGGCCAGCTTCCTCACTCATCATCCTCTGCCCGTGGCCCAGGCCGCCGAGCTGCTCTGCCTGAAGCGTACTCCTTCCAAGACCGAGCTCCTCGAATGGGTGAAGCGGGCGCGGCCGCAGGTCGTCATCGACGGTGGCGTCACCGCCTATGACTGGCTAAAAGGATTCAGCATTCCCATGGATATCGGCTACGCTACGCTCGCCTGGCAGCCGGAGCGGCCAGTCTTCAGCGGCATCGATCAGCAGCCGGACGTGCTGGGCGCCGCAGCCGTGGATCTGCTGGTGGAGCAATTTCACCACAACGAGCACGGTGCGCCCGAGCACCCCAAGTTTGTCATGACCGAAGGCCTGTGGCGCGAAGGCACCACGGTGCGCCGCGTTCGCTAGACATCCCCCGCCCTGCTTCTACGGCTGGGCCACCTGGGCCGGCCGGACGGTCGATCCAAGCGCATCTCCGATCACATCACCGATCAGCTTCGCGCCTTCGGTGTTCACATGGCAGTCAAGAATGCGGTTGTGCACATAGCGCCCCTTCTCCGCAGCAGCACGCAATGCAGGTGTTGTGTCCACAAACGCCATGCCTCGCTCTGCGCACAGTTCCGCCACCAGTCGCGGCAGGTCATGCGGCTGCCAGACGGGAACCTCTGCCGGAAGCGAGTCGCCAAAGCGCAGCAGCCCGTTGTACACGCGGTTGTTGACCGGCACATAGACCAGCGTGGCCGCCAGCCCGAGCGCCTTGGCCTCTTTCGCGCAGGCCGCCACACCTGCCTTCAAAGCGATCAGTTGCGTACCAGTCATCTCCTTGGGACCAATCGGAAGCTCAACGCTGATCGTCACTGGCAGCTCAGGTCTCGCGGCCGTGAACCAGGCATTCTGATAGCTCTGCGCCCGGGGCTTGTTGCGCGCATCGCGCACCACCTTGATCAGCGATTTCGCAAACGAGGTCTGCGGACCGAGCTGCCGGTACTCGCGCTCGCCCGACAGTTGAAATCGCTGCAGCGCCTCATACTCCGCCGTGGTGTCCTGAATGTCATTGCCTTCGAACATCACGAACACCACCTGCTTGCAGCTGGGCGCCGCGCCAAACCGCTGCAAGTAGCGCGCATAGGTTAGCAGCCCAGTGTCGCACACGCCCAGGTTCTTCACCCGAAACCCGCTGCGCATGCCAGCCACTGAGGAACTCATCTCGGCGTCCGGCAGATAGCCAAGCTCGGTGTACGAGTCGCCCACGACCACCACATCCCAGTCCGCCATGTTCTCCGGATTTCGAAAGCCGGCGGAGTCATAGCTCACCGTGATCGACGGCTCGTTCAAATAGGCATTGTCCGTGCCCTGGCGCAGCACCTCCAGTGCACGCAACGGCTGGCCGGTCCAGCTCAGCGGCCCGGAGTGCTGGAAGTAAACTTCCGGCAGCGGCAGATCAGGCTCCTGAGTCCACGGCGGGTAGGCCTTGCGCTTGCTCTCCGCACTGGCCCGCTCATAGGCCGAAAAATCCACCTTGGCCAGACGGCCGCCTGCTTCCAAAAAGGCAAACAGCAGACCAAACACAATGGCGTTGACCGAAGCCAGCCGCATCAGGCTCCACAACCGCCCCGCCTTCATCATCAACGCCGCCAGCAGGCACATGAACCCGCCAAAGCTGAGCAGCGCCGCCGAATTCCAGGTCAGGCTCCAGATCGGCGGCCTCACGCTGAACAAGGTCAGAGCGCCAGCCCCAATGATGCCGCAGCACACCAGGAGCACGGGCAGGCGTTGAAGAAAGGTGGGGACGTTCGAGGAGGGCATGCGGGAGAGGCAGGCTGGAGTGCGGCGGAGGAAAGCCCGCTCGATTAATAGGCGTTGTCCCGCTTGAAGAAGGTCAGGAACATGATCTGGAAGTCGAGCAGCATGTTCCAGTTCTCCAGGTACCAGATGTCCGCCTTGATGCGCTGCGTCAGGTCCGTGTCACCACGCAGGCCGTTCACCTGCGCCCAGCCCGTGATGCCTGGCTTGGAATGGTGGCGCGCATTGTAGTGCGGGATCTTGTGCTTGAAGCTGGCAATCAGCTCGGGCCGCTCAGGGCGGGGTCCCACCAGGCTCATCTCACCGGTCAGCACGTTCCAGAACTGCGGCACTTCGTCGATGTTCCACTTGCGCATGAACGCGCCCACCCGCAGGCGGCGCGGATCATCCTGCGTGCACCACTGGGCGCCGTTCGTTTCGGCGTTCAGCTTCATCGAGCGGATCTTGAAGATATCGAATGACTTGCCGTTGATGCCCGTCCGGCGCTGGCGGTAGAAAATCGGACCGCGCGATTCCAGCCAGACGATCGCACCAAAGAGCATGATCAACGGCGCGGACAGCATCAGGCCAACGAGTGCGCCCACGATGTCAACACAGCGCTTCACCATCACATTGAGCGTGCTGTCCAGCGGCAGACGGCTCACGCCCAGAATCGGAGTGCCCGCCACTGTCTCAAGCTGCAGACCCGAGATAAAGATGCGGAAGCAGGACGGGATGATCTTGAACTGCACCATCTCCCGCTCGCAAATGCTGGCCACACGGTGGGTAAGTTCACGCGGTCCGCCAGATCGGACAGCACCACCATGTCAGCAGCGTGCTCGGACAGGATGTCATCCAGGCGGTCGACCGTGCCCAGGCAAGGGACAGACGCATTGGCAAACTCAGTCGCCTCAGCCGGGTCGGCGGCAACCCAGCCCATCACCTGAATGGCCGAGTCCGGATTGCGGGCAAACTGCTGCTGCAGATTAACAGAATCTTCGCTGCCGCCCACCAGAATGGCGCGCTGCTGCAATACGGCCAGGCGGGCCGGCTCACGCAGACGGGCATCAAAGTACATTCTCCACGCCAGCAGCAGGCCCAAAGTGATGGCACCATTCAGCGCCATATAGATACGGGAGATCGGGGGCGAAATCTGGAACGTCAGCACCAGCAGCAGGAAACCGGCCGACCAGCCCAGGCAGCCCTTGATCATCACGCGGGTAGTTTTGCGCGGCTGCAGCAGCATGCTGCGGCGGTACAGGCCCATCCAGGTCAGCACCGCAATCAGGGACACCGAGCCCAGGATCATGTGGCCAAAATACTGGCGCAGTTCCAGTTCGGTGAAGTGACCCACGTGCTGCAGGGTGTTGAAACGCACC
The DNA here is from genome assembly GCA_049840655.1 of Chryseolinea sp. GTDB lineage: Bacteria > Bacteroidota > Bacteroidia > Cytophagales > Cyclobacteriaceae > Chryseolinea. The sequence continues at coordinate 35,102 of JASGJX010000019.1, forward strand.
CAGAACGCCATCAGCGACCCTAGCAAGGCCATCAGAAAGTCACCCATGACCCCGAAGGCGACCCAGGTATGCGCCGTGCGGTGACGGCTGCGATGTGCGGCGATCTCGTCAGCCTCAGGCTTTGCCCGCGCAGTCACCCGTGCTGAAGCAGAGGAGCAGAGGTCCTGTGCGCTACCGCCTACATTGGAGGCAACACCTGCCTTAGTCAGCAGTGAAGAAGCGCCTGAATGGATGGGGAGGGACAGATCATTCATATTTGAGAAATTATCAAATTTATACTATCAGTCCAGAGAAAAGTTATAAATAATAGAAGATTTCGGGCGCTTTTCTTGCTGAAAACTAAACCATAGATCAGAAATCTCGCAACTCTGGTTCTCGAGGATGGCATTCCGTGAATCAGAGCGCTTGGTCTTGATAAACGAATGCTCATTCATCTAGAGGCTAGAAAGGCCCTCCGCTGCTTCACTCTGCCGACCAGCCGGTTTACCATTTTATGCCAGTGGCAAACGCACGCTCCTATGGGGCCGCTCTTCAGAATGCATGACTGGCTCTGCCGCCAGATTGAGCCCTTATCCAGCCCATGCATTACCGGTGATACGGGGCATGGATGCGGATGCTCGGGAGTCCTTTCCCGACCACCGCTCTCCCTCACAACCACGTCATGGCGGTGTGATGGGGATAGTAATATAGACTTCTGGTCAGCGCCTCTCAGCGCTGCGCAAGCCACTCAATTACCTGGGACAACGCCCTGGCGCGGTGACTGAGCTGGTTCTTCACCTCGACCGGCAGCACCCCGAAAGTTTCTGTGTGCCCTTCCGGGATGAACAGCGGATCGTAGCCAAAGCCTCCGGCTCCCGCCTCGCTCAAAATCACACTTCCCTCCACGGCGCCGCTGAACACTGCCAGCGTCGTCCCGGCCTGTGCCAGCGCCATGCAGCAGCGGAACCGCGCGGGCGATCCCGTCGCTCCCAGTGCCCGCAGTTCGGCCTTCAAGCGCTCACGATTGTCCGCATCCGTGGCCTCCGGGCCTGCATAGCGCGCGGAGCGCACCCCGGGGGCCTGGTTCAACCGGTCGACCTCAAGGCCGGAATCATCGGACAGCACCAGCAGGTCCGGCAGCGCCGTGCTGGCAGCCTCCGCCTTGATCCGCGCATTGGCCTCAAAAGTGTCGCCATTCTCCTCAGGTGACACCAGCTCTGGATAGGACCGCAAATCCTTCACCTCCCAGCTGCTCCCCAGCATGGCAGCGATCTCCGCCGTTTTGTGGGCATTCGAGGTGGCAACAAGCAGCAGGCGCGGAGAATTCATCATCCCTGCGATAGCACAGCCATCATTCACCGCAATCATTCGCGGTTGCAGCCGCCCTCGAAGTCTCTATGATGGCCACCCGTATCCAACGCCCGCCGGGTTAGCTCAGTGGTAGAGCAACTGATTTGTAATCAGTAGGTCGTCGGTTCGAAATCCGACACTCGGCTCTTCTCACATCGATGGATGGAGCTTGGACAAACGCTCCCTGGGCCGCTTTCCCGGCCTCCCTCCCCATCCGATTGCCTTTGCAATACCTCGCCGTTAGGAGATGACTAACGAACGAGCCATGAAAGCGAAGCATACTGTCCTCAGCAAAGCCGTCCCGGCAGAATCCAAGGCGCGCCGGTACTTTAAAGAGGTGCGCTTTCGCCAGATCCGCTCGCTGGTGGAACTCGCCCGGCAGGGCAGCTTCGCCCGCACGGCGGCGGCCATGCGTCTCGCCGTGCCTTCGGTATGGCAGCAGATCCGATCCCTGGAAGATGAGTACGGTGTGCAACTGGTCACCGCGGAAGGCTCCAAAGTCGCGCTCACGGACGATGGTCGCATGCTGGTCGATCTGGCCGCTCCGCTGGTGGAATCGTTCGATGGCCTGCGCGCCATGTTCCAGGACCGCCGCGAAGGCATGGCCCGCACGCTCACGGTCGTCGCGCCCACCACCATGCTCTCCGGCCCGCTCCGCAAGCCGGTCATCCTCTTCCGCCGCAATCATCCGAATGTGAAGCTGGTGCTGCTGGACCGCTCATCCTACCTGGCGCGCAAGGTCATCGAAGCTGACGAGGCGGATGTGGCCGTGATGGGCATCGCCACCGGTGACGAACCCATGCCGCAGTATCAATGCCTGCCCCTGGCCCGGTACGCCTTCCACCTCATGTGCCCCAAAGGCCACCCGCTGCTGGACACCCGCAAACCCACACTGGCCAGCATCGTCAATGAGCCCCTGGTGCTGGCTCCGGAAGAAAGCAGCTCGCACCGGCAGGTGCGCCGCATCTTCACCCAGGCCGGACTGGTCGACAAGATGCACGTCATCATGACCGCCACCAATCGCACGTTGCAGCTCAGCTATGTGTCGATTGGTTTTGGAATCGCCATCAGCACCAGCGCAGCCAGCCTCAAGCCGCCGCGCAGCGCCATCGGTGAAAAGGAAGTCATCGCGCGCGATGTCTCCAGCCTTTTTGGTCACGAGGAGGTCTTCTTCGTGCAGCGCAAGGGTCGGCAGCGAACCGGCTCATGTCCGCGCCTTCCGTGAGCTGACCATGCAGACCTTCCAGGAGTCCGTGTAGCTCAATAAATGCTGCATTCTTCAACTGCGGTATCGCCCGCTTCAATCATTAGTCGCAGACGAATGATTTAAATTTCAATTCCAATTTATCGCCTCACAACCCAAACACCGGCCGCTCCCAGTCGTAGTGGGGAGTGAACCAAAACCCAGCCCAGCCATCGCCATGAACCGTCGCACCTTCCTCCAAGCCTCCGGACTCGCCACTCTGGTGAATCAGATCGCGAGCGCTCAAACAGCCGCCCCCGCAGCCCCCTACACCGGCCCTGTGTTCAAAATCGGCAACATTGGTTGCGGCGGGCGCGGCACCTTCGTCACCAGCATCATCAAAGAAAATCCGGGGTTCCAGCTCGTGGCCGCGGCGGACTACTTTGAAGACCGGGTGAACAAGTATGGCGACGCTAACAACATCGCCGCTGACAAGCGCTTCACCGGTCTCGATGGCTACAAGAAGATGCTTGAACACGTGGATGCAGTGACCATCCACAGCCCTCCCTATTTCCACGTGCAGCAGGCGGTCGATGCGGTCGCAGCAGGCAAACATGTACTGATTAGGTGCTGTTCGGATTCTATCGTGTTTCCCTATTAACCTT
>JASGJX010000020.1:0-5811 GCA_049840655.1 Chryseolinea sp.
AGCAGGGAGGCGAGGTGTTCCTGTCGAATGCAGTAGTTGAAGGCAAATATTGTTTAAGAGCCTGCATCGTGAATTTCAGAACGTCGAAGAAGGATATTCAGGAAGTAGTTGAGATCATTGTCCGGAAGGGGAGGGAAGTTCATAAGAACCTCGCAGGCAAAGTGCTTCAATCATGAGCAATCATACAGAATACCTCAATCGTTGCCTTGAACTTGCCCAACTCGCAACGGCGGAAGGTGAAAGTCCTGTGGGAAGTGTAGTGGTGCTCAAGGGTCAGGTGATTGGTGAGGGTTATGAGAAGAGCAGGCAATTGAAAGATGTGACGAGGCATGCGGAGGTTGTTGCTATTCTGGATGCCGTTTCAAAGCTTGGTGATTGCAAAGGTGCCACGCTGTACACGAACGTTGAGCCATGCATTTTATGCTCGTATGTGATTCGCCATCATCAGATCGCGACGGTGGTGTTCAGCAAACATTCCGGTGAACTGGGAGGAACAAATCCGGCGTTTAATATTCTTACCACGGATAAGATCAGCAAGTGGAGTAAGGCGCCGGAGGTGATCAATTTATGAAATGCCCCATGATTATTTGATCATAGTCGTTACCCTGATCGTTCGGAAATGATTTGCTACGATCGTTTGTTTATCAAGTAAACGACTGCCTGAACTCCAGCGGCGACTGACTCGTCTTGTTCTTGAACAGTTTGTTAAACGACTGCGGGTACTCAAATCCCAGCCTGTAGGCAATCTCGCTAACCGACAGCGACGTGGTCGTCAGCAATTCTTTCGCTTTGTCGATCAGCTTTCCGTGAATGTGCTGTTGCGTCGTCTGGCCGGTGATGCTTCGCAGCATATCACTTAAGTAGTTCGGTGACACATTTAACTCCGAGGCTATGTGCTGAACCGTCGGTAGCCCTGACTCCATGTTCTTCTCACGCATGAAGTAGTTGTTCAGGATTGTTTCCAGGCGGATCAACAATTCGTCGTTTGCCGGCTTGCGCGTGATGAACTGTCGGTTATAAAACCGGTTGCTGTATTGAAACAGCAACTCGATCTGAGCGATGATCACATCCTGGCTGTATTTGTCAATGTTTGACTGATATTCTCTTTCAATGTTTGACAGGATATTCTCAACTATCGATTCCTCATCCTCCGAAAGATGAAGCGCCTCACTTATTTCGTACGAGAAGAACCCATAGTTCCTGATCGTTTTTGCCAGGGAGTATCCAGCTATAAAATCCGGATGAAAGCAGAAGGACACTCCTTCTATTGCTTCAGGTTCACCTTCTTCGTGCGAGAGTATTTGGCCTGGCGAGAAGAATGACATCACGCCCGAATCGTAATCATAGTAACGTTGACCGTATTTAAACCTTCCCGAATAATTCTTCTTGATGGCAATACAGTAAAAGCCGATAACCATTTGTCCGACGAGGGCCGACGCACTGGGTGGCACCTGATCCAGTCTGAAGACGGAGACGAGAGGATGCCTCGGCTTCGGTAGCTCCCGGTTCCGGTGCAGTTCAGAGATCGAATTAATTTGTAACGGTGCCGCGGGTTTCATCTTATCAAAGATACCTGATTTCAATTTAGGGTAGACATGTCGATAACGAAACGATACCGCACGTCGCCCTTCTCCAGCCTTTCAAACGCGTGGTTGATATTTTTGATATCGATCAGTTCAATATCTGAAACGATGTTGTGCTCCGCGCAGAAGTCGAGCATGTCCTGTGTTTCCTTTAAGCCTCCGGCGCCCGATCCTGTTATTGATTTGTTCCCGACGACAACCGAAAACGAAGATATCTCCCATGGCTTTGCGGGTAGCCCAACGTTGATGTAGGTCCCATTGGTTCGTAATAGCCCAAGGTATGGTGTGATATCCTGATTGCCGGAAACTGTATCGAGGATGAAATCGAAGGAATGAAATACCGACTTCATTTGCTGTTCATCCTTCGACACTACAAAGTGATGCGCGCCCAGTTGTTTCGCGGCTTCTTCTTTGTGCGGCGATGTGCTGATGACGGTAACGTCCGCTCCCAGTGCGCGACCGAACTTCACCGCCATATGGCCCAGCCCACCAAGTCCCACGACACCCAACTTATGCCCTTTGCCAACCTTCCATTTACGCAAAGGCGACCAAGTTGTAATTCCGGCGCATAGCAATGGAGCCACCGCTGCGAGATCCAGCTTCTCCGATATGCGATAAGCAAAGTCTTCCTTAACGACTATTGTATTAGAATATCCGCCGTAAGTTGGTTGCTTTTGTAAGTCGAGATTGTTGTAGGTATTGACGGTTTGAACCTGACAAAATTGTTCATGACCACTTTTGCAGTCCTCACACTGCTGGCAGGAGTCAACCATTACTCCAACACCCGCTATATCTCCCACTTTAAATTTCTTAGCCTGACTACCGATTGCCTTGATCTTACCTACTATCTCATGGCCGGGAACCATAGGGAAGATGCCCGGAAACCAGGCATTGTTAATGCAATGCATGTCGGTATGACAAACACCACAATACAGGATTTCAATTTGCACGTCATGCGCGCCGATATCTCTTCGTTCGAAATTCCAGGGCGTAAGTTTCTCTTTTACGTCGAGGGCCGCGTATCCTTTTGCTTGTATCATGTCTGAGTTTTTTCAACGACTCAAAATTGCATGACGACGCAATGGGGATTGTATCCAAATCTCCGAAAGTAGTATCCAAAAAGGTTGGACTAGTTCACGGTCTTCCCAAACCGGAAATAATTGTCTGAAAGGAAGTTGACGACAACGCTTTCGCTCTTTGAGGCGGCATCGACGAAATTGTTGTACGTTTTGCCATCGAAAAATTGAAACGCGGAAACGCCGCCGGCGGGTATCTGCGTGGTTCCCAGAGCCGGCAAAAACGGATGCGCAGTCATGATTTCTGCAGGAAAAGGTTTGGCCTTAAAAGTTATCTCCCTGGATGAACCTGATCCTGGCTCTACCACATTCCAGAGAAGAACCATGCCCGGTTGATTATATTGAAAATCAACAGTTGCAGCTGCAAAAGGCAGATCTGATACTGCCTTGAAATCAGTTACGTTCAAACCGTTAAATGTGAAATCAAAGGCTGGGAAAGTATGCGTCTCCTCAACGGCATCCTTGAATGTTGTTAAGTCTGCTATTTTCTTTCCGTCCCGATATGAAATCATTGTCCGGTATTTTTGATATCCCTGCTGATAACCAAGACTGACACCCGGACCACCGTCTGAGTTCATGTACCTGAACATAGAGTACCCATACTTCTGATCCTTGTCGAATGCGTCGATGGCCACGTAGAAATAATTGTTGGTTGGCAATGACATTGTAAACGTCCGATCGGCGGCGACGGCCGCAGTCGACGCATCAAGGGTAATCGTGGAGGGCACGGTGACACTCTTGTATTTTGCATACCTGGGGAGTCCATTTTCGTAGAGGGTTACCAATACATCCGCCGGACTTTTCAGCACAGAAACATCCATGCTCAGGCTGCTTCCGCTACCGGTCATTCCATATCCGCTGGTTCCTACGTTCGCGGTCACCGTCGGGCCCTGGAAAATCTTGAACCAATCAGTTGGTAAAGTGTAGTTATTAACATTAACTGTGAGCTTAAGATCGGGTGCCGTTGAACTCATAGTCTTTAGCAGCCACGTGCCGTTCACCGGAACATCCGTGATGGACTTCATGGTACAATAGTTATTCCCAGACTGTTTCGAGATCGTAAGGAAATGCAGCGTAAACGTGTTTACATCAGTCACCACCCCGTTCAGCGTTATGGTCTGTCCGCCCTCGTATGGCTGCACATCTATCCAATCCCCTGATTTGGAGCTCGCCAGTACCCACGCATCTATCTCGGAAGTTTGGTAGCTGGCATCTACAGTTAATGTGAAGAAGTCTTTTGGACTCGTGATTACTGTGAAGTCATTAGCAGAAGTGACGGTAGCTCCCTTGACGGTTACAGAGATCTTTCCTGTGATTGCTCCTGCCGGTACTGTTACCGTGATCGAGGTTGTGGTGCTGGCCTTAACAGTAGCCGCAACATTTCCGATCTTCACAGTAATATCCCCGGCAGTAGCGCTGAAGTTTTCGCCTGTTATGACGACTTCCGTTGTACCGGCCAGCCCTGACGTTGGCGTGAAGCTCGTAATAACCGGTTCCTTCAGGTCGGGTCTGACTGGAGTGGGATCGTCACTACTTTTGCAGCCATTGATCATGGCTAAGCATCCAAAAAGAATGATCGAAAATATTAATGACTTATACGTGAAGCGTGAGAAAAACCGGGTTGCAGCGGTATGCAGTTGGAGTAGCATATAGACGAGGGGTTAGAGCAACAGAGATCGCAGTTTAATAGGCAAGTTAAGAAAATTGTAACCATTGGTGATTGCTGCCGGGGAACCTTTAGGACCGCAATCTTGTCAGGTAGAAAATGAGTGTGTTTTTAAAGTTAAACTGAATGAGCGATAACAAAACCTATGACGTCATCATCATTGGCGGTAGCTATGCGGGACTATCTGCGGCAATGTCCCTGGGGCGTTCCCTTCGATCCGTCCTCATCATTGACAGCGGTTTACCCTGCAACAGGCAAACACCTCATTCACATAATTTCATTACGCAGGATGGTGTTAGACCAGCTGAGATTGCTGCAATAGCTAAGGCGCAAGTGATGGCTTACAAGACCGTGAGCTTCTTAAACGGCCTTGCCATCGACGCGACAAGGAATGAGAAAGGATTTGTTATCGGAACGCAGGATGGTCAGCAGTTTGAATCAAAAAAGCTGGTGTTGGCATCGGGGATAAAGGATCACATGCCGGACATAAAAGGATTTGCAGAATGCTGGGGCATCTCTGTTGTTCATTGTCCGTATTGTCATGGATATGAATTACGTGATCGGAAAACAGCAATCATTGCTAAGGGTGAGCGGGCATTCCATCTGGCCTCGCTGGTAAATAATCTGACGAAGGATATTACCATCCTGTCGAACGGCAAGCCGGATTTAAGCGATGAACAGATCTCGAAACTCAGCAGGCATAATATTCAGATTATTGAGACTGAGATTACGGCCATTGACCATCAGGCCGGCTATGTCAGGAATGTAGTCTTTGCCGATGGAACCAAAATCGCCTTTGAGTCGGTCTATGCAGCGGTTCCGTTTACGCAACATTCAGACGTTGCAACGAAATTAGGATGTTCGTTAACTGAACAAGGTCACATCGTTGTCGACGCTGCGTGTAAGACAACCGTTGATGGCGTCTATGCCTGTGGCGATAATTCAAGCATGATGCGGTCGGTCGCCAACGCAGTGTATACTGGAAACATGACGGGTGCAATGATCAACAGGGAGTTGACTGAGGCGCAGTTCTAAGGAATAATCAGTTTGACAATGGTATTTTGATTGTAACGCTTGTAAACTGATTCAATTCGCTCTCGATTCCGATCGTGCCGTGCAAGACTTCAATGGTCTTTTTCACCATAAAGAGTCCCAATCCATTGCCAGTCGACCGCTCAGATCCGCGATAGAACATATTAAATATTTTGTCCCTATCGTCCAGTGAAATTCCGATACCATTGTCCATGACCTTTAAAACGAATTGGTCAGCTTCGCGATGAAAAATACACAATACAAATGGATCGTTCGCCCCTCTGAAAACGATGCTGTTTTCGATAAGGTTAAGAACGACGCTTTCCAATAAATTAGCATCTATAGTGATGGTTTCTGCAATGCTATTCCGGAATTCAACGCGTACCATTTCAGCATGATTGTATCCGTTGATTTCCGAGGTGATAGTTCTAATGAAATCATCGAGGTTCACAAC